>NZ_JARGES010000001.1 GCF_029210365.1 Mesorhizobium sp. YIM 152430
GGGCTCGACGACGGTCCGAGCAGCTAAGCTCAAACGCTAGACGCTGGCATCGGGCCGGTCCGCTATCGGACCGGCCCTTGCCGTTTTCGCCGGACGAGCAGATCGTGACCGACCAGCTTCTGATCGACAGGACCGCCACCATTTCCCCGCCCGCGCCGCGCGCGCGGCGACAGCGGCATCCGCTGGCGATCGGCTTGAGCGCCGTCGTGGCGGCAGTCGTCCTCCTGCCGGTCCTGACGCTTGCCGGCATCGCGCTTTCGGGAACCGGCGAGGACTGGCCGCATCTGGTCAATTTCGTGCTGCCGCGCGCGGCCACTACGACGCTGTGGCTGATGGCGCTGGTGGCGATCGGCACCGCCACGATCGGCGTGACGACGGCCTGGCTCGTCGTCGCCTATGATTTTCCGCTGCGGCGGATGCTGGCCTGGGCGCTCGTGCTGCCGCTTGCCGTGCCCCCCTATCTCGCCGCCTACGCGTTCGGCGAGTTCTTCCACTTCACCGGGCCGGTGCAGACGGCGATCCGAGACATCTTCGGGTTCCAGACCACGCGCGACTACTGGTTTCCCGACATCCGCTCGACGACGGGCGCGGCGATCGTGCTGTCGGCCGTGCTCTTTCCCTATGTGTATCTGACGACCCGCGTCGTGTTCATCATGCAGGGGCGCAACATCGCCGACGTGGCGCGCACGCTCGGCGCGCGGCCGGGCAAGGTGTTTCGCAAGGTCCTGCTGCCGATCTCGCGGCCGGCGATCGCGGCCGGCGTGGCGCTCGTCCTGATGGAGACGCTGAACGACATCGGCGCGTCGGAATATCTGGGCGTGCGCACGCTGACGCTGTCGGTGTTCTCGACCTGGCTGAACCGGGGGAGCCTGGAAGGCGCGGCGCAGATCGCGATGATCATGCTCGTCATCGTCTTCGCGCTCCTGATGGCCGAGCAATGGGCGCGGCGACGCCAGCGCTACCATGCGATGCGCGCAACGCAGATGAAGGCCAAGCCGCCGCGTGTCGCTCTTGGCGGCGGCAAGGCCGTTCTGGCGACGCTTGCCGCCGGCCTGCCGGTCGTCGCCGGCTTCGGCATTCCGCTTTACGTCTTTGCCGACTACGCCTCGCGCCGGATGCAGCAGTTCGCCGATCCGGCCCTTTTCCACGCGCTGACCAATTCCATCGTGACGGCGACCGCGACGGCGGTCGTCACCATCGTGATCGCGCTGGTGCTGATCCAGGCGGCGCGACTGGCGCGCTCGCGTCTGGTGACCGGGCTGACGCGCTTCGCGATGGTCGGCTATGCGCTGCCGGGAACGGTAATGGGGCTCGGGCTTCTGTTCGCGCTCGCCCGCTTCGACAATGCGCTCGACGCGGTGATGCGCGATGCGTTCGGCATCTCGACCGGGCTGCTGCTGACCGGCTCGGCCACCGCCGTCGTGCTGGTCTGCTCGATCCGGTTTCTCGCGCTCGCCGAAGGGTCGATCCGGTCGGGGCTGGAAAAGCTGCCGCCCAATATCGACGAGGCGGCCCGCAGCCTCGGGCGCACGCCCGGCCAGAGCGCGCGCGCCGTCATCCTGCCGCTGCTCGGCCCCGCCATATTGACGGCGGCGGTGCTGGTCTTCGTCGACACGATCAAGGAATTGTCGGCAACGATCCTCTTGCGCCCGTTCGGCTTCAACACACTGGCGACGCATGTCTACGAGAACGCCTCGCGCGGGCGGCCGGAGGACGGTGCGGTGGCGGCGCTCTTGATCATCGTGACATCGCTGATCCCGGTGGTGCTGTTGTCACGCGCGCTGGCACGGGATCGCGAAGCGATGATGTGATGGTGGGGGTCGCACTTCGGAAAAACCGCAGACTTGCAGATAAAAAAAGCGCCCCGAGAAGGGGCGCTACGGAATTTGTGTCACACAGGGACTTGAAGCGGAGGAGCGCAGCCAACCGGGTGCGTCTTTTGTCTCAAGTTGCACCCACAATGGCCCGGCAATCCTTAACGAAACCTTGCCGGGATACCGAAATTTTTACCGAATGCTAGGGACGTTGCAGATGCGGTAAATTTTGCCGCAAGGACTTGTTAACCACCATCAGGAGCGCAGGGCGGGAAGGTCGCGGAAGAATTCCAGCGCTTCGGGATTGGCAAGCGCTTCCTGGTTCTTGACCACGCGGCCATGGACAATATCGCGCACGGCGAGTTCGGTGATCTTGCCGGACTTGGTGCGTGGAATGTCGGCGACTTCGACGATGCGCGCCGGGACGTGGCGGGGGCTGGCGCCGGTGCGGATCTGCGTGCGGATCTTCTTTTCCAGCCCCTCGTCGAGTTTGGCGCCCCCGGCGAGCCGGACGAAGAGCACGACGCGCACGTCGTCGTCCCAGGACTGGCCGATGCAGATGGCCTCGGCGATCTCCGGCAATTGCTCGACCTGGTTGTAGATCTCGGCCGTGCCGATGCGCACACCGCCCGGATTGAGCGTCGCGTCCGAGCGGCCATGGATGACGATGCCGCCATGCGCCGTCCATTCGGCGAAATCGCCATGGCACCAGACATTGTCGAACCGCTCGAAATAGGCGGATTTGTATTTCGCGCCGTCGGGATCGTTCCAGAACATGATCGGCATGGCCGGGAACGGCCTTGTGCAGACGAGTTCGCCCTTTTCGCCAACAACCGATTTGCCGTCGTCGTCCCAGACATCGACGGCCATGCCGAGGCCCGGCCCCTGGATCTCGCCGATCCAGACGGGCTTGGTGGGCACGCCGAGGACGAAGCAGGAGACGATGTCGGTGCCGCCGGAGATGGAGGCGAGGTGGACGTCTTCGTTGACGCTTTCATAGACAAAGCGGAAGCTTTCGGGCGCGAGCGGCGAGCCGGTCGAGGCGATGGTGCGCACGGAGGAAAGGTCGTGCGTCGCCTTCGGCTCTAGGCCGGCCTTCTTCACCGCGTCGATGAACTTCGCCGAGGTGCCGAAGAAATTCATCTTCTCGGCCTGGGCGAAATCGAAGATGACGTTGCCGTCGGGGTAAAAGGGCGAGCCGTCATAGAGCAGGAGCGTTGCGCCGGATGCCAGGCCCGAGACGAGCCAGTTCCACATCATCCAGCCGCAGGTAGTGAAGTAGAAGAAGCGGTCGCCCTCGCCTATGCCAGCGTGAAGGCGCTGTTCCTTGACGTGCTGGAGCAGCGTGCCGCCGGCCGAGTGGACGATGCATTTCGGGATGCCCGTCGTTCCCGAGGAGAACAGGATGTAGAGCGGGTGCGCGAAGGGAAGACGGGTGAACGCGACCTCCTTCGGTGCGATGCCGGAAATCGCGTCCGACAGGGTTTCGGCACGGTCGATTTTCGCGGCGGCCGATTTCGCGTTGCCGAGATAGTCGACGATGAAGGCGCGGGTGGCGCTCGGCAGCCTGGCGACGACGGCGGCGACCTTGTCCGACACGTCGAGCGCCTTGCCGTTATAGTGATAGCCGTCGACGGTGATGAAGAGCTTCGGCTCGATCTGGCCGAAGCGGTCGAGCACGCCCTGTTCGCCGAAATCGGGCGAGCAAGACGACCAGATGGCACCGATGGAGGCGGTCGCGAGCATGGCCGCGATCGTCTCGGGCATGTTGGGCATCATCGCCGCGACGCGGTCGCCCACACCGACGCCATGCGCCCGGAAAAGCTGCTGGAGTTGCGAGACGAGCGCGTGAAGCTCGTCCCACGACATGCGGCGCGCGACTTTGTTCTCGCCGCGAAAGACGAGCGCATCGTCCGCGCCGCGCTTCGACAGGAGGTTTTCGGCGAAGTTCAGCTTCGCATCGGGGAAGAAGCGGGCGCCGGGCATCCGGTCGCCGTCCGCGAGCACGCGCGTGCCCTTCTCGCCCTTGACGCCGCAGAAATCCCAGACGAGGCTCCAGAATGCTTCCCGGTCCTCGACCGACCAGGCGTGAAGCGCGTCGTAACCGTCGAGTTCACGGCCGGCAACGGCCGCCTCGCGCGCAAAGGCGGTGATCGGCGCGGCCTCGATGTCCTGCGGCTTCGGGGTCCAGAGCGGCGCGGTTTCGGTCATGCGGGTCCTCCCAGAAATGTCGCGCTCTTGAAGCACGGAGCGGCCTTGGCTGACAAGCCACGCGCGGCATCGTAGAAATACGTTGGCAACGGCCCTTCCAAGGCCACAAATGCTTGAAAAGGCACATTCGCATCGATTAAACCGGAACCGGGGATCGATCGGCGCACAGCCGATCCGGTCGGCCAGTCCGCGAGGTTGAATGCAGGGACAGGTCGTCAGACGAACGATCATCGGGCTCGCCGCCCTCATCGTCGCGGGCGTCGGGCTAGTTCTCGCGCTGCCGTGGATCGCCTCGACGCAGCTCGTGCGCGACCGGATCGCCTACGAGCTTTCGGCCTGGAGCGGCTATCGCGTCCAACTCAGCCAGGCGCCGCGCATCGACGTGTGGCCGACCTTTTCCGCCCATCTTTCCAATGTCGCGCTCTACGAATGGGGCGGGCATGACAGCCGCCCGGTGCTCGAAGCCGAGCGTGTCGACATCGACCTGTCGGCCCTGGCCGCACTGCGCGGCGACGTCGTGTTTTCAAAGCTTGCGCTCGAACATCCGCTTTTGCGCCTGACGAAGGCGACGCCCGTCTTCGACCTGCCGCCCCTGCCCGGCGGCGGACGCATGAGCCGCGCGATCGATACGGCCAGCCAGGTCGTCAGCGCCAATGCCGTGGATCCCGACCTGTCCGGCCTGCCGCGAGATGCGTTCGGGCAGGTGACCTTCAATGACGGGCGCATCGCGGTGGTCGAAGAAGGCGAGGACCAGGTGATCCTGTCGGGTCTGACAGGTCAGATCGGCTGGCCGGCGCTCGACCGGCCGGCGACGCTGACGGCGAACGGCGTGTGGCGCAGCGAGGCGATCCGCGTCGAGGCATCGAGCGCGCAGCCGCTGCTGCTTCTGGCCGGCGGAACCTCGCCGGTGCGCCTTTCGCTCGACGCCGCGCCCGCCAAGCTGCGCTTCGATGGCGCGGCGAACCTTTCGGCCAATTCCTTCTTCGACGGACAGGCGAGCTTCGAGACGCCTTCGCTTCGCCGCGCGCTCGAATGGTCGCGCACCGACATCGCCGCCGGCCAGACCATCGGCGCGGCGAAGCTTTCGGGCCGGATCACCGGCAGCGCGGAGCGGCTCCAGATCGAGGAAGCGGCGCTCGACCTTGCCGGAAGCCCCGGCACCGGCGTCCTCGAACTTTCGACCGGCGGAGCGACGCCAACCATCGCCGGCTCGATCGCCTTCGACCAGTTAAATCTCGGCACCTTCCTTGCCGCCTTCACGCCCCAGATCGACAAGGTCGACGAAGCCGCCGACCTGATCTACGAAACCGCCGCACGGCAGCTCAATCTCGACCTGCGACTGTCGGCCCGCCAGGCGCAGCTCGGCGATTTCGCACTGGCAGGACTGGCTGCGACCGCGCAACTGAAAAACGGAAACGCCGCCTTCGACATTTCGGACGCCTCGGCCTTCGGCGGCACGATCCAGGCGGGCATCCGCATCGAGCCGGCCGGCCGGGCCAATGAGGTCGAGTTGCGGTTCCTCGCAAGCGAGATCGATGTCGGCGCGATGACGCTTCAGGCCGGCGCCAAGCGCTTCGTGCCGCAGACGCGCGGAAACCTCTCCGCCATCCTGCGCGGCAAGGGCAATGACTGGAACACGGTCATCTCGACATCGGAAGGAACCCTCACGGCCAATTTCGGGCCGGGCGACATCGTTGGCATCGACGTCAACGCCTTTCTCGCGCGCGCGGCGGAGGGCCGGCTGTTCCCGCTGTCGGAGGTGGCCGAAGGAGCGATGCCGATCCGCGGCCTTCAGTTCAGCGCCGCCGTCGGCCGTGGTCTCGCGCGGATCGACACGGGATCGATCCTGCTGGAGGGACGGCGCGCCGGACTCAACGGGATCGTGCCGCTCGCCGGCCGGGCGCTCGCACTCTCGGGCGACATCGCACCCGTCGACGGACAGGGCCAGGTGACGGGGGAGGCGGTGAAATTCTTCGTCGGCGGCGGCTGGGACGAGCCGTTCATCTCGCCGATGATCGTCAACGAGGCAGAAACGCCGCCCGAGGACGCCGGGGCCGACACTCAACCCTGAGCGGCGACCTGCTCGTCGCGGCGGCGCTGCACGTCGCGGCGCTTGTTGACCAGCGAGGCGATGATGACGCCGACGCCCACCACGCCGATCAGGATCGTGGAGACGGCGTTGATCTCCGGCGTCACACCCAGCCGGACCTGGCTGTAGATGCGCATCGGCAAGGTCGTCGCGCCGGGACCGGAGGTGAAGCTGGCGATCACCAGATCGTCCAGGGACAGGGTGAAGGCCAGCATCCAGCCTGCGACGATGGCCGGCAGGATGACGGGCAGCGTGACGGAAAAGAAGGTGCGCGCCGGGGTCGCGCCGAGATCCTGGGCGGCTTCTTCCAGCGAGCGGTCGAAGGAGAGGAGCCGCGACTGCACCACCACAGCGACGAAGCACATCGAAAAGGTGATGTGCGCGAGCGTGATGGTCATGAAGCCTCGCTCCAGCCCGATGGCGACGAAGAGCAACAACAGCGACAGGCCGGTGATGACTTCGGGCATCACCAGCGGCGCGAAGACCATGCCGGTGAAGAGGATGCGGCCGTGGAAGCGCGTGTAGCGCGTCAGCGCGATGGCCGCAAGCGTGCCGAGCACCGTCGCGACCGAGGCCGACAGGAAGGCGACGCGGAAGGTGACCCAGGCGGCGTCGATGAGTTGCTGGTTCTGGAAGAGCGAGACGTACCAGCGCGTGGAGAACCCGCCCCAGACGGTGACGAGCCGCGACGCGTTGAACGAATAGATGACCAGAAGAAGGATCGGGATGTAGAGGAAAGCGAATCCGAACACCAGCGAGACGATGTTGAAGCGCGACAGACGGTTCATCGGTCGCGCTCCTGGGCCTTGGCCTGCGCCTGCTGGAAGAACATGATCGGCACGACGAGGACGAGCAGGAGCACGATGGCGACGGCGGAGGCGACCGGCCAGTCGCGATTGGCGAAGAACTCGTTCCACAAGGTCTTGCCGATCATCAAGGTCTGCGAGCCGCCGAGAAGGTCCGGGATGACGAACTCGCCGACCGCCGGGATGAAGACCAGCATACAGCCGGCGACGATGCCCGGCACGGAAAGCGGCACGGTGATCTTCCAGAAGGCGCCGGCCGGCGTCGAGCCGAGGTCCTGCGCCGCCTCGATCAGCGAGAAATCCATCTTCTCGAGCGTCGCATAGAGCGGCAGGACCATGAAGGGCAGGTAGGAATAGACGATGCCGATATAGATCGCGGCATAGGTTCCGGTGATGATCAGCGGCGCGTCGATGATTCCGAGCCAGAGCAGAAACTGGTTGAGCAGTCCTTCCGGCTTCAGGATGCCGATCCAGGCATAGACGCGGATCAGGAACGAGGTCCAGAAGGGCAGGATGACCAGCATCAGGAGCAGCGGGCGCAGGCTGTCGGGCGCGCGCGCCATGGCGTAGGCCATGGGATAGCCGATCAGGAGCGCGAGGAAGGTGGAGACGGCAGCGATGCCGACGCTGGTCAGATAGGCGTTGAAGTAGAGCGCATCGTCCCGGAGCCAGAGATAGTTTTCGAAGGAAAGCTCGGAAAGGGATTCGGTGAAGGCTGCCCAGCCTTCGGAAAGATCGAAGGTGGGGGTGTAGGGCGGCATCGAGATCGCCGTGAAGGACAGCGAGATCTTGAAGACGATCAGGAACGGGACGAGGAAGAAGACCAGCAGCCAGAGGTAGGGAACGATGATGGCGGCGCGGGAGGCGATCGCGGCGGCGAGGCGGTTCATGGGGCTTACCGCGTCAACACGACGCCGGCGTCGGCCGGGAAGGTGAGCCAGGCGCGGTCGTTCCAGGTGATCGGGTCGTGCGTGGTGCGCTGGCTGTTGAGTTCGCTGGAGCGCACGACCTGGCCGCCCGCGAGCTTGACGTTGTAGACGGTCATGTCGCCGAGATAGCCGATGTCCCAGACCTCGCCCTCGATCGCATTGAGCGCGGGGTTGTCCGGCTTTTGCGACGAGATGCGGATCTTTTCGGGGCGCACGGCGTACCAGACCGTGCCCTCGCCCGCAGCACTGGAATCATCGGCGCGGATGGTAATGCCGTCGGGGGTAGCGATCTCGACGCCGCCATCCGCGCGGCCCGCGATCCTGCCCTCGAAGATGTTCACGGAACCGACGAAATCGGCGACGAAGCGGGAGGCCGGGGCCTCGTAGACTTCGGCGGGGGTGGCGACCTGCATCACCTCGCCCTTGTCCATGATGGCGATGCGGTCGGCCATGGTCATCGCCTCTTCCTGGTCGTGGGTGACGACCATGAAGGTGAGGCCGAGCTGCTGCTGCAAATCCATCAGCTCGAACTGGGTTTCCTCGCGCAGCTTCTTGTCGAGCGCACCGAGCGGCTCGTCGAGCAGAAGCACTTTCGGCCGCTTGGCGACGGAACGGGCGAGCGCGACGCGCTGGCGCTGGCCGCCGGAGAGCTGGTGAGGCTTGCGCCTGGCGAATTGCTCCAGCTTGACCAGCTTCAGCATCTCGGCGACGCGCTTTTCGATCTCGGCCCTGGGCATTCCGTCCTGCTTCAGGCCGAAGGCGATGTTCTTCTCCACCGTCATGTGCGGGAAGAGCGCGTAGGACTGGAACATCATGTTGACGGGGCGGCGATAGGGCGGGATGCCGGCCAGATCCTGTCCGTCGAGCAGGATGCGGCCCGAACTCGGCTCCTCGAAGCCGGCCAGCATCCGCAGGAGCGTGGACTTGCCGCAGCCCGACGCGCCGAGCAGCGCGAAGAACTCTCGCTCGTAGACATGAAGCGTCAGATTGTCGACGGCGGTGAAATCGCCGAACCGCTTGGTGACGTTCTCGAAGGCGATGAACGGTTTCGCGTTCGGATCGGCCCAGGGTGCAAAGCTGCGGCGAATGCTTCCCAGCGATTTCATGTCCGTCCCCTCGATGGAAAGGAAAGGCCCGGAAGCCCGGGCCTTTCGTGTCATTACTGGCCGGTGACGATGCGGGTCCAGCTTCGCGTCACGAGACGCTGGAAGCGGGGCTCGTAGGGCATGACCGTGAACATCTTCTCCAGCGTTTCGTCGTCCGGGTAGATCGCCGTGTCTTCGAGGATTTCGGGCTCGATGAACTCTTCGGCCGCCTTGTTGCCATTGGCGAAATAGACGTAGTTCGTCGCCCGCGCGATGACTTCCGGCTCCATGATGAAGTTCAGGAACTCATGCGCTTCCTCGACATTTTGCGCATCGGCGGGAATGGCCATCTGGTCGAACCAGAGCTGGGCGCCCTCTTCCGGCACGGAATAGGCCACTTCGACATTGTTGTCGGCCTCGGCCGCGCGGTCTGCCGCCTGGAAAACGTCGCCCGACCAGCCGACGGCAAAGCAGATGTCGCCATTGGCGAGCGCGTTGATGTATTCCGACGAGTGGAAGCGGCGGATGTGCGGGCGCACCGAGAGCATCACCTCCTCGGCGGCTTCCAGATCGGCCTGCTCGGTCGAGTTCGGATCCTTGCCGAGCCACAGAAGAACGGTCGGCAGGATGTCGGTCGGGCTGTCGAGGAAGTAGACGCCGCAATCGGCGAGCTTGGCGAGGTTTTCCGGGTCGAAGGCGATGTCCCAGCTCGTGATCTCGGACGTGCCGAGCCGCTCCTCGACCATGGCCGGATTGTAGCCGATGCCGACCGTGCCCCACATGTAATTGATCGAATAGGCGTTGCCGGGATCGTATTTTTCGGTCTGCTCCTCGACGAAATCCCACATGTTCTCGAGGTTGGGCAGCTTGGACTTGTCGAGTTCCTGGAAGACGCCGGCCTCGATCTGGCGCGACAGGAAGAGGCCCGTCGGCACGACGACATCATAGCCCGAGCCGCCGGCCAGAAGGCGCGTTTCCAGAATCTCGTTGGAATCGAACACGTCGTAGACGACGCGGATGCCGGTCTTCTCCGTGAACTCGGCAATCGACGAATCGTCGATATAGTCGGACCAGTTGTAAACGTTGACGACGCGATCCTGCGCGGCGGCGCCTCCCGCGAGAACGAGGGCGAGCACCGATGTGGCGGCTGCGAGCAGCGTGTTGCACGATTTCATTCGACTTCTCCTCTGTCGATTTTCCTGGGGCGCCGGAACACCCTGATAAACAAAACCTATTGCCGTTCTTGCAGTGCGGCAAGCGGCGATGGATCACAGATAGGTGGTGCGCTCCAGGGGCGTGATCTCGGCCCAGAAGGCGACAATCTCGGCCCGCTTCAGGTCCCGGTAGACCTTGGCGAGGAACGGCCCGAGCGCGCGGTCGGCGAAGGCGCTCTTCGCCATCAGTTGCAGCGCGTCGTCCATGTCGTCGGGCAGCATCAGCCCGTCCTCGTCATAGGCGTTGCCGTCGACCGGCGGGGGCGGCACGGCCTTGGCCTCGATGCCCTCGACCATGCCTTGGATGATGGCGGCGAGCACGAGATAGGGATTGGCGTCGGCGCCGGCGATGCGGTGCTCGACGCGGCGGTTGGTGTCGTTCGAAACCGGAATGCGTAGCGCGACCGAACGGTTGTTCTCTCCCCAGACGGCGCGCGTCGGCGCGTAGGAGCCGGGCGTGATGCGGCGAAAACCGTTCCACGTATTGATGAAGATCAGGAGCGATTCCGGCATGGTGGTGAGAAGGCCGGCGACGGCCGATTCCAGCACCTTGCGGCCGCTTGGCCCCCCGAAGACGTTCGAACCGGACGCGTCCAGCATCGAGGCGTGAACGTGCATTCCGTTGCCGGCAAATTCCAGAAAGGGCTTTGCCATGAAGGTGGCCGTCAGCCCGTGCGCGCGGGCGCAGCCCAGCACGATGCGGCGCAGCATGATGACGTCGTCCGCCGCCTTGAGCGGATCGGAGCGGTGCTTCAGATTGACCTCGAACTGGCCGGGTGCCGCCTCCTTGATGATCGTGTCGATCGGCAGGTCCTGCGCGTCCGCAGCGTCGCGGATCATGTCGAAAAGGTCGGCATGTTCGGCAAGATCGTCGAGCCCGTACATGCGCAGCCGGTCCGGCCCGGCGGTGGCGCCGACGGGACCGGGCATCCCGTCGGTCCATTCGGTCTGCGGATCGAGCAGATAGAATTCCAGTTCGAAAGCGACCACGGGGAAGAAGCCCCTGGCGTTGACCTCGGCGATCTTCCTCTTCAAGACCTGCCGCGGGTCGGCCATGTAGGGCTCGCCCTCCGGGGTGAAGGTCTGGAGCAGTACCTGCGCGGTCTTGCGCTTGGCCCAGGGCACGATCGACAAGGTGCCGCGCGTCGCACGGCAATAGCCGTCCTGATCGCCGGTCTCGATGTGGAGCCCCGTCTCGACGACCTCGCGGCCCCATACGTCGAGGCCGTGCAGCGACATCGGGAAATTGACGCCTTCCTCGAAGGCCTTCTTCAGCGCATCGCCGGGCGCCCATTTGCCGCGCATGACGCCGTTGGGGTCGACCAGCAGGAACTCGACGGCTTCGATATCAGGATGTTCCTCGATGAAGGCGCGGTATTCGCGCTCGTGATCCGCGGAGACGAATTTGGACGCTGACGTCTCCCGCTCGGGCGGGGGGGCCGGATGGTTTGTAGATGTTTCAGGATGCGTTTCGAGGATGCCCGTTGCCGTGGGTTGCAAGATAAACCTGTCTGATTGTTGACACATTTGACAGCCTGCCCGCCGCCCCGAGCGGAGTCAATGGGGGCGCGGCAGCGGCCGTCAGTTCGGCTGCTGGACGCCGGTGACGCCCGGTTTGACGGGCCGGCGCTGGCGGCGGAACTCCAGTGCGATGTGGACGAGAAGCGCGACGAAGACGACCGCACCGCCAAGAATGGTTCGCGCCGATGGAATTTCGGCATGGGCAAGCCAGACCCAGACGGGGCCGAGCAGCGTTTCGAACGTGCCGAGCAGCGCGGCGAAGGCCGCCGGGATCAGCCGCGCCCCGGTGGCGAAGAAGGCCAGGCCGAGGCCCAGATTGAGCGCGCCGAAGGCGAAGAGGAACGCCATGTCGGGCGCCGAGACCGCGAAGACCGAGGCTTGCGTCGCGGCGAAGCTGGCCGCGATGAGCGTGCCGAGGCAGGTTGCCGGCGTCATGCGGACATGGGCATAGCGGCGCGTGATGACGGTGGCGCAGGCGAAGACCAGCGCGATCAGCACCGCGAGCCCGTCGCCGATGGGCGAGACGTTTCCGGTGAGCGAATCCGACACCATGATGGCGACGCCGATGATGACGGCGGCGATGGCGCACCAGGTTGCCAGCGAGACGCGCTCACGAAAGAGGACGAAGGCGATGAGCGCGGCGATGAGCGGCACGCCGGCCTGCATCAGGAGCACGTTGGCGACGGTGGTGTAGGAGAGCGCGACGACGAAGGAGGTCGATGCGGTGGCGAAGCAGAAGCCGACCGCGACGCCAGGCAGGCCCATCTTGCGGAACAGGTCTCTGGTGCCGGCAAAGCCGTCCCGCCAGACCATGTAGCCGATGAGGAACGAAGCGGCCCAAAGCGAGCGCCAGAAGACGACCGTCCAGGAATCGGGCGCTTCGATATAGCGCGCGATGGCGCCGCCGAAGCTCCAGAACAGGGCGGAAAGGAAGACGAGCAGGAGCCCCACCCGCTCCTCGCGCGAGGAGACGGACGGAACGGCGGTGGCGGGCGCGACCTGCGACATGCTCGGTTTCCAAGAGACGCCGCAAACTGCGGCCTTGCCATGTAAATCGGCAAACCCGCAGATGGCGTGATCCAGCCAGTTCAGCTAATTGGCTCACTCGATGCTGCTCCAATCGCGCCTCTTCCTGTTCCTGGTCCTCATGCTGCCGGCGCTCGCCATGCTGGCGCCGCTGGCGCTGGGCGCGCCGTGGCGGGTGCCGATCCGCCCGACCGGCGAGGCGGCGGCGATTCTGCTCGTCCTGGCGCTGGCGATCTCGCCCTTGAAGGCGCTGTTCGCCACCACGGCGTGGACGCGCTGGCTGGTGCGGCAAAGGCGGGCGATCGGACTTGCGGCGGCCGCCTATTCGGCCATCCATATGGTCGTGCTCACGCTGTCGGTCGGAAGCTTCGCCGACATTCTCGCCGGCATGGCCTGGGCGTCGATGTGGACGGGCTGGGCGGCATTCGCCGCGCTTCTCGTCATGGCCGCGATTTCCAACGACCGGGCTTTGCGCGCGATGGGCCGAAGCTGGAAGGCGGTGCAGCGCCTCGCCTACCCGGCGGCGGTGCTGACGCTGGGGCACTGGCTGCTTCTGACGCGAGAGTGGACGAACGCCCTCATCTGGCTTGCGCCGCTTGCCCTCTTGCAATTGGCGCGGCTGGCGAAGAGTTTGCGCGCCAGGAATTCAAATGAGAGGACGAAACGATGAAGGCTGGCTGGTACGAGAAGAACGGCGAGGCGCGGGATGTGCTGGTGGTCGGCGACATGGAGACGCCGAAGCCGGCCGCCGGGGAGGTGCTCGTCCGGCTGAAAGCCTCCGGCGTCAACCCGTCCGACGTGAAGAGCCGCCGCGGCCGACCGCTGATCGCGCCGCGCATCATTCCGCATTCGGACGGCGCCGGCATCGTCGAGGCTGTCGGAGACGGCGTCGATGCGGGCCGCATCGGCGAGCGGGTCTGGACCTGGAACGGCCAGTGGAAGCGGCCGTTCGGCACGGCGGCGGAGTATATCGCGCTGCCTTCCGCGCAGGCCGTGCGGCTGCCGGGTAGCATCGATTTCGACGCAGGCGCCTGCATGGGCATTCCGGGCCTGACCGCGCTCCATGCGGTGAAGCTGCACGGCGACGTTTCGGGCAAGACGCTGCTGGTGACGGGTGCGGCGGCGGCGGTGGGGCACTACGCCGTGCAGATGGCCAAGGCCGCCGGCGCGCGCGTGATCGGCACCGCCTCGCCCGCCCGGCGCGACCATGCGCTTTCGGCCGGATGCGATGCGGTGATCGACTATCGCAGCGAGAACGTCGCGGCTCGGGTCAAGGAACTGACCGGCGGCAAGGGCGCCGACGGCATTATCGACATGGATTTTTCCTCGACCGCAGCGCTTTTGCCCGGCGGCGTGCTCGCGCAGCACGGCAAGTTCGTGTGCTACGGCTCCAACGTCGCCGGCGACGTGTCGGTGGCTTTCCCGGCGTTGCTCTGGGGGAGCCTGTCGCTTCAGTTCTTCGTCGTCTACGAACTGACGGCACAGGAGCGCGCCGCGCGGCTGCGGGAACTGGGCGAGATGCTTGAAGCGGGAATTCTGAAGCACACGATCGGTGCCACGTACGGACTCGACGAGATCGTCGCCGCGCATGAGGCGGTGGAGGCCGGCAAGGTGACGGGCAACGTGGTGTTGCGGACGGGGTGAGCAACGCTCGCAATTCGCAACGCGGAGCATGTGGTGAACCCCAGGCGCAATATCGGCGCGGTCATCGACTGATCACTGAAAATCGAACGCGCTCAGTCCCGTCACCATTTCGTCCAACCCTAAGGGGCGGGTGACGGGGGGTTCGGCGCGGGAGAGGCAGCCGGTACGCTCGCACAGGCGGCAGGCGGGGCCGACCGGGACGGCGGCGAGCGGTTGCTTGCCCGATCCGGGCTGGGCGGGGAGTGCGACCGCGTAGACGAGGTCGTCCTTGAAGCCGATGTCGCAGCCGATCAAGATCGCGGTGCGGCGCGGGCGCTCGGCGAAGGCGCCTTGCGGGCCTTCCAGCGTGCGGCAGATCGTCAGGAATTCCGCGCCGTCGGGCATCTCGACCGCCTCGACGAATATCTGCCCCGGCTGGCCGAAGGCGGCATGGACGGCGAGCTTGGGACAGGCGCCGCCGAAGCGGGCCTGCGGAAATCCTTGAGCACCGGCGCGGCGGAAGCGGTTTCCGGCATGGTCGACCTCCAGCATGAAGAAGGGCACGCCCGGCTGCGTGGCGCGGCCGAGCATGGTGAGGCGGTTCGCCGCCTGCTCGAAGGAGACGCCGAAACGCGAGCGCAGCACGTCGATGTCGTAGCGGGCGCGGACGGCTGCGGCGTGGAAAGCCTGATAGGGCATCATCAGTGCGTGGGCGGCGTAGCGGGCGAGTTCGAACCTTGCGAGGCGGCGGGCCTCGTCGGTCGACAGCTTCAGCGCCTGCACCTCGGCCGCGATGACGACGTTCATGCGGATGAGGCAGGCTTCCATCGCCACTTCGCGCAACTGGTCGAAGGGCGAAAGGCGCTCGGAAATGAAGAGGCGCTGGGAGTGGCGATCGTAGCGGCGGCGCCAGTTGGGCATGGTCGCGACCGGCAGCACCTTGACGACGATGCCGTATTCGCGGCGCAGCCATTCCTTCAGCGCCGGCAGAAGCTCCTCGCCGCCGAGCAGCTTGTTGAAAGCCTCCGCCTCGTCCTCGATCTTCGGAAAGTGGTTCGCACGGCGCTCGAGCACCTCGCGCACCTCGTCGATCGGCAGGCGGGCGGCGGAGATGGTGGCACGGCCCTCGCGCGCGAGCAGATCCGACAGGTCCGACAGGCGCTCGGCCTGCTCGCGATAGGCGCGGTAGAGCTTGACGACGGCAGCCGACGCGTTGGGCGCGCCTTCGGCGAGCTCGATCAGTTCCTGGTCGCCGGGCAGTTCGCCGGCCAGAAGCGGATCGGCGAAAGCCTCGCGAAGAGCCGTGACCGCGCCCGCCCCCTCGCCCTGCAATTCGTCCGGCTCGATCTTGAAGACGGAGGCGAGCTTGAGGATCAGTTGCACCGTCAGCGGCCGCTGGTTGCGCTCGATGAGATTCAGATAGGACGGCGAGATGCCGAGCGCCTCGGCCATCGCCGTCTGGGTCAGGCCCTTGCCGTTGCGGATGCGGCGGATGCGGGGCCCGGCGAAGATCTTCTGGTCGGCCATTGACAGCGCCTTCACAACGGATGCCGGTTGACAATTTTTACAAATTTACACGGCTTACAGGTCAAGATCAACACAGCATGACCCGATTGGAATTCAGCTTTTGCGCAATTTTCTCGTTCTCTTTCGCAGCGCAATGTAAATCCGAAACAGCACCGCAACCGAAAGGTTCGGCACCTGATTTACACAGTGGAGAAAGCCATGACCGATTTTTACAACCTCGTCCCGTCTGCCCCGGAAGGCCGCTTCGAAGGCATCGAGCGTCCCTATACCGCCGAGGACGTGAAGCGCCTGCGCGGGTCGGTCCAGATCAAGCACACACTGGCGGAGAACGGCGCCAACCGGCTGTGGAAGCTCATCCACGAGGAAGATTTCGTCAACGCGCTCGGCGCGCTCTCCGGCAACCAGGCGATGCAGATGGTCCGGGCCGGGCTGAAGGCGATCTACCTTTCCGGCTGGCAGGTCGCCGCCGACGCCAACACCGCCTCGTCAATGTATCCAGACCAGTCGCTCTACCCGGCAAACGCCGCGCCGGAGCTTGCCAAGCGCATCAACAAGACCTTGCAGCGCGCCGACCAGATCGAAACTTCGGAAGGCAACGGCCTGTCCGTCGACACCTGGTTCGCGCCGATCGTCGCCGACGCGGAAGCCGGCTTCGGCGGACCGCTCAACGCATTCGAGATCATGAAGGCGTTCATCGAGGCCGGCGCTGCGGGCGTCCATTTCGAGGATCAGCTCGCGTCGGAGAAGAAGTGCGGGCATCTGGGCGGCAAGGTCCTGATTCCGACCGCGGCTCATATTCGCAACCTCAATGCCGCGCGGCTCGCCGCCGACGTGATGGGAACGCCGACGCTGATCATCTGCCGCACGGATGCGGACGCCGCCAAGCTCCTGACCTCCGACATCGACGAGCGCGACCAGCCCTTCGTCGACCACGACAAGGGTCGCACGGTCGAAGGCTTCTATCAGGTGCGCAACGGCATCGAGCCCTGCATCGCGCGTGCCAATGCCTATGCGCCGCATTGCGACATGATCTGGATGGAGACCAGCAAGCCGGATCTGGAGCAGGCGAGGAAGTTCGCCGAAGCCGTTCACAAGGTCCATCCGGGCAAGAAGCTCGCCTACAACTGCTCGCCGTCCTTCAACTGGAAGAAAAATCTCGACGACGCGACGATCGCCAAGTTCCAGCGCGAACTCGGCGCGATGGGCTACAAGTTCCAGTTCATCACGCTCGCCGGCTTCCACCAGCTCAATTACGGCATGTTCGAACTCGCCCGCGGTTACAAGGAGCGCCAGATGGCGGCGTATTCGGAGTTGCAGGAGGCCGAGTTCGCCGCCGAGGTCAACGGCTACACGGCGACCAAGCACCAGCGCGAAGTCGGCACCGGCTATTTCGACGCCGTGTCGATGGCGATCACCGGCGGCCAGTCGTCGACCACCGCCATGCACGAATCGACCGAGCACGAACAGTTCAAGCCGGCGGCCGAGTAACAAATCGTGGGCGGCGGAAAACTGCCGCCCTTCCCTTCTCACCCAGGAGACACGGACATGACACCGAACACACGCGTCAAGGAACGGGCCGAGGAACAGTCGTCGGCCATGAATGCGGACCAGCAGGCGGTCATCCGCATGGTGGCAAACGACCTCCACCGCCTCAACCAGTCGGTGATGAAGGCGGTCGAGGCCGGCGTTTCCGTCGAACTGGTGCGCTCGGCACGCCACCATGGCGGCGAGGGAAACTGGGGCGACCTGCTCATCCCGGTCGTCGTCACCAAGGGCAATTGACGCACAAAGCGCCCATCCCGCGCGGGCCCGACCGGCCCGCGCGCATCGCATTTAAGGAAATCTTTGCCACTGACGACCTTGTAACCTGAAATTGCAGGTCCACCTGACGCAACCCGTTGACATGCATCCGCAATCGACCACTATCGACATGCCGGTTGCAACCGGCACGGGATGGTTCGAATCGGGCGGTGGCGGATGCAAGGGACTGACGGCAACAATCTTCCTCCCGAACGGCCAGGGTTCACGCCAGCCATGATGGGTCACGGACTCGATGGCACTCTGGTCCAGATCGTCAGTTCCGCCCACGTAAACGCACTCGTCGTCTCCAGGATCGTGGAGCGCTGTGGATTGAAAGCCTTCTCCACCGGCGTCAGTGACGCCTTGACCCGATATCGCGAGCGCCTTCCCGGAATGGTGATTCTCGACGGTGGGGCGACGAACCGCGAATGCGACGATCTGCTCGATGCCCTTCTGACCAGCGCCTGCGCGCTGAAAGGCCGGCCCGGCATCCTGTTTGTCGCAAGCCGGCATTTGAGCGAAGACGAAGAGGCCGAGCTTGGTCCGCCGGACGCCGTGGTGGCAAAGCCGATCATGCCCGAATCGCTTCAGCCCGCGATCCGCCATCTGGCCGGGCGCATCGCACAGGCCGCGCCGCGAAGCTGACCACCCTTCCAATCGCGGCGCTCCGGTGGCTATAATGCGGCCACTTTCAACGACTTCTGGTGATTGATGCCTGCCCCCAAAAAGCAAGACCGCGCGGCCCCCAAGGCATCGCGGACGCGCACTCCCCAATTCATGCAGAACCTTCGCGGCGTGAAGAACTGGAAAGAGGCGGGCGGCTGGCTCGAATGGCGCGGCATCGAGGACATCGAGTGCATCACCCCCGACCAGGCGGGCGTGGCGCGCGGCAAGATGATGCCGTCGAAGAAGTTCACCTCCAACACATCGCTCGCCCTGCCTTCGGCCGTCTTCATGACGACGATCTCGGGCCGCTATCCCGAAGACGGCAACGGCTTCGTCTACCCGGAAGACGATGGCGACCTGAAGCTTCTGCCGGATCTTTCGACGCTGTCGGTCGTGCCGTGGGAAAGCGACCCGACGGCGCAGGTGATCTGCGACCTCGTTCACCAGGACGGGCGGATGGTGGAATTCACGCCGCGCAACGTGCTGCGGCGCGTGGTGGAAGCCTATGAACGCAACGGGCTGAAGCCGGTCGTCGCGCCGGAAATCGAATTCTATCTCGTGCGCAAGAACCCGGACCCCGACTATCCGCTGGTGCCGCCGATCGGCCGTTCGGGCCGCGCGATCGCGGGCGGACAGGGCTATTCCATCGCCGGCGTCAACGAGTTCGACGAACTGATCGACGACATCTACCACTTCTCCGAAATCCAGGGTCTGGAGATCGACACGCTGATCCACGAGGAAGGCGCGGGCCAGCTCGAGATCAATCTGCGTCACGGTGACCCGGTGGAACTTGCCGACCAGGTGTTCCTGTTCAAGCGCACGATCCGCGAGGCGGCGCTGAAGCACGAGACCTATGCGACCTTCATGGCCAAGCCGATCCAGGGCCAGCCGGGCTCGGCGATGCACATCCACCAGTCGATCGTCGACACCAAGACGGGCCGCAACGTTTTCACCAACGAGGATGGTTCGGAGACCGACACGTTCTACAATTTCATCGGCGGATTGCAGCGACACATTCCCAATGCACTCGTCATGCTGGCGCCTTACGTCAATTCCTACCGGCGGCTGACGCAGGCGTCCGCCGCTCCGGTCAACACGCGCTGGGGCTACGACAACCGCACGACGGCGTTTCGCGTGCCGCGCTCGGATTCGGCCTCGCGGCGCGTCGAAAACCGCATCCCCTCTTCCGACGCCAACCCCTATCTGGCGCTCGCCGCCTCGCTCGCCTGCGGGCTGATCGGAATATTGCGCGAGACGAAATGCGACGCGCCGACCGGATCGAGCGTCAACGAGGACGAGATCGAGCTGCCGCGCGGGCTGCTCGAGGCGGTCGAGCTCTTCGAGGGCGACGATGATCTCCAGGGCATTTTGGGCGAGCAGTTCATCTCGACCTATGCGGCGATCAAGAAGGCCGAGTTCGAGACCTTCATGGAAGTGATCAGCCCATGGGAGCGCGAGTATCTGTTGTTGAATGTGTAGAGACGGCATGGCACGTTCGGGCATCTCATGGTGAAGATGGTTCGATGAACATCGAGGTCGATATCAAAGCCGATACGAGGCGGCGCGTGGCGGCGATCGCGAAGCGAACCGGTCTCTCCGAATCGCAGATCATCGCCGAGGCGCTGGAGCAAGGCCATTCGCTCGAATGGCAGGAGCGCTTCGCCGACAAGGTGGCCGCCGGAATCAAGGCTGCCGACAGTGGGGAATTCGCCTCCGAAGCGGATCTCGAGCGTGTGCGCAGCAAGTATCGCGACGCGTGAAGACCGTTCGATGGACCCTGCCCGCGCTTGCACACCTCGATGCCATGCAGGACTATATCGCCGAGCGAAATCCGGCGGCGGCGTCAAGCTGGTCAACGGCATTCTCGACCGGACCGGGCACCTGTCGCAAACACCGGAAATCGGACGGAACGGCAGGGTTCAGGGCACGCGTGAACTTGTCCTGCCCGATATCGGATACGTCGTCGCCTATAGATTGCGTGACGATGTGGAAATTCTGGCCGTGATGCACGGCGCGCGCGAGTGGCCCGAAGATTTTGACTGAACACACCCAGCAATACCAATCCCCCATCTCCCCCGGCATCTCCTGGTATGAGGCGACGGTGGGCGAGCGGCCGGAATATGCGCCGCTCGACGGCAGCGTGACGGCCGATGTCGCGATCGTCGGCGGCGGTTTTACCGGGCTGTCGGCGGCGGCGCATCTGGCGAAGGCGGGGACGAATGTCGTCCTGATCGACCAGCATCGCTTCGGCGACGGGGCGTCGGGCAGGAATGGCGGGCAGCTCGG
Organism: Mesorhizobium sp. YIM 152430; assembly: GCF_029210365.1. Taxonomy (GTDB): domain Bacteria; phylum Pseudomonadota; class Alphaproteobacteria; order Rhizobiales; family Rhizobiaceae; genus Aliihoeflea. Next base: position 20,598 of record NZ_JARGES010000001.1, read on the forward strand.
GACCGGGCAGCGGGCGTGGGCCGAGGAATATGAGGAAGAACTCGGCTTCTCGCGGGCAAAGGCGCTGTTCGACCTTGCCGAAGAGGCAAAGGCGCATCTCCTGGAGTTCGCCGAGACGAACGGGATCGAGATCGACTTTCAGCCCGGCCAGATGTCGGTGGTCCACAAGAAGCGCTATTTGAAAGATTATCAGGCACATCCGGCGCTGATGGCGGAGCGGTTCGGCTATCCGCATATCACCTATATGGACGCCGACGAGACGGCGCGGCGGCTGGGCTCGACGCATTATGTCGGCGGCATCCGCGACACCGGGACGGGGCACATTCATCCGCTGAAGCTCGTCGTCGGCACGGCCCGCGTGGCGGCTGCGGCGGGCGCGAAGCTGCACGAAAACACGCCGGCGACGAAGATCGAGAGCGGCGGCGGCAAGGTTGCGATCACCACGCCGCGCGGCACGATCACGGCCGCGAAGGCGCTGATCGCCGTCAACGCCTATGGCGGGAATCTGGAAGAAAAGAGCGCGGCGCATATCATGCCGATCGGCTCGTTCATCGGCGCCACCGTGCCGCTCGGCGACGACAGTCCGGTGCTGCCGGGCGGCGAGAGCGTCGACGATTCGCGCTTCGTCGTGCGCTATTTCCGCAAATCGGTGGACGGGCGGCTCCTGTTCGGCGGACGCGAAATCTATTCGACGGGCGATCCGAAGGGCATTGCGGACCACATCCGGCGCCAGATCGCCGAGGTCTATCCGTCGCTGAAGGATGTCGAGATCACCCATCAATGGGGCGGCTATGTCGGCATCACCATGCCGCGCAAGCCCTATGTCCGCGAGGTCATGCCGAACGTGATCTCGGCCGGCGGATATTCGGGCCATGGCGTCATGCTGTCGAACTTCATGGGCAAACTCTATGCCGAGACGGTGGCGGGCAATCGCGACCGGCTGAAGCTGTTCGAAGAGCTGAAGATCCCGGCATTTCCGGGCGGACGGGCATTGCGGGCGCCGCTGATGTTCCTGGCGCTCAACTGGTATGCCTTGAGGGACCGCCTTTGAATGCAAAGCCGCCCGGCGAGCGGGCGGCTTTTGTGGTGTGCGCAGACGGAGGGCTTAGCGGCCGCTCTTGTCCTCGAAGATCATCTCGCTGCGGGCTTCCGGCGCGGCCCAGGCGGCTTCCTCGGCAATCGAGGCGGTCGTCATCGTGTCGCGGGTGCCGAAGGTGAACGGACCCTGATATTCGGTGTTGTAGTCGAACTGGCTTTGAACGCTGGCGTCGTAATTGCCGACATTGACAGGACCCTGCTGCATGGCGAATGCCGAGCCGGAGACGAGGATGGCGGCGGTGGCGATCAGAACGGTTTTCATGACGTATTCCCTTCGTTTTCTCTGTTTCAAATTCGGGCTGGGTTTCTGCCCCAGTCGCAAATAGTCACGAAGGTTTCGCCGGCGAAGTTTCGGCAGTTTCGCGGTTTGTCAGTCACAAAGAGTTTAGCGCAAGCTGATGAACCGAATGGCGGGTTTCGCGTTGCGCGGCGCTTCCCCTACCCTGTCTTGCGCACGATCACGCTGCCGGCCGAATACCCCGCGCCAAAGGAACAGATGACGCCGAGGCTGCCGACCGGCAAGTCGGCCGAGTGGCGCGAGAAGGCGATGATGGAGCCGGCGGAGGAGGTGTTGGCGAATTCCTGGAGGACGTTGGGCTGCTCGGCACGGGTCGGCTCGCGGCCCATGACCTTGGCGCCGATCATGTCGTTCATGCCCTTGTTGGCCTGATGCAGCCAGAGGCGTGAAAGCTCGCCCGGCGCGATGCCTTCGTCGGCGAGATGGGTCAGCATCAGTTCGGCGACCATCGGCACGACCTGCTTGAATACCTTGCGGCCTTCCTGACGAAACTGCATGTCACGCCGGTCTTCCATGTGTCCCTCGCGCGTGCGGCGCAGAAAACCGTTATTGTTGCGGATGTTGTTGGAGAACTCGGTCAGGCAGCGGGTCGACAGGATTTCATAGGCGTTCTTCGACGTCGCATCGTCGAGGCGCTGGAGGATGACGGCGGTGCAGACGTCGCCAAAGATGAAATGGCAGTCGCGGTCGCGCCATTCCTGATGGCCCGACGTGATCTCGGGATTGACCATCAGGATCGCGCGGGCCGAGCCGGAGCGGATCATGTCGGCGGCGGCCTGGATGCCGAAGGTGGCCGACGAACAGGCGACATTCATGTCGAAGGCGAAGCCCTTGATGCCGAGCGCTTCCTGCACCTCGATCGCGATGGCCGGATAGGCGCGCTCGTGATTGGAGGCGGCGCAGATGACGGCGTCGATGTCGGCCGCCGTCAGTCCTGCCTCGTCCATCGCCTTTTTCGCCGCATCGAGCGCGATTTCGGCCATGATGGAAATGTCGTCGTCGGAGCGCTCGGGCAGGCGTGGGTGCATGGTTTCGGGGTCGAGGATGCCGGCCTTGTCCATCACGTAGCGGCTCTCGATGCCGGACGCCTTGACGATGAACTCCTCGCTCGACATCGGCATCGCCGCGCGCGTGCCGGCCTCGATCTCGCCGGCATGGGCCGCATTCTGCCGCGTCGCATAGTCGTTGTAGGATGCGACCAGTTCGGCATTGGAGATGGTCTGCGGCGGCGTGAAGATGCCCGTGCCGGTGATGGCGACCTTGTGCATGGAAGCTCCCGTTTCAGCGGCAGGCTGCGTGCTGCCTTTGGCTGACAGATAGGCCAAAATGCGAAAAGGGCAAAGCGGGAACGATTCGGGTGGGGGCTGGCCAATCTAAATCGATTAGAGTATACGAAACGGAACGACAGCAGCGAGCCTTGAACGCATGACCAGCACGACCATTCCCGTCGAGCCCTTCGATTTCGTCGTCTTCGGCGGCACCGGCGACCTTGCCGAGCGCAAGCTTCTGCCCGCGCTCTACCAGCGGCAGAAGGCGGGGCAGTTTTCCGAGCCGACGCGCATTTTCGGCGCCTCGCGTTCCGAGCTTTCCGACGATGAATTTCGCCAGTTCGCGCGAAAGGCGATTGCCGAGCATGTGCCGGCGGCGGACATCGACCATGAACAGGCCGAGCGATTCCTAAACCGCATCGCCTATGTGCATGTCGATGCGAAATCGGGCGACGGTTTCGACCGGCTGAAGGAGGCGATGGGCGAAAGCGAGCGCATCCGCGCCTTCTATCTCGCGGTCGCGCCGGCGCTTTTCGGCGACATCGCGGCCAATCTGGAGAAAGCCGGACTGGTGACGCCTTCAAGCCGGATCATCGTCGAAAAGCCGATCGGGCGCGATCTGGCCTCGGCAAAGGCGCTGAACGACGCCATCGGCCGCGTCTTCGACGAGCAGCAGATCTTTCGCATCGACCATTATCTCGGCAAGGAGACGGTGCAGAATCTGATGGCGCTGCGCTTTGCCAACGCGCTCTACGAGCCGCTGTGGAACTCGGCCCATATCGACCATGTGCAGATCACCGTGGCCGAGGCCGTCGGGCTCGAAGGCCGCGTTTCCTATTACGACAAGGCCGGCGCGCTGCGCGACATGGTGCAGAACCACATGCTGCAACTTCTCTGCCTCGTCGCGATGGAAGCGCCGGCGGCGCTCGACGCGGACGCGGTGCGCGACGAGAAGCTGAAGGTGCTGCGCGCGCTGAAGCGCGTCAACGGGACCGATGCGCCCAAGCTCACGGTGCGCGGGCAATACAAGGCCGGTGCATCGGCGGGCGGCGCGGTCAAATCCTATGCCGACGAACTCGGAGAGGACAGCGGGACGGAGACCTTCGTCGCGATCAAGGCGGAGATCGAGAACTGGCGCTGGGCGGGCGTGCCGTTCTATCTGCGCACCGGAAAGCGGCTCGCCGAACGCGTGTCCGAAATCGTCATCGAGTTCAAGCCGATCCCGCATTCGATCTTCGAGGAAAGCGCCGGCAACGTCGTCGCCAACCAGCTCGTGATCCGGCTCCAGCCCGACGAGGGCGTCAAGCAGTTCATCATGATCAAGGACCCCGGACCGGGCGGAATGCGGCTGCGCAACGTGGCGCTCGACATGAGCTTCGCGCAGGCGTTCGACGTGCGAAATCCGGACGCCTATGAGCGGCTGATCATGGACGTGGTGCGCGGCAACCAGACCCTGTTCATGCGCCGCGACGAGGTGGAGGCCGCGTGGCGCTGGATCGACCCGATCCTCGAAGCCTGGGACGAGAACCAGCAGGGCGTACAGGGCTATACGTCGGGGACCTGGGGACCATCGGGCTCGATCGCGCTGATCGAGCGCGACGGGCGGACCTGGCACGAGAGCATTTGATGCGCGAATTCGCCGACTCGGATGCGGTGGCGAAGGCGCTGGCGGCGGATGTCGCGGGCCGGCTGACGGATGCGATCGCCGCGCGCGGGCGGGCGGTGCTGGCGGTTTCGGGCGGGACGACGCCGGTGCGGTTCTTCGGCGAGTTGTCGAAGGCGGCGATCGACTGGGGCAAGGTGATCGTGACGCTGGTCGACGAGCGGTTCGTGCCGCCGGGTTCGGATCGGTCTAACGAGAAGCTGGTGCGCGAGAAGCTGCTGGTCGGACAGGCGGCGGAGGCGCGGTTCGTCGGGATGTATTCGGGCGCGGAGAGCGTCGAGGCGGCGGCGGAGCGGGCGAGCGAGGCGGTTTCCGGGTTGATGCCGGTGGATGTGCTGGTGCTCGGCATGGGGACGGATGGGCATACGGCTTCGCTGTTTCCGGACGCGGTGGGGATTGCGGAGATGTTGAGGGGCCCCTCTCCGTCTCGGGCTATGCCCGAGCCACCTCTCCCCCCGGAGGGGGGCGAGGAAACGACAATCGTGAACCTCGTGCTGCCTGTTCATGCGCCGAGTGCGGGAGAGGCGCGGTTGACGTTGTCGCTTGCCGCCATCTGCAAAGCGCGTGCGGTTTTCCTACATATCGAGGGGGCGCAGAAGCGGGGCGTGCTGGAGCGCGCGGCCGCCGAAAAGCTTCCCGTCGCGGCCGTTCTTGCCGCCACCGAGACACCTGTCGTCACCTACTGGGCGCCATAGAAAGTCGAGCGATCATGAGCCTCCACCAGACCGTCGCCGCCGTTACGGACCGCATCCGCGAGCGCTCGCGGGGCAGCCGCGAAACCTATCTGGCGCGCGTCGAGGCGCAGATTTCGCGCGGGGTGCATCGCTCGACGCTTTCCTGCGGCAATCTCGCCCACGGCTTTGCGGCCTGCGGGCCGTCCGACAAGGCGGCGCTGGCCGGCGACGTGGTGCCCAATCTCGGCATCATCACCTCCTATAACGACATGCTCTCGGCGCATCAGCCCTTCGAGACCTATCCGCAACTGATCAAGGACGCCGCGCGGGAAGCCGGCGGCGTGGCGCAGGTGGCGGGCGGCGTTCCGGCGATGTGCGACGGCGTCACGCAGGGCCAGCCGGGGATGGAACTGTCGCTCTTCTCGCGCGACGTGATCGCGATGGCGACGGCCATCGGCCTCTCGCACAACATGTTCGACGCCGCGCTTTATCTCGGCGTCTGCGACAAGATCGTGCCGGGGCTGACCATCGCCGCCTTCACCTTCGGCCATCTGCCGGCGATCTTCGTGCCGGCGGGGCCGATGACGACGGGCCTGCCGAACGACGAGAAGGCGCGCGTGCGTCAGCTTTACGCCGAGGGCAAGGTCGGGCGCGCCGAACTTCTCGAGGCGGAATCGAAATCCTATCACGGGCCGGGCACCTGCACCTTCTACGGTACGGCGAACTCCAACCAGATGCTGATGGAGATGATGGGGCTGCACACGCCCGGCTCCTCCTTCGTCAATCCGGGCACGAAGCTGCGCGACGCGCTGACGCGCGAGGCGGCCAAGCGCGCGCTGGCGATCACCGCGCTCGGCAACGAGTTCACGCCGGTCGGGCGAATGATCGACGAGCGGTCGATCGTCAACGGCGTCGTCGGGCTGCACGCGACGGGCGGCTCGACAAACCACACGATACACCTGATCGCGATGGCGGCGGCGGCGGGCATCAAGCTGACCTGGCAGGACATTTCGGACCTTTCCGACGTCGTGCCGCTGCTTGCGCGGGTTTATCCGAACGGGCTTGCCGACGTGAACCATTTCCATGCGGCGGGCGGGCTCGGCTTCCTGATCCGCGAACTGCTCGACGCGGGGCTCGCGCATGAGGACGTGCAGACGGTCTGGGGCGAAGGGCTGCGGCCCTATGCCGTCGAGGCGAAGCTGAACGCAGACGGCACGGTCGCGCGCGAGCCGGCGCCGGCCGTCAGCGGCAACGACAAGGTGCTGGCGCCCTTCCCCAAGGCGTTCCAGCCGACGGGCGGGTTGAAGGTGCTGAAGGGCAATCTCGGCGCGGCGATCATCAAGACTTCCGCCGTCAAGCCCGAGCGACGCGTGATCGAGGCGCCGGCCAAGGTGTTCGACAGCCAGGAGGCGCTCAACGCGGCGTTCAAGGCCGGCGAACTCGACCGCGATTTCGTCGCCGTCGTGCGCTTCCAGGGGCCGAAGGCGAACGGGATGCCGGAACTTCACCGCCTGACGACGGTGCTGGGCGTGTTGCAGGACCGCGGCCACAAGGTCGCGCTCGTCACCGACGGGCGCATGTCGGGCGCATCGGGCAAGGTGCCGGCGGCAATCCATGTGACGCCCGAGGCGCTCGACGGCGGCATGATCGGCAGGATCCGCGACGGCGACATCGTGCTTGTCGATGGCGAGGCCGGCGCATTGCAGGTCGAGGTGAATGCGGCGGAACTGGCGGCGCGAACGGTCGAACTGCCCGATCTTTCGGCGAACGCGTTCGGGCTCGGGCGCGAATTGTTCGAGAATTTCCGGCAGGTCGCCGGACACGCGGATCAGGGCGCGGCGGTGTTTTGAACGTCGCGCCGCAGCCGTGCCGCACCGGCGCCCTGCGGCGACAGGACGGGCACGAAAACCCGGCGTGAGGCGCGCTGGGTGACTGGGAGACCCTGATAGACGCGTTTTTGCGCCTCGACCACCAGCACGCCCGCAAAGACCGGCCAGAATCTCCGGCCGGTGCGCTCCAGAAGCGAATAGAGCCGCATCATGAAGCGACGTTCCATCGGCGGGAAATGCAACGCATCGGACCATGGGCCGGGTGTGAAATTCGCGTCGCGCAGCAGACTCGAAAGCTGCCCCCTAGAGAACGGACGGCCGGTGCCGAAGGGCGTATGCTCCATGCGCGCCCAGACGCCGCGCCGGTTGGGAACGACCAGCACCAGGCGGCCGCCGGGAGCCAGCACGCGCCACATCTCGACCAGCATTTCGCGCGGGTTCTCGGCATGTTCGAGCGCATGGACGAGCAGGATGCGGTCGACCGAGGAATCGTGCAGCGGCAATTCCTCCTCGAAGACCAGGGCGGTCGTGCAGGGCTTGCCGGCAGGCCACGGAACCGAACCCTGCTGGGCTGGCATGAAGGCGAAGACGCGGTCGGCATCGGTGCCGAACCGCTCCAGCCAGGGCAGTGCATAGCCGAGGCCGACGAGGCGCTCGCGACTCAGATTCGCCCAGACCGACGAGATGCCCATCGCGATCGACCGTTCGGCGAGCTTGCCGAGCATGGTGGCGTAGAAGGCGCGCAGATCGACGATGTCGTTTCTCATGGCGACAAGGTAACCGCCGGAAGTGACATTGCAAATGCGCGGCCTTATCGTTCCCCCAACAGGAAAGGAACGATCTTCATGGGACTGCAAGTCGAGCAATTCATGTGCCGCAGCGACAATTTCGGCATCCTGATCCGCGACGAGGCGACGGGGGCGGTCGGGCTGGTCGACGCGCCTGAGGAAGGGCCGATCCTCGCGGCGATCGAGCGGACCGGGTGGGCGCCGAGCGTGCTCTTCGTGACCCATCACCACCCCGACCATGTCGAGGCCAATCAGGCGCTGAAGGCGCGGTTCAAGCTGAAAATCGTCGGGCCGAAGGCGGAGGAAGGCAAGATTCCCGGCATCGACGAGACGGTGGAGGAAGGCTCCGACCTCTCCTTCGGCGAGGAGCGCGTGCGAGTGATCGAGACGCCGGGGCACACGGCGGGGCATGTGAGCTATGTCTTCGAAAAGTCGGGCGTGGCGTTCACCGCCGACACGCTGTTCGCGCTCGGCTGCGGACGGCTGTTCGAAGGCACGCCGAAGACGATGCACGAATCGCTCAGGAAGCTTGCCACCCTGCCAACCGCAACGACCGTCTATTGCGGACATGAATACACGCTTTCCAATGCCCGATTCGCGCTGACCATCGACCCGACGAATCCGGCGCTGAAGGCACGAGTGGCGAAGATCGAGGCGCTGCGCGCGCAGGGCAAGCCGACGCTGCCGACGACGATCGGCGAGGAGTTGTCGACCAACCCGTTCCTGCGCCCGCACGACCCCGCGATACGCAAGGGGCTGGGTATGGAGACGGCAAGCGATGCCGAGGTGTTCGCGGAGATCAGGAAGAGGAAGGACATATCGTAGGCGTCCACCCCCTCCATCGCTTCGCGCCGCCGCGCTATGCCAGCACCCCGAGCGTGATCGCGATCTGGGCGGCGATGTAGGTGACCCAGATCGCGGGGCCGGTGACGGTTCGCAGCAATGCATTGGGGCGCAGCAGGAACCGCTCGGTGGCGAGGATGGCGTCGGAAGCGATGAAGAGCACGGCGCCGACCATGACGGCGGACGACTGCGTGGTGAAGGCGGCGACCCCCATCGCGACGATGGCGAGCATGTAGGCGAGGACGGCCGGGCGCATCGCGGCGACGAGCGCGGGCCAGAGCCGGAGCAGCATGACGATGCCGAAGGCGCAGATTGCGAGCGCGGCGGCGAGGCGCCACGGTTCGACGACGAAGATCGCGAAGCCCGCGCTGCCGGTCGCGAACAGCGCGACATAGGCGACATGCGCTGCAAGGAACGCGCCGAGGCCGGCGAGGAAGAATCGGTCGTCGTCTTCCTGCGCGAGCGCCAGATCGCCGAGCGCGCTCAGGGCAAGTGCGGCGGTGAGAAGCCACGGCCCGCCTTCGCCGAAGCTCAGCCAGGCGAGCGCTGCGAGCGGGATGGTCTTGACCGCGCTGCGCCGCCACGAAACCGGCAGCGTGCGGGCATAAAGGTAGATGACCGCAGCGAGGATCGCGAGAATGAGTGCGCCGTTCGCCTGCGATTCGAGACCTCCGGGAAAGGGCAGCATCAGACTTCGACCGTGCGACGGCGGGTGAACATGTTCTTTGCCGCCAATGCAGCGCCGGCCGTGATCAGCAGACAGGCGGCGAGGATGTGGGCGGTCGCGGTCGCCGCGCCGGCGGCGATGAGCACCAGCGTCGACAAAAGCGGCGCGGCATAGCTCGCCGCGCCGAGAACCTGGATGTTGCCGTGCTTGACGCCATGATCCCATGTGTAGAAGGCGGCGCCCACCGGCATCAGGCCGAGGCCGAGGACGGCGAGCCATTGGCCTGTCCCTTGCGGCCAGACCGTTTGTTCCAGTGCGACGTGACAGGCGAAGGAAAAAAGCGCGGTCGCAAGGCAGAACCATGTGACCATCGAGGTCGGCACGGCTGCGAAGCGGCGCGACAGGAGCGAATAGCCGGCCCAGAAGACGGCGCAGACACCGGCCATCGCATAGCCGAACGCATAGGTCGCATCGAAGGCGAAGTTGCCGCCATTGGTGACGATCAGGAACGTGCCGGCGAGGCCCATCAGCGCACCGGCGACATGGTGCCAGCCGAGCCGCTCGCCCGGCATCAGAGCCGAGCCGAGCACGATCAAAAGCGGCCACAGATAGGCGATGAGGCTCGCCTCGACGGCCGGCGCATTGCGCAGGGCGGTGAAGTAGAAGAAGTGATAGCCGAAGAGCCCGCCAATGCCGATCAGCCAGACGACGGGTGGTATTCTTGCCCGCTCGCGCGGCGGGGCGACGATGCGCATGGCGAGGCCGACTAGCGTGCCGATGGTGAAGGTGAGGCCGGAGAGCAGGAAGGGCGGGACGTCGCCAGACCCGGCGGTGAAGAGCGCGAGCAGCGCCCACATGATGACCGCCGAAAAGCCGATTGCCGTTGCCCGCGCCATGATGTGCCCCCGTTTCGAGGTGGCGTAGCGCGGGGGGAAAGCGCTTGCAAGCTACTGCGTGCGCATGGTCTGCGCGACGATGCGCAGCGTGCCGACCTGCGTGCCGATGGAAGCGTCGACCGGAGCGTAGAAGCCGGTGTCGGCGAGCGGAGCGAAGGCGATGGAGATGCGCGAGCGGTCCCGCAAGTAGCGCAGTGCCGAGCGGCTGGGGCGATAACCGGCCACCGGCTCGAACCTGGCCGTGCAGGTGACCTGACCGCCTTGCGGCGCGCCTGCGGGTGAAAGACGCAAATTGGCGCGCATCTCGCCGTCATAGATGCGGATCGTGCGGTTGCAGACCTCGGCGGGGCTTGCCGCGCGCACCAACGTCGACGAGATCGGGTCGACGACGGAGGTCAGGTGATCGTCCTGCAAATGGACCCAGTCGCCCGGTCGCGGACGTGTGGGCGGGACGTTTTCCGTCGCCGTCACGGTGCCGCCCGAAAAGCGGATGGCGGTGCGCTGCGCCTTCTTGTCCGACCGGTAGTTCAAATCATAGGACCGCGGCGCGGTGCCGGTCGAGGACAGCCCGCCCGAGACGGAGGTCGTGCCCTGCGTGCTGTCGAAAAGACGCGCCATGCCGGCGCTGGCGAGCTGGCCGTCGATGCGGAAATCATCGTCGCCGATGACGCTGGTGAAGGACGCCTTGCCGACCGGAATCCCCATCAGAGTGATCGAATAGTCGGTCCTGAAGGTCTGCGCGGCGCTGGCAGAGCCTGCGGCGGCGAAAATCGCCAAAAGGGCGGCGGACATGGTGCGGACCATGTGGAATCTCCATGAAATCTGCGGCAGACCGCCCCTTCCCGACTGCCTGTTCGTCGAATCCCCTTTGATCGCGCGAATTCGGCGAATATATGTTGACTCCAGCCGCGGCCCTGCCCGCTTGACCGGAAGGGGAAATGCAACTAAGGAACGGCAACTTTTCCATGAGGCCGCCCGACATGACCCCGCGCGCCGACCATCTGGTGCGGGTTCGGGTCTATGGGCCGGTTTTGAGAAACTGAAGGTTTGAGACTATGTCCCGCGCATGTGAATTGACCGGCAAGGCCGTGATGACCGGCAACAATGTCAGCCACGCCAACAACAAGACCCGTCGTCGCTTCCTGCCGAATCTCGTCAATGTGACGCTGATGTCGGAAGCGCTGAACCAGAATGTGCGCCTGCGCATCTCGGCCAACGCGCTGCGCTCGGTCGAGCACCGCGGCGGCCTCGACGCCTTCCTCCTGAAGGCCGGCGTCAGCGATCTTTCGCAGCGCGCGCGCCTCTTGAAGAAGCAGATCGCCAAGAAGACGCAGGAACAGGCGTCCGCCTGATTTTCGCGCGACTGATCCTATCGACGGCGGGCGATCCTTCATCGGAGGCGCCCGCCGACTGGTTCCATAACCCAGGTTAAAAAAATGCAGACCCAGAACGTCTCCGTTTGGCCCTTCGTGGCCGCGATGTCGGCTATCGTCGTCGCCTCCAACATCCTCGTCCAGTTCCCCTTCCCGCATTTCGGCCTTCAGGATCTTCTGACCTGGGGCGCGTTCACCTATCCGGTTGCGTTCCTCGTCACCGACCTCACCAATCGCCGCTTCGGCCCGACTGCTGCGCGCAAGGTGGTGCTGGTCGGCTTCGCCATCGCGATCGTGCTGTCGGTGTGGCTGGCGACGCCGCGCATCGCCATTGCCTCGGGCTCGGCCTTCCTCGTCGCCCAACTGCTCGACGTTGCCGTGTTCGACCGCTTGCGCCGGAACGCCTGGTGGCAGGCGCCGCTGATCTCGACCGTCATCGGCTCGCTCGTCGACACGGCCCTGTTCTTCTCCCTCGCCTTCGCCGCGCAGTTCGCCGTGCTGGATACAGGCTTCGGGCTGGAAGACGGGTCGCTCGGCTTTCCGGTGCCGTTTCTTTGGACACAGGTGCCGCTCTGGCTGTCGCTGGCGCTGGGAGACCTCGTCGTCAAGATCGGTATTGGCGTCGCGATGCTCGGACCCTATGGCGCGCTGCTGTCGGTGTTGCGGCCGGCGCCGGCGGTGCGGTAGAGACGCCCTCTCAGTCCTCCGCCAATTCGAATTCCAGATAGAGGTTGCGCTGAAGCCAGGACTGGTTGTCGTCCGACATGAGGGCGACGATCAGGCGGCCGTCGTTGCGGCGGAAGACGTCGAGGGCTTCCATGTTGTCGACATGGTAGACCATGTTGGCGTCGAGCAGGATTTCGCCGTCGACCAGCGCGCCGGGGCGGATGTCGCGGGCCGGAATCTGGCGCAGGCGCATGGCGACGCCGCGCGCATAGGAGAAGCGTCGTTCCAGCAGAAGCAGGTCGCCATCGGGCAGGAAGACGCCATCGGTAACGTCGAACTCGTCGGTGCGGCGAACCTTGAAGATGCCCTTTTGCGGCCCTTCCAGAACGGCGGCAAAGATGTTGCCCTGCCGGTCGATCGATCTTTCGGCGACGACGATGCGGGCTCCGGCCAGCGGGCCATCCTCCGGCGCCCGCGCGATGGTTTCGAGGCCGGCATTGTAGCGCAGTTCATTGCGGGGGATCAGGAAATCGACGTCGCGGATGGGGCCGGCCATGCCGGCGGGGTCGATGCGGTATTCGGAGACGCGGGCGCGGCGCTCGAAGGTCACCGTCGCGACGCCGCCATGGATCGAGATGCCTTCGGCGTCGACCTGTTCCTTGTCCTCGATGGGCCTGCCGGCCCCATCGACCATCTGCTGCATCGTGAAGTCGGCGAGACCGACCGGCATCCCATCCTCGTCGCGCCGGACCGTGCCCGAAAACCAGTAGCCGTGATCGGCGACGCCGAGAAAATCGCCGCCGGGCGTCAGGAAGCGGAAGCCCGAGAGTTGACCGAACTCGCGCCGGTCGCCGGTCATCGAGAACCCGCCGACGAAGGTCAGGCGGCCATAGTCGCCCTCGGCGCCGGCGACGCGGAATTTTTCGATGGGACGGAATTGGAGGGCCACGGGAAAGGGTTCGGCGGCAAAGACCGGGCCGGCAAGCGCGAAAAGCGCAAGCGATGCCGTCAGCAGGCGCGCGATCATCCCGCCCGACGCTTGAGCCCGCGCGAGAAGCGCGCGCTTTCTTCCTCGAACAGGCCCGCCAGTTGCTCGGTCATCGCGCCGGCCAGTTCCTCGGCGTCGACGATGGTGACGGCGCGGCGGTAGTAGCGGGTGACGTCGTGGCCGATGCCGATGGCCAGAAGCTCGACCGGCGAGCGGGTCTCGATCAGGTCGATCGCGGCGCGCAGATGGCGTTCCAGATAATTGCCCGGATTGACCGACAGCGTCGAATCGTCGACCGGCGCGCCGTCCGAAATCATCATCAGAATCTTGCGCTGCTCGGGCCGAGCGATGAGGCGCTGGTGCGCCCACAACAGCGCCTCGCCGTCGATATTCTCCTTCAGCAGGCCCTCGCGCATCATCAGGCCGAGATTGCGCCGGGCGCGCCGCCACGGCTCGTCGGCGGACTTGTAGATGATGTGGCGCAGATCGTTGAGGCGGCCGGGATTGGCGGGCTTGCCGCCCTTCAGCCACTTCTCGCGCGCCTGCCCGCCCTTCCACGCCCGCGTGGTGAAGCCGAGAATCTCGACCGAGACGCCGCAGCGCTCCAGCGTGCGCGCGAGGATGTCGGCGCAGGTGGCGGCGACCGTGATCGGGCGGCCGCGCATGGAGCCGGAATTGTCGAGGACCAGGGTGACGACGGTGTCACGGAAATTGGTATCGCGCTCGCGCTTGAAGGAGAGCGGCTGCATCGGGTCGATGACGACGCGCACGAGACGGGCCGGATCGAGCGAGCCTTCCTCCAGATCGAACTCCCATGAGCGGTTCTGCTGCGCCATCAGGCGGCGCTGGAGGCGGTTGGCCAGACGGCCGACGACGCCCTGAAGGTTTGCGAGCTGCTTGTCGAGGAAGGCGCGCAGACGCTCAAGTTCCTCCTCGTCGCAGAGTTCGGCGGCGCTGACCGTCTCGTCGAACTCGCGGGTGAAGACCTTGTAGTCGATCTCCTTCGGCAGATTGGCGAAGGGATCGTTGGTGCGGCGCGTCTCGCCCGGCGTCTCGGCGTCGAGTTCGTCGTCGTCGGCCATGTCGTCGGCGGACGCGTCGGTGGCCTCGGTCTCGCCGGCTTCCTGGTCCTCGCTGGTCTCCTGCGATTCGTCCGCCTGGGACTGGTCGGAGCCCGAATCGTCCTCGCCGCCGTCGTCGGCCGAATCCTCGCCTTCGGGCTGGTCGTCGTCATTGTCCTCGCTGTCGTCGGACTGATCGTCCTCGGCCAGGTCCTCGGCCATGTCCATCGAGGCGAGCATGTCGCGCATGACGCGGGCGAAAGCCTGCTGGTCGCCGACATTGGACGCGAGGCCGTCGAGCGTGTCGCCGGCCTTGTCCTCGATCCAGTCGCGCCAGAGCGAGACGACGCGCTCGCCGCTCTTCGGCGCGGCGCGGCCGGTCAGGCGCTCGCGCACCATCAGCGCGACGGCTTCTTCCAACGGGGCCTCCGACTGCTGGGTGACGGTGGCGAGATTGGCCTTGGAATATCTGTCCTCGAGCATCGAGCCGATATTGTCGCCGACGCCGGTCATGGCGCGCGAGCCGATCGCCTCGACGCGGGCCTGCTCGACCGCATCGAAGATGGCGCGGGCCTGCTTGCCCTGCGGCGCCAGGCGCGAATGGACGGCATTGTCATGGCAGGCGCGGCGCAGCGCCATCGAATCGCCGATGCCGCGCGTGACCGAGATGTCGTTGGGGCTCGGCTTGCGCGGCAGGTCCGGCAGGCGGGCGCGGTTGCCGGTCAGCGCCGGCTTTTCCTTGGCGAAGGTGACTTCCATCTCCGCATCGCCGGAAATGGCGCGCACGCACAGCGACAGCGCGCGCTTGAAGGCGTCGGTATCGGCGCCCTTGCCGTTCCTCACCCTGGAATTGTCGCCCGGTCCGGCCATCTCGTCCCGTCAGGCCAGTACGACATTGGCGGCGGATTCGGGCAGTTCATGGCCGAAGGCGCGCTGATAGAACTCGGCGACGACGGAGCGCTCCAGTTCGTCGCACTTGTTGAGGAAGGTCATGCGGAAGGCGAAGCCGACATCCTTGAAGATGTCCGCGTTCTCGGCCCACATGATGACCGTGCGCGGGCTCATCACGGTGGACAGGTCGCCATTGATGAAGGCCGAGCGGGTCATGTCGGCGACGCGGACCATCTTGCCGACGATGTCGCGGCCCTTGTCGTTGCGGAAATGCTTGGCCTTGGCCAGCACGATGTTCACCTCGTCGTCATGCGGCAGGTAGTTCAGCGTGGTGACGATGGACCACCGGTCCATCTGCGCCTGGTTGATCTGCTGCGTGCCGTGATAGAGGCCCGTCGTGTCGCCGAGGCCGACCGTGTTGGCGGTGGCGAAGATGCGGAAGGCGGGGTGCGGGCGGATGACGCGGCTCTGGTCGAGCAGCGTCAGGCGGCCGGAGGATTCCAGCACGCGCTGGATGACGAACATCACGTCCGGGCGGCCGGCGTCGTATTCGTCGAAGACGAGCGCGACATTGTGCTGATAGGCCCAGGGCAGGATTCCGTCCTTGAACTCGGTGACCTGCATCCCCTCGCGCACGACGATCGCATCCTTGCCGACGAGATCGATGCGGGAGACGTGGCTGTCGAGATTGATGCGCACGCAGGGCCAGTTGAGCCGGGCGGCGACCTGCTCGATATGGGTCGACTTGCCGGTGCCGTGATAGCCGGACACCATGACGCGGCGGTTGTAGGTGAAGCCGGCGAGGATGGCGAGCGTCGTCTGCTTGTCGAACAGATAGTCCGGGTCGACGTCCGGCACATGGCTGTCCGCCACCGAATAGGCCGGCACCACCATCTCGGATTCGAAGCCGAACGTCTCGGCGACCGGGACGGTCGTGTCGGGCAGGTTTGCGATGTCGCGGTCAACCTTGTTCATCATGTCTCCACATGCGGCGGCCGGGCCGCCGCTCGTCAAATCTTCGTGCCGGCCATCGTTTACCAGACGGCGCTATCAACACAAACCCGCTTGTTTGAGCATCCGGTATGCCTGGATGACATCGCGAAACCGGTCTTCGGAGGCACGGTCGCCACCATTGGCATCGGGGTGATGCCGCTTCACAAGTTCCTTATAGCGCTGCTTGATGGCCGTGCCAGTCGCCGATGGGTCCAGGCCCAAGGTTTCCATGGCCTTGGCCTCAAGCGATTTCAGCTTGCGGGTGCGCGGCCGGTCGGACGGATCGATGCCATCCTTGAACATGCCGTAGGGATCGCGCATCCGGGCGCCCGGATGCGCCCCACCGGCCCGGCCCGAACGCTTCTGCGAGAAGTCGGGCGATGCCTGCGCGCCCTTGTTGACGCCCATCTTCCAGGTCGGGCGATGGCCGGTCAGCGCCTCCTTCTGGTAGCGCGCGATGTCGCCTTCCGCCAGGCCGGAGAAATAGTTGAAGCCCTTGTTGTACTCGCGCACATGATCGAAGCAGAACTTGAAATATTGCCCCTCGGCCATGCGCCCCACCGGCGCGCGATGCGTGCCGGCAGCGTTGCAACCGTCCCACTGGCACACGGGCGCACTCGCCGCCCGCTCGGCCTCGGGCGAACGGCGGACCTTGATCTTCTCGAAATATTTCGAATAGGCGTTCATGGAAACTCGTTACCGTCGAACCGGGAATTATGGGTGCTTCGGCGCGCGAAACAAGAATTGACATTCGGCCGACAATGAACGTCCTGCCGGTGATTTGGTAATCAGCGGCATCGCGCCGCATGAAGGAGACCGAAATGACGATGAAGACAGCCATCGAAGACAAGCTGACGGAGCGCTTCCACCCCGACCGGCTCGCGGTCATCGACGAAAGCCATCTCCATGCCGGGCACCATCATCAGCATTCGGGCGAACATGAGACGTTCGACGGGTCGGGCGAGACACATTTTCGCGTGCGCATCGTCGCGTCCGAATTCGCCGGCATGAGCCGCATCGAGCGCCACCGCGCCGTCAACGAGGCGCTTGCCGGCGAACTTGCGGCCGGCGTCCATGCGCTGGCGATCGAACCGGCGGCGCCCGGCGAAGCGACGCGCTGGTGATTCAGGCCGGCGGGCGGACAGGCTCGGTTGCGGATGGCTCCTGATCGCGCGCCGGCGGGGGAAGTTGCAGCGGTGGCGGCGCGATCGGCGTCGCGGCAACGTCGCCGAGCGGGCGGATGCGCAGCCGCGTGATGCGGTTCTTTTCGCGCTTCAGGACGACGAAGCGCATTCCATGGAAGGTGAATGCCTGCTTCTCCTCCGGGATCATCTGCGCCTCGTGGATGACGAGACCGGCGATTGTCGTCGCTTCCTCGTCCGGCAGATTCCAGTCGAGCGCACGGTTGAGGTCGCGGATCGGCACGAAGCCTTCCACGACGACCGAGCCATCCGCCTCCTGCTTCACGCCCTGCATCTCGACATCGTGCTCGTCGGCGATCTCGCCCACGATCTCCTCGATGATGTCCTCCAGCGTGACGAGCCCTTCGACCTCGCCATATTCGTCGACGACGATCGCGAAATGCGCCTTGCGGCGCAAAAAGGCGTTGAGCTGGTCCTGAAGCGTCGTCGTGTCCGGCACGAACCAGGGCTTGGACGCGACCTTCATGATGTCGATGCGGGCGAAATCGTTGCCGACCTCGTTGAGCGCCCGCAACAGATCCTTGGCGTGGATGACGCCGACGATGTTGTCGGTCGAACCGCGCCAGAGCGGCAGGCGCGTATAGGGGCTTTGCAGGATTTCGCGCACGACCGCCTCGGGCGCCTCTTCGGCGTTGACCGAACGCATCGAGGTGCGGTGGACCATGATGTCCGAGACTTCGAGCTCATGCAGGTCGAGAAGGCCGCCGACGCGGTCGCGGTCGTGCTTTTCCAGCCCACCCTCGCGCTGCAAAACCTCGACGGTGCCGCGGATTTCCTCATGGGCGGAGAGCAAATTGTCGTCGCGGCCCAAATGAACGCCGAACAGGCCGAGCATCCCGCGGACGATGAAGTTCACCGCCACCGACAGATGCCCGAACAACAGAACCACGAGTTGCGCGAAACGCGAGACGGTCAGGGCGAACTGCTCCGGCTTCGACAAGGCCCAGGACTTGGGCAGAATCTCCGCGAAAATGACGAGCAGGACCGTCATGCCGATGGTGGCATAGACGACGCCGGCGGAGCCGAAGACCGTCAGGAGAACGCTGGTGGCCAGCGACGAGGCGAGGATGTTGACCAGGTTGTTGCCGATCAGGAGCGCGCCGACCAGGCGGTCCTTGCGCTCGATCAGGCCGGAAATGATGCCGGCGCGCGCTTCGCCATTCTGTTCCATCGTGTGGAGGCGTGCGCGCGATACCGCCGTCACGCTCGTCTCCGTGCCCGAGAACAGGAAGGACATCATGATCAGCAAGATGATGATGGCGATCGTCAGGATCATGCCGGCAGGTTCTCCGTCAGGAAGGCAAGCACATCGGCGGACGCAACGTCCCTTGCGATGAAGGACCGGCCGATGCCGCGGGTGAGGATGAAAGTCAGCGCACCGCGCGAAACCTTCTTGTCCTGCGCAATATAGGTCAAAAGCGCATCCGCGCCAGGAAGGCCGCCGGGCACGTCGGACATTTTCGTCGGCAGGCCGACGGACGAAAGATGATGCTCGACCCGATCCGCATCGGCAGGGTCGAGAAGACCGAGGCGCGCCGAGAAGCGATGCGCCAGCACCATGCCGATCGCCACCGCCTCGCCATGGACGAGGCGCGCGCCGTCATAGCCGGTCGCCCCTTCCAGCGCATGGGCGAATGTGTGGCCCAGATTGAGCAGTGCGCGGTCGCCGGTCTCGCGCTCGTCGCGCGCGACGACATCCGCCTTCGACTGGCAGGAGCGGCGGATCGCCTCGACACGGGCCCGGCCTCCGGCAAAGACATCGCGCCAATTCTCTTCCAGCCAGGCGAAGAAGTCGGGCTGGTCGATCAGGCCGTATTTCGCCATTTCGGCATAGCCGGCACGAAACTCGCGCGGCGAGAGCGTGTCGAGCGCCGCCGTGTCGGCGATCACCAGCGCGGGCTGCTGGAAGACGCCGACGAGATTCTTGCCGCGCCTGGTGTTGATTCCCGTCTTGCCGCCGACCGAGGAATCGACCTGCGCCAGAAGCGAAGTGGGCACCTGCACGAACTCCATGCCGCGGCGCACGATGCCGGCGGCAAATCCGGTCAGGTCGCCGATCACGCCGCCGCCGAGCGCCAGCACGCAATCATTGCGCTCGAAGCGGCCGGCGAGGACGAAATCGACCACTTCCTCAAGCTTCGCGAAGCTCTTCGTCGCCTCGCCGGCCGGCAGGACCAGAACTTCATGGGCGATGCCCGCAGCCTTCAGCGAGGCTTCGAGGCGCGGCCATTGGCTTGCGGCGACATTCGCATCGGTGACGATCGCGACACGGGCACGCGGCAGGCGCGCGGCGACAGCCGGTCCAGCCTCGTCGAGCACGCCCGGCCCGATCAGGATCGGGTAGGATCGCGTGCCAAGCTGGACGTCGACGCGGCTCGTCATCTCAACCCACCCTCGTCATGCTTTGCGCCAGCTTGCCGTCCAGGGCCTTGATGATCTCGGCTGCGATCGTGGCATGGCGCGCATCGCGGCTCACAATCGTCACATCGGCCTCGCCATAGACGGGATAGCGGTCCTCCATCAGCTTGCGCATGACGGCGCGCGGATCGGATGTTTTCAGGAGCGGGCGGTTCTGGCGCCGCGCGACGCGTTCCATCAACGTGTCGATATCGGCCTTGAGCCAGATCGAGATGCCGCTGGCGCGGATGGCGGCGCGGGTGTCGGCATTCATGAAGGCGCCGCCGCCCGTGCCGATCACGGCGGGACCGTCCGCGACGAGACGCGTGACGACGCGCTGTTCGAGCGCGCGGAACTCGACCTCGCCATAGGCTTCGAAGAGCTCCGGAACCGTCATGCGCGAAACGTTCTCGATCTCGTGGTCGCTGTCGGCGAAGGGGAGTTGCAGCGTCTGGGCCAGCTTTCGGCCGACGGAGGTCTTGCCGGCGCCCATCAGCCCGACGAGAACGAGCGTTTTCGTGCCGATGCCGGCACGCACGCGCTCCACCAGTCCTGCCATCTCCGTCGCGCCCATGCCCGTCTCCACGCAAGGGGTATCGGCAGGAACGGCGTCAACGTCAAGCCGGGATGAACACGACTTATGCTTGCACTCGCATACGCGGCGTCCCATAAAGATACAGGCGACGGCGGCGGACAGACGGGAGACCGATGCCTACACTTTTCCGGTTCTTGATGACGCTGATGATCCTGGCTGGCCTCGCCTATGGGGCAATGTATGCACTGGTGCTGTTCGTCGAACCCAATCGCGGCGAGATGACCGTGCGGATACCGCCGGAAAGGTTGCAGCCGCCACGCTGAAGAAGCTTCAGCTCAAGAAGTTGAACAGCAGCGTCCCCGCAATCAGCCCGGCAAGAACGAGCAGGGCCAGCCGGAAATAGCCGAACGGGCCGTAGTTGGGACCAGGTGGCAAAGGCTCGGAGCCGTCGCCCTGATGGTCGCCCATCGCAAGCCGTGCCGCACGTTCCAGATTCATCATGTGAGCGACCATTACCGCCTCCCGTTCACGCTGCCTGAAAGCCAAACGGCGCAGCGGATTTTCCGTTCCCGAGGGATGATCGCAAAAAAGAATGAACGTTACGGAACCCGTTCGTATCGAAACAGTTAACAGGCACAGTGAAGAGGCCGACGCCCCCTCCAATCGCCCCCCGCGAAAGGCGCTTCACTGATTGAGGAAGAGTGAGCCCCCGAACACCTTCCTCGCACCCTCCAAAGCCGGCCCCTCGTGGCCGGCTTTTTTTTCGGGGACGTCGCAGGAAACGGCGGTCAGAGTTCGAAATTGCCTTCGGGAATGCGCAGGCGATAGTCGAGATTGCCTGCGGCGAATTCGAGCGACGCCTCGCCCTCGACCGAGGCCGGCACGACGCGCTCCAGCGCGACGCTGCCGAAGCGCTTGTCGCCGATGGCGTCTTCGGCAACGCGGGTGTTCTCATGCCAGTTCAGGAGGATGGTGCGCTTGCCCTCGTCGTCCTGCTCGAGCGTGGCCGAAAGACCGACATAGCCGTTCGGCCGCGACAGCGCGCCGTGGCTCATCGAATTGATGACGAGTTCGTGCAGCGCCAGACCGATATGAAGCGCGGCATTCGGGTTGAGATAGGGATCGATGCCCTTCAGGCGGATCGAAAAGGCCGGGTCTTCGCAATAGCGGCTGACCTGCCCGGCGACCAGTTCGCTCAAGGTCGCGCCGCGCCAGTTCGACGAGGTGACGAGGTCCTGCGACGAGGCGAGCGACTGGATGCGGCCGCGAAAGCGCGTCAGGAAAACGTCGATCGAGCCCGAATAGCGGCCGGTCTGGGTCGCGATGCTCTGGATGATGGCCAGTAGGTTCTTCGAGCGATGGCTGACCTCGCGCAACAAGGTGCGCAGCGTCTGCTCGCGATGTTTCTGGCTCGTCACGTCGACGATGGTGGAAACGATGCCATCGACGCGACCGCCTTCACCGCGCCGCGGATCGAGCCAGACCGAGAACCAGCGTCCGCCCTCGTCGGCGCCCTGCCGGAACTCGTAATGGGCAGGTTGGCCGGTTTCCATTACCTGACGCTTCATCGCCATGGCCGCCTCGTCATCCGACGCGGCGAGGAATTCGCTGTCGGACTGGCCGACAATGGACGCAGCGTGCCAGGAGGACGGGAGGTTGTGCGACCAGAGAACCTTGAGATGAGCATCCTGGGCAATGACCGCCACACCGGCATTCTTCAACGCGGTCGCGAGCACGCGTTCCTCGTCGATCATGTCAGCGGTCTCGAAACTCACCCTGAAACTGCCCCCGATAAAGCCGGCCCGGCCTGCTGCCGGACCAAAACGTGCTCACCTGTGCTCAATTGGCGCGGCGCATGAAGCCGGCAACCACGGAGACGCACAAAAGAACGATGAAAATGAAGAACAGGATCTGGGCGATGCCCGCAGACGCGCCGGCAATGCCGCCGAATCCCACGGCACCTGCGATCAATGCGACGACTAGAAATACGAGGGCCCAATAAAGCATCTGCGTTCTCCCTGATCGTCCGCGGCCTTCCACGCGCCACGGAACGATTCTTGCCTTTGAGCACCGAAATCGCCGGAGCCGAATGCCGGACCCGATTTCATGCGCCGAACTGCCGCCGCACCCGAATCTTCAACGCATCACGGGGCGAGCTTGTTCCCCGTGCGGGACGGGATCGAGCCCTGCCCCGCACGATGTCTCGTCGTCAGGCTGCCGCCTGCGACTGCCGGTCGAAGAACAGGGCCTGGCTGATGAGCGCCTTGACCATGTCGGGATTGAACGGCTTGGTCACCAGGAAAGCCGGCTCGGGGCGCTCGCCGGTCAACAGGCGCTCGGGGAAGGCCGTGATGAAGATCACGGGAACGCTGGCCGAGGACAGGATCTCGTTGACCGCATCGATGCCCGACGAACCGTCGGCCAACTGGATGTCGGCAAGAACCATCTTGGCATTGGTGGTCTTGAACAGAGCCGTCGCTTCCTTGTGGGTGCGGGCCGTGCCGACGACGCGGTGACCGAGACTCTCGACCATCTGCTCGATGTCCATGGCGATCAGCGGCTCGTCCTCGATGATGAGGATGTCGGTCGCGACCTGTCGGGAAATCTCGTCGCTCGCCTGGCCGAGAAGGCGGGAGAACTCCGTCTGCTCCACGTCGAGAACCTCGGCGGCCTCGCGCTCGCCGAAGCCTTCGACGGCGACCAGCAAGAACGCCTGGCGCGGGAGGGGCGCCAGGGAGGACAGGTTGGCCACGGCGCGGCTTTCCCACGGATTCGCGGGCATCTCGTCGGGAACGCGCACGGCAACGGACGAAAAGAGCTTGGTGAAAATGCGATAGAGCGCGATCCGGTCGGTGGAGGCGGCCGGAAACACGCTCGGATCTGCTATGATGGCTTCCAGAGTGGCGGCGACAAGCGCATCGCCGCTGGTCTGCGAGCCGGAGACTGCGCGGGCAAACCGGCGCAAGAATGGCAAGTGCGGCGCTATCCTTGCGGACAAACTCATGATTGGACGTCTCCCTCAAGACATAAAGGCAGGAAATTGCGGATCAGTAGCGCCCTTCAAACTCACCCGCAGCAAAAAAGTTCCGAAACAAGGAACGAATCTCATGGGTTTGACGTTTGATATCGATTTTGCGTGCCTGCGGGGCGGTTTCGGCCGCAGGAAAAGGCAACAAAGGACAGGGGAAGCGACGCATGGCGATTGCCGCACGTTGGGCAGACCAGGACAATCCAGGGGGCACCGAGGCAGAAATGAAGCCGAACAAGGAACAGCCGGCAGTGACAGAGCGCACGGAGCCGCTGGGCTCCAATTCCGAAATCGGGCGCAAGCTCAAACAATATTACGACGAACTCGTGACGGAAGAAGTCCCCGACCGATTCGCCGATCTGTTGAGGCAACTCGAAGATCGCGAAACAGGCGCCGGCGCTCGCAAGGGAGACTGATCATGGCTGCCGACATCGATTTCAAGACCGGACTGCTGAGTGCGGTCCCCAGCCTCCGCGCGTTCGCCGTCTCGCTTTCGCAAAATTCCGACCGTGCCGACGACCTCGTGCAGGAAACGCTGGTCAAGGCGTGGGACAAGCAGTCCTCCTTCCAGCCAGGCACCAACCTCAAGGCCTGGCTCTTCACCATCCTGCGCAACGAATTCTATTCGCAGATGCGCAAGCGCGGACGCGAGGTGCAGGACAGCGATGGCGCGATGACGGCTCGCCTCGCGGTCCATCCCAGCCAACACGGCTCGATGGATCTGGAAGATTTCCGCAATGCGCTCGAGCGCCTGCCCGAAGACCAGCGCGAGGCGATCATCCTGATCGGGGCGTCGGGCTTTTCCTACGAGGAAGCGGCCGAAATCTGCGAATGCGCGGTCGGGACGATCAAGAGCCGCGTCAGCCGCGCGCGCACACGCTTGCAGGAACTCCTGAAGGTTTCGGGAGAATCCGACTACGGGCCGGATTCGATCGCGGCCCAGGTGATGGGCTCAAACGCCGCCTGATACCGGCTGGCCCTGCCCCTCGTTCACCGCCTCGACGATGGCGGTGATCAAGGTGGGGCCGGCATAAGGCTTGCCCACGACGCGGATGCCCGGAAACGCCTCGAACAGGTTTTCGTTCTCCGCATAACCGGTGGCGAAGACGAACGGGACCTTGCTGTCCTGCAAGGTCTTGGCGAATTCGACGGTGGATTCGCCAGCCAGCATCACATCGACGACGGCGACATTGATGCCCCGGTCCTCGACGGGCCGCTCGCCCAGTTCCTTGAGCGTGCGCAGGATGATGACCTCCTCGGCACCATGATCCTGACACAACTGCTCGACATCCATGGCGATGAGGAACTCGTCCTCCATCACCAGAATGCGCAGATCCTTGAGCGGCTTGTCCGCCAAATTCACAACTCCCGACATGATGGGCAATTGGCCTGCCGGATGGAGACATGTCATTTAACTATGACATGTGCATGAGCTTTTGCGAATATATTTGAAGGACTAGTCCGTGCCCGCTGACAAGCGGCGCGCACCTCACTATAGATCGCAAAGGGACTTTTTTCTTTACCTTTTGGAGCCCGCCAGTGGCCGAAATCGCGATCCGTTCGGCAAGGAAATATCCTTGCGAAAAATGCCCGCTGCGCCCGCGAGAGATCTTCCGGCCCTTCACCACTCCCGAACTGGAATTCATCAGTAGGTTCAAGAAGGGCGAACTGACCGTCGACCGCGGCGCGACCGTGCTGGCCGAGGGGACGCGCAATCCGCATCTCTATACGGTCCTTCAGGGCTGGAGCTTCCGCTACAAGATGCTGCCGGACGGTCGCCGGCAGATCGTCAATTACGCCATGCCGGGCGACCTTCTCGGGCTGCAAGGCACGGTGACCGGCGAGATGGAGCATTCCGTCGAGGCGCTGTCGCCGATGATCCTTTGCGTCTTCGAGCGCGAGGAACTCCTGACGCTCTACCGCGAGCACCCCGAACTCGCCTACGACATCACCTGGCTGTCCTCGCGCGAGGAATGTATGCTCGACGAGAACATGCTGAGCATCGGCCGGCGCAACGCGACCGAACGACTTGCCTATCTGATCGCGTTCATCGTGCGCCGGTCCCAGGGGACCGGGCTCAACACGGCCAAGCTTCCGATCGAAATTCCCATCACCCAGCAGCATGTCGCGGACACGCTCGGACTGTCGCTCGTCCACACCAACAAGACCGTGCGAAAGCTGGCCGAGCGGCAATTGCTGCAATGGCGCGATCGCGGCTGCGTCGTTCTCGACCTCGAAGGGCTCGAGCGGCTGGCCGACTGGTCGACCGACATGCACCTGAAGCCGCGTCCGTTCATCTAGCTGGGCAGTCTGGGGCTTTGCGCGCCCCAGCCGGGGATGAGATTGCGCGCGATCGCATAGCCGACGAGCAATGCGGGAATGGCGACGAAGCCGCCGATCGGCCCCCAGATCCAGATCCAGAACGTCAGGGCGAGGAGGACGACGAACGGGTTCAGCGTCATCATCCGCCCGATGACCATCGGCGTGACGAACTGCGCCTCCATCAGATTGACGGCAAGGTAGACGAACGGCGGCATGAGGCTGCCGGAGATCGTGTCGAAGGTGACGAGGCCGACGGCGAACAGGACCGCCGCCATGATCGCCGGGCCGATATACATGACGAAGTTCAAAAGTCCCGCGAGAATGCCCCACAGCGCGGGTGACGGCACGCCGGCAAGCCACAAGGCGCAGGTGACGGCGACCGCCAACCCAATATTGATTGCGGTGATCGACAGGAGATAGCGCGACACCAGCGTCTCGACGTCGCGGAAGATGTGCGCCGTGCGCCAGCGCAGGCGGCGGCCGACGCACAGTTTCAGGACCGCAAGGCGGGTCTGGTGGCGCGTGGCGATGAAGAAATACAAGGTCGCCATGAAGATCAGCACCTGCGCGCCGATGGCCGGCGCGATGGTGATCAGGCTGTCCATGGGCGAGCCTTCCTCCACGGAGACGGTCAGGCCGGTATCGCCGGTCGCATCGCGCAGGCCGCCCTGGATGTCGCGCAATGCTTCCATCGGCTCGCGCAGTTGCGACAGGCGCAATTGCAGTTGCTCCCACATCTGCGGTCCGCGATCGGCCCAGTAGGACAACGGACCGACCAGCGCGAGCGCAACCAGGCAGACGCTGAAGACGAACAGGATGAAGACCAGGACGGCTGAAATATAGGGCGAGATGCCGCGTGCCTCGATGCGCGCGGCAACCGGGCCAAGCATCAACCCGATGACCAGCGCGAAGGCGACGGGCGCCAGAATGAAGCGCCCGAAGTGAAGCGTGAATGCCAGACCCAAGAGGCCGAGCCCGATGATCGCGAGCTGCGAGCCCCTTTGCAGCACGATCTCGACATTCGATTTGGGCGGCAGGCGCACGATGGGCGGGCGCTTTTCATATCTTTCAGGGGGCACAGACTTCCTCCGACACCAGCGGCAACGCGGCTCGGGATAATTTCGTTCCTGCTCATACAATCGCTGGAACTGGACGAAGGTGCATACGTTGAATGCACGGCAACACAAACAGGAGAAAAATTCATGGCTTCATCCACCACCACCGCCAAAGTTCGGGCCAACGACGCCAAGACCAAGGCCGAACTCGAGGCCGAGATCGAGCGCCTGAAGAGCGATGTGACGAAGCTGAAGGACCAGCTCAGCGAGACCGGCCAGCGCACCTATCGCTCCGCACAACGCGCGGCGTCGTCGGGGCTGGAAAGCGTCAAGGCGCGCAGCGAAGCGGCCATCGAGGACATTCGCGGACAGGCGAAGGATTACGAGGCCCAGCTCGAAGAGGCCGTGCGTGAGAAGCCGATCAGTTCGCTTGCCATCGCCGCCGGCGTCGGTTTCGTGCTCGCCCTTCTGACGCGCCGCTGAGCCGACGCATGTTCGGCACGCTCATCGCATCCATCGTAGCCGGCGAGACGGCCGACATCATCGGACGCACGAAGCGCATGGCAATCGCCTATGCGGTAGCCGGCCTCCTCGTGCTGTTCGGCGTGATGTTCGGTCTGATCGCGCTTTATGTCTGGGTGGCGGGTCACTGGGGACCGATCGTGGCCGCACTGGCGCTTGCCGGTGCCTTCGTCGTGCTCGCGATCCTCGTCATCGTCATTCATAGTTCGAGCGCCAAGCGGCAGGCGCGAGAAGCGTCGAAACGACGCTCGGTCGACGCCAAGGCGATTGCCGCCACGGCCGCCGTCGCGGCCTTGCCTGCCCTGCTCGCCAAGCGCGGCTCCGCTGTCGCGCTGATCGTGCCGGTGCTCGGGATGGTCGGCTATCTGATCTACAAGGAAAACGCGAAGCCGGGCGGCGGGCGGCGCCCGCGCGATCCGCACAACCGACCGTAACAGGAGGGAAGCGCCATGGACGACAAGGTCAAAGTCAACCCGACGGAAGCCCGGCAGGGCCGCAAGGGCACGCATGTTCTGACGATCCTGATCGTCGCCCTCGTTCTGGCCGGCATTGTCGGCTGGGCTGTCGGGCTCTTCGGCGGCGCCATCGAACCGGACGAGCCGGTCGGCGGCGCACCGACGGAGCAGCCGGCCGAGGCACCGGGCGGCATCGACACGCCGGTCGAGGGCGAGCCGGCCGAATAGGCCGGACTGCAAGTCATCGAAAAGGGGCGCCCGCCGCAGCGCCCCTTTTTCAATGGCGCATTTGCGTTTCAAGGGTCAGGCTTTATCCACCAGTGCCGGACGCAGCACTTTCAGCGCGCCGGGATGGATCGCGACCTCGACCTTCGGTTCGAGCCTGCACAACTCGCCATCGATCACACAGCGAAATTTCCGGTGGGACGACAGGATGTGCATCGTGACCGACTGCGTCTGATGGATCTCGACCTGATCGTTGGTTTTCCACCTGCCAAGCGCCATCATGGCGAAGAAGGCGAACATCTCGCGTCGCGAGCGCGCCTTGGTGATGTAGATGCCCAGCGTCCCGCCATCGGGCGTATCGGTGTATGGAATGTGGCCTTCTCCGTAGAGATTGTTGGTGATGCCGATGGAGGACGTGCGCGTCTCGACCTCCGTGCCGCCCGGCATTTCCAGCCTGACGCGGATGCGGGGCGGGTTCAGGACCGCGCCGATGGCCGCCTGCGCGGACGCCCTGATCTTGCCCAGGCGCGAGGCGAATTCGCGTTGCTCGCGCAGATGCACGAGCTTGGCGTGCATCCCGAGCGAATATTGATGGACGAAGGGACGGCCGTTCGCAGTCGCGATGTCGACATCGGATACCGGTGCCACGGCAAGCGCATCGAGCGCGCCGCTCAGATCCAGCGGCACCTGGAGGCTGCGCGCGAAAAGGTTCATCGTGCCGGCCGGCAAGACGGCAAGCACCTTGCCCGTGTTCATCAGCCTGGCGGCCGCGCCGGAAACGCTGCCGTCGCCCCCGCCGATCAGCACGCCCTCGACCTTTTCGTCGGAGACTGCCTTGTCGAGCTCCGATTCGAGTTCCTTGCCCTGGACGAGCACGACATCGACGGTATGCCCCCCGGCAGCGAACTTCTCCCTTATCTCCTCCGAAAGCGCGCCGGTGTCGGCGGTGCGGAGCGTGCCACCTTCGCTGTTGAGGATCGCCTTGAAATGCAACTCATCACCCTTTCGCGCCTG
This sequence comes from Mesorhizobium sp. YIM 152430, assembly GCF_029210365.1. GTDB lineage: Bacteria > Pseudomonadota > Alphaproteobacteria > Rhizobiales > Rhizobiaceae > Aliihoeflea. Next base: position 49,349 of record NZ_JARGES010000001.1, read on the forward strand.
GTTGCGATGCGTGTCGGCGGGGAAATGGGTGGAGGGACCGCGTGGTTCCGTTGGGTGCTCGCGGAATCGTGTTCGCTCGCCGATTTCGGCGGAACATCTCAAGGAACGTGGCGTTGTGGCAGTGTGAGAGGCCGCGACACCCGCCCCCTGCGAAAAGTTCGGACATCGCGGCCGTGCAATGGAACATGCACAAGGAGAGAAATACCATGATCCGCACCCTTTTGGCGACTACCGCAATTGCAACTCTGCTTTCAACCGGCGCCTTCGCGCAGACGATGGCGCCCGAGACGACCGATCCAGGCATGACCCCGGCCCCCGAGGCTCCGGCAGAAGCCGTCGAGACGCCCGGCCCGCAGCCCATCGAAGGCCATCTGGCTTCCAACATCATCGGCGAGAACGTCTATAACGGCGTTGGAGACGATGCCGAGAACATCGGCACGGTGAACGACATCGTTCTCGACGCAAATGGGCAGGCTTCGCTCGTCGTCGTCGGCGTCGGTGGCTTCCTGGGCCTCGGCCAGAAGGATGTGGCACTCGAATATGAGACGCTCGAATGGGCGCAGCGCGAGGACGGCACGACCTGGCTCGTCGCCTCGACGACGCGCGAGCAGCTCGAGCAGCAGGAAGCGTTCGACCGTGACCTTTACGATCCGGACGATGCCGAAGGCATGGCTGCGACCGGCGCCGCGACGGGCGCTGCCGCAACGACGGATACGGCGGCCGACACGGCTGGCGAGGCGGTGGAAGACACCGCGGATGCTGCCGGCGAAATGGCCGACGATGCAGGCGACAGCATGGCCGAGATGGCCGACGATGCCGAAGACGCCATGACCGACGACACCGCAGCAGCCCCGGCCGAGAACGACGCAGCGATGTCCGACGACACGGCCATGGACGATGACGCCGCCACCACCGACGATACGGCCACGGCTGCAATCGACCGCACGACGCTGACCGAAGTGGATTCGGCCGGCCTCAGCGCCGACGAACTCATCGGCACCACGGTTTACGGCGCCAATGAAGAAAATGTCGGCTCGATCAACGACGTCGTTCTCGAAGGCGATTCGGTCGACTTCGTCACCATCGACGTCGGCGGCTTCCTCGGTCTCGGCGCAAAGACCGTTGCCGTGGACATGGACAACCTCGCCTTCATGACGGACGAGGACGGAGAGATGTATCTCTACACTTCGTTCACGCAGGAGCAGCTCGAAGCTCAGCCGGAATATGACGAGGCGACCTTCGCCGACGCACGCGACGAGCAGCTTCTCGTCAACCCGGCGAACTGATCGACGCTGATTGCGACTGGAGAAGGCCCGGAAATTCCGGGCCTTTTTCATGCGTCCCGATTTCGATCCTTCAGGCTCCGGGCAGTGGCGCAAATGGTCCGACCGGGCCGTCCTGCGTCAGTTCGCCGAGCGCCAGCGACTGGTCGAGATGCGTCGCGCGCCAGGAAAGAAGCTGCTCGAGCATCTCGACATGAATGTCGCGACAGTCGGGATCGCGCGATCGGTCGACCGTCTCGAACGGATCGGTTTGCAAATCGAACAGGAGCGACGGCGCGGCGGCGAAATGGACGAGCTTGTAGCGTTCGCCGCGCAGGACGCCGAGATTCGCGCTGCGCGGCGGAGCCTGCATCTTCCTCGAACTCGTGCCGGGGGAGACGCGGAAGTCGAACTCGAAATGTGCGTGCCGCCGCCAGTCGGCTGGCATCTTTCCGTCGAGAAAGGGCAACAGGCTCTTGCCGTCGAGCCAAGGCTGGTCCGGCAGATTCATCAGGTCGAGGAGGGTCGGAAAAAGGTCGACCGCCTCGGTGAAAAGCGTGACCCCTGCCCCCCGCGCCTTGCGGCGCGGATCGCGGATGACGAGCGGCACATGGTAGCTGCCGTCGAAATATCCGCCCTTGCCGAGAGAAAAATGGTCACCCATCAGTTCGGCATGATCGCCGGTGAGAATGACGATCGTGTCGTCCCACTGGCCCGTCGCCTTCAGATGCTCGAAGAGGCGGCCGAGTTGCGCATCGACCTCCGAGATCATGCCGTAATAGAGCGCCTTGATCTGCCGGAAATCCGCATCCGTCAGGTCGCGCACCTTGCCCTTGCGGCCGGGCAGGAACTTGCCCGTTTTCGTCCGCTGGAGCTCGGCGGCGACGAAAGGGTGAACCTTTGCTTCGATCTTCGGAGCGGCGGCACGGGCAAAGCCGCCGCAATCGTTTGGATCGTACATGGTGTTGTAGGGCGCAGGCACGGCGAAGGGCGGATGCGGGCGGATGAAGGAGAGATGCGCGAACCAGCCGCCTTCCTGCGCGCCGTGCCAGCGCATGAACGCGTCAGTCATGAAAGCCGTCTCGGTCTGGTCGGCGGAATAGACGGGCGGCGAGGCGTCGATCGCCTTCCGCCCATTGGCGGGGCGATGGATGTCGGGCGAGCCCATCGAGACGTCGATGCCCTGCGCCGCCAGCCAAGCCAGCCATTGACGCTGATGCTCGGGCAGCAACTGGCCGACCGAAAAACCGGGCAGGATTCCCTCATAGCCCTTCAGCGCGGGATCGTTCGCATCGTGCCGGCGTGGATCGGGCGCGACGTCGGTATAGCCGAAAAGCGTCGGATCGTAGCCGGCGCGGCGGGCGGCGCGGGCGATGTTGTCGTGACGATCGTCGAGCGGCGTGCCGTTGCGGCAGACGCGGTTGTTCATCTGGTAGAGGCCGGTATAGATGCACGCGCGCGCCGGCGCGCAGGGCGCTGCATTGGCGAAATGGCGCAGAAATACCGTGCCCTCGCCCGCCAGCCGATCGACATTGGGTGTCTGGATCAGCCGATTGCCTGCGACCCCGAGCGCATCACCGCGCCACTGGTCGCAGGTGACGAACAGGATGTTGGGACGCGCTTTCCGCCTGGCCATGAAGCTCTCCGATTGAACAATCGGCAAGCGATTGTTCGACAATAGAGAACGGTCCATTCTGCCGAACGGTCTTCCAATCCGCTCCCGATGGCCGACATATGGCCCATGGATCACGCGCGGCGCAATCGCCGTGCAAACCGAGGGAAGGGAATCGACATGATCGACCAGATCAAAGGGCTCCACCACGTCACCGCGATGGCGCGCGACGCGCGCGAGAACAACCGCTTCTATACCGAAACGCTCGGCCTGCGCCGGGTGAAGAAGACCGTCAATTTCGACGCGCCGGACGTCTACCACCTCTATTACGCCGATGGCGCGGGAACGCCGGGCACGGTGATGACCTATTTTCCCTTCCCCAACGCCGCGCGCGGCCGTCCGGGAACGGGGGAAGTCGGAACCACGGTGTTTTCGGTGCCCGAGGGCTCCCTGCCCTTCTGGGAAAAGCGGCTGGCCGACAAGGGCGTCGGCGGCATCGCGCCGTCGAACCGCTTCGGCGAGAACGTGCTGCGCTTCGAAGGGCCTGACGGCGACGGGCTGGCACTGGTCGAGACGAGCGGCGACGATCGCGCGCCGTGGACCGGCAATGGCGTTACCGCCGACCATGCCATTCGCGGCTTCCGCTCGGTGTCGATGCGGCTGCGGGATACCGAGCGCCAGGCTGAACTCCTGACTGCTATGGGCTACAGGGAGACGGCCAAGGAAGGCGCGGTGCGCCGCTTCGCCGTCGAAGGCGGCAACGCGGCCAACATTGTCGACCTAGAAGCGCATCCCTTGATGAATCCGGGCCAGCAAGGCGCCGGCTCGGTCCATCACGTCGCCTTCGCGGTCGAGAACCGCGAGGCGCAGCTTGCCGTGCGCAAGGCGCTGATGGAAACCGGCCAGCAGATCACGCCGGTCATCGACCGGGACTATTTCTGGGCGATCTATTTCCGCACGCCGGGCGGCGTCCTGTTCGAGGTCGCGACCAACGAGCCGGGCTTCGACCGCGACGAGGATGCCGCGCATCTGGGCGAGGCGCTGAAGTTGCCGAAGCAGCACGAGCATCTGCGGCCCTATCTCGAACAGAACCTCCAGCCGATCGATGCGTGAGGCCACGATGACAACCGAGAGCTACAAGCACCGCATCGAGGGCGGGGGCGAGAACGCGCCTCTCCTCTTCACCTTCCACGGAACGGGCGGCGACGAGCACCAGTTTCCCGACCTCGCCCGCGACCTGATGCCGTCGGCGACCATCGTCTCGCCGCGCGGCGACGTTTCGGAAGGCGGCGCGCTGCGCTTCTTCCGCCGCACCGCCGAGGGCGTCTACGACATGGAGGACCTCGCCCTGCGCACCAAGCGCATGGCCGGTTTCATCGAGGCGATGGTTGCCGAGCGCCGGCCGAGCGCCGTGGTCGGGCTCGGCTATTCGAACGGGGCGAACATCCTCGCCTCGGTCATCTTCGCGCGGCCCGATCTTTTTGCCGGCGCCGTGCTGATGCACCCCCTGATCCCGTTCCAGCCGCAGGTGGAAGGCTCGCTGTCCGGCACGTCGATCCTCATCACCGCCGGACGCAAGGACCCGATCTGCCCGCCGAACCTGACCAACCGGCTGGAAAGCTATCTTCAGGGCCTTAACGCCGGTGTCGAAACCGTCTGGCATGACGGCGCACATGAAGTTCGGCCGGTCGAAATCGAGGCGGCGCGGCAATTCCTGCGCAAATGGGAGGCGGCAAAATGAGTGAAATTGAACGCGAGGACGGCAGTTCCAAAGGGCGCTATTTCCTCAACGGACCGGATGGCGAAATTGCCGAGATGACCTATTCCAAGGTCGGCGCGAGCCAGATCATCATCGATCACACGGAGGTGCCCGATGCCTTTCGCGGACAGGGCGTCGGGTTGAGGCTCGTCGAGCAGGCCGTCGCGGATGCGCGCGCCGAGGGCAAGACCATCATCCCGCTCTGCCCCTTTGCCGCGGCGCAATTCCGCAAACATGCCGAATGGGCCGACGTCCTGAAACGGTAAACGGGCTTTCCTTCGCGAACGGGCGCCATAGGTCAGTGGAAACCCAACGCGAAGGAGTATGTCATGGACAATGTCTACAAGAAGATCGAGATCGTCGGCTCTTCGAAAAGCTCGATCGAAGATGCGATCCAGGGTGCCGTATCGCGCGCCAGTTCGACGTTGAACAATGTCGACTGGTTCGAGGTCAGCGAAATCCGCGGCCATGTCGAAAACGGCAAGATCGCGCATTATCAGGTCGGGCTGAAGATCGGCTTCAAGCTGGAATAGGTCACTTGCCGGCGGTTTCGACCACTGCATCGCAGATGCCGGAGGCATCGAGCAGGCCGGCGCCATAGACGGGATCGCGACCGGGTTCGCCGAGATCGGACGCGCTTGCTGACAGGCGCTGTTCGAGTTCTGCCAATGTCAGGCCGTCCTCGGTTGCAAGCAGCAGGGCGGCGGCGGCGGTGACGAAAGGCGCGGCAAAGGAAGTGCCGGTCTTGGTGCGTGCGCCCGAGATGGAAGCGGCCGTCCAGATATCGACGCCCGGCGCGGCGAGATCGATATGCTCGCCCTGAACGGCGCGCCGATAGATCCGACCGCGCCGGTCGACCGCGGTGACGGCAAGGACGCCGGGATAGGCGGCGGGAAAGCGCGGATCGGCACGCGCGCCGTCATTGCCCGCCGCAGCAACGAGCGCGATGTCGGATGAGAGCGCGGCGCGCACCATGCGTTCGAGAACGAGATTCGCATCGCCCGCAAGGCTGAGATTGACGATGCGGGCCTGTCGCCCGATCAGCAGATCGAGCGCGCGCGCCACGTCATAGGCTGCGGCACGTTCGTCCTTTCCGTCTGCGACGAAGGCATCGACCGCGACGAGCCGCGCCGCGGGTAAAAGCCCGCGGGCCCGCGCCTGCGGGCGCCCCACCAGAAGGGCGGCCACGGCAGTTCCATGCTGTCGGCCCGATTGCGGCTCGGTCTCGTCCGAGATCCGCACCACTTCCAGATCAGTGCCTTCGAAGATCGCGTGCTGCGGATTGATGTCGGTGTCGACCATGCCGATCGTGACCGAAGCGGCGCAAGCTCGCATGTCCTCCGGCCAGTTCACCAGCTCCAGCGGCGCGCAGGCGGGACCGCTGCACGCCGAATGCGGGCGGGCGGCGCTGGCGCGGTAGAAGTGGTTGAAATCCGCGCTCGCCTCGGCATTGATCGCCCGGACGGCATCACGGGCGTCTTCGAGAGACAGGCCGTCGGGAATGCGCAGCTTGAGGATCGTCTGGTCCAGCGCCTCAAGACGCTCCTGCGACAGGATCGCATAGCCTGCGGCTTCGAGCGCGGCACCGTCGGCGGCCGTCAGACCGACCGCGACGATCTCGCGTTCAGCCTGTGACGGCAAGGCGACCGGCTGGGCGCGGGCGCGGCGCGGAGCCCGCTGGCGGGTTCCTGCGAACGGGCGAAGAAGCTGGCGGAGAAAGCGCGGCGGCCGCGCGCCTGTGCCCCGGAAGGAGGGCGCCGCTCCACCGCTTTCGCCCGCAGATGCCGCGCCGCCGTCACCGCCATCATCGCCGTCGTCGGCAAAAGCTGTCGCGTGAACCATCCTGAAGTCGGTGTCCGGCGCCACGGGAATCGCGGCCAGCAGCAGTGCGGCCAGAACCGCCGTAATCGACCTGTGCGCTCGTTTCACCTTGTCCACCTTCATGTGATTGCCGGAATAAGGGTTGGACTGGAAACGTTGGAAGAGAGCACATATTCCTGTGCGTTGAAATTTGTTTCCAGACAGGCGAGCGATGACGAGCCCTCCCAATGACATCGGCGACCAACTCATCGCATTCCTGCCCAATATGAGACGGTTCGCGCTGTCGCTTTCGCGCGCGCCGGACATTGCCGACGATCTGGTGCAGCAGGCCTGCGAGCGCGCGCTTGCCAATGCGGCGAGCTTCGAGCCGGGCACGCGTTTCGACGCCTGGATATTCCGCATCATCCGCAATCTGTGGATCGACCGCACACGCCGTCAGAAGACCGCCGGTCCCAGCGAAGACGTTTACGAGCGCCAGGATCTGGTCGGTGAAGACGGGCAGCAGGTGGTGGATGCGCGCCAGGCACTCACCTCGGTGAAGGAAGCGCTCGACGCGATGCCAGAGGAACAGCGCGCCATCGTCATGCTCGTCTGCGTCGACGACCTGTCCTATCGCGATGCCGCCGAGGTGCTGGGTGTGCCGATCGGCACGGTGATGAGCCGGCTGGCGCGCGCGCGCAAAAGACTTGCCGAGATGACGGGAATAAACCCGGCGCCGGGTCGTTCTACCGGTGCGAGGGATTGAAACCATGACCGAACCGATGATTTTCGACGACGAAACACTGATGACCTTCGCCGATGGCGAACTCGACGAAGCGACGACGCTGGCGGTCGAGCGCGCGATGGAGACCGACGATGCGCTGATGATGCGCGTTGCGACCTTCATGGAAACGCGCGCGGCGGCACATGCGGCATTCACTCCGGCCGAGCCCGTTCCGGCGGCGCTGGAGGAAAGTGTGCGCGGCATGGTCGAGCGCCATCGCGCAGCGGCGCAGCCGACCTCGAATGTCGTCTCGCTGGGCGCCGCGCGGACGAAGCGTTTCGCCTTCGCGCAATCGACATGGCAATTGCCGCTGGCCGCATCGCTGGCGACCGCGATCGCGGCCGGCTTCATCGGCTACCAGCTCGGCCAGGGACCCGGCTCCGCACCAGCGGACTCCGACCCTGGCGGCTTTTCGAACGCCGAGATCGCATCGGTGCTCGACAGCGCGGCTTCCGGAGACGAGGTCGCCATTGCCGACGGATCGGGCCGCGTGCGAATGATTTCGTCTTTCAAGGAACAGAGCGGCGCGCTCTGCCGCGAGTATGAGGTAGACCGCAGCGCCGGTGCATCCCTCGTCGCCGTCTCCTGCCGGGACGACGGCGAATGGGCGATGCGCTTTGCCGTCGCCGCGCCGGCTGGCGGCGACGGCTATGCGCCCGCCTCCTCCCTCGACGCGCTCGAAGCCTATCTCGGCGCCATCGAAGCCGGCCCCGCCCTGACGGCGGACGAAGAACGCGCCGCCCTTTCCGAGGCGGCGCGCTGAACGATTTCAGATCATAGCGGCCGGGCGAGCCCTTTTTCCATCAGGCGTGAAATGAGGCCGGCAAGATCGGCCTCGATGCGCGTCCGCTCGATCTGCGGATAAGTCTCTGCGAGTTCGTCGGCAAGGTCGAGCGGTGCGACGGGAGCGGCGAGCGCATCCCAGATGGCCGCGCCCAGCGCGTCGAGCGCGAAAATGCCGCCGCCCGTCCGGTCGGCGAGAAACGCGCCGCCATCGGCGGTGGAACGCAGCACCACATCGCCCGACCGGACGATCCGGCCGGCAGGCAAAGGCGCCGGCGCGGATGCGAATTCGGCCGGAGCAATGGACGGTACGCCGCAGCGCAGCGTGGCATGAGCGGAGGCGAGATCCACTGCCGCCAGTTCCTTCAAGAGAGCGCAGGCGTCGGACAGCCTGTCATACCGCAGCAGCAGCGAAGGGCATTGCAGGGCGAGGCGCTCAATGCGTGCGAGCACGATGTCGGACGGCGCGGCATTGCCGAAATTCTGGACGAGCAGGATCTTCATCGCCTGTTCGGGCAGGACCGAAAGCAGTTCCGGCCGGGCGCCGCCTGCGCGTTCCAGAAAGACGAAGGCGCTCGCATCGCGCCTTTCGCCGAAGCGGGCGAGGCTGGATCGCGGCAACGCCAGATAGCGGTAGTGGCCGTCATCCGGTCCCTTGTGACGCCAGGCACGAAAAGCGAAGCGGCGGCCGAGCGCGCGCGGCAAGGGCACACGCAGGCGCGGGGCCACGCCCGAGGCAACGAGCGCCCCGACGCCGTCCCGGCAATCGACGGGCACGATGTCATCGGCGACGATCTGCGCGCCGGCGAAGGCGAGCGCTGCGGTCAGCGTGCTCTTGCCCGCGCGATGGGTCGACGGAAAGACGAAATTGCGGCCGGCAAGCGATACCGCGCCGGCATGGAGGCAGAGCATCGACGGATCGGGCTCGACCATGCGGTTGAGCAGGATCGCGACGAGGCTGCACGCGGCACTGACGGCGCTGGCCTCGGTGAATGCGCGCCGGTCCGGCTCGTCGATGACGAAGCCCGCGCCATGACGGCGCACTTCGAGGAGCGGGTCGCAACCATCCGAAACCGCCGTCCACGACCATCCGCTGGTGACCCGCTTCAATATGGCCAGAACGGGTTCGGCATCGGCAAAGCGCACCGGACGATCGACCAGGGCGCAGGAATGATTGACAGGCATCGGGCGTCCCTCACGGATAGCGGCCGGCCGGAACGAACCGGCCGGCCGGCTGTGCGGATACAGGTGCTCAGTTGAAGCCGAACGCGCGACCGATGCTGCGGCCCATATTCTGCATTCCGCGGCCGAAGGAATCGATCGCCTGGCCCGCGCCGCGACCGAACGAGCCACCGCGGCCGCCACGACCGCCACGCCCGCCTGAGCCGGCGAACCCGCCACGACCGCCGGAACCACGGCCGCCCGAACCGCCGAAGCTGCCGCCGCCGAAGCCGCCTCCGCCCGAGCCGCCTCCACCGCCACCGCCGCCGGAGCCTGCGCCACCGCCGGAGCCGGCACCGGACGCATGGGCCTGGCTCAATTGCAGAAGCGCCGGTGCGCTGTAGGCGGCGGCGGCCAGCAGGCCGATGCGGCCGAGTGCGCGGCGACGGCCGAGCGACACGGTTTCGGCTTGCGGATTGGGAATCTTGTGATCGTTTTTCATCTTGACCTCCTGTTGCGATATCGAGCCGTTCAGCCTCGCGGGCTTTTGCGGTCTCGACCGGCAAACGAAGGGCGCCGCGCTTTATTCCCGCCCCTCGGCTTCGGCCGTTTGCGGGAATAAGAGGCCGAACGGGACGTTCGTCGACGAACAGAACAACGGACGCAACCGATGACCGCGATTTCCCTATCCTTGACCCGCCCGACATTTGCCGCCGGCTTTCGGGCGTGGCTTGCGGCTGCGGCAAGCGTCGCCATCGCATGGCTGGCGATCGCCCTGTTCCTGTCCGACCTTGCCTTCGAAGGCCGCGCGACGCTCGCCATCTTCGCTGCCATGATGGCCGGCTGGCTGATCCTGAAGCTGCCCGAAACGCCGGTCGCCATCACCGCCTTTCTCGCGCTGGCGGCGACCGGCGCGGCGGACCAGGACGACCTTTTCGACACGTTCGACAACGAAATCATCTGGTTGTTGATCGCAGCCTTCATCCTTGCAGCGATCATCAAGCGCACGGGGCTCGCCGAGCGCCACGCGACGAGCGCGATCGGCCGGTTCCGCACCGTTCCCGCGATGTTCACGGCGGCGACGCTGATCATCTTCGCCACGGCGTTCTTCATTCCCTCGACCTCGGCGCGCGCGGCGATCCTGCTGCCGGTCTTCGCCGCGCTTTCGGCGGCAATCGGCCGGCCGGGCGTCACCAAGGGGCTGGCGCTGCTCTTTCCGAGCGTGATCCTGCTTTCGGCCGGGGCATCGCTCACCGGGGCGGGCGCGCATCTGATCGCCCTCGGCTTCATCGACGAGATCGACGGACCAAAGATTTCCTATCTCGACTGGGCGATGCTTGGCGCACCGTTCGCGCTGGCGATGAGCCTTGCGGCGAATTTCGCGATCCAGCGGCTTTTTCTGACGCCGGAGGACAAGGCTCCGCTCGCGCGCGCCATCGCCGCTCCCGTCGAACCGCGTGCCGGCGACCGTCGCCTGACCGCGATCATCGTCGCGACGGTGGCGCTGTGGGCGACCGGCGGCTGGCACGGCATCGATCTTGCCCTGATCGCACTCGGCGCGGCACTGCTCGCGGCCACGAAGGCCGTCTCGGGCATCGCCTTCAAGGACGCGCTTAAGGACGTCGACTGGAACCTGCTCTTCTTCCTCGCGGCGACGCTCGTCGTCGGCGAGGCGTTGCTCGAAACGGGCGCCGCGGCCTTCCTCGTCGACCGGCTGGTCGGATCGCTGGACATGGCGCTGAGCCCGGCATTGACGATCGCGATCGCAGCCGTCGTCGCCGCGCTCGCCCATCTCGTCATCATCTCGCGCACCGCGCGCGCCGCCGTGCTGATTCCGGCGCTGGCGCTGCCACTGTGGCGCTTCGGCACCGATCCGACGACGCTGATCTTCGTCGTGACGATCGCGAGCGGCTTTTGCCAGACGCTGATGGTGTCGGCCAAGCCGGTGATGCTGTTCGGCCAGGCGGAGGGACACCCCTTCAGTCAAGGCGACCTCCTGCGGCTCGCCCTTTGGCTGCTGCCGGTCTTCGTCGCGGGACTCCTGTTCTTCGCCCTGGTCGTCTGGCCGATGCAGGGTCTTGCCGGCTGAAACTTTTTCGCCGGCGAAGGGAATAGAAGCGGGTGCCGAACGTCATCCTCGCGAACAGACATTCTCAAGCGAGATCAAGACCATGCCCATGACCATTCTGATCGCTCCCTCCGGCTTCAAGGAAAGCCTTTCGGCCGAAATGGTCGCCGCCCGCATCGAGGCCGGCGTCAAGCGTGCCCTGCCCTCGGCCCGCATCCTGAAGGCGCCGATGGCCGATGGCGGCGAAGGGTTCACGCGGGCGCTGGTCGAGGCGACCGACGGGACGCTCCATCCGATGCGCGTGACCGGTCCGGTTGGCGATCCCGTCGACGCCTTCTTTGGAATGCTGGGCGGGCAGGACCAGCCGACGGCCGTGGTCGAGATGGCCGCCGCCGCAGGGCTGCGCCATGTCCCGCGCGACCGTCGCGACCCGACCCGCACCACCAGCTTCGGCGTCGGGGAACTCATCCGCGCGGCACTCGATCATGGTGCGACGCGCATCCTGCTCGGCTGCGGCGACAGCGGCGTCAATGACGGCGGCGCGGGCATGGCCGAGGCGCTGGGCGTGCGCTTCCTCGACGGCGACGGCAAGCGTGTGCTGGCGGGCGGCGGCGGACTGGCCGGGCTGGCGCGCATAGACGTCTCGGGCCGCGATGCGCGCCTTTCCGACGTGCGGATCGACGCGGCCGTCAACTGGCACAATCTCCTGACCGGGCCGAAGGGCGTCGCCCGCGTGTTCGGCCCGCAAAAGGGCGCGACTCCCGCACAGGTCGAGCTTCTGTCCGGCGCGATGGAAACCTATGCCGATCTGATCGAGAGGACGACGGGCGTGCGCGTCTCGGACGCGTCGGGCGCCGGCGCCTCCGGCGGGATCGGAGCGGCGGTGATGGGCCTGCTAAACGGCACGCTGCACCCGCGCTACGACCTGGTCATGCAGTATCTCGACCTCGACGCGCTGATCGACGAAGCCGATCTCGTCATCACCGCCGAAGGCAGCCTCGACGGACAGACGCCCTACGGCAAGGTGCCGGTGGAAGTCGCGCGCCGGGCCAAGCTGCGCGGCCTGCCTGTCGTCGCGCTCGCCGGCACGATCGGCAAGGGCGCGGCCTCGAACTTCGCGCACGGCATCGATGCCTTCGCCTCGATCGTCAAGCGCCCCTGCTCGCTCGACGAGGCGATCGAAAAGGCCGACAAGTTCCTGGTGCGCGCCGCCGAGGACGCGACGCGCATGATCCTCGTCGGCATGATGCTGGCAGAGGACCGACAGGTGACCGATCGGCGATTCAGACGCCAGCGCGGCGCCCGCCTTTCGGCCGGCGCGACCGTCGTTCCGTTTGCCCGCGCGATGCCGCGCGAAATTCCGATAGCCGGATAACTTAACCGATTGCTGCCCTTGCGGAAAAGTAGTTAAGTCTGAAATGCTGCGGGCGAGATTGCGCGTTTCGTCATGTCACTGTCACGCAACGGCAGTAGCCGCATCGCAGGCGTCAAGAAGGCGTCTTTTCTCAGGGAGAACGGGTATGACGAAAATGGGGCACATCCTGTCGGCAGTCGCCGCCGGGCTGATGGTGACGACGTCGATCTCATCGGCGCAGGACCTGGCCGAACTGGAAGCCGCGGCCAAGGCGGAAGGAATGCTGACCACCATCGCTTTGCCGCACGACTGGTGCGGCTATGGCGAGGTGATCGCCGGGTTCAAGGCGAAATATCCCGAGATCACGGTCAACGAACTGAACCCGGATGCCGGTTCGGCCGACGAACTCGAAGCCGTCCGCGCCAACAAGGACAACAAGGGCCCGCAGGCCCCCGACGTCCTCGACATCGGCTTCGCCTTCGGCCCGCAGGCGCAGGAAGAAGGGCTCCTGATGCCCTACAAAGTCTCGACCTGGGACTCGATTCCCGACAACGTCAAGGACGCCGACGGCCACTGGTATGGCGACTATTACGGCGTGCTCTCCTTCGCGGTGAACACCGACATCGTCGAGAACGTGCCCGCCGACTGGTCCGACCTGCTCAATGACGAATACGCCAACTCGATCGCGCTCGCAGGCGATCCGCGCGCCTCGAACCAGGCGATCCTGGGCGTGCAGGCCGCCGGCATGGCCGCCGGCGCGGAACCGGGAGAAGCCTCCGGTACGGCCGGGCTCGACTTCTTCAAGCAGCTCAACGAGAAGGGCAATTTCGTGCCCACCATCGGCAAGTCGGGCACGCTCGCGCAGGGCGCGACGCCGATCGTCATCTGGTGGGACTACAATGCCCTTTCGGGCCGCGACGCGCTCAACGGCAATCCGCCGGTGGAAGTCGTGGTGCCGGCGTCCGGCGTCCTCGCCGGCGTCTATGTCCAGGCAATCAGCGCCTACGCCCCGCACCCGAACGCCGCCAAGCTGTGGATGGAGTATCTCTACTCCGACGAAGGCCAACTCGGCTGGCTGAAGGGCTACTGCCACCCGATCCGCTTCAACGACATGGTGGAACGCGGCGTCATTCCGCAGGAACTGCTCGACGCCCTGCCGCCGGCCGAATCCTATGAGAAGGCCTATTTCCCGACGCTCGAGGAGCAGGAAGCGGCCAAGAACGTGATCACGTCGGGATGGGATTCCACCGTCGGCGCGAACGTTCAGTAGCGAAGTCTTCGTGAGCGGCCGTCCTTCGCGGCGGCCGCCCATGCTCGCCGATTACGCACCCCACCTTGCCCCCATATGGCCAATCCGCTTCCGGCCGTTTCCGCAGGCAACCGATGACCGACGTCACCCACGGCCCCGCCCCCAAGCCCGCCCGGCGCTCGCTGTCGCTCGCCTGGCTCGGCGTCGTGCCGTTCCTTGCCTTCGCGCTCCTGTTCCTGATCCTGCCGACGCTGCAAATCGTTACCGGCGCGTTCCGCAACCCGGCCGGCGAGTTCACGTTTCAGAACATCGCCAACCTTTTCCAGCCGTCGATCATGTCGGCCTACTGGATTTCGATCCGCATTTCCTTCGCCTCCGCGTTTCTCGGCTGCCTGATCGGCTTCCTGATGGCGGTGGCGATCACGATCGGCGGGCTGCCGCACTGGCTCCGTTCACCGCTTTTGACCTTTTCGGGCGTCGCGTCCAACTTCGCCGGCGTGCCGCTCGCCTTCGCGTTCCTGGCGACCTTCGGCCGGCTCGGGCTTGTGACCTTGATCCTGCGCGACTGGTTCGGCATCAACATCTACGGCATGGGCTTCAACATCCTGTCCTTTTCGGGCCTGACGCTGACCTATCTGTTCTTCCAGATCCCGCTGATGATCCTGATCGTGACGCCCGCGCTCGACGGGCTGAAGCGCGAATGGGGGGAAGCCGCCGCCATCCTCGGCGCCTCGCGCTTCCAGTACTGGCGCATGGTCGCGTTGCCGATCCTGTGGCCGACGCTGCTCGGCACCTTCGCGCTGCTCTTCGCCAACGCCTTCGGCGCGGTCGCGACCGCCTATGCGCTGACCGGCTCGTCGCTTTCCATCGTGCCGATCCTGCTTTTCGCGCAGATCCGCGGCGACGTCTTGCAGGACCCGCATCTGGGCTATGCGCTCGCCTTCGGCATGATCGTCATCACCGGCATCGCCAATTTCGTCTATATCTGGTTGCGCGGACGCGCCGAGCGATGGATCAAATGAAGGCGAACCGCTTCTGGTCCTGGACCTTCCTCATTCTCGGCGTCGCCTATTTCGTGCTGCCGCTGGTCGGCACGGTGGAATTCTCGCTGAAGATGCGGCGCGGCGAATATTCGCTCGACGCCTATTGGGCGGTGCTCGCCGATCCGCGCTTTCAAGCGACATTCGGCTATTCGGTGATGATGGCGGTGGCGACGATCATCGCCGGCGTCGTGCTGATCGTGCCGACAGCCTACTGGATACGCCTGAAGCTGCCGCACTGGCGGCCCTTCATCGAGTTCGTCACCCTGCTGCCGCTCGTCATTCCGCCGATCGTCATCGTGTTCGGCTATATCCGGCTCTACAACACCTCGTCCTGGCTGCCGCTGACGGGCACCGCGGCGGGAACGAACCTCCTCCTGATGTTCGGCTACATGACGCTGTCCCTGCCCTACATGTACCGCGCGGTCGACACCGGGCTGCGCGCCATCGACGTGCGCACGCTGACCGAGGCGGCAGAGAGCCTTGGCGCCGGCTGGCTGACCATCATGTGGCGCGTCATCCTGCCGAACGTGCTCGTCGCCGTCCTATCCGGCGCGTTCCTGACCTTCGCCATCGTGATCGGCGAATTCGTGCTCGCCGCGCTTTTGAACCGCCCCGCCTTCGGCCCCTATCTCCAGCTCATCGGCGCCAACCGCGCCTATGAGCCCGCCGCCCTCGCCGTCATCGCCTTCGCGATCACCTGGGCCTGCATGGGGCTGATCCAGCTCGTCACCCGCTTTCAGAAACACACGATGGCCCGCCGATGAGCTTTCTCGAAATCGCCAACCTTCAAAAGGATTTCGGCGGCACCCGCGTCGTCAAGGATTTCGATCTCAGCGTCGAAAAGGGCGAGTTCGTCTCGTTCCTTGGGCCCTCGGGTTGCGGCAAGACGACGACTTTGCGCATGGTCGCCGGCTTCGAGCAGCCGAGTTCGGGCGTCATCCGCATCGACGGGCGCGACGTGGTGAACCTCAAGCCCAACCAGCGCAATATCGGCATGGTGTTCCAAGCCTATGCGTTGTTTCCCAACATGAATGTGGCGCAAAATGTCGGCTTCGGACTGAAGGTCGCCGGCAGGCCGAAGGCCGAGATCGACGCGCGCGTCGCCGAAATGCTCGAAATCATCAAGCTGCCGCATCTGGCCGAGCGCTACCCGTTCCAGCTTTCGGGCGGCCAGCAGCAGCGCGTGGCGCTCGCGCGCGCGCTCGCCGTGCGCCCGCAGGTGCTGCTCCTCGACGAGCCGCTCTCCGCGCTCGACGCCAAGATCCGCGTGTCGCTGCGCGAGGAAATCCGCGCCATCCAGAAGAAGCTCGGCATCACCACGATCTATGTCACGCACGACCAGGAAGAGGCGCTATCCATGTCGGACCGGATCGTGGTGATGAGCGAAGGCCGCGCCGACCAGATCGGCACGCCGTTCGAAATCTACAACCGCCCGACGACCCGCTTCGTCGCCTCTTTCGTCGGCACGCTCAGCACGCTCGAAGGCAAGGTGGTCGATCCGGCAGCGGGCACGGTTTCGATCGGAGACAGCACCGTTTCGCTTGGCTATCGCCTTGCCGACCGGCAGGCAGGGGACGCGATCACGCTCGCGCTTCGGCCCGAAGCCGTGACGCTCGGCCGCGACGAGGCGCGCGGCGCGCATCTGTCCGGCACGATCCGGGACGTGTCGTTCCTCGGCTCGGTGATCCGGGTGCGCGTGGCGGTCGGCTCCGGCACGCTCTCGCTCGACATTTTCAACACCCCCTCCGCCCCGCCGCCGGAACCGGGCGACCTCGTGACGGTGAGCTTTGCGCCGGGTGATCTGCTGGTGATGGAAGATTAGAGCCGGGCGAGGCCGGCCGCGATCATCCCGGCGCCGAAGGCGACATAGATCGCCGCCCAGACCCGCCATGAGCCGGCGAGCCCGATGCGTTGCGCCAGCGCGACGAAGGCGCCGGAGCCGATCAGGAAGCCGAGGCCCTCGACGACCGCGCCGACTGCGAAGAGCGTGACGATGATCGCCAGCCAGTCGTCCACGCGATGGTGGACAACGAGCAGGAACGCGCCGAGGAAATAACAGACGAGGCCGGTCATGAAGGCGGCGGTGGAACTGTCGCGCAGGCCGTCGAACAGGCGCGAAAAGCGTTCCGGCGCGCGCCACCAGCCGATGGAGGCGGCAAGCGCATAGCCGCCGATGGCGATGGCGAGATGTTCGGTCAGTCCGTCGTTCATGCCGCACGCTCCGCGATCGCCGTTCCCGCCGCCCAGCCGGACGACCATGCCCACTGGAAATTGTAGCCGCCGAGCCAGCCGGTGACGTCGACCACCTCGCCGATGAAATAGAGACCGTCGACGGCCTTTGATTCCATCGTCCGCGAGTTGAGGCCGGCCGTGTCGACGCCGCCGAGCGTCACCTCGGCGGTGCGATAGCCTTCGGAGCCGATCGGATAGACCTCCCAGCCCTGAAGCGTTCCGGCGATGGCGGCCAGTCTCTTGTCGCTCGCCTCGCCGATCGGCCCGGCCCAGCCATGCGCCTCCGCGAGATGGGCGGCCAGCCGCTTCGGCAGGATGTCGGCGAGCACGGTCGCGATCGCGCGGCGGCCGTTGTCGCGCTTGGCGGCCAAGAGCGCGGCGTGGATGTCTTCGCCCGGCAGGAATGCGATGCGGATCGGCTGTTTCTCGCGCCAGTAGGACGAAATTTGCAGGATCGCCGGCCCGGAGAGGCCGCGATGGGTGAAGAGCAATGCCTCCTCGAACGCCGTCCTGTCGCAGGACACGCGCGCATCCGCCGCGACGCCCGCGATCTCGCGAAAACCGGTGAGCACGTCCTCGCCGAAGGTGAGCGGGACGAGCGCCGGGCGCGTTTCGGTGACGCCAAGTCCGAACTTTTCCGCGATCTGGTAGCCGAGCCCGGTCGCGCCCATTTTCGGGATCGACTTGCCGCCGCAGGCGACGACGAAATGGCGGCAGCGGATTTTCGCCGCACCGTCTCCTCCGAGGGTGACGGCAAAGCCGCTCTCGCCGCGCTCGATGGAAACGAGCGTGGTCGCCAGGCGCAGTTCGCAGCCGGCGCGGTCCATCTCGTCGAGCAGCATGGCGATGATGTCTTTCGCCGAATTATTGCAGAAGAGCTGCCCGAGCGTCTTTTCGTGCCATGCGATGCCGTGTTTTTCGACGAGCGCGAGAAAATCGTGCTGCGTGTAGCGGCCGAGGGCCGACTTGGCGAAATGCGGGTTGGCGGAAATGAAGTTCTTCGCGCTCGTCCCGATATTGGTGAAATTGCAGCGCCCGCCGCCCGAAATGCGAATCTTCTCCCCCGGCGCCTTGGCATGATCGACCACCAGCGCCCGCCCGCCGCGCGAAGCCGCATGGATCGCGCACATCATCCCCGCCGCGCCCGCGCCGAGGATGACGGTGTCGAAGGTTTCGATGTTCATGGAACGCTGCTTTGCTGGTGATCCCGACTGGATTCGAACCAGTGACCCTCAGATTAGGAATCTGATGCTCTATCCTACTGAGCTACGGGACCACGGCTGGAACACATAGACGCAGGCCGCGCTTTCGCCAAGTGCAAACGGCCCGGCCATGCCGGGCCGAAGGTCGAAATCACGCGGCGAGCGCCGTTTCGGCGAGGCGGACCCAGTAGCTGACGCCGTGCGGTATGACCTCGTCGTTGAAGTCGTAAGCGGGGTTGTGGAGGTTCGCGGTGTCGCCATTGCCGATGAAGATGAAGGCGCCGGGGCGGGCTTCGAGCATGTAGGAGAAATCCTCGCCGCCCATCACCGGGTTGATCTTGTCGTCGACGTTCGGATCGCCCGCCACGCCCCTTGCGATACCGGTGGCGAAGACGGTTTCCTCCGGGTCGTTGAAGGTGACGGGGTAATTGACGTCGATGTCGACATCGGCGACGGCGCCGCCGGCGAGCGCGATGCCCTGGCAGATCGCGCGCATCCGCTCGATGGCCTTGTCGGCGACTTCGCGCTTCAAGGTGCGGATCGTGCCGGCGAACTCGATGTCTTCGGGGATCACATTATAGGCATCGCCGCCATGGAACTTGGTGATCGAGACGACGATCGATTCGATCGGGTCGACCGAGCGCGAGGCGATGGTCTGGATCGCCAGCACCATCTGGCTGCCGATCACGATCGGGTCGATCGTGCCGTGCGGCATGGCGGCGTGGCCGCCCTTGCCCTTGACCTTGATGGTGAACTCGGCCGTCGCCGCCATCAGCGGGCCGGGCCGCAGCGCGAACTGTCCGACGGGAAGACCAGGCATGTTGTGCATTCCGAAGACCCGTGAAATGTCGAAGCGCTCCATCATGCCGTCCTTGACCATGGCGAGGCCGCCGGCGCCCCCCTCTTCGGCCGGCTGGAAGATGACGGCGACCGCGCCCTTGAAGTTGCGCGTTTCGGCCAGGTATTTCGCCGCGCCGAGCAGCATCGCGGTGTGACCATCATGGCCGCAGGCGTGCATCTTGCCTTCCGTCGTCGAAGCATAGGGCTTGCCGGTGATCTCGGTCAAAGGTAGCGCGTCCATGTCGGCGCGCATCCCGATCGTCGGACCATCGCCAAGATTGCCCCTGATCAGGCCCACGACGCCGGTTTGGCCGATGCCGGTCACCACCTCGTCGACGCCGAATTCCTTCAGCCTTTCGGCGACGAAGGCCGCCGTCTCGTGGCAATCGTAGAGGATTTCGGGATTGGAATGGATGTGACGCCGCCAGCCGGCGATTTCTTCCTGCATCTCGGCAGCTCGGTTCAAAATCGGCATGTGGGAGGAGTTCCTTGTCCGGTCGACCTGCCATTTTGGCGTCACATAGTCTAAATAGTCGAGAGACGACGGTGGCGGGGTCCGCTGTTCTTCACGGGTGGCGGGCGAGCAATCCTCGACCCGCTCGGTCATGAGACTAAATACCGGACGATGGCGACGGCAAGAGGCGAATTGGTCAATGATGCGCAATAGGCTTGTTCTGGCGACGCTGACGGCAGCGGTCGCCGCATTGGCGGCGTGGCAGCAGCCCGCCATTGCGGGGCCGTCGATCCTGGTCGATCTCAACACCGGTCAGGTTCTGGCGCAGGAAGACGCGTTCAAACCTTCCTACCCGGCTTCGCTGACGAAGCTGATGACCGCCTATGTCGCGTTCCGCGCCGTGCAGGCGGGCGAGTTGCAGTTCGACAGCCCGATCGAGATCACCACCGAAGCCACCAAGGAGCCGCCGTCCAAGATGGGCTATGCGGCCGGTTCGGTGCTGACGCTCGACAATGCGATCAAGATCCTGATGGTCAAGTCGGCCAATGATGTCGCAACCGCCGTCGCGATCAATGTCGGCGGGTCGGAGGCGGCCTTCGCCCAGCGCATGAATGCCGAAGCGAGGCGCATCGGCATGACGCAGTCGAATTTCGTCAACGCGCACGGCCTGCATTCGGACGAGCAATACACGTCGGCGCGCGACCTTGCCGTGCTCGCCATCGCGCTGCGCCGCGACTTCCCGCAACATGCGGACTATTTCAAGCTCGACGCGCTGGCCGACGGCCAGAACATCATGGAAAACCACAACACGCTGATGGGCCGCTTCGAGGGCGCCGACGGCATGAAGACGGGCTATACCTGCCCGGCCGGGTTCAATCTCGTCGCCTCCGCCACGCAGCAGGGACGCTCGCTGCTCGCCGTCGTAATCGGCGAATTCTCGCCCGAGGAACGTGCAGACAAGGCCGCCGACCTGATGGGCAACGCTTTTGCAAAGCCGGCGGGCGACGCGCCGTTGCTCGCCAATCTGCAACCGGGTGCGGAGGTCTCGACAGAGGCCACCAATCTGCGGCCGGTCGTATGCACCGAAGAAGCCTGGCGCGAGCGCGCCAAGCGACGCGACGCCAATGGCAAGCCGATCTACCAGTCGAAATTCATCAGAGAGCGTGCCGGCGACCCGGTCGCAATCGCGGTGAGTCTCGGCGGCGCGACCGGCCCGCGCTCGACCCAGCCGCGCTATGCCAACGTGCCGATCCCGACGCCGCGGCCGGATTATTCGCCGGAATCGGTTCAGGCGCAGGGCGGCTAGGCCGGATGCGCACGGACCCGATTGCCGTCTCCATCCTCACCGGGTTTCTCGGCTCGGGCAAAACGACGCTGCTCAACCGGCTCCTGAAGGATCCGGCGCTGACCAACACCGCCGTCATCATCAACGAATTCGGCGAGGTGGCGATCGACCATCTTCTGGTCGAGCAGTCCGGCGACGGAGTGATCGAGCTTTCCGACGGGTGCCTGTGCTGCACCGTGCGCGGCGAACTCGTCGACACGCTGGCCGATCTCGTCGACCGGCTGCAGACAGGCAAGGTCGCCGCGCTCGACCGGATCGTGATCGAGACGACGGGGCTTGCCGACCCGGTGCCCGTTCTCCAGTCCGTGATGGGGCATCCGGCGCTCATGCACGCCTTTCGGCTCGACGGGGTCGTGACCGTCGTCGATGCTGTCAATGGCGGCCCGACACTCCGGGCGCATGAGGAGGCAAGACGGCAGGTGGCGGTCGCCGACCGTATCGTGCTTTCGAAGACGGATCTGGCAGACGAGGGCGAGATCGCAGAACTGAAGGCGACGCTGCGCGGGCTCAATCCGGGCGCCGAGTTCGTCGAGGCTGCGGCATCGGGCACGGCGGCGCTGATCGCCTGCGGGCTCTACGACCCGGCGACGAAGACGGCCGACGTTTCGCGCTGGTTGGGCGAAGGCGATCACGATCACCATCACGACCTCGATCACGCGCATGACCATGCGCATTCGCACCACGACCCTTCGATCCGCACCCTCTCGCTCGTCCATGACCGGCCGGTGTCGTGGTCGATCATCGAGATGTTCCTCGACCTGTTGCGCTCCACGCAGGGCGAACGGCTCTTGCGCATGAAGGGCATCATCGAGATCGCCGAGGACCCCGAGCGGCCGCTGGTGATCCACGGCGTGCAGAAGCTCCTGCACCCTCCCGCCCGCCTTCCCGCCTGGCCGGACGGGCAACGCGGTACCCGGCTGGTGCTGATCACGCACGATCTGCCCGAGGACTATGTGCGGCGGCTGTTCGGGGCGTTCGTCGGACAACCGGCGGTGGACGCGCCGGACCGGGCGGCGATGGTCGACAATCCGCTGGCGATCGCGGGGTTTCGGGCCAGCTAATAGGTCGTGCGGCGTTCTTCGCTGGGGGGGCGGCCGAAGAGCAGGCGGTAGCTTTGCGCGAAATAGGAGTGCGAGGTGAAGCCGGTGGCGATGGCGACGTCGAGGATGGGCAGGTTGGTCTGGCGCAGAAGTTCGCGGGCACGCTCGAGGCGCAGGCGCATGTAGTAGCGGCCGGGCGTGACGTTCAAATGGCGCAGGAAGAGGCGCTCGACCTGGCGCACCGAAAGGTTGGCCGATTTCGCCAGTTCCACGGCTGAGTACGGCTCGTCCAGATTGTCGGCCATCAGCTCGACGATCTTCTTCAGCTTTTCCGATTTGCCGGTCAGGTCGCGTTCGGGACCGACCCGCTGGCGGTCGCCGGCCGAACGGATGCGCTCGTACTGGAACTGGTTGGCGACCTCGTTGGCGAGGTTCTGGCCGAAATCGGCGCGAACGATCTCCAGCATCAGGTCGATGGAGGTGGTGCCGCCGGCGCAGGTATAGCGCTTGCGGTCGATCTCGAAGACGTTGCCGGTGCATTCGATGTCGGGGAAGCGTTCCTTGAAACCGGCGCGGTTTTCCCAGTGGATGGTGCAGCGGTGGCCGTCGAGTTGGCCAGCTTCTGCGAGAAGATACGAGCCAACGGAGAGCGCGCCGAGCGTCGCGCCGCGACGGCCGAGGCTGCGCAGGGCGGCCAGCGCCTTGCTCTTGCCTGGAAACTCGGTCGTCAGGCCGACGCAGACGAAGAAGATGTCCACCGGCGGGGCGTCGGCGATGGCGTAGTCGATCTTGATCGGCAGGCCGTTCGACGCGGAAACCGCCTCGCCGTCCGCCGAGACCGTGGTCCACGAATAGACATCGCGGCCGAGCAGACGATTTGCCGAACGGACCGTGTCGATGGCCGCGGCGAGCGAGAACATCGAGAACCTGTCTACAAGCAGAAAGGCAAATTGGCGTCCGTTGGGCGACGGCTCGGGCATGATCGCTGGCGTTTCCTAGAAGTTCGGGGGCTCGCGCCCGGCCGCGCGGCAGGCGGAGGCGAGCGTGTTGGCCATCAGCATGGCAATGGTCATCGGGCCGACGCCGCCGGGAACCGGGGTGATGGCGCCTGCCTTTTCGGAAGCCTCGTCATAGGCGACGTCGCCGACGAGTCGCGATTTGCCTTCCCCCTTCTCGGGCGCCGGAATGCGGTTGATGCCGACGTCGATCACCGTCGCGCCGGGCTTGACCCAGTCGCCCTTGACGATCTCGGGGCGGCCGACGGCGGCGACGAGAATGTCGGCCGTGCGGGCGAGCGCGGCGATGTCCTTCGTGCGGCTGTGCGCGATGGTGACGGTGCAGTTGGCGGCAAGGAGCAAATTCGCCATCGGCTTACCGACGATGTTGGAGCGGCCGATGACGACGGCGGTGAGCCCCGACAGGTCGCGGCCTCGGACTTTTTCCACCAGGAGCATCGAGCCGGCCGGGGTGCAGGGCACGAAGGCCGTCTCGACCTCGCCGGTTCCCAGCTTGCCGACATTGACGAAGTGAAAGCCGTCGACGTCCTTCTCGGGCGCGATCGCCTGGATGACCTTGCCGGAATCGATGTGGCCGGGCAGCGGAAGCTGGACGAGGATGCCGTGGATGCGGTCGTCGGCATTGAGCCTGTCGATGAGGGCGAGAAGATTCGCCTCGGACGTGTCCTCGGGCAGCGTGTGCTGATCCGAGAAGAAGCCGCACTCCTTCGCCTTCTTCGATTTCGACGCGACATAGACCTGGCTCGCCGGATCTTCGCCGACGATCACCACGGCGAGCCCCGGCGTGACGCCCGCCTGCGCGACGAGATCGGCGGACGCCGCCTTGACCTTCGCAACCACGTCCTCGGCCGCCTGTTTGCCGTCGATCCGTTCTGCCATGCCTTGCTCCCCTGCACTCGATTGGCCTCGCATCGTCACCAAATTGCGACGCCGCGCTTCCGTCAATGCGTCCTTCTTTGACGCGATACAGCCAGAACCGCCAGCCGGTTTCCGGTTGCGCGACATCGGTTGCACGGAATCGATTGCCGGTCCATGACGAAAGAAACAGTCAGGGAGATCGACGATGTCGATCAGGGTCATTCTCGTCGGTTGCGGCAATATGGGCTATGCGATGCTGTCGGGATGGCTGGCCTCTGGACGGCTGGAGGCCGGCGAGGTCGGCGTGGTGGAGCCCGACGACGCGCTGCGGCTGCGGGCGGACGAACTGGGCGTCCATGCGCATGAGGCGATCGAGGCACTGATCGATGCGCGGCCCGAACTCGTCATCTTCGCCGTCAAGCCGCAGGTGATGGGCGCGGTCGTGCCGGCTTATCGTCACCTGGCCGATGGCGGGACGACGTTTCTGAGCGTCGCGGCCGGGACGGGAATCGCGACCTTGGAAGGAATACTCGGCGCGGCAACCCCGATCATCCGCTGTATGCCCAACACGCCTGCCTCGATCGGACGCGGGATGATGGTGACGGTTGCGAACGACAGGGTTTCGAACGCGACGAAGGACTTCGTCACCGGGCTGCTCTCGGCGAGCGGCAAGGTGGCGGAAATCGACGACGAGGCACTGATGGACTCCGTGACGGCGGTTTCGGGCTCGGGGCCGGCCTATGTGTTCCATTTCATCGAATGCCTGACCAAGGCCGGCGAGTCGGCCGGACTGCCGACCGACATTGCCAAGCTGCTGGCCATGCAGACGGTCTATGGCGCCGGGTGCCTTGCGGCCGAAAGCGCGGACGAGCCGGCGGAACTGCGCCGGCAGGTGACGAGCCCGAACGGCACCACTGCCGCCGCGCTCGCGGTCTTCATGGATGAGGGCCGTCTGGAGAAGCTGGTGGGCAAGGCGGTCGAGGCGGCGCGGGCGAGGTCGGTGGAGCTTGGCAAAGCCTAGCCGCGACAGATCGGCGCCGCGCCTGCCTTTTCGGCATCCGGCCATTGTCAAAGAACGGGAAGCGGGGCGCGCGGGCCGTGCCTTCCGAATGGTATGTGTGTGGCGCGAACCCGCGCACCCCACCGATGGCTGTCTGGCTTTCGACCGGTCACGGCGGGTCTCATCCCGAAGGATTTCGGCCCCCAGCGGCTTTTCCGCACCCTTCGAGGCGCTTCGCGCTCCTCAGGACGCCGGCCTGTTCCCAGCCCTCACGTGCCCGATGGTGTCCGACGCCATCGGGGGGAGGTCATCGCCGCCCTCCCGATGCCCGGTGCGCACCGGTTCCCACGAGGACGATGCGGGGGAGTATGTGGGAGGATGGGCGAAGGGGGATAAGTTTTTTGAGAATGCGGGGTCGGCATACCCCCACCCCTTACCCCTCCCGTAAGGTGCAGATCGCGGCGACTAGCCGAGGTTAGCGACCATTTCTTCCTGCTTGCGGCGCAGCGCCCAAAGGCGGGTGGAGGTGTCGGGGGTGGCGTTTTGGAGGGTGAGGAGGTCGCCCTTCCTGACCGGTTTCAGCACCTTGCCGCCTTCCAGGAGCCCGACCGGAACGGCGCGGGCCGCAGTGGCTTCGGCGGCGGTCATCGTCCAGGAGCGGTAGCAGGTCTCGCCGATGGCGTCGAAGGTTTCGCCGGGGGCGAGATCGCGCTTGGCGACGGCGGCGACTTCGGCGACGGGGCGCGGCAGCGGGACCATGTCGGCCTTGCCGTAGAGGACCGCGCGGGCACAGGAGAGCGGGACTTCGAGGCTGGTCAGGTGGTAGGGCCGGTGGAAGGCGTAGTACGGGCCCTTGCCGACATGGAGATCGTCCATGCGCTCGATGACGCGCGGATGCGTCGCCTCGACGACGACGAAGACGCCGGGCGCAACGCCCTTGCCGATCGTGTAGTCGACCACGCCCTTTTTCGACAGCACGCCGCCATCGGCACGCGGAATCAGCACGCGGGCGAGATCGTCGCGGCCGGCGCTCGGTCCGTGCATTCCCGGCCTGTCGGGCACGAGGCCGGTCGCGTTGGCGATCGCGGCCATCTCGACCATGGTCTTGGAGCCGTCGATGAACTCGACCAGCATTCGCGGGTTCATGTTCCGCCGTTCGGCTTCCTCGCGATACTGGTCGGGAACGGCGTCGTGGTTGAGCGGATTGTTCTTGCCCTTGCCGGCGGAAACGACCCTGAGGCCGAGCGCGGTGGCGAACTCGATCAGTTCCATGCAGGAGGACGGCTCATCGCCGGCGCCGACCGTATAGACGACACCGAGCCGATCGGCCTCGTGCTTCAGATAGGCGCCGATCGTCACGTCCGCCTCGACATTCATCATCACGAGATGCTTGCCGTGCTCCATCGCCACCAGATCGTAATCGGCCGCCACTCCAGGCTTGCCGGTGGCGTCGATGACGACGTCGATCAGCGGGTTCGTCACCATGGTCTCGACGGAGGTGATGGCGATGCGGCCGTCCTCGATGGCGGCCGTGACCTTCGACTGCGTGTCGGCTTCGGCGGCGCGCGAATCGTCGCCATAGGCGATCTCGATGGCCGCACGCGCAGTCCAGGGGCGGCGGGTCGAGATCGCAGCCACCTCGATGCCCGGCATCAGCATCCCCTGCGTGACCAGATCCGTGCCCATCTCGCCCGAACCGATGACCCCGATGCGGACCGGGCGTCCGCTCTCGGCGCGATGGGCGAGATCGCGGGCAAGGCCCGTCAGGGCGACATTCGTCATCGGGCAGTTCCTCGGGCTCGAAAGTCGCGGCAGATGACTGATCGGCGATATGCTTGTCAACCAAGCAGGCGATATTCGACCCTTCGGCCCGCAGCGGCAAATGACGATTTTCCGCTTTGGCCCTGGCCGCGACTGGCCTATCTACGGGCGGCAATGCGAAGGATGAGAGATCCCAGATGAACGGACCGGTGGTTTTGACGATCCTCGATGGCTGGGGCCTCAGCGAACGGGCGGAAGGCAATGCGGTGGCGCTGGCGGCGACACCGAATTTCAGCCGGCTGTGGGCGACCTGGCCGCACGCCACGCTGACGACCTTCGGCCCGAGCGTCGGTTTGCCGGAGGGCCAGATGGGCAATTCGGAGGTCGGGCACCTCAATATCGGCGCGGGCCGCATCGTCTACCAGGAATTGCCGCGCATCAACCATGCAGCCGATGGCGCGGAACTGGCCGAGCGGCTGGCCGCGACCGGGCTGATCGACGCGCTCAGGGCTTCGGGCGGCACCTGCCACCTCGCCGGTCTGGTGTCGGATGGCGGCGTTCACGCCCATTTGGAACACGCGCTGGCGCTCGCGGCTCTCATCGCCGGTGCCGGTATTCCGGTCGCGATCCATGCCTTTACCGACGGGCGCGACACGGCGCCGGTCTCCGCGCCGCAATTTCTCGCCGATCTTGAGCGCCGGCGGCCCGAGGGCGCGTTCATCGCGACGGTGAGCGGCCGCTATTTCGCGATGGACCGCGACCGGCGCTGGGAGCGCGTGAAGCGCGCTCATGACGCGATGGTGGACGCGGCCGGCGAGCGGGCTGCCACGGTCGGCGAAGCATTGGCGGCGGCCCAGGTGCGCGGCGAGACCGACGAGTTCGTGACGCCGACGGTGATAAGCGGCTATGGCGGCATGAAGGATGGCGACGGGCTCGTTTTCTTCAATTTTCGCTCCGATCGCGCGCGCGAGATTCTTCTGGCGCTCGTCGACCCCGGTTTCGACGGGTTCGCGCGGCCACGGCGCATCGATTTCGCCGCGCGCGTCGGTATGGTGTCCTATGGCGGCGGGCTCGATGCCCACATGAAGGTGCTGTTCGAGCCGCAGACGCTGGCCGAGGGCCTGAGCGAAACCGTGTCGAAGGCGGGGCTGCGGCAGGTGCATCTGGCGGAGACCGAGAAATATCCGCATGTCACCTACTTCCTCAATGGCGGCGAGGAAGCGCCCTTCCCCGGCGAAGACCGGATCATGGTGCCCTCGCCCAAGGTCGCGACCTACGATCTGAAGCCGGAAATGTCGGCGCCCGAACTGACCGAGCGGGTGCTGGAGGCGATCGACGGCGGCCAACATGAGTTCGTCGTCGTCAATTTCGCCAATCCCGACATGGTCGGCCACACCGGCGATCTCGACGCGGCCATCCGCGCCGTCGAGACGGTGGATGGCGCGCTCGGGCGCATCGCGGCGGCGGTGGAGCGGCGCGGCGGCAAGTTGATGGTCATTGCCGACCACGGCAATTGCGAGGAGATGATCGACCGCGTGACCGGCGAACCGCACACCGCGCACACGACCAATCCGGTGCCGGTGATCGTCGGGCCGTGGGACGGGACTGTGAGCGACGGCGTGCTGGCGGATGTCGCGCCGACGCTCCTGCAACTGATGGGCGTCGCGCAACCGAAAGCGATGACGGGGCGGTCGCTGCTGCGATAGATGTGCGGCCTCATCGGGCCCGCCGACGTCACGCAAGACGCCCGTATCCGCGCCGTCCGGGAACGGCGCAGATACGTTCAGCATTCAGATCAAGGCGTGAGCTTGTGGATCATGCCTTCATCGACGGCCGTGTAGAGGCTTCCGTCGGGACCCTGAACGACCGAGCGGAAGCGACCCGCTTCCATCGGCAAAGTCATCTCGGTCACGTCGACGACTTCCGTTCCTTCTTCATTCAACTGAATGACATCGATGCGCTGACCGATCGGCGTGCCGCCGAAGCCGATCCCCATGATGCCGACCACCATCGCGCCGTCCCACTCACCCCATTGGTCGCCCGTCAGGAACTCCGCCGAGCCGGTGCCCTGCGACCATCCGTTATTGTCCCAGATGGGCTTCATGGCGTCGGGGTAGGTTTCGAGGTCCGTCATCGGCATGAAGGCCGCACGTTCAAAGCGGTTCATGCCTTCCATCTGGTTGGGGGAATAGCCGCAATAATCGTCCGGACAATCTTCGCGTCCGGCCATGTTCGGCCGCGGGTCCCAGCCGCCATTGCCGCCATTGACCAGCACGGTGATCTCGTCGGAGTGCCAAGGGCCGTGCTCGGCGACGATCGGCGTGTTGGTCTGCGGGTGGAAGGCGATGCCCTGCACATTGCGGTGCCCATAGGTGTAGGTGCGCGGGTCGAAGCCCTCGGGCGGGGCGTTGTCGGGAGCCGCGTTGCCGTCGGTGTCGATGCGCAGCACCTTGCTGCCCATGAGGGTCGGGCTCTGCGGAATCTCGCTGTTGTGATTGTCGCCGGTCGTCACGTAGAGAAACCCGTCTCCGGGGTTGAACCGGATGCGCCCGCCATTGTGGGCGCCGGGACCGCCGAATGGATGATCGGATTCAGCCATCTTGTAGGGAATGTCGTCGACGATGTCGGTTCGCTCCGAGACGTCACTCAATTCCTCGTTGACCTCGAGGCGCAGGACCCTGTTGGTCCGCGGGTCCGACATGGCGGAGGTCGAGTAGACGTAGATCCGGCGATTTTCCTCGAAGTCCGGATCGACCGCCACGCCGTTCATGCCCGCCTGCCCCTCGCATACGAGATCGTCGGCCGTCGTGGCATAGCCTTCGGTCTCGTTCATTCCGAGCAACTTGTTGACCTCGCCCGAGGGCAGAAGAACCGAAAGACCGTGACACTTTTCGGTAAAGAACATGGTTCCATCGGGCAGGAACGCCATGTCCCAAGGCGCCTGCAGACCTTCCAGCACGACGGTGTGCTGAAGGCTTGTCGTGTTCGTGCCCATGGCAAGCGCAGGCATGACGACGAAGGTCGAACAGGCCAGCGCGGCGGCAAAAGGCAGGGTTTTTGTGATACGAGATCTTTCCAACATTCACTCCTCCCAGTGCTGTCGAGGCGCCAGCCTCGAACGTTGGTACAATTCTCCCCCGCTCTTCTAACGGGATCACGAAGCTAGCGCCGACGTCCTGCTACATCAAGCCGCCCATAGTGAAACCGATATGGCGGCCCCGAAAGCAGCGGCAACGATATATTTCGCGCACAAACGCCAGTTCGTGCATGGTCGGCCAAGAAATCTTACGGAAACGTCGTCGTGATATAAGCTGCGATGTTCTCGATATCCTCGTCCGTCAGCTTGGTCGCATGGGGGATCATCAATGCGGAATTGGGGCCGACCTTCTCGCCTTCGCGATATGCCTGCAGCCGCTCGATGAGAATTTCTTCAGTCTTGTCCGCCAGCCTGGGGAAACTGGCCATGCCCTGAGCGCTCGGACCATGACAGGCCCGGCAGGAGCTTTGGTAAAGCGTCTCGCCATCGGCCAGATCCTGGGCGAAAGCGGACCCTTGCCCCGCGATCATGATTGCAGCGACGGTTCCAATGAGCATGTTTTTCATCTGACAATCCGGCTCTGATTATTTGTGGCCCGGCCAGTATCCGACGATAAATCAGGTTCGTCTACGGCTGGCGCGTGGAGGCGGAGAGTTGCATGTCCGGGCAGGCGGAACGATAGCCCGAAGAGTTGAGGGCCGTAATCGCGTATTCGGCTTGCCGGGATTGCGCGGCGGGCGCACCGTGACCGTGGCGGTGGCGGTGGCGGACCCAGTCACCGGGAAGAACGGGTCATGCTCGATTGCGGGAAATCAGGCAGTCCGGGAGTATAGATGGTGCTGCGAGAGAGGATTGAAATCGCCTTAGTTCCAATAGAATCAATAACTTACATGATGTTTTGTAACGTTGTGACGGCCCATTTTATGGGCACCCACTGACTCGATTTTGATGGAAACTCCATCTGTCAGCGACTTTTCATCTTCTCTTCGAATAGAAAGTTCACACGCCCCACTAGCCGCGCGAACGTGAAGCCGGCTTCAAGCAGACAAAAGGCAAAAGCAATCCGCAGGGCGATACTGCCAGCCATCATCGCAGAATCCATCCAAGCCGGCGGCTTCCGGCTCCAGAATAGGTCACCAACCGCGAGTAATATTCTCCAGGCGTCAGGGATCAATATGGCCATCGATAAAACAAGAACCGATATGGCTATCAATATGAAGTATGTAACGTTATAGAATAATTCTTTGGTTAGCTTCTCAACTATTTCTTTTTTGTTTTGCTGCTCGAGAGAGTCACCATTTATGTTCAATGATGCTTTTTCTGTCGCTATATAAAACATAACACTAAAACTAAAACCAATAATTATAGATACAACGGTATTTACAGCAGAAAGAAAATCCCCAATTTCGCCCATTAAAAATATCGATAAGAAAACAGCGACGAGCGCAAAGAAGGAAATCCTCGCACGCAAGCTCGTCTTCTCATTCGTTCTATAGTTATAGAACGTTGCATTGTTGTTCTCTATGATCTCGCGGAAGCTAACCATTTTCCGTGACGGATAAGACATGATCTTTAAGAACTACGGCTAAAGCGCTGCACGTTTCACTCTGCGAAGGGTGACCGTGCTGTCTGTCGACCTGGACATTTAAAGGAAATTTCGAGGCTTGGTGTCCCGCCTCGAAAACGTGAATGACCCTCGTCTTTCCGTTCATCTCCGCCATAATCTTGCAGTCTTGGATATCTTCGTCGTTAAAATCGACAATGTCCGTCTGTTTGAACAGATCCGCTACAGCCTTGCGCATGTCCTGTTGTTTGCCGCCGAAAAGCGGAAACAGTCTGTTTTTTACATTGTCGGACAACGTGTCGTCACGCTTCTCCGCACTAAGTGCGATCATCATTTTTCCTACGCCGGCTCCTCGTCCAGTGATGCTAGTAGGACGGCTGGCTACGTTTACGCGAACTTCTTTTGGCTTCGCGTCTCGATAGTAACCAGCACCCAGACGAAACGAATGCGAGCGAATGCGCTTCCTATTTGGCAACAGGTTCAAAATGGTTTCCCGTAGCGCCTGATAACCGCCAAACTGCCCTAGATACTGGCAGCCCATGTAAATTTTTCCGCTATCAGAAAGGTATAGCATGAAGTGAAACGGCCGCAGACTCGTGCTGTTTGCAGGGATAGTTCCCTTTTCCGTATTCTCGTATGAGTGTCCCCAATATGCGGATCGGAATGTGCCTCGGATTGTTCGCGTGTTGGCAAGCGTCACCTTCTCCAGGGGAGCTTCGCCCCGTTGCCGTAGGCGTTCGACTGCATCCTTATCCTTCAAATCTAAAGGCGGTCGCCCATCGATCGCCCGATAGAGATCGCCAAACTCGTCTTCTGTAAAAGGCACCACCCTTGGTGCGTTATCGTTACCATCGGTTCGAACAAGATAATGGAAGCTGCCGCTTACCTCTTCCTTGCGCTTTCTAGCCATCTGCAATTTCCCAAGCCTTTGCGATCCATTGACGATACCCATACTCCCGCGTGTGGAAAGCTAGAATTCCTCGCGATGGTGGTATTCCCACTGGAATTGCAAGAGCCATACTAGAACAAAATAAGAACACGTCAATTCCGGGCTTCCTGCTTGGCTGGTCAGTTGGCATCAACGAATCGCCTAACTGATACAGATCGTTAAAATTTAACGCTCCCGCGAAGGTTGATCGCAGGAAAGCATTGCTAACTTAGCTTGATGGGGAAGGTCGACTATCACCGCACATGGCGCGGCGCTCGGCGCTACAGGTTCGACCATGGGACGCAGCTAAAGAAAGCGGCGCGCGCTCGATCGGGTGGCTTGCTGACGTCGGTCGTCCAGGCGTTCAAGAGCTTGCCGGCCTTCCCGGTCGCCTTCCTTCTGATCGGCGCTGCCGGAGTCGGTTACACCGCCTCTGACATGCCGCTCGACCGGTTCGCGGCGATGCTCCCCGGATCGGGGTGCGACATCAAGGGCAATGTCAGCGTCGATACCGGCGAGCGCATCTATCACGTGCCGGGACAGCCCTACTACCACGACACGGTCATTTCGATGGACAAGGGCGAGCGCTGGTTTTGCAGCGAGGCTGAAGCTCGGCAAGCGGGATGGCGAAAGGCGCGAAATGGGTCGAGTGGCAGTTCGGGGCCGGGAGCGCGCATCATTCTCGTCCAATAGAAAAAGCCCGCCGGGTGAACGGCGGGCTTTCAAAAATATTTGAAGGTCTAGCGGTCGTCCATTAGATCGTCCGCAACCCATCCCTGCAATACGTTGCGCGCGACAAAATTGTTCGTTGCGTCGTCCTCGCTAGCCCGCTCCCTTTTCTCGCGTTCGCCGTAACGGACGACGATCATGCGGCCCTCACGATGCCATGTGGCCGTGACCGTTCCGAAAGGCGTTTCAATTTGGACGGTTCGCATCATGCCGCCTCGCGGACATCGAAGCCATTCATGATGTTGTCGATCTCATCTCCGAAAAGCGTTCGACGCTCGTGCAGAGCGTAGGCCACGCGGCGGATTGTAGCCCAGTGCTCATCCAGCATCCGGTCGAGTTTTCGACGCGCGACCGCCATGAGCTTTTTCCTCGCTGCCTTATTCGGTTCGGCCAGTTGGAGAACTATTGCGACCTGCTCGAAATCGCGCTCACAAACCGTATGATCAAAACCCGCTGGGTCGATTCCCTGCTCCGCCATCGGGCCGGCCAAGACATGCATCGCATATCCAATAACCGTTTCCTTGTCTTGCTTGGTTCGAATGCGGCAAGCGTTGCCGGCACGATTGATGATCGGATTGAGCCGTTCTGACGAAATAGTCATGCAGACGGGTCCGAACCCGGTGCAGTGATTTTCGATGGCTACAGGATTGCTGTCGATGAACGCGGAATCGACGGACACCCATTCGACACGGAAGCCCGTAAGGCGCGCGACAACGGCGTGCCCGGCTTCATGGAACTGTGGCTTCATAATTTCCTTCCGCAGCCATTCTGACGACTCGTAGAAGGCGCCCGGCGCATTACTTGCTGCCAGCGCCGCCGGCATGTTAAAAACGTTGCTCATCGCGGTTCCTTCATGATTGCGATGTTTCGATAGTGTGGAACGACCAAGCGACGTTTCCTAGGCGAGCTTGGTCGCTCCCGTTCGTCCAACAGGCGTTAAACTCCTTTCACTTCGTAGGTTGGCATCTCAAACCGGACACGCTTGTCCAGTTGATCGCGATGGCGCGTCATCGTGACGATTTCGCGCGCAATCTTTTTGCGGTCGGCTTCAGGCGCATTGCCCAGCGCCACTTCAAGCTTGTCGATGTGGCGATCGAGTTCTTCGCGCTTGTAGCGGTTCACTATGCCGGCAAGCTCACGGCTGGCATCTAGAAGCATCCCGATCATTCGCTCGGCGCGGCCGATCGAGCCGCGATAGGGCATGTCGTCTGCCGGGTCATATCCCGCGTCGGTATCGTCAGTGAATTCGGGAAGGTGATCGGGATTGAAGCCCGCCCATTCGAGGTAGTAGCGCACGTCCTGCCACTGTCCATCAACAGGGAGGTATTCGAAGAACTTCCGAGTCGCGATCTCATCGGTTACGTCATTCGCGGCCTTCAGCTTGTCTTTCTGACGCTCGCGATAGCGGCGAACCTTCTCTGCGTTGCTGATTGCCATGGCCGTGTCTCCGTTGCGGTGTTGGTGTTACATAGGATGACACCGACACGGGGTCAAGCTGCTTTAGCGGTTGGATTGAAAGAATCGTGTCAGGCCAAACATCGCCGACTTCCCCAAGCACGAGCCGCACGTCGCTAAGGTCGATCTCGCCGGAGAAGGGTGAAGGTTCGATCGCGATCAGCGCCTCGATCAGATCGCCGCGAAGTTCCGGATCGACGCGCGGCGTATTCAAGACCAGCCCGCCCATGTCGATGCCGGCAAGCCGAAGCTGCGAATGAACGCCCATGCGCAGGGCGTCAGGATCAGGCGAGCGCCGGTGTTGGAGAAGGTGTGTCAGCATTTCGGCCTCGAAAGCGTATTTCACGGCCGGCAGGTAGAGTTCCGAAGGGGTCATGCTTGGTGTTGCCTGTAAGGGGATCAGTTACAGGAACGCCTATGAGTCAGTTCGGAACCTTTGTCTACTGTAAATCGTTCGATCTATGTTGATTAATGCAAGTAGTAAGTCAGTGCTGACTGAATTTTCGAGCCGGAAGTGTTTGCATCAATTCGAGAACTTGCTTTCGGCGCTCTTCGTAAATTTCTTTCGCGCTCGATCGAGCCTCATTCGTGGCGAAGAACCAGTCGCCATTTATGGGCCGGGAATGGTTGAACCGATGCGCGCGCATAGAAGTCCAATCCTTCGCGCAATAGTTCGTCCAGACGACAGACGGCTTCGGCTTGGTCTTGGCTTGATGCTGGCGCGTGGTATCCCACTCGCCACCGGCACGGCGTAGCGCCTTCCGAACGGCCTCGTGCTCGTCAGTTTCGATCTGAAGCTCACCATGGACGTGAAGCTTGCCGGCGCGGGAAACTTCGAAGGCGAAAAAGAACGGGACGTGCCGGCCGGTAGCAGCTTTCAACTCGCGTGCGATCCGCTTCGCCAGCCAGCCAGCCGAGGAAGCTTGTGCGCCTGCCTTGGCGGCGATGTCGTCGGAAAGGTTCAAAGTGAAGCCACAAGAGCCACCGGACGCGCGCATGGTGTGGTGAAGCCATTCGAGGCAGGAAAGGTCTGAGAGGTCACGCCATGGGGCAGGAACGCGGTTGCGGGGAAGATGGTTGAGCGGGACGCTGTAGGAGCGCCAGAACCGGGCGTCCCTGATCTCTTCCTCAAGGGTCAAGGTTTCGGGCGCGGCGGGGAGCTTGAGGGTAAGGGAAGAGGTCTTCAGGTGAAGGTGTGGATAGGAGGGATGGGAGGGGGTTGCATACGTAACTGAAGTCTCCCCGGAACGGCGTGCATCCCCAAAAGCCTCAAGGGCGCGGAATAGCGGGCGAAACTGCGCATCGCGATAGGGCGATTTGCGACGGGTTCGATTTACCTTTTTGTCAATTTGGGCATTGGGAGCCGGTTGAGGCGGGTTGCCTGTAGGGGCGTCAATGAGGGTCATTCGTCGGTCTTCTCGTCGGTTCGTCGGGAAGGCGGCGTCCGGTCCCGACGAAAAGACCGGACGCCGATAAGCGTAGGGAGCTACCCGACGCCGTGCGCAGACATATTATAGCAAAAAATCAGAGGCTTGCTCGATCAGATGCACGATTTTCTTCATCTCGATCGTGAATTCGCGAAGTTCCCCGGCCGGGTCTGCCGGCGCATCTCGTCAGCGACGACGCCGCGCATCGTCGCCTCCATTTCCTTCCGCATCCGTCGCGCAAGATCGGCGTTCTGCTCCGGCGTGCCGGCTGAACCGTTCACAGTGATCGGGGCACTGATCATGACAGGCGGCACACCGCTATTGTCGTTCCCGGCATGGAGAAGACGAGCTACATTCGCGCCGGCCTCGCTGCCGACGAACCCGCCGCCGCTATAGCCGGGAAGTTCGCCGGAACGGATGGCTTCGAGGTTCGCCACGCCGATGCGGGAAGTGGCCGCTTTGTCAAAAACGTATTCGCCGCGATGGACGACGCCGGCCGGCTGATACTTCCCGCCATCGCCGGTATAGCCGCCTTCCGCGAAGCCGAAGAGCTTCGTCAGAATGCCGACGCCACCGAACATGCCGCCGAACGGTCCCTTGCCGAGAAACGCGGCCTGAAGGGCGGCGTCGATCAGCGACGACAAAAGCCGACTGACAGCCTCTTCGGCCGTCATTGCGCCGCTCAGGATGCCGCCGAAGAGCGACGTGAACTCTTCGCCAAGGAACTGCTGAAGCTCGACAGCACGTTCCTGGGCTTCGGCCGCTGCGATCGTCGCGGCTTCGATCTTCGCCATGGACGCGGCGAGCGCGTCTAGTTCGGCACGCTGTTGCGGCCCAAGGGCGATGCCGGCGCGTTCGGCCTGCTGAAGCATGTCGTGCGCGTGGCGAAGCCGTGCAGCCTCTTCGGCCGTCTTGCCGATCGCCTGTTGCTCCATTTCCTGTTGCGCGATGAACTGCCTGCCACCGGCAAGAATGGCCGCATAGGCGTCAAGGCGCTGGCGTGCTTCGTCCATCGGCGATCGACCACCACCGCCACCACCACCACCACGGCGCGCACCACGGCCACCACCACCGGCATCATCCTTCGGCACGTTGACGATCGTGCGACGCGGCGGCGAGCCGAGCCGGTCGCTCTTCGGTGCGGCCGGACCGAAGTCCATATCCTGAAGGCTGAAGCCCTCGCCATAGTCACCATCGACCTTCGCGGCGTTCAGGCGGGTGCGCAGCTTGTCCATCGCGATCGAGGTCGGATCGCGGCCGGTGATCGAGTTCCAGAAGCCATCGAAGGCTTCCCATGCGCCGATCAGATTGTCGCGGAAGGCGCGAAGCTCGTCGCCGATGTTGGAAAGTTGATCGATGAAGATGACCGCTTCACGCTTGGCGAAGGTCGTCATGCGGGTTTGAAGGGCGGCAAACTCGTCGTCTACCTCTTCCGCCTTGCGGATCAATTCGTCCTCGATCACAGCGCCGGCCTCGCCGGCCGCATCCGCCATGGTGTCGATCGCTTGCGCGCCGTCCTTCAGTGCATTGACCATCGTCGCGCCGGCACGGCCGAAGGCCAGTTGCGCCAGATAGAGCCGTTCCTGTTCCGAGCCAGCATGTTTGATCAGGTTGGCAAACTCGCGAAGCAATTCCATGGTCGGCCGCACATTGCCGTTCACGTCGCGGATCGCTACGCCGTTCGCCGACAAAACACGTTCAAGTTCGCCGCCCTTGGCGACGGCCTCGCCGATGCGTTTGGCAAATTCCTGCATGGACCGATCAAGGTCGCTCACTTCAACGCCGGCAAGGCCAGCGCCATAGCG
>NZ_JARGES010000010.1 GCF_029210365.1 Mesorhizobium sp. YIM 152430
AATTGAGGATGGCATTGACCTTGTCGGTGCCGTGCGCGGACTGGTTGACGCCCTGGCTGTAAACCGTGACCGTGCGCGGTGTCGCCGCGAAGGCGTCGACGAACGCCTGCACGTCGGCCGTCCGCAGGCCGCAGCCGCGCGCGACATCTTCCAATGAAGGCGCATNTAGTCCTGAGCGACCGCGCCCATCCGCGCCAAATGCGCGAGCAGCCCGTTGAAGAGCAGGACGTCCGTGCCCGGATTGAGCGCCAGGTGCAGGTCGCATTCCTCCGCCGTCGCGGTGCGACGCGGATCGATAACGACAATCTTCGTTCCTCTCGCCTGCCGCGTGGCCAGCATCCGCTGGTAGAGCACCGGATGGCACCAGGCCGTGTTCGACCCGACGAGGATGATCAGGTCGGCCTCCTCAAAATCGGCATAGATGCCCGGCACCACATCCTCGCCGAACGCGCGGCGATGTCCGGCGACCGACGACGCCATGCAGAGCCGCGAATTCGTGTCGATGTTGCCCGAGCCGATAAAGCCTTTCATCAGCTTGTTGACGACGTAGTAGTCCTCGGTCAGCAACTGGCCCGACACGTAGAAGGCGAAGGCGTCCGGCCCATATTCCGTGACCGTCTTGGCAAAGCGCGCGGCGACGACGTCCAGTGCTTCGTCCCACCCGGCAGCCCTGCCGCCGATCTCAGGCTGAAGCAGCCTTCCGTCGAGCCCCATCGTCTCCCCGAGCGCCGCGCCCTTGGAGCAGAGCCGGCCGAGATTGGCCGGATGGTTCGGG
>NZ_JARGES010000011.1 GCF_029210365.1 Mesorhizobium sp. YIM 152430
AGGGTTTGAGGCCGCGTGTCACGACACGGCCACCGCGCGGATTTCCAGCGCACGACGCCGGCCGATCGCAACAATCTCTTTGATGTCGTGCGCCGTGCCGTCGAACATGATCCGATCGGCCGTGGTGATACCGTCGCGCCAACGGATGCGGAAGATGGTCGTGCCGGCCTCTGCCTCGCCGAAGCCGGTCAAGAATTCGTCAGCCGACGCCTTCACGATCTCCGCGCGCGTCGTGGCAATTTCCGTCCAGGCGGCAACGACGCTGCCTGAACCGGAAACCGTTTCGGTTTTACGTTCGATGGTGATGAGGCGGTCGAGCTTGCCGGAGCGCATTACACGATCCACCGGACAAGCGCTTCCACCGACAGGACGCCGTGGCCGAACGCCGGATCAGGATCGCGCGGAAAGACAGTGCGCGTCACCTTGAAGGAATCGCAATATCCGCCTTCGATCGGAAGCCGCTTGTCGAGCGCACTCTGCACGAGAAAGGCGATTTCCTTCGCCGCGTCCGGTCCTTCGTCCTTCGTCCAGATATGCAGATCGAGATTGACCCATGCGGCGCGTTGCGAGGTGTAATCATGGCCGTGCAGCGACGTGCTGCCGTTCGCCATGATGATCGTCGGCGTGTTGTCGGGCCGGGTCGAACCGGAACGGATGTTGTCGGCGTCTACACGCTGAAGCACGGCAGCGGTGCCGATCAGCTTGGCGCGGATGGCCGTCTGAAGGGCAAGGGTCGGCTCGATCATTGGTTTTTCCAGTGTTCGCGCACGGCCTTGGCGACGGCGCGTTTCGTTCGGTTCGACAAGCGTTTGCGCAGGAGCCGGAAGGCCGGCCAAAAGAACGGCTGTGCCTCGTGGTGCGCTGTGCCGTATTCCTGAAGGTGCGGATAGCGCACGTCCTCATTGCCGACAG
Source organism: Mesorhizobium sp. YIM 152430 (assembly GCF_029210365.1). Lineage (GTDB taxonomy): Bacteria > Pseudomonadota > Alphaproteobacteria > Rhizobiales > Rhizobiaceae > Aliihoeflea. Next base: position 913 of record NZ_JARGES010000011.1, read on the forward strand.
TCACCAGCACTTCCAACTCGCCAGCGACACGCGAGCCGCCGGGCTGGGAATAGGCAGGCGTCTGCTTGCCGGGTGCCGTGACGGCGATCGATTCTTTCAGATCGCCCTCATCTTCCGGCGCAAGCTGGCGCATCAGGCGCGCAAGTTCCTCGCCGGACGTGACGAGCGAAGGCTGCACGGCCTCACGGACGCTCTTCGGAATCGCTTCAAGGCGGCGCTGAAGCCGCGCAACTTGCGGTGACATGGCCATGCTAGAAGCTCCAAACCCGGTAGGGCCGGATCAGATCGACCACGCCGAAGGGGAGTTCGGACGCCGACATGCCGACAAGAACCGCTTCCCGGTTCTCGTAGAGGTGCGCGGCAAGCTGAAGAATGGCTTCGCGGATCGCGGCCGGGAACGGATCGAGGCCGGCGAGCGGTTCGCCGACATAGGCTTCTATCCAGCCCGCAGCGGCGGCGAGCTTGGCCGAAAGGAAGGCATTGTCTTCCTGATCGGGGTCGAGATTGAGTTGCCGACGCAGATCGGCAGCGTTCGGCAAGGTCATTGCGAAGCCTCGTTTGATGGAAAAGTTATTTCGGCAATTTCTTGCGCGGTGCTCCCCGCGCCGGTCCCCTTGGACGCTGACAAATTGGAGACTACCCCCCGTCGCGCGCGCCTTGCCAATTCCCGCTGAAGATATTGTCCGTGAAGACGGGCACCTCGATCAGTTTTCATAGGTGTCGTGATAGCGGCTTCAACGGTATTCCCGGTCCGAAGGCGTGCCAAAATCAGATCAGGCGGAATTCCGTAATCCAATGCCCATTCAACGACTGGCTGTGAAAAGCCCTGATACTCAATCACAGTGTCCTGATTCATTTACTCGCTTGTAAGTTGTCGTGTTGTTCGATGCCGGCTTCTGAAGCAAGGGAGCGAAAACAATGGCTTGGGGTTTCGAACGCGGACGGGTCTACAATCGACGTGAGGCAATCCACGCGCGCTATAGGGGGCAGCAGCAGGGTGGCATCGTCACTCCTGCACAGCACCGGCTGGTCATTATCATCACTGGGGAAGAAGGATTGGCTCACGGCTATGCGGACCGCTACCTGCCCACTGGCGTGTTCGAGTATTTCGGCGAGGGACAGGTGGGGCCGATGACCATGACAAAAGGCAATGCCGCTATCGCCAATCACATCGCTAATGGGAAGGACTTGCTGCTCTTCAAGAAGCTTCGCGATGGTCTGCGCTTCGAAGGTGAAATGATCTACGCAGGTCACCACATTGAGAATGCGCCGGATCGACTTCAGAACATGCGTCCTGCAATTGTCTTCGAACTTCTGCCGATCGAAGCTGTTGAAGAGGCCACTGAGAAAGTTCAGCCCGAGCCAAACGCTGATCTGGCGAGGCTTCGAACACTTGCAATGGCCGCGGCGAACGCTGCACCGGACCGAAGAGACGTCCACACAAGTGTCATTGAGCGGAGTAGACACGTCCGTGACTACGTCGTTGCGCGATCGAATGGACATTGTGAGGGTTGTGAGGACCCTGCGCCATTCCTGCGGCCAAATGGTGTGCCGTATATCGAGCCGCACCATATCCTGCGCCTTAGCGACGGCGGTCCCGACGATCCCCGATCGGTGATAGGTTTGTGTCCAAACTGCCATCGTCGGGTTCACTCCGGGAGCGATGGTCGTGAATACAATCAGCGACTGCTTGAACGGATGGCTGCACTCGAGCCGCAGTAAGAATTTTCTCATCGGGCGCGCTCCGCTGCCTGAAGCGGGCCGTCATGACAGGGCTGGCAAACCGGCATCCAGTTAGAGCGGTCCCAAAAGAGCCGGTCGTTTCCCTTGTGCGGGATGACGTGGTGAACGATGGTCGAGGCACGGCCGCAACCGTGGTGTCGGCAATACGGATACATGCGCAGGAAGGCGGAGCGCGCCTTCTGCCATGCGGACGTGTAGCCGCGTTGCCTGGCCGAAGGTCGGCGGCGATCGTGGCGGGCCTTCCGGGCGCGATCGGCCGTGATCTGGCAGGCGCAACGCTGGTCGGCCGGGACGATCTTACCGCACGAGCAAAGGCGGGGCGGACGCATTACTGTTTCCACCTTGCCGAGACGGCGCGCAAACGGGCAATGCCGGCGCTCACTTCGTCGGGGCTGACTTCCTGAAGCATGTCATTGCCGGGACGCTGATCTTCGTCGGCGCTGCCGTGGATGGCCTTCAGCTTGGCGATCAGGCCGCGTTGTGCGGCGATGATTTCGCCGGGTGTGGCGCTCCATGTCGTTTCGGGCGACCAGCCAAGCCAGCCGGTGCCGATCTCGAAAAGGCCGGTGAAGTGCTCTTCAAAGGTGATGGTCTTTTCGCCGGCCGGTGCATGGTCGGAATCGTCACGGCCGATTAAAGCGCCGATGAAGGCGAAGAGCGCCGGTCGCAACA
>NZ_JARGES010000012.1 GCF_029210365.1 Mesorhizobium sp. YIM 152430
CCGCGGCACCTCGACGCCGAGCTGGGCGGCGAGCGCCTTCGACCAGACGCCGGCGGTCAGCACGACGCCGGAGCAGGCAATCGTCTCGNTCGCCTTGAAGATCCTTGCCCCGTTCATCTGCGCGTGGTCGGCGAGGTCCTTCACATAGCGACCGGGATCGGCGATGCGGCCATGATTCTTCAGGCGGATGGCAAAGCCGTTTTCGGCGGAGAAGACGGGGTCGTAGGCGCGCAGGGCGTCGTCTTCGAACTCGTCCCATTCGAAGCCGTGGTCCCGGCGGATCGACCAGCCGAAAGCGTCGGCGGCGAAGGCGGCTCGGTCGCGGTAGAGAAACACATAGTCGGACGGGACCAGCCATCTGGCGGCTCTTGTGCCGGCGGAGAGCGCCTGATGGTCGGCGAGGCTGTCGCCGATGATCGGGTGGAGGGCGGCGGCGATGCGGCGCGCCTCGTCGGCGGTGGCATGGGTGAGGTAGCGTCGCAGCCAGGGCGCAAGGCGTGGCAGATAGGACCATTTGAGGAAGAGCGGCTGATCGCGGCTGAACAGCATCCCCGGCGCC
>NZ_JARGES010000013.1 GCF_029210365.1 Mesorhizobium sp. YIM 152430
TCCGCGCGGCGGAGGCCGGTGGCGAGGAGACGCCGCTGCTCGTTCATTTCGGCGAATTGCTGGAGGATTTGGGCATCGACCTTGCCCAGCGCATCCCAGAGGCGCTGTCCGCAACCATCGGCTCGGCCGTCTTCAGCGCCTCCAAGGTGCGCGACCGTTTCTCGGTCGATGGCTGGGCGGCGCTCAAGGATTTGGCCGCAACGACCCAAAGTATGAGCGAAAAAGACGAGGTTTCGGACGCAAACGGACGGATAATGGGCGTTCTTTTGCGCAAAATCACCGGTTTTTCCGGCCTTGCGCATGAGAATATGTACCGTTTCACCGGCTGGCGCTTCATGCGCATCGGCCGCTCGCTCGAGCGCGCCATCGCCACAGCCTCCATGCTCGGCCTCATGATCGCCGACGACGCGCCGGAAGGCGCGCTCGACATCGCCATCGAGATCGGCGACAGCGTTCTGACCCATCGCCGCCGCTTTTCGCTCGAGGCCAGTGTCGAAAGCGTGGTCGCGCTTCTGGCGCTCGACCCGATGAACCCGCGCTCGATCCTGTTCCAGGTCGCGGAGATCAACGATCAGGTGCAGTTGCTTCCCGATGGTGGCCTTGCCGGCCGCGCCGGCGATCTCGCGCGGGCAGCACTACGGTTGCACACGCAGCTTGCAACCACCCAGGCCGGAGAGGTCGACACCGCCTTTCTCGAACGCGTGCATGGCGAACTGGAAATCATCTCCGATCTCGTCGCCGCGGCATATCTGGGATGACGCGCCATGCTCTATGACATCAAGCTGACCATGCGCTTCGACTATTCCGGGCTTGCCGGCGGCGGGCGCCATGCGATCCGGGTGTTGCCGCAGACGCTCGGCGCGCATCAACGGATGATCGCCGGCCATGTCGACGTCGACCCGGTGCCGCGCGAGCGCTCGGCGCGGGTGGATTTCTTCGGCAATCCGGTCACCGACTGCGCCTTCGACGCCATCCCCGACGATCTGGTTTATACCGCGCAGGCGCGGGTGGAGCGCACGGCGCCGTCCTATGCCAATTCGGATTCGACTCTGCTAGCCGATCTGCGCGCCGAACTCGATGCCGACAGGACGCTTCTGGCGCGCTCGCCGGCGCATTTCCTCAACGCATCGGCCCTCGTCCCGCCCCATGCGGGCATCCGCGACTACGCGCGGCAACATTCATCGCGAACCGTCTATGAGACGGCGCTGGCTCTCAATGCGGCGCTGCACAAGGACATGCGCTACGACGCCGAGGCGACCGATGTCGACACGCCGCTGGCCGAAGCTTTCGAAGCGCGGCACGGCGTCTGCCAGGATTTCAGCCACATCATGATCGCCGGTCTGCGGCATCTCGGCGTTCCCGCCGCCTATGTCAGCGGCTATCTTCGCACCATTCCGCCGAAGGGCAAGCCGCGGCT
>NZ_JARGES010000014.1 GCF_029210365.1 Mesorhizobium sp. YIM 152430
ACATCAGCGTCGAGGCGAAGCCGATGGCCGCGGCAAGCTCCTGCACGCCGAGCATCGAGATGTAGAAGAGATTGAGCGCGTCGACGAAGAAGACGGCGATCAGCCCGATCGAGCCGGTCACCGTCATCGTCACGACATGGCGCATGGTCGAACCGGTGACGAACTTGCCCTCTCCGGCCGGGGGTCGGGCGTCGGGAAGGATTTCGTCGGCCGGCCGGGTCGTCAATGGGCGAAGACCTTGTCCATCGACCTGAAACCCTTGAATTCGAGCGCATTTCCGGAGGGGTCGCAGATGAAGAGCGTCGCCTGTTCGCCGGGCTCGCCCTTGAAGCGGACCTGCGGCTTTTCGATCCATTCGACGTCGGAGCGGGCTTCGAGGCGTTCGGCAAGCGCCGTCCATTCGGCCATTTCGAGGACGACGCCGAAATGCGGGATCGGCACGACGATGCCTCCGACCTTGCCGTCGCGCGCGGCCTTGCCGGCGCCGGGACGCAGATGCGCCGACATCTGGTGGCCGAAAAGATCGAAATCGACCCAAGTGTCGGAGGAGCGGCCGATCGCGCAGCCGAGCACGTCGGCATAGAAGGCACGGGTTTCTTCGAGATCGCTGACGGGGAAGGCGAGATGGAAAGGCGTCACGTCACATGTCCTTGGAAGGGTTTTTCGTCGTTCGCGTCCTCATGCCGGGCGACAAGCGAACGCGGCTCAGCCATTGCACATGTCGGGCGCGAACAATAGATGGGGCGGATACGCTGCCTGCCAATGCCGTTTGACCAATCAGGACAATTCCATGAGCCAGATCGAGACCGCCCGGTTGCAGGACCTCGTCGCATCGCTGGTCGAGGCGGCAAGGCGTGCCGGGGCCGACGCCGCTGACGCGGTGGCGGTGCGCTCGCGCTCGGCCGACGTCACGGTGCGGCTCGGCAAGGTGGAAGGCACGGAAGCCGCCGAAAGCGACGACATCGCGCTTCGCGTCTTCATCGGCAGGCGCGTGGCGAGCGTTTCGGCGGCGGCCGGCGCGAATGTGGACGAACTGGCGAGCCGCGCGGTGGCGATGGCGAAGGTCTCGCCGGAAGACCCGGTGCAGGGCCTCGCCGACAAGGACCGGCTGGCGCGCGCGATCCGCGATCTCGACCTGTTCGACGGAACTGAGATCGACGCGGCGCGGATGCGCGAGGATGCGCTTGCGATGGAGGATGCGGCCCGCGCGGTGGCGGGCGTGACCAA
>NZ_JARGES010000015.1 GCF_029210365.1 Mesorhizobium sp. YIM 152430
GTTGTTGAGCGGGTTATAGTCCCACCCCCGCAAAACTGTCAACGACCAATTCAAAGTTTTTGCATAATCGGCTCATCACCGAAGGGAAACCAGTGCGGAAGCCCCTGCGGCAGGGCGCTTCTCCGTGAAAATTGCCCGATTTCGGGATCACGCGGACATTTCCGAGATTGCGCAATGACGGCGCAGGGACCCGTCGAAGCGCGCGGGCGCCCCCGCGCCGTCATGATGATCAATGCTCCGTCCTGCGACTGTACCGGCCAGCGAAGCGACCACGCCGTTCCGTGATCGCGCCGGATACGCCGGGCATGAAAGGGCGAGCGAGCGGCAAGGGGTGTCCGATCGAGTGTCAGCGGAAGCAAGGCAAGCGATTTGAAAGGAATGGTGGGTGATGTAGGGATCGAACCTACGACCCGCTGATTAAGAGTCAGCTGCTCTACCAACTGAGCTAATCACCCGGCCATCGGGCCACCACGGCGTCCCGAAGAAGCCGCGTCTATATCCACTCATCCGTGGCCTGTCCAGCACTTCGGGCAAAGTTTTTCACCCAGGCGGCGCTGCCGCATGGTCAAACGAAAAGCGTGCCTTCCGCGACCTTCACCGCATGGCCGCCGATCCGTGCGGCGGTGATCGCGCCGCCTTCGACGTCGATCTCCAGCCGGATGCGTGAAGGGCGGCCCATCTCGATGCCCTGTTCGATCCAGTACCGGTGGGAGCCTGCGCCCGGCCGGTCGAAATGATGGATCGCGCCGGCGAAGGCGGCGGCGGCCGAGCCGGTCGCGGGGTCTTCCAGAATGCCCATATACGGCGCGAACATGCGCGCGTGGAAGGCGCAGTCATGGCCGACCGTTTCGCGGCAATAGACATAGGCGTCGGCGATGATGCCGTCGACCTGCGGCGCGATCTCGGCCCAGAGCGCACCGTCGCATCTGGCGCGGGCGGCGGCGTCGAGCCCGGCGACCGGGACGGTGGCGTAGGGCACGCCCGCCGTCCAGAGCTGCGGCACATGGTTCTCGAAGCCGACCTCATGCGCGCCAAGTCCCAGCGCGGCTGCGAAGGATGCCTTGTCGACCTCGCAGTCGAGGCGCTTGGGCAGGCGCGGCAGGTCGAATTCGGCAAAGGCCGCATCGCCTTCGCGCGAGACGGCGCAGCGCACGAGGCCGATCTTCTGTTCGAGCACGAGGATGGAAAGGTCGGTCGGCTGCCCGCCATCCGAGAGCGCGACGGCGGTGCCGACGGTCGGATGGCCGGCGAAGGGAAGCTCGCGGCCCGGCGTGAAGATGCGCATGGCGCTCGCGTGGCCGGCCCCTTCGGCCGGCAGCACGAAGACCGTTTCGGAAAGGTTGAATTCCTTGGCGATCTTCTGCATCGCATCGTCCGAAAGGCCGTCCGCATCGAAGACGATGGCGAGCGGATTGCCTGCCAGCGCCTGATCGGCGAAGACGTCGTAGACGGCGTAGCGGCGGGCGGAAGTCACGGATCGGGCGCTCCTCGGGCAGGCGGACATGGCCAAACTTTAATTTGTAATCGCGGCGCTTTGGGGCGATCTGTCAAGCATAGGGACATATCGAGCGCCAGGCTTCGTCAGATGGATCAGATTGCCGGCCGGCCGCAAGGCCCCTCCTCCGCACAAGGCGCAACGCCGCCGATCGCCGATGCGCTCGGGCTGGGCAAAGCCAGGCGCAGGAAGCGTCGCTGGCCGCTGGTCGCGGCTCTTCTCGTCCTCGGCGCCGCCGGCGCATACTATGTCTTCACCCCTTCATCCACGCCGCAGGTCAGCTATCGCACCGTGCCGGCAGAGCGCGGGTCGCTGACCGTTCAGGTCTCCGCGACGGGGACCCTCGCGCCGCTGACGCAGGTCGACGTGTCGACGGAATTGTCGGGCGTGGTACGTTCGGTCGCCGTCGACGAGAACCAGCGCGTTTCGACGGGCGACGTGCTCGCCGTGCTGGACACCAGCCGGATCGAGGCGCAGATCGAGCGCGCTGAGGCGAATGTCGCCGCTGCCGCTGCCCGCGTCCTCGACGCCGAAGTGACGCTGACGGAAACCCGAGCCGCCCTCGCCCGCGCCGAGCAACTGGCAAGCCGCGGCATGGTCGCCGACCAGGCGCTCGAAACCTCGAAAGCCGCGTTCGACCGGGCCGACAGCGCCGTGGCCATCGCTCGCGCCAATCAGGACATCGCCGAGGCGGAACTGAAGCTGCAACAGGCCGATCTCGACAAGAGCACCATCTATGCGCCGATCGACGGCATCGTCCTGACCCGTTCGCTCAATCCGGGCCAGACGGTTTCGGCTTCGACCCAGGCGCCGATCCTGTTCGTCATCGCCGAGAATCTGGAGCGGATGGAACTGAAGGCCGCGATCGACGAGGCCGATATCGGCCAGGTCGCCGAGGGCCAGACGGCGCGCTTCACGGTCGACGCCTTTCCGACCCGCCGCTTCGACGCCGAGATCAGCGACATCGCCTACGCCTCGGTCGTCACCGAAGGCGTCGTGACCTACGAGGCGCGGCTGGCGGTGACGAATGACGAACTTCTGCTGCGCCCTGGCATGACCGCGACAGTCGACATCGTGACGCGCGAGGCGGGGGACGCGCTTCTGGTGCCGGCATCGGCGTTCCGGTTCAGCCCGGCGGTCGCGGAAGAACGAGCCTCGGGCTTCGGCCTGCAAGCGCTGTTCTCGCCGCCGCGCATGGGCATGGGCCGCGGCGGGCGTGGTGGAGGCGGACGCGGCGGCGAGCGCGGGCAGGCGCGCGAAGCGGCAGATCCGGCACAGCGCACGCTCTATGTGATGGAGAACGGCGCCCCGCAGGCGACCCGCGTCACCACCGGCTCCAGCGATGGCGACCGTATCGAGATCGTCGACGGGCTCAAGGACGGCGCCGAGATCGTCATCGGCACGCGGGAGCGGTGATGAACGTCCACGCTGAACCCCCGCTTCTCGCCTTCGCCAAGGTCTGGAAGACCTATGGCGCGGGCGAGGCGCGCGTCGATGCGCTGGCCGGCGTCGATTTTGCGATACGGCGTGGCGAGTTCGTCGCGATCATGGGTCCGTCGGGTTCCGGCAAGTCGACCGCGATGAATATCATCGGCTGCCTCGATACGCCAAGCGAGGGGCGCTACGACTTCCTCGGCGTCGACGCCGGCGCGCTCGATCGCGGCCGGCGGGCGATCCTGCGCAATCTCTATATCGGCTTCGTCTTCCAGGGCTACAATCTGCTTGCCCGCACCACCGCCGCCGAAAATGTCGAACTGCCGCTGATCTATCGCGGCGTGCCGGCGAAGGAGCGCCGTGGCATGGCGATGGAAGCGCTGGCGAAAGTCGGCCTTCAGGGACGCGAGGACCACACGCCGGGCGAACTGTCCGGCGGCCAGCAGCAGCGCGTCGCGATCGCCCGCGCCATCGTCGCCAGTCCGACGCTTCTGGTGGCCGACGAGCCGACCGGCAATCTGGACACCGCCCGCAGCCACGAGATCATGGAACTCCTGACCGGCCTCAACCGCGACCAGGGGCTGACCATCGTGATGGTGACGCACGAGGCGGACATTGCCGCCTTCGCGGACCGGACCGTCGGCTTTCTCGACGGCAACATCGCCTATGACCGCGTGAACACGGAGGCGGCGCATGTTTCTTGAGACCGTCCGCCTCGCTTTGCGCTCGGTGCGCCGCAACGCGCTGCGCTCCTTTTTGACGCTGCTCGGCATCGTCATCGGCGTCGCCGCCGTCATTGCCATGATCACGGTCGGCTCCGGCACGACGGAAAAGGTCAAACAGGACATCTCCAATCTCGGCAGCAACCTTTTGATGGTCTCGTCCGCCCGCCCCTCGCGCGGCGGCACCACCAATTTCACGCCGCGACGGCTCGATGCGACCGATCTCGAGGCGATCTCGACCTCGCTTTCCGGCGTCGACGCCGTTTCGGGTGCGGCGCAGCGGCAGGTGCGCATCGTCTACGGCGCCGACAATCTGACCGCCGAGGTCACCGGCACCGATACCGAATATTTCGCCGCACGCAACTGGGAAGTCACGCTCGGCCGCGCCTTCACCGAGCAGGAGGCGCGTTCGGGGGGCAATGTCTGCGTCATAGGCCAGACGGTGCGCGGAACGCTCTTCGGCGCCGGCGATCCGCTCGACCAGCCGATCCGGGTCGGCCAGATGAGTTGCCGTGTCATCGGCGTTCTGGAAGCCAAGGGCACGGCCGGCTTCGGCCAGGATCAGGACGCGACCGTGCTGATGCCGCTGCCGACCTTCCAGCGCCGCATCGCCGGAAACCGCGACATCGGCACCATCTTCGTCGCCGCGCAGGACGGCGTGGCGACCAGCACGGTCGTTGCCGACATCGAACAGATCATGCGCGAGAACCGCCGCATCGCGCCCGGTCAGGAAGACAATTTCCAGGTGCGCGACATGACGCAGATCGCCGATGCGGTGACGAGCACGACGATCGTGATGACCGGTATGCTCGGCGCGCTCGCCAGCGTCAGCCTGCTCGTCGGCGGCATCGGCATCATGAACATCATGCTGGTGTCGGTGACCGAGCGCACGCGCGAGATCGGCATCCGCCTGGCCATCGGCGCGCATGAGCGGCACATACTCTTGCAGTTTCTCGTCGAGGCGACGGTGCTGTCGGTGCTGGGCGGCATCATCGGCGTCGTGATCGGCCTCGGCCTTGCCGGCCTCGCCGCGATGAGCCTTTCCATCCCCTTCGTACCCAGCCTCGCCGTCATCGCGCTCGCGGTCGGCTTTTCCGGCATGATCGGCATGGTTTTCGGCTTCTTCCCGGCGCTTCGCGGTGCGCGGCTCGACCCGATCGTGGCCCTGCGCCACGAATAGCTCTCAAGCCTCGCAAAAGATCATCCGGCTATGTTGCGTGCAACATGACAGGGAGCCCGCCGTGAAGCTTAAATTGATCGGAACGACCGCCGTCCTGATGATGGCCTCGCCCTCCTTCGGGGCCGACATCCACAAGGGGCCGATCCATCCCGGCTGGGGCGTCCAGGCGCCGGTCGCGGTCGCGCCTCCGGCAACTGCGACAATTGTGGAGGAACTCGGTAGCCCGCCCTTGCCCTATCGCGGCTTCAAATACCCGCTCGACGATGCAAGCTGGTTCTACCCGCCGCACCCGGCGGCTGAAAGCTACGGTTCCGCCTATGGCTATGCGGGCCGTCGCGTCATCGCCGCGCCGCCCGCTTCCGGCGTCACCTCCCTGCCCTTCGCACATGTCGACTGGTGCGGTGCGCGCTATGCGTCCTATCGGCCCTCCGACAACACCTTCCTGCCGCCGCGCGGCGGACGTCGCACCTGCGTCTCACCCTATCTTTGACCCGTTAACCTCATATTCGCCACCTGGCTGCTAAGAGTCGGCCACTATCATTTGGTAGGGTGCAAGGCAGTTCCGTGGCAGACGAGAACCTACGACGCGAACATCGCCAGCGGGTCCTCAAGGGCGCGTCGATCATCGGCGACGTCAACACGTCGGAGATTTCCTGCACCGTGCGCAACATGCATTCGAAAGGCGCGGAACTACGCGTACCCGTCGATGTCGTCGTGCCGGACGATTTCCTGCTCTACATTCCCAATGACGCAAAGGGCTATCGCTCGGTCGTGCGCTGGCGCGTGAAGGATCGCATCGGCATCGAGTTCCTCGCCGAGGAAGCCAAGCCGCACTGGCACTATGGCTGAAGAAGTCGCAAGCCGACATCGCTGCCGCGCCGCCAGCACACTTCTACCGGCCTGAAGGCGACCTGATCGGAAACCCGCATCTCGAAGCGCGGCGGTATGTCCAGCGCATCGCCGAAAGACAGTCGCGCGCCGTGGTCCGACATGCTGCGCACGACGCATTCCCGGCTGCCGCAACCGCCGTCGAAGCGCAGCACCGCGCCCTTGAAGATGCGCCGGCGCTGTTCGCTGCGCCGATCCGGGAAAGCCTCGCCGCCGAAAGCGATCGATCGCTCTGTAATCTGTGTCATCACGGCACAACCTCCATCCAAATGAGGCAAATGCTGCAAGGACGATGCCAGAAAGAAACGGGCCGCGCGATGGCGGCCCGCTCGGTGATCGTCTGAGCAGCAAGAACTAGTTTTTAGCCTTGTCGACGAGCTTGTTCTTGGCAATCCACGGCATCATGCCGCGCAGCTTCTCGCCGACTTCCTCGATCTGGTGCGAATCGTTGCGGCGACGTATGCCCTTGAAGCGCGCCATGCCGGAACGGTATTCCTGCATCCATTCGGAGGTGAACTTGCCGGTCTGGATGTCGTTCAGGACGCGCTTCATCTCCTTCTTGGTGTCTTCGGTGATGATGCGCGGGCCGGACACGTATTCACCCCACTCGGCCGTGTTGGAGATCGAGTAGTTCATGTTGGCGATGCCGCCCTCATAGATGAGGTCGACGATCAGCTTCACTTCGTGCAGGCACTCGAAATAGGCCATTTCCGGCGCGTAGCCGGCTTCCACCAGCGTCTCGAAACCGGCGCGGATGAGCTCGACCAGACCGCCGCAAAGAACGACCTGCTCGCCGAACAGATCGGTTTCGCACTCTTCCTTGAAATTGGTTTCGATGATGCCCGAACGGCCGCCGCCGACGCCGCAGGCATAAGAGAGGCCGAGGTCGAGCGCGTTGCCCGAAGCGTCCTGGTGAACGGCGACGAGGCAGGGCACGCCGCCGCCCTTCTGGTATTCGCCGCGAACCGTATGGCCGGGCCCCTTCGGTGCGACCATCAGCACGTCGACGGACGCCTTGGGCTCGATCAGGCCGAAATGGACGTTGAGGCCATGGGCGAAGGCGATGGCCGCGCCGTCGCGGATGTTCGGCGCGATCTCGTCGCGATAGATGTCGGCCTGGAGTTCATCCGGCGTCGCCATCATCATCAGGTCCGCCCACTTGGCGGCTTCGGCGACGGTCATCACCTTGAGGCCGTCGGCCTCGACCTTCCTGGCGGTCGCCGAACCGGCCTTGAGACCGACGGCGATGTCCTTGACGCCCGAATCCTTCAGATTCAGCGCATGGGCGCGGCCCTGGCTGCCATAGCCGATGATGGCGACCTTCTTGCCCTTGATGAGATTGAGATCGGCGTCGCGATCGTAATAAACGCGCATGGTGCTATCCTTCCCTGGTGGGTTTCTGGGTTTGCGGTGCCCCGTAAAGGGCGAAGAACTGCTGCGTCGCGCGCGCGGCATCCCGCGCGATTTCCGCTTCAGTCGTTTCCAGCCGGTCGCCGAGCAGCAGCCGGATCTGAACGTCGCGGCCGACGAGGCCGAAAAAGGTGCGGAACGCCGTCTCGGTGTCGTCGAAGGCGAGCAGCCCGTTCGCCCTGCCCGCTTCGAGCAGCGGCTTCAGCCTTTCGCCGATGGCAAAGCGTCCGTTCGCCAGCACCATGCGGCCAAGGCCGCTCTTGCCCGAGCCCGCATGGCTGATGCCGACGCGGTTGAGCGCGATCGAGGTGCGGCTGGAGATGACGGAAAGCCAGTTGACCGCGAAGGCTTCGAGGCTCTCGCGCAGTTGCGAGGCGTCGAGGTGCTGGGCGTCGAAATTGCCGGCGCGCACGCGAGAGGCCTGCCAGCGCACGGTCGCGGCGAGCAGCCCGTCGCGGTCGCCGAACCATTTGTAGAGCGTTTCCTTGGAGCAGTTCGCCTTGCGCGCGATGGCCGCCGTCGTCACCGCGTCGCCGCCGGTAACGAGCAGGTCGAGCACGGCGTCCAGAACGTCCTTCTGACGCTCCGTCCACTCGTCCATCGCTGTCGCGGCCTGGCTCAAACCATCGCTCCGAAATTATGTACCGTACGGTACGGTTCGGATTTCTAGCGAGGCAATGCAAGCTGCGCAAGCCCCTTGCGTGTTCACACGATCAGCCGTTGCAGGAAATCAGGAAACGGCGCACGGTTTCGGCCATGCCGTATTCCAGCGCATCGGCAGTCAGGCCATGACCGATGGAGACTTCGGCAAGCTTCGGGATGCGCCGGACGAGCGGCGCGAGATTGGCGACGGTCAGGTCATGGCCGGCATTGATGCCGAGCCCGAGCGCGATGGCAGCGTCCGCCGCTTTTCCCAGTCTTTCCAGTTCCTTGGCGGCCTTCGCGGAATCCGAATGGCAGGAGCCGTAGGGACCTGTATAGAACTCGACGCGATCCGTCCCGGTCGCCTTCGCATCCTCGAGGCCCGCCGGATCGGGATCGGCGAACAGCGAGACGCGCATCCCGCCCTTCTTCAACCGCGCGACGATCGGCGTCAGCATCTCGCGATGCGCGGAAAAATCCCAGCCATGATCGGAAGTCGGCTGCGACGGGTCGTCCGGGACCAGCGTCACCTGTTCGGGCTGGTGCTCTTCCACGAGGTCGAGGAATTCTTCCGTCGGATAGCCCTCGATATTGAATTCGGCAGCCGGGAATTCGTCGTCGATCAGCGCCCGGATGCCGGGCAGATCGGAAAACCGGATGTGCCGCTGGTCCGGGCGCGGATGGACGGTCAGCCCGTGGGCGCCGGCGGCAAGCGCGATGCGCCCCAGTCCCGTGACGCTCGGCCATGGCAGGTCGCGCCGGTTGCGCAGCATCGCGACCGCGTTGAGATTGACCGAAAGTTTCGTCGCCATGGCGTTGTCCCGCACCGCATTTTCGTTTGTTCTAACGTTGCTGGATCGGAACGAACAGGCCCCGTTGCGGGTTCAACCCGCACAGATTCTTGGTCCAGACATGGAGAGGCAATGCACCCGCTCGACCGTATCCCTGCCGTCCGCCGCATCGAAACGGACCGCTCCGACGTCTTCGCCATCGAGATCAGCGGCTTCGTCACCGGCGCGGACGTGGAAAATCTCTACGGACTTCTTGAAGGCGCCTATGCGCTGCATGATCGTCTCGACGTTCTCGTGCGCCTCACTGACTATGAAGGTTCGGCCTGGGACGAGATATCCACCGCGACGGCCAAGGAGGGAAGGCAGCACGCGCTTGAGCATGTCCAGCGCTGCGCGGCGGTCGGCGAGCCGGACTGGACGGCGCGCGCCACCGGCTTTTTCGAAAAGCTTCCGGTCGAGCTCAAGCATTTTCCCAGCGACGACGAGGCCGAGGCATGGGCCTGGATCGGCGCCCGCGAGATTCCCCAGCGCGTCTGACGGGTTTCACATTCCCATCATTTTCGACATGCACATCCGCCCGCATGGCAACACTTCGCATTCTCGATTCCATCACCGACCGCGGCGATCCGAAACGTCCCAACGAGGACGCAAGCGGCGGCAACCGCACCTGCGCCTTCGTCATCGACGGGGCGACCGGCCTTGGCGAAAGCCTCCTGCCCGATGCCCCGTCCGATGCCGCCTGGCTCGCAGCTCTCGCCAAGGATTGCTTTGAAGAACTGGCCAACGGCACAAGGCCGATCGGCGACGTCGTTCGCCAGACCAACGCCCGCGCCAAGGCCGTTCTCGACGGGATGCTCCTTGGCGACGAGGTGCCGGCCTGGCAGTTGCCGATCGCCGGCTTCCAGATGGTCGCCATCGCCAATGGCGCCATCTTCACCCACGGCCTCGGCGATTGCCGGCTGTTCATGATCGCCGCTGACGGAAAAATTCTCGACCGGACCGCATTGCCCGGTCGAGACGAGGAAACGGATGGTGCGCGCCGCGCGATCGCGGCTTTCGGCGGCCTGACGCAAGCTGCCGACATGGTCGCGCGGCCCGAAGTGCGAACAGCGCTTCGCGAGCGGCGCGCGCAATACAACCGCCAGGGCACGGATGTCTGGACGCTGGGAACCGAGCCACAGGCCGCGCTTCACGTTGCCAGCGAGAAATTCGAAATTGCCCTGCCTGCACGGGGTCTTCTCTGCACGGACGGATTTGCCGCGCTGGTGGACGCCTATGGCCGATACGATGCGGCAACGCTCGTCGATGCGGCATCGCGCGGCGGTCTGTCGAAGCTGCTTGCCGAACTGCGCATCGTCGAGCACCGCGAAGACCCTGATGGCCTCACCTTTCCCCGATTCAAGAAGAGCGACGATGCCACCGCGCTCCTGTTCGAAATCGTCTAGCCGCGAACGATCGTCAGGCTCTCCGCCGCGCGCGTGATTGCCGTGTAGAGCCAGCGCTGGCGCGTATCCTTGAAGGCGAAGCTCTCGTCGAACAGCACGACCTTGTCCCACTGCGAGCCCTGCGCCTTGTGGACGGTCAGCGCATAGCCGTAGTCGAAATCGTCGAAGCGCTTCTTCTGCTGCCAGGGAACGTCCGCATCGGGATCGTCGAAGGCCGCCTTCAGGAGCTTGATCTTGGCGACGCCGCGGTCCGGATCGTCCTCCTCGGGAGAGACGAGCAGGTTGATGCCCGGCTTCACCGTCTCGCGCGAGGAGGTCATCACCTTCCACAGCGAGCCGTTGAGAAGTCCCTTGGCCGGATCGTTTCTGAGGCACACCAGCTTGTCGCCCGCCTGCGGATAGGCCGCCTCGAACCCCTTGAGCTGCCGGAGACGCTGGTTGTAGCGCTTGCGCGTGCGGTTGGTGCCGACCAGCACCTGATCGGCATCGAGCACGAGGTCCTGATCGACCTCGTCGCGCGAAATCACCTTCGCACGTCCATAGTCGCCGATCATGAACTCGCGCCCCTCGCGCACGTCCATGGCAAGCTGGATGATCGGGTTATCTCGCGCCTGGCGATGGATTTCGGTCAGGAGATAGTCGGGCTCGTGCTCGGTGAAGAACCCGCCGCCGGAGATCGGCGGCAATTGCGCCGGATCCCCCAGAACGAGGATCGGCGTGCCGAACGACATCAGGTCACGCCCGAGCGCTTCGTCCACCATCGAGCACTCGTCGATGACGACGAGCTTCGCCTTGGCGATCGGGCTCTGGCGATTGAGCGAGAAGGTCGGGTTGATCGACGTCTTGCCCGTCGTCTCGTCCGAAACCGCCTCCTCGCCGCGCGGGCGATAGATCAGCGAGTGAATGGTCCGCGCGTTCGTCGCGCCCTTGGAACGCAAAACCTGCGCGGCCTTGCCGGTGAACGCACCGAACTGCACCTGCCCGTCGACATCCTCGGCGAAATGCCGTGCAAGCGTCGTCTTGCCGGTGCCCGCATAGCCGAAAAGCCGGAACACCTGACTGCGCCCGCCCTGAAGCCATCTTGAAACGGCCTTCAGCGCCTCGTCCTGCTGGGGAGAAAATTTCATGCCGCTGTTTCGCAGGATTCGTAGTCCGGAAACAACCGCCCTACCTCAAATCCGTGTGGGCGAAATCGTCGCCCTTGTAGAGCAGCTCGACGTTCAATCGCTTTGCAAGTGCATAGGAAAAGCAATCACCCAGATTGAGCTTGGCCGGATGCGCAGCACCTTTTCCATATAGCAGATAGGCGGAGTGCAACGGCCCAACCAATTCTGCGTCGATCGGCACGATCTCGATCTGTGCACGGTCGATCAATTCCATGACGATCGGCAGGCCCTGAGGCCGATCGCCGATCTCGCGGCCGACTGCGATCGCTGCCTCGAAGACGGAGACCGGCGATGTCGTCCGGTTGCCTCCCTTCTCAAGTCGATCGATGAGTTCGTCACGATCGCTTTCGTGGAGAGCGATCGCGACGAGAACCGAGGCATCGACATGCATCAGGTCTGGCCCTCATCCCACAGTTCGTCGAAAAATGCTTTATCTGTCCTGCTGCCGGTTCGTGGCAACCTGTCGATCCTGTCGAGAAACGGCTTCAATCGATCGCGAAGAGAAACCTGTTCGTCGCGCCTGGCCCTGTCTGCCGCCAACGCCTCCTCTGCGGCTTCGACCACGGCCTGGGTCAAGCTGATGCCGCGCGCCTGGGCGAGCTCGCGGATCAACTCGTCAGCCTTCTGATCTCGCACATGAAACGCCAACTTCGCCTCCGTCGTCTAGATATTTACCGATACCATCTAGACAAAAAGAACGCAACAGGAACACTCCTACCGCAACATGGGCACGACTGACGCCGCCAACACCACGCCCATCGCAATGTTGAACCATTTCAGCCGCACCGGATCGGCGAGGAACCCACGCAGCGCCGTGCCGAAGCCGGCCCAGGTCGACACGCTGGGGAAATTGACCAGCGCGAAGGCGGTTGCGACAAGCAGCACGGAAAGATAGGGCGCGCTCGGGCTGGTGAAGATCGCCATCGCGGTCACCGCCATGATCCACGCCTTGGGGTTCACCCATTGGAAGACGGCCGCCTCGAAGAAGGTCATCGGCCGGTCGCGTCCCGTGCCGCCCGACGACACCGAGCGCGAGCGCGCGATCTTGAAGGCGAGCCAGAGGAGATAGGCGCCACCGGCGAGTTTCAGCGTCGTGTGAAGCTGTGGATAGGCTTCGAGCAGCGCGCCGAGCCCGAGCCCGACGCCCATCAGCAAGCTGAAGAAGCCGACCCCGATGCCGACCATGTGCGGGATCGTCCGACGGAAACCGAAATTCACGCCCGAAGCCAGGAGCATGAAATTGTTCGGCCCCGGCGTGATCGACGAGACGAAGGCGAAGGCAACCAGTGCGACAAAAGTCTCCGCGCTCATGGCTCGGTCTTTCCGGCCGGCATCGCCAACCTGTCAATCAATCGATTTCGGCGGTTGAAACTACATGCCCTGCGGGCCGCGATTCATGGCGGCAACGCCCGTGCGGCACACTTCGGTCAGCCCCAGCGGCTTCATGATCGCAATGAACTGCTCGATCTTGGAGACACGGCCGGTGATCTCGAAGATGAAATGTTCCGTATTGGCGTCGATGACGCTGGCCCGAAAGGCATCGGCCAGCCGCAACGCCTCGACGCGGTCCTCGCCCGTGCCCGCAACCTTGACCAGCGCAAGCTCACGCTCGAGCGGCCGGTCGTGCCCGAGTTCGGCCGCGCGCACCGTCAGGTCGTTGACGCGGTGAACCGGCACGATGCGCTCGAGCTGGTGCTTGATCTGCTGGAGGACATGCGGCGTGCCGCGGGTGACGATCGTGATCCGCGACAGGTGCTTTTCGTGCTCGGTCTCCGAGACGGTCAGGCTGTCGATGTTGTAGCCGCGGCCGGAAAACAGCCCGATGACGCGCGCGAGCACGCCCGGCTCGTTGTCGACCAGCACGGACAGCGTATGTGCCTCCGGCTTCTCGGTTTCCTTGGCGATGAAATAGGCCGAGCCGGTGGGCTGGAGATGTGCGTTCATCTGTGAATCTCTTTTCGAATGTCTGTCTTCAAGCGGCTGATCGAATTATGAAAATCAGACCAGCGCCCGGCCCTTGGCGTCGATCGCGTTGGCCACCGCCTCGTCCGTCGCCTCGTCCGGCAAAAGCATCTCGTTATGCGCCTTGCCCGACGGGATCATCGGGAAGCAATTGGCCAGGTTCGCGACGCGGCAGTCGAAGATGACCGGCTTCCTGACGTCGATCATCTCCTGGATCGCATCGTCGAGATCGCCGGGCTTCTCGCAGCGGATGCCATGCCCGCCATAGGCTTCCGCCAGCTTGACGAAATCGGGCATCGCCTCGGTGTAGGAATGTGACAGGCGGTTGCCGTGCAGAAGCTGCTGCCACTGGCGCACCATGCCCATATACTGGTTGTTCAGGATGAAGATCTTGATCGGCGCCTCATATTGTACCGCGCAGCTCATTTCCTGGATCGTCATCTGAACCGACGCGTCGCCGGCGATGTCGATGACGAGCGCGTCGGGATGGGCGATCTGGACGCCGAGCGCGGCAGGAAGGCCATAGCCCATTGTGCCGAGCCCGCCCGAGGTCATCCAGCGGTTCGGCTTCTCGAAGCCGTAATGCTGGGCCGCCCACATCTGATGTTGGCCGACCTCCGTGGTGATGTAGGTGTCGCGATGTCTCGTCGCCTGGTAGAGCCGCTGGATCGCGTATTGCGGCATGATCACATCGTCATTCGGCCGATAGGCGAGCGAATCGCGCGCCCGCCATTTCTCGATCTGCTCCCACCAGGGCGAAAGCCGGGCCTTGTCGGTGCGCGCCGTCGCCCGCCACAGCCGCACCATGTCCTCCATCACGCGCCCGACATCACCGATGATCGGCACGTCGGCCGGCACGTTCTTGTTGATCGAGGACGGGTCGATGTCGATATGGATCTTCTTGGAATTGGGCGAGAAGGCGTTGAGGCGACCGGTGATGCGGTCGTCGAAGCGCGCGCCGATGCAGACCATGACGTCGCAATCGTGCATCGCCATATTGGCCTCGTAGGTGCCGTGCATACCGAGCATTCCAAGCCAGGCAGGTCCCGAGGCCGGATAGGCGCCGAGCCCCATCAGGGTCGAGGTGATCGGGAAGCCGGTCAGATCGACCAGTTCGCGCAGGAGGTGACTGGCTTCCGCGCCTGAATTGATGACGCCGCCGCCCGAATACAGGATCGGGCGTTTTGCATTCGCCATCAGCTCGACGGCCGCCTTGATCGCCTCCATGTCGCCCTGCACCTGGGGATGGTAACTGGTGCGCGGCGCGGTCTGGGGCGGTGTGTAGATGCCCTTGGCGAACTGCACGTCTTTCGGGATGTCGACGACGACCGGACCGGGCCGGCCGGTGGTGGCGACATGGAACGCCTCGTGCAGGATGGCGGCAAGCTCGTTGACGTCCTTCACCAGCCAGTTGTGCTTGGTGCAGGGCCGCGTGATGCCGACCGTATCGCATTCCTGGAAGGCGTCGGAACCGATCAGCGAGGTCGGCACCTGACCGGTGATGCACACGAGCGGGATCGAATCCATCAGCGCGTCCTGAAGCGGCGTCACCGCATTGGTCGCGCCCGGACCGGAAGTGACGAGCATGACGCCGGCCTTGCCGGTCGAGCGGGCATAGCCTTCCGCCGCATGGCCAGCGCCCTGTTCGTGGCGCACCAGAATGTGCTGGATATCGTCCTGCTGGAACAGTTCGTCGTAGATCGGCAGCACTGCACCGCCCGGATAGCCGAAGATATGCGCGACGCCGTTGTCGCGAAGGGCCTGGACGACCATCTCCGCTCCGGTCATTTCGCGTCGTCCGCTGTCATGTTTGGCGCTGTTCATGGGTGTGGTCCGGTTTCTGGCTATGTTCGGGAAACAAAAAAGGCCCCCGTCGGGAGCCTGCGTGTTGCGCATGGGGTGCTTTCGCCCGGCGGTTACACCGCCTTGCCCACGCGCAATCCTACTACGAGAATGAGTGCCGTCTTCAACATGGCGGTGAGATTAGGCGGAGCACATAAGAACTGTCAATGGCGCCGACGGCGCAATTTCCTTGCGCAAGGCACCGCAGCTTAACCCGACGTGAACCATCCCCCCGAACGTCACCTTAACCCCGGTCGCCTAGCCTGTATCGGTTATCGGGGGAAATGCGCGATGTATGTTGAGCGAACGGGACATGAAGGCGATGCCGTCAGTCAGGAACGGCGCGACACGCTTCAACCCGAATCGCGCGTGCTCGGCCGCGTCATCCAGTGCGACGGCGCACGGGCCACGGTGGCGGCCATCGCCGACGGGATGCAGACGGCGAGCGACGGCCTCTGGGCCGTCGGGCGCATGATCTCGATCAATCTGGGCGCAGCCCGCACCGTCGGCCTCGTCTATGCCATCGAGACGCCGCACTCCGAATGGAACGACAGCGCCGACAACACGCTGATCGTGCGCATCGAACTCGTCGGCGAGGTTCGCGATATATCCGGCAAGCCGCATTTCGATCGCGGCATCACGCTTTATCCCCATGTCGGCGCCATCGCGCATCGGATTCGCGCACGCGATCTGGAAGCGGTGTACGATCTGGGCGGCCGGCAGGCGGTCTCGATCGGCTGCCTCAGCCAGGATCGGCAGATCCTCGCCCGCATCTCGATGGACACGACGCTCAACCGCCATTTCGCGGTGCTCGGCACTACCGGCGTCGGCAAGTCGAGCGCGGTCGCCCTCCTGTTGCGCAAGGCCGTCGACGCCAATCCCGAACTGCGGGTCCTCATCCTCGACCCGCACAACGAATTCCACGCCGCCTTTCCCGACCGCTCGATACGCATCGACACCAATTCGCTCGACATGCCGTTCTGGCTGTTCCGGCTGGAAGAACTGGCCGAGGTCCTGTTCCGCGGCCGCGACGCGGTGGCGGAAGAAGTGGATCTCTTGCGCGACCTGATCCCCGCCGCCAAGAGCCGCTATCACCGCCCCTCGTCCTCGGCGACGCTCCTGCGGCGCGGCGCGGACACGATGTCGGTCACCGCCGATACGCCCGTCCCCTATCGCATGGTCGACCTGATCAAGCTGATCGACGAGCGGATGGGAATGCTGGAATCGAAGATGGAGCGGCCGCATTGCCGGGCCTTGCGCGCGCGCATCGAATCCGCGCTGGCCGACCCGCGCTACCGCTTCATGTTCGCCTCGCGGCTGATCGAGGACAATCTGCACGAGGCGATCGGCAAGATCTTCCGCGTGCCTCATCACGGCAAGACGATCACCTGTTTCGAGCTTGCGGGCCTGCCCTCCGAGGTCGTCAATTCGGTCTGCTCGGTCCTGTCGCGCCTCGCTTTCGACCTGGCCGCCGGCTCGAAGGGACGCCTGAAACTGCTCGTCCTGTGCGAGGAAGCCCATCGCTACATGCCCGCCGATCACCGGCTCGGCTTCGCTCCGACGCGCCATGCCTTGTCGCGCATCGCCAAGGAAGGCCGCAAATATGGCTGCTATCTCGGCGTCGTGACCCAGCGCCCCGGCGAACTCGACCCGACCGTCCTGTCGCAGTGCTCGACCATCTTCGCCATGCGCCTCGCCAATGAGCGCGATCAGGAGATCATCCGCTCGGCCATCGCCGATTCGTCCGCCTCCACCCTTGCCTTCCTCTCCTCGATGGGCCAGCGCGAGGCGATCGCTTTCGGCGAAGGCGTCGCGACCACGATGCGCATGAAGTTCGAGACGCTGAAGCCGCACGAACTGCCCGGCCGGCCGCAGGAGGTCGCCGATGCCGCCGCCCATCCCGGCGAGATCGACCTTCACGCGCTCGTCCAGGGTCTGCGCGGCGAAGGCCCGGCATTCGTTCCCGACGATTTCGGCCCGATGATCGGAGACGATCCGTTCGAGCGGCTTGCCGCCGCCCTCGACTCCCCGCCGCCGCGCGCGCCGCTCGCCAGCATTCGCCGTCCCGGCGACGACGAGGCGCTACGCCGTCTCTACGAGGACTGATCGCACGCTGAGGAAGCTGCCATTTGCAGGCCGCCCACGCCGAAGCCCGACCGCCCGTTACGCGCAGACACGGTTCCGGCCGAGCCCTTTTGCCTGATAGAGGCGCTGGTCGGCGCGCCGGTAGAGTTCCGCGGCGCTTTCCTTGCCGCTCCAGACGGCGACGCCGACGCTTGCGGTGACCTTGAGGCGGATATTGCCGTTGACGACGACGAGCGCGGACACCGCCTTGCGGATACGTTCGGCGAAGGCGATCAGGCCGGTATCGTCGAGATTGGCCGCGACGATTGCGAATTCCTCGCCGCCGAGCCGCGCGACGACGTCGTGATAGCGTGTCAGTTCGCGCAGACACGCGGCCACCTCTTTCAACACCTTGTCACCGACGTCGTGACCATGCGTGTCGTTGATCGCCTTGAAGTGGTCGAGATCGATGATCATCAGCCCGACCGGCCGGTCGATGCGGCCGAATGCGTCGAGATATTCGCGCAGCGCTTCGTCGAAGAAGCGCCTGTTCTGCATTCCCGTCAAACTGTCGGTCAGCGCGGCATGTTCGAGCGTGACGGATCGCGCACTGAGAGTCTCGGTCATTGCACGCAGCTTGCCTTCTTCCTGCACCTGCTGGCGGATCAGCGGATAGATGAAGAAGGCGCCGAAGAAGATGGCGGTCGCCAGAAGCACGCCGATGGCAAACAGCAGCCGCGCGAGATAGGCGATGTTTTCGCCGACGATTTGCGCACCCGCGAGCGACTGCAACACGCCATAGGCGTGAAGCGTCGTGACGCCGGCAGCCAGAACGACCGTGATGAAAACAAAGAAGGCCGATTCGGCCTGGTGAAACCGCATATCATTCCCGACATTGACGCCAAGGCCAGATCATCCGCCATCGCACCTTATCGAAGGTTAACGAGGCTTAGGAATTCACGATTTTCCACGATCTGGCTGCACCCGTTCCCAGTCCGGGCCGAACTGGTTGCGAAACCACGTTTCCTGTCGCTTGGCATATTGCTTCGTGGCCAGCTTCGCCCGCGCGATCGCATCGTCGAGGCTCGCCTCGCCGGACAGGAAAGCGGCCAGTTCCGGCACGCCGATCGCCTTCCTGGCAGGCAGTGACGGAGCAAGGTCGAGCGCCAGGATCGCTCGCACCTCGTCCAGCGCGCCGGAAGCGATCATCCCGTCGAACCGACGATCGATCATGTCGCGAAGGAAGTCGCGACCGGGCGCCAGCACGATCTTACGGGCCGACTGCGCATCGACCGGAGGCTGCGAACGATCGCCCTGCCAGTCGAGGATCGAGCGGCCGGACGCTTCCACCACTTCGAGCGCGCGCACGATGCGCTGCCCGTCGCTCGGTCGAAGCCGTTCGGCGGCACGAGGATCGAGCGCGCCCAGTTCCCGGTGCAGCGCCTCGGCGCCCGCGTCGAGCAAGGCCTGTCGCCATTTTTTGCGGATGGCCGGGGGAATGTCGGGCATCTGCGAAATTCCCTCCGTAAGCGCCCGGAAATAAAGGCCGGTGCCTCCGACGAAGATCAGCTTGCGTGCCGCCTCGGGCGATTTCACAAGCGCGTCGACATCGGCAAGCCATTTCGCCACCGAATAGGCAATGGCGGGATCGACATGGCCGAACAGGCGATGCGGCACGCGCGCCTCTTCATCGGGCATTGGTCGTGCGGTGATCACCCGCAGCACGTCATAGACCTGCATCGAATCGGCATTGACGACGATGCCGCCCGCCGCTTCGGCGATCCTGATCGCCAGCCGCGACTTGCCGCTCGCGGTCGGCCCCGCTATCAGGACCGCATTCTTCAGCACGCTCCGCTTCCTTTCGGAAAGTCCGCCATGTCGCTCATCGCCGTCCTGATTTCGCATCCAGCCGAAAGGGCCGTGACCGTCGATCTAGCGAATAAGGCGGCCAGGGCGGTCAACGCAAGCACGCCCGTCACATGGCTCGATGACGGGATTGCCTGCGAATTCGCATTCGACCCCGAACCCGGCGCAAAAGATGCGCTGGCGCTCCTGCGCGAAACGCTGGGCGGCCAGCCGGTGGACGTCGCGGTGCTCGCGCCGGAAAACCGTCGCAAGCGCGTCCTGATCGCCGACATGGATTCCACCATGATCGACCAGGAATGCATCGACGAACTCGCCGACATGGTCGGCATCAAGGATTATGTCGCGGCCATCACGGCGCGCGCGATGAATGGCGAGATCGCCTTCGAGCCGGCCCTGCGCGAGCGTGTCGCGCTGCTGCGCGACCTCGACGCCGCGATCATCGACGAGGTCATCGCCGAGCGGATCACGCTCGCCTCGGGCGGCAAGGCGCTCGTCGCCACCATGAACGCCAATGGCGCGACGACTGCCCTCGTGTCGGGCGGGTTCGAAAGCTTCACGGAAAAAATCGCCACGGCGCTGGGCTTTGCCGAACACCGCGCCAACCGGCTTCTGGTCGAAGACGGCAAACTCACCGGAAAGGTCGCCGAACCGATCCTCGGCAAGGAAGCGAAGGCTGCCTCGCTTCTCGATCTGGCCGCGCGCGCCGCCGTCACGCCGCAGGACGTGCTCGCGGTCGGCGACGGCGCCAACGATCTCGACATGATCCGCATTGCCGGAATGGGCGTCGCGCTTCACGCCAAGCCGGCGGTCGCCGCGGAGGCCGGCATCCGCATCGACCATGGCGACCTGACCGCCCTTTTATACCTTCAAGGCTATCGCGGATCGCAATTCGCCGCCTGAAGCGCGAAGCCGGCACGAAAAGGGCGGCCGAAGCCGCCCTCCGGATCATTCGATACGCAGCGTGACGAAGCGCAGTTCGCCGGTCGGCGAGGCGAGCATCAGCAGTGCATTGCGACGTCCCTGCGCCTCGAGGGAGGCGATCCGCTCCTGCACATCGGCCGGCGTCGAGACAGCTTCCTGAGCGATTTCGGTAATCACCTCTCCGGCGACTATGTTGCGCTCTGCCGCCTGCGATCCTTCGGCAACCTCCATGATGACGACGCCAGCGATCTCTTCGCCAATACCGAACGATTCGCGGCTTTCCTCATCCAGTGCGGCAAGTTTCAGACCGAGCACTTCGACCGTCTCGACATCCGCGTCCGGCGTCGCCTCGTCCTCGTTCATCTCGACGCCGGCTTGCGCCCGGCGCTCGCCATCCTCCAGCCGCCCCAAGGTGACGCGCACCGTCTGTTCCTCGCCGCGCCGGACGATCAGAACGTCGACCTCCTTGCCGACCGGGCTTTCGGCGACGACCCGCGGAAGATCGCGCATCGTGCGGACGGGTTTGCCGTCGAAGGACAGGATCACGTCGCCGGGCATGATCGACCCGTCATCGACCGGACCGCCCTCGATCACGCCGGCAACGAGCGCGCCGGTCGCGCGATCCATGCCGAGGCTTTCGGCAATGTCGTCCGTGACCGGCTGGATGCGCACGCCGAGCCAGCCGCGCCGCGTCTCGCCGAACTCGCGCAACTGGTCGATGACGTTGATGGCAAGCTGGGAGGGGATCGCGAATCCGATGCCGATCGAGCCGCCGGAAGGCGAGATGATCGCCGTGTTGATGCCGATCACCTTGCCATACATGTCGAAAAGCGGCCCGCCCGAATTGCCGCGATTGATCGCCGCGTCGGTCTGGATGAAGTCGTCGTAACGGCCGGCATTGATGTCGCGCCCGCGCGCCGAGACGATGCCGAGCGTCACCGAGCCGCCCAGCCCGAACGGATTGCCGATCGCCATCACCCAGTCGCCGATCCGCGCATCCTGCGAGGCGCCGAATTCGACCGCCGTCAGCTCGCGCAGGGTCGGATCGACCTTGAGCACGGCAAGATCGGTTTCAGGATCGGCGCCGATCAGTTCGGCCGGCAGCGTTCCGCCATCGGAGAAATTGATCTCGATCTGGTCGGCATCGGTGATGACGTGGTTGTTGGTGATCACGATCCCTTCCTCGGCGTCGATGACGAAGCCGGAACCGAGCGACTGCATCGGCCGTGCAGACGGGCCGCCCGGTTGCTGCTGGTCGAAGAACTCGTCGAAGAATTCCTGGAACGGCGAGCCTTCGGGCAATTGCGGCACCGGCACATTGCGCTGGGTCCGGTTGTTGCGCGTGGCGTTCTGCGATGTCGATATGTTGACGACCGCGCCCAGCAATCCTTCGGCCAGGTCGGCAACGGAGGCCGGCCCCTGCTGGCGCGGTTGCGCGCTGCCGGGAGCAGGCTGAGAGTCCGTCTGAGCCTGCGCGAAGGCCGGCATCGTGGGCGCCGAAAGCCCTGCCATGCCAAGTGCGGCAATCGAAAGTCCGACGGTCAGTTTCCGGCGGATCGAGTTGAGGGTCTTCATCAGGCACTTTCTCCCAAGGGGCGCGTTCTGCGGCGCATTGATCCGCTCGATTGCGGCGTGTTTGCGGCTCGGGCCGACTTTGCCGATTCTGCGGGCGACATGCCGCACAATCGCAATGGCACACGCCGGACGCAAGCCGCTCGCAGGCTCGTCCGGCATTTGTGAAAGGCGCGCGAGCAAAAGAAAAGCCCCCGACCGCGATGCGACCGGGGGTCTTCGTTCAAGCCGGGCGACGAGGCGTCAGGGCTGCGTTGCGCCGGTCGTGATGTTGGCGCCGGCGGCCGGCGGCGTCGGCGCCGGAGCGCCCGGCTGCTGCACCTGCGTCCGCCCCATCGGATGGCCGAAGAAACGGAAGAACTGCGAATCGGGCGACAGGACCATCGTCGTCGCATCGCCGTTCAGGGCCGTCGTATAGGCAGCCATCGAGCGGTAGAATTCGAAGAATTCCGGATCGCGCGTGAAGGCTTCGGCGAAGATGTTGTTTCGCTCGGCCTCGCCCTCGCCTCGCAGGATCTCCGATTCGCGGCGCGCATCGGCCACGATCTCGACGACCTCGCGATCGGCGCGGGCGCGGATGCGCTGTGCGGCTTCACGGCCGCGCGCGCGCAGGCGCTCGGCCTCGGCCAGACGCTCGGCCTTCATGCGCTCATAGGTCTGTTGCGAAACCTCGGCGGTCAGGTCCGTCCGGCGAATCCGCACATCGGTGATCTCGAGGCCAAGCGACGTCGCGTCCGGGCGAAGCTGGTCGCGAACTTCGCGCATCATCGACGAACGCTCTTCCGACAGTGCGGCCTCGAAGCCGCGCAGACCGTAAACCCGACGCAAAGAGGCATCGAGACGGGTGCGCAGGCGCTGTTCGGCGAGCGGCACGCTGCCCGACACCGCCTGGCGGAAGCGTCTCGGATCGGCGATGCGGTAGGCGATGAAGGCATCGACCTCGTAAAACCGGCCGCCGGAGACCTGGACCCGGATGTCGTCCAGATCGAAGCGCATCACGCGATCCTCGATCATCTGCACGCTGTCGGCCTCGGCGAAACCGAAGGGCAGCTTGAAGTAGAGGCCCGGCTCGGTCTTCACGTCGACGATCTCGCCGAAGCGCAGCACGATGGCCTGCTGGCGTTCGTTGACGACGAAGAAGGAGGAATAGGCGAGAATCAGAAGCGCCAGGACGACGATGGCAATGATGGGAAGACGGTTGGCCATCAGTTTGTCCCTCCCTGGGTCGAGGCGTTGCGGCGCGCGTCGAGTTCGGGCAGCGGCAGATAAGGGACCACGCCCTGCCCGCCATTGGTGCCCTGCTCGACGATCACCTTGTTGGAGGTGCGCAGGACGTTCTCCATCGTTTCGAGGAACAGGCGCTGGCGCGTCACGTCGGGCGCCTTGGCATATTCGTCATAGACCGAGACGAAGCGCTGCGCCTCGCCTCGCGCTTCCTGCACGACCCGGTTGCGATAGGCGGCGGCTTCTTCGCGGATCTGCGCGGCCTCGCCTCGTGCGGCACCGAGCTGCTGGTTCGAATACTGGTTCGATTCCTCGACGAAACGGTCCTCGTCCTGCTCGGCGCGCTGCACCTCCTCGAACGCGTCGGCGACTTCGCGCGGTGGCGCGGCGTCCTCGATCGAAATCGCGTTGATGGCCAGCCCGGCGCCGTATTCGTTGACGGAACTGTCCATGATCTCGCGCACTTCCTCGGCGATGCCCTGGCGGTTGTCGCGGAAGATGTCCTGCGCGGGCCTGCGGCCGACCACTTCGCGCATCGCGCTCTCGGCGACCTGGCGCAGCATGTCGTCGGGCGCCGCGACATTGAACAGATAGGAGCGCGGATCGGCGACCTGATAGGCGACGGAGAATTTCACGTCGACG
Source organism: Mesorhizobium sp. YIM 152430 (assembly GCF_029210365.1). Taxonomy (GTDB): domain Bacteria; phylum Pseudomonadota; class Alphaproteobacteria; order Rhizobiales; family Rhizobiaceae; genus Aliihoeflea. The sequence goes on from NZ_JARGES010000015.1 coordinate 23,267, forward strand.
ATATTCTGGTCGCCCGACAGCATCAGCCCGGTGGAGGTGCCGCTGCGCGGCTCGCCGATCTGGATCAGCTTTTCGGCGACATTGGCCGTCTCGACGGTCTCGACCGGCCACCAGTGGAAATGCAGGCCCGGCTCGGAAATCTCGTCCTTGGGCTTGCCGAAGCGCAGTTCGACGGCGAGTTCGTCCGGCTGGACCGTGTAGATGGACTGGAACAGCCAGAACGCGGCGAGCGCGAGCGCGCCGAAACCGAACAACGCCGCATTCGAGCCGCCGCCGCCCGGCAGCGCCTGCTTAAGGCGGTCCTGACCGCGACGGATGATGTCTTCGAGATCGGGCGGCGTGCCCTGCGGGCCGCTCGGTCCGCGCGGCCCCTGTCCCCAGGGACCGCTGCCGCCGCCATTGCCGCCGCCTCCCCATGGGCCGCCGCTGCCGCCACTTTGATTGTTCCAGGGCATGAACTTCCTCTTGTTCCGGAATTGCAACCGTCGCGGCGGAACCTCCGACGCTAATCGACGTTACAAATCGTTATAAGGGTGCAATGTGGCCGTTTCAACGCAAACCGGCCCCTGATCGTCCGTCAGCGGCCGTTGGTCGCGCTCTTTCGTGAATAGATCGCGTATTCCGTGGCGTGGCTGTCGCGCTCGCCGGCCGGCACGCGCTCGGATCGCCCCTTCCTCCAGACATCGCGCTCGATGGGGGGAAAGAACGTGTCGCCGTCGATCGAGGCGAGGATATGCGTGATGTGCAGCACGCTCGCCAGCGGCATCGAATCGCGGAAAATCTGCCCGCCTCCGATCACGCAGATTTCATCGGGTTTTTCGCCCTTGGCAATCGCGATCGCCTCCTCCAGCGAATGCGCGACGACAGCGCCCTCATCCGCGAAGTCGGCCTGCCGGGTGATTACGATATTGGTGCGGCCGGGCAGTGGGCGCTTTGGAAAACTCTCCCACGTCCTGCGCCCCATCACGATCGGCTTGCCGAGCGTCAGCGCCTTGAAGCGGCGCAGATCGGTGGACAGGCGCCACGGCAAATCCCCGTCTCGCCCGATGACGCCATTCTCGGCGATGGCGACGACCATGGTGATCGGCGGACCGACAGGCTTCGTCATCAAACCGCGATCGGCGCCCTGATGGAAGGCTCCGCTACATAGCCTTCGAGCGCGAAATCCTCGAAGCGGAAATCATAGAGGCTGCGCACGGCCGGATTGAGCCGCATCGTCGGCAAGGCGTGCGGCTTGCGCTGAAGTTGCGCCCGCGCCTGTTCGAAATGGTTCGAATAAAGATGCGCGTCCCCCAGCGTATGGACGAAATCGCCCGCCTTCAGCCCCGTCACCTGCGCGATCATCATCGTCAAAAGCGCATAGGACGCGATGTTGAACGGCACGCCGAGGAAGATGTCGGCCGAGCGCTGGTAGAGCTGGCACGACAGCCGTCCGTTCGCGACGTGGAACTGGAACAGGCAATGACAGGGCGGCAGCGCCATCTGGTCGACCTCGGCCGGGTTCCACGCCGAAACGATCAGCCGCCGCGAATTCGGATTGGTCCTGATTTCGGAAATGAGGTTCTCGATCTGGTCGATCGACCCGCCATCCGGCTTCGGCCAGGAGCGCCACTGCTTGCCGTAGACGGGGCCGAGCTCGCCGTTCTCGTCGGCCCACTCGTCCCAGATCGTCACGCCGTTCTCGTTGAGGGTGCGCACATTCGTGTCGCCGGAGACGAACCAGAGCAGTTCGTGGATGATCGATTTCAGATGCAGCTTCTTGGTGGTGAGAAGCGGAAACCCCTCCTCGAGGTTGAACCGCATCTGATAGCCGAAGACGCCGCGCGTGCCGGTGCCGGTGCGGTCGCCCCGGTCGACGCCATGGTCGAGGACGTGCTGGAGAAGATCGAGATATTGCCGCATCGCGTCACCATCTTGGAAATGGCGACACCCTAGCGCATGGCGTGAGTCGCGCCCACCTCGAATACGCGCTTTTCACAGCGCATCGAGCCGTCCGAGTTGCTTCGCCACAAGAAAGTAAAACGTCACCCGCTTGCGCTCGCCTTGCGTTCCCATGGCAAGATCAGCCATCTCGATGGCGAGTTCGGCGCGCTCGCGGTCGGTGCAGCCGAGCTTCTTGCCGCACCATTTGTCGCGCAGCCTGGCGATCTGCCTGGCGTCGAGCGCCTTGATGTGGAGCGATTGCGGGTTCTTCAGCGCCACGCCCAGATGCTTGACGATCCGCTCGATCGCCTCCGCGTCGGCCGTCGGATCGTAGCGGCGGACGTCGGCAAGATGGTCGTCCATCGACCCGTCTCCCTCACCAGCGCCCCCCCCTCTTGGTTGGCTTCACAAAACGGCGCTGTCAAGCTAACCCAGGGCGAGGTCGGGAAGGAAGATGCGATGGTCGATGCGATGAGTCTGGCGCTGGTAGTGGCGGGCGGCGCCGCAGGCGGCGTCGCGCGCGTTACGGTCGCGAGCCTCGTTGCAAGACGTTTGGATCCCGCTTTTCCGTGGGGCACGCTGGTGGTCAACCTGACCGGCGCCTTCCTGATCGGCTTGGCGGCCGGGCTGTTCGTGTCGTCGCCCGACGCGAGAATCTGGCAGGTTGCCGTCATCGGCTTTCTGGGCAGCTACACGACCGTTTCTTCCTTCTCGCTTCAGACCCTGTCGCTGGTTCACGCCGGCAAGCCCGGTCGGGCGCTCGCCAATGTGTTGCTTTCGATCTCGTTCTGTCTTTCCGCCGCCGGGCTCGGCTTCTGGCTCGCGGCATGAATGCGCGTCTTCTCATCGCTGTCGCCGTCGGTGCCGGGCTCGGCGCGCTCGCCCGCTACCTCGTCGCGGTCGTCGCCCTGGCGACGCTGGGCGCCCATTTTCCCTTCGGAACGCTGTCCGCAAATGTCGCCGGCTCCTTCCTCATTGCGCTTCTCGCCCGGCGCGAGGCTGCCGGCGAGATCGGCCAGACAGCGAGCGCGTTCTGGCTGGCCGGCGTCTGCGGCGGCTTCACCACCTTTTCGGTGTTCAGCCTCGAAACCCTGTTCTTTCTCGATGCCGGACGCCCCGGCATGGCGGCGATCTACGTCGCCGTCTCGCTCGTTCTGTGGCTTGGCGCGGCGGCTCTCGGCTGGCGCATGGGCGCACCGCGCGGGCAATGAGCCGTCTTGCAAAACGGGCCGCAAGAGCCTATCTCTGAAGTGCCGTCGCAAGGCGGCTATGGTGCTAAACCGACTGTGCAATAGATGGACCGGACGCGGTTTCGAAACCGCCACCTCCACCAGGAACCCGCCCGCGCGACACGTCATGTCGGACGGGCTGCTGATGGGGGTGAAATGGGATCGACGGACGTTGAAAGACAGTACGCTGTACCCGGCATTGTACCACCGTCATCGGGCTACAATAGTAGTTGCAAACGACAACTATGCGGAAGCACGTCTCGCCGCTTAATGCGGTGCGATAGCTTCAAATCAAGTCCTATGGGTTCGCACCTTTAGGCGGGGTTCGGAGGTACCTGGCAACAGAAACCTCCACTTCTCCTCTTTTCCGGCCCCTCTGTCCTCGCCGCCGCGCCCTCGCGTCCGTTCGATGGCTTCGATCGCGGTGAATCCGGTTTACCTCGGCACGAAGCTTGACTACACCATGAACGAAACGATTCAGGACGCGCAGGCGAACAATGGCCGAAGACTTGATCCGCTACGACATTCTCGCGCAGGAAGCCCTGCGCGGCGTCATGCGCAAGGTCCTGTCGGAAGTGGCGAAGACCGGCCTGCCCGGCAACCACCATTTCTTCATCACCTTCCTGACCCGAGCGCCGGGCGTGCGGATATCGAGCCGCCTGCGCGAGCGTTATCCGGACCAGATGACCATCGTCGTCCAGTTCCAGTACTGGGACCTGAAGGTGACCGATACCGGCTTCGAGATCGGCCTGTCCTTCGCCGACGTTCCCGAAAAGCTCGAAATCCCGTTCTCCGCCGTGCGGGGCTTCTACGATCCCTCGGTCAATTTCGAACTGGAATTCGACGTGCGCGCCGATGAGGCGCCGGAAATCGGTTCGGAACTGGTCGCCGAGATCAAGCCCGTCGCCACGCCACCGAAAAAGCCCACCGCCGTCAAGAAGGCCGAGAAGGTCGAACTGGCTACTAAGGACGACGAGGCGGGGGACAAGGGTGCCGACAAGGCGAGCGCACAGGTCGTATCCCTCGATTCCTTCCGCAAGAAGTAGCCATGGGCGAAATCGTCAATCTCCGGCTGCTGCGCAAGCGCCGCAAGCGGGACGACGATGCCGCCACCGCCGAAGCGAACCGCCGCAAGCATGGCCGCACGCTTGTCGAGCGCAAGGCGCAGGAGGCTGCGGAAAAGGCCCGCGCCGCCCATCTCGATGCGCATCGCCTGACATCCGAAGCGGACGAATGAGCGGCATCGTCAAGCGATCCTTGTCGATCCGCGGCCACCGCACGAGCATTTCGCTGGAAGATGCATTCTTCGACGAAATGGCGCGCCTGGCCGAAGAGCGCTCGATGTCGCTGGCGGCGCTGGTGGCCGAGATCGATGCGACAAGGGACCGGCGGACCAACCTGTCGTCGGCTTTGCGCCTTTTCGTGCTCGAGCATCTCAAGCAGCGGAGAAATCCCGTTCAGTAGAGTCCGTCGCGGCCGAGCAATCCGTCGATCGTCAAATTCTCGGGGCGGAATATCTCCGCACCAGCCGGAGGGGCCGGAGCCGGCAAAGGCGTCGGCAACGACGATTCGGGCTCGAAAGCGCCCTCCTGTTGCAGGAAGCGCTCGACGTCGAGTTGGAACGCGCCGGCGTCGTTGGTTTCCTGTTCCCGCTGCCGCGCCGCTTCCTCTGCTGCCTGGCGAATGCGCTCTGCCTGCTCGGCGCGACGCGCGGCCTCTTCCTCCGCCAGCCGCGCCGCTTCCTCTGCCGCCCGCTCGGCTTCCTCGGCTCTTCGCTGTTCCTCTTCAGCCGCCTCGCGCGCGATTCGCGCCGCTTCCTCGCGCAGGAAGATTTCGGCCTCCTCGCGCCTGCGCTCCTCGAGGCGCTGAAGGCGCGCCTGTTCCTGTGCCGCGAAGTAGCGGTTCTCGCGGCGCAGGCGCTGCGCTTCCAGAAGGCTCGCCTGCAACGCCTCGACGCGCGCCTGCTCGATTTCGAGTGCGCGTTGCGTCAGGAATTGGGCGAGCGGCTGGGTATCGAACCGGATGTCGGGATCGCTCGGCGGGCCGTCGACGAGAATGCGGACGGCAGGCGTCGAGCCGACCAGTTGTTCGTCGCCGGCATCGTAGGAAACAAGCGCATCGACCGAAATGCTGCCCCGAGACAGGTCGGCGCGCACATCCGCGCTCACATCGGCCCCTTCGCCGTCGAGGCGGATCGGCGGTGCGCGCAACTGTCCGCCGGCCATCGACAAGGCGATTTCGCCGGCCCGCGCCTCGAACACGCCCCTGCCGATGATTTCGGGCGCGAAGCGCTGCGTCGCATCCTCGTCGAGGTCGCGGCCGATACGGTCGGCCGCCGCAAGCAGACCCGGAAAGGCACTCCCATCGAGCCCACGAATCGCAACCTCCGGAACGTCGAGGCTGACGGTTCCCGACAGAGAGCTCATCATCGTGTCGAAGGTTCGCCCGTTCGAACTTGCAACGGCCGAAAGATCGAATGCCCCGTCAAGCGCAGGCTGGTTGAGCAGATCGGAAAGCGCGCCGCCGGTCAGCGCCAGTTGCGCCTGGAAAAGCGCCGTTCCCGAATTATTGGCCAGTTCGGCAAAGCCGCGCAGCCCGCCACCCGCGATCCGGCCGGACAGGCCGTTGAGCCGCAGTCCCTCCGGTCCGAAACGCATCTCGGCCGACATGTCCGTCAACGATTCCGGCCCGATCTCGGCGCGACCGGCCGTCAGGTCGACATTGGCCGAGAAAAGATCGCTGGCCGCCGCATTGAAAGGCACCGACCCGTCCTCCAATGCAGCCTCGCCGACAACCAGCGATGCCAGCCAGCCGAGATTGATTTCCGGCATGTCGAGCGCACCGGCCAGATGCGGGCGGCCGTTGCGCATGTCGATGTTGAGGTCGCCGCTCAGCACCTGATCGAGGGCGGTTCCGGCGATCCCCGAAAGGACGACGAGCCCGTCTTCGGCATCGACGCCAGCGCGGATATCGAAGGGCAGGCCGGCGGTCATGCCGGGCAGCGAGACGCCCGCCGTCGCGAGCCAGCCGGACAGATCGTCCGTGTCGAGCGTCATCGAGCCTTGAACCCTGGCCTTTGAGCCGTCCAGCCGCAGCGTCCCGTCGAAGCTGGCGTCGAGCCCGTCGCCGCGCAGGCCGAGCGACGTTTCCGCACCGCGGGAAAGTGCGCCCGCCACCCGCGCGGTGGCTTCCGCCGGTCCGACGAAACCGAGCGGCAGGCCGGGCAACCCGGCCAGAGCGTAAAGCGCGGCCGGCTCGTCATTGCGCATCGACAGGTTGAGACCGATCGGCAGATCGGCGACCGGCAGGTCCGTGCGCGGACTCGTCAGCGTCAGTTGAAGTGCGGTCCCGCCGATGCTTCCATTGGCACTGACCGCCCCGCCCTCGCCTTCGACGGCGCTGGCGACGAAATCGAGGGCGGCGTTCTCGAAAAGGCCCGGATAGGCGCGCGCGCGCGCCGAAAGCTCCGCCAGTGCCTGGTTGTCGGGAAAGCGCCCGGCAAGCGCATCGACCAGCGGCGCAAGATCGACCGCGATCACCGAAGCATCGACATGGCCGGTCGGCGTCGCGCCGAGGCCGTGCAGCGAGGCGGTGGCGCTGACATTGGCGCCGGCAAGGTCGCCGACCGCAAGTCGGTCCACTTCTATCTGCCCGTCGCGCAGGCGAACCGCCGTATCGAGCGTGCCTGCTTCCAGGCCGTCAAGCATCACCGGCCCCGCCTTCAGGTCGATGTCGACATCGCGATCTTCCAGACGCGCCGTCCCGCTCTGGCTGATGAAGAGCGAGGCGAAGGCGCGCATGGCGGGAAGGTCGAGCCGGTCGCCGTCGAGCGCGATGCGCAGGGACGGCCGCATGTCCGGCGGTGTCGCGCTGTCGATCTCGCCGCGGAACACCGCTCCGCCCAGGGCGAGTTCGAGGTCGCGGAAGGACTGGCGTTCGCGCGACAGCGCCACCTCGGCGCTGAAGCCGCCCGGCGGCAGTCGCCGGATCGCCTCGTCGACATCGCGCGCGAGCCATGACGCAAAGCCTGAAGGCTGGTTGACCGCCACCAGAAGCTCGCCCTGAAATTCAAGCCCGTTCGCCGCAACCAGGTCGCCGCTCGCCTCGATCGTCGAGCGTCCTGGAAGAAGCGCGCGCAAATTGTTGATTCGCCAACCCGTTTCGGAAGGCTGGGCATTGAGCGTCAGGTCGCGGATCGTGGTGTCGCCGGCAACGAGCGCAGGCAGATTGACCTCGACCGTTCCAGGGATCGCAGGCTTCGGCAGAGCGGCGAACAGGCGCTCGATTCCGGCAAGCCGGGTTTCCAGACTCGCCGTCCCCGGCTCCGTGCCCTCGTCGAGCCTGATCTGCGCGCCGTCGGCGGCGATGAAGAAGCGTGGATCGGCACCGAAATCGAGCCCGCCGCGGCCGCTCGCGATGTAGGGATTCTCGACCGGCCCGGTCTGGTAGGTGAACTCGGGAATGTCGAGCGCGTCGTGGTCGATATCGAAATTTCCGGTCACCCGATGGGCTGAAACCGCCGCTGAGGGCTGATTTTCCGGCTGGTTGTCGACCATTTCGGCACGAAACTGGCCCGAATAGACGGCTTTTCCGTCCGAAATCCGGGCGCTTCCGTCGGTTTCGACGAGAAATGGCGAGCCGAAAGGCGACGCCCGGAGCCTGACGCGGATCGCTCCGTTGTCGAACGTTCCGGTCGACAGGCCGATCGATGTCTGCACGCCGTCGACGGCGCCGGTCCCCTCGAGCCGCCATGGGCCGGCGAGGGTCTGGGCGGAAATCCGGGCGTCGAGATTGGACACGCGATGCAGCCGCTCGCTCTTGCGATGGAACAGGCGCACCTCGCCATCCTCGACCGAGATGTTCTCGAAGGTGATCTGGCGGACCGCATCGCCACCGGGGCGCTCGATCCAGTCGAGACTGCCGCTTTCGTCGAGTTCGACGGTCACGATCGGCCGGACGAGCCGCATGTCGAAGATCAGGATCTCGCCGCGCAGGAAGGGCGCGAGTTCGGCGTCCATCGAAAACGTCTCGACCTGCATGGCCGGCTCGCCGCCCGGACCGCCCGCGACCGAGACATTGGCGAAGGTGACGGAGGGGAACGGCAGAAGCCGGGCGCTCGCCTCGCCGTCGACGGTGACGTCGCGTCCGAGGATGCGGCTCGCCTCGCGCTCGAAATCGGCGCGATAGGACGTCCAGTCGACGAAGAACGGCCCCACCAGCGCCACAGAGAGCGCCAGAACGATCAAACCGCCGATAATGACAAAGAGGCGCGCCAGCAATCCGCTCCCGCTCAGATATCCTCGTGAGAACCGACTTTAACGGCTTGTCCGCGTCGATACAGTGGCAAACCCGAATTGCCCGATCATTATTGCGCGCGCGGCAGGATTTTCCCCGGATTCATGATGTTGTCGGGATCGAGCGCCGCCTTGATCGCCCGCATGTAGTCGAGGCCGGGTCCCAGTTCGTGAACGAGATAGCCGGCCTTGCCCTGACCGACGCCATGTTCGCCGGTGCAGGTGCCATCCATGGCGATGGCGCGCATGTTGAGCCGGCCGACGAACGCTTCCGCCTGTGCGATCTCGTCGCGATCATCACCGTCGACCAGCACGAGAACGTGGAAGTTCCCGTCACCGACATGGCCGACGATCGGCGCGATCAGACCCTGTTCGGCGATGTCGGCCTCGGTCTCGGCGATGCACTCGGCCAGCCGCGAGATCGGGACGCAGACATCCGTGGTGATCGCCTTGCTGCCGGGGCGAAGGCCAAGCCCGGCCCAATAGGAATCATGGCGGGCTTTCCAAAGCTTCGTCCGCTCCTCGGCGACATTGGTCCACTGGAACGGCCCGCCGCCAAACTCGTCGGCGATCTGGCCGAACAGATCCGCCTGTTCGGCCACGCCTGCCTCCGACCCGTGGAATTCAAGGAACAGGCAGGGGCTCTCCGCATAGGAAAGTTTGGAATACTGGTTGATCGCCCGCATTCCCAGCGCATTGATGAGTTCGATCCTCGCCACCGGCACTCCCATCTGGATGGTCGCGATCACCGCCTGGCAGGCAGCGTCGACGCTGGGAAACTGGCACACGCCTCCTGAAATCGCCTGCGGAATGCCGTAGAGCTTCAAGGTCAGCGAGGTAATGATGCCGAGCGTGCCTTCGGCGCCGATCAGAAGACGGGTCAGATCATAGCCGGCCGAGGATTTGCGCGCCCGCCGTCCCGTCTGGACGACGCGGCCGTCGGGCATGACGGCGCGCAGCGAGATGACATTGTCGCGCATCGTGCCGTAGCGCACCGCATTGGTGCCCGAAGCGCGGGTCGACGCCATGCCGCCGAGGCTCGCATTGGCGCCTGGATCGATGGGAAAGAACAGGCCGGTATCGCGCAGATGGGTGTTCAGATCCTCGCGCGTCACGCCGGGCTCGACTGTGCAGTCGAGGTCTTCGGCGTTCACGGCCGTCACGCGGTTCATGCGCGACAGGTCGAGCGAAATGCCGCCGCCGGGCGCATTGACATGGCCTTCGAGCGACGTGCCGGTGCCGAAGGCGATGACCGGAACGCGGTGTGCCGCACACAGCCTGACGACGGCCTGCACGTCGCTTTCGCTTTCGGCGAAGACCACGCCGTCGGGAAGCTGGGCGGGAATGTAGCTCGTCGAATGGGCGTGCTGTTCGCGAATCGCCCTGCCCGCCTGGAAGCGATCGCCGAAATCGGCGGCCAGCGTTTCGAGGACGCGCGCGATTCCGGTTTCGTTGCGTTCGATGTCGACGAGTTCTGCCAGTGCCATGTCCGCTCCTCCATTCGCCGCTGCCCGATCTGTGGACCACCGGTTCCCTGTTCTGTATCGCTATCCGCCGAGCGTGCAAATCGGTTTCGGTTCGACGCCGCCCGAACATGAACAAGGAGGAGCCACCAATATGTCGATAGCCGCACCCGTAATGTCCCGCGTGATGGAGGTCGAAAAGGACTGGATCGACTATAACGGCCACCTCAACATGGCCTACTATAACGTGCTGTTCGATCGCTGCTCCGACGAGGCATTCGCGATGCTGGGCATGGGGCCGGCTTACGCGCAGGAGCGGCGGCTGACTACCTACACGGCCGAAATCCACGTCTGCTACGTTCGCGAACTGCATCTAGGCAACAAGGTGACCTGCTCGTTCCAGCTTCTCGATTTCGACGAGAAGCGATTTCACGCCTATCAGGAACTGCGTCATGTCGATGGCTGGCTTGCCGCGACCTGCGAGGTGCTGACGCTGCATGTCGACATGAACGGGCCGAAAGTGGCGCCCTTCCCGGACGATATTCTCTCCGCCATGAAGGCGATGCACGCCGCTCATGCGAAGCTTCCGACGCCTGAGCGGGCGGGCCGTTCCGTGGGTATCAAGCGAAAGCCCTGAACGGATCAGATTTTCGTTTGGTTGTGGCGTCGATGCAACAAAGCGCCAACGTTTCCGTTAACCGCCAACTTCGGTAGACATCCAGGGTTGGCGGGACATGGACTTGAAAACGGGGGGCGAAAGCCCCGAAGCATGGCACATGACGGACGATCTCCATGCCGAACAGGGCAAGGGAGATCCGTTCGCGGCCGCCATTCGCGCAACCCGCATGGCGATGATTATCACCAATCCGCGCCTGCCGGACAATCCCATCGTCTTCGCCAATGACGCGTTCCTCCGACTGACGGGATATGAGCGCAGCGAAGTCGTCGGACGCAACTGCCGGTTTCTACAGGGGCCCGAGACCGATAGAGGGCATGTCCGTGCGATCCGCGATGCGATCGAGGCGCGTCGGGATATCAATGTCGACATCCTCAATTATCGCAAGGACGGTTCGACCTTCTGGAATGCCCTCTACATCAGCCCTGTAGCCAACGAGGCCGGCGAATTGCAGTTCTATTTCGCCTCCCAGCTCGACGTCAGCGATCGCAAGCGCAGCGAGCATCACACGATACGCGAAAAGGAGCGGTTCGAGCGCGCGGTGGCCGAAAGGACCGCCGAGTTGGAGGAAGCGCTCGAAACAAGGACCGCGCTTCTTCACGAGGTCGACCATCGCGTGAAGAACAATCTCCAGATGGTGTCGTCGCTGATCGTGATGCAGGCACGCACCATTCCCGACGAGAAGATCCGCCAGTCGTTGCGGGAGATGCTCTCGCGCGTGGAGGCTTTGTCGACCGTGCATCGCAGGCTTTATCAGTCCGACGATGTGGCGCGTTTCGAGGTCGGCGAGTTCTTGCGTGACCTGGTCAGCGATGTGGTGGCCGCCTCGCGGTTTCGCGACATGGAAACGCGCTTCGAACTGGACAGCGTGGACATCGCGGCCGGGCGTGCCGCCCCCGTGGCTCTCATCGTCAACGAACTGGTGACGAATGCGCTCAAGCACGCATTCGACGACATCGATCATCCGATCCTGACGACACGCATCGTGAAATCGGGCGACCGGTTTCGCATCGAGATCGAGGACAACGGGTCCGGCATGAGCGAGGCCAATGGGGCGGTTTCGTTCGGCACGAAACTCATTCGCTCGCTTAGCCGTCAGTTGAAGGCGGAGATAAGCTGGGAGGACTGCGGCCCCGGCACACGCGCCACCATCGAACTGCCACAGGACGACGCGCCGAAGCAGCCGTCGCCATAGGAGAATGCCATGGAGCCTCTGAAGATCATCATCGTCGAGGACGAGGCACTGCTCGCCCTCGAACTGGAAGGACTTATCGAGGACAGCGGCAACGTCGTCGTCGGATGGGCGACGAACCTCGCCGAGGCGATGATTCTGGTCGACGAGAACGAGGCCGACATCGCGTTTGTCGATCTCAATCTTTCCGATGGACCGACGGGGATCAAGATTGCCGAATACATCCGCGACAGCGGGCGTTCGCTCGCTGTCTTCATGACCGCCAATCCGCGCAGCTTGCCGGAAAATTACGCCGGGGCGATCGGCGTCATCTCCAAGCCCTATACGATGAGCGGCCTTATCGCGGCCTTGACCTATCTGAAGGAAGGCGTTCGCGAACCGCCGCCGGCAAGTTCGCTTCCGGTCGGATTCTTCCTGTCGCCGCAATATGCGACGCAATGGGCGACGCCCCGATGAGTCAGCGCTCGCAAAGCTGGCGCGGGCCGCGATAGGGCTGATAGCTGCAATCCGACGTGCGGAAAGAGCGATAGGCGCGCGCGCAAGCCTGAATGTTGCAGGCGCGCGCGGCGACCTCTCCCGATCCGGTTCCCTCAACTTCGACGGAAAGGGCATCGAGCGAGGTTCCGTCGATGAAGGACTTGAACATCGCCGCCGGCAGTGCGCCGCCGGTAACCCCTCTCATCGGCGTGTCGTCGTCATTGCCGACCCAGATGCCGACGACGAGATTTTCGGTGAAACCGACGAACCAGGCGTCGCGATAGTTCTGGCTGGTGCCGGTCTTGCCGGCGGAAAAGCCATCCACCCGCGCCGCCCGACCCGTCCCCTGTTCGACGACGAGATTGAGCAAACCGACGAGATGGTCGCGATAGGGGCCGATGTCGAGGCTCGGACGCTTCGCCGGTCCCATGCGGAAGGACTGGCCGTTCTCATCCGCGCTGAACGCCTCGATGCCCCACGGCTCGACCGGTGCGACGCCGCCGAGCACCGATGCATAGGCGCCGGTCAGATCGAGCAGCGTCACCTCCGACGCGCCGAGCGCAAGCGCCGGCGTTTCGAGCAGCGGCGCGTCGATGCCGAGTTCGCGTGCCGCCTCGGCAACCTTGTCGAGCCCGACCTCCTGCGCCAGCACGACCATCGCCGCATTGAGCGAGCGGGCAAACGCCTCGTAGATCGGAACGCGGCCATAATAGCGGCCGCCGAAATTTTCGGGCGTCCAGCCATTGATGGAAATCTCCTGATCGACGACCAGATCGCGCGGGTCGATGCCGGCCTTGAGCGCGGCGTAGAGCACGAAGAGCTTGAAGGTCGAGCCCGGCTGGCGCCGGGCGTCGACGGCCCGGTTGAATGTGCTTTCCTGATAATTGCGGCCGCCGACCATGGCCAGCACCGCGCCGTCCGGCCCCATCGCGACCAGCGCGCCTTGCCCCGGACCGCCCTCGCCGGCACCGTCCAGTGCCTCGCGGACGACGCGTTCGGCAACGGCCTGCAATTGCGGCTCCAGTGTCGTGGCGACGGTGATCGTTCCGCGATAGTCGGCCGCGATCTCGCGCGCATCGCGCATCGCCCAGTCGGCGAACCAGCTTCCCAAGCGGGTCGCGGGCCGGGTCGGCTGGAGTTCGGCATAGGTGGCCTTGGCAGCCTGCGCCTCTTCGGCCGAAATCTTGCCATTGGCGACCATCGCATCCAGCACGATCCGCGCCCGCTCCTCGGCACGCTCGGCATTGGCGATCGGATTGAGCACCGAGGGCGCAATGATCAGACCGGCGATCATGGCCGATTCGCCAAGATCGAGTTCGGCCGGCTCCTTGTCGAAATAGATCCGCGCGGCGGCCGGAACGCCGGTGGCGCCGGCGCCAAGATAGATGTTGTTCAGGTAGCGCGTCAGGATCTCGTCCTTGCCTAGCCGACGCTCCAGCCAGAAGGCGATGACGAATTCCTGGATCTTGCGCCGGTAGGTGCGATCGCGCTCCAGATAGGAAATCTTGATGAGCTGCTGCGTGATCGTCGAGCCGCCCTGCACCACCTCGCCGGCGTCCAGATTGCGCATGAAGGCCCGCGCGATGCCGCGGAAATCGACGCCCCAATGCTCGTAGAAGCGTCGGTCCTCGATGCTGAGCACGGCATCGACCAGATGCCGGGGAAACGCGTCGACGCGCGTATAGGCGCCCTGATACGGCCCTTCCTGGACCAGCGGCGAGCCATCGGCGCCCTCAAGGACGACGACGGGAGCGATCGATCCATCCGCGATCTCCTCCCACGGCACGTCGCGCAGCGCCCACCACAGGATGCCGGCGACGAAGATGGCGCCGACCAGAACGAAAACGGCGAGCGCCGCGAGGATGCGATGGCGGCGGCGGGTAGAGCCTGTCGGGGGAAGTGTGGGCTTTGGGGAGGCAGCCCTTTGAGCGCGTCGCTGGCGCCAGTGCGAAGATGCCGCACGCATGGACGCGCCAAGTTCCGAACGCAGCGCCGAGCCCAGCGCGGAAGCGGCGCGCGCGCTGCGACTGAAGCCGTGGCCGGCCGACGAATGGGGTGTATCGGCGCGTTCGCCGGTGGCCTGTGCGTCCGAAGATTTGTCGCTGTCGTCCATGATACCAGATAGGCTGCGTCGTCCCTGACCAGATACCGATTAGGCCAGATCGGCGGTGATTGCCACAGGCCCGCGAAGATCGATTGGCGGCGGCGGCCCTGTTCGCGTTCTGGTCTTTCGGTCCCGAATCATTACATTGCAGGAACCATGTCCGGATTTCCCGACGATATTCCCTTCTTCGACGAGGACGACCGTCCCCGACGCCCCGCTCCCGCGCCGCAAGCGCAGGGCGGAGGGCTCGCCGCACGCGCCATGGCCGCGCGCCGGCCCAACGCGCCCGACTATCTGGCGGGGTTGAATCCCGAGCAGCGCCAGGCGGTCGAGACGACCGAAGGCCCGGTGCTCGTGCTGGCCGGCGCCGGCACCGGCAAGACGCGCGTCTTGACGACGCGCATCGCGCATATCCTTTCCACCGGCCGCGCCTGGCCGAGCCAGATCCTCGCCGTCACCTTCACCAACAAGGCCGCGCGCGAGATGAAGACGCGCATCGGCGTCCTCGTCGGCGAGGCGGTCGAGGGAATGCCGTGGCTGGGCACGTTCCACTCGATCGGCGTCAAGATCTTGCGCCGCCACGCCGAACTCGCGGGTCTGAAATCGGGCTTCACCATTCTCGACACCGATGACGTCGTGCGGCTGATCAAGCAGTTGATCCAGGTCGAGGGGCTCGACGACAAGCGCTGGCCCGCGCGCCAGTTCGCACAGATGATCGACGGCTGGAAGAACAAGGGCCTCGGCCCCGCCGACATTCCCGAAGGCGACGCGCGCGCCTTCGCCAACGGCAGGGGCCGCGAACTCTACAAGGCTTACCAGGACCGACTTCAGACGCTCAACGCCTGCGATTTCGGCGATCTCTTGTGCCACCCGATCCGCATCTTCCGGGCGCATCCCGATGTCCTGCGCGAGTATACCGAGAAGTTCCGCTACATCCTCGTCGACGAGTATCAGGACACCAACACCGCGCAATATATGTGGCTGCGGCTTCTGGCGCAGCGAACGCCGGCCGGGAACGGCAGCCGCGTTTCCCCCAACATCTGCTGCGTCGGCGACGATGACCAGTCGATCTATGGCTGGCGCGGGGCCGAGGTCGACAACATCCTGCGCTTCGACAAGGACTTCCCCGGCGCGACGGTTATCCGGCTCGAACGCAACTACCGCTCGACCGCCCATATCCTCGGTGCCGCCTCGCACCTGATCGCGCATAATGAGGGCCGGTTCGGCAAGACGCTCTTCACCGAAAAGGCCGATCCCGACGATCCGCGCGTGATGGTCCATGCCGCCTGGGATTCGGAAGAGGAAGCGCGCGCGCTCGGCGACGAGATCGAGTCCCTCCAGCGCAAGGGCGCGAACCTCAACGACATGGCGATCCTGGTTCGCGCCTCGTTCCAGATGCGCGAATTCGAGGATCGCTTTGTCACGCTCGGCTTGAACTACCGCGTCATCGGTGGTCCGCGCTTCTACGAGCGCGCCGAAATCCGCGATGCGATGGCCTATTTCCGCGTCGTCGCGCAGCCAGCCGACGACCTCGCCTTCGAGCGCATCGTCAACGTGCCGAAGCGCGGCCTCGGCGAGGCGACGATCCGCCAGATTCACGACACCGCGCGCACGCTTCGCATTCCGATGCTGGAAGCGGCCGCCAAGCTTGCCGAAAGCGACGAGTTGAAGCCGAAGCCGCGCGCCAGCCTGCGCGAAGTCGCGGCCAATTTCGCGCGCTGGCAGGCGTCGCTCGAAACCATGCCCCACACGGAGCTTGCCGAGACCATCCTCGATGAGAGCGGCTACACCGAGATGTGGAAGAACGACCGCTCGGCCGAGGCGCCGGGCCGGCTCGACAATCTCAAGGAACTGATCCGCTCGATGGAGGACTACGAGTCGCTGCGCTCGTTCCTCGAACATGTCGCGCTGGTCATGGATGCCGAGCAGCAGGAGGAGATGGACGCGGTTTCCATCATGACGCTGCATTCGGCCAAGGGGCTCGAATTCGACACCGTGTTCCTGCCGGGCTGGGAGGAAGGGCTGTTCCCGCACCAGCGCGCGCTCGACGAGGGCGGGCGTTCCGGCCTCGAAGAGGAACGCCGCCTCGCCTATGTCGGCCTGACGCGGGCGAAGAGGAATCTGCATCTGTGGTTCACCTCGAACCGGCGCATCCATGGGCTCTGGCAATCGACGATCCCCTCGCGCTTTCTCGACGAACTGCCCGACGCCCATGTCGAGGTCGCCGAAAGCGGCAACAGCAATTATGGCGGCTATGGCATTGGCCATGGCGACAGCTTCGGCGGCCGCCGCAACCCCTACGGCGCCTCCCGTTTCGACGACCAGGGCTCGTTTTCCAACACCTATGCGACGCCCGGCTGGCAGCGTGCGCAGAAGAACAAGACCGAGGCGACCGACCGCAACTGGGGCTCGCGCTCCGGCCATCAGGTCGAGCGGATCGGCTATGGCGAGCCGGATTCGGGCTTCGGCGCCGGGCGCGGCTCGATCAAGGGTCGAACCATAGAGGGCGAACTGGTCGCCAAGTCGGTGGCGCAGACCCCGTCGGCCTTCGCGGTCGGCGACAGGGTGTTCCACCAGAAATTCGGAAACGGCAACATCTGCACCATCGAGGGCAACAAACTGACCATCGACTTCGACAAGGCCGGTCAGAAACGTGTGCTGGACGGCTTCGTGACGGCAGCGTGATTGCTCTTTCTGGTTGCATTAAATTCGTTTAATACATTTTTAAGTTGCATTTGAGATCGTCGGCCTGCATGGCAATGACGCCTTGCACATTCCGCTTCCGGGCGGTTCGACTCCGGGACCCCTTCCGTCTCACCACCCCCGCGGCGGAAGGGGTTTCGAAGAGGGCTGGACCCGGCCGGATCGAGGTCTCATGCGTCTTGCCCTCCTTCTTTCCCCTCTCCTGCTCCTGCCTGGCATCACAACCGCATCCGAGAAGGATGCGTCCTCGCCCGTTCGCGCCGAGCTCTCCGTTTCGCGTCACCATACCGACAACGTGCTCGACGAGCCGCTGGCGGTCTCCGACTGGTACACGCTGATGCGCGGGGCGGTCAGCGGCGACATCGACCACCCGCTCGGCCAGACGCGCATCACGTTTGACGGCGAACTGCGCCGCCACGACCTCTTCACCATCGAGAACGATGCGGCCGGCGGCATCGAGACCCAGACGACGCTGCGCCCGTCGGAAGACCTCGAACTGCGCGGCACGCTCTTCCTGCGGCACATCCGCGAGGGCGATGCGCTGGTCATCGAGGATCTGGCGATCGGGACGCAGACGGCGAAGACCATCGGCGGCGCCGGCGCGGTGGTCGGGTTCAGGCTGACGCCATTGCTGGTCTCGACCACGGAATTGAAGGGATTTCGCGAACGTGCCGGGGACACGTTATTCGAGGACGATGTTCTCGCGCCCACCCGTTTCGAGCCTGACCGCGACCGCATCTTCGCCAGCCAGGGCCTGACGCGCACCGTTGGCCGGTTGCAGACGGGATTGAGAGCCGCAGTCGAACGGACGACCTTTTCGGAAATCTTCGACGAACCGGTCGAACTCGATCGATTGCAGCTACGCGGGGAGATTGGATGGCGAAGCGAGAACGGCTATGCGCTGGCGCTCGCGACAGGCGGCGAATGGCTGCGTGCCTCGTTCGACCTGATCGATGTCGTGCGCCCGTCGATCGAGGCCACGGCCGTTGCGCCTGTCGCCGGGCTGGAACTGCGCGGGACGCTGCGTACGAGCTTCGACAGTGACGACACGGACGACCTTCTGGCGTCTTGGGTGCGGCGCGCCGAAGCGCAACTTGTCTGGCCGCTGGCCGAACACCTCGCTTTGTCGACAGGTGTCTTCGTCGAGGCGCGCGACAATCTCATATTCGATTACAGCGAGAACCGCCGTGGCATATACGGTGAACTTGGCTGGAAGACCTCCGAGCAGGTGACGCTCGTCCTTCGCCTGGATTACCGCGAGGACCGCGCGCCGGGAATCGACCTCGTCAAGGACAGGCTCGACGCTTCGCTCGCGGTTCGAACCCGCCTGTAGCGCGAGAAACGGGCGACCGGGGCCGCCCGTTCCTCAAACCGGACTTGCCCTAGCGGCGACCCTTGCGGACGGAATACTTGCTGGAATTTCCGCCCAGGATGCCGAGCGTGCCGCCCAGGATGCCGTTGCCATTGCCGATGCCATTGCCGGTCTGGTTACCGCTCAGGATGCCCGAGACGACATTGCCCGACGCGATCGGCGAGTTGTTGAGCACCGACGTGCCGTTGAGCAAATTGACGTTGCCGGTGCGCACGGACGGCGAGACGTTGATGAGCCCGCTCGAATAATTGTGCGAGTTGCTGCCGCCCCAGCCGCCGGCCTGGGCCGACAGACCGGAAAGAGCGAGGGCTGCTGCTGCGGTCGTGACGATGATGAAGGTCTTCATGTGGTCTTCTCCTCTCTTGATCGCGCCGGTTCGGTTCGCTTCCGAAGATGAAGAGGCCACAGCATTGCGGTATACGCAATCAGAAATTGCAATACTTCATTAACACAGCCAATAAACGGCCGATTAACCTTTCGCCTTGACCCTAACAGCCGGCATTTGAATCAAGTTTTATCGGTTCGATACTTCGACACGAATTCCTCGATCGAAAGCTGCTGCATGTCCGGCAACGTTTCGGCCAGTTTTTCATGCGGCCAGTCCCACCATGCCATCTCGACCAGCGCCGCGGCGATGTCGGCTGGGAACCGCTGGCGCAGAACGCGGGCGGGCGCACCGGCGACGATCGCATAGGCCGGAACGTCGCGGGTGACGACCGCATTGGCACCGACGACCGCCCCGTCGCCGATGGCGATGCCGGGCATGAGTACGGCGCCGTGGCCGATCCAGACATCGTTGCCGATGGTAACGCGCGCGGCCTGCCGATGTGCGCGATAGCCGGCATCGACGCCGTGGAAGCGGAAATATTCGTTCGGCCGGTAGGTGATCTTGTGCGTGGTGACGCGCTCCATCGGATGTTCGAGCGCGTTGATGCGGACGTTTGCGGCGATCGAACAGAACTTGCCGATGGTTGTGTAGATCGCCTCGCCATGACGCTCGAAATAGGAGAAGTCGCCGACTTCGACATCGCGCAGCAGGACGCGCGGTCCGACCGAGACGAAGCGTCCGAGCCGGCAGCCCTTGAGTTCGGCCGTCGAATGGATCTTGGGTTCGGAATCGTGCGGCAGGAAAGCGCTCATCGCGAAAGCGTGTACGTGTCCCGCCGGACGGCGGCAAGATGACATCTTTCGGCGCAAGCTTCGTGCCGCTATATCCATCTCATGATCGGAAACCGGATCGCGACACAGCTTCTGCTTGCCGCCGGCGCACTGGCGCTTTCCGCGGCGACCGGGCTTGCCTTCGCCGGCTGGCTCGACAGCGGCGCGCGCATCTTCATGGCCATGGCCGAGACCGGCATGGCCTGGTGCTTCTGACCTCGATTTCCACGAACCCGAACGGACGATTGCCGACATGCGGACCCTTCTCGTTGCAAGCGTAATCATCGTGGCTGCGGCCGTCGGCTGGATCAGCTTCGACTGGTATGCGAACCGCACCGTTGCGCGATCCTTCGGCGAGCCGTTCACGCTGGTCGACCAGCGCGGCGAGGAGATCACCGAGCAGGCGTTTCGCGGCCAGCCCTCTGCGGTGTTCTTCGGCTTCACCCACTGCCCCGAAATCTGCCCGACGACGCTTTACGAGATGGATGGCTGGCTCGACCAGCTCGGCGCGGAGGGCGAGGAGATCCGCGCCTACTTCGTCTCCGTCGACCCCGAGCGCGACACGCCGGAAATCCTCGACACCTATGTCGGCAACGTCTCCGAGCGCATCACCGGCATCACCGGCGAACCGGCGAAGGTCGAAGCGATGGCGAAGTCCTTCGGCATCTTCATCCGCAAGGTGGAGCTGGAGGGCGGCGACTACACGATGGACCACACCGCCTCGATCCTGCTCCTGGACAGTTCGGGTGACTTCATGGGCACCATCGCCTATGGGGAGAATCCCGAAAACGCCGTCGCCAAGCTGAAGCGCCTGGCCGCGAGCTGACACCACCGAAGGACGACGCGGTGCCCCAGACACGACTTTACTTCAGCGCCGCGAAGAAGGACGCCGAAGCCGCCTACCGGCAGCTCGAAACGCTGCTCGAGGATGACGGCTTCCCGATCTCGATCTTCGAACTCGACGAGGATGCCGGCATCAACGAGGTGTCCGTCTATATCGACGGCGAGCCGGAAGGGCTGGAGGCGCGCATCGCGCAAGTGCTGAAGGCCAACGCGCCCTCGGCATTGCTCGAACGCGAGAACCTCGACGACATCGACTGGGTGGCGAAGTCGCTCGAAGGGCTGAAACCGGTCCGGGTCGGCCGGTTCCTCGTCCACGGCGCGCATGACCGCGACAGGCGGCGGATCGGCGACCTCGCCATCGAGATCGAGGCGGGCCTCGCCTTCGGCACCGGCCATCACGGCACCACGGCCGGGTGCCTGGAACTCATCATGGACGTCACCCGCCGCGAGCGCCCGCGCACCGCGCTCGACCTTGGAACGGGAAGCGCGGTGCTCGCGATCGCGCTGGCGAAACTCTGCCGCATTCCGGTGCTGGCGACGGACATCGACCCCGTCGCGGTCGGCGTCGCGCGGCAGAACGTGCGGCTCAACCACGCCCATGCCTATGTCGACACGGTGACGGCGGCAGGCTTCCACCACCACGTCTTCGCGAAATGGCGCCCGTTCGACCTGATCGTCGCCAACATCCTCGCGCGGCCGCTGATGACGCTCGCGCCTGAGATGGCGCGTAACGTCGCGCCGGATGGTTCGCTGATCCTGTCGGGCATATTGGAGCGCCAGCGCGAGGCGGTGATCGCGGCCTATGTCGGCCAGTCGTTCCGCCATGTGCGCACCATCCGCCGCGAGGGCTGGGTGGCGCTGCACCTCAAGCGCTGACCATAAGAAAAAGGGCGGCCCGCCCCCGGACCGCCCTTCCCCCGATATCGCCCCTGGAGCGAAAATCTTCGCGCTTAGTAGAGGTAGGAACCGCCTGCGCTCTTCTTCAGTTCGTCACGGGTGTAGCCGTGCGAACGCAGCGTCTCGTCGTCGAGCATGAGGAGCGCGCTGTTCACATAACGGGTCGCCTGCTTCGAACGCGCTTCGACGAGGGCGTCCATTGCGCCGCGGAAGAACCCGCGCTTTGCTGCATTTGCCATTTCGTCTTCTCCTTGATCCGATTGGAAGAATGTGTCCTCCACGATCAAGAAGGTAAGCATTGCTGACCTTTTCCACCAGTGCCGATGCTGCATGGCTTCCATGTCGTTTTGCATATGCGAATTGACCATGCTGCGACGCAGCAATTCGGGATGCCGTCGATCAGGGTTTCGCGCCTCCGCATGGCGCGCTATGGATCGCCGACACCATTGATGCGAGTAGCCCATGTTCCAGACCTTCGAAAGTCATGCCGATCCCGCTCAAGGCAGGGAACGCGTGCCACTCTTGCGCACTGAGTTGGCGAGGCGCGGCATCGACGGCTTTCTCGTGCCGCGCGCGGACGAGCATCAGGGCGAATATGTCGCCGCGCGCTCCGACCGGCTGAAATGGTTGACGGGCTTCACCGGATCGGCCGGCGCGGCGATCGTGCTCACCGAAAGCGCGGCGATCTTCGTCGACGGGCGTTACACGCTTCAGGTGCGCGATCAGACCGACGCGGGCATCTTCGTCTATGAAAGCCTCGTCGAGACACCGCCGGCGAAATGGATCGAAGCCAATTTGAAGGCGGGCACGCGGCTCGGCTTCGACCCCTGGCTGCATACGATTGCCGAGACGAAGGCGCTGCGGAAAGCCTGCGAGAAGGCCGGCGGCGAACTCGTCGCGCTGGATGGCAATCCGATCGACGCGATCTGGACCGATCAGCCGGCCGCCCCTGCGGGCGAGGTCGCGATCCAGCCGGTCGGCTTTGCCGGGGAACTGGCGAAGGACAAGATCGTGCGTATCGGCAAGGAAATCCGCGCGGGCGGCGCGACGCATACGGTTCTGACCGACCCGTCATCGATCGCCTGGCTCTTCAACATCCGCGGCGCCGATGTCGAGCACACGCCGCTGGCGCTCGCCTTCGCGATTGTGCCCGCAGAGGGTCGACCGTCGCTCTTCATCGACCCGGCCAAGCTCGGCATCGAGGCAAAGGCGTATCTGACGCAGCTTGCCGAACTCCACGCCCCGGCAGCGCTCGAACCGGCGCTGAAAGCGCTGGCCGGTGGCGCGAAGGTCGGGCTCGACCCGCAGCTTGCGCCCGAATGGCTTCGGGCGGCGATCGTGGACGCGGGCGGTGCGACGAGCGACCTGCCCGACCCGGCCCGCCTGCCCCGCGCCTGCAAGAACGAGGCGGAACTGAACGGCTCGCGTGCGGCCCACAAGCGAGACGGCGTGGCCATAGTGCGGTTCCTCGCCTGGCTCGACGCCCAGCAGCCGGGCACGGTGGACGAGATCATGGTCGCAAGCCGTCTGGAATCCGCCCGCGCGAAAGCGGGCGAAGACGTCCAGATGCCGCTGCGCGACATCTCCTTCGACACGATTTCCGGCTCCGGTCCGAACGGCGCGATCATCCATTACCGCGTGACGACGAAGACCAACCGCAAGCTTGCCGCCGGCGAACTCTATCTGGTCGATTCCGGCGGCCAGTATCAGGACGGCACGACCGACATCACCCGAACCATTGCCATCGGCAAGCCGACCGACGCGATGCGAAGGCACTATACGCTGGTGCTGAAAGGGCTGATCGCGATCTCGACGCTGCGCTTTCCGGCCGGCACGCGCGGGCAGGACGTCGATCCCTTCGCGCGGCGCGCTCTGTGGCAGGCCGGGCTCGATTTCGCGCATGGCACGGGCCATGGCGTCGGCTCCTTCCTCGCCGTCCACGAAGGACCGCAGCGCATCGCCCGGACGGGCACGCAGGCGCTTCTGCCCGGCATGATCCTGTCGAACGAACCAGGCTATTACCGCCCCGGCGAATACGGCATCCGGCTGGAAAACCTGATCGTGGTCGAGGACGCCGCAAAGGTCGAGGGCGGCGAGATCGCCATGCACGGCTTCGAGACGCTGACGCTGGCCCCGTTCGACCGGCGGCTGATCGATGCGGCTCTCATGGAAAAGGCCGAGATCGACTGGCTCGACGCCTACCACGCGCGGGTAGCGAGCGAGCTTTCCGACCAGGTGGAAGATGGCGTCAAAGCCTGGCTCGCAGCCGCGACCGCGCCCCTGTCACAATAGGTTGCGGCCCGCGATCAGCACCGCCGCACCGACGATGAACATCGTCATCAGCCCGCTACGCCAGCCGACGATGGCGGCGACGAGCATGGCCGCGATCTCCGCCGGGCCGCCATGATAGGCGGCGGGCGCGACGAGCGTCGTCAGGACGGCCGCAGGCACGGCGTTGAGGCTGGCCTCGACGCGCGGATGGATGCGGTCGAACCGCGACAGGACGAGATGTCCGCCGATGCGCGACAGATAGGTCAGCACCGCGCTTGCGAGGATGATCCAGACGGTCGTCGTCATGCCGCATCCTCGCCATTGCCATTTCCGTTGACCAGCATGAAGGCGGCAAGCGCCATGCCGGCGACCGCGCCGACCGTAACGTGCCAAGGCGATCCGATCGTCTCATAGGCGACGATGGACGCGACCGCGCTCGTTGCGACGATGGGCAGCCAGAGCGGACGCAACCGGAACGACATGACGAGACCGAGGAAGTAGATCGGCAGCAGGAAATCGAGGCCCAGCGCATAGGTGTTGGGGATGAGGCCGCCGAAACGCGCGCCGACCCAGGCTTCCGCCACCCAGAACAGATAGATCGGCATCGCCATGCCCATGAACCAGGCGAAGGTGACGCGCTCGCCATTCTCCGCCTTCCGCTCGGCCTCGGCATATTGCGGGTCGACGAGGAAGAAGAAACCGAAGGCGCGCTGCGAAGAAGCCCAGTGCGGCACGCGTCGGCCAACGGCGGCGGAATAGAGGACGTGCCGGAAGTTCACCGCGAAGATCGACAACGCGATCAGCCACGGCGCGACCCTCTGGCCGAAAAGGTCGAGCCCGACCATCTGGCTCGCTCCGGCATAGACGGTCGCGCTCATCAGCACCGCCTCGCCGACCGAAAAGCCGTTGTCGACGGCCAGCGCGCCGAACAAAAGCCCAAAGGGCGCCGACGACAGCACGACGGGCGGACTCTTGCGCATACCGCGCGCGAATTCTTGGGCAAAGGACATGCCGTCTCTTAGGTCAGCATCGCTGCCCTGTCACATGAAAAGGCTTGAACCATGGGATGTGTCTCGTAGGGCCATGGGGTGGTGGATTTTTGTTATGGAGTTGCTTTTGCAACCGGTCTTTATCTCCCGACCCGCACGAACCACTCGTCCTCGTCGATGACCTCGATACCGAGATCCGTCGCCTGCTTCAGCTTCGAACCGGCGCCCGGTCCGGCGACGACGAGATCGGTCTTCTTCGACACCGATCCCGCCACCTTGGCGCCGAGCCGTTCGGCCATGGCCTTCGCCTCGTCGCGCGACATTTTTTCGAGCGAGCCGGTGAAGACGACCGTCTTGCCCGTCACCGGCGAGGCCACCGTCTGCGGGGCTTCCTCGTCCTGCGGGTCGACTTCCTTCAAAAGCGCCTCGACCGCCTCGCGATTGTGCGTTTCGGCGAAGAACTCGACCAGCGCCTCGGCGACGACGGCACCAATGCCGTTGACGCCGACGATTTCCTGCCACTCGGCGTTGCCGGGATCGCCCTTGCCTTCAGGCATCCTCGTCGCTTCCGCCGCCGCGCGCAGGGCATCGAAGCTGAGGAAATGGCGTGCCAGGCGCCTGGCGTTGGTCTCGCCGATATGGCGGATGCCGAGGCCGAACAGGAAGCGCGAATGCTCGACGCGGCGGCGCTCGTCGATGGCGGCGAAGAGTTTCTTCACCGATACCGCGCCGAAGCCGTCGACATTTTCCAGCTTGGCGAGCGATTTTTCCTGCCGGGCCTTCAGCGTGAATATCTCGGCTGGCGTCTTGATCTGGAATGCGGGGTCCGGGTGGTTGTAGAAGAACTCGACCTGCTTTTCGCCGAGACCTTCGATGTCCATCGCGTTGCGCGAAACGAAATGGCGGATGCGCTCGACCGCCTGAGCGGGACAGACGAGCCCGCCCGTGCAGCGCCGCACCGTCTCCCCCTCCTCGCGCACGGCATGGCTGCCGCAAGCGGGGCAGCGGTCCGGGAAGACATAGGGCTTCGCGTCGGCCGGCCGCTTTTCGGGCAGAATGTCGAGAATCTGCGGGATGACGTCGCCGGCGCGCTGGACGATCACCGTGTCGCCGACGCGGATGTCGCGGCCTTCGCGGATCGGTTGGCCGTCATTGCCGATCCCCTTGATATAGTCCTCATTGTGGAGCGTCGCATTGGTGACGACGACGCCGCCGACCGTGACCGGCTTGAGCCGTGCGACGGGGGTCAAGGCTCCGGTGCGTCCGACCTGGATGTCGATCGCTTGCAGTTCCGTCATCGCCTTTTCGGCAGGGAATTTGTGTGCCGTCGCCCAGCGCGGACTGCGCGAGCGAAAGCCAAGCCGTTCCTGAAGCGCGAGGTCGTCGACCTTGTAGACCACGCCGTCGATGTCATAGGGCAGGTCGGCGCGGCCCGCCTCGATCGACCGATAATGCGCGATCATCTCGTCGAGCGTCGTGCAACACCGCATCAGCGGATTGACAGGAAAGCCCCAGGCGCCGAGCCGCGCGACGGCTTCGAACTGGGTCGCCGCAAGGTTTTCGGACGTTTCACCCCAGGCATAGGCGAAGAAGCGCAGGGGCCGCGTCCTCGTCACGCTCGGATCGATCTGGCGCAGCGAGCCAGCGGCGGCGTTGCGCGGATTGGCAAAGACGCGGCCGCTTTCGGCCATGCGCGCGTTGAGCGCCATGAAGTCATCGCGCGCCATGTAGACCTCGCCACGCACTTCAAGAACGTCCGGGACACCATTGATTCGATTGGGGATTTCCGAAATCATCCGGATGTTGGCGGTGACATTCTCCCCGGTGGTGCCGTCGCCGCGCGTCGCGGCCGTGACGAGGTAGCCGTTCTCATAGCGCAGCGACATCGACAGGCCGTCAATCTTGGGCTCGGCGGTGAAGGTGAGTTCGTCGTCGGGTTTCAGCGACAGGAAACGGCGCACGGACTGCACGAAATCGGTTACGTCCGCGTCGGAAAAGACGTTGTCGAGCGAGAGCATCGGCCGCGCATGGCGGACGGGCGTGAACGCACCGGCAGGTTCCGCGCCGACCTTGAGCGAGGGCGAATCCGCGCGCACGAGTTCGGGAAACAGCGCCTCGATCGCGGCATTGCGCTGGCGCAGCGCATCATAGGCGGCGTCGGAAATCTCGGGCGCGTCCCTGCCGTGGTAGAGGGCATCGTGGCGGGCGATCTCGGCGGCGAGTTGCGTCAGTTCCTCTGACGCCTCGTCCGGGGTCAGGTCATCGACGGATTTCGGGGACTTCGCCATTGCAAGGATTCCGGTGGTCGCTTGGCGCGAACATAGCGGGATCGGCGGGCGGCTCAAGCCGACAAACGTCAGGAGACGAGTGGCGTTTCGGAAAGCAGGCGCTTGGCGGCCGCACGGGCTTCGTCGGTGATGGTCGCACCGGCGAGCATCCGGGCGATTTCTTCCTGCCGCGCGCCGTGGTCCATGGCGGCGACGCGGGTCGCGACGCCCTCTTCATTGCCGGACTTGGATATGAGGTAGTGCGTCGAGGCACGGGCGGCGACCTGCGGCGCGTGAGTGACGGACAGCACCTGCACGCGCTGCGAGAGGCGCGCGAGGCGCGCGCCGATGGCGTCCGCCACCGCGCCGCCGACGCCGGTATCGATCTCGTCGAAGACGAGCGTCGGGGCCGAGCCGCGATCGGCGAGCGCGACCTTCAGCGCCAGAAGGAAGCGGGAAAGCTCGCCGCCCGACGCGACCTTCATGATCGGGCCGGCGCGGGTGCCCGGATTGGTGCGCACCCAGAATTCGATCTGGTCGATGCCCTGCTCGCGCCGGTCTTCTGCGTCGGCCTTGATCTCGACGATGAACTCAGCGCGTTCGAGCTTGAGCGCCGGCAGTTCCTGCATCACCGCGCGGGCGAGAAGATCGGCCGTCCCGGCGCGCAGTTCCGACAGGTGCAACGCCTTTTCGTCATAGGCGTCGCGGGCCTCGCGCGCTTCCTTTTCCAGCGCCTGAAGGCGTTCCTCGCCGGCGTCGAGATCGGCCAGATCGGCCAGCATCGCGTCGCGCAGTTCGGCAAGGTCGTCGACGCTGACGGAATGCTTTCGCGCCAGCGCACGCAACGCGAAGAGCCGCTCCTCGGCGCGCTCGAGCACCTGCGGATCGAACTCGATCGCGCGCAGCGCCTCGTCGACGGCGGTCTGGGCGGCGTCGAGCGAGATCAGCGCCTCGTCGAGCAAGGTGACGATCGGATCGACGAGCGCGGGCGCTTCCTCCGCCTTGCGCTGGAGGCGGCGAAGCAGGCTCGCCAGTTGCGGCACGGCGGAGCCCTGCCCGGACAACACGTCGAGCGCGTCGTTGATCTCGGTCGCGATCTTTTCGGAGCGCATCATGTCGGCGCGCTGTTCGGCAAGCTGCGTTTCCTCGCCCGGCTGGGGATCGAGCTTGCCGAGTTCGTCGACCGAGGCGCGCAGATAATCGGCTTCGCGGGCGGCGGCTTCGACCTTGGCGCGGTGCCGGTGGAGAAGGCTTTCGCTCTCGCGCCAATGCCTGTAGGCGCGCGCCACCGAGAGCGCCTCGCCGACATGGCCGCCGAAGGCATCGAGCAGGTCGCGATGGGCGGCGACGTCGACCAGTGCACGGTCGTCGTGCTGGCCGTGAATTTCGACCAGCGCGCGGCCGATCTCGCGCAGGAGCGTAACAGAAGCGGGCTGGTCGTTGATGAAGACGCGGCTGCGCCCGTCGCCGGTCTGGATGCGGCGCAGGATGATGTCGCCCTCGTCCTCGACGCCGTTCTCGCGCAGGAGATCGCGGGCGGAGTGGCCGGCGGGCACGTCGAAGACGGCGGTGACGTTGCCCTGCGGCGCGCCATGGCGCACAAGCGAGGCATCGCCCCGCGCGCCGAGCGCCAGCGAAAGCGAATCGAGAAGGATGGACTTGCCCGCGCCGGTCTCGCCCGTCAGGACGGACAGGCCGGAGCGGAAGTCGATGTCGAGCCGTTCGATCAGAACGATATCGCGGATCGACAGATGGGCGAGCATTCAGGCTATGCCGTCAGCTTCCGAGAATGGCTGCGCTCGCGCGCGAAATCCACGAGCCGGCATTCTCGCGCGGTTCGAGACCGCCCGACTGCAAGAGCGCGTAGGAATCGGCATACCACTGGCTGTCGGGATAGTTGTGGCCGAGAACGGCCGCGGCCGTCTGTGCCTCCGACGCCAGACCCATCGCGTAATAGGCCTCCGTCAGGCGGGCAAGCGCCTCCTCGGCGTGGCGGGTATTGCCATAGGTCTCGACGACGGTGCGGAAGCGCTTGACGGCGGCAACATATTCGCGGCGTTCGAGATAGTAGCGGCCGACCTGCATTTCCTTGCCGGCGAGTTGGTCGCGGGCATGGCGGATCTTGGCGTTGGCGTCCTCGACATATTCGGATTCCGGCCAGCGCTGAACGACGGCTTCCATCGCCTCGATCGTACGGCGGGCATCGGTCTGGTCCTGCGTCACGTCCTTGATCTGGCGCCAGTAGGAAAGGCCGACGATATACTGCGCATATGCCGCTTCCGGATCGCTCGGATAAAGCTGGACATAGCGTTGCGCAGAATTGATCGCGTCCTGATAGTTGCCCTGGCGGTATTGGGTGAAGGCACCCATCACCATCGAGCGGCGGGCATATTCGGAATAGGGATGCTGGCGATCGACCGCCTCGAACTTCTTCGACGCCTCGGACAGGCGGCCGGCCTCGAGATTGGCGAGGCCCTGATTGTAGAGCGCATCCGCCGGCTCGACGCTCTCGACATAGCTCGCGAGATTCATGTCGTTATCGGTCGACGCACAGGCCGACAGCACGAGAGGCAGCGCGATCACGGGCGCCAGAAGAGCGAGCGACGTGGCGCGACGTGTCGGGCGCTGCGAGCGTTCAAACGGTACGATGGGCATTGCCCCTCCGGCAGAAATCTTCATGGCAACAGGCCAGTCTTAGAGCATAACGCCCCGTTGGCAGCAACGCTATGAGGACGCAATCGCGCAATTTTGTGGCAGACCTGCCGCAATCCACAAGGCTCGCCTATAGCCGCTCGAAGGCGTCGGAGCGGGAAAGCAGCGCGCCGAGCGCGCCTGCGTTGAGCTTGTGCCCGCCGCGGAACGATCGGTAGCAGCCGATGATGGCGAGCCCCGAGACGGCCAGATCGCCGACCGCGTCGAGCGCCTTGTGTCGCACGAACTCGTCGGGAAATCGCAAACCGCCCGGATTGACGACCCGATCGTCCTCGCCGATCACGACGGAATTTTCGAGCGACGAGCCGAGCGCGAGGCCGGCCGCCCATAGTCTCTCGACGTCGCGCATGAAGCCAAATGTGCGCGCGGGCGCGATCTCGCTTGCATAGGTTCCGGGTTCGAGATCGAACGCGATCTTCTGGCGGCCGATGGCTGGAGATGGGAAGTCGATTTCGATCTCGAAGCGCGGCCGTTCATGCGGCACGAACTCGGCCCATGCCGCGCCGTTCTCGACGCGGACCGGGGCGAGGACGCGGATCGCATCGACAGGGCGGTCCTGCTCGACGAGGCCGGCAGTCTCGAATGCGGCGACGAACTCGGCCGCGCTGCCGTCGAGGATCGGGACTTCGGTGCCGGTGATCGCGATCTCGACATTGTCGATGCCGCTGCCGGCCAGCGCGCTCATCAGGTGCTCGACGGTCGAGACGTGGAAACCGGCCGGATCCCCGATCAGCGTGGAAAGGTCGGTCGAGGCGACGGTTTCCGGCCGAACCAGGATGGTGCCTTCCCCCTTGCCATCGACGAAACATATGCCCGTGCGGGCCGCGGCGGGGCGCAGGTGCAGCCGTGCCGGTTTGCCGGAATGAACGCCGATGCCCTCGATCGCAAGGTCGCCGGCAAGCGTCGTCTGTTTTCGAAGGTTCATGTCACCATCCGCAATATTGCGGCGGACCATAGCCGGATCGCCGGCGCGAACAAGACGGCGGATGTCAAAGCGGGCCCGCAAGGGGCCCGCTCGAAGCTTTTCGGGATCGATCGATCAGTTCGCCTGGCGGCGCAGGAAGGCGGGGATTTCGAGCTGGTCGTCCTCCTGGGCCTGGCGGGGCTGAACGGCAAGGCGGCCATGGTCGTCGAGCTGGCCGCGGCGCGGCGCATACTGCTGCGCCTCCGGGCTCGGCGCGCGGCGCTGCTCGGGCTGCGACGCGACGGGCTGGCGCAGTTTCGGCTCGCGCGGCTGGGCAGGCTCAAGACGTGCCGGCTCTTCCTCGCGGCGCGCAAGGCCGTTGGTCAGGCGCTTGAGCAGGCCCATCGGTCCGCGATCCTCATGCGCGACTTCCGGCGCGCGGGTCAGTTCGGCCTGGACGATCGGCGGGAAGTCCTCGACGCGCGGCATACGCGGCTGAACCGGAGCCGGCGCAACCGCCTGCGGGGCGACCTGCTGCGGCACGGGAGCGGCCGCCACCTGCTGAACCGGAGCTTCGACCGGCCGCGCCGGCTCGGCGAAGAGACGGCTTTGCGGACGGAATTCGTCCTGCGGGGCTGCCGGGCGAAGCTGGGCGGCTTCGGCGTCGGCCTGGCGGATCGCTTCGGCGACCGGGTCGACCGGCGTTGCAGCGACGGGCTGCATTTCCATGACACGCGGAGCGGCAGCGCGCAGTTCGGCGGCGGGCTGGGCCTGCGGCTGCGGGGCGCGCTCGACCGGCTTGGCCATCGGCCGGTTCACGATCGGCGGCGCCGAGATGTCGGCGGATGCCTTGTCGATGCCTGTGGCGACGACCGAGACGCGTATCACGCCTTCCAGTTCCTCGTCGAAGGTCGCGCCAAGGATGATGTTGGCATCCGCATCGACTTCCTCGCGGATGCGGGTCGCCGCTTCATCGACCTCGAAGAGGGTGAGGTCACGGCCGCCGGTGATCGAGATCAGCAGGCCCTTGGCACCCTTCATCGACGTCTCGTCGAGCAGCGGGTTGGCAATCGCAGCTTCCGCCGCGGCCTGCGCACGGCCCTCGCCCGAAGCCTCGCCCGTGCCCATCATCGCCTTGCCCATCTCGCGCATCACCGAACGGACGTCGGCGAAGTCGAGATTGATCAGCCCTTCCTTGACCATCAGGTCGGTGATGCAGGCAACGCCCGAATAAAGCACCTGATCGGCCATCGCGAAGGCGTCGGCGAAGGTGGTCTTGTCGTTGGCGATGCGGAAGAGATTCTGGTTCGGGATGACGATCAGCGTATCGACGCATTTCTGCAATTCTTCGATGCCGAGATCGGCGGTGCGCATCCGGCGTTGGCCCTCGAAATGGAAGGGCTTGGTCACGACGCCGACCGTCAGGATGCCCTTTTCGCGTGCCGCGCGGGCGACGACCGGGGCCGCGCCCGTACCCGTGCCGCCGCCCATGCCGGCGGTGACGAAGCACATATGCGTGTTCGACAGATGGTCGAGGATCTCGTCGATGCATTCCTCGGCGGCCGCGCGGCCGACTTCGGGCTGCGAGCCGGCGCCAAGCCCCTCGGTCACGTTCGCGCCGAGTTGGATGAGGCGTTCGGCCTTGGTCATGGTCAGCGCCTGCGCATCGGTGTTCGCCACGACGAACTCGACGCCGCGCAGTCCGGCCGTGATCATGTTGTTGACCGCATTGCCACCGCCGCCGCCGACACCGAACACGGTGATTCGCGGCTTCAACTCGGTGATGTCCGGCTTTTGCAGATTTATTGTCATTTCCGTCGTCCTTTTTCGCCTGTCCTGCCGCGTCGCCGCTGCGGCCGCCGTGGGTCAAACCCCGTCAAACTCAAAAACTATCCCGTAACCACTGGCTCACTCGTTGGAATCGCCCGCCTGTTCCGGTGGCCTGCCAGCGCAGTCCGCCACCTCGTTTTAGCTGACTTTCCAGTTCCGAAACTTGCGGGTAGATCAAAAGGCCCGCAGAAGTTGAAAATGCCGGCCCCTTGGCCGCTTCCGGCAGGCCGCTGACACCCAGCGGACGCCCGAGCCGCACATTGCGGCCCAGAACCCGGCGCGCCGCCTCGGCCATGCCGGTCAACTGGCTCGCGCCGCCGGTCATCACGACCCGCTTGCCGACCACGTTGCCGTAGCCCGACTTGTTCAAGCGGTCGCGCACGATCTCCAGCGTCTCCTCGACGCGCGCGCGAATGATTCGGTTCATCACGGAGCGCGGCACCTGAAGCGGCACCTCGCCGTCCTCGCCCATCGGGTTGATGGTGACAATGTCGCGGTCGTCGCCGCCCACGGTAAGCGCCGAGCCGTGCATGACCTTGAGACGCTCCGAATGGGAGAGCCGCGTGGAAAGTCCTTTGGCAAGGTCCATCGTGACATGCGTGCCGCCGATCGGCATCGCGTCGACATGGACGAGCTTGCCGTCAGCGAAAATGGCGAGCGTCGTCGTGCCGCCACCCATGTCGATGCAGGCCGCGCCCATCTCCATCTCGTCCTCGACCAGCGAGGCGAGGCCGGAGGCGAAGGGCGTGGCGACGAAACGCTCGACCGACAGATGCGAGCGGTTGATGCAAAGTTCGAGATTGCGCAGCGGGGCGGCATCGGCGGTTAGGACGTGCATGTCGACGCCGAGCGTCTCGCCGACCATGCCGCGCGGATCGCGCACGCCGCGCTCGGCATCGAGCGAAAAACCGATCGGCATCGAATGGACGACCTCGCGCTCGGTGCGCTGCACCTGCTTTGCGCCGGCGGCAAGAACGCGGGTGATGTCGCTCTCGTCCGCTTCGTGACCGCCGAGATTGACGGTGGCGCTGAAGACGCGGCTCTTCAGCCGTCCGGCGGAGGTGTTGACGATCAGCGAATCGACCGTCAGGCCCGCCATGCGCTCCGCCGCATCGACGGCGAGCCGGATCGCCTGCTCGGCGCGGTCGAGATCGACGATGACGCCGGACTTGATGCCGAGCGACTTCTGGTGCCCGATGCCGAGGACGCGCGCCTGATGCGTGCGTCCGGGCAGCATGTCGCTCTGCTCGCGCGGTTGCAGCTTGGCGATGATGCAGCACACCTTGCTCGACCCGACATCGAGCACCGTGACGATGCCCGACCGCTTTGCCTGCTTGGGCTTGTCGGAGGACAACCAGCTCATGTGCGCTTCTCCGGGACGTATTTCTTGCCGAGCCGCTCCTTGAGCATCGCCTGGCGCTGTTCCATGGCCGCTTCGGTGAGCTTGAGCACCATACGGCCGGCAAGACGCATGTCGACAACGGTCACGTCGCGCGAGAAGAGTTCCTGCGCGCGATCGGCCTCGATCACCGCGGCGAGCGCCTTTTCGTAGCCGGTTGCCGGAAGCTTGACCGTGGTCCCGTTGCGCAGGCGCAGGTCCCAGCGCCGGTCGGCGACGCGGATATAGGCGCGGGTCTTCGAGGCGAGTTCGGGATAGGCCGCCATCGTCTTGAGGAATTCGGCGGCATGATCCTCGGCGCCGCGACCGACGATGACGGGCAGTTCGGCGTGCTGGCTGCGCGCCAGCGGCGTGATGACCCGGCCGTTTTCCTCGATGACCCACAGACGATTGCCATGCTGCCAGACCGCGAACGGCACCCGCTCGACGAGCGTCACGGCGAGCGTGGAGGGATAGACTTTCTGGACGTCGACGCTCTCGACCCAGGGAAGCTGCGCGATGCGGCCCCGTGCATCCGCGGCACTGAAGCCGATCAGCGAGGTGAAGCCGTCGAGCCCGACCGACTGGAAGATGTCGATCTCGGAGGTGAAGCGGTTGCCGACGATCTCGATGTCCTCGATGGCAAAGCCGGTCCGCGCGGTGATCGACTGGACGACGCCCGGCATGTGGCCGCCGACGACGGCGCCATAGACCACGGACGACCCGATCAGAAGCGCGCTCGCCATCAAGGCGGCGAAACGCGGCGGCTCGACCTCGCCGGAGGTCCAGCGATAAAGGTGGCGCGCGGGGCGGCGAAGGAGGCGCGGCAAAACGAACGCATCACGCGCCGACCATGTCGACCGTCCGGTTCGATTTCCTAACGCAGGCACGATGCGTCCTCCACCATCCAACTCAACAATTCGCCGAAGCCGTGACCGGCATGTTCGGCCAGTTCGGGCACAAGGGACGTCGGCGTCATGCCTGGCTGCGTGTTCACCTCCAGCCAGATGATCTCGCCATTTTCCGAATGGCGGTCGTCGTAGCGGAAGTCAGAACGGGAGACGCCCCGGCAGCCGATTGCCTGATGTGCCTTGAGCGCGAGTGTCTGTATTTTTTGGTAAATATTTGGTGAAAGATTTGCCGGGCATTCATGTTTTGAGCCGCCTGCGACGTATTTCGAATCGTAATCATAGAAGGAATGGCCGACCGGGATGATCTCGGTGACGCCGAGCGCCACATCGCCCATGACCGCGCAGGTCAGTTCGCGCCCATGCACGAATCGCTCGACCATCACAACGTCGCCATAACGCCAGTCGGACGAGCCGATGACCTGCGGCGGATGCGCCTGATCTTCCTTGACGATGACCACCCCGAAGCTCGACCCTTCATTGACCGGCTTGACCACGTAGGGCGGCTTCATCGGATGGTCGCGGCCGATCGAATGGCGATTCATGACCCGCGATTCGGCCACCGGAATGCCCGCCGCCTTCGCGACGCGCTTGGCCTGCTCCTTGTTCATCGCCAGGGCAGAAGCGAGCACGCCGGAATGGGTGTAGGGAATTTCGAGATATTCGAGGATGCCCTGGATGGTGCCGTCCTCGCCGAACGGGCCATGCAGCGCATTGAACGCGACGTCGGGCCGAAGCTCGGCGAGCACGGAGGCGACGCTGCGGTCGACGTCGATCCGGGTGACGCGATAGCCCGCCGATTCCAGCGCGTCCGCACACGGATTCCCGGAGGCAAGAGACACCGGCCGCTCGGAGGAAAATCCCCCCATCAAGACGGCAACGTGCTTTTGTACCATACCCGGAAATCCCCTCTTCCGTCGGATCGAAACCTGCGTCGATCGAGCCCCATGAATCCGCAATCGGCAGGCACAATTCGCCTCCCGTCCCCTCACGCATCATGCGTGGCCGACTCAAATCAGATAACGCCGCAAGTCCAAGGAATCAGATCGCGGATTCCGTGGCAAGGGCTTCGGATTCAGGGAAGATTATTTTTTATGAACCGGCGTGATTGAAGGTTCAGGAACTGGGTGGCGAACCGGCGAATGGCTCGACCGCATGGCCGGCTTTCGCCACGCCCAGGCGCTTGATTTCCCAATCGAGGACGATGCCCGAATTTTCCGCGACGCGGGCACGGACCGTTTCGCCGAGAAGTTCCAGATCATGCGCCGACGCATTGCCGGTGTTGATCATGAAATTGCAGTGGAGCGGCGACATCTGCGCGCCGCCGATCATCAGCCCGCGGCAACCGGCCTTGTCGATCTCCTTCCAGGCCGAGCTGCCCTCGGGATTCTTGAAGGTCGAGCCGCCGGTCTTCTCCTTGATCGGCTGCACCGTCTCGCGGTGATGCTGGACCTCGTTCATCGCCTTCTGGATTTCGGCAGCGTCTTCGCGATGGCCCTCGAAAAGCGCACCGGTGAAGATCAGATCGGGAGAAACCGACGAATGGCGATAGGCATAGCCCATCTGGGCATTGGACAGGATGTGCCGATTGCCCTTGCGATCCATGGCATAGACGTCGACGACGCGCTCGCGCGTCTCGGTGCCGTTGGCGCCTGCATTCATGCGCAGCGCGCCGCCGATGGCGCCGGGAATGCCGTGGTAGAAATGAAAGCCGCCGATACCCGCGTCGAGCGCGGCTGCCGCAACCCGTTTGTCCGGTGCGGCTGCGCCGGCGCGGATGCGCGTCTCGTCAAGCACTTCGACCTGCCCGAACCCCTTGGCCGACAGGCGGATGACGACGCCCGGAATGCCGCCGTCGCGGACGAGAAGGTTGGAGCCGATGCCGACGACCAGCACCGGCACGTCGGCCGGCAGGAGTTTCAGGAACGCGGCAAGGTCGTCGTCGTCGGCCGGCTGGAACAGGAGTTCGGCCGGCCCGCCGACGCGAAACCAGGTGATCGTCTCCATCGGCGCGTTCGCCGTCAAACGCCCGCGGATGGCCGATACATCACCAAGCCGTGCCAGGAGCGCATTGCCGTCGATCATGCCGCCGCCTCGAGCGAGCCGAGATCCTTGGGCAGCGCATAGGCCCATTGCGTGATGTTGCCCGCGCCGAGGAAGACGACGAAATCGCCGGGCTGGACGAGATCGCGGATCGCAGGCGCAATCGCTTCCGGCCCGGCGAGCAGGCGCGCATCGCGGTGCCCCCCGGCCCGGATCTGCGCCACCAGCGTTTCGGCGCTGACGCCCTCGATCGGCTCCTCGCCGGCAGCATAGACCGGGGCGATCATCACCGTGTCGGCATCGTTGAAGCAGGAGGCGAAATCGTCGAACAAATCGCGCAGGCGCGTGAAGCGGTGTGGCTGGGCGATCGCCACGATGCGGCCCTGGCAGGCCTCGCGCGCGGCCTGGAGAACGGCCCTGACCTCGACCGGATGGTGGCCGTAATCGTCAAAGATATGCGCACCGTTCCACTCGCCCGTCAGCGTGAAGCGCCGCTTGACGCCGCCGAAGGCCGACAGGCCCTTGCGGATCGCATCCGCGCCGAGGCCCAGTTCGTGCGCGACCGCGATGGCGGCGGTGGCATTGGAGACGTTGTGGCGGCCCGGCATCGGCAGGCGAAGCCCTTCGATGATCAAGGTCGCATCGCGCTTGCGGTTGCGGATCATCACGTCGAATAGCGACGATGCGCCGTCCATGCGGTGATTGTAGAAGCGGACATCGGCCTGCGGATTCTCGCCATAGGTGATGACGCGCCGGTCCTCGATGCGGGCGACGAGCTGCTGCACTTCCGGGTGGTCGATGCACATCACGCCGAAGCCGTAGAAGGGCACGTTCTCGACGAACTGGCGGAACGCCTCGCGCACCTTCTCGAACGAGCCGTAATGGTCGAGATGTTCCGGGTCGATATTGGTGACGACCGCGATTTCGGCCGGCAGCTTCAGGAAGGTGCCGTCGCTCTCGTCGGCCTCCACCACCATCCACTCGCCCTCGCCCATGCGGGCGTTGGTGCCATAGGCGTTGATGATGCCGCCATTGATGACGGTCGGGTCGAGCCCGCCGGCGTCGAGCAGCGTCGCGACCATCGAGGTCGTGGTCGTCTTGCCATGCGTGCCGCCGATCGCGACGGCCTGGCGAAAGCGCATCAGTTCGGCGAGCATTTCGGCCCGGCGCACGATCGGCAGAAGCTTCTCCCGCGCAGCAGTGAGTTCGGGATTCGACTTCTTGATCGCGGTCGACACGACGACCACCTCGGCCTGGCCGAGATTTTCGGCCCGGTGGCCGACGAAGCACTCGATGCCCTTGTCGCGCAGGCGCTGGACATTGGCGCTCTCCGACTGGTCTGAGCCCTGCACTTGATAGCCCAGATTGTGCAGCACTTCCGCAATGCCGCTCATGCCGATGCCGCCGATGCCGATGAAATGCACCACGCCGATTGTCTGCGGCATTTTCATGGGGTGCCTCCTTGGCTGAATTGCGTGACTGTCTGGCCCGCCGCAATAGCCTCCGCGAGGTCGGCAAGCAATGTCGCCGCATTGGGTTTGCCGACAGAATGCGCCGACTGCGCCATTTTGGCAGCGCGGTCGGGATCGCTCATGAAGCCTTCGATCAGTTCGGCGAGCCGCTGCGGGGTCAGCCCCGGTTGCGGCTCGACCAGCGCGCCGCCGGCAGCGGCAAGCGCGGCCGCATTCGCCGCCTGGTCATGGTCGAGCGCATGGGGATAGGGAACGAGGATCGAGGGGCGGCCGATGACCGCGAGTTCCGAAACCGTCGACGCGCCCGAGCGCGAGATGACGAGTTGGGCCGAGGCGATTCGTTTCGCCATGTCCTTGAAGAAGGGCGAGACCTCGGCCTCGATGCTTAAGTCTGCATAGGCCGCCTTGACTGCCGCCTCGTCGTCGGCGCGCGCCTGCTGGGTGATTTTCAGCCGCGCCCGCAATTCGGGCGAGAGCGCGCGGATCGCCTCAGGCAGGGCGCTGGAGAAGAACTGCGCGCCCTGGCTGCCGCCGAAGACGAGAAGGTGGAACGGATCGCTGGCGCGCGAGACGGTGTAGGGCATCGTCGACGCCTCGATGACCGAGGGGCGGACGGGATTGCCGGTGACGACGATCCGGCTGTCCTTGCCCGCTTCGAGGAAGCCGCCGGCGATCGCCTTGGCGCGGGTCGCGAGCGCCTTGTTGGCGCGCCCCATGACGGCGTTCTGCTCATGGAGCATGGTCGGCACGCCGCGACGCGTCGCGGCATAGAGCGGCGGCAATGTCGGATAGCCGCCGAAGCCGATGACGACCTTCGGGCGGATTGTCTCGATGATCTTCGAAGCCTGCCTCACGCCCGACCACAGCGCCCAGAAGGTGCGCGCGAGCGCGATCGGGTTCTTCGAGCCGATCGTGGCGGAATGGACCGGATGGACCTTGGAGGCCGGAAAATCGCCGGCGAAGCGCCCTGCCCGGTCGTCGGTCGCCAGATGGACGAGCCAGCCGCGCGCGATCAGTTCGTGGGCGAGCGCCTCTGCCGGGAAGAGATGACCGCCCGAACCGCCGGCCGACAGGAGCATCAAACCCTTGCTCATGTCATTCCGCCGCCGGCAGGGGTTCGGTCATCGGCTGGGCGCCGAAGCCGCGGCCGGAAAGAACGCTGCGCCGCTGAGGCTTCTTGCGCGACAGCGCGAGCACCATGCCCATCGAGATCGCCATCGCGACGAGCGACGAGCCGCCATAGGAGATGAAAGGCAGCGTCATGCCCTTGGCGGGAAGAAGCTGGAGGTTCACGCCCATATTGATGATCGACTGGAAGCCGAAGAGGATGACGAGGCCGCTGATCGCGAAGCGGGAGAAATCGTCGCTCTCGCGGCTTGCCGCCGCGATGCCGCGCAAGACGACGAAGGCGAAGAGGCCGGCGATGATCAGGCAAAGGATGAGACCGAATTCCTCGGCCGCGACCGCGAAGACGAAATCCGTGTGGCTGTCCGGCAGGATGCGCTTGACCGAGCCTTCGCCCGGCCCCTGCCCGAGCCAACCGCCGCGCACCATCGCCTCGTGGCCCATATCGGTCTGGTAGTTGTCGCCCTCGCCGGTGAAGAACCGGTCGATGCGGCCCTGGACGTGATCGAAGGAGAAATAGGCGCCGGACGCGAATGCGACCGCGATGCCGCCGAGGACGACGATCCACAGCCACGGCAGCCCGGCCATGAAGAACATCACGCCCCAGGTCGCGACGACCAGGATCGACTGGCCGAGATCGGGCTGGGCGACGAGAAGCGCCAGCACGACGCCCAGCAGCATCATGGAGAAGAGATTGCCGGGGACGGCATTCGACCGCGCCCGTTCGGCAAAGAGCCAGGCGCAGATCACCACGAAAGCGGGCTTCATGTATTCCGATGGCTGGATCGAGATGCCGGCCAGATGAAGCCAGCGCCGCGAGCCCTTGATCTCGGCCCCGACGAAAAGCACCGCGACCATCATGACGAGCGAACCGACGAGCATGACGAGCGCGAGACGCCGCACGAGCCGCGCATCGAGGAAGGAAACCAGCAGCATCACGACGAGCGCCGGCACCATGAAGATGATCTGGCGGGTGACGAAGTGGAAGCTGTCGAGGCCGATGCGCTCGGCGACGGCCGGGCTTGCGGCGAAGGAGAGCACGACGCCAAGCAGCATCAGTGCCATGAACGCCGCCAGGAACCAGCGGTCGATGGTCCACCACCACTGCGCGACAGGACTGCGGTCGACGCGACTGATCATTGGGAAGTCCCTCCGAAAGAAACGAGCCCGTCGAGCGCATGGACCGCGCTGCGGAAGGCTTCGCCACGAACCTCGAAATTCTTGAACTGATCGAAACTGGCGCAGGCCGGCGAAAGCAGCACGACCGGTTCGCTCGAGGCGTCACCAGCAGCATCGCGCGCGGCGTGCGCGACGGCCGCGTCCAGCGTGCCGGCGATTTCGAACGGTGCCGCCTCGCCAAGAGTGGCGGCGAAGGCGGGTGCGGCCTCGCCGATCAGATAGGCACGCGCGATGCGCGGGAAGAAGGCACGCAGCGGCTCGATGCCGCCTTCCTTGGGCAGGCCGCCGGCTATCCAGTAGATGCGCCCGAAGCTCGACAGCGCGGGCGCGGCGGCTTCCGCATTGGTCGCCTTGGAATCGTTGACGAAGAGGACGCCCCGGCGCGTGCCGATGATTTCCATCCGATGTGCAAGACCCGGAAAGGTCGAAAGGCCGGCCTGGATTTCCGCACGCGTCAGCCCAAGCGCGTCACACGCGGCAATTGCGGCGAGCGCATTTTGGGCATTGTGCTGGCCGCGCAGCGTGCCGATGCCTTCGAGCGAGGCGACCGTCTCGCGCCTGCCGCCGGACGCGCGGACGAGATCGGTGCCGGCGGCGAAATAGCCATCCGTCAGTTCAAGCCGCTTGGAGATGCGGATGACGATATGGCCCGCCGCTTCGAGCCGCGCTGCGATCTGCTCGCAGTGAACGTCGTCGACGCCGACGATTGCGGTATTGCTGCCGGCGACGAGGCGTTCCTTGATCGCCGCGTAGTGCTGCATCGTGCCGTGGCGGTCGAGATGGTCTGGCGTCAGATTGAGGAGGATGCCGACGGTCGGATCGAGCGACGGCGCGAGGTCGATCTGATAGGAGGAACACTCGACGACATAGTGGCGCTCGGGCGTGATCGACTCCAGCGTCATCACCGCCTTGCCGATATTGCCGCCCATCTGCGTGTCGCGGCCCGCATGGGAAAGGATGTGGGCGATGAGCGCCGTCGTCGTCGACTTGCCGTTGGTGCCGGTGATGGCGACGAGCGGCGCTGCTGGCGCGCTGCGCCGGCGCTCGCGCGCGAAGAGTTCGATATCGCCGATGATCTCGACGCCGCTGCCGCGCGCCAGGTCGACCGTCCAGTGGGGCTTGGGATGCGTGAGCGGCACGCCGGGCGCCAGCACGAAGCTGGCGAAGCCGTTCCAGTCTGCCTGGCGCAGGTCTCCGACGGGAACGCCTGCCGCTTGAGCGGTCTCGACGCTCTGCGGATTGTCGTCGAAGGCCATGACGTCGGCACCGCCCTCGACCAGCGCGCGAGCGGTGGCGACACCGGAGCCGCCGAGCCCGAAAAGCGCGACCTTGCGATTGGCGAAGGAGGCGGCCGCGATCATGACGTCACCGCAGCTTCAAAGACGAAAGGCCGACAAGGGCGAGGATGACAGCGATGATCCAGAACCGGATCACGACCTGGCTCTCCGTCCAGCCGAGCTTTTCGAAGTGGTGATGGATGGGCGCCATCAGGAACACGCGCTTGCCGGTCATCTTGAACCAGCCGACCTGGATGATGACGGACAGCGCCTCCATGACGAAGAGCCCGCCGATGATGGCAAGCACGATCTCGTGCTTGGTGGCGACCGCGACCGTGCCGATGAGACCGCCCAGCGCGAGCGAGCCAGTGTCTCCCATGAAGATGGCGGCGGGCGGCGCGTTGAACCAGAGGAAGCCGAGCCCCGCCCCGATCACGGCGCCGAGAATGACGGCAAGCTCGCCCGTGCCGACCACGAAATGGATTTGCAGATACTCGGCGAAGACGGCATTGCCCGACAGATAGGCGATGACGCCGAACGCGCCGGCCGCCACCATCACCGGGACGATGGCAAGGCCGTCGAGGCCGTCGGTCAGGTTCACGGCATTGCCCGCGCCGACGATGACGAAGGCGGCGAAGGGGACGAAGAACCAGCCCAGGTTGAGCAGGAAGTCCTTCACGAACGGAAAGGTCAGCGAGGAGGAGAACGGCGCCTCGCCGGCATTCATGATGACGAAGGCCGCAGTCCCGGCAATCAGGAATTCGACGGCAAGGCGCGCCTTGCCGGAAAAGCCCATATGCGACTGCTTGGTGACCTTGAGATAGTCGTCGTAGAAGCCGATGGCACCGAAGCCGAGCGTGACGAGCAGCACCGTCCAGACATAGATGCTGGTCAGGTTTGCCCATAGCAGCGAGGCGCCGATGATGCCCGTCAGCATCATCAGCCCGCCCATCGTCGGCGTTCCGGCCTTCTTGAAATGGGTCTGCGGTCCATCGGCGCGGATCGGCTGGCCGCGCCCCTGCCGGATGCGCAGCGAATCGATGATCATCGGCCCGAAGATGAAGACGATCAGCGCCGAAGTGATCAGCGCGCCGCCGGTGCGGAAGGTGATGTAGCGGAAGACGTTGAAGGCCGAAACCTGGTCCGCCAGCGCTACGAGAAGCAATAGCATTGTTGTTCTTGTCTCCGCCTGGCCTCAGGCCGTGTTTACTTCGTCCGCAACAAGGGTCTGCGCTGCGGGAAACGTATCGCGCAAGGCTGTCACGAGCCTTGATGAGCCGATGCTCTTCGACGACTTGATCATGACGACGTCGCCGGCGCGCACCATGCCCAGAAGCACCGGCTGGAGGTCGGCAACGCTATCGCGGTGCTCGACGCGCAAACTGTCGGGCAGCGCTTCGGCGAGCGCCTTCATCTCGGGGCCCGCAAGAAGCACGACGCCTGTTGCCTGCGGATCGATCGCCTCGGCGAGTTCCGCATGGAGTTTTCTGGAATGTTCGCCCAGTTCCAGCATGTCGCCAAGGACCGCGATCCGCCGGCCATGGCCGTTGATCGGCGCGGCCTGCAACACGTCCATCGCGGCGCGCACCGATGCCGGATTGGCGTTGTAGCTCTCGTCGATCAGGAGGAATTCGCCCTGGCGGTGGCGCAGGCGGTGGCGTGCGCCGCGCCCCTCCTCCGCCGAAAGGTCGGCCAGCGCATGAGCGACCTTCGCCATGTCCGCGCCCGCGAGATAGGAGGCGGCGAGAACGGCGATGGCGTTCTGCACCATATGTCGGCCCGGCGCCCCGATCTTGGCGACGAGTTCCTCGCCCGCCATCTTGGCGGTGAAGGTCGAGCCTTCCGGCATAAGCTTGGTCTTGACCAGCTTGAAGGTCGCGCGCGAATGCTCCCCGAAGCCCCAGACATTCTCGACGCCGGCTGCGCGCGCAGCCTTTTCGAGCTGCTTGAAGCGGGTATCGTCGCGATTGATCAGCGCGTGTCCGCCCGGCTCGACGCCTTCGAAAATCTCGGCCTTCGCCGTCGCGATCTCTTCCAGATTGCGGAAATGGCCGAGATGCGCAGCGGCGATCATGGTGACGATGGCGATGTGCGGGCGCACCAGCTTGACCAAGGGACGGATCTCGTCCGGGTGGTTCATGCCGATCTCGAACACGGCATAATCGGTCTCCGCCGGCATCCGCGCAAGCGTCAGCGGCACGCCCCAGTGATTGTTGAACGACTTGTCGGAGGCGTGGACGCTGCCGACCGACGACAGCGCCTTGCGCAGTGCTTCCTTGGTGCTCGTCTTGCCGGCCGAGCCGGTGACGGCGATGATCTTGCCCTTGGCGCGCG
Source organism: Mesorhizobium sp. YIM 152430 (assembly GCF_029210365.1). Taxonomy (GTDB): domain Bacteria; phylum Pseudomonadota; class Alphaproteobacteria; order Rhizobiales; family Rhizobiaceae; genus Aliihoeflea. Next base: position 67,287 of record NZ_JARGES010000015.1, read on the forward strand.
CGCGCGCGGCGATGCCCGCCTTCGACAGGGCTTCGAGCACGTCCGGGACGACGATCATCGGACCGTGCAGGCGGCCGAGGGCCGGCAGCTTCCCCTCGGAAACGACCAGCAGGCCGGCGCCGGCCTTGATCGCGGCGGTGGCAAAGTCATGCCCGTCGAACTGGTCGCCCTTGATGGCGAAGAAGGCGTCGCCTGGCTTCAATGTCCGGCTGTCGATGGAAATGCCGGTGATGCCTTCCGGCATCGTGCCGACGGGACGGCCAGCCATGGCAGCGACGAGATCGGCGGTGGTCCAAAGCAGGCTCATGCTGCGCGCTCCCTCAGCGCCGCCCGCACCTCGTCATGATCGGAGAAGGGCAAAGTGACGTCGCCGACCGTCTGCCCTTCCTCATGTCCCTTGCCTGCGACGATCAGCGTGTCGCCCTGGCCGAGTTGCGCCACCGCCTGGCGGATCGCCTCGCGGCGATCGCCGATCTCGGTGGCGCCGGGCGCGGCTTCCAGGATCGCGGCGCGGATGGATGCCGGTTCCTCGGAGCGCGGATTGTCGTCGGTGACGATCACGAGATCGGCGAGACGGGCGGCGATTTCGCCCATGATCGGCCGCTTGCCCCTGTCGCGGTCGCCGCCGCATCCGAACACCACGATCACTCGGCCCGTGGTGAAGGGCCGGACGGCGGACAGGACGTTTTCGAGCGCTTCGGGCTTGTGCGCGTAGTCGACATAGACCGGCGCGCCGGCCCTGGTCGTGCCGACGAGTTCGAGCCGGCCGGACGCGCCCTCGAGCTTGCGCAGCGCCGCCATCGCGGTTGAAGCCGGTGTGCCGGTCGCCATGCACAGACCGGCCGCGACGAGCGCGTTCGAGACCTGGAACTCGCCGGCGAGCGGCAGGTCGACCTCGTAGATCGTGCCGGCATGGCAGATCTCGGTGCGCTGGCGGTGGCGGCCGTGCTCGACCCGCTTCAGTTCGAGGAAATTGCCGGCGCGGCCGACGGTCAGGACGTCGAGCCCCGCAGTGTTGCTGGCATCGATCGCGCGCGCCGACCACGGATCGTCCGCGAAGATCACGGCCGGCGCGGATTCCGCCATCAGCGTATCGAAGAGGCGCATCTTGGCGTCGAAATATTCGTCCAGCGTCGCATGGTAGTCCATGTGATCGCGGCCCAGATTGGTGAAGCCGGCGGCCGCGAGGCTGACGCCGTCGAGGCGGCGCTGGTCGAGACCGTGGCTCGACGCCTCCATCGCCGCATGGGTGACGCCTTCGCCGGCGAGTTTCTTCAGAAGCTGGTGCAGCGCGACGGGATCGGGGGTCGTCAGCGACCCGTATTCGGTGAAGTTCGGCGAGATGACGCCCGTCGTGCCGATACTGGCGGCGGCAAAGCCCTCATGCGCCCAGATCTGGCGCGCGAAGCTGGCGACCGACGTCTTGCCGGCCGTTCCGGTGACGGCGACCATGGTCTGGGGCTGCGCGCCGTAGAAGGCGGCGAGGGCGAGTGAGAGGCTGCGGCGCGGATCGGCGGTTTCGATCAGTGGCACGCCGGCGGGAATTTCGGTGCCGGGCATGGCGAGAACGGCAACCGCTCCCCGCGCAACCGCGTCGGACACGAACTTCGCGCCGCTCGTCTTCGCGCCGTCGAAGGCGGCGAATACGTAGCCGGGCTCGACCTTGCGCGAATCGAGCGCAAAGCCCGCCACTTCGATCGCGCCGGCTTCCGGCGGAACGATGGCTTGGGCGGTGGCGAGGTCGGCGAGTTTCATTCGTTTCCAGTCGGATGGCTGCCGGCGGTCGTGCGTCGCTGGCGGGAATCACTGATAGGCGGCGAGCAGAGCCCCACTTTCATGGCTGAAATCTGGCTTGACGCCAAGAAGCGAGGCCGAGCGACGCACAATGTTACCAGCCATCGGGGCAGCGTTGAGACCGGCCGTCGCACCGAGGCCGGGTTGTTCGGGTTTGGGTTCGTCGATGATGGTCAAGACGATGTATTCGGGATCGTTGAGCGGGAAGCCGGCGAGGAAAGCATTGAAGCGGATGCCGCTGACATAACGCCCGTTGACGACCTTTTCGGCCGTTCCGGTCTTGCCGCCGACGAAGTAGCCGGGCACGTCCGCCCGGCGGCCCGAACCGCTTTCGGTGTTGTAGCGGAAGAGATAGCGCATCGCATCGCTGGTCGACGGATTGAGCACCTGAAGCGCCGACCCCATCGCCTGTTCCTCGGTGCGCGGCAGGAAGGTCGGATTGATCAGCCGCCCCCCGTTCAGCACCGCCGCCGTGGCCACCGCCGTCTGCAACGGCGTCGTCGCCACGCCATGTCCGAAGGAGATCGTGATCGAGTTGATCTTCCTCCACGTCGCCGGCTCGGTGGGGCGGGCGACTTCCGGCAGTTCCGTGGTCATGCGGTCGAGGAGGCCGAGCCGTTTCAGATAGTTCCGGTGTCCCTCGATGCCGAGGACGTCCGCCATGCGGGCGGTGCCGATGTTCGACGAATATATGAAGACTTCCGGCACCGTCAGCACACGGCCCTTGCCGCGAAAGTCGCGGATCGTGTGGCCGCCGATGCGGATTGGCGCCGTCGCGTCGAAGCGGTCCGACATCTTCACGAGGCCCGAATCGAGCGCCATCGCGGTGGTGAAGCCCTTGAAGGTGGAGCCCATTTCGAAGACGCCCGCCGACATGCGGTTGAGCCTGTCCTTTTCGAGCGCATTGAATGGATTGTTGGGGTCGTAGTCCGGCAGCGACGCCATGGCGACCACTTCGCCGGTCTTGGCGTTGAGCACGACGGCGCCGGCGGCAATGGCCTGGTATCTCTCCATCGCCTGCGTCAGTTCGTCATGGACGATATGCTGGACGCGCAGGTCGATCGAGAGCTTGACCGGAGCCAGGTCGCCGGCAATCGCCAGACCGCTCGCCTGAAGATCGGCAAGGCCCTGGTCGTCGATGTATTTTTCCATGCCCGCCGTGCCGCGATTGTCGACATTGACGAGGCCGAGAATATGGGAAGCGGTTGCACCGCCCGGATAGAAGCGTTTCTTTTCGGTGCGGAAGCCGACGCCGGGAATGCCGAGCGCCATGATGTCGGCCTGCTGGCGCGGCGACAATTGCCGGCGCAGCCAGACGAAGCCGGCGTCCGTGGAGAGGCGCTGATAGGTGCGGTTGTAGTCGAGATCCGGCAGCACCGTGCGCAATTTCTCGATCGCCTCGTTGGGGTCGACGATGCGGCGCGGCTCGGCGAAGAGCGAGGCGGATTTGATGTCGGTCGCCAGCACCAGTCCGTTGCGGTCGACGATGTCGGGCCGGTTGGCCGTGACGCGCGAGGGGGGCGGGCCGCCGGCCGGCAATTCCTCGATGCCCAGATAGACGATCCGCCCGCCGATGACCGCATAGACGCCCATGAAGAGCGCGAAGGTGATGGCCATGCGCGAGCGGGTCGAGCCGCCCGAACGCTTGCGCGCGCCGTCGACCACGATGGCCGCCTCGTCCGTGCGCCGTGTCGAGCGCTTGAGGAGCGAGGTGATCCGGCTGACGATCCTCATTGAATGATGCTCCCGGTGGCGATTTCGTCGATCAGCCCATCGCCGGCGATCAAGTCCTCGATCGCGAGCGGACGGCGGGGCAGTTCGGAAATGGTGGCGAATTGATAGGGCTGGACCGGATAAAGCTGGAGCTCCTCCGTGAAGGTTTCCTTCAGCCGTTGCAGCCGCGAAGGCTGGTTGAGCAGGCTCCAGTCGGCGTTCAGCACGTCGATGGAGTCCTTCTCGAAGGCGATCTGGTTTTGCAGGCGTCGCACTTCGGCAAGCTGGTTTTCCGCGTCGTGCTTGGTCTTGTAGGTAAAGGCGGCTGCCGAAACCATGACCATGATGAGAACGATGTCGGTTGTGCGGAACATGTCAGTTCGTCTCCTCGGCGTCGCCGATGGCGGGCAGTTTGGGCAATCCGAAAATCGAGAAATCGGCGGCGCGCGGCACCGTGTCGGTGCGCGTCGCGGCGCGAAGTCTGGCCGAACGGGCGCGCGGATTGGCCTCGGCCTCCGCCTCGCTGGTGGCGACGGCCTTGCCGGCATCGGTGAAGGTCGGGGCGATGAAATGCGCTTCCGGCAGATGCCGCGAGCCCGATGCCCTGCCCGCGCGGTCGGCGATGAAACGCTTGACGATGCGGTCTTCCAGCGAATGGAAGGTGACGACGACGAGCCGTCCGCCCGGTTTCAGCACCCGTTCGGCGGCGAAGAGCGCGCGGGCGAGTTCGCCGAGTTCGTCATTGACGTGGATGCGCAGCGCCTGGAAGACGCGCGTCGCCGGATGGATCTTGTCCTTCGGCCCGCGCCCGACCAGCGTCTGGATGGCATCTGCGAGTTCGGCGGTACGCGAGAAGGGCCGGCGCGCGCGCTTGTCCTCGATCATGCGGGCGATGCGCCCGGCCTGGCGCTCCTCGCCGAGGAAGCCGAAGACGCGGGCGAGATCGCCGAGCTTGTAGGTGTTGACGACGTCGGCCGCGCTCGCGCCCTTGCCCGACATGCGCATGTCGAGCGGCCCGTCATGGCGGAAGGAAAAGCCGCGCTCGGCCTCGTCGATCTGCATGGAGGAGACGCCGATGTCGAGCACGACGCCGTCGACGGTTCCCTCGGCATATTCGTCGAGCCGCGAAAACGGTCCTTCGACGAGCCTCAGGCGGCCGGAAAATTCGGTCACCATCGCGCGGCCGGCCGCGATCGCGGTCGGGTCGCGGTCGATGGCGACGACGCTGGCGCCTGTTTCGAGGATCGCGCGCGTGTAGCCGCCCGCGCCGAACGTGCCGTCGACGATCGTGTGGCCGGCCTTGGGCCGGAGGGCGTCGAGCACCTCGGCCAGGAGGACCGGAATGTGACGGACCGGTCCGCCACCGGCACCCTCGTCGCCGGGGCCCGCCATCATTCCGATTCTCCGCGCCGGTTGGCTGCTGCGGCCTGCCTGAGCCTCAGGAGACGCGCCCGCACGGCTTCGCCATGTGCCTTCAGCCGCGACGGCTCCCACATCTGGAAAAACGTGCCTCGGCCGACAAAGGCCACCTCCGCCTCGATGCCGGTATGTTCGCGCAGGAAATCCGTGACCGTGATCCGCCCGTCCTGGTCGAGCTTCAGGAACGCGCCATCGCCATGGCAGAAGAAGGACATGTCGTCCGCCGTCTGCAAAAACGGATCCTCCAGCGCGATCCGTTCCTCGTAGCGGTCGAGAAGGTCGAGGCCGCCCACATCCAGCGCCGGCACGTCGAGTGCCCGCAAGGCATAGAGATCGCCATAGCCGCGCTTTTGCACGACCGCCCGGAAATGCGCCGGAACCGACACCCGGCCCTTCGAATCGATGCGGTTGATCGCGCTGGAAAGAAAGCGGTCCATCAGCCGGCTCGCCGAAAAGCGGCGCGCTCATATCGCGCTCGATGGCCCAAATTCTTTTCTCCCCTGCCGTCCCCTGCAAGCCGTCGAATTTCCAGAAGAGCGCGCGCGCCCGAGCGAATGCCGCGGACCTTGAGGACGCTCGAACAGGAACTGGAACGACGACTGAACCGGGCTCTAGGGCTATCATGGGCGAATATGGGCGTCAACGGGATCGATTGGTCTAGAGGATCACGAAACGCAATCCCCGAGAGGCTTCTCGCCATCCTCGTTTATGCTCCATTAAGCCTAATGAACCGTTTACCCCGAAGGGTCGGCTGCCATTGCGGTCTTGCGGAAAAAAGTGGCGCAGCATAGCGTCCGCCCCTCGCTCAGAAGCCAGGGTTTCCGAAATGACCGACGACGTTTCCAACCGCGCAGCCGCGCTCTCGCATCTTCGCCGCGGCAAGCTTCAAAAGGGCGATCCGGTCGCGCTGCCGCTGACGATGGCGTCTATGTTTCATCTGCCCGGCGCGCCGGCGGGGTTCGCGCAGTACGGGCGCTTTTCCAACGACACCTGGGAAGCCGTCGAGGAGTTACTCGGCCATCTGGAGGGTGCGCCGGCGCTCGGCTTTCCCTCCGGCATGGCGGCGATTGCGGCAGCCTTTTTCGCGACACTCGAGGCGGGTGACAAGATCCTGTTGCCGTCCGATGGCTACTACACGACGCGCGTGCTGACCGAACGCTTTTTGACCCGCCTCGGCGTGACCTACGAGACGCGACCGACGGCGACCTTCCTCGATGGCGGGTTCGATGGATTCAAGCTGGTCTTCCTCGAAACCCCGGCCAATCCGGGCCTCGACCTTTGCGACATCAAGGCGGTGGCGGATGCCGCCCATGCGTCCGGCGCGATCGTCGTCGCCGACAACACCACCATGACGCCGCTCGGCCAGCGCCCGCTGGACCTCGGCGTCGATATCGTCGTCGCCTCCGACACCAAGGCGCCGAACGGGCACTCGGACGCGCTGTTCGGCCATGTCGCCAGCCGCGATGGTGAGATCATGCAGGCCGTTTCGGACTGGCGGAAACTCGCCGGCGGCATACCAGGTCCTTTCGAAGCCTGGCAGGTCCACCGCGGCCTGGAGACGCTGGACGTGCGCTTTGAGCGCATGTGCGACACGGCCGAGTTCCTCGCGGAAAAGCTGCGGGGGCGCGATGATGTGAAAGCCCTGCGCTACCCGGGTCTTAGCGGCGACCCATCGCACAATCTCGCCCGCGCCCAGATGCTGCGCTTCGGCTTCCTGATCGGACTGACGCTCGAAAGCGAGGCCAAGGCGGAAGCCTTCATCGACGGCTGCGCCCTCCTCCAGCCCGCGACCTCGTTTGGCGGCGTCCATTCCTCGGCCGAACGACGCGCGCGATGGGGCGATGCGGTCGATCCGGGCTTCATCCGCCTGTCGGTCGGCTGCGAGCCGGCGGGCGAACTCTGGCGCGCGATCGAAGCCTCGCTTGATGCGGCCAGACGCTGATTCGGTTTTGAAGCAAGCACCCAAAAGCTTTTGATAAGAAAAGCGTCAGTCGGCCTGTAAGCCGGGTTCTGTATGGCCCCGGCGCCCGAAGGCGCCGGAACGTGGCGGCCATTCTTCTGGGACGCGTCTTGCGACGCGCCTCAAGCAACCAACCCGGACGGCCGGGCCGGAAATGCCCTGAGGGTTGCCCCTCGCGCCGTCCCTATTCGGTTTTGCTCCCGGTGGGGTTTGCCGTGCCACTCCCGTTGCCGGCAGCGCGGTGGGCTCTTACCCCACCCTTTCACCCTTGCCGAACCCCGAAGGGCGCGGCGGTCTGCTCTCTGTTGCACTTTCCCTGGGGTCGCCCCCGCCGGCAGTTAGCCGGCACCGTTCTTCCGTGGAGCCCGGACTTTCCTCCCCGCAAGGCAAGCCTCGCGAAGCGGCCGCCCGGCCGACTGACCGGGCGTATAAAGGATGGCGGCGCTGAAAATTCAACCGAATTCGGCGCCACTCCTTTGGTTCCTCAGGCGCCCGCCATGATCCGCTGCACCTTGGCGCAATAGTTCGCCGAGATCGGGTTCATGCGCTTGGCGCCGTGGCCGGCATTGTATTTGAGGATCGTGCCGCAGGTCGTGCCGTCGCCGACGGCCTGCGCCTTGGCGAGATATTTCATGCCGAAGCGGATATTGGTTTCCGGGTCGTAGAGCCCCTTCGCGCTGCCCGAATAGCCCATCATGCGCGCCGTCGCCGGCTTGATCTGCATCAGGCCGATTTCGCCCGCGCGGCCGGTGACGTTCGGCCGGTAGTTGCTCTCGACGCGGATGACCGCATGGGCAAGCGCCGGCGGGACGCCGTGCTCGGACGCGTATTTGGCGACGATGTTGGCGAATTTGGCATCGGTGATCGCCGCCGCCTTGGCTTCGCCGGCCTCGGTTGCGGCGATCGAAGCGGTCGTCTGCGGGTCTACGCCCGGCAGGCCGTTGTCTCCGGTTTCATCGGGCTTGGCGAGACCGGCATGGGCCTTCATGGCGTGTAGGTCGGTTTCGGCAAGCGAATAATTGGCAAAGGAGGTCACTCCGGCGGCAAGAGCCGCCGCCGCAAAGGTCAGCTTCGTCATGAGTTCCTGTGTCATGTGGGCGTCGTGATCGATACACGACTGGGTGGTCGGGTTGGGGCTGGCGAGCGCTGCCCCGGCGTCTGCATGGACGGGGAATTGGGGGCCGAACCCGCCGCAAAGATGGCCCGGCGAATCACAAAGAGTTTCGCGGCGTTACGTGAGGTTCAGCGTGTGGCGAGCCCCGCCGGCAGTGCGGAGAGCAGCCGGTGCAGCGTTTCGATGGTCGAGCGGTCGGCGACACCGTCGACGCGGCTCTGCCTGAAATGGCGCTGAAATGCCTCGACCACGCGCCGCGTCTGGTCGTCGAAGACCGCGTTGATCTCGACGTCATATCCATAGAGCGCCAGCATCGACTGCAACGCCTCGACCGGCTCTCCCCTGTCGCCGGCGGCCAGGAACCTGCCGCCCTGGACGGGCGTCGGCGCGACGAAATGACCGACCCCGGCAGCGGCCAGCACCGCCCACGGAAAGCGCTCGCCCGGATCGACCTTGCGGCCCGGCGCGACATCGGAATGGGCCAGAACGCGCTCGGGCGCGATGTCGTTGCGCGCGAGGATGTCCCTGGACAAGGCGATGACGGCGTCGATTTGCGCATCGGGAAAGGCCGGCAATCCGCCATCATGGCCTGGATTGACGATCTCGATGCCGATCGAACAGGAATTCATGTCGCGGCAGCCACGCCAGAAGGACTGGCCCGCGTGCCAGGCACGATCGGTCTCGCGCACCATCTGCACCACGCGCCCATCCTCATGGACGATGTAGTGCGAGGAAACCGAACTCGCCGTGTCGCACAGCCAGGCTTCCGCGCTCTCGCCGCTCGGCATCCCGGTGTAGTGGAGGATCAGGCTGTCGACCGCCACGCCGTCTCGGCGCGGGCCGAAATTGGGGGAAACGCGCGGTTCGGCCGAAGCATAGTCGACGACGAAACCCGTCATGCGTGCATCCGCTGGCGCTCGATCATCTCGAACGCGGCATTGATGGCGGCAAGCCGGGTGGTTGCGATCGCGACGAACTCTTCGGGCACCCCGCGGGCGATCAACCGGTCGGGATGGTTTTCGGCGACGAGTTTTCGATAGGCGCGCCTGACCTCGTCGAAGGGAAGATCGGCCGGGATTCCGAGCACGAGATAGGGATCGCTGTCGCCGCCGAATGTGTGCCGGGCCAGGATGCGCTCGAAATGCCCACTGTCGATCTCGAAGATTTCGGCCACGTCGCCGAGGAAGGCGAGTTCCCGCTCGTGGATGTAGCCGTCGGCCTTGGCGATGTGGAACAATCCGTCGAGAATGTCTTCCAGCATGGCGCAGTTCCGTTGACCGGAACCGCACAGCGCGGCCATCTGGCGCGCATAGGCGTCGAATCCGGCGACGTCCTGCTTGGCGAGGTCATAGAGCCGCGCGACATTGCGCGCTTCCTCATCCGGGATCTCGAATATTTCCTGGAACGCATTGACTTCGCGCGCACTGACGATTCCGTCCGCCTTGGCCATCTTGGCCGAAAGCGCGATCATGGCGATCGAAAATGCCACGCGGCGGCGAAGTTCTGGATCGGTCGCGAAGATGGAACGGATGGTGTCGGCAAGCGAGAACAGCGCGTTTGACGACACGCGCGAAACGAAATCTCCGAGGCGGAACCAGATCGACATCGATTCCAGTCTTACGAAGATTGTCACGGCTTGGCGACCCCGGATCGCGTCGGGGCACGCGTCCGATGCGCGCATGAAAAAGGGCCGGCAAAAGCCGACCCTTTGGGATAGTTCCGATGAAGGCTGCTTATTCAGCCGGAGCCGGAGCCATGCCGTCCGTAGCGGGCGGTGTGGTTGTGTCGGCCGGAGCCGCTGCCGGATCCTCGTTCATGACCGGTGCGCCAGTGTCAACGGCCGCCGGATCCTCGGCGTCGGTGCAGGCAGCAAGACCCATCAGGGCCAGACCGGAAACGGAAGCAAGAATGATCTTCTTCATTTGGATTTCTCCTTCTCTCATTGGCGCCCGCCGTAGCAGGCGTTCGGGATAGAAATGCCTGGTCGGCGGGATCGTTTCGTAACGTTGAATGACTCGGTGTTACAGCGACCGGTGAAGTAAGCCCGGTGCCCGTTGCCCCCCGCACGAAAGCCGACTACCACCAGACGCGAAACCAAGAGGGAGTTGGCCATGCCGGGTATGATGTCGGGACGCTGGGATTTCTGGATCGATCGTGGCGGCACGTTCACCGACGTCATCGGCCGCGACCCTGACGGCAACCTTCATGCGCGCAAGCTCCTCTCCGAAAACCCGGAAGCCTATCGCGACGCCGCCATCCAGGGCATCCGCGACCTGATCGGCGTCGAGAAGGGCGCGCCGATCCCGGCCGGGCGCGTCGGCGACATCAAGATGGGAACGACGGTCGCGACCAATGCGCTTCTGGAGCGCAAGGGCGACCGGGTGCTGCTGCTGATCACCAGGGGATTCCGCGACGCCCTGAAGATCGCCTATCAGGCGCGGCCGGACATCTTCGCCAAGGAGATCATCCTTCCCGAACAGCTCTATGAACGCGTGATCGAGGTGGACGAACGCGTGCGCGCGGATGGAACGGTCGAGGCGGAACCCGACCTGGGCTTGGTCGAAGCGGAACTCGCCAAGGCCCGCGCCGACGGCTTCGACGCCGTTGCGGTCGTCTTCATGCATTCGTGGAAATTCCCGGCCCATGAAGAGGCCGTGGCAGGGCTCTGCGAGAAGGCCGGCTTCGGCCAGATTTCCGTGTCGAATCGCGTCTCGCCCCTGATGAAACTCGTCGGACGCGGCGACACGACGGTGGTCGATGCGTATCTGTCGCCGATCCTCGCGCGCTACGTGGCGCAGGTCGCGGGGGAATTGGGTGCGACGCCATCGGCCGAAGGCCGCAAGCCCGACCGGGCGTCGGCCGGTCAGGCCAGCGAGCAAAGCGAGCGCTCCGCCGTGAGCCCGAGATTGATGTTCATGATGTCCTCCGGCGGCCTGACCGCTGCCGACAAGTTCCAGGGCAAGGACGCGTTGCTCTCCGGTCCGGCCGGCGGCGTCGTCGGCATGGTGGAGACGGCGAAGCTCGCCGGCTTCGACAAGGTCATTGGCTTCGACATGGGCGGCACGTCCACCGACGTCGCCCATTATGACGGTGAATATGAGCGCGCCTTCGACACCGAGGTCGCGGGCGTGCGCGTGCGTGCGCCGATGACGCGCATTCATACGGTCGCCGCCGGCGGCGGCTCGATCCTGCATTTCGAGGCCGGCCGGTTCCAGGTCGGCCCGGATTCGGCCGGCGCCAATCCCGGCCCTGCCTGCTACCGGCGCGGCGGGCCGCTCGCCGTCACCGACGCGAATGTCATGCTGGGCAAGCTCGTGCCCGACTATTTTCCGGCGATCTTCGGCCCGAACCAGGACGAGAGACTGGATACCGATGTCGTCCATGCGCATTTCGCGGACCTTGCTGAACGGGCTGGCGACGGCCGCACGCCGGAAGCCGTTGCCGAAGGCTTCGTCACCATCGCGGTCGAGAACATGGCCAACGCCATCAAGAAGATTTCGGTGCAGCGCGGCTACGACGTCACCGAATATCTGCTCAACTGCTTCGGCGGCGCGGGGGGCCAGCACGCCTGCCTCGTCGCCGACGCGCTCGGCATGGAAGCGGTGCTCGTCCACCCGTTCTCCGGCCTGCTCTCGGCCTATGGCATCGGCCTCTCATCCGTCTTCGCCTCGCGCCAGCAGGCGCTGGTCAAGCCGCTCGACGACACCGCGCGCGGCGACATCGATGCAACGATCGACGATCTGCGCAAGGCCGTCTTCGCCGAGCTTGCCGAACAGGGAATAAGCGAGGCGGACCTGTCCTGGCGGCCGATCCTTCAGATTCGATACGACGGCACCGACACCGCCCTGCCCGTTCCCTTCGAAGGCTCGCTGGATGAGGCCCGCAAGGCATTCGAGATCGCGCACAAGGCGCAGTTCGGCTTCGTCTACGACAACAAACCGATGATCGTGGAAGCAATCAGCGTCGAGGGCCAGGACGCGCGCGCGGCCCACCGCGACGAGGCGGATGTGGCGGCCGAAGACGCCATCGCGTCGACCGACGAGCGCCGGCGCATGTTCTGCGAAGGCACCTGGCACGACGCCGGTGTCTATCGCCGCGAGGGGCTGGCTCCCGGCAACAGGGTCACCGGGCCGGCTCTGATCATCGAGAGCCACCAGACCATCGTCGTCGAGCCGGGCTGGCAGGCTGAGATCACGCCGAAGAACCATGTCCTGATGCGCCGCGTCGAGAAGAAGCGGCGGCTGGCAGCGCTCGGCACGGAAGCCGACCCGGTCATGCTGGAGGTCTTCAACAACCTCTTCATGTCGATCGCCGAACAGATGGGCGTGACGCTCCAGAACACGGCCTATTCGGTCAACATCAAGGAACGGCTGGACTTTTCCTGCGCGGTCTTCGACCGCACCGGCGCTCTCGTCGCCAACGCGCCGCACATGCCGGTGCATCTGGGCTCGATGGACCGCTCGGTGGAGACGATCATCCGGCTGAACGAGGGCGACATCCGTCCGGGCGACGTCTTCGCGCTGAACGCACCCTATAATGGCGGCACGCACCTGCCCGACATCACGGTGGTGACTCCGGTGTTCGACGATGCAGGCAAGGAAATCCTCTTCTACTCCGCCTCGCGCGGCCACCATGCCGATGTCGGCGGCACGGCGCCGGGCTCGATGACGCCGCTCGCGACCACCGTCGACGAGGAAGGCGTGCTGTTCGACAATTTCCGCATCGTCGAGCGTGGCCGGTTCCGTGAAAAGGAACTGCACGACCTTTTGACCGACCATCCCTACCCGGCCCGCAACCCGCACCAGAACATCGCCGACCTGAAGGCGCAGATCGCCGCCAACGAGAAGGGCGTCGCCGAACTGCGCAAGATGGTGACCCATTTCGGGCTCGACGTGGTCGAAGCCTATATGGGCCATGTGCAGGACAACGCGGCCGAAAGCGTCGCCCGCGTCCTCGAACGCTTGCCCGACATGTCGGAATACGAGTATCCGACGGACACCGGCCAGGCGATCAGGGTGAAGATCACCGTCGACCGCGACAGGCGCGAGGCGACGGTCGACTTCACCGGCACATCGCCGGTCATGAAGAACAATTTCAACGCGCCGGAACCGGTCGCGCGCGCGGCGGTGCTCTACGCCTTCCGGGTGATGGTCGAAAACAACATCCCGATGAACGCGGGCTGCCTGCGGCCGATCAACATCATCATCCCCGATGGCTGCATGTTGCGTCCCGCCTATCCGGCGGCCGTCGTCGCCGGCAATGTCGAAACGTCCCAGCATGTGACCAACGCCATGTTCGGCGCGATGGGCGCGCTTGCCAATGCGCAAGGCACGATGAACAACCTGACCTTCGGCAACACGCAATACCAGTATTACGAGACGATCTGCTCCGGCTCACCGGCCGGCCGCATGAATGACGGCCGCGGCTTTGGCGGCACGTCCGGCGTTCACACTCACATGACGAACTCGCGCCTCACCGACCCCGAAGTGCTGGAACTGCGCTTCCCCGTCCTGCTCGAGGATTTCCACATCCGCGAGAATTCAGGGGGAACGGGCAAATGGAACGCCGGCAACGGCACGCGCCGCACCATCCGGTTCCTCGAAAAGATGGAATGCGCGATCCTTTCCTCCCACCGCTCCCACCCGCCCCGCGGCGTCGAAGGCGGCGGCGATGGGAAGGTCGGCAGAACGGAAGTGCGCCGGCTGTCGGGCGAGGTCGAGACCCTGAAAGCCTGCGACCAGACCGTTCTCGAAGCAGGCGAAGCGGTGATCGTGACGACGCCGACGGCGGGCGGGTTCGGGCGGTAGTTCCTACGCGCCCGCCGCGACCAGTGCCGCGATCATCGGTGCCGGCGAATAGTCGAGGCTGGATGGCGTGAGGCCGAGACGCAGCACGATCAGACTGCGCGACGGGATGATCGCCATCGACTGCCCGTCATGGCCGCGCAGCCAATAGGTGTCGGCGGGCAACTCGGCCTGGCGACCGCGGCCGGGTCCGGCGAACCAGAGCTGGCCGCGGCCATAAACGCCGTTGGAAGCGGGAGCGGCTTCGCGCATCCAGTCGACATATCCGGCGGGCAGGATCTGTTCGCCGTTCCACTCGCCGTCCTGAAGCAGGAACTGGCCGAAGCGCGCCCAGTCGCGCGCGGTGGCATAGAGATAGGACGAGCCGACGAAGGTGCCGCTGGCGTCGGTTTCGAGAACGGCGCTTTCCATGCCGAGCGGGCCGAACAGCGCGCGGCGCGGCCAGCCGAGCGCCTGCTGAGGGTCGTCGAAGCGATCCTGCCACAGACGCGACAGGATCACGCTCGTACCGCTCGAATAGCTGAAATCCTCGCCATGCGGGTGGATAAGCGGCTTGGCCGCGGCAAAGCGGGCCATGTCGGATTCGAGATAGAGCATCCGCGTGACATCGGCGACGGCGCCGTAGTCCTCGTTGAACTCGAGCCCGCTCGACATCGCCATCAGATCGGCGAGCGTGATGGTTCCGCGATCATCGGACCAGTCGGCGTGCAACGAAGCGGCATCGCGCGCGAGGCGGTTGTCGAGCGTTCCGAGAATGGCGGCGGTCACGGTCTTGGTCATCGACCAGCCGAGCAGCGGCGTCGCGGCCGAGAATCCCTCGCCATAGCGCTCGCCGACGATCTGCCCGTCGCGCACGACGACCACGGCGCGCATTCCCGGACCGACCATGTCCGCATCGTCGAGGATCGCGGCGACTGCCGGGTCTTCGGCGGCCACGGTTTCGCCTGCCGGCCATGGCGCGGCCTCGTCGCGCTCTGCCGTCTCGACCCGGGCTGAAGCACCGAGCGCGGGGACACGCTCGATCGCGCCCGCCGGAACGCTCGCGCAGCCGAGCCCTTCGCGGTGAACGGCCTGATTGCGCCCGAAAAGACCGAGCAGCGCAGCCGAGACGGTTTCGCGTTCCCGGTCGACATTGACCGAGATGAAGCCGAGCAGCGGATGGCCGGGTGCCTGGACGTCGACGGCCAGAACCTCCTGCGGATCGCGCCCGGCGATGAAGACGTTGGAACAGACGATCTTGGCGGTATAGCCCGTTCCGACGCGGATCAGGTCCGGCGGCGCGAAATAGAGCCAGCCGGCCAGCCCGGTCATCGCAATGAGAACGAGAACCAGGGCGCCCTTGAGCATCTTCACCAAAAGCCGCATCGAATCCCTCCCCGCGGACATAACGGCCGTGAATTCATCGCGTCGGCGAATGGAAAGCAAGTGTTGCCGCAGGGTCATCGCGCGCGGATCGACCCGTTGTTAACGTGGCCTCAACCATGTGAGCCCGATCTTTCGCGGATACGAATCGCCGGCGCCGTCCGGCCAGCACCCGGATTTTTCATGCGCGCACTCATCGCAGCCCTTCTCGCCGCAACGCTCGCCGGCTGCTCCTCGACGGGGCTCGACCTCGCCGCCATCGCGCCGACCGCGGCGAACGCTTCGCCGGCGGCAATGGCCGTGGATGCGCCCGTCATGGTGACCAATCCGCGCTTCGGCGACCGCAAGCCGGTCGACTGGAAGGGCAAGACGCCCTGGTCCTACGCGGTCCACGGCACCGACGTCTCGCGCTACCAGAGCGACATCGACTGGCCGACGGCGAAGGCGGCCGGTATCTCCTTCGCCTTCATCAAGGCAACCGAAGGCGGCGACCGCGTCGATCCGATGTTCGCGCAGAACTGGGCCGCGACGCGGGCCAACGGCATCCCGCGCTCGGCCTACCATTTCTACTATTTCTGCCGGCCGGCGATCGAGCAGGCTGAGTGGTTCATCCGCAACGTGCCGAAGGAGGCAGGCACCCTGCCCCACGTCCTCGACATGGAATGGAACCACCTTTCGCCCTCCTGCAAGCTTCGGCCGAACTGGCAGGTCGTCCACCGCGAGATGAAGGTGTTCCTCGACGCGATCGAACGCCATTACGGCCAGCGTCCGATCATCTACACCTCGGTCGATTTCTACGAGGACAACCGGCTCGCCAGCTTCAAGGGCTACGACTGGTGGCTGCGCTCGGTCGCCGCACATCCGCACGACCGCTATGGCGGCGAAAACTTCCTGTTCTGGCAGTATACGGGCACCGGCATCGTGCCGGGCAAGACTGGCGACGCCGACATCAACGTCTTCAACGGCTCCGTGCGCCAGTGGCGCGACTGGGTGGCGAGGAACACGTCGACGAGTTGAGCGTCAGCTCCGCGTGCGCAACTCGCAGCGGCGCCAGAACTTCGCGCCTTCGCTGGCCGGCATGACGTTGAGCCCCCGCACCGGGAAGCCGCCATTGCTGTAGACCCAGTTGGCGATGTCGTGGGAATGCTCGGGATCGTGCCGGCGGATGCGCTCCCATTTGCGCACGCCGCCCAGGTCCTGCGCGCGAAAGACGCTGGCCTTGTGAAAGCCGAAGGTGGCGCGCTTGGTGATGCAGACGCGTTCGCGCGCGACGTCGGCGAAGATCGCGCAGGCCGAGGCGCACTGGCCGTCGATCACGACGCGCTTGCCGCTACGGCGGATTTCCTTGGCGGCGGCGAGGAACTTGCGCACGTCGCCGCCCGGATTGTCGCGGATGATGCAGGTATTGCCCCGGCAGGCGCCGAAGACGGATTCATAGGCGGAACCGCGCGATTGCGCATGGGAAATTGAACTCGTCGCCAAGAGTGCGACGAAGGCGGCCGCAATCGCCAGTGATAGCTGCATTCCAAGACCCCGCATTTGGTCCGACATGTCCCTGCGGCATCATCACGACATGGAGAGCGCGTTTCTCCAATTAACTTTTATCTATTTGAACGAAATGTGATCGGGAGCGCTCAATCGGCCATCGTTTCGAGGCTTGCAAATCCTTCCGGCGCGCTCCCCTCGTCGAACGGCGTCGCCACCTCGACGAAGGTGTCGGGATAAAAGCCGTTGAAGCGCGTGCGCAGCGACAGCGAATAGGCGCCGATATGGCCGATCTCGATCCAGTCGCCCGTATCGACCGTTTCGGGCAGCCAGAACGGCCGCGACAGGATGTCGACCGAATCGCAGGTCGCGCCGCAGACCTTGAACGGCACGATGTTCTCCGCCTTGCCGTTGCGCGAGCGGATCGCCGGGTCGGGAATGAAGCGCGCCGGCAGCGTGATCTTGCCGGTCCATGAATCCGACAGCGACGCCCAGATGCCGTCATTGATGTAGAGCCGGCGGCCCTTGCGCAAAAGGACGCGCACGATGAGCGAAAAGGCGCGCGCGACGATGACGCGGCCGGGTTCGGCGACGAGCGGCACGTCCGAAAAGCCCCATTCGTCGATGTCGTTGCGCAGCCGCGACATCAATTGCCCGAGCGAAGGCATGACGGGCTTCTTGCGGTTAGGGTCATGGCCGTATTCGGCCGGGAACCCGCCGCCGACATCGAGCCCGGCGATCGGCACGCCGCAGCGGTTGCGCACCCAGTCGGCCGAAGCAAGGGCGCGCTCATAGGTGTCGGGGTCCTCGATCTGGCTGCCGACATGGAAGCAGATGCCGACCTTGTAGCCCTGCCGGTGCAGGCGCTGCATCAGTTCCACCGCTGCCGCCGGCCCCGCCCCGAACTTCTTCGACAGTTCATAGGCAGCGCTGCCCTTGGTCTGGATGCGCACGAAGACGGTGATCTGGCCCGGATCGATGTCGAGCGCGCGCACCACGCGCGTCAGCTTGGTGATCTCGTCCTCATGGTCGAGCGAGATGACGCGGATGCCGTAGGTTTCGAGCGCCAGCCGGATGTCGGACTGCGCCTTGACCGGGTGCATGTAGAGCATCTCGGCATCGGGCGCGACGCCGCGCACGGCGGCGAACTCGGCAGGCGAAGCCACGTCGAAGGCGTCGACGCCGATTTCCGACAGCGCCTTCAGCACCATCGGCTCGCCATTGGTCTTGACCGCATAGGCGGTCTTTCCGGGGAACATGCCCATGAACTGGCGCGCATCCTCCTTCAGGACGTCCGGCCGGAAGCAATAGACCGGATCGTCGGGACGAAGGGCGAGCGCGGCCTCGCGCGCATTGTCGAACTTCTGCATGGAATCTCCTGCGAACCTGGCCAGACCCTAACGCACGAGCATGACGGAGAGAACCGACACGCCCCGGCAAAGCGGTTGATAAGCTGGACCAAGCTTTTCGGGTGGCGGGCGTCGACGGCCGGGCGTAGGGAGCGGTTCAATGAGGAATTTCGCATGTCGACCGTCGCCATTTCCGCCCCGACCTACATGTCCTTTCGCGATTGGACGATGCTCGTCCTGCTCGGCCTTTTGTGGGGTGGATCGTTCTTTTTCGCCCGTGTCGCGGTGCTTGAGATCGACCCGCTCGTCCTCGTATTGCTGCGTGTTTCGATCGCGGCCGCCGCGCTCCACATCTATCTTTCCGTTCGCGGGCCGTCCTTCGCCACCGCTCTGCCCATGGCAGGCGCGTTTTTCGGCCTCGCCATGCTCAACAACGTCATCCCGTTCTCGCTGATGTTTTTCGGCCAGACCGAGCTGGGAGCCGGCCTCGCCTCGGTGCTGAACGCGACGACCCCGTTCTGGACGGTCATCCTCGCCAACGCCTTCACTGCCGACGAGAAACTGACCGGACGCAAGCTCGCCGGCATCGGTCTCGGCATCGCGGGAACGGCCGTGATGATCGGTCCCGGCCTCTTCGCCGGTCTCGGCGGTCCGGTATGGGCGAAGTTCGCCCTCGTCGGCACCGCGATGTCCTATGGCTGCGCGGCGATCTTCGCACGCCGGTTCCGCGCCCTTCCCGCGCCGATCGTCGCAACCGGCCAGTTGACGGCGTCGACGGTCGTCATGGTGCCCGTCGTGCTTTTGACGGGAGGGCTTGGAATGCTTGCCGACACGTCGCCGCAAGCCTGGGCCTCCGTCGTCGCGCTGGCGCTTTTATCGACCGCGATCGCCTACATCCTCTACTTCTCGCTGATCGCGTCTGCCGGCGCCACCAACGCGTCGCTGGTGACGCTGATCGTCCCCGTCTTCGCCATACTGCTCGGCGCACTCTTCCTTGCCGAAAGGCTGGCCTTGTTCGAACTGGCCGGCATGGCGCTGATCGGTTCGGGCCTCGTCGTCATCGACGGGCGCCTCTTGCGACGCAGGACGGACTGAAACGGCACAATTTCGACGCTTCGGCGTCTCATTTATGAACAGGTCGTTAAGCGCGGATTGCTGAATGAATTGAACGGGATGCCCATCACGGCAGGTCGCATTTTCTACAGACGTGTCGCATTGCAGCAATATTTCTTCTTGCTTGAATAGGGAACTCGCCTAGATTCCAGTCTCGCGAAGTCTGTAGAGGAGGCACCGCTTATGGGACTGGCCCGGCCTATCAACGCCTTGATGATTTGTGCTGCGTTTGCGTTCATCGGCGCCTTGGTCATGGGAATCGTCGTCTAGCGACGAGGAACCCGACAAGACCGATCAGACGACAAGGAAAGGCCGGGTTCGCCCGGCCTTTCTGCATTTCAGGCCGCGATGCTCGCCTCTTCGGCGCGCGGGCGTATGCCGATCAGGTGGCAGATCGCGAAGACGAGGTCGGCGCGGTTCATCGTGTAGAAGTGGAAATCGTCGACGCCGCGCTCGATCAGATCGAGCACCTGTTCGGCCGCGACCGCCGAGGCGATCAGCGCATGGGTCTGCGGATCGTTTTCGAGGCCGTCGAACCGGTCGGCGAGCCAGGCCGGCACATGCGCGCCGCAGCGTCCGGCAAAGCCGGCGACCTGTGCGAAATTGTGGATCGGCAGGATGCCCGGAACGATCGGTATGTAGATGCCGGCCCGGCGGACGCGCTCGACATAGCGCTCGTAGACGTCGTTGTCGAAGAAGAACTGGGTGATGGCGCGGGTGGCGCCGGCATCGACCTTGCGTTTCAACACATCGATGTCGGTGGCGAAATCGGCGCTTTCGGGGTGCTTTTCGGGATAGGCCGAGACCGAGACGTCGAACCCGCCGATGCCGCGCAGCGCGGCGACGAGTTCGGCGGTATTGCGATAGCCGTCGGGGTGCGGCCGGTAGACCGCGCCTACGCCCTCGGCCGGATCGCCGCGCAGCGCGACGAAGCGGCGGACGCCGAGAGCGGCGAACTCGCGGATCACCGCATCGACCTCGTCGCGGCTTGCATCGACGCAAGTCAGATGCGCGGCCGGTGCAAGCCCGCTCTCCTGGCTGAGCCGCGCTAAGGCGCGCGTCGTGCGCTCCCTGGTCGATCCGCCCGCACCATAGGTCACCGACACGAAATGGGGCGCCAGCGGTTCGAGCCGCGCGATCGTTTCCCAAAGGCGCGCTTCCATAACGTCATTCTTCGGCGGAAAGAACTCGAAGGAAACGTCGATACGGCTGCCGAGGTCGGAACGGCGGGAAAACTGGGAATCCTTCATCAGACGAGCGCCTTTTTCGATGTGGATTGGAAGGGAGAGGCGATTTCGACGCGCGGATCGCGCGCGATCCAGATTTTCACGGTCAGGCGCTGGTCCCCTGCGTGGTCATGCGGAACGGTCTCGTTCGCTTCGAGATCGAGACCCGCTTCGCCGAGCCAGTCGGCGATCTGCGCATCCGACACGCCCAGACGGACATGCGCGTGGTCCTCGCGCAGGAAATCGAGCGCGTGGGGGGCGAAATCGACGATCGCCAGCCGGCCGGCGGGCCGCAGCAGACGGGCCGCCTCGCGCACGGCAAGCGCCGGTTCCTCGAGATAGTGGAGAACCTGATGCATGGCGATCAGGTCGAAACTGTCGCGCTCGACCGGCGGGGCATAGAGGTCGCCGAGACGCACCTGCGCCTGGGTGATCCCCGCCTTGTCGAGATTGGCGCGGGCGACCGAAAGCATCTCGCGCGACAGGTCGATGCCGGTCGCGCGGCGATAGAGCGGCGCGAAGAGTTCCAGCATTCGGCCGGTGCCGGTGCCAAGGTCGAGCATCGCCTGGAACGGCTTCTTGCCGATCAGCCGCGTGAGCGTGGCTTCGACGGCCTTGTCCGGCGCATGGAGGGAACGCAGCCGGTCCCATTCGGCCGCGTTTGTGCTGAAATAGTCGCTCGCACGCGCCTGCCGGCGCTGCTTGACCGCGTCGAGCCGCTCCTGGTCGCGCTCGATGGTCGGGTCGGCGGCATCGAGCCGCGCGATCATCGCGGAGAGGAAGTCGCGCACCCAGTCGCTGTCCGACAGGCCGAAATAGGCCCAGGAACCTTCCTGGTAGCGCACGATCAGGTCCGATTCGAGCAGGAGTTTCAAATGGCGGGAGACGCGCGGTTGCGACTGGCCGAGGATTTCGGTCAGGTCCGACACGGTCAGATCGCCGCGTGACAGAAGCACGAGAATGCGCATCCGGCTGGATTCGGCCGCGGCCTTCAAGCTATCAACGAGCGAGGCCAGATTGATGGCTGGCGTGGACGGGGAGGCAATCATCGACGACTCCGACAAAGACATAAAGATATGTTTATGTATTTTCGCACGCTTGGCAAGAGTGCAGGCGAGGCTTTTTGCATGAACGCAATACGGGACAGTGAGGAAGCCCTGACTTTCGACCCGGTCGAATTGCCCGGCGACGGCCATGTCGTCTTCATCGGGCGCATCGCTTCGCCATGGGCTAGCCGGGCGGACTGCCCGAAGAACATGGCGGCCGCGCGGGACACCGGACGCCCGGCGCAGGCCATCGTCGATGAGGAATACCGCCGCGGCCTTCTTGGGCTGGAGAGTGCGAGCCACGTCATCCTTTTGACCTGGCTCGCCGATGCGGGGCGCAACCTCATCCGCCAGCGCCCGCGCCACAGGTCGGAGGCAACCGGAACCTTCGCCCTGCGCTCGCCGGTGCGGCCGAACCCGATCGGATTGCATGTCGTGCGCTTGCTGGGCGTGGACGAAATGAATGGCATCCTCGACCTCGAAGCGATCGATGTCCTCGACGGCACGCCGCTTCTCGACATCAAGCCCTATTTCGCCTCGACCGATGCGATGCCCGACGCGATCATGGCCAGGAGGGATGCGTGAAGCCCTCGACGGGCCGTCAGAAGGCACTGGCGAAGGCGCTCACCGCGCTCATTCCGCTGGCGCCGTTTTCAGACGCCGAAGCGATCCGCGAGGCCGCCGGCCAGCGCAAGCTGCGCGAACTGCCGCCTTCCATCGCCGTGTGGATCGCCACCGTCGCCCATGTCCGCCACGAGCACAGCGACTATGACGCGCTGCTCGACGAAGGCTACGATCGCGACTCCGCCCGGCATTTCGTCATCGACCAGATGAATGCCGTGCTGACGACCTGGCGGGCGACGCGGTTGGTGGAGGGGGATGAGGATGAAGGGGAGTAAGGGAGTAAGGGGGATCGCGCCTGGTCCGCGAAGGTCAAGCAGATTTACTCCACCTATTCCCCTACTCCCCTATTCCCTCACCTATACACCCACTGCTCCGGCACCCGCACCGACACCGCCTCGCCCGTCTCGATGACGCCCGGCTTCTCGATCCAGGCGACGAGGCCGCGCAGGCGGCGACCGAATTTAGGGAAGGCCAGTTCGCCGGCCTGAATATCCGGCATCCCAGCGTGCTCGGCAACCGAGCGGCCGGCGAGACGGCAAGGAACGTTCTGCCCGTCGACCTTGAGCGTCACGCCGCCCTTGAAGAACAGCATCGTGCCGGACGGCAGCATGGACAGGCGCGGCACGCCGTCGAGGACAAGATTGGCGCCGATCCATTCGGGCGCGATGCGCGCGATGCCCATGCTCTTGGCGATGGCGGCGAGCTCGTCGGTGGCGACGATCGACAATTGCCGCTCGTTGCGCATTTCGGTGCCACGCGGATACCACGGCTCGCGCCCGCCCGACCGCCGCGTCTCGCCATAGTGAACATCACCGACGACGCCGCGAAAGTCGAGCGTCAGCCCGTCGACCTTCTGCGTGACGAAATCTTGCCCCGGCGCCTGAAGGACAGCGGATACGGACCCGAGCAGCTTTCGTGCGGGATGGATTTCGGGTTCGTCGGCGCGGCGTTCGAACAATTCGGCCATGCTGTCTGTCTCCGGCTGGATGCGGCTAGGTGACAGAGTTCAGGCGCGAAATCCAGTAAATTGCCGCGATGGCCGCATTCGCTTCCCTGATGCGTCACATCATCCGAAGGAGTACGCCACCGATCGAATAGCCCGCACCGAAAGCGCATAGCAGGCCGAAATCGTTCGGCTGCATGTCGCGATGGTTCTGCTCGAGTGCGATGATCGCGCCGGCTGCGGCCGTGTTGCCGAGTTCCTCCAGAACCATCGGGGCGCGGTCGTGACCGACCTCGTGGCCGAAGGAGAGCTTCAGGATCATCGCGTTCATCCGCGCATTGGCCTGGTGCAGCCAGAAGCGGCGGATGTCCTGTGGCGTGTGGCCGTGTTCCTTCAGAAAATCGACGATGAAGCGATGGCCGGCCACGGTCACTTCCTTGAAGACCTTGTTGCCGACCTGCTTGATCATGTTGCCTTCCATCGGAACGGAAGACGGGTCTTCGAGGCCGGCCCGGTTGAGGAAGCCGAAATTTGTGCGGATGTTGTTGGAGAACTGGGTCCAGCTTCGCGTATCGACGATCTCGAAGCGGCCGCGCCGTTCCTCCGCTTCGTCGACGCCTTCGAGCAGAAGCGCCGTCGAGGCGTCGCCGAAGATGAAATGGGTCTGCCGGTCGCGGAAATTCAAGTGAGCGGTGATGATCTCGGGCGTGACGACGAGAACGCGGCGCTGCGCCCCGGTCCTGACGAGATTGAACGCCACATGGAGGCCGGCCACGGCCGACGAGCAGCCGAGGCTCATGTCGAAGGCGGCGCCCGATGTGCCGAGTGCCTTCTGGATTTCGATCGCCTGCGCGGGATAGGGCCGCTGCTGGTGAGCGGCAGCGCAGATCACCATGTCGATGTCGGCAGGATCGACCCCCGCATCGGCGATCGCCTTGCGGGCCGACTTCGCGCCGAACTCGGCCATGACCGACAAATCATCGTCGTCGCGCTCGGCGATGCGCGGCGTCATCCGGTGCGGGTCGAGAATGCCCTCGCGCGTGTGGACGTGCCGGTTCTTGACGCCCGACGCATAAACGATGAACTCGCTGTCGGATTTTGCCAACGGTTGCTCGCCGCGGGACACACGCTTCGGATTTTCGAGGTCGACCCAGGCGTTGAAGCTCTCGACCAGTTCGTCGTTGCTGATGGATTCGGAGGGAATCTCGATTCCGATGCCGCTGATGATGACGCGTTTCATGCTCGCTCGTTCGCCGGTTCGCCGGTCCCGATCAGGGACCAAGTCTAAAGCCGCACGCCTCTTCCCCCGCCGGCCGGAACTTTCAAGGTCGCGCAAGCACCTTTATGCCCGATTAAGCCGAGCAGGAAAATGGCGGCGATGCACCGCACAATCGCCGATCCGCACGCAGGATGTGACTTTCTCCACAGAAAGCGACCTCAGCGTTGCCGCACGGCCTTCACCAGGCTGCCGGACACGTCGTCCATCGTATAGGGCTTCTGCAGGATCGTGTTGCCGTGCCAGGCTTCCGGTAGGCCCGCCTGTCCGTAGCCGGTGGCAAAGATGATCGGGATGCCCTTGGTCGCCAGTTCCTCGGCGACGGGAAAGACCAGTTCTCCGGCAACGTTGACGTCAAGGATCGCGACGTCCGCCTGAAGCGCGTCGGCGAGCATCTCTTGCGCCCTGGCGACGCGCATCGCCGGCCCGACGATCGTGCAGCCCAGATCCGCCAGCATGTCTTCCAGGTTGAGCGCGACCAGCGCCTCGTCCTCGACGACGAAGACGCTCAATCCCTGAAGTTCGCTCGATGCGTCAATCGACATGCTTGACCCTGCCATAGGAGGAATAAGGAATGGTCAACACGCAGGCAAAGCCGTGCGGTTCGTAGCGGGTCTCGAAGGCGCCGTTCAGTTCGCCGCGCATGACGAGGCTCATCATCCGCGAGCCGAAGCCGCTGCGCGAGGGCGCCGTGACCGCGGGACCGCCGCTCTCGACCCAGTCGATCCGCAGTTCGCCATCGGCCTCGTCGACCCGCCAGGAAAGGTCGAGCCGCCCCTCCTCACCGCTCAGCGCTCCGTATTTTGCTGCGTTCGTCGACAGTTCGTGCAGGACCATGGCGACCGCGATGGTCGCCTTGGGGGTGAGCACCACGGCAGGCCCGGACGCGGCGATGCGCGTGCCGTCATAGTGGCTGAGTTCGTGGCAGACGAGCGACGCCATCGTCGTCGAATCCCACGCCGTCTGGGAAAGCAGATTGTGCGCCTTGGAGAGCGCGACCAGGCGGCCTTCGAAATCCTTGCGGGCTGTTGCCAGGTCCGGCGCGGCCCGCATGGTCTGCGCCGCGATCGATTGCACGGTCGCCAGCGTGTTCTTGACCCGATGGTTTAGTTCATCGAGCAGAAGCCTTTGATGCTTCAATGTCTTCACGGCTTCCGTGCGATCCATCCCCTGGACGAAGACGCCCGTGACCTCGCCATCGAGATTGCGCACGGCGTCATAGGAGAAGTCCAGATAGCGTTCCTGCAATTCTCCGTTTCCAGACTGGAGCAGCACGCGCGTGCCCTCGCCGCCGCGCGTTTCGCCGGTCGCATGGACATGGTCGAGCATTTCGATGAAGCCCTGTCCGCTGATCTCGGGCAAAGCCTGCGCGACCGTTTTTCCGATGACCTGTCGTCCGCCGACCAGGCGGATGTAGGAATCATTGGCGAACGCGAAAACATGATCGGGGCCCGTCAGAACCGCGATGAAGCCCGGTGCCTGCTCGAACATGCGCCGGAATTCCGCGCTTTCGGCTAGAAGATTTCGATGGGCGGTTTCGGCCTCGCGCGCGCGCTCGACAAGCTGCGTCTCGGGCGAATAGCTGCGATAGGGGAGCGATGCGACTTCGCGCAACCGCACCACGTCGGTCACGTCGACCGTGTTTTGCGCCAGATAAGCGACATCTCCTTTGTCGTCGGTCAGCGGCACATGGACAGCCGTCCAGTAGCGCTTCTCCATGCCGCCGCCCTGACTTTCCGGACGCGGAATATCGTAGGGAATATAGGCGATCGTGTCGGTCTCGCCCGTCGCGAACACGCGCTCGAAGGAAGCGCGCAACGCCTTTCCGCTCTCGCCTTCATTCGGAAAGACGTCGAAGAGCGACTGGCCCTCGATCTCGCCCAGCGACCGCATCACGGCCTTCTCATAGGCCGGATTCACCGCGACATAGCGATATTGCCTGTCGATGATCATGTAAGGGCTGGTGAGCCGATGGAAGAGTTGCTTGAAATCGATGTCCGGCATGTTTTCTGAACGACGCTTTGCGCCGCCAGCCCCTTACCCTCATTAAGCCCGCAAACTCTTCTGCCGACAAAAAGTTCCGGCCGCCATAACAATTGTTTGCGGCCGGAACGTAATTCGTACGATCAGCGCGTCAGGCGCTTATAGGTCATGCGGTGGGGATTGAGGGCATCAGGGCCGAGCCGTCGTACCTTGTCCTTCTCGTATTCCTCAAAATTGCCTTCGAACCATTCGACATGGCTGTCGCCTTCGAAGGCAAGGATGTGCGTGGCGAGGCGATCGAGGAACATGCGATCGTGGCTGATGACCACGGCGCAGCCGGCGAAGTTTTCCAGCGCGTCCTCGAGCGCCGCCAGCGTTTCGGTGTCGAGATCGTTGGTCGGCTCATCGAGAAGCAGGACGTTGCCGCCGGTCTTCAGCATCTTGGCCAGGTGGACGCGGTTGCGCTGGCCGCCGGACAGATTGCCGACCTTCTGCTGCTGGTCGCCGCCGCGGAAGTTGAACGACGAGCAATAGGCGCGCGTATTGGCCTCGTGCTTGCCGAGCTTGACCACCTCGGCTCCGCCGGAAATCTCTTCCCAGACGGTCTTGGCCGGATCGAGCGCATCGCGGCTCTGGTCGACATAGCCGAGCTTGACCGTCTCGCCGACGCGGATCGTGCCCTCGTCGGGCGTTTCCTGACCGGTGATCATCTTGAAAAGGGTCGTCTTGCCGGCGCCGTTCGGGCCGATGATGCCGACAATGCCGCCGGGAGGCAGGCGGAACTGCAAGTTCTCGATCAGAAGCTTGTCGCCGAATCCCTTGGAGAGATTCTCCACCTCGATGACGACATTGCCCAGCCTTTCGCCATGCGGGATGACGATCTGCGTATCGGACGGCTTGCGGCTGTCGGCTGCTTCAAGCAGGTCCTGGAACGCCTGGATACGGGCCTTGGACTTGGTCTGCCGGGCCTTGGGGCTCGATGCGATCCATTCGCGCTCGCGGCTGATCGCACGCTGGCGCGCATCGTCCTCGCGGCCTTCCTGCTTCAAGCGCTTGGCCTTGGCGTCGAGATAGGCGGTGTAGTTGCCTTCATAGGGAATGCCCCTGCCGCGGTCGAGCTCGAGAATCCAGCCGGTGACATTGTCGAGGAAGTAGCGATCGTGGGTGATCAGCATGACGGCGCCCTTATAGGCACGCAGGTGCTTTTCGAGCCATGCGGTCGTCTCGGCGTCGAGATGGTTGGTCGGCTCGTCGAGGAGGAGAAGGTCGGGCTCGGACAGGAGCAGCTTGCACAGCGCCACGCGGCGGCGCTCACCGCCCGACAGATTGGTGACGTTGGCTTCCTTGGGCGGGCAGCCGAGCGCTTCCATCGCCATCTCGACCTGGCTTTCGAGGTCCCAAAGATTGAGGCGATCCATGTCGTCCTGGAGCTTGGCCGCCTCGTCGGCGGTCTCGTCGGAATACTCCATCATCAGTTCGTTGTAGCGCTCGATGATGGCCGTCTTCTTGGCAACGCCGTCCATGACGTTTTCGAAGACGGTCTTGGAATTGTCGAGTTCCGGCTCCTGCGCGAGGTAGCCGACGGTCGCGCCCTCGGCGAGCCAGGCTTCGCCCGACCACTCCTTGTCGAGACCGGCCATGATCTTGAGCACGGTCGACTTGCCCGCGCCGTTCGGCCCCAGAATGCCGATCTTGGCATCCGGGTAGAACGACAGATGAAGATTTTCGAGCACCTTCTTGGCGCCATAGGCCTTGGTCAGGCCGGACATGTGATAGATAAACTGGCGTGCCATGGCGCGCGTCGAACTCCGTTCTTCGGGGTCGGGGGAATTTCGTCGCGCCGTATGTAGGTGAAACGGGCGCCGGGAGCAATGCGTGCGATGGCCCGCCCGCCCTTTCCATCCGCATCATGATCGGCTAGAGGGTGCGCCCTTCCCTCACTCGCACGAATTGCGCGTTACGCGCCGGTGCGGCGCATTTCAAGATGAGACCCCATGTCCACCACCGCCTGCGGCATCGATTTCGGCACCACCAACTCGACCGTCGGTTTGTGCAAACGCGGGGCAGAGCCACGGCTGATCCCGCTCGAAGGCCATCACCTGACGATCCCCTCGGCGCTGTTCTTCAGCCTCGAGGATGGCGGGACCTATTTCGGCCGGGCGGCCGTGTTCGAATATATGGACGGCGCGGAAGGCCGGTTCATGCGGGCGCTGAAATCGATCCTAGGCACCTCGCTGATGAAGGAGACGACGCAGGTCGGCCGCAACCGCATGACCTTCGAGGGCCTGATCGGGCGCTACCTGCGCCATCTGCGCGAAGGGATCGAGGGGCAGGAAGGGGCCGTGCCGGAAGCCGTCGTGCTCGGCCGGCCGGTCCGGTTCGTCGACGAGGACGACACGGCGGATGCCGAGGCGCAGGGCCAGCTTGAGGCGGCGGCGCGCGCCGAAGGCTTTTCGCATATCGAGTTCCAGTTCGAGCCGGTCGCCGCCGCGCTCCACTATGAACGGCTGATCGATGGCGAGGAACTGGCGCTGGTCGTCGACATCGGTGGCGGCACGTCCGACTTTTCCGTGCTGCGTCTGTCCCCTGAACGCGCCCGCGATCTCGACCGTTCGAGCGACATATTGAGCACGGCCGGCGTCCATGTCGGCGGCACGGACTTCGACCGGCATCTGAACATCGCCAAGGCGATGCCGCATTTCGGGCTCGGTTCGGGCACCAGGGACGGAAAGCGCCAGCTGCCGGTCTGGTATTTCAACGACATGGCGACCTGGCACCGCATCAACACGCTCTATACGCCCAAGAACGCGCGCGACGTTCAGGCGCTGACGCGCGAGGCGGCGGAGCCCGAGAAACTCGACCGCTACGCCCATCTCCTGAAGCACCGTTCCGGCCATCGGCTGGCCGCCGAGGTGGAGAAGGCCAAGATCGCGCTCACCGACGAGGACGCGGCGCGCATCGCGCTCTCCGAGCCCGGCCTCAGCCTCGATGTAGCCGTGAGCCGCGCTGAGTTCGACGAGGCGACGGCCGAACTCGTTTCGCGTATCGGGGCGTCCATCGAGGATGCGCTGTCGAAAGCGGGCATCGGCGCGGACCAGATTTCCACCGTCATCCTGACCGGCGGCGGCGCACTCGTGCCCGCCGTTCGCACAGTTGCGGAAGTCCGGCTTCCTGCTGCGCGCTTCACCGCCGCCGACCAGTTCGGTGCGGTCGGGCTGGGGCTTGCCATCGATGCCGCGCACCGCTTCGGCTGACGATCAAACTCTCGCCACGGTCGTCCCGCAGGGGAAGTGGATGCGGGGACACGAAGTGAATCGACGATCCATCACCCTTTGCGCGCTGATCGCCACAGTCATGCTGGCGTCCGCCTGCCAGTCCGGCGACGCCGCGGGCGCGGGCACCGAAACGGCGGCCGCTTCGGCCTTCATCGGCCCGATGCAATGCACGACGCGCCTGCCCTCCGGCCCGCCGCCCAAACCCGAACGCCTGTCCGCCTTCGGCACCGCGACGGCCTGGAACGTCGGCAAGAATGTGGGCCGCGGCGCGATCACCAGCGCCGGCACCATGGTTGCCGGCCCTGTCGGCGGCGCGGTCGCGGGCACCGTGGCCGCGCGCGCCCTGCCGTCCGAATTCGACATTCGCGGAACATGGCAGGCGACCGACGGCGCACCCGATTGCGGCTGTTCGCTGACGATCCAGA
Organism: Mesorhizobium sp. YIM 152430; assembly: GCF_029210365.1. Classification (GTDB taxonomy): domain Bacteria; phylum Pseudomonadota; class Alphaproteobacteria; order Rhizobiales; family Rhizobiaceae; genus Aliihoeflea. Next base: position 97,198 of record NZ_JARGES010000015.1, read on the forward strand.
CGCAATCGAGTTGGAGCGGCGCAAACCCCGCGCGCGGCACCGCGCAATCCTCCGGCTGCCGCAACTCGGCACTCGCCAACGCCAATGACTGGCGGCTCGACGAAACGATGACCGGGCTCGAAGCCGAGTTCCTGCTTTATGCCGCGAATGGCAACCGCATCGCGGTCCTGAAGCGCGACGGACCGGACTATTATTCCGGCCAACTCGCCAACGGCACGCCGATCACGCTCTGGCGCCAGCGATAACGCTCTGGACCGCGCCGGCGACTGGCTCTACAGGCGGGGCGACCAGATGAAAGACCTGACATGATCCCTTGGGTGGAACTCGATTCCGCGGAAGCGCCCGGCGGCAGGGAGCGCCTGCGGCTCAAGCAGCGCGGCACCGAATTTTCCATCATGCTCGGCGCGAACGAACTGATGAACAGCCGCCTTTCCGGTTCGGAGGAGGCGCTGGCGACGCTGACGCAGGAACGTCTCGCAAATGTCGCGAAGCCGACCATCCTGATCGGCGGCCTCGGCATGGGCTTCACCCTTCGCGCCGCGCTCGCCGCCTTCCCGGCCGAAGCGCGGATCCAAGTCGTCGAACTCGTGCCGGCGGTCGTGCGCTGGGCGCGTGGGCCGATGGCCGAACTCCATGCCGGCAGCCTCGCCGATCCGCGCGTGACCATCGTCGAAAGCGATGTCGCCAAGGTCATCGCCGAGGCGAATGCCGTCTACGATGCGATCCTGCTGGACGTCGACAACGGCCCCGAAGGGCTGACGATCGAAGCCAATGACGCGCTCTACGCGCATCGCGGTCTCGCCGCCGCGCGCGTGGCTCTGAAGCCCGGCGGCATCCTCGCCGTCTGGTCGCAGGGGCCGGATGCGCGCTTTGCCGCGCGCCTCAAACGGTCTGGCTTCGCCGTCGAGGAAATGCGCGTGCGCGCCAGCCGCTCGAAGCGCGGTGCGCGTCACGTCATCTGGCTAGCGAGGCGCGCTTAAGCCTGCGCCAACTGGCTGCGGTGCGCCCAGCCGGTCATCCGCATTTCGATCCACGCCATGACGGCATACATCGCGATGCCCTCGACGGCGAGCATGATGAGCCCCGCCCAGACCAGCGGCACGTTGAACTGCGACTGGGCGGCGAGCATCATGTGGCCGAGGCCCGAATTCGCCGCCACCGTCTCGGCGATCACCGACCCGACGAAAGCGAGCGTGATCGCGATCTTCAGGGAGCCGAAAAAATAGGGCATCGAACGCGGGATGCCGACCTTCAGCATGATGTCCATCTTCTTGGCGCCGAGCGCCCGAAGCACGTCCTCCATCTCCGGCTCGATGGTGGCGAGCCCCGTGGCGACGTTCACGACGATCGGGAAGAAGGCGATGAGGAACGCCGTCAATACCGCCGGGATCGTGCCGATGCCGAACCAGATGACCAGGATCGGCACCACCGCGACCTTGGGGATCGCGTTGAAGCCGATCATCAGCGGATAGAGCCCGGCATAGATGAAGCGCGACCAGCCGATGGCGATGCCCAGTCCGAGGCCGAAGACGACGGCGAGGATGAAACCGACGGTGGTCGTATAAAGCGTTTGCAGCGAATTCTTCCAGATCGCCGGCCAGAACTGGATGATGGCTTCCAGGATGCGCGTCGGCGCCGGCAGGATGAATTGCGGGATCGCGAAGGCGCGAACGATCAGCTCCCACACGATGAAGAGGCCGGCCGTATAGAGCCACGGCGCGAGCTTGATCCAGTTGATCTTGGAAGTGGTCATGCGGCCTTCCTCGCATCGGCGATGTTGCCGCGCAACTCATGAACCACGTCGTTGAAATCGGCCTGGTAGAGCAGCTCCAAATCGCGCGGGCGGGCAAACGGCACCGTTCGTTCCTTGGTGATGCGCCCCGGCCGTGCGCTCATCACGAAGATACGGTCGGCGAGGAACACCGCCTCGCGCAGATCATGCGTGACGAGCACGATGGTGACGCCCTGCGCGGCGTGGAGGTCGCGGATGACGCACCACAATTCCTCGCGCGTGAAGCTGTCGAGCGCGCCGAACGGCTCGTCGAGCATCAACAGTTCCGGCTCATGGATCAGCGCGCGGCAAAGGTTCGCGCGCTGCTGCATCCCGCCCGAAAGCTGCCAGGGAAATTTCTCGCCGAAGCCCTTGAGCCCGACGGTCTCGAGCAGCTTTTCCGCCTTGGCGACATATTCGCCCCTGTGCTTGCGCAGGCGCTTGCGGTGACGGTCGACGACTTCGAGCGGCAAGAGGATGTTGTCGAGCGTGGTCCGCCAGGGCAGCATGGTCGGGTTCTGGAAGGCCATGCCCACGATCGACACCGGCTTCGTCACCCGCTCGCCGGCGACCGTGACCTGCCCCGCCTGCGGGATGTAGAGCCCGGTGACGAGCTTCATCAGCGTGGACTTGCCGCAGCCGGATGGCCCGACGACAGCCGCGAACTCGCCCTTGGCGATGTCGAGCGTCAGCCCCTCGACGGCAAGCAAGCCGTCCGCGCCGCCATAGCGCATGTCGACATCGTTGATGGTGACGAGTGGTTGAGCCATGGGAATGCCGCGCGAAGCAGGAGCGCCCCCGTTAAAGGGAGCGCCGGTTGTCGTGGAAGGTCTCAACGCCGCTATTGCAGCATCCGCTCTTCCTTGGCGGGCAGGAACGAAGCGTCGAAGACGGCCGCACCGTCGACATTGCCCTCAAGGCCCATCGAGACCTTCAGATACTCGATCGACTGCGCAAGCTTGGCGTCGTCGACGCCGCCGAACCCGTTTTCCTGCACATAGGCCGTGTTGATGTTGAGTTCGTTCGCCATTTCGAGACGTTCGAGCTCGATCTCCTTGGTCAGGATTTCGTTGCGCTTCATCACCGCCTCGACGCCCGCTTCCGGATCGGCGACGGCATCGGCGAAGCCTTTGGCGAGCGCGCGCAGGAAGCCTTTCACGGCATCCGGGTTCTGCTCGGCGAAGTCCGTGTTGACGAGGATCGAGTTGCCGTAGAGGTCGAGGCCGTTCTCGGCCATCAGGATCATCGAGATGTCGTCCTCCGCCACCCCTTGAGCCTTGAGATTGAGCACCGAAGAGAAGGCGAAGCCGAAGATACCGTCGACCTGGCCCTGCGCCAGCATCGGCTCGCGCACCGGGAAGCCGACGCTCTCGATCGTGACCTTGCTTTCGTCGATGCCGGCGGCCTCGACGAAGGCGGGCCACTGGGCGAACGCGCCGTCAGGCGGCGGCGCGCCGAGCTTCCTGCCCTCGACCGACTTCGGATCTTCCGTGATGCCCTGGCTCTTGCGACCGATGATGGCGAATGGCGGGCGCTCATAGACGACCATGACCGCCTTCACCTTCTGCGCCGGGTCCTCGTCGAGGAACTTGATCAGCGAGTTGATGTCGCCGAATCCCATCTGGTAGGTGCCGGTCGCAACGCGCGGGATCGCCTCGACCGAGCCATTGCCCGAATCGATCGTCACGTTCAGCCCTTCGGCCTCGAAGTGCCCGTTGTCCTGCGCCAGGAAGAAACCGGCCGCCGGCCCCTCGAACTTCCAGTCAAGCGTGAAGTTGATGGCGGTGGTCTGGGCGGAAGCCGGCATGGCAGCCACGAAACCGCCGAGCACCGTTGCCGCAGCAAGCGTGAACAAACGTCTTGTTATCATTGTCGGAACCCCTCTGGCGCCTTTGTCTTTGTCGGCTCCATAAAAGCGCCGGTCCACAACCTTGGCAAGCGCCTTTTGCCCAAGTCTTGATCAAAATTGTGTATTGCACATGGTCTACGCATTCACCCGCGACGCTTCTCAAGCGCACCGCGCGTCTATAGCCTGTCGCCTTCGCAGGAGCCTGCCGCATGGCCTTCACCCGTACGATCGCCCACCCCTCGCCGACCGGCGCGACGCTGAACGTCCATTTCCGTGAGGCCGAAGGCGAGCCGCGCGGCGTCATCCAGGTCAATCACGGCATGGCCGAGCACGCCATCCGCTACGAACGCTTCGCCGATACGATGGCGGCCCATGGCTTCCATACCTATGCACACGACCATCGCGGCCACGGGCAGACGACCGCGCCCGACGCGCCACTCGGCCATTTCGGCACCGAACCGGCGCATGGCAAGGTTCTGGGTGACGTCGATGCGATTCACGACCTGATCGCGCGCAACCACCCGGGCCTGCCGGTCATCCTGTTCGGCCATTCGATGGGCGGACTGATCGCCCTGAACTACCTGATGGGGCATTCCTCGCGGGTCGCCGCCGCAGCGATCTTCAACGCGAACTTTTCCGCCGGCGCACTTGGCCGCGCGGCGCAGGCGATCCTTGCCTGGGAACGGTTTCGTCTCGGCTCCGACGTGCCCTCGCACATCCTGCCGAAATTCACCTTCCAGGCCTGGGGCAGACAGGTGCCGAATGCGAAGACCGCCTTCGACTGGCTGTCGCGCGACGAGGCCGAGGTCGCGAAATATGTCAACGATCCGCTGTGCGGCTTCGACGTGTCGGTCGCGACGTGGCGCACGGTCTTCGACTTCGTCTTCCGCGGCGCCGACGACCGCAACTTCACCATCATCCCGCGCGACCTGCCGGTCCTTCTCGTCGGCGGCAAAAAGGACCCGGCGACGGACGGCGGCACGGCGGTCGAAAAGCTGGCCGCCCGGATGCGGGCGATGGGCTTTTCGAATCTGCGATCAATCATTTACGCCGACACCCGGCACGAATCCCTCAACGAGGTGAATCGCGACATCATCACCGCCGCCTTTGCCGAATGGGCCCGGACCGCCGTGGCCTGATCCAATCCGGGTTCCGTGGCCCGGCGCGGTCTGCTAGGCAGGCTGGGAACGAGGGAGCTTCGCGTCAAATCCATGTCCCAGCCACCGCTCAAGGGCGTTCGCGTCATCGAACTCGCCCGCATTCTCGCCGGACCGTGGGCCGGACAGATGCTCGCCGATCTCGGCGCCGACGTCATCAAGATCGAGAACCCGGACGGCGGCGACGACACACGCAAATGGGGGCCGCCCTTCGTCACGGGCCATGACGGCGCCAATCTGTCGGCGGCCTACTATCACTCCACCAATCGCGGCAAGCGCTCCGTCGCGATCGACTTCTCGACGCCGGAAGGCGCCGAACAGGTGCGCAGGCTGGTCGCGACCGCCGATGTGATGATCGAGAATTTCAAGCTCGGGGGCCTTAAGAAATACGGCCTCGACTATGAGAGCCTGAAGGCGATCAATCCCCGCCTCGTCTATTGCTCGATCACCGGCTTCGGCCAGGACGGGCCATATGCTCCACGCGCGGGCTACGACTTCATCATCCAGGGCATGTCCGGCATGATGTCGATCACCGGCGAGGCCGGCCGCGAGCCGCAAAAAGCGGGCGTCGCGATCTCCGACATCTTCACCGGGCTCTATTCCGTCATCGCCATCCAGGCCGCCTTGCGCCACGCCGAGGCCACCGGCGAAGGCCAGCATATCGACATGGCGCTGTTCGACACGCAGGTCTCGGTGCTTGGCAACCAGAACCTCAACTATCTCGTCTCCGGCAATCCACCGAGGCAGATGGGCAACGCCCATATGAACATCGCGCCCTATGAGGTGCTGCCCTGCAAGGATGGCCACTTCATCCTTGCAGCCGGCAATGACGGCCAGTTCCAGCGTTTCTGCAAGGTCGTCGGGCTCGACCATCTGGCGGCCGACCCGGACTTCGCCACCAACCCCGCCCGCGTCGTCAATCGTGACCGCTTGCGTGCGACGATGATCGAGACGCTCGCCACCTGGACCCGCGCCGACCTGTTGCCGAAGCTCGACGCGGCCGCCGTGCCGGCAAGCCCCATCAATAACATCGCGGAAAGCTTTTCCGATCCGCAGACCATCGCGCGCGGGATGCGCATGGACCTCGACGACGGCCACGGCAACAAGCTGCCTTCGGTGCGCGCGCCGATGGTCATGTCGGCGACGCCCTGCGTGTATGAACGCCCCTCGCCGCGGCTTGGCGAGCACACGGAAGAAATACTGAAGGAAATCGAGGAGAAGGCACGATGAGGACTGGCGGACAACTGATTGTCGACGCACTCGAAGCCAATGGCGTCGAGCGCATCTATTCGGTGCCTGGCGAAAGCTACCTCGCCGTCCTCGACGCGCTTCACGATTCGAAGATCGAGAACATCGTCTGCCGCCAGGAAGGCGGCGCGGCCATGATGGCCGATTGCGAAGGGCGAATGACCGGCAGGCCAGGCATCTGCTTCGTCACGCGCGGCCCCGGCGCCACCAACGCGTCGGCCGGAATCCACATCGCCCAGCAGGACTCCAACCCGATGATCCTGTTCGTCGGCCAGATCGCCCGCGGCATCAAGGAGCGCGAGGCGTTCCAGGAAGTCGACTACAAGGCGTTTTACGGATCGATGGCCAAGTGGGTGGTCGAGATCGACGATGCCAGACGCATCCCCGAACTCGTCACCCGCGCCTTTGCGGTCGCGACCTCGGGCCGGCCGGGTCCGGTCGTCGTGTCGCTGCCGGAGGACATGCTGACCGATGAGGCCGAGGCACCCAAGCCGCTGCCTTTCACACCGGTCGAGACCCGTCCGGGCCAGCCCGAAATGGACCGCCTCGTCGAATTGCTCGAGGGTGCGGAGCGGCCATTCCTCGTTCTCGGCGGCACACGCTGGACCGAAGAGGCGGTCAGGCAGATCTGCGCCGGCATTTCGAAATGGAAGCTGCCCGTCGGCTGCTCCTTCCGCCGCCAGACGCTCTGCGACCAGTTGCACGAATGCTATGCCGGTGACATCGGCATCGGCGCGAACCCGAAATTAGCCAGCTACATCAAGGATGCCGACGTCGTGCTTCTCGTCGGCTGCCGCTTCGGGGAAATGCCGTCGGCCGACTACACGCTCCTGAAAAGCCCCTATCCCGACCAGAAGCTCGTCCACATCTTCCCCGACCCGGAAGAACTCGGCCGTGTCTTCCGGCCGGACCTGGCGATCAACGCGTCGAACACCGCCTTCGCCGAAGCCTTTTCGCGCACCGGCCCCGACGCCTCGCCCGTCTGGGCGAACCGCACCGAACAACTCCACCAGAGCTATCTCGACTGGTCGACCCCGCCGACCGACGGCCCCGGCGCCGTCAAGATGGGCCCGGTCATGGCGTGGCTGGAGGAGAACCTGCCCGAAGACGTCATCGTCGCCAACGGCGCCGGCAATTTCGCCACTTGGATGCACCGCTTCCACCGCTACCGCCGCTTCAACGGCCAGGCCGCCCCGACATCGGGCTCGATGGGCTACGGCGTGCCCGCCGGCGTCGCCGCCAAGGGGCTGTTTCCCGAACGCGAGGTGGTCGTGTGGGCCGGTGACGGCGATTTCCAGATGCACGGCCAGGAATTCGCCACCGCGATCCAGTATGACCGGCCGATCATCGTCGTCATTTTGAACAACGGCATCTACGGCACGATCCGGATGCACCAGGAACGCGACTACCCCGGCCGCGTCTCCGGCACGACGATGAAGAACCCGGACTTCGCCGCGCTGGCCCGCGCCTATGGCGGCCACGGCGAGACGGTCGAGCGCACCGAGGATTTCGGCCCGGCCTATGAGCGCGCGCGGGCAAGCGGAACCTCCGCGATCATCGAAATCCGGCTTGATCCCGAGGCGATCACGCCGACGAAGACGCTGACGCAGATTCGCGAGGGGCGTTAGACAAGCTAGAAAAGGCCGGAATTCGCTGCCATTATAGAGGCAACAGTTATCCAGGAGCCGAATTTGCCGCAGGATACCGTAAACATACAGTTTTTGGGCAAGCAGTTGCAGGGCCTGATCGAAGAGACGCGTCACCTGCGAAAGGAAGTGTCTGATGTGCGGTCACTGACTCTGCAGACCTATGAGTTCCCCAAGCGTGTCGAACGACGGAATGCTGAACTCAAGGACGATCTGGAAATCACCATTAAGATGGAACTGGGTGGTGGGCTCAAAAATCTTCAGGCGGCGATCGAGGGATCGCTTGCCAGAATCGAGGGTCTTGAAGAGCGCGTATCCGTCATCGAAAGTTCACCCGGCGCTCGATAATCTCAAGCCGCGTCGAAATCCAGCACCAGTCTTTTCGAGGTCGGGCGCGTCTGGCAGGCAAGCGTGAAGCCAGCTTCGATCTCCCAGGGCTGCAACGAATAGTTAACGGCCATCTCCGCCTCGCCTTCCACCACCCGGCAGCGGCAGGTGCAGCACATGCCATTGGCGCAGGAATAGGGAAGTTCGAGCCCCTTGCGGTGCGCCGCCTCGAGCACGGTCGCGTCCTGGTCGATCATGTCGAACGAGCGCCGCACGCCGTCGACCACCACCTCGATGGCGATGCCGTCCTGCGCGGCCTTTTCGGCCTCGGCCGAGCGCGGGCGCGGCTTCGGCGCATCGCCGGAAGGCGTGAAGCGCTCGAATCGCACCTTGTCGGCGTCGACGCCAAGCGCCGTCAGTTCCGCCGAAACGCTGTCGATCATCTCGCCGGGACCGCAAAGAAAGATGCCGTCCGCCGCCAGCGGGTCGATCGCGCCGCGCGCGGCAAGTTCGCGGATGCGCGCGCCATCGATGCGGCCGTTCAGAAGCTCGACGTCCTGCGTCTCGCGCGAGAGCACATGGATCAGGCTGAACCGGCGCATGTGCCGGTCCTTCAGGTCTTCGAGTTCTTCGAGGAACATGATCTGGTCGGAAGCGCGGTTGCCATAGATCAGCGTGACGGTGCTGTCCGGCTCATGGCCGAGCACCGTGCGGGCGATGGAGAGCATCGGCGTGATGCCCGACCCGGCAGCGATCAGGATGTAGTCGTGGCGTTCGCCGACAAGCGAGGTAAAGCGGCCTTCCGGCGGCATGACGCGGATCACGTCGCCGATGGACAGCGTCTCATTGACGAAGGAGGAAAAGCGCCCATCCGCCACCCGCTTGACGCCGACGCGCAAGTGCGGGTCGCCGGGGGCGGAACAGATCGAATAGGACCGGCGCGCTTCCTTGCCGTCGATATCAGTCGAGAGGGTCAGATACTGGCCCGGCTTGAAGGCGAAGATTTCGCGCAATTCGTCGGGCACGTCGAAGGCGACGGCGACGGAATCGGGCGTCTGCCGCTCGATGCCGGAAACCTTCAATTCGTGAAAATGCGGCGCCATCGGGACCTCAGATGCATTTGAAATAGTCGAACGGTTCGCGGCACGACGTGCAGCGATAAAGCGCCTTGCAGGCGGTCGAGCCGAATTCGGAGACGCGTGTCGTCTCGCTCGAGCCGCATTGCGGGCAGGCGACGACAGTTTCGCCGAAAAGCGAGCGGATCGAGTTCGACCCGTTCACCGGCGGCGCGATACCATAGGCGCTGAGTTTCTCGCGGCCTTCCTCGGTGATCCAGTCCGTCGTCCAGGCCGGCGAGATCACCCGCTCGACGCGGGCATCGAATCCGGCATCGCGAAGTGCGGCTTCGACGGCGAGTTCGATCGCCAGCACGGCCGGGCAGCCCGAATAGGTCGGCGTGACCCTGGCGACGGCAACGCCATCGATGATTTCGACGGAGCGCAGGATGCCGAGATCGGCGACGGTCACGCAGGGAACTTCGGGATCGAGCACGGCGGCCGCCGCTGCATAGGCGCGGCGCTGGTCGAGGGTGGTGTCGACAGCAAGCATCGCGCCTACCACACCGCCCCCGGAAACGTCCGCTGCATGTATTGCAGGTCGGCCAGCAGGAAGCCCATCGCCTCGCCGTGCCTCCCTTCGCGCCCGCCGCGCTGGGCGAACGGCGCGGTCGGCATGTCCAGGAACGCCTCGGAAAAGATCGTCGCGATCGTCCGGTCGAAGGATTGGCGCAGCGCTGCCGGCTCCGGCGCGATGCCTGCGTCCACCATCGTCCGCGTCACCGCGTCGGCATCGAACAGTTCATCGACATAAGGCGCCAGTTCCTCCACCGCCTGCTTCATGCGCGCCGCGCTTTCCTCGGTGCCGTCGCCAAGCCGGATCACCCATTCGCCCGCATGGCGGATGTGGTAGGCGACTTCCTTGACGGCCTTGGCGGCGATGCCGGCCAGCGTCTCGTCCTTCGATGTCGCCATGGCGCGCCACAACGGTTCCATGAAGGCGGCGAAATAAAGCTGACGCAGCATGGTGTGTGCGAAGTCGCCATTCGGCCGCTCGACCATCAGGCAGTTGGTGTATTCCCGCTCGCGCCGCAGATAGGCGAAGTCATCTTCCGTGCGGCCCTTGCCTTCGATCTCGGCGGCATACTGGTAGAGCGCGCGCGCCTGTCCGATGAGGTCCAGCGCCATGTTCGGCATGGCGAGGTCCTCTTCCAGCATCGGCGCATGGCCGCACCATTCCGACAGGCGATGGCCGAGGATCAGGTGGTCGTCGGCGAGCCGGACGACGAAGGCGAGAAGCGCGTCGTTCGCCATCACATATGCCCCACTTCGTCGGGAATCTTGTAAAAGGTCGGATGACGATAGACCTTGGAGGCGGCCGGCTCGAAATTCTCGTCCTTGTGCTCGGGATCGGAGGCGGTGATCGCCGCCGACGGCACGACCCAGATCGAGACGCCCTCGCCGCGCCGGGTGTAGACATCGCGCGCCGCGTTCAGCGCCATCACCTCGTCGGCCGCGTGGACCGAGCCGCAATGCTTGTGCGACAGGCCGTTGCGCGGCCGGATGAAGACTTCCCAGAGCGGGATTTCGTTCTTCGCCATATCTCTCACTCCGCTGCGATCTTGGCCGCCGCGCGGCGGGCCTTGCGCTTTTCGGCATGGGCGAGCGCGGCTTCGCGCACCCATTCGCCGTCTTCCCAAGCCTTCTTCCGCGCTGCGATGCGCTCCTTGTTCATCGGGCCGCCACCCTTGACCACGCGCCAGAACTCGTCCCAGTCGATCGCGCCGAAATCATAGTGTCCGCGCTCCTCGTTCCATTTCAGGTCCGGGTCGGGCAGCGTCAGGCCGATGAAGTCGGCTTGCGGAACGGTGGAATCGACGAATTGCTGGCGCAGTTCGTCATTGGTGAAACGCTTGATCTTCCAGGCCATCGACTGGTCGCCATGCTGGCTGTCGCCATCATGCGGCCCGAACATCATCAGGGACGGCCACCACCAGCGGTTCAGCGCGTCCTGCGCCAGTTCCTTTTGCTCGGGCGTACCTTGCGCCAGCGTCATCATGATCTCGTAGCCCTGGCGCTGGTGGAAGCTTTCCTCCTTGCACACGCGGATCATCGCGCGCGCATAGGGCCCGTAGGAACAGCGGCAAAGCGGAATCTGGTTCATGATCGCCGCGCCGTCGACCAGCCAGCCGATGGCGCCGATATCGGCCCAGGTCAGCGTCGGATAGTTGAAGATCGAGGAATATTTCGCTTTTCCCGACAGAAGCTCCTCGGTCATCTGCTCGCGGGAAACGCCCAGCGTTTCGGCGGCGGAATAGAGATAGAGGCCGTGCCCGCCCTCGTCCTGCACCTTGGCGAGCAGCGCCGCCTTGCGCCTCAGCGACGGCGCGCGGGTGATCCAGTTGCCCTCCGGCAGCATTCCGACGATCTCGGAATGGGCGTGCTGGCCGATCTGGCGGATCAGCGTGCGCCGATAACCTTCCGGCATCGGATCGTTGGGTTCGATCTTTTCCTCGGCGTCGATGCGCGCCTGAAAGGCGGCGAGGAAGGCTTCGTCCTCGGTCGTCTCGGTTTTCGCGCCGATCAGGCCCTGGCTGTACATGGCAATTCCTCCGTGATCCGTTACGATCCGATTTCCAATATGTAACAAAAAATCGGCATGACGGCAAGTTTTCGTAACATATTTTCCAGGAGGGGTAATGACGGCTTTTGGCATCGAGGACGCGGAGCATCTGATGCGCACGATGTTCGCGCCGTGGGTCGGCGAATTGAACCTGAAGGCGATCGCCTTCGACGCGGCCGGCGGCGACTTTATGATGCCCGCAAACCCGCGACTCGTCCATGGCGGCGGCGTCGTCTGCGGTCAGGCTACGGCGTCAGCCGCCGATACGGTGGCCGTCATGACGCTGTCCGCGCTGAATGGCAGGTTCCGTCTCTGCACGACGGTCGATCTGACGACGCACTTCATCCGGCCGCTCAAGCCCGGCAACGTCGACATCCGCGTCGACGTGCTCTCGAACGGAAAACGCATGGCCTATGTTCGCATCGAGATGCGCGCCAGCGGCGACGCGCGCATCGCCGTCAGCGCCACCGGAGCCTTCGCCTACATGGCGGATTGATCGTCGCGCTGGATGAAGCCCGCCGCATCGAGTTCCGCGAATAGCGCGCGCGTGTCGCGCGAGATTCGCGCGGCCGGCTCGTCCGGAAACGCCTCGCACAAGATCGCCTCAGCCTCGCGCGCGGAAATCGGATCTGCAAGCAGGTTCCAGATGCCGGTGCCGATCGCATTGAGATGGTAGATTCCCGCGCCATCCGCATCGGCAAGGAAAAGATCGCCCTCGACCTGACGCAGTTCGATGCCGTCGGCCTGCCGGAACGGGCGATCGGCGCTGAAGCCGTCTGCGGCGTCGCCCGCCACGGCCTCCGTCGCCGCGCTCCGGTAAACGCTGAGATCGTCGGTCGCGATCGGCCATCGCCGGAAGCGGCTTTCCAGAAGCGACACCCCATCTTCCAGATCGCTGTAGGTGAGCTTGAGGCAGGGCAGCCCGGCGACGAGCAAGTGCAGCCGGTCGAGTTGCCGCGCAGCCTGGTCGTCGCCGGTGAAATTCTGGCGGATCAGCGTCTGCAAGGTCTCGCTGTCGGTGGCCCGCGAAAAGCGCGCTTGTATTTCATCCTGTCGATCGAGAAGCACGACTGCGCCGATTTCGCGTGATGTGCCACGCGGTGCGAGTGCGCCGCAATCGGCATCAAGATAGAGATAGCGGCCGTCCGATGCGGCCGTATTGTCGGCCACGAACCGGCCGAAGGAGGCGCTGGCCCCCACCGGCAGCGGCAGGCGCAGGCGCGGCGCGATGCCAAGCGCGATTCCCTGCCGGTCGTCGTCGCTCAGGGGCAGGATGTCGTCTCCAAGAACGGTATGGCCTGCGCTCGCGAGCCGGGCCGTCAGCGTGCTCTTTCCGGCATGGGAATGGCTGGGAAAAATCACCAGCCGCCCGCCGAACTCCACCGCTGCGCAATGCAGCCAGAGCCGGTTCGGTGCCTCCGCGATGGCCGCGTCCGCGACGTCGACGATCAGGCCGCAGACCGCCTCGACGGCACTTGCCGCGACCGGCTCGCGGCCTGGCGATTCCAGCAGATACCGGCCACCAGCCGGCACGACGCGGCTGACCGGCTCGCCGGACGCCACCTCCGTCACCGACCAGTCGAAGGCCGCGGCCCGCAACGCCTGTTGAAACTCGACAGCGGCGGGGATATCGACGACGATTTCGGTCTCTTCGAAACGAACGAGCATCACATCCTCGATAGACGGGCCGGCAGGGCGCCGGCCCGCCTATCCGTTATCGGCTGAAGGAGCGGCGTGAGAAGCTGCGCCGCGAAAAGCTGCGGCGGTCACCACGGATCGGACGGCGCGGACGGCCGCGACCGCTGAAGCTCGACGCCTTGGCCTCGCCGATTTGCAGCAGGACCGGCGCTGCGTAGATTGCGCCTGCGGCAAGCCCGAGTTTCGCCAGCATGGCGCGGCGGGAAAGCTTTGCGTCGGATCGGTCCATGGTCGTTCTCCTTTTCGTTCCATCCCTTCGATACATGGGCAGAACGACCCTGATGCCATTTTATTCCATGACGATTTCGTCAGAAACTAACCGCCGGCCGGAATGACCGGCGCAGCGCCGGCGGCATTGCAGATGTCGGGCGCCTGCACGAGACCCCAGCCGAAGGTCGCGTCGCGCCCCGGATCGCCCAGATCGACCACGCCTTGCGCAAGCGCATCGATGAGGTCCTTGGAATTCGCGTCCGGCGTCGAAGCACGCGCCGCCGCCAACGCCGCCGAGACGAAGGGCGCGGCATAGGATGTGCCTGAGCGATAGCGCCCGCCGCTGACCGAGGCGGCGGTCCACAGCTGGACGCCGGGTGCTGCGAAATCGACGTGATCGCCGGCATTGGCGCGGCGATAGACCCGGCTCCGGCTGTCGACGGCCGTCACCGCGACCACGCCCTCATAGGCGGCGGGGAAGAGCGGATCGGCGTTCGGCCCGGCATTGCCGGCCGCCGCGACGAGGATCATGTCCTTGGCGAGCGCCGCATCGACGATGGTCTTCAGCACCGCATTGTCCGGCCCGGTGAAGCTCAGATTGACGACGCCAATGTCGCGCGTGACCATCTCGTCCAGCGCACGCACGACGTCGAACGTGTCGGCCGCGTCGTTGCCGCTCGCATCCTTGTGGAATGCCTCGGCGGCGACGATCCGCGCGCCCGAAAGCAGCCCCGGCGTGCGCGTATCCGCCCGGCCAGCCATCAGGATGGCGACCGCGGTGCCGTGAACCGCGCCGCCCGGCTGGCGCCCGTCGGCGATGACCGGAAACGTCTCGATCGGCACGTCGGCCAGCGCGGCGTGGTCGCGATTGACGCCGGTGTCGACCATGCCGATCACCGTGTCGGCTGGGCAGCCATGGGCGGCGCTTTTCCATCCGATCAGGTCGAAGGCGGCGCAGCTCTCTTCCCCGCACGGCATTTCCTCGGGCCGGTAGATCGCATTGACGTCGAAGATCGCCGCCGGCACCAGCCCGGCGATCTGCTGGCGCGCCTGTTCGATGGTGAGGTTCGCAGGCACCACGAAGCGCGCGAGTTCGGATGCCGTCGCGGCGATGCTCGCCTGCGAGAGAAGGTCGTAACCTTCAGCCGAGATGGCGGCGATGGCTGCGGCATCGGGCGCGCTGACGACGATTTCAGGGCGGGGCGGCGGCGGGGCGGCGCGCCGTGCCGGTCGCGCACGGCGAACCGGTGCGCTGAACGACACGGACGATGCGTGCGCCCGTCCCAGCGACATCAGGACCGGCGTCGAATAGACGGCCCCGGCCGCAAGGCCCAGGCGCATCAGCGTCCGCCGGCGGCTCGGGTCGAATTCGGTCATGGCTGTGCTCCCAGGGTTCACGGCCCGCAAACGGATATAGCGCAGCTTTATTCCCGCGTCAGGACACGAGGTCTTGAGGGGCCGGCAGGGACGCGCCGCCCGCAAAGCGCTGCGGCCCTTGCGGCGACGGCAGCCCGGCATCGTCGAGCCAGTCTTCGCTTGGCGCGTAGAGCGCGCCGTAGATTTGCCGGACTCCTCCCCGTGCCTCCTCGCCGGGCCAGTCGGCCGGCAGGAGATCGATCGGCAGGCCGGGGTCGCGCAGGACGATGCGCCGCCAGTTGTGGATGACGAGGATGCGCGCCGCCATCGCGTCGACGCCCGAAAGCCGCGCCCCTCCGTCAAGCGCGGCTTGCAGCGGCATCAGTGTCGCTATCAGCGTGCGATACGCCTCGGCGATCTCGCGCGAGGGCCAGAGTTCATGAAACGCTTCGGGGTGCTCGGCGCTTTCGCCATGCACGATCAGCGCGCCGGCAAGCGCATCGTCGAGCCCGATCGCGCCTTCGGTTTCAGGCCGCAGATAGACGCCGCCATTGATCCGCACGAAACCGAGCCCCGTCGCATCGGCCAGAACATCCGTCTCGCCATTGGGCGGCGCGATCGCCACCGTCCAGGCGCCGTTCCAGGCCGGCGGTCCCCTGGAATAGATGCGCCTTGTCGCCAGATCGAAGGCGTGCCGGCCTTCCTCGGCAAGCCGGTAGTGCGAGTTGCGCCCTTCCCGCTCGCGGATGACCCAGTGGTCGGAGGCAAGGCGCGACATCGCGGTGCGCAACGCTCCGGGCTCGATGCGCAACCGGCCCATCACGTTCTGGAGCACGCCGAGCGGCACCTGTCCGCCGCGCGGAACCACCGCGTCGCCGAACATGGTGATGACGAGCGACCAGACCCGCAGCCGGCCCCTGGCATGGAGCCGGTCGATCAGGCTTTCGAGCGCCTTTTGCGCCGGATTGTGATGTACGCCCATCTTTTCGCATTCGCACGGCGCAACGCCGCCTGCAAGGATGTCAGAGCGATTTGACGCCGCCGACGAGAATTCGCGTGGCAAGCCTTGCATAGTCGGCGCGGCTGACCGGCCCGCCCTCGCGGAACCACATATAGAACCAGTTGAGCATCCCGAAGAGACTCATCGTCACCGGCTTGATCAGCGGCCGACCATCGAAAAGCGCAGGGTGAAGCGTGCGGATCGCTTCGGCGAAGATCGCGACGAGTTCGCGTTCGAGCGCTTTCAGCCTCTCCTGGTCCTCGGCGGGCAGGAGCCGCAGCCCGGTTATCTGAACCTTGTGCTCGGCATCGGCATCCCGATAGGCTTCGAGAAGCGCCGAAACCAGGGCTTCGAGACGCCGCTCGGGATCGAGTTGCGGTTCGTCCGCCTCGCTGACGGCCGTGACGAGATCCTGCAAATGGCTCTCGATGATGTCGAAGAGCAGCGCCTCTTTTGACGCATAATAGTGGTAGAGCAGCGCCTTGGAGACCCCGCATTCGGTGGCAAGCTGCGCCATCGAGGCGCGGTCGTAGCCGTCGCGCGCAAAGACGATCGCCGCATGGTGCAGCATCGCCTGGCGCTTGTCGTCATAGTCCTTGGCGCGGGTGCGGGCCATCAGTTCTTCGGCCGGTTGTCGACGATGCGCTGCGCCTTGCCCTGGCTGCGCGCGATCGTCTCCGGCGCGCCGACATCGACGCGAACGGTCACGCCGACGATGTCCTTGATGAGGTCGCGCAGGCTCGCGGCATTCGCCTTGCGCGCGTCGTCAGAAGCTGCTCCCGCCGTCGCCTCCACATGGACGACCATCTCGTCCATCCGCCCCTCGCGCACCAGCTCGACCTGGAAATGCGGGCTGAGGCCCGGCACTTTCAAGATCTGCTCCTCGATCTGCGTCGGAAACACGTTGACACCGCGCAGGATCATCATGTCGTCGGAGCGGCCGGTGATCTTTTCCATGCGCCGCATCGAGCGCGCCGTGCCGGGCAAAAGCCGCGTCAGGTCGCGTGTGCGGTAGCGGATGATCGGGAAGGCTTCCTTGGTCAGCGAGGTGAAGGCGAGCTCGCCCTTCTCGCCATCGGCGACCGGCTGGCCGGTCTGCGGATCGATGATCTCGGGATAGAAATGATCCTCCCAGATGTGCAGCCCGTCCTTGCTCTCGACGCATTCGTTGGCGACGCCCGGACCCATCACTTCCGACAGCCCGTAAATGTCGACCGCGTGCATGTCGAACGCTTCCTCGATCTCCGAGCGCATGGCGTTCGTCCAGGGCTCCGCACCGAAGATGCCGACCTGCAACGGGCTCTTCCGGGGGTCCAACCCCTGCGCGCGGTATTCATCGAGGATCGACAGCATGTAGGAGGGCGTGACCATGATGGTCGAGGCCCTGAAATCCTCGATCAGCGTCACCTGCCGTGCCGTCATGCCGCCCGAGACCGGCACCACCGTGCAGCCGAGCCGTTCGGCGCCGTAATGCGCGCCGAGCCCGCCGGTGAAGAGCCCGTAGCCATAGGCGATGTGGACGATGTCGCCCGGTCGCGTGCCCGACGCGCGCATCGACCGTGCGACGCATTCCGCCCAGATTTCGATGTCGTTCTTCGTATAGCCGACGACAGTCGGCTTGCCGGTCGTGCCCGACGAAGCATGGATGCGTGCCACCTTCTCGCGCGGGACGGCGAACATGCCGAACGGATAATTGTCGCGTAGATCCGACTTCACCGTGAAAGGAAAACGGGCGAGGTCGGCAAGGTCGTTCAAATCATACGGATGGACGCCCGCCGCATCGAAGCTCGTCCTGTAGAACGGCACGTTGTCATAGGCGTGCTTCAGCGACCATTTCAGACGGGTGAGTTGAAGCGCCGCAATCTCGTCGCGCGAGGCGATCTCGATCGGGTCGAGGTCCTCGCGGCGTGGCGTCAGATCCTTCATTGTCCATCCTCCCCGAAATGCCTGCCCTCGATGGCGCGCGAGGCGCCGCGGAACTCGGCGATCACCTTGCCGGTATCGTCGGTGACGCGAACGTCGTAGAGCCCGCTGCGCCCCGACCGCGTCACCTCATGCGCCTTCGCCGTCAGCCGCGCGCCGAGCCGGCCCGGCCGCAGGAAGCTGATCGTATTGTGCTGCGCGACGACGAGTTGATTGTAGGAATTGCAGGCGAAGGCGAAGGCGCTGTCGGCCAGCGTGAAGATGTAGCCGCCATGGCAGATGTCGTGGCCATTGGTGTGATGCCGCTCGACCGTGAAGGAGGTCGTCGCCGTCCCCGGACCCACAGCGTCGAGGCTCATGCCGAGCCATTTGGAGGCGTCATCGCGCGCCCACATCGCCTCCGCGCTCTTGCGCGCGATCTCTTCAGGGCTCAGCGTCATCGTTCCTCCCCGCCTCTCCTAGAGGAAAGCTTGCATAAACCGGCCGGACGGTCAATAATACATCCGTCGATGCAGGAGGCGTCGCGAGGAGGATCGATTGGCGGACCAACATTCGCAGACGCAGGCGCACGACGGCGATCAAGCACTCGCGCGCGATTTCGATATCGGCGCAGTGACGAGAGCCTTTGCCGACGACCCCTTCCCCACCTATCGCGCGCTTCTCGAGCACGCGCCCGTCAAGCGCTTTGCGGACGGATCTGTGATGCTGTCGCGCTATGCCGATCTCGATCGCGTCTACCGCGACACCAGGGCGTTCTCGTCCGACAAAAAGGTCGAGTTCAAGCCCAAGTTCGGCGACACCCCGCTTTACGAGCATCACACGACGAGCCTCGTCTTCAACGATCCGCCGCTTCATACGCGCGTGCGCAAGATCATGATGGGCGCGCTGACGCCGCGCGCCATTGCCGCGATGGAACCCGGCCTTATCGCGCTCGTCGACGGCCTGCTCGATCGGATGGCGGAGAAGGGAAAGGTCGACCTGATCGAGGATTTCGCCTCGGCGATTCCGGTCGAGGTGATCGGCAATCTCTTCGTCATGCCGCACGAGGAACGCGGGCCGCTGCGCGAATGGTCGCTGGCGATCCTCGGCGCGCTGGAGCCGACGCTGACGGCTGAGCAGCGGGATTGGGGCAACCGCTCCGTCACCGAATTCAAGGCTTATCTTGCAGACCTCGCCGCACGCCGCCGCGCCAATCCCGGCGATCCCGCGACCGACGTGCTCACCCGCCTCATCAACGGCAATGAAGGCGAGCAGTTGTCCCACACCGAACTGCTGCAAAACTGCATCTTCATTTTGAATGCCGGCCACGAGACGACGACGAATCTGATTGGCAACGCGCTCTACGAACTCCTTGAATGGCCTGAAGAAAAAGCGCGGCTAGAAGCCGATCCGTCGATGATCGACACCGCCATCGACGAGTTCCTGCGCTTCCAGTCGCCCAACCAGCTCGGCAACCGGCTGGCGGTCGAGGACGTCGTGTTCGACGGCGAAGCGATTTCCGCCGGAACCCGCATCCATTTGTGCATCGGCGCCGCCAACCGCGACCCGCGCCAATACGACCGCCCCGACACGCTCGACCTCTCCCGCAAACCCAACCGTCACCTCGCTTTTGCCCAGGGCCCGCATCTGTGCGCCGGCTTCTCGCTCGCCCGCATGGAAGGCCGCATCGCGATTGCGCGGTTCCTGAAGCGTTTTCCGGATTATCGGCTGGGTGGTGAGGCGCGGCGGACAGGGCGCGTAAGGTTTCGCGGGTTTGCGACGCTGCCGGCGAAAGTGAACTGAAAGGATCAAACATGACCCTCTCCCTCCAATCCTTCGCCGCCGGCAAATGGATCGCCCCCTCCGGCAGGATCGCGCAACTGAAGAGCGCCGTCACCGGAGACATCATCGCCGAACTCGGCTCCGGCGATCTCGACTTCGCCGCCATGGCCGATCACGCCCGCACCATTGGCGGGCCGGCGCTGCGCGCGCTTACCTTCCACCAGCGCGCCCATCTCCTGAAGGCGGTCGCGCAACATCTCAACGAGCGCCGCGACGCGCTCTACGAACTCTCCTTCGACACCGGCGCAACCAAACCCGATTCGATGATCGACATCGACGGCGGCATCGCCACGATGTTCGTCTATTCCTCGAAGGGCCGGCGCGAACTGCCTGACGACACGATCTATATCGACGGCGGCCTCGAACAACTTTCGCGCGGCGGAAACTTCGTCGGCCAGCACGTCGCCACCTCGCTTCAGGGCGTCGCCCTCCACATCAACGCGTTCAACTTCCCCGTCTGGGGGATGCTGGAGAAACTGGCCCCCACGCTGCTCGCCGGCGTGCCGGCCATCGTCAAGCCAGCCTCCTCCACCGCCTGGCTTGCCGAAGCCGCCTTCCGCATGATCGTCGAGTCCGGCATTCTGCCGGACGGCGCGGTGCAGTTCATCGCCGGCTCGACCGGAGACCTGATCGATCGGCTGACCTGCCAGGACGTCGTTTCCTTCACCGGGTCGGCCGCGACCGCCTCGATGCTGCGCGCCAATCCGCACCTGATGAAGAACTCCGTCCGCTTCGTCGCCGAGCAGGATTCGCTCAACGCCTCCATCCTCGGCCCCGACGCCGAGCCCGGCACCCCCGAATTCGACGCCTTCATCAAGGAAGTTCATCGCGAGATGACGGCCAAGGCGGGCCAGAAATGCACCGCCATCCGCCGCATCATCGTGCCCGGCGCGCACCGCCCGGCGGTCATCGAGGCGCTGTCCGACCGCCTCGCCAAGACGACCATCGGCAACCCGCGCGACGAGGCGACCCGCATGGGCGCGCTCGCAAGCCTCGCCCAGCGCGACGACGTGCGCGAGAAGGCCGGGCAACTGGCGCGTGACGCGCAACTCGTCTTCGGCGCGCTCGACCATGTCGAGGTCGCCAATGCCGACGCGAAGGCCGGGGCGTTTCTTTCGCCACTGCTCTTCGATTGTGCCGATCCCGATCGCGCCACGACCGTCCACGAGGTCGAGGCTTTCGGCCCCGTATCCACCGTGATGGGCTATCGCGATCTCGGCCATGCGCTCGCCATCGCCAATCGTGGCGCCGGCTCGCTCGTCGCGTCGGTCTTCACCCATGACGGCGCCATCGCGCGCAAGGTCGTCGAAACGGCTGGCGCGTTCCACGGCCGGCTCTATTTCGCCAACCGCGACACCGGCAAGGAGGCCACCGGTCACGGCTCGCCGCTCCCCCACATGGTCCATGGCGGGCCGGGCCGCGCCGGCGGCGGCGAGGAAATGGGCGGCATCCGCGGCGTCATGCACTACATGCAGCGTACCGCGATCCAGGCGAACCCGGACCTGATGACCGCGATCACCAGGAACTGGACGGCCGGATCGAAGACCGTCGAAAAGGACACGCACCCCTTCCGCATGAGTTTCGGCGATCTCGACATCGGCCACACGATCTGGACCGAACCGCGCATCGTTTCGCTCGAAGACATCGAGCATTTCGCGGACTTCACCGGCGACACTTTCTACGCCCACATGGACGAGGAAGCGGCGAAGGCGAACCCGTTCTTCCCCGGCCGCGTCGCGCACGGCTACCTGATCCTCAGCTTCGCCGCCGGCCTCTTCGTCGAGCCCGCGCCGGGGCCGGTGCTGGCCAATTACGGCCTCGATAATCTGCGCTTCATGAAGCCGGTCTCCCCCGGCGACAGCCTGAAGGTGCGACTGACGGCGAAGCAGAAGGCCCGCCGCAACGACGAGTATGGCGAAGTGCGCTGGGATGTCGGCGTCTACAATCAGGACGGCGACCAGGTGGCGGCTTATGAACTTCTGACGATGAACGCGATGTAGCGATCAGTCGAGCGGCCGAAACTCCAGCCCATCCAGCAGCGCACCCGTATTACGCAGCGCCACGCCGGTCGCCACCGCCATCTGCGGCAACAGCATCCATTCGAGCGTCCAGGCAGCGCCCGAGCGCTCGTTCTCGTGGACGAGCGACTGGTGCATTCCCGCAAGCAAGGTCGCGTTGAACCGCGCGAGCGTGACCAGCACCTCCGCGCCGACCGGGTTCTGCTTGTGCGGCATGGCGGACGACCCGCCGCCGCTGGCAAGCTTGACCGCGCCGACCTCATTTTGCGCCATCAGCGCGATGTCCTGCCCCATCTTGCCAAGGCTGCCCGTCACCAGCGACAGCCAGTTGGCGAGCGCCGCCTGCCCGTCGCGCTCCGAATGGTGCGGATGCTCGACGTCACGAAGGCCGAGCACGGCAGCCATCCGCGCACGGACCGCCGGCCCCTTGTCGCCGAGCTTTTCCAGTGTTCCGGCAGCCCCGCCGAATGTCAGGACAAGCACGTCGCGGCGCACCGTTTCAAGCCGGTCGAGATGCCGTTCAAGGGGTAGCCTCCAACTTGCAATCTTACGCGCGGCTGTGACAGGGATCGCCGCCTGCATCCGCGTATGCGCCATCACCTCCACGCCGCCCTGCGCGGCTTCGAGGCTTTGCAGCATGGCGACGACGCCGCGCAGCCGCTCTTCCAAAATCCCCAGCACATCGCCCAGCCGCAGCGCTAAGCTCGTGTCGATCGCATCCTGACTGGTCGCGCCGAAATGCACCTTCTCGCCGTGCGGATTGCCAACGGCCTGTCGCATCGCCTCGACCAGCGCCGGTATCACCACGCCGTCCTGCGCCACGCCGTCACGCAAGGCAGCGAAATCAGGCTTGAAATCGGCGAGCCCCCGCTCAATGGCATCGGCTGCATCCGCACCGATCACACCTGCGTCCGCCTCCCCCCGCGCCAAGGTGATCTCGAACCGCACCATCGCCGCGATATCGGCCTTTGCGCTGAACTGTGCGGAAATTTCCGCATCGCCCAGGAGACCGGAAAGAAACGGATGATCGAACGGCAATGCGGTCACGTGGAGCCTCAGATGTCGAAAAAGATCGTTTCCTTCTCCCCCTGGAGATGGATGTCGAAGCTGTAGGTCGAACCCTCGCGCGGCGCAATCAAGGTCGCGACGCGCACGCGATGCTCGACGCGCGCCAGCACCGGATCTTCGCCGTTCGCCTTCTCCTCGTCGCCGAAATACATCCGCGTGTGGAGGCCGATATTGATGCCTCGCGCCACCACCCAAAACGTGATGTGCGGCGCTTGGCTGCGTCCGTCCTTGAAAGGCACGCGGCCGGGCTTGATCGTCTCGAAGCGGAACTCGCCCGTGTCCATGTCGGTCGGGCAGCGGCCCCAGCCGGTGAAATTGGCGTCCGCCGAGCCGCGCATCTCCGACGGCGAATTGTAGAGCCCGTCCGCATCGGCCTGCCAGACCTCGACCAGCGCATCCCGAAGCGGCGTGCCCGTGCCGTCAAGCACGCGGCCGACAATGGTGATTCGCTCGCCCTTGGTCTTGTCGTTGACCATCGACGTGCCGAGGTCTTGCGAATAGACGCCGCCGATTTCGGCGAAGTTCGGCGTCAGGCCGATATGCACGTAAGGCCCCGCCGTCTGCGACGCGCTTTCCTTGAGCTGGTTCAATGGCTGGACCATGATGTTCCTCCTAGCGGTAAACTTTCGAGCGGCGCTCGACATCGATGACGACGACGACCACCCGATGATCGTGTATCTCGCAGATCACGCGATAGTCGCCGACCCTGTAGCTCCAGTACTCGTCCATATTTCCCTGGAGCGGTTTTCCGATCGCGCGTGGATCGGCGGCACCCGCGATCCGCTCGAGCAGGAAACGGGTGACGCGCTTCGCAACGCTTCGATGGAGCTTTGAAAGCTGCCGCTCGGCAGCGACGGAGACTTCAATCGTCCAGGCCGAGTTCACGCATCACCTGCTCCAGGGGCTTCGTTGTCTCTTCTCCACGCCGGATACGCTCCGAAACTTCCTCAGCACGGTAATACGCTTCAAGGTCGTCGAGACCTTCTTCGATGAGGTGCCTTAGATAATATGCCTTCGTGCGTCCGGTCTTTTGAGCAAGCGCGTCGAGGCGGGCTTCAGTCTCCGGCTCCAGTCTGATCGATGTGGGCATATCAGCCTCCATAGTGAATACATGTATTCAATGTATTCACTATCCGTGATCTACGCAAATCAATTCCCGTCCATGCGGTTCTCGAACAGCGTCGAGCGTCTCCCGCGCAGCACCATGTCGAACTTGTACGCCCGCGAATCCATCGGGATCGTCGCGTTCATGTCGAGCGCGGCCGTCAGCCCCTCGATCGCCGCGCGGTCGTTGATCGTCTTCACGATCGGGCATTTCCAGATTAGTGGATCGCCCTCGAAATACATCTGCGTGATGAGGCGCTGCGCGAAGCCGTGGCCGAAGAGCGAGAAATGGATATGCGCGGGGCGCCAGTCATTGACGCCGTTCGGCCAGGGATAGGGCCCCGGCTGAATGGTGCGGAAGGAATAATTGCCGTCCTCGTCCGTGATGGTGCGCCCGCAGCCGCCGAAATTCGGGTCGAGCGGCGCGACATACCCTTCCTTGCGGTGGCGATAGCGCCCGCCGGCATTGGCCTGCCAGAATTCGAGCAGCGCGCCCGGCACGCCCTTGCCGCGCTCGTCGAGCACGCGGCCATAGACGATGATGCGCGGGCCGATCGCCATCTCGCCCGGCTTGGCGAAATTGGTGATGAGGTCGTTGTCGCGTTCACCGAGAATGTTGTGCCCGAAGACCGGTCCGGTGATCTCCGACAGCGTGTTGTCGAGCGAAAGCAGTGCCTTTTGCGGCGAGCGCAGGACGGATGTCTTGTACCAGGGCGTATAGGCCAAAGGATGCCATTCGCGGTCGCGCTGGAAGAACGCGCCCGTTTCCGGCTTGCGGTTGGAAATGTGGCTGTCGCTCACGGGTTCTGCCCTCCGTCCATCTCGTCGAGAACCTGTTTGACGATCTTGATCGCGTGGTTGGCGCGCGGCACGCCGGCATAGATGGCGACATGCAGCATCGCCTCCATGATGTCGTCGCGCGACGCGCCGGTATTGGCGGTGGCTCGCGTGTGCAGCGCCAGTTCCTCGAAATTGCCGAGCCCGGCGAGCAGCGCCAGGGTCATCATCGAGCGCTCGCGCTTGGTGATCGTGTCACGCGACCAGACATGGCCCCACGCGGCTTCCGTGATCAGCGTCTGGAACGGCTCGTCATAAGTGCTCGATTTTTTGGTGGCGGCGTCGACATAGGATGCGCCGAGCACGGAGCGGCGCGTCGCCAGGCCCTGATGATAGCGTTCTGATTTTTCGGTCATCTCATCTCCTCAATAGGGAAGACCCACATAATTCTCGGCGAGCGACGACGAGGCCGCGCGAGAGCCGGCAAGATAGTCGAGTTCGGCTTCCTGGATACGCTGGCCGAACGGACCGGTATCGGGAAAGCGATGCAGGGTCGAGGTCATCCAGGCCGAAAACCGCTCCGCCTTCCAAACCCGCGCCAACGCCTTTTGCGAATAGGCGTCGATGCCCGCATCCGACTTCTCGGCGTAATGCTCGCGAAGCCCGTCGAAGAGGTAGCGCACGTCGCTCGCTGCAAGGTTGAGCCCCTTCGCCCCGGTCGGCGGCACGATATGCGCGGCGTCGCCGACGAGGAAGAGCCGCCCGAACCGCATCGGCTCGGCGACGAAGGAGCGCAGCGGAGCAATCGATTTCTCGATCGACGGACCGGTCGTCATCTTTTCGGCGGTCTCCGGCGGCAGCCGCCGGCGCAATTCGTCCCAGAAGCGCTCGTCCGACCAGTCCTCGACCTTGTCGTCGAGCGTACACTGGACATAGTAGCGGCTGCGCGTGTGCGAGCGCATAGAGCAGAGCGCGAAGCCGCGCGGATGGTTGGCGTAGATCAGTTCGTGATGGACCGGCGGCACCTCGGCGACGATGCCCAGCCAGCCGAACGGGTAGACCCGCTCGAAAGTCTCCAGCCCCTTGCCCTCGACCGCCTTGCGCGAGGCGCCGTGAAACCCGTCGCAGCCGGCAATGAAATCGCAGTCGATCCGATGCCTTGCGCCGTCCTTCTCGTAAGTGACGTAAGGGCTGCCGCCATCGAAATCGTGTGGCTCGACGCCGTCCGCCTCGTAGATGGTGACGCCGCCGGTCGCAAGCCTCTTGTCCATCAGGTCGCGCGTAACCTCGGTTTGCCCGTAGACCATGACGCGCTTGCCGGTCAGTTCGTGCAGGTGGATGTTGTGCTGGCGTCCGTTGAATGTCAGGTCGAAGCCGTCATGCGGCAGGCCCTGCGCGTGCATCCGTTCGCCCGCGCCGGCTTCGTCCAGCATGTGCGTGGTGCCCTCTTCGAGCACGCCGGCACGGATGCGCCCCAGCACATAGTCGCGCGTCTGTCGCTCGAGGATGACGTTGTCGATGCCGGCATTCGTCAAAAGCTGGCCGAGCAGCAATCCCGACGGGCCAGAGCCGATGATGGCGACCTGCGTGCGCAAACGAAATCCTCCCTGTTCCTCACGACGAGCAATGCCGTATCGCGACTTGCCGCTCAATGGACATTCGCCGCATCGGATTGCACAATCCGAACATGACGACGATCCGATCCAAGATTCCTTCCTACCGCCTGTTCGGCGAACATCAGGACGATCCGGCCGATTTCTGGCTCCATTGCGAACCGATTCCCGAACGCACGCACCTGCACAATTGGGAGATTGCACTGCACCGCCACGAGCAGTTCTTCCAGCTCTTCCTGCTGCCGCAGGGCTCGGGCGAGATCGTCTCGCAGACGGGCATCCTGCCGTTCACGGCCCCCGTCATCCTGTTCATCCCGCCCGATGCCGGCCACGGCTTCCGCTTCACCCGCGACATCGACGGGCTGGTCGTGACGGCGCTGGCCGACCGGTTGCGAAGCCTGGCGGCGGCCGACCGCGAGATCGCGCGTTTCGCCGAAAAGCTGCGCATCGTGACATTGACAGGCAAGGACGGCGGCCGCGCTGCCGAGGCGATCGAGCGTATCGATGCCGAACTTTCGGGACGGGCGATCGGCCGGACCCTGCTTCTGGAACCCCTGATGACGCAGGCTCTCGTCGCTCTGACGCGGGCCTCACGTCCCGGCGACCGCCAGCAGGAACAGAGCCGGGACCTCGCGCGCATCGAGGAACTGCTGACGATCGTCGACACGCATTTCCGCCGACGTCTTCCCATCACCTTCTATTCAGAGAGGCTCGGCGTCTCAGCCGCGCATCTGAACCGCATCACCCGCAGCGCGACGGGCCTCTCGATCCAGAACCTGATCGACCGGCGAACCCTCGAAGCCGCACGGCGCGACCTGATCTTCACACCGACGCCGATCAGCAAGATCGCCTATTCGCTCGGCTTTGCCGATCCCGCCTATTTCAACCGTTTTTTCCGCAAGCAGACCGGCCTCACCCCCGGCGCCTTCCGCGACCGCGAGCGCCGGCGACTGGCGGATTGAACGAAAAAGGGGCGGTCGCCCGCCCCTTCCGAACTGTCGATGCGGCCGGGCCTTACTGAAGCTGGTCAGTGACCACTGTCGAGAACGCGCCTTCCGGCTCCGTGGTGATCGCCGGATTGTCGGGCGAGACGGCGGAGAGCAGCGTCTGCACCGTCTGCTCGTAGGCGGCCGGATCGAGCGCCGCGCTGTCGCCGACGAGGCCGGCGGCGACTTCCACCTGCCAGAGCTGGCTTTCCTCGGTCAGCGCACCGGAGAGATCGTTTTCGAGCACGATCCCGGCGGCCTCTTCGATGTTTTCTCCGGCATATTCCCAGCCGCGCATCGAGGCGCGCACGAAGCGAACCATCTGGTCGACGAACTCCGGATCGTCGAGACGATCTTCCATCACGTAGAGGCCGTCTTCGAGCATACCGACGCCTTCGTCGGCATAGTTGAAGACCTTGAGGCTGTCTTCCGGCACGCCCGCGTCAAGCAACTGCTTGAACTCGTTGTATTGCATGGTTGAGATGCAGTCGGCTTGGTTCTGTAGGAGCGGGTCGACATTGAAGGCCTGGCGAAGCACTTCGACGCCCTCTTCGCCGCCTTCGGTCGGCAGGTCGAGCTTGGCCATCCAGGCGTAGAACGGATATTCGTTGCCGAAGAACCAGACGCCGAGCTTCTTGCCCTTGAAATCGTCGGTCGATTCCACGCCGCTTTCTTCCGAGCAGACGAGTTGCAAAGCCTGATTGGCGAAGGGCTGGGCGATGTTGACCAGCGGCACGCCGCGTTCGCGTGCGGCCAGACCTGCCGCCATCCAGGTCGTGATGACGTCGGCGCCGCCACCGGCGATCACCTGCTCGGGCGCGATGTCCGGCCCGCCCGGATTGATCGTGACGTCGAGCCCCTCTTCCTCGTAGAAGCCCTTGTCCTTGGCAACGAGATAGCCGGCGAACTGGCCCTGATTGACCCATTTCAACTGGAAGGTGATCGGATCGAGATCCTGCGCCATGGCCGGCAGAGCGGCCGTGGCGACGGTGGAGGCGAGAACCCCCGCAATAAGCTTCATCATGTCATTCCCCTTTTTTCTTATGTTCACGTCTTTCCACCACGGATCGACGGATGCCAGAAGGTCACGCCGCGCTCGATGAGCGCGATGAGACCGTAGAAGACCGAGCCGGCAAGAGCGGCCACCGCGATTTCAGCCCAGACCATGTCGACGTTCAAGCGCCCGATTGCGGACGAGATGCGGAATCCCATCCCCACGACCGGCGTGCCGAAGAATTCGGCAACGATCGCGCCGATCAGCGCCAGCGTCGAATTGATCTTGAGCGCGTTGAAGATGAAGGGCCACGCCGCCGGCAGCCGCAGCCGGAACAATGTCTGCCAGTGGCTCGCCGCATAGGTGCGCATCAAATCGCGCTCCATCTGGTTCGACGCGTTGAGGCCGGCGACGGCGTTCACCAGCATGGGGAAGAATGTCATCACGACCACGACCGCCGCCTTCGACTGCCAGTCGAAGCCGAACCACATGACCATGATCGGCGCGATGCCGACGAGCGGCAGGGCGGACACGAAATTGCCCACCGGCAGCAGTCCGCGTTTCAGGAATGGCGATCGGTCGATGAGGATGGCGACGAGAAGCCCGGCAAGGCAGCCGATCGCATAGCCGGGCAGAACCGAGCGGATGAAGGTCTGGTGGAAGTCGGCCCAGAGCGTCGGCACGGACGAGGTGATCCGCGCCCAGATCGCGCTCGGCGGCGGCAGGAGCACCGGCGGCACATTGAAGCCCCGCACCAGCCCCTCCCACAGCACCATTAGCGCCGCGCCGAAAAGCAGCGGCACGATGAAGTTGATCGCGCGCGCGGCCGATCCCTTTGCGCGCAGGCGCACCAGCCACTCGTTGATCGCCCAGGCGACGAGCCAGAAGGCGACAGCTCCGAAGACGAGCGATCCGTTCATGGTCGTGCTCCGGTGCGTGCGAGGACGATGCGCTGGACGACGCCGATGGCAAGGATGAGCATGGCCGACAGCGCCGCCGCCATCAGGAGCGCAGACCAGATCTGCACCGTCTGCCCGTAATAGGAGCCGGCCAACAGTCGCGAGCCGAGACCGCCGGCAGCCCCTGTCGGCAGTTCGCCGACGATGGCGCCGACGAGACTTGCCGCGACGCCCACCTTCATCGAGGTGAACAGATAGGGCAAGGCGGACGGAAAGCGCAGCTTCCAGAAGGTCTGGCTCTGGCTCGCATGATAGGTGCGCATCAGATCGAGTTGGATCGTGTCGGGACTGCGGAAGCCCTTCACCATGCCGACGACGACGGGAAAGAACGACAGATAGGTCGAGATCAGCGCCTTGGGCACCAGCCCGGTCATGCCGATCGACGCGAGAACCACAACTACCATCGGCGCGATGGCGAGGATCGGGATCGTCTGGGAGGCGATGATCCACGGCATCAGCGAGCGGTCCATCGCGCGGTTGTGGACGATCAGCACGGCAAGCAGGATGCCAAGCACCGTGCCCATGACGAAGCCGAGCAGCGTCGCCGACAGCGTGATCCAGGCATGGTAGACGAGGCTGCGCCGCGAGGTGACATGCTGGCCGATGACGGTGTTCCACAGTTCCACCGCGATCTGATGCGGCGCGGGCAGAAGCGGCCGGTCCTGGCTCATCGTGCCGGCGAGGAAGTCGACCCAGGTCCAGTCGCCCTCGCCGCGCGCGAAGATCTGCAACTGCCACGCCGAGTTGAGCCAGACGGCGGCGAGATACCAGACTGCGAGGATCGCCATGACGACGATCAGCACCGGGACCGCGGTGCCCTGGCTCATGCGGGTCCAGATGCCGGAGCGGCCGATCGCCCCGCCGGGAACGGCAATCGCACTCATGCGCCGTCCTCACTCATAGCTGTGCCCCGCCCGCAACCCCTCGCGCACCCTCGCCGCAATCGCCAGGAACTCCGGCGTCTCGCGAATGTCGAGCGGACGCTCTTTAGGCAGCGTGCTTTCGATCACGTCGGTCACACGGCCGGGCCGCGGCGACATCACCACGATCTTGGTGGACAGATAGACGGCTTCGGGAATGGAGTGGGTGACGAAGCAGATCGTCTTGCTCGTCCGCGCCCAAAGTTGCAGCAACTGCTCGTTCAGATGATCGCGCACGATCTCGTCGAGCGCGCCGAACGGCTCGTCCATCAGCAGAAGGTCGGCATCGAAGGCGAGCGCGCGGGCGATCGAGGCGCGCTGCTGCATCCCGCCCGACAATTGCCACGGATATTTCTTCTCGAATCCCGTGAGGTTGACGAGGTCGAGCGTGCGCGCGACGCGCGCCTGTCGCTCTGCGCGCGAATGGCCCATGATTTCGAGCGGCAGCGCGACATTGCGCTCGATGGTGCGCCAGGGATAAAGCGCCGCGGCCTGAAAGACATAGCCATAGGCCCGGCTGCGCCGCGCCTCCTCCGGCGTCATGCCGTTGACCGAGATCGTGCCGGATGTCGGCTGTTCGAGATCCGCGATGACCCGCAGGAACGTCGTCTTGCCGCAGCCCGACGGCCCGATGAACGACACGAACTCGCCCTTGGCGATGTCGAGGTCGACATCGGACAGCGCGTGTACCGGTCCGTCATTGGTCTCGAAGGTCAGCCCGAGCCGGCTGGCGGAAATGACGGTATCGGAAATGGGTTTTATGAGCATGGATGACCGCTCTGGCGCGCGTCCGCCGGCCATTGACGGCGCGCGTTCTGGAAGGAATTGATGTGACGTTCGCATAGGCCATGCGCCGTGCCAAGAACAGCGAGGAGGAAGGATGTCCCCATCATCTGCCAGGGCCTGCCGGCTCGTGCGCGCGACGGCGAGTTTCGACGGGCGTCAGGGGCTGACCTATGCCGGGGGCATCACGGCCCAGAGCGTCGGCGCGACGGGCCTGTCGATGCACCTCGTCACCATCCCGCCCGGCGCGCGCGCCAAGGCGCATCTGCACGAAAGCCACGAGACGGCCATATTCGTGACGGCCGGCACGGCGCGCACCTGGTATGGCGAGCGGCTGGAGCACCATGTCGATATGGGTGCCGGCGACATGCTCTACATTCCGGCCGGTCTGCCGCATCTGCCGATCAATATCGGTAGTGAGCCCTGCACGGCCGTGATCGCGCGCACCGACGCCAACGAGCAGGAAGCCGTCAGGCTCCTGCCGGAACTTGACGCACTGGTGCCCTGAAACCCGATGCCGGAAGCGCCCGGCACCGAAGATGGTCCGAGCCGATCCCATGGATCAAACCCCGCTGGCCGGAATGCCCGAGCGCTCGATCTTGCGCGGCGCGACGACTTCCTTCCAGGTCGACAGCGCCTGGCTGACGGAGGTCTTCGCCTCGCGCGCCACGAACTTGCCGTGGCCGGGCTTCGCCTTCACCTCGCCATCCTCGATCGCAACCACGCCGCGCGTGAAGACCGTGCGCGGCAGGCCCTTCACCTCGATGCCCTCGAACACGTTGTAGTCGATCACCGATTGCTGGCTCGAAGCCGAGATCGTCTTTGTCTTCTCCGGGTCCCAGATGACGATGTCGGCATCCGCGCCTTCGACGATCGCGCCCTTCTTCGGATACATGCCGAATATTTTGGCGGTATTGGTCGAGGTCGCAGCGACGAATTCGTTCATCGTCAGCCGGCCGGTATTGACGCCGAAGGTCCACAGAACCGGCATCCGGTCTTCGAGGCCGCCTGTCCCGTTCGGGATCTTGGTGAAATCGCCGATACCGGTCCGCTTCTGCTCGGTCGTGAAGGCGCAATGGTCGGTCGCGACCACCTGAAGCGAGCCGGCCGAAAGCCCCGCCCACAGCGAATCCTGATGCTGTTTCGAACGGAAGGGCGGGCTCATCACGCGGCGCGCGGCATGGTCCCAGTCTTTGTCGAAATATTCGGTCTCGTCGAGCACCAGATGCTGCACCAGCGGCTCGCCATAGACGCGCATCCCTTTCTGGCGCGCACGGCGGATCGCCTCGTGGCTCTGCTCGCACGACACATGGACGACATAGAGCGGCACGCCTGCCATGTCGGCGATCATGATCGCGCGGTTGGTCGCCTCGCCTTCCACTTCCGGCGGACGCGAATAGCCATGCGCCTCGGGGCCGTTATTGCCGGCGGCGAGCAGCTTTTGCTGCAACTGCGCGACCACGTCGCCGTTTTCGGCATGGACCATCGGCAGCGCGCCAAGCTCGGCGCAGCGCTGGAACGACGAATACATCTCGTCATCGTCCACCATCAGCGCGCCCTTGTAGGCCATGAAGTGCTTGAACGAGGTGATGCCCTTCTCGACCACCGCGGGCATCTCATCGAACACCTTCTCCCCCCACCAGGTGATCGCCATGTGGAAGGAGTAGTCGCACGCCGCCTTGGTCGACTTGTTGTCCCACATTTGCAGCGCTTCAATCAGCGACTGCTCCGGCGACGGCAGGCAGAAATCGATCACCATCGTCGTGCCGCCGGCCAGCGCCGCGCGGGTGCCGCTCTCGAAATCGTCGGCCGAATAGGTGCCCATGAAGGGCATTTCCAGATGCGTGTGCGGATCGATGCCACCCGGCATGACATAGCAGCCGGTCGCATCGAAGGTCTCGTCGCCGGACAGGTTCTGGCCGATCGCGGCGATCGTCTCGCCATCGATCAGGATGTCGGCCTTCCAGGTACGGTCGGCCGTGACAATGGTGCCGTTCTTGATGACTTTCGTCATTCTCGTTCCCCTTTTTGATGAGCCGCTTCTTTGGCGAGCGGCTTCAAGGATTTCGTTCAGGCGATTGCGATTACTCCACGATCTCCGCGGTCTCGACGACGGCGTGGAAGAGAACGTCGGCACCCGCGCGCGCCCAGTCCTTGGTGATCTCCTCCGCTTCATTGTGCGAAAGACCGTCGACACAGGGGCACATCACCATCGCGGTCGGCGCGACGCGGTTGATCCAGCAGGCGTCGTGGCCCGCACCCGAGACGATGTTCCGGTGCGAATAGCCCAGACGTTCTGCGGCATCGCGCACCGCCTTCACGCAGCTCTCGTCGAAGGTGACGGGATCGAAATGCCCCACCGCCTCGACGTCGCAGGCGATGTCGAGCGCCTCGCAGATCGTCGCGGCACCGTCCTCGATCCGCTCGCGCATCTGCGTCAGCGTGTCGAGATCAGGCGAGCGGATATCGACCGTGAAGACGACCTTGCCCGGAATGACGTTGCGCGAGTTCGGATAGACCTCGACATGGCCGATGGCGCCGACCGCGTCGGGCTGGAAATCCATCGCCACTTCATGGACGAGTTCGGTGATCCGCGCCATGCCGAGGCCGGCATTGCGGCGCTTCGGCATCGGCGTTGAGCCGGTGTGCGAATCCTTGCCGGTCAGCGTGAATTGAAGCCACCAGAGCCCCTGCCCGTGCGTGACGACGCCGATGTCGATCCCTTCGTCTTCGAGGATCGGCCCCTGTTCGATGTGAAGCTCGAAAAACGCCTTCATCTTACGTTGGCCGACTTCCTCGTCGCCCTTCCAGCCGATGCGCTCCAGCTCGTCGCCGAAGCGCTTGCCCTTGGCGTCCATGCGGTCATAGGCCCAGTCGAGGTCGATTTCGCCGGCAAAGACGCCCGATGCGATCATGGCCGGCGCAAAGCGCGTCCCCTCCTCGTTCGTCCA
This sequence comes from Mesorhizobium sp. YIM 152430, assembly GCF_029210365.1. Taxonomy (GTDB): domain Bacteria; phylum Pseudomonadota; class Alphaproteobacteria; order Rhizobiales; family Rhizobiaceae; genus Aliihoeflea. The sequence continues at coordinate 131,055 of NZ_JARGES010000015.1, forward strand.
GTTGGTCACGACGATCGGATGCCTGGTCTTGATGCCGAGATCGTTCAGCGTGCGAATGACCTCAAGCCCGCCCAGAACGCCGAGAACGCCGTCGAACTTGCCGCCCGTCGGCTGCGTGTCGAGATGCGAGCCGACATAGACCGGCAGTGCGTCGGGGTCGGTGCCCTCGCGCCGCGCGAACATCGTGCCCATCTGGTCGACGGCGACGGACATGCCCGCATCCTCGCACCAGCGCTTGAACAGATGACGCCCCTCGCCGTCTTCGTCGGTCAGCGTCTGGCGGTTGTTGCCGCCGGCAACGCCCGGCCCGATCTTCGCCATTTCCATCAGCGAATCCCACAAACGGTCTGGATTGATTCGCAGATTTTCGCCCGGCGCCGCCATGTCTCCCCCTATGCTTTCAGTTCGATCTCGACGAAGGACATCGTCGCATCGCCGTCATTGACGACATTGTGCTCGACGCCCTCGTTCCTGCGGTAGGCGTCGCCGGCCTTGAAGTCGACCCGGCGGCTCGTCCCGCCGGGTTCCTCCAGAAGCATGTTGCAGGGCGTCAGCGTCGTGATCACATAGTCCATGCCGTGCCGGTGCCACCCCGTCTCCGCACCGGGCGCGAAGTCCCAGCGTGTGACGCGCACCTTTTCATCATCGACCAGGACTTCGTGCGTCGCCTGCGCCCGCGCCATCACGCCACCTCGTTCAGCACCGTGCGCACGCAATCGACGATCTCGTCGATCTGCCCCCTTTCGATGATCAAGGGCGGCGAGAGCGCGATGATGTCGCCGGTGGTGCGGATCAAAACCCCCTTCTCGAACGCCTTGACGAAGGCCGAGAAGGCGCGCTTGGTCGGCTCGCCCGCAATCGGCTGGAGTTCGATCGCGCCGACGAGCCCGATATTGCGGATGTCGATGACGTTCGGTGCGTCCTTCAGCGAGTGAAGCGCGTCCTCCCAGTAGGGCGCAAGCTCGGCGCCGCGCGTGAGCAACCCCTCCTCCTTGTATGTGTCGAGCGTCGCGATCGCCGCGGCCGAGGCGATCGGATTGCCCGAATAGGTGTAGCCGTGGAAGAACTCGATCATGTGCTCGGGACCGGTCATGAACGCGTCGTGGATTTCCGACGTCACGAACACCGCGCCCATCGGGATAACGCCGTTGGTCACGCCCTTGGCCGTGGTGATGATGTCGGGCATCACGCCGAAATAGTCGGCCGCGAACGGGGTTCCAAGACGGCCGAAACCGGTGATGACCTCGTCGAATATCAACAGGATGCCGTGCTTGGTGCAGATGTCGCGCAGGCGCTTCAGATAGCCCTGCGGCGGTATCAGCACGCCGGTCGAACCGGCCACCGGCTCGACGATGACGGCGGCGACGGTCGAGGCATCGTGCAGCGTGACGATGCGCTCGAGCTCGTCGGCAAGATCGCCGCCATGCTCCGGCACGCCGCGCGTGAACGCGTTCTTTGCCGGCAGATGCGTGTGCGGCATGTGGTCGACACCGGTGAGCAGCGTGCCGAACATCTTGCGGTTGGTGACGATGCCGCCAACCGAGATACCGCCGAAATTGACGCCGTGATAGCCGCGTTCGCGCCCGATGAGGCGGGTGCGCGCCCCCTGCCCCTTCACGCGCTGGTAGGCGAGCGCGATCTTGAGCGCGGTATCGACGGATTCCGAACCGGAATTGGTGAAGAACACATGGTCCATGCCTTGCGGAGCGACGTCGACCAGCCGGTTCGCCAGTTCGAAGACGATCGGATGGCCCATCTGGAACGCCGGCGCGTAGTCGAGTTCGGCGACCTGGCGCTGCACCGCCTCGGTGATCTTCGGCCGGCAGTGGCCGGCATTGACGCACCACAGACCCGCCGTGCCGTCGAGAATCTCACGGCCATCGGTCGTGCGGTAGTGCATGTCCTTCGCAGATGCCAGCATACGCGGCGCCTGCTTGAACTGCCGGTTGGAGGTGAACGGCATCCAGAATGCGGAAAGATCGTTCGGCGCGACATTGAGCCGGTTCGACATGACCAAGCTTCCCCTTTTTCGTGTTCCCTTTTCGGCCAACGCTTGGTGTGTCGGACGCAGTCGTGCTACGCATTTTTGACCGATTGGACAAACGTTAGCACCGCCACCATGGCGGTCAAGGACATAGTAGGGGAAATGGCGCAGCATCCTCGCGCTCCACACGCGATGAGCAACTGGTCCAGTCAATTGGTCCAGTGGAGATGTCGCCATGGACGCTGAAACACCCGTTCGCAGGCGCCGCACGCGCATCCAGACTGAGAAGCGCGAACTGATCCTGGATGCCGCGCTCGACGTCTTCGCCCAGCACGGCTTTCGCGGCGCGACCATCGACCAGATCGCAGAGGCGGCCGGCATGTCGAAGCCGAACCTTCTTTATTATTTCCGCTCGAAGGAGGCGATGTTCACGACGCTGATCGAGCGCCTGTTGCAGACCTGGCTGGCACCGCTGCGCGAACTCGACGACATCGGCGACCCGGTCAGTGAACTGCGCTCCTATATCCGCCGCAAGCTGGAAATGGCGCGCGACTACCCGCGCGAAAGCCGTCTCTTCGCCAACGAGATTTTGCAGGGCGCCCCCCGCATCCAGCACCTGATCGAGGACGAGTTGAAGCCTCTCGTCGACGAAAAGGCCGCGCTCATCAAGGGCTGGATGAAGGCCGGCAAGATCGCGACGACCGACCCCTGGCACCTCATCTTCTCGATCTGGGCGACGACGCAGCACTATGCCGATTTCGACGTCCAGGTCCGGACGGTCCTCGGGCCGGACAGAGGCGGCGATGGCCGCTTCGAGGACGCGGCACGCTATCTGGAGCAGTTGTTTCTGGAGGGGTTGAGGCCGAAGGGGTGACGCTTGCGCACCTGCCTTGATCGATCTTTCTTACATTTCGCCAGAGATGCCCGCCACGTTGTTGAGTTGATCGAGTTTGCGGAGCGCAACCTTCTCGATCATTCGCCAGCTTCGCTGCCAGACTCCTTCGCCGAATAAAGCCTGTGTGTGCTTGTCTGCGAAGCTTCGGATCATGTTACGTTAGACATAACAAAGCGGATGACCATCTGCAACATCTAGCGGTCCGGCGCCATCGCCAGCACCACCAGCGCCGCCATCGTGAACAGTGCGCCGGCGGCCACCGCGCCACTCGCCCAGCCATGTCCAAGCAGCCCTTCATAGAGAATGATGAAGGACGGCGTCAGATAGGTGTAGGCCATCACCTTCGCCGCTGGCAGGCGCATCGCGCCGAACTGGACGAGAAACGTCGTGCCGGCCGTGGTGAAGACGGCGAGGTAGGCGACCGCGATCCAGACGATCGGCGGCAGCGTCGCCCAGTCGGTCCCGAGGAGTTCGGGCACCGAATAAAGCGTGATCCAGAGGCCGGTGCCGAACAGCGTCCAGAGCGTGAAGACCGGCAGCGCCTCGCCGCGATTGAGCCGGCGCACCAGCGGCGCATAGGCCGCGTGGCAGGCGACGCCGACGAGGAAGATCAGTTCGCCCAGCCCGAGGTCGAAGGCGAGCAACGCGCTCACGTCCCCTCGAAAGATGACCCAGATCGCCCCGCAGGCGGCGACGACGAGGCTGACGAGCACGATCGCGCGCGGCTTTTCGCTAAGAAAGATCAGCCCGAACCCCGCCGCCATCAGCGGCATCAGCGTGAACACGGCGCCCGTCGCCACCGGCGTCGTCAGCCGCAGCGCGATGAACATGGTGATGAAGAACACGGCCATCAGGAAGCCCAATACGCCGTAGCGCCAGATTTCGCGCGGCGCCGGAACGCGGCCCTTGTTCAGGAGCGCCACCACCGTCGCCATCACGGCAATGCCGAAGACGAAACGCACGGCATTGATCGCGCCCGGCCCGATATGAGAAGCAGCCATCGCGCCGATCGAATAGGAGCCGGAAACGAGCGCGGCGAAGCCGAGCATCGCCATATGCCCGATCATCTTGTCGCGGCCCTGCGCGTGCGTGCGCCTGATTGAAATATCCGCCACGCGGCCTCCTCGCCAATGCGAAATCGGGCGCGGATTTCCCGCGCCCGATGCACTTCACATGAGAACCATCCCGCCCGCAAGCCTACTCGGCGGCAACCTTTGCGGCAGGATTGTTCGGATGCGTGGTCCAGTTCGCATAGGTGGGAGAAACCGGCCTGTCGGTCCGCTGGTCCATGACGCCGGCCGCAAGCGGCTCCATGGTGATGCAGTTCTCGACCGGGCAGACATTGACGCACAGATTGCAGCCGACGCACTCCGCCTCAATCACCTCGAAATGCCGCTTGCCGTCCACCATGTTGGTGATCGCCTGGTGCGAGGTGTCCTCGCAGGCGATGTGGCAGCGCCCGCACTTGATGCACAAATCCTGGTCGATATGCGCCTTGGTGACGTAGTTGAGGTTCAGATACTGCCAGTCGGTGACGTTCGGCGTCGCGCGGCCGATGATGTCGTCGAGGTCGCGATGGCCCTTCTCGTCCATCCATTCCGAAAGGCCGGTGATCATCTCCTCGACGATCTTGAAGCCATAGGTCATCGCCGCCGTGCAGACCTGCGCATTGCCGGCGCCGAGCGCCAGGAACTCTGCCGCGTCGCGCCATGTGGTGATGCCGCCGATCGCCGAGATCGGCAGGCCGCGCGTTTCGGGGTCGCGGGCGATTTCGGCGACCATGTTCATCGCGATCGGTTTCACCGCCGGGCCGCAATAGCCGCCATGCGTGCCCTTGCCGTCGATGGTCGGCTCCGGCGCGAAGCTGTCGAGATTGACCGCCGTGATCGAGTTGATCGTGTTGATCAGCGAAACCGCATCCGTTCCGCCGGCAAGCGCTGCCCGCGCGGGCTTGCGGATGTCGGTGATGTTCGGCGTCAGCTTGGTGATGACGGGCATCCGCGTATACTGCTTGCACCAGCGCACGACCATTTCGATATATTCGGGAACCTGGCCGACGGCCGCGCCCATGCCGCGCTCGCTCATGCCGTGCGGACAGCCGAAATTGAGCTCGATGCCGTCCGCGCCGGTTTCCTCGACCAGCGGCAGGATCGACTTCCAGGCATTTTCCTCGCACGGAACCATGATTGACACGACCATCGCCCGGTCGGGCCAGTCGCGCTTCACCTGCTTGATCTCGCGCAGATTGGTCTGGAGGTCGCGGTCGGTGATGAGCTCGATATTGTTGAGGCCGAGCAGGCGCCTGTCCGCGCCCCAGATGGCGCCGTAGCGCGGGCCGTTGACGTTGACGACGGGCGGCCCTTCCTCGCCCAGCGTCTTCCAGACGACCCCACCCCAGCCCGCCTTGAAGGCGCGCACGACATTGTACGCCTTGTCGGTCGGCGGCGCCGAGGCCAGCCAGAACGGATTGGGCGACTTGATGCCGACGAAGTTCGAACGAATGTCTGCCATGCTCATGCCCTCACACCAAAGCATCGGACCGAAAAGTGGAAACCGGTTTTCGGACGGTTCCGATGCGCATTAGAAACTAGATCGCCGCAGGCGATCGGTCGCTGAGTGTCCGGTGAATGCTCTCGGCCGCTTCGCGGCCTTGCGCGACGGCGGAGACCGTCAGGTCGTCACCGCCGAGGATGCAGTCACCGCCGGCCCAGATCTTCGGCGCAGAGGTGCGGCCCTCATCGTCGACCTTGATGCGCCCGGCCTCCATCGCGATTGCCGAGCCCGAGCCGTTGAGCGGCATCGGATCGAAGGTCTGGCCGATCGCCTTGAACACCTGATCGGCCTCGATGCGCACCGTCTCGCCGGTGCCGGCAACGCGGCCGTCGCGGATTTCGGTGTATTCGAGCTCGATGCCGGTCACCTTGCCGTTCTCCGCAAGAATGCGCACCGGCTTCAGCCAGTGGCGGATGGTGACGCCCTTGGACGCCGCCAGGTCCTGCTCGAATTCCGAAGCGTTCATGTCATCCTTGCCGCGACGGTAAGCGATGGTGACCTGCTCGGCACCGAGCAGCTTCGACTGGACCGCGGCATCGACCGCCGTCATGCCGCCGCCGATGACGACGACGCGCCGGCCGACCTGCAATTGCGACAAATCCGGCGACTGGCGAAGCGTGGCGATGAAATCGACCGCGTTCTCGACGCCCTCGAAATCCTCGCCATCGGCCTGCAATGCGTTGACGCCGGTCAACCCCGCGCCGACGAAGACCGCATCGTAATTGGCGGCGAGTTCGGCAAGCGCGAAGTCGCGGCCCATCATCTGGCCGTTCTTGACCTCGATATTGCCGATGCCCAGCACATAATCGACTTCCGCCTGCGCGAAGTTTTCCGGCGCCTTGTAGGCCGCGATGCCGTATTCGTTGAGACCGCCGGACTTCGGCCGCGCCTCGTAGATGGTGACGTGGTGGCCGTGCATGGCGAGACGGTGCGCGCAGGCAAGACCTGCGGGCCCGGCGCCGACGACCGCGACCTTGCGTCCGGTTGATGCAGCCGGCTCGTAGAACTGCACGCCCCGCGCCATCGCGGTGTCGGTCGCATAGCGCTGCAAGCGGCCGATCTGCACCGGCTTGCCTTCGGCCACCTCGCGCACGCAGACCTCTTCGCACAAGGTCTCGGTCGGGCAGACGCGGGCGCACATGCCGCCGAGGATGTTCTGGTCGAAGATCGTCTTGGCCGAGCCGAGCGGATTGCCTGTCGAGATCTGCCGGATGAAGAGCGGAATGTCGATCGAGGTCGGACACGCCTGCATACAGGGCGCGTCGTAGCAGAAATAGCACCGATCGGATTCGACCAGCGCCTCATGCCTGTCGAGCGGCGGATGCAAATCCGCGAAATTCTTCGGATACTGATCGGAGGGAAGCCGCTGTGCGGCAATCCCCTCTTTGTAGAGGCCTTCAGCCATTCGGGTTCCCCATTATTGGTTTTCCCGGAAGGCTAGCACGGATTCTTTTTTTATCAATCGGTCAAAAATTGGCGCAGCGCACACAAACCACTGATTAATATGAGTATTTTTGTCCAGTTATTCCATCTTGGCGGACGCCGCTTATCGCGTTAAGCAAAGCGCATGTCAGAATTCGCCTTCGCCGCCCCCGCCCAGCCCTCGCTCGCCATCGCCGGCAGCCACCAGCGCTTTCCCATCCGCCGCATCTATTGCGTCGGCCGCAACTACGCGGCGCATGTGCGCGAAATGGGCAATGACGAGCGCGATCCGCCCTTCTTTTTCATGAAGCCCGCCGACGCCGCCTTCGACGCGGCGGGCGACATCCCCTACCCGCCCTTGACGGCGAACCTGCACCACGAAGTCGAACTCGTGGTGGCCCTCGGCAAGGGCGGCCGCGACATCGCACCCGAAGACGCGCTCGATCATGTCTGGGGCTATGGCGTCGGCATCGATCTGACCCGGCGCGACGTGCAGGAAGAGGCGAAGAAAGCCGCCCGCCCCTGGGAGTGGGCGAAGGCATTCGATCATTCCGCTCCGATCTCGCCGCTGGTGCCCGCAGGGCGCGTCGGCCATCCGGCGTCCGGCCGTATCTGGCTGTCCGTCAATGGCGAGCCGCGCCAGGAGGGCGACCTGGCCGAACAGATCTGGCCCGTCCCGGACATCATCTCGATCGCCAGCCGCTCGGTCGAACTGAAGGCCGGCGATCTGATCATGACCGGAACGCCGGCGGGCGTCGGGGCGCTCGTCCCCGGCGACGGCATCGAGGCCGGCATCGACGGCATTGGCGCGATCAGCGTGACGATGACCGGCTATCCCTGAGGTCTGGAACCGAACTGCATCAGGCGCCGCAGGTCGTTCACGGCCTTTCAGGAATTGTCGCCGCCGACCACGTCGCGCATCTTCTGCGCCTTGATGATCGAGCGGGCATACTGCTCCCAGGACGAGCGCAGGTGGAGCATCGTCGTCGTCAGATTCTCGGCCACTGCCTCGAGTTCTTCGAGCGCCTTGAGATTCTTGGAAAACTGCCCGGCGAGGTCTTCGGAAATGTCGCCCGCCTTGGTGGTGGCGATCATCGCCTTCAACGCCTTGCCGGTGTCCTGCGCCTGCGGAACGATCTTGGCCAGCGTCTCATAGGCCGCATCATATTGCAGTTCCGCCGCTTCGAGTTGCGGGCGCTGCTGGTCGAGAACGCGCAGCATGTTGCGCCAGTCGCGCATCCGCCGGTCGAGGTCCTCGCTCAGGCCGGCAAAGCCGCCGGCGATTCGGCGCGGCGCGCGTGCCTGGTCGCCGGGCGCACCCGGCAGGTTCAATTCGCGGCGCGGACGCGCCGGTTCGGAAGTCTTGGCGGCATCGATCCGAAGTGCTTCGGTCAATCCCGCGTCAAGCGTCTTGATTGTGCTCTGTTCCATAGCGAACTCCACTTGAATGAGGACTTGTCAACTCTCTCGGCGAAACTGCACACAAAAAGCTGAACGCGCAACGATAACGTTAAGGTCTGGTTAACATGCTGATTTTCATGCCCTTGTAGAGCAAGTAGAACGACCGGATTTCTTGAACTGCGGCCCACGCGGCATCACGATTTTTTTGCCTGTTTTCCCCATATTTATTGGCCTGGGCAGGCGACATTGGCGATGAGCTTCGTTAGCTTTCGTTAACCATTCGGGGGAACGGGGTCGTCGTGAAGCCTTGCACACATAACACATTGAATCTGCTTGCAGAAATGCAGGAAAACGAAGCCGCCATGTGGGGCCGTCGCGCGGGCGATGCCGCACGCTGGGGCCTGTGCGACGACCATGCCGACGCACGCAGCCGCGCGCAGTCGCACCGGATCGAAGCGCTTGCTCTGCGCGCCGGAATCGACAGCGGCGCCTGAGCGCCGGGCAGTCCTTAACCGCTCATCCTCTCATTCGGGCAAAGTCCGGGTCGAACAGCACCCCGCCAAGCCGACGCGCAGCGTGCCGCCGACCGAGAAACTCGATCTCGAAACCGTCCGTCTCCCCGGCGATTTCCTTCGGCAAATAGCCCATCGCGACCGACATTGCGCAATGGTGCGCATAGCCGCCGGACGTCACCCAGCCCCTGACCGCGCCGCGATGCCAGATCGGTTCGTCGCCGATGACGTCGGCATCGATCGCCTCGACGGCGAAACTGCACAGCCGAAGCTTGCCGCCATCCCGCTTCTCTGCCAGCGCCGCCTCCTTGCCGATGAAATCGGCCGCCTTGTCATAGGCCACGAAGCGGTCGAGCCCGGCTTCCAGCGGCCCGTAGATCGGCCGGAATTCGCGCGCCCACGAGCCATAGCCCTTTTCGAGCCGCAGCGAATTGAGCGCCCGCGCGCCGAAGAGCCCGACGCCGAACGCCTCGCCTGCGTCCAGCAGCGCGTCGAGCACTTGCCGCTGGTATTCCGGCGCCATCCAGAGCTCAAAGCCGAGATCTCCCGTATAGCTCACCCGCCCGACGAGGCACGGCGCCATCGCAACGTCCATCCTGCGGATCGCCATGAACGGAAACGCCCCGTTCGAGACATCGACGCGCGTGACCTTCTCCAGCACCCGCCGCGCCTCCGGCCCGGCGATCGACAGGCCCACCTTGCCGAGCCCCAGCGCCTCCACCCGCACCGACCCACCCTCGGGCAGATGGCGTTCGAACCAGCGCATATGGAACTGCTCGGCGATGCCGGAACCGAAGATGAGGTATTCACCGTCGAGGTTTGCCACCGTAAAGTCCCCGATCAGGCCGCCATCTTCCTTCAGCATCGGCGCCAGCGTCATCCGCCCCGGCTTCGGCAGCCGGCAGGCGAGCATCCGGTCGAGCCACGCTTGCGCCCCCGCGCCCGTCACGCGATACTTGGCGAAACTCGAGATCTCCGACAGCCCGACCCGCTCGCGCACCGTCGTGACCTCGCGCGCGACATGTTCGAAATCGGTCGAGCGCCGCCAGGAAAATTCGTCCTTCACGCCCGCCGGCGCATACCAGAGCGGCACTTCCAGCCCGTAGGCCGCACCCCATTGCGCGCCGCGTTCCGACAGGCGGTCATAGACCGGCGTCGTCTTGAGCGGCCGGCCGGCCGGCAGTTCCTCGTTCGGAAAGCGGATCGAGAAGCGGCGCGAATAATTCTCGCGCACCTTGGCGTTGGTATAGGCCATCGACGCCCAGTCGCCGTAGCGCGCGACGTCCATCGCCCAGATGTCGGCGCCCGGATCGCCCTCGATCATCCAGTTGGCGATGGCAAGCCCGACGCCGCCGCCCTGGCTGAACCCGGCCATCACCCCGCACGCGACCCAGAAGCCCGGCAGGCCGCGCACCGGCCCGACCAGCGGATTGCCGTCCGGCGCGAAGGTGAAAGGCCCGTTGATGATCTGCTTGATTCCGGTCGTCTGGAAGGCCGGGAAATGCCGGAAGCCGACTTCGAGCGAAGGCGCGATGCGATCGATATCAGGCTCCAGCAATTCGTGTCCGAAGCTCCACGGCGTCTCGACCTCCGACCACGGCTTGCCGGCCTTTTCATAGGTCCCCATCAGCATCCCGCCGCGCTCCTGGCGCAGGTATAGCTCGCCGTCGAAATCGACCGCATGGATGATTTCCCTGCCGGTCTTCGCGTTCCACTTCGTGACCTCCGGCATGTCTTCGGTGATGAGATACATGTGCTCCATGGCGAGCACCGGCAGTTCGAGCCCGACCATGCGCCCGACCTCGCGCGCCCACAGCCCGCCGGCATTGACGACGTGCTCGGCCACCACCTCGCCCTTGTTGGTGATGACGCGCCACATGCCGTCCTCTCGGCGCACGATGTCCTCGACCTTGTTGAAACGTTCGACGCTCGCCCCCAGCTTCCGCGCCGCCTTGGCATAGGCATGGGTGACGCCGGACGGGTCCAGATGCCCGTCCTCCTTGTTCTTCACGGCGCCGACGAATTCCTTCGGATCGAGAAGTGGCATCAGTTCGCCGGCTTCCTTGGCCGATATTTCCTCAAGCTCGATCCCCAGATAGCGCCCCTTGGCGACGAGGTTGCGCAGCCAGTCCATACGTGCTTCGGTCGCCGCCAGCAGCACGCCGCCGGTCAGATGCACGCCGGTCGCCTGGCCCGACAGTTCCTCGATCTCCTTGTAGAGTTCGATCGTGTATTTCTGAAGCTTGGCGACGTTCGGATCGCCATTGATCGTGTGCATCCCGCCGGCCGCGTGCCAGGTCGAGCCGGAGGTGAGTTCGTCGCGCTCCAGAAGGACGACATCCGTCCAGCCCGCGCGCGCGAGATGATAGAGCACGGAGCAGCCGACGACACCGCCTCCGATGACCGCGACCCTGGCATGTGATTTCATGGAAATTCCTGTGAATTCAGTTAGTTGGTTTGGCTTGTGGAATCGGGATGGGAAGTGGTTCAAACCGTGAATGTCTGCGTCCCTTCGCGCCCGGCGAGCGCTGACGATCAGCGAACATCAAGGCTCCCCACCTCCAATCGCTTTCCGCCGCTTCGCTACATAGTCATCGAGCTCCTCGCGAGCGCCCTCGTCCATCACCGGCTCGACATATTCCTCCAGCGCCTTTTTCCACACCGCCGTCGCGCGCTGCGTCGCATCCAGCCCGCCGGCCTCTTCCCAGCTTTCGAAATTCTGCCAGTTGGACAGGATCGGCTGATAGAAGGCCGTCGAGTAGCGTTCCAGCGTGTGCGCATCGCCGAAAAAGTGCCCGCCCGTCGGCACGCGGCCGAGCGCGTCGAGCGCCAGTTCCCCATCATCGACCGCGATGGGCTGCAAAAATTCCATCATGTGCTGAATCAGCTCGACGTCGATGACGAACTTCTCGAAGCTTGCCGTCAGCCCGCCCTCCTGCCAGCCGGCAGCGTGATAGACGAGGTTGCCGTGGCCGAGGATCGCGCCCCACAGAGCCATCATCGTCTCATAGGCGCCCTGCGCGTCGGCCGCGTTGGAGGCCGAGCCGGGGGTGGTGCGGTATGGCAGTCCGTATCTGCGCGCAAGCTGCCCCGACGCGATGTTGGCCTTGGTGTTCTCCGGCGTCCCGAAGGCCGGCGCGCCCGACTTCATGTCGACATTCGAAGTGAACGCGCCATAGATCGCCGGCGCGCCCGACCGCACGAGTTGCGTCAGCGCGATGCCGGCCAGCGCCTCGGCGTTCTGCTGCGCCAGCGCACCGGCCAGCGTCACCGGGCTCATCGCCCCCATCAGCGTGAACGGCGTCACGCAGACCGACTGGCCGTGTTCGGACATCGCGATCATGCCGTCCAGCATGTCGCCGTCGAAGCGGCGCGGCGAGTTGACCGAGATGATCGTCGTCACCGACGGATCGCCCCGCATCTGGTCCAGCGTCAGTCCGCGCGCGATCGCCGCCATCTTGATGCCGTCCAGCGCCCGGCCAGCGCCGATCGCCGAGACGTGAAACGCCTTGTCGGTCAGCGTCAGATTGGCGCGATAGGTGTCGAGATGGCGCGAATTGGCCGGCAGTTCGATCGGCGCGCAGACCTGGTTGCCGAGCATGTGGATGCAGTTGAAATGCTGCGCCAGCCGCACGAGGTCGCAATAGTCGCGGTAGTTCCCCGAGCGCCGCCCGCGCTCCATGTCGTGAACGTTGGGCGGGCCGGCGACGAGCGTGAAATTGATTGCATCGCCGCCGATCGTCAGCCGGTTCGTCGCATTGCGCGGCGTCAGGTGGAACGACGACGGCGCCCTGGCAACCGCATCGAGAACGAGCCCCCGGTCGAGCCGCACCAGCCCGGTCGAATGGTCCACTGTCGCCCCAGCAGCCCCGAAGATCGACAGCGCCCGCGCGCTCATGATCTCGACGCCGAAATTTTCCAGGATATGCATCGAGGCGTCGTGGATCGCCTCGATCTGGTCGGCCGAAAGCAGTTCCATCGGTGGATAGGGATTGCGCACCGCGCGCCGCGGCAGTTGCGCGATGCCCGCATCCTCGGATCGGCGGGCACGGTCGGCGGAACGGCGGCGGCGGGGCTGGGTCATGCCGCCAATGTGCAAAGGGACGAAAAGCGGCGCTAGAAGAAATACGACATCGAATTGTGGCGATCCAACCGGATCGCCAAACCCTGGAGGGATTGAATAAAAACAAAGCGACACGTCATGCCGCTCATTCGACAATGTCGGAAACCGATCAGCCCTTGTCGGTGTCGCCCGCCGGCCGCGCGCCGATGGCCCGGCGGGCCTCCTCGGGCGAAGCCGCCACGTCGACGGGCCGGCTCGGCTTGGGCTTGGCATCTGCTGCCTCGGCCTCTTCCTCGGCCGTCGCGCCGAACGCAGGCTTCACTTCGGCGCTCGCCGCCGACCGCCCCTCGCCCGCTTCCGTCAGCGATTTTTCCGGCGCCGAGTGGCCCGGCACGGCGGACATTTGTTTCGACGCCACGACCGGCGGCTCACTGCCCGGCGCCCCATCGTCAACCGGATGTTCGTCAGCATCCTGCACATGGCCGCGCGGGGCGTCCGCGGTCGGCGGCTGGCTGGCGGCATCGGCCTCCTTGCCCCCGTCGAAGCTGATCACCGGCTCCATCTTCGCCAGTTCCGCGTCGTCGAGCCAGCAAAGGCTCTTGTGTCCCCCACCGAGTTCGCGCAGCGGCGGCAATTCGGTCTCGCATTTGTTGCCCGGCACGAGATGCTTGTAGTTGCAGCGCGTCTGGAACGGGCAGCCCGAAGGCGGGTTCATCGCCGAGGGAATGTCGCCCTCGAGCACGATATGCTTCTTCACCACGCTCGTATCGGCGATCGGGATCGCGGACAGAAGCGCCTCGGTATAAGGATGGTAGGGCGGCGCGAAGATCTGGTCGGTCGTCCCCTGCTCGACGATATGGCCGAGATACATGACGACGACGCGGTCGGCGAGGTAGCGCACGACGGACAGATCGTGGCTGATGAACAGCATCGTCGTCTTGTTCTTGCGCTGGATGTCCATCAAGAGTTCGGTCACCGCCGCCTGCACGGACACGTCGAGCGCGGAGACTGGTTCGTCGGCCACCACCACTTTCGCATTGCCGGCGAAGGCGCGCGCGACGCCGATGCGCTGCTTCTGTCCGCCCGAAAGCTGGCGCGGCATCCGCGTGGCGAACGCGCGCGGCAATTTCACCAGATCGAGCAGTTCGAACATGCGCTGTTTGCGTTCGGCCGTGTTGCTGCCGACCTTGAATTTTTCCAGCGTGCGGATGATCTGCGCGCCGACCGAATGGCTCGGATTGAGCGTGTCGAACGGGTTCTGGAACACCATCTGGATCGACGAGATCGTCTCGGTGTCGCGCCCCTCGATCGCCGTTCCGCCGATCGGCTTGTTGTCGAGCGTCACGGTGCCGTCGGTCGCCGTCTCCAGCCCGAGCAGCACTTTCGCCAGCGTCGACTTCCCGCAACCGCTCTCGCCGACGATCGCGACAGTTTCGCTCTCGCGCGCCTCGAAGCTGATCTGCTCGTTCGCCTTGACGGTGCGCGTGTCGCCGCCGCCGAAGATGGCGTTGGCCGCGACCTCGTAGTGCTTCTTCAGCTTCTCGATCCGCAACACCGGCGCGCCCGGCTTCACCGCCTCTTTCTGCGTCTTCGCGCCCTCCGGCAGCGCCGTCCAGTCGATCTGGTCGAACCGCACGCAGCGGCTCAAATGCCCCTCGTGCCCTTCCACCATCACCATCGGGATTTCGGCGGCGTTGCACACGCCCTCCACGAAATGATGGCAGCGTGGGCCGAAATTACAGCCCTTCGGCCGCTCGTGCGGCAGCGGCAACTGGCCGGGAATGGCGATCAGCGGCCGCGAATTCTTGTCGGCGCCGGGCAGCGGGATCGAGCGGAACAGCCCCTGCGTATAGGGATGGCGCATATGGTCGAAGACGTCGCGGATCGAGCCCGTCTCCACCGCCTCGCCCGAATACATCACCGTGATCCGGTCGCAGGTTTCGAGGATCAGCCCCAGATTGTGCGACACGAAGATCATCGACGTGCCAAACCGCTTGCCGAGATCCTTGACGAGCTGGACGATGCCGGCCTCCACCGTCACGTCGAGCGCCGTCGTCGGCTCGTCGAGCAGCAACAGCGCGGGCTTCGACAAGAGCGCCATGGCGATGACGATGCGCTGCTGCTGGCCGCCCGAAAGCTGGTGCGGATACGACCCCATCATGCGCGCCGGATCGGGCAGCCGAACGGCCGTCAGCATGTCGAGCGCGCGATCATAGGCTTCCTTTTTGGAAACCTTCTCGTGGATGATCGGCACTTCCATCAACTGCCGCCCGACCTTCATGGCCGGGTTCAGGCTCGCCATCGGCTCCTGATAGATCATTGCGATCTTGTTGCCGCGAATGGCGCGCAGTTCGTCATCCGACATGTCGCCCATGTCGCGGCCCTGAAACCTGATTCGCCCCCCGACGATCTTCCCGACATTGGACAGGTCGCGCATGATGCCGAGCGAGACGGTCGACTTCCCGCACCCCGATTCCCCCACGATCCCCATCGCCTCGCCCGGCATGACCGAGCAGGAAAAGTCCATCACGGCGGGGATTTCCCCGCGCTTGGTGAAGAAGGAGATGGACAGGTTCTCGATTTCGAGGATCGGTTTTGCGTCCTCGACGACGGAGGATTTGACGGTCTCGTTCATGGCCTCAATCCTTCAACGACTGCTCGCGCAGCGCATCCGCCAGGAGATTGAGCCCCAAGACGAAACTCATCAGTGCAATGACGGGCGGAAGCGCCGGATGCACATAGGCGCGCAGGAGCCGGCTCGCATCCTTGATCGCCGTGCCCCAGTCGGGACTTTCCGGCGACAGGCCAAGGCCGAAATAGCCGAGCGTGCCAAGCAGGATGGTCGTGTAGCCGATGCGCAGGCACGCATCGACGATCAGCGGCCCGCGCGCATTGGGCAGCACTTCCCACAGCATGATGTACCAGGGGGTCTCGCCGCGCGTCTGCGCCGCCGCCACATAGTCGCGCGTCTTGATGTCCATCACGAGGCCGCGCACGATGCGAAAGACGCCGGGGCTCGACGCGAACACCACCGCCACGAAGATGTTGAGTTCGTTCGGCGCGATCTGGATGAAGCCGAGCGGATCGGCGTTGAACACCAGCCCCGCATAGATCCAGCCCCCGATCGCCACCGTCAGTCCAAGCTGGATCGCCAGCAGGCCCGGCCGGTGCTTGTTGCGTGTATAGAAGAGCGTGGCGAAGAAGATGATCGGGAACAGGAAGAACACACCGGCCATCGTATAGGGGATCGGCGTCTCCATGATGCCGGGTGTGACCAGCAGGTAGAACAGCAGGATGACCGGGAAGGCGAGGACGAGATTGGCGAGGAAGGACAGGATCGAGTCGATCCGCCCGCCATAATATCCGGCAGGAAGGCCGAGCGTCGTTCCCACCATCAGCGCGAAACCGGTCGCCGCCGGCGCGATCAGAAGCACGATCTGGCTGCCATAGATGGTGCGCGAGAAGATGTCGCGCGCCAGCCGGTCGCCGCCGAAGAGATAGGCCTGGCCCGATTCCGTCTCGATCGCGCCGGGCAGCGCATCCTTCATCATCAGCATCTGGCCCAGCGGGTCGAAGGGTGCAATCGTGCCGGCGAAGATCGCCGTGAACAGCCAGAAATAGCAGATCGTCACGCCGACGACACCGACCCCATTGCCGAAGAGTTCGCCGTAAAGCCCGAGCCGCTTGCGAAAGGCGAAGCTTGCCCCCAGCACGATGGCGAGCGCGATCCAGACCGGCCAGAATCGGGCAAGAACGCCTGTCAGGATCTGCAAGCCACTCAGATATTCGTGTTGCATACGCGTCTTCCCCTACTGAACGCGGATGCGCGGATTGAGATAGGCATAGCCGACATCGGAAATGAGCTGTGTGAACAGCACCACGAAGACCGAGACAAGCGAGCAGCCGAGAAGCATGTCGATGTCGTTGTTGCCCGCCGCTTCCACCAGCGTGAAGCCGAAGCCCTGGTAGCGGAACATCACCTCGACGATGACGACGCCGGTCAGAAGCCACGGAAATTGCAGCATGATGACGGTGAAAGGCGCGATCAGCGCGTTGCGCAGCGCGTGCTTGACGACGACGGCCGAAAAGCCGAGCCCCTTGAGTCGCGCGGTGCGGATATATTGCTGCGTCATCACCTCGACCATCGAGGCGCGCGTCATGCGGGCGATGTAGCCGATGCCGTAGATCGCCATCGTCATCACCGGCAGCGTGAAATTGTTGAAGGTGATGCCCTGGTTGGTCGCGCTCGCCGCCGATCCGTTCAGCCAGCCGAGCCACGAGGCGAAGATCACGGTGAAGATGACGCCCGAGACATATTCGGGCGTCGCCGTGGTGGTGATCGCGGCGACCGAGAGACTTCGGTCCGTCCGCGTGCCCTCGCGCATTCCCGCAAGAATGCCCATCAGGAGCGCGATGGGCACCATCGTCACCATCACCCAGAACATCAGCTTGCCCGTCGCCGCCAGCGCCGGGAACAGCCGGTCCTCGACCGAGGTGCGGAACTTCGTCGAACAGCCCCAGTCGCCTTGGAGAATCCCCGAATAGCCCGGCTCCATCGGGCCGGAACAGTAACTGAAGCGCGGCTGCGGCTCGCCGGCGGCGTTCGTCGCCGGCTGCTTCGGCACCACGCCGAGCCATTGCCCGTAGCGCACGAAGAACGGCTCCCGATAACCGTTGTTCACCAGCCATTGCTCGATCTGCGCGTCCGAGGACCGCATGTCGATCTGGCTGATCGACAGGCGCCGCAAATTCGGCTCCAGATTGACGAGGAAGAACACCACCAGCGTCAGGCAGACCATGGTGAGTGCCATGACGCCGAGACGCCGCAAGATGAATGACAGCATTGGCCCCCTGCCGTTCTGGTTGGGGTTTTGTTTTTATGTTCCCGATGAAGTCCGGCGAAGGCCGCGATGCGGCCTCCGCCTGTCTCGTATGCGACCGGTCAGGCGCCTTCGGCCAGCCAGACCTTGCCCAGGTCGATCTCGAAGGTCGGGTGCATCCCGTGGTTCTTCACCGCCTCGACCGAGTGGTTGTAGAGCGTGCGCCAGTAGGGCTGGATGATGATGCCAGAATCCTGGATGATCGTCTCGATCTTCCCCATCACTTCCTTGCGCTCTTCCGAATCGCCGATCGCCAGGCCCTGGGTGATCAGGCCGTCGAGCTCTTGGTTCGCATAGGCCGTCTCGTTCCAGCTACCGCCCGAGCGATAGGCGAGCGCGATGACCTGGATGCCGAGCGGACGCATGTTCCAGTTCGTCGCCGAGAAGGGATATTTCGTCCAGTCGTTCCAGAAGGTGGAGCCCGGAAGAACGGTGCGCTTGACCTTGAAGCCGGCGTCGCGAAGCTGCGCGGCCACCGCGTCGCATGAATTGCGGTGCCAGGTCTCGTCGACCGAGATGATCTCGTGCTCGAAATCCATCTGGCCGGCTTCTTCCATCATCTGTTTGGCGCGCTCGACGTCGCGCTCATGCGTGGCGATCTCGACATGGTCCGGCTGGATCGGCGAGACGTGGTAGTTGTCGGCCTTCGCGCCGGCATTGTCGATGCCGAGCTGGAGGATGACGTTGTTGTCGACGCCGTACTGCACGGCCTTGCGCACGTTCTGGTCGTCATAGGGTGCGTTGTCGACGTTCATGCGGATGCACAGCGTCGTGCCGGTCATCACTTCCGAGCGCACGAGCCCGATGCCGTCCATGATGTCGAGATAGTCCGAGGTCGTCTCGTAATTGGTGTGAACTTCGCCGGATTCGAAGGCCGAGACCATCGCCGCCGGGTCGGTGCCGTAGTCGATGAACTCGATGCCGTCGAGATAGGCTTCACCGTCCCACCAGGAGCCGTTCTCGCGGCGCTTGAAGACGATGCGGTCGCCGACCGCATAGGAGACGAGTTCGAACGGTCCGGTGCCGATCGGGTTCGCCACCCAGTCCGCGCCGGTCTCGTCGAAGGTCGGATGGACGATCAGAGCGGGGTAGTCGGCGAAGCCGGGAATGATAGACACGTCCGGCTCGGGCAGCGTCAGCTTGACCGTATAGTCGTCCACGCGCTCGACGGCCCCTTCGCGCAGCTTCTTGGTTTCCGGGTCGATCAACGAGGAGACGCGCGTGGCCATCGAGTTGCCTTCGGCGTCCTGATCGGCCCAGCGTGTCAGGTTGTAGATGACGTCGTCGGCGTTGAATTCGTCGCCATTCGTCCAGGTCACGCCCTGGCGCACGTTGAGGATATATTCGGTCGCGTCCTCATTGACCTCCCAGCTTTCCAGAAGCCGGCCCTCGAAGGTGAAGTCACGAGTATACTTGACGAGCGGCTCGAGCGACTGGCGCATTCCGTTGGCGATCTCGGACCAGTCGGCCGTCCGCGGGTCCTTGTTGGCCTTGACGAACATCGCCACGCGCAGTGTGCCGCCGGTAACGGGCTCGCCTGCGTCCTGCGCCAGCGCCCTGCCGGGCGCCGCCATGCCGATCATCGAATAGGCAAGCGCGGTCGTCGCGCCGAAGGTGCTGGCCAGCGCCAGGAATTCGCGACGGTCCAGATCGCCGGCCTTGGCCTCGTCAGCCATCTTTTCGATATGCGCGGGAACGCGATCGCCTTCGCTCTTGAAGAACCTCATGACTGTCATCTCCCATTATTTTTGCCTGAACCCCTAGCATCCCGTATCGGCCCGCCATTGTCAAAAACGGTGCCGGATCAGGATGTTCGGCGCTGAATGTGCCCCGCAACGCCTGCCGCGAACCGCGCAAATGCGACATGGATGACGCTTTTTCGTCACTCGCGCGACAAAAACTGACGTTACGTCGCTCGCGCTGGCGTTGCGGGCTCGCCACAGGAGCACGCCCGGATAACATCTTGGTGACAGTGCCGATTGACGCCGGCTTTCCCGCCCTGCTACCCATCGTCCAGCTTGAGGTGCCTTGCGTCGTCGGACGCGGGCTAAGAGGGAATACGGAAGGACGAAGCCTCGTCCGAGCCGTGGCTGCCCCCGCAACTGTAAGCGCCGAGGACATTCGAACGACCACTGGGCCACCGGTCCGGGAAGGTGAATGATCCGCCGAAGCGCGAGCCAGGAAACCTGCCTTGAGTGTCACCTTTGCCGGATGCGGGGCGCGTTCGGGGCTGTGGTTTCGCAGTGGTGACTTCCGTCATCGCTGGCGATATCGGGGCTGCAACGGTTCCTTTTCCCAGCATCGTTGAGAAGCTTGAGCTGCCGCCCGCGACACGCGGCCGGCATGGGGGACCGAATGCATATTTCCAATCTTGGCACAGCTTGCGCCGTCTCCGCCCTCGCCGTTCTGGCGAGCCTTCCCGCACACGCCCAGTTCACCGAACTGCCGCAGATCGTCGTCACGCCCAACCGCGCGCCGACCGATGCGACCAGGACCGGCTCGCGCGTCGAGACCGTCTCCCGCGAGGAGATCGAAGAAAAATCGCAGCCGCTCGTCATCGACTATCTCGGCCGCCTTCCCGGCATCTCCATCTCCACCCCCGGCGGCCCCGGCGGCGAGGGCTCGCTTTCGGTTCGCGGCGCGCCGCGACGCTACGTGAAGACGCTCTATAACGGCATCGACATTTCCGACCCGACCAGCCCGCAGGTCCAGACCTCCTATCAATACCTCCTGTCGTCCGGTATCGACACGATCGAGGTCTTGAAGGGCTCGCAATCGACGCTCTACGGCTCCGACGCCATCGCCGGCGTCATCAGCCTGTCCACACTGGGCGACATCGATCCGGGCGTCACGCACCTTCTTCACGGCGAAGGCGGCTCCTTCGGCACCGCGCGCGGTGCCTACGGCCTGCGCGCCGCCAATGAGGACGCCAAGGCCGCGATCAACATCGCCGGCTTCCGCACCGACGGCATCTCGGCGGCGGCTTCCGGCACCGAGCGCGACGGCTACGAAAACGTCACCTTCGACGCCGCGGGAGAGTATCGCCTCAACGATGCGGTATCGGTATTCGGCTCGCTGCTCTATATCGATGCGACGGCGGAATATGACGAGGACTTCGCATCGCCTCCGGCTGACGATCCGTTTGGGATTAACCGCAATCTCAGCAAACAGTTGGCGGGACGCGCCGGCTTCAATGTCGATTTGTTAGATGGGCGTCTCAAGAATCAATTCTCCGTACAGGCATTCGACCTTGATCGCCGCATCCGTTCAGCCGGACTGAACACGACCAATGACCGGACTTCGTTTGACGGCGACTATTTGGGCAATCGCGTGAAGCTGGACTGGAACGGTAGTTTTGCGGCTACCGATTTGTTCACTATTCAGTATGGCGCTGACTATGAGCGGCAAGAAGCGAAGACAGCTACAGTGTCTGTGTTCCCGCCGTTCCCTGACAGTATCGGCAGTTCCAATGAACGATCGTCACTGACCGGCGTCTGGAGCCAGATCATCGCTGAACCGGTCGCCGGTTTCGTCCTCACCGGCGGCCTGCGTCACGACAAACACTCCGAGTTCGGCAGCTACACGACCTATCGCGCAACCGGCTCCTACGCGTTCGATACGGGCACGCGCATTCACTCTTCGGTCGGGACCGGCTTCCGCTCGCCCAGCCTCTTCGAACTCTACGATCCGTTTTCGGGCAACGACACGTTGCAGCCGGAAGAAAGCTTTTCCTTCGACATCGGCGTGGAACAGCGATTCCTCGACGACCGTGCGCTCGCCGACGTCACATTGTTCCATCTCGATATCGACAATCTGATCGACTTCGTGGGCTTCGGCTACGTGCAGACCCCCGGCCGCTCGCGCCAGCAGGGCGTCGAGGCGTCGGTGCTCTATGACGTCAACGAGTGGCTCGCCTTGGGCGCGGCCTACACCTACACTTCCACCCGCGACGCCAACGGAAACCGCAACGTCCGCGTTCCCCGCCACGAAATCGGCCTGTCGGCGGCCTACCGCCCGGCCGAAAAATGGACGATCTCCGCCGACGCCAAGATCGCTGTCGACACGGTCGACAGCGGTGCTTTCAAGCTCGACGACTACGTTCTGGTCAACGCCAAGGTGGCCTATCAGGCAACCAAAAGCACGGAATTCTACGTCCGCGCGGAAAACCTTTTGAACCAGGACTACCAGACCGTCCGCGGCTACAACACGCCCGGCCTCGCCGCCTTCGCCGGCTTCAAGTCGAGGTTCTGATGCGTGGATGTCCGGCAGATCGTGAAGGTCGGCGCTCCGTCGCACGCCCCTCTGTCCTGTCGGACATCTCCCCCGCGAGGGCGGAGATCAATCTCGTCCTCGCCGCGGATAATCTTCCCCCCTGCGGGGGGGCCGTAGGACGGGCCGAGACCCGTGGCTCGGGCCAGGGCGTCTGGCAGCCCAGAGGGGGGCGCCGCAGGGCAATGCTGCTGACGGCTATCGTCAGCGCCCTGTCATCAACAGCCCCCGCCGCCGACCTCCCTCGCATCATGTCGATGAACGTCTGCACCGATCAACTCGTCCTCCTCCTCGCCGAGACCGAGCAGATCGTTTCCCTCTCCGACCTCTCCCTCGACCCCTCCCTCTCCTACCTCCACGCCGAGGCCGCACCCTACCCGAAGAACAGCGGCCGCGCCGAAGAAGTCTTCCTCGCCAGGCCCGACCTCGTCGTCACCGGCACCTTCTCGCTCCACAACACGACGAGCCTCCTCGAAACGCTCGACTTCGCCGTCGAGGAATTCGCCTACGACCAGTCCGTCGACACCATCCCCGGTGAGATCCGCCGCATGGGCGCACTCATCGGCCAGGACGCCAGGGCCGAAACCATCGCATCGGCCTACGAGCGCGACCTCGCCGACCTGCGCGCCCGCCAATGCACCATGAAGCCGACCGCCATCGCTTACGAACAGAACGGCGTCGTCCTCGGCGAAGGCACGCTCGCCGACAGCGTCATCGACGCCGCCGGCTTCACCAATCTGGCGACCGAACTCGGCTATTCGGCCATGACGCCGCTGCCGCTCGAACACCTCGTCTCGCACCAGCCCGACATCGTCGTCGTCTCCGAGCCGATGACTGATGCCCCTGCCCTCGCCGACCAGATCGCTCACCATCCTGCCTTGCGCGCGCTCGAAACCTCGCGCATCGGCGCCTTCGTGCCGCGCGGTGCCTGGGCCTGCGGCGGGCCGTTCGTCATCGAGGCGGTGCGCGCCTTGACCGAGTTGCGCGAAGAGATCGCTTCCTGCGATCCGGCGCGGTAGAAGGCGCGATGCTGAACGCGATCCTCGGCCTTGCCTGCCTCATCCTGACTGCCGCCTCGCTGCTCGTCGGCCCCGCCGATCTCGACCTCAGGTCGAGCTTTTCCGGCCTCTTTGCCGGCGGCGACGAGGCGGCGATGATCATCATGCAGGAAATCCGCCTCCCCCGCGCGCTCCTCGCGCTCACCATCGGCATCAGCCTCGGCCTCGCCGGCGCGGTGCTTCAGGGCTTGCTGCGCAATCCGCTCGCCGAGCCCGGCCTGATCGGCGTCACCTCGTCGGCTTCCTTCGGCGCCGTCGCCATCTTTTACACCGGCCTTGCCGGCGCCTCGCTCTATGCGCTGCCGGCCGGCGCGCTCGCGGGCGCGGCCCTGTCCGTCGTCCTTCTCCTCGCCATCGCCGCGCGCAACGGCGCGACGCTCACGCTCATCCTCGCCGGCGTCGCTCTGACAAGCCTCACCGGCGCGCTGACCTCGCTGGTGCTGAACCTTTCGCCCAACCCCTTCGCCTCCTACGAGATCATCTTCTGGCTGCTCGGCTCGCTGCGCGACCGCTCGATGAGCCATGTCTGGCTGGCGCTGCCGCTGATGGCGCTTGGCTGGCTGCTGCTCGCCGCCTCCGCCCGCGCGCTCGACGCGCTGTCGCTGGGCGAGGAAGCTGCGTCCAGCCTCGGCATCCGCCTCTCGGCGACGCGGCTTCTGGTCGTGCTCGGCACCGCCCTTGCCGTCGGCGCGGGCACGGCGGTCGCCGGCGCCATCGGCTTCATCGGCCTCGTCGTCCCACATCTCGTGCGTCCCTTCACCGACCGCCTGCCCTCGAGCCTCCTCGTCCCCAGCGCGCTCGGCGGCGGTGCGCTGCTTCTGGCCGCCGACATCGCCGCGCGCCTCGTCGTGCCGACGCGCGAGCTCAATGTTGGCGTCCTGACAGCGCTGATCGGCGCACCCTTCTTCCTCTGGCTCGTCGTGCGCGCCCGGCGGGAGCTCTTCTGATGCTCGCCGCCCGCAACCTCTTCGTCAGCCTCTCCGGCCGCGCCATCCTTCATGACGTTTCCATGGCACTGGAACCCGGCGAAGTGGTCGGCCTTCTCGGCCCCAACGGCGCCGGCAAATCGACTTTGATGCGCGCTCTGTCCGGCCTGCTTCCCTTCTCCGGCACCGTCGAACTCGACGGCGACAACCTCGCCGCCATGAGCGACCGCGCCCGCGCGCGCCACATCGCATTCCTGCCGCAGGCCCGCGCCATCGCCTGGCCGCTATCGGTGGAGAACGTCGTCCGCCTCGGCCGCAGCCCTTGGCGCGGCCTCGGCGCGCTGTCGCAAAAGGACCTCGCCATCGTCACAGATGCCATGGAGGCCATGGATGTCGCGGCACTTGCGGATCGCCCCGTCACCGAACTCTCCGGCGGCGAACAGGCCCGCGTCCTCGCCGCCCGCGCGATGGCGCAGACGACGCCGGTCCTGCTTGCCGACGAACCCGTCTCCGGGCTCGACCCCGCGCATCAGATGACGATGATGGCCGCCTTGCGCCGCCTCGCCGGCCAACGCCGCGCAATCCTCGTCTCCCTCCACGACCTGACCCTCGCTGCCCGCTGGTGCGACCGTCTCGTCGTGATGGCGGAAGGCCGCATCGTCGCCGAAGGCAGGCCCGCCGACATCATGACCGGGGAGCGCCTGCGCGACGTCTTCGGCATCACCGCCCACATCGCCCATGACGAATGCGGCCTGATCTTCGCGCCGACGGGTCTGGCTGCGCTGGAGCCGAAGGGCTAGCTCAACGTCCGCCTAACCGCATCCCGCCACCCCGCCAGCTTCGTCTCCCTAAGTCCGTCCGCCATCGCCGGCTCGAACCGGTGATCGAGCTTCCACGCCTGCGAAAACTCCGCCATCCCCGGCCAGACCCCGGCGCGCGATCCCGCCAGCCATGCCGCTCCCAGCGCCGTCGTTTCCAGGATCGTCGGCCGGTCGACCGGCGCGTCGAGGATGTCGGCGAGGCGCTGCATCGTCCAGTCGGAGGCGACCATGCCGCCATCGACCCTCAGCACCGTCTGCCCCGAGGCATCCGCCCAGTCCTTCCTCATCGCGTCGAGCAGGTCGCGCGTCTGGAACGCGACGGATTCGAGGGCGGCGCGGGCGAACTCTGCCGGGCCGGTGCTGCGCGTCAGGCCGAAAATCGCGCCGCGCGCATCCGCGTCCCAGTGCGGCGCGCCGAGCCCGACGAAGGCCGGCACGAGATACACCTGTTGGCTCTCGTCCGCCTCGGCCGCCAGTTGTCCGCTTTCCTCGGCCTTGCCGATCACCCTGATCCCGTCGCGCAGCCACTGCACCGCGGCGCCGGCCACGAAGATCGAGCCTTCCAGCGCATAGGTCGTGCGCCCGTCGAGCCGATAGGCGATGGTCGTCAACAGCCGGTTCTTCGAGCGCACCAGCGTCTCCCCGGTGTTGAGCACGGCGAAACAGCCCGTCCCATAGGTGGATTTCATCATGCCCGGCTGGAAACACGCCTGGCCGATCGTCGCCGCCTGCTGGTCGCCGGCAACGCCCAGGATCGGGATCGCCGCGCCGAACAGCGACGCCTTCGTCACGCCGAAATCGGCCGCGCTGTCCATGACCTCCGGCAGCATCGAAAGCGGCACGTTCAGCAGCCCTGCCAGTTCGTCATCCCATGCATTCGTCTCGATATTGAAGAGCAGCGTGCGCGAGGCGTTGGTCGCGTCGGTGACATGCGCCGCCTCGCCCGTCAGTTTCCAGATCAGGAAGGCATCCATCGTGCCGGCCAGAAGTTCGCCCGCCTCGGCCCGCGCCCGCGCACCCTCCACATTGTCGAGCAGCCAGGCGAGCTTGGTGCCGGAAAAGTAAGGGTCGAGCAGCAACCCGGTCTTTTCGGCAAAGACCTCTTCGAGGCCCTTTTCCTTCATCTCATGGCAGATCGCGGCCGTGCGCCGGTCCTGCCAGACGATTGCGTTGTGAATGGGCCTGCCCGTCGCCTTCTCCCAGACGA
This sequence comes from Mesorhizobium sp. YIM 152430, assembly GCF_029210365.1. Classification (GTDB taxonomy): domain Bacteria; phylum Pseudomonadota; class Alphaproteobacteria; order Rhizobiales; family Rhizobiaceae; genus Aliihoeflea. The sequence continues at coordinate 157,046 of NZ_JARGES010000015.1, forward strand.
CGACTGTCTCGCGCTGGTTGGTGATGCCGATCGCGGCGATGTCGGATGCGCCGATGCCAGCCTTGTCGAGCGCCGTCTTCACCACCGCGACGACGCTCTCCCAGATCTCGTCGGCATCGTGCTCGACCCAGCCGGACTGCGGGAAATGCTGCGTGAATTCCTGCTGCCCGACGCCGGCGATCTTCATCTCGCCGTCGAAGACGATCGCCCGGCTCGATGTCGTGCCCTGGTCGATCGCGAGAACGAACCCGCCCATGAAATTCTCCCCGATTCTGGTCTGTCAGGCCGCCTCGGCAAGCCCGCCCATGAAGGTCTGAAGTCGCGCGACATCGCCTTCGGACACCACCAGACCGCGCTTGGTGCGTCGCCACAACACGTCCTCGGCGGTCATCGCCCACTCATGCGCCATCAGATAGCAGATTTCCGCCTCATAGAGGTCGGAGCCGAAGTGACGCCCCAGATCGTCGCGCGATGTCGCCGAACCGAGGATCGTGCGCACCCGCGTGCCGTAGAGCCGGGTCAGCCGCCGCGCGTGATCCTTGCCTAAAAACGCATAATCGGCTTGCAGCTTGCGCACCGTCTCGTCGAACGTGCCGACCGCGAAGTCGCCGCCCGGCAGCGTCGTATTTTGCGTCCAGGGTCGGCCCTTGGTTCCGATCAGTCCCTCGATCTTCGCCAGCATGGATTCGGCCAGCCGCCGATAGGTGGTGATCTTGCCGCCGAAGATGTTGATCAGCGGCGCGCCGTCCGTATCGGCTTTCAACACATAGTCGCGCGTCGCCTCCTGCGCCTTCGACGCGCCGTCGTCATAAAGCGGGCGCACGCCCGAGAAGGTCCAGACGATGTCCTCGCGCCGCACCGGCTCGGCGAAATATTCGCTCGCCGAGGCGATCAGATAGTCGATCTCCGCCTCGCTGATCGCGACGTCCTTCGGGTCGCCGTCATAATCCTGGTCGGTCGTCCCGATCATGGTGAAGTCGTCGTGATAGGGAATGGCGAAGATGATCCGCCCGTCGGCATTCTGGAAGAAATAGGCGCGGGGATCGTCGAACTTCTTCCTCACGACGATATGGCTGCCCTGGACGAGCCGCACGTTGTGAACGTCCCCACGCCCCACCGTCTCGGCGAGCACATGGTCGACCCACGGCCCGCCAGCATTGACGAGAAGCCGCGCGCGCACCGCCTCGCGGCGGCCCGTCTTCTGGTCCTCGATCCCGACCGACCAGCTATCGCCCTCACGCCTTGCCGAAACCACCTTGGTCCGCGTGCGGATGACCGCGCCCTTGTCGGCGGCGTCGCGCGCGTTGAGCACGACGAGCCGCGCGTCATCGACCCCGCAATCCGAATACTCGAATGCCTTCGAGAAAAGCGGTTTCAAAGGCCGGCCTGCCGGATCGGTCGTCATGTCGAGGACGCGCGTTTTCGGCAACAGCTTGCGCCCGCCGATATGGTCGTAGAGGAAAAGACCGAGCCGCAGGAGCCAGGCCGGTCGCAAGCCCCTGTGGTGCGGCAGGACGAAACGCATCGGCCAGATGATGTGCGGTGCGTTCGCCCAGAGAATTTCGCGCTCTTCCAGCGCTTCGCGTACCAGCCGGAACTCGTAATGTTCGAGATAGCGCAGCCCGCCATGGATCAGCTTGGTCGACCAGGACGAGGTGCCGCTCGCCAGATCGTTCATCTCGGCCAGAAACACCGAATAGCCGCGACCGGCGGCATCCCGCGCGATCCCACATCCGTTGATGCCGCCACCGATGATGAAGATGTCGTGGGTCGTCTCGTCAGGCACGTCGATTATCCGATTTCGAAATCAAACGAAATCTAAATGAAACATCGTCGAAATCCAAGGGGCGCGCCGCCGCCGGTCCCTGCGCTATTGGCTGGTTTCCACCAATTGCACGCCGGCTTCCTTGCAAACGCGCCTGATCTCGCCGTTCGGGCACCTGTCGGTGACGAAGCTCGAAACCTGCGACAGATGCGCGATGCGAACAGGCGCGGTGCGCTCGAACTTGGTCGAATCGGCGACGAGGATGACGTGCCGTGCATTGGCGATGATCGCCTGCGCGACTTTCACTTCGCGAAAGTCGAAATCGAGCAGCGCCCCGTCCTCGTCGATCGCGGAGGTTCCGATCACCGCATAGTCGGCCTTGAACTGGCGGAAGAAATCGACCGCCGCCTCGCCCACCACGCCGCCATCCGAGCCGCGCACCACGCCGCCCGCGATCACCACCTCGATCGAGGGCTGCACGCGCATCCGGTTGGCGACGTTGATGTTGTTGGTGATGACCATCAGCCCCTTGTGGTCGCCCAGCGCCTCGCTGACGGCTTCGGTCGTCGTGCCGATATTGATGAAGAGGGAGGCGTTGTCGGGGATGAGGGCCGCGGCCGCACGGCCGATCGCCTGCTTCTCGTCGGCCGCGATCCGGCGCCGCGCCTCGTATTCCATGTTCTCGATGCCCGACGGGATCACCGCCCCGCCATGGATGCGCGCGAGAAGACGCTTGTCGCAAAGCTCGTTCAGATCCTTGCGGATCGTCTGCGGCGAGACGTCGAAGCGAACCGCGAGGTCATCGACGAGGACGCGCCCGCTGTCCTTGGCGAGTTGCACGATTTCGGCATGACGAGGAAGAAGAAACATGGCCGCAGTCTGCTTTCGTTTTCGATTGTTCTAATGCAGTTCGAAAGCGAATGCACCTATTTCGAGAACCGGTATTCGGTCGCCTGCCGGTAGACCTCGCCCGGCCGCAGCAGCGCCTGCGGAAAGTCGGGATTGTTCGGCGCATCGGGCCATATCTGGGGTTCTAGGCAAAGGCCGGAAAATGCGCCGTAGCTGCGCCCGTCCAGCCCGCCCCCTTCGATGGCGAGTTTGTGGCCGGCATAGAACTGGAGGCCCGGCTCGCTCGTCCAGACCTCCATCGCCAAACCTGACTGCGCGCCCTCCAGCCGAGCCGCGCGCGTCAGCGGTCGTCTTGCATCGGCGAGACACCAATTATGGTCGTAGACGAAAGGTACGCTGTCCTGGTCCCACGCGATCCTGCGGATCTGTCGAAAATCGAACGGTCCGCCCGCGACCGGTTCCGTGCCGCCTGTCGGAATCCACTCCTCGTCGACGGGCACATAGCGCTCGGCGTCGATCATCAGCCGATGGTCGAGCACGTCGCCCACACCGCCATCGTCGAGGTTGAAATAGGAGTGATGGGCCAGATTGCACAGCGTCGGGGAGTCGGTGCGGGCCGTCAGTCCCACCTTCAGCGCGCCATCCTCGAGCCTGTAGACACATTCGATGTCGAGATTGCCCGGAAAGCCCATCTCGCCATTGCGGTCGGCAAGCGTCAGCCGGACGAAATCGGAACCCGCCTCCGCGATCGACCAGACGCGCTTGCCGGTTCCCTTGACGCCGCCGTGAAGCAAATGCTTGCCGAGGAAATTGGTGTCCACCTGCACGGTCCGGCCATCCAGTTCGAACCGGCCGTGCCTGATCCGGTTGGCATAGCGTCCCGCAATCGCGCCGAAGAAGGGCGAGCGGACGGGATAATCCTCGAAGCGCTCAAAGCCGAGCACCAGTGGCGGTTCATGGCCGGCAAGGCGCAGATCCTGCACCAAGGCGCCCCAGGTCAGAACCTTGGCCGTCAGTCCGCCGCCAGCGATGGTGATCCGCTTGACTGTCTCGCCATCCGGCGTGCGGGCGAATTCCTCGATCCTCATGCGGCACTGATCGCGCCGATCTCGTCGATCAGCGCCTGCTCGACTGCAATGCCGTCCGCCGTCAGTCTTTCGCGCAGCGCGATGCGGCGATGTCCGGGTACGCGCGCGCCCGCGCTGCCTGCGATTTGATCCGCCATTTCGGCGAACCGCGCCAGCGCGTGAGCGCCGAAGACGCCCGGATCGATGGCGATGATCGCCTGTCCCGTCCCCGGCGGATCGCCCGCCGCGTCGAAGAACGAGGTCTGCTCATAGCCGTAATTCGCACCGGTCAGCCCGGCGCACAAGAGTTCGACCATCAGCGCCAGTGCCGTGCCCTTGGCGTCGCCGAGCGGGATCATCGTGCCGGAAAGCGCCGCCTTGGCGTCGGTGGTCGGCCTGCCGTCGGCATCGAGCGCCCAGCCTTCGGGAATGGCCTCGCCCTTCTGGTTCGCGGCCATGATCTTGCCGCGCGCCACCTTGGAGAGCGACACGTCGACGACGATCGGATCGCCGCCTTCGCTCGGGCAGGCAAAGGCGATCGGATCGGTGCCGAAGAGCGGGCGACGCCCGCCCCATGGCGCCATCGCCGCCGGTGCATTGGCGAACATCAGCGCCACCAGCCCACGCGCGGCCAGCGCTTCCACGGCAAGCCCGGCGACGCCGGCATGGTGCGAGCGGCGGATGCCGGCAATCGCGATCCCCTGCCTTGGTGCCATCTCGGCGAGTTGCGCATTGGCGAGTTCCAGCGCCGGATAGGCAAAGCCGAACCCGGCATCGATCTTCACCGCTCCCGGCCGCACGCGCTCGGCGCGCACCGCCGCATGGCCCTTGACCTTGCCGGCCCGCGCCTGCGCCGCATAGGCCGGCACCCGCCTCAAACCGTGCCCGCCCTGCCCGACCAGTTCTGCGCCGACCAGCGCCCGCGCGACCGCATCGGCGTTCTCGACCGACGTGTCCGACGCCGTCAGTGCGGCGGCGATCAACGCGTGTGCCTCGCCGACCGTCAGCACCTGCTCGTTCATTCCTGCGTCTCCAGATGCGCGATCACGAGATCCGCGATCATGTCGGAGACGCGCACATTCGATTCCTCCGTCACGCCCGCGATATGCGGCGTCAGGACGAGATTGGAAAGCCCCTTGAACTTCGCGCCGTCCTCTGCCGTCAGCGGCTCGGCTTCGAAGACGTCGAGCGCAGCCCCTCCAAGCTTCCCGTCACGCAGCGCATCGGCCAGCGCCGCCTCGTCGACGACGCCGCCGCGCGCGGCATTGATCAGGATCGCGTCGCGCTTCATCAGCCCGAGCCGCCGCGCGTCGATCATGTGCCGCGTCGCCTCGGTCAGCGGCACATGCAGCGAAACGACGTCGGCAAGCTCCATCAGCCCGTCGAGCGAAACGTTGCGGGCCACCTGCCAGGCCGGATGGCCTGCATCGAGATGCGGGTCGTAGGCGACGAGGCCCATGCCGTAGTCATGCGCCCGCCACGCCACTTCCTGCGCGATCGCGCCGAAGCCGATCAGGCCGAGCGTCTTGCCGGCGAGTTCGCGCCCCATCATCTTCTGGCGCGGCCATTTCCCCGCCGCCACCGCTTCGCTCGATGCGTAGGCCCGGCGCAGAAGCAGCATCGCATTGGCAATGACATATTCGGCGACGGCGAGATTGTTGGCCCCGGTCGCCGGATGCACGACGATCCCGCGCGCCGAACACGCCTCCATGTCGATATTGTCGAGCCCGACGCCCAGCCGGCCGACGACCTTGAGGTTGCCGGCTCCGTCCAGAAGCGCACCGCGAACCTGCGTCCGGTTGCGCACGACCAGCGCCCGCGCCGGCCGGACAGCCTCGGCCAGACGCTCCGGCACGTCGACCAGTTTCGGATCGTAGAGCGTGTCGAACCGCGCCGTCAGCCGCGCGACCGCCGCTTCGTCCATGAATTCGCAGATGACGATGTCGGTCATGTTCACGCGCTGCGATAGAGGTTGGCCATCGGAAACTCGCGGCACCAGAGCGCCTCTGCCGCCATGTTGCGCCCGTTGACCTTCAGCCCGAAACTGGAATGATCATGCATGACGACGGATTGCATCTTCGTGCCCGCCGTCAGCCCTTCGATGGCGACGGCATTGTGCTGGGGCCCGTCAACGGGCAAACGGGGGATCGCCATCCTGACCTCCTCGAAAAACGCAAAGCCGACGCTGGCAGCACGGCGATGGCTCTTGTATAAGATAAAAGACCCACGACGCAATCCGTCGGACATGCACCCGGTTTCGTCAAGGGGTTCGTCGAGCCAGGCGGGGAATCGAAGGTTACTTGGCGGAGAAGCGGATGACTGGTGCGCAGATGGACGAAACGGACGGCGATGTCCAGGAAGCGCGCTTTCGCGCCGAGCGGACAGGCAAGCTCGGCTATCAGCCGCTCTACAAGCGTGTGAAGGCGCTGCTCGTCGCCCGCATCGCTGATGGCCGCTGGCAGCCGGGCCAGTCGATCCCCAACGAATTCCAGATCGCCGAGGAACTGAACGTCTCCCAGGGCACCGTGCGCAAGGCGCTGCACGAAATGACGCTCGACAATCTGCTCGTCCGCCGGCAGGGGCGCGGCACCTTCGTCACATCCTATGACGACGAACGCATCCTGTTCCAGTTTTTCAAGCTGACGGCCGATGAAGGCAAGCGCGAGTTTCCCGACAGCACGGTCCTGTCACTGGAAAGCGGCGCGTCAAATGCGTCGGAGGCCGACGCGCTGGCGATCGCTGCGGATGAGCCCGTCTGGCGTCTCGTCCGCCGCCGCACGCTCGGCGAAAAGCCGCTGATCATCGAGCGCATCGTCCTCCCCGCCGAAATCTTCCCCGAACTCGACCGCTTCGAGACCATCCCCAACAATGTCTACGGCCTTTATTCCAGCCGATACGGCGTCACCGTAGCGCGCGCGGTGGAGAAGCTGAAGGCCGTCGGCGCCGACGCGCACGACGCCCGTCATCTCAATTGCCCGTTCGGGATGCCGCTGCTCGAAGTCGACCGCCGCGCCGTCGGCCTCGACGACCGCATCGTCGAATGGCGCATCTCCCGCTGCCTCACCGAAGCGCATCATTATCTGTCGGATTTGAAGTAGATCACGCGACCTGACGGTCGCGCCACCCTTCCGCAAACTCCACCGCCTGCCCCGTGCGCGCGGAAAGTTCCGCCGCCGCGCCCATCTCGACCGAGCGCAGCCCATCCTCCAGCGACACTTCCGGCTCGCCGCCGTCCAGCACCATCTGCCGGAACAGGCGATGCTGATAGAAGGTGGAGCCGTGATGGTCGCCGGCGGCGAGGATTTCCGGGTCGACCTCGATCACGCGCCGCTGTGGCCCCTTCGGCTCACGCGGCGAGATGACGATCTCGGCCGCGCGCTCGCCCGTGCCCGGCCAGAACCGCGCCGGCCCCGGCACGAAGGCTTCGATCTTGCCCGCAGAACCCATTGCCGAGACATGCTCCTGGAACCAGCTTCCTTCCGAAAACATGCACAATTCCAGCATTGCGCGCATCCCGTTGGCGAAATCGGCGATCACATAGGCATTGTCGAGAATGTCCGGCGCGCGGCCGTCATAGGTCTCGTCCTTGTGGTTCACGTCCTGCCCCCCCGACGCATAGATCCGCACCGGTTCCGACTGCGTGACGAGCCGCATCAGGTCGAAGAAGTGGCAGCATTTTTCCACCAGCGTCCCGCCGGTCTCGGCCGCAAAACGGTTCCAGTGCCCGACCTTGTGCAGGAACGGAAACCGGTGCTCGCGGATCGTCAGCATCCTGGTCTCGCCGATCGTCCCGGCGCGGATTTCCTCGATCATCCGCGCGATCGGCGGCATGTAGCGATATTCCATCGCCACCCAGACCGGCGCCTTTCGCCCCGCAGCCGCGGCGAGGATGTGCCGGCTCGTCTCGGCCGTCGAACAGAGCGGCTTTTCGACCAGGATGGGCAGGTCCGTCGGCAGAACGTCGAGCAGGATGTCGTGATGCGTATGGTTGGGGCTGGCGATGACCAGCACGTCGGCGAGCCCCGCATCCATCAGCGCGCGATGGTCGCTGAACTGCCGCGCCCCGCCGGCAAGCGCCGCTGCGCGCTCGCGCATTCCCTCGTCCGGGTCGCTGACGGCGACGATTTCCGCCTCGGGCAGAAGCATGATGTTGCGGATATGCTCCTGCCCCATCATGCCCGAACCGATGATCGCATAGCGCAGTTTCGACATGGGATTTCCTTTTAGAATTCGATAACCGGCAGGCCCATCTCGGCGCCGAGCGCCCGCAGTGCCGGCCGGTGGTCGCCATAAACGAGACTGAGGTGATGCTCGAGCCCGGCCCCCACGATCGTCTCTGCTACCGTTTCGACCGGCGCATCAAAGGCGAGCACGCCCGCCGTGCCGGAAAATGCCAGCGGCCGGCGCAGCATCTCGCCACCCGCGATCACCATCGTCGGATGCCCGCGCGCCTGGCTGATCCGCGCGAAGGTGACGCGGCCGGGCTTCAGCGGAAACTCGAACAGAAGCGGCATCTTGCGGTTGGAATGGATCGCCGTCTTCGCCGTCACGCTCTCGTCGCGCATCGAAACGGGCGCCTGCCCGCAATGCCAGACGACGCCGGTGCCGTCCTGCGCATCGAGGTCGACGAGATCGACGAGGAATGCGGCGTCGCCGGTCATCTCCTGCAAAAGGAGATTGGTCAGCGCGCCGTGAACGTCGGCCTCGCAGGCGCACGGCACGCGCCGCTCGCCCATCATTCCGACCGGCCCGCAGACCGCGCCGCCATAGTGCGTGAACATTTCCGGCCAACAGCGCACAGCGAAGGCCGAATAGCCGCCTGTCGCGCGCACGTCCTCCAGCGCCGCGCGCAGGCGCAGCGACCGGTCGAGCTGCTCCTGGTCGACACTGTCGAGATCGGCGAGCGTCGCGCTGGCCTCTGCCCGTGCCTTCCTTACATCACTTTCGCCCGCATCCCGCGCCGCCGCGAACAGCGCGTCAAGCGCGATCGGCTCGACCGAGACGCCCGCAAGGCTTTCGAGCCTTTCGGGGTCGTAATCGCAGGTGAAGAACCCGTCCGGCCGCTCGCCGATCCGCCCGATCCGGCTGCCGGCGATCCGCGCCAGAACCGCCCGCGCGCCGGCCCGCTCGGTCTCTCCCGCATCCGCTCTCGCCAGCGGCAGCGCCTTCGCCTGCCGCTTCCCGGCCAGAAGCTCGGCGGCCAGCGCGCCGACATCCGCCATGGCCGGATCGGCATGGACCCAGCCGAACGCGACATCGTTGAGCCCCAGCGCATGGGCGGCGAGATTGAGCCCGCAAAAGGCGTTGAGCCGCAGCCGTCCGCCGGTTCGCGGCTCGGGAAACGACCAGATCGCAAGCGGCGCATCCGCCGCCTCCGCGATCTTCACCGTCATCGTCGCATCGGTGAACGTCACCTGCACGATCAGCAGCAGGTCGAGCCCCCGGCCCTTCATCGCCGCCAGCGCTCCCTCGGTCGCCGGCGCGTCGAACAGCAACGCCTCGCCGCCGACCATCTCATGCCCCGCAACCGAAAGTCCTTCCCTCAGCTTGCCGTAAAGCTCCTCGGCGTAAGGCACGTCGAAAGTCGCGCGTGCCAGCGGCAACAGCCCGATCCGCGCCATCACGCGCCTCCCATGCCGGCATACGAATGCCGGAACGAAGCGTCCGCGTGGGCGATCCCGGCCTTGCCGCCGTAAAGCGGCGTCTCGAACCACGGCGTCGCGCTTTGGTCCGTCAGCGCATTGATCCGCTTCACATAGGGCAGGCTCGTCTGCCGCAATCCCGAGCGAATGCCGTCCCAGTCGGGAAACGCCTTGAACGGCTCCGACCAGATCGCACGGCCGGCCAGATAGCCCGACGCCCCCGCCGCATAGGCGTGCTTCAGCACCGCCTCGAACTCCGCCATTCCCGCACCCGCCGAAAGCATCACCCAGGGCCGGCCGGCGATGCGGCCCATCTCGTCGAACAGCTTCTGCGTCGCCGCATCCGTCCCCTCGCCGATGCCCTTGGCCGGCACCGGACTTTCCAGCTTGAAGATGTCGATGCCGAAGGCTGGGTCGGCGAAGCGGCGCACGCTTTCGAGCACGTTGTCGGCCTGCTTCGCGGCCATCTCGACATAGTCCTTCGTCTGCTCGGCCTCGCCCGGCAGCGGATAGACGAGAAGCTCGAAAAGATACGGAATGTCATAGGCTTGGCAGGCTTCCCCGATTCGCTTCGCGAAATCCTCCTGCGCCCGGCAATTGGCCGGGTCCGCGTCCGGCCGGTACCAGGCGAGCACCTTCACCGCATCGCCGCCGGCGCGCTTGATCTTCTCCACCGACCAGTCGTCGATCTCGTCCGACAGCCGTCCCGTTGCCGTCTCGCGGAAGATCGAATCCTCCAGCGTCACCACCATGCCCTTGGCGGGCGAGGCGACGGAAAGCCCGCGCGGCAGCGCGAAATGCGGGTCCATCAGGACGGCCGAAGTCTCGGCCTGCAATTCCTCCACCAGCATCAGCTTGAAGCCGGCCACGTCCTCATAGGGCGCTTCAGCCGTGCCGCGTATCGTCATGATCGGATTCTTGATCGGCGGCCGCTGGTCCACCGCCAGCATCTTGAACCGGCCCTTTGCGTCGGCAAGCCGGCGCAGGCCCCAGAGCTTGCCGGCCGAAAGTGTGGTCATGCCTGCGATCCTTCGTGTTCGTCCAGAAATCGATCGAGTTCGGGGCGCGTCGGAATGCCCGCCCGCCCGCCGAATTTCGTGCATTTGATTGCCGCAGCCGCCGAGGCGAAGCGGATCGCCGCGCGCGTTTCCATGCCTTCGGCGAGCGCCACGGTCAGCGCGCCATGCCAGACGTCACCCGCCCCGAGCGTGTCGACGACCTCGACCGTGAAGGCCGGCACATGCGCGATATCGGCGCCGTCGAAAAACAACGTCCCCTCCGCCCCGATCGTCACCGAGAGATGCGCGGAACAGCGGTCGCGCAAGCGCAGAAGCCCTTCCCGCGGATCGTCGGTCCCACTCATTTCACGCAGCGCCTGCGCCGACAGCGCGACATGGCTTGCGGCATCGAGCAGGCTCGCATCGAAGGGCGGCCGGTCGACGTCGAGCACGGCGGGCAGGCCCGCCGCGCGCGCAAGACCGAAAAGGTGCCGCGCGCCCTCCTCCCAGCGAATGTCGCCCATCACCGCGCCGGTTCCAGCCGGCAGTTCACTCGGCAGCCAGTCGGTCGAAGTCGGGATCGACCAGTCGCCATAATTGACGATCATCCGCTCACCCGCCTTGTCGACGAAGACCGAGGACAGTGGCGAGCGATGCCCGGCGAAGCGCCGCAACCCGGTGCAGTCGACGCCCTCGGCCGCAAGCCCTTCGATGATCTGCGTGGCCACGACATCATCACCCAAACGCCCGATCATGTGCGCCTTGTGCCCGAGCCGGGCCGCCGTCGCCGCCGCGTTCGCGGCCAGCCCGCCGCCCACCACCCGCATGTCGCGGGCACGGTATTTCTCGGCGCGGTCCGGCATCCGGACGACCGAAAACACATAGTCCACGACCGCGATGCCGATGAAGAAGATGTCGCTCATGGACCTGTGTCGCACTGTTCGCGCGGATGACCTGCGCTATCTGAAAGCGCCCTTGATGAGCGGAACGGTAACAGGTCTTGTATCTTTTACAAGACATGGCATGATCCCCATCGAGCGTCGCCCTTTACGGCGCCGCGGATAGGATTATGGTCCCGCCAAGAGGGCTGTCTGGGAGGTATGCGTGGCAGGCGTCGAAATCCGCCGGGTCGTCAAGCAATATGGCCGCGTCGAGGTGCTCCACGGCGTCGACCTTTCGGTGCGCGACGGCGAATTCACCGTCCTCGTCGGCCCCTCCGGCTGCGGCAAGTCCACGCTTTTACGCATGATCGCGGGACTGGAGGGCATCACCGGCGGCGAGATCGCCATCGACGGCACCGTCGTCAACGACATGCCGCCGCGCGAGCGCGACATCGCCATGGTCTTCCAGGACTACGCGCTTTATCCGCACAAGAGCGTCTACGACAATATGGGCTTCGGCCTCAGGATGCGTGGCGCCGCAAAATCCGAGATCGAGACGCTTGTCCACGAGGCGGCCGACATCCTCCAGATCAGGCACCTGCTCCAGCGCCGGCCCGGCCAGCTCTCCGGCGGCCAGCGCCAGCGCGTCGCCATGGGCCGCGCCATCGTGCGCCGGCCGAAAGTCTTTCTGTTCGACGAACCGCTCTCCAACCTCGACGCGCAGTTGCGTGCCGAAATGCGCGTTGAGATCAAGAAACTGCACCAGCGCTTCGGCACCACCATCGTCTATGTCACCCACGACCAGATCGAGGCGATGACGCTTGCCGACCGGATCGCGATCATGAAGGATGGCTATCTCCAGCAATATGGCAGCCCGGACGAGGTCTACAACCGCCCGGCCAACCGCTTCGTCGCCTCCTTCATCGGCGCCCCGCCCATGAACATGACGCCCGCCAGCGTCTCGGCCGATGCGCGGATGATCCGGCTGCCGTCCGGCATGGACGTTACCCCGCGCGGTGCGAACCTTTCCGCCTGCGCCGGCCGCGACATCGTCATCGGCCTGCGCCCCGAACATGTTTCGCTTGGGGATGATCCCGCGCGCACGCCCGTTGCCGGCAAGGTCGAGCTGGTCGAGCCGCTGGGTTCCGAAACGCAGGCGACCGTGCGCGTGGGCGATGCCCGCTTCACCGGACGCTTCTCGCCGGAGGCCGGGCTGAAGCACGGTCAGGACGTGACGCTCGGCCTCGCGCTCGACCGCGCCCATTTCTTCGACGCCGAAACCGGCGAGGCCATCCGCCTCGCCGCATGAAACATGCCTTCCCGCCCGCATGTCGGGCCTGCAACATCAGGGAGAGAGAGATGACGAGACTGATTACCGGAACCGCGCTCGCCGCGATCATGACCTTGTCGGCCGGTTCGGCCTTCGCGCAGACCGAACTGCGCATCTTCACCGGCGGCCAGCAGCGGCCCGACGTGATGCGCCAGATCCTCGACGCCTATCAGGAGCAGAATCCCGACGTGACCGTCGAGATCGAGGTCGGCGGCGCGACGTCCGAGCAACAGCAGCAATATCTCAACACCGTCCTCGCCTCGCAGGATTCGACGCTCGACGTGGTGCTGATCGACGTCATCCGCCCGGCGCAATGGGCCGCCGCCGGCTGGGCCGAACCGCTCGACGACTATCTCGGCGACGAGCGCGATGCGATCATGGAGCGCTATCTACCCGCCTATCGCGAGGCCAACATCGTCGACGGGCAGGTCATGGCGCTGCCCTATTTCGCGGATTCGCAATTCCTCTATTACCGCACCGACCTTCTCGAAAAGCACGGCATCGAGCCGCCGAAAACCTGGGACGAGTTGAAGGAAGCCGCGCTCAAGATCAAGGAAGCCGAAGGCAATCCCAACCTCGCCGGGTTCCTGACTGCCGGCGCGCCGATCGAGGGCACGGTCTGCACCTACCTCGTTCCCTATTGGGGCGCGGGCGGCGAACTCGGCGGCGAAGGCGGCGCGATCACCCTGTCGGCCGAACAGGCCGCACGGCCCTTCGAGCTTTGGGGCGACTTCAAGGAAGCCGGCGTCCTGCCGCCGAACATCGCCGAAATCCCGACCGACCGCATCCGCCAGGACTTCCAGGCCGGGAACGCCATCTTCGCGATGAACTGGGGCTATGTCTGGAACCGCGTCCAGAACGACGAGGACAGCCAGGTCAAGGGCAATGTCGGCGTCGTCACCCTGCCCGGCTTCACCGCCGACACGCCGGCGACCTGCATCGGCGGCTGGCAGCTTGCCGTCTCCGCCTTCTCGGAGAACAAGGAAGCCGCCGTCGATCTGGTCAAATATCTCTCCAGCCCGGAAGTCTCCAAGCAGCAGGCGATCCTCGCCTCGCACATGCCGGTCTTCCCCGAGGTCTACACCGACGCCGAGGTGCTGGAGGCCAATCCGTGGTTCGAGGATGCGCTGCCAGTCGTCGAAACCGCCCGCTCGCGCCCCGTCAGCCCGGCCTATCCGCGGGTCTCGGAAGTCGTCCGCACCAACATGAACGCCTTCCTCGCCGGAACCCAGGACGGCGCGACGTCCCTGCAAGCCATCGAGCAGGGGCTTTCCGAGGTCATGCAGTAAGTCTCCAGCGCGGCCGGAGCCATCCGGCCGCCTTTTCCATCTGAAAGGCAGAGGACCGAGCCGATGGCGCCACGCACGGGCAAGACAGTGGCTCTGAAGCCCCTCCCCCTCACCCGCCTCGAAAAGTCCGAGCGCCGCCTCGGCCTCCTGATGATCCTGCCGGCCTTCCTGCTCCTGTTCGCCGTCGTCCTCTTCCCGATTGGCCGCCTTCTCGTCACCTCGACGCAGCAACTGCGCCTCACCGAACCGTGGCTCGGCACGCCCTTCATCGGTCTCGCGCACTACCAGAAGGCGCTCGCCGATCCGCGCTTCTGGGAAACGACGCTCAACACCTTCATCTATATCGCTGTCACCGTGCCCGGCGCTATCGTCGTCGGCCTCGGCCTCGCGCTCCTCGCCAACCAGCCCTTCAGGGTCAAATGGCCGGTGCGCCTCGGCCTGCTCCTGCCCTGGGCGCTGCCGCTGGTCTTCGCGGGCCTGATCTTCCGCTGGTTCTTCGAGTTCAACCAGGGCATCGTCAACAACATCCTGATGTGGGTCGGCCTGCCCAAGCTCGCCTGGCTCACCGATCCCTTCCTCGCCACCGTCGCCATCTGCATCGCCATCATCTGGAAGACGTCGAGCTTCGTCGCGCTGATCCTGCTTGCCGGCCTCCAGACGATTCCGAAATCGCTCTACGAGGCGGCCGAGATCGACGGCGCGTCGAAATGGCAGCAATTCATCGAGATCACGCTGCCCATGCTGCGCCCCGCGATCATCGTCGCCGCCATCTTCCGCACCATCACCGCGATCCAGACCTTCGACATTCCCTACGCCATGACCAATGGCGGGCCGGGCAATTCGACCGAGACGCTCGCCATGTACATCCACAAGACGACGATCGACTTCCTCGACCTCGGCTACGGCTCGGCGCTGGCCGTGCTGATGTTCGTCGTTTCGCTCGCCATGACCGCCGGCTATTTGCGCTACACGCGCCGCGACCCGCGGCAGGAGGCGTGAGATGATGCGCTTCCCCCGCCCTCGCGTCATGGTGCTGATCGCCGGCCTCATCGTCGTCGTCAACGGCTTCGTGCCGGCGATCTGGATCGTGCTGACCTCGCTCAAGACCGAGGCCGAGCTTCTGCGCCTGCCGATCACCATCCTGCCCGACACGCTGACCTTCCAGAACTACACGCGCGTCTTCACCGACCAGCCGATCCTGACCTTCATGTGGAATTCGGTCGCCGTCGCGACACTGTCGACGCTGCTTTGCGTCACGGTCTCGGCGCTCGCCGCCTATGCGCTGGTTCGCCTTCGCCTGCCCGCGCCCGGTCTCATCCTGTCGCTCTTGATGGCGATTGCGATGTTCCCGCTGATCTCGCTGATGGTGCCGCTGTTCCAGGTCATGCGCACGATCGGCCTGCTCAATACATGGTGGGCACTGGTCTTTCCCTATGCGGTGCTCTCGATGCCGGTCTGCACGATGGTCCTGATCTCCTTCTTCCAGGACATCCCGAAGGACCTCGAAAGCGCCGCCATGATCGACGGCTGCTCGCGCCTCGGCGCGCTGTGGCACGTCGTCATTCCGTTGACGGCGCCCGGCGTCTTCACCGCCGGCATCCTCGCCTTCGTCAATGCCTGGGACGAGTTCCTTCTGGCGCTGACGCTGTCCTCGCGCGTGTCGAGCCGCACGCTGCCGGTCGGCATCACGCTTTATCAGGGCGAGTTCTCGTTTCCCTGGCCGATCATCTCCGCCGCGCTCGTCGTCGCCATCGTGCCGATCTCGATCATCATCGCCCTGTTCCAGGAACGCGTCGTCGGCGGGCTGACGCAGGGCGGCATGAAGGGTTGAACGCCAAAATTGGCCGGGCGGGGGTTGACCTGCGCATTTGCCCCGCCATGCTTACGGGTCTCTCCGCCTTCCGATCATCGAGACCTTCGTTCCAGATGCGATTCCTTGCCTGCGCCTTCCTCGTCCTGTTCCTCGCCATGGGGGGCGCGAGCGCCCAGTTCACTGCTCCTGCGGAGCCGGCTGCGGCTGATGAGGCACCCGCGGCGAGCGTCGATAATCTCATCCGGCTTCTCGAAAACGAGACGACCCGCAACGAATTGATCGAGCGCCTGCGCGCGGCAGGCGGCAGCGAAAGCCGCACAGATGCACAGGCGGCCGAAGGCACCTCCGACCCGACCATCGCGCGCCAGATCGCCGAATACACGCGCGAGATCGCGGAAGGCGTTTCCGCGACCATTGGCGCGGTCGTGGAATTGGGCTCCGATATCGGCAACGTCTTCTCGTCCGCCTCCACCCGCGACTATGGCGAGATCACGCGGGTTGCGACGAATGTCGCGATCCTCGCGATCGCCCTGTTCGCCAGCTATTTCTTCCTGCGCGCCTTCGCGATCCAGGGACAGAAGGCGATTTCGAACCGGGTCGCCGGGCACGGCTGGCTGGCGCGCCTGCTGGGCATCGTCGGCGCGACGGCGATCGGCGTCGCAGCGGTCGCTGCGGCCTGGGCGATCGGCTATGCGATCTCGCTTTATTTCCTCACCGGCCCGACGGGGCGCATGGGCATCAACCAGACCCTGCTTCTCAATGCCTTTCTGGTCGTCGAACTGACCAAGGTGGTCGTGCGCGCGGTGTTCGAGCCGCACGGCCCGGCGCTGCGTCCGCTCCCCATGAACGACACGACCGCGGCCTACTGGTATTTCTGGTTCTCGCGCATCATCAGCCTCATCGGCTATTCGTTCATGTTCGTCGCGCCGATCCTCGCCGACATGGTCAGCCCCACCGCCGCGCAGGCGCTACGCGTTCTGGCCATGATCACCGCCGTCGTCATCGGCATTCTGATCGTGCTGCAAAACAAGGCCGCCGTGCGCCATGCCCTGACCTGGCGCGCCAATAATGGCCGTCAGGACGCCCTGTCGAAGTCGCTCGCCTTCCTCGGCGCCTTCTGGCACATGATCGCCATCGCATACATGGTCATCATCCTGATCGCCTGGCTGGCCCATCCGCAAGGCGCCCTGCCCTACATGCTGCGCGCCACCGTCCAGTCGATCGCCGCCATCGTCGTCGGCGTGGTCATCATCTCGTTCATCTCGCGCTTCATCCATGTCGGCGTGCGCCTTCCCGACGAGATCAAGCAGCGCCTGCCGCTGCTCGAAACCCGGCTCCACGCCTTCGTGCCGCGCGTCATGCAGGTGGTCCGCACCGTGACGCTGATCGGCGTCGCCATCGCCATCGCGCAGGCGTGGGGCCTGATCGATTTCCTCGGCTGGGTCGCATCCGAAGGTGGCCAGCGCGTCACCGGCTCGGTCATCTCGGCGGCCGTCATCCTGCTCGTCGGCTTCCTGATCTATCTGGCCATGTCGTCATGGGTGGAGTACCGCCTCAATCCCAATTTCGGCACGGTGCCGACGGCGCGCGAAAAGACGCTGCTGTCCCTGTTCCGCAATGCCTTCACGGTGGGGCTCGCGATCTTCATCTTCATGCTCGCCCTGGCCCAGATCGGCATCAACATCGCGCCGCTTCTGGCCGGCGCGGGCGTGCTCGGCCTTGCGATCGGCTTCGGCGCGCAGAAATTCGTCCAGGACATCATCACCGGCATCTTCATCCAGCTCGAGAACATCATGAACGAGGGCGATGTCGTCAGCGTCGGCGCGACCTCTGGCGTGGTGGAGAGGCTGACGATCCGCTCCGTGTCGATCCGTTCGCTGGACGGCACGCTGCATCTGATCCCGTTCTCCTCGGTCGACATGGTGTCGAACTCGATGAAGGGCTTCTCCTACCATGTGGCCGAGATCGGCGTCGCCTACGACAGCGACATCGCGGAGGTGAAGGAAGCGATGCAGGAAGCGTTCGACAATCTGATGCAGACGGACGCCAGGACGGCCATCCTCGAACCGCTCGACATGCAGGGCGTCACGCTCTTCGGCGATTCCGCGATCAATGTCCGTGCGCGCATCAAGACCCTGCCCGGTTCGCAATGGGGCATCGGCCGCAAGTACAACGAATTCATCAAGGACGCATTCGAGCGCCGCGGCATCGAGATTCCGTTCCCGCAGGTCACCTATCACGTCAGTTCCGACAGTTCGTCGGACGCCGCGCTTCCGCAATCCAGATCACGCAGGACGCGCAAGCAGTCGGGCGAAAGCCTGACGACGCCGAGCACGGACAATCCTGAAGAAATGGTCGAGGGCGACAATGCTGAAGACGCACCGCGTTGACGCCAGCGTCGGAATCTTATGCACGCTTTCTATGGATCGCGAAGCCGGATGCGAAGCGCAACCCGCTTGATTAGCAGGAACCAAAATGCCCGATCGCACATTATTGCAGCGCGAAAAGGGACATCGCATCCGCCGCAAAGACTGATCCGCCGGTGGAATGCCCATGAATTTGAGAGGAAATACCAATGTCTGATCGTGGACCGACGATTATCAATACGGGTCGCGGCGGCGGTGGCGGAGGCGGCTGGGCCGTCGCGCTGCTCCTTGCGGTCGTCGTCATCATCGGCGGCGTCTGGCTGCTCGGCGGCTTCGGCGGCGGCGGAACCGGCGCGAACGACGTCAACGTGACCATCGACACCCCGGACATCGATGTGCCGGATGTCGACGTCACGACCGAAGGCAACTGATCTGCTGGCGAATGCCAGCTATCAAATGATTGAACGAAACGCCCGCCGGTTCAGCCGGCGGGCGTTTTTTTGGTGTTTGGCGCCGGGTTGTTAAAAAATCTGGTGGCGTTTCTTGGATCGATGCGCCATTGCTCGGTCGGGGACTTTGAGCCGAACGATCTGAATGCCGATTGCAAATAAAAATTTCGTCAGGACCACCGCGATCCTGCTGCTCATCGGCATGTTCGCGCTGGTGGCCATCGTCGGCACGTCGATCTGGCTCGTCGAGCAGACCCAAAATCATTTCGACGAGGTGATCGAGGCCCGCCAGGCCCGGTCCGCCACAGTCGATCTGCGCAGCGCCTTGCAGGATATCGAGACCAGCCAGCGCGGCTACATCCTGACTCAGGAAGAACGCTACCTCGAACCCTACGACGCCGCGCGCGGCACGATCATGGAGCGCTACGAGAAACTGCGCACGATCCTTCTGCCCTATCCGCAGGCCACCGAGCCGATGGCGCGCCTTTTGGAAGGCATCGAACTGAAGATTGCCGAAATCGACGAAACGATCGACCTCGTCCGCCAGGGCGAAGTCGCGGAAGCCGTCGCGATCGTCAGGACGGATCGCGGCAAGGCGGTCATGGACGAGGCGCGCGAGCTCTTCGCCGCCATCGTGCGTGCCGCCGACGCGCGTCTCGACACCGGCGCGGAGCGCCAGCGCGAAACGGCGAACTGGCTGCGTCTGACGACGTTTCTCGGCGCGCTCGTCATATTCGCGGTGGTCGGCATGGCTGTCTGGATGGCGCTGCGCTACACGCGCGAGCTTCTGAACGCGCGCGAGGAGGTCAAGGCGCTCAATGTCGGCCTCGAGCAGCGCATCGCCGAACGCACCGAAGATCTGGTTCGCGCGAACGAGGAAGTGCAGCGCTTCGCCTATATCGTCACGCACGATCTGCGCGCGCCCCTCGTCAACATCATGGGCTTCACGAGCGAGCTCGACGCCACCATGAAAACGATCCAGACCTACGTCCTGGCCGATGGCGACCCGCTGAACGAGCAGGAGATCAAGGATGCGCGCCTTGCCGCATCCGAGGACCTTCCCGAGGCGATCGGCTTCATCCGTTCGTCCACCCGCAAGATGGACGCGCTGATCAACGCGATCCTCAAGATTTCCCGCGACGGCCGGCGCCCGTTGAAGCCCGAGCGCATCGACCTGAAGGAACTGATCGAGGCCAACGCCAACACGATGCAGCATCAGGTCGCCGACAGCGAGGGCCGCATCGATGTCGACGTCGCGGTCCCGCCGATCCTGTCCGACCGCCTGTCGCTCGAGCAGATCATCGGCAATCTTTTGGACAATGCGGTGAAGTACCGCGCGCCCGACCGACCGATCGAGATCGACGTCTCCGCCCGCAAGATGAACGGTCGCCAGATCGTCATCGACGTGAAGGACAATGGCCGCGGCATCGCCGAACAGGATCACCAGCGCGTCTTCGATCTTTTCCGCCGTTCCGGCACGCAGGACAAGCCTGGCGAAGGCATCGGCCTCGCCCATGTCCGCACGCTTGTTCGGAACCTTGGCGGCGATATCACCCTTGAGTCCGAGTTCGGACGCGGAACCACGTTCCGGGTGACGCTGCCCGAAAAACTTCCCACGGTTCAAAGGAGTGCATGAGTTGACCGACGGACAGCCAGTGACGATCATCATGATCGAGGACGATGAAGGCCATGCGCGCCTGATCGAAAAGAACATTCGCCGCGCCGGCGTCAGCAACCAGATCATCCCGTTCACCGACGGCACGTCTGCGCTCTCTTATCTTTTCGGTGCCGACGGTTCGGGCGAGGACAGCGCCCGCCGCCAGCTCCTGATTTTACTGGATCTGAACCTGCCGGACATGACCGGCGTCGACATTCTCGAAAAGATCAAGAACAACATCCACACCAAGCGTTCGCCGGTCGTCGTGCTCACCACGACGGACGACCAGCGCGAAATCCAGCGTTGCTACGATCTGGGCGCCAACGTCTACATCACCAAACCGGTCGACTATGACGGGTTCGCCAATGCGATCCGCCAGCTCGGCCTGTTCTTTTCGGTGATGCAGGTCCCGGAGACCGCTTGAAGCCGATGACCGACCCCGTCCGCGTCCTTTATGTCGACGACGACCCGGCCCTTGCGCGCCTGGTGCAAAAGCGGCTTGAGCGGCAGGGTTTCATCGTCGAGCATTCCGGCGACATCGTGGACGGTCTGGCCCGCGTCGACGCGCAGACCTTCGACGTCGTGGTGCTGGATCACTATCTGGCATCGGGAACCGGGCTCGACATGCTGGCCGCCCTCAAGAATCGGACGGCCGCGCCGCCGGTCGTCTATGTCACCGGCTCCTCCGAAGCGACCGTCGCGGTGGAGGCGCTGAAGGCGGGCGCGGCCGACTATGTTCTCAAAAGCGTCGGCGACGAGTTCTTCGTTCTGTTGTCGAGCGCCATCGACCAGTCGATCGAGAAGGCGCGTCTTCAGAGTGAGAAGGACCGCGCCGAACAGGAGGTTCGCGACGCGCGCGACCGGGCCGTCATCCTGCTCGCCGAAGTCAACCATCGCGTCGCCAATTCCCTTGCGCTGGTCGCCGCCCTCGTGCGGATGCAGACTTCCGCCGTGGCCGAGCCGAAGGCCAAGGATGCGCTTGCCGAAACGCAGGCGCGCATCTCCGCCATCGCCGGGCTGCATCGGCGTCTCTATACGTCCGACGACGTGACGATGGTCGATCTCGATGCCTATATCTCGACCCTGATCACCGAACTCGACACCTCGATGAAGGCGGCGGGCCACGCCTCGCGCATCCGTGCCGATCTGGAACCCTTGACGGTTCCCACCGACAAGGCCGTCTCGATCGGCATGATCGTCACCGAACTCGTCACCAATGCCTACAAATACGCTTATCCGGGCGATGCCGAGGGCGAGGTCCGCGTCTATATCCGCCGCGCGGGCTGCGATTCCGCTATCCTGCGGGTCGAAGACGACGGCATCGGCTGGAATGGCGAAGGCCAGCCGAGGGGCACCGGCCTCGGCTCGCGCATCGTCAAGGCAATGGCGACCAGCCTCAACACGTCGATCGTCTATGGCGACGGCGTGGGCGGCACCCGGCTGACGATGGATCTGCCGATCGGCCGGCCGGTTCAGCACTGAATTCACGCATTGCACAGCAAGCGCAGGGACCTGCGGTTTGCAGGCCATCCAGGCCAAGATTCAGCCTGACAGCCAGCGCAGGACCAGCGCCTCTTCCTCGTCAAGCCCTTCGATCGGCGTGCGGTAGCGCTTGCGCGCCTCCGCCAGTTCTTCCATCAGCCGCCCGGTCGACCAGGAATCGACCACGCGCGGGTGGATGTAGCAGCGCCGGCAGACCGCCCGCGTATTGCCGAGCCGCGCCGCCACCTTGTCGATCAGTGCGTTGAGCACGCGCGCCGTCTCGGTCTTCGTCTCCGGCAGGTCGACGGTCGAAAACAGCGCGGCCGCGCTGGTCGTCCCGCCCCAGGTGCGGAAGTGCTTGGAGGAAAACTCCGCGCCCGTCGCCTCGCGGATATAGGCGTTGACGTCCTGCGAGCGCACCATGCGCCGCTCGCCCTCCTCGTCGCGATACTGGAAAAGATGCTGGCCCGGCAGGTCGAGGATGTCCTTCATGATCCGCGCCATGCGCCTGTCGACGAGCTTCAGGTTCCATTCCTTGCCCGACTTGCCCTTGAAGGCGAAGCGCAGCTTCGAGCCCTCCACCTCGACATGGCGCGCCCGCAGCGTCGTCAGGCCGAAGCTCTTGTTCTCACGAGCATAGGCCGGATTGCCGACGCGGATCATCGTGTTGTCGAGCAGCCAGACGATCGAGGCGAGCACCTTCTCGCGCGGCAGCCCGCGCTTGCGCAAATCCGTCTCCATCCTGTCGCGCAGCCGCGGCAGCGCGGTCGCGAAGTCGACGAGGCTCTGATACTTCACGTCGTCGCGATATTCGCCCCAGCGCGCGTGATAGCGATATTGCTTACGGCCCTTCTGGTCGCGCCCGGTCGCCTGGATGTGGCCGAGCGGATCGGGCGAAATCCACACATCGGTCCAGGCCGGCGGGATGACCAGCGCCTTGATCCGCGCGATCTCGCTTTTGTCCGTCAGCTTCGCCCCTTCCGGCGTCAGGAACGAAAACCCCTTGCCGGCGCGCTTTCGCCTTATGCCGGGCTCGGCGTCGCTGACATAGGCAAGGTCGTCCGGCCGACGCAATGCCATCGGCAGGTCGCTGTCATCCAGCCCGTTCTGCTTGGAAACGGCTTCAAGCACTCAACATCGCTCCTGATCGGTTTCGCCAAATGCGCCGGAGGCGCGGAAGGTTCCTCTCGGGAAGCGCGTTATGCGGGAACCCGCTCCGCCTTTGCGCGTTTCCGTTCGCCCACCCAATGGGCCGACCGAAAAAGACGATCACAAGAAGACATAGGCATACCCCCTCATGGACCATCGCGACCGGCTCATTCTCGCACTGTCAGCCCTGATCCGCGCGGAGCGCGAAGCCCGCAACGCCTGGGACTCGGCGATCGCCGCCAACGCTCTGGCACCCGAAATCATCGACGCCATCGGTGACGATCCGAAACGGCTGATCGGACATGAAGACCTCGAACTGGCGGAGGCGTTCGTCTCGCCGTCTTCGTCGCGCAGCCGCGCCACCGCACGCTTCGCCTGATCCTCAGAAGATCGCGCGTTCTGGCCCGGCGGTTTCGCCGGGCTTTTTGCTGTCTGGCCCTTGGATGCCCCGCCCCGCCTCGTTATCAGGGGCAGGCACAATTGGGAGGCGCATGAATGACATCCGAACTGATCCGCAAATCCGCCTGTGAAATCGTCGACGGCCTTCGCGCCGAAAAATGGTCGCCGCGCCAATTGCTCGACGCGCTGGAGGAGCGGATCGCCGCCGTCGATCCCGCCGTCAATGCCTTGCCCACTCTCGCCTTCGACCGCGCCCGGAAACATGCCGACGACCTCGCCAAACGACCCGTCGCCGAACGAGGCCAGCTTGCCGGCGCACCCGTCGCCATCAAGGACCTGACCGAAGTCGAGGGCGTGCGCACCACCCATGGCTCGCGCATCTTCGAGAACCACATTCCCGCCCGCTCCGACCTCATGGTCGGGCATCTGGAGGACGAAGGCGCCATCGTCTACGCCAAGACCGCGACGCCCGAATTCGGCGCCGGCGCCAACACCTTCAACGACGTCTTCGGCGCGACGCTCAATCCGTGGAACACGTCCCGCTCCGCCGCCGGCTCGTCGGGCGGCTCGGCCGTGGCGCTCGCCACCGGCATGGCGTGGCTGGCGCAGGGCTCCGATCTCGGCGGCTCGCTGCGCAACCCGGCCTCCTTCAACGGCATCGTCGGCCTTCGCCCCTCACCCGGCCGCGTCGCCGCCGATCCGGGAATGCTCGTCGACGATATCCTCTCGGTCGAAGGCCCGATGGCCCGAACCGTCGAAGACCTCGCGCTTCTCCTCGACGCCATGACCGGCGAGCATCCCGCCAATCCGATCTCCCTGCCGCGCGACGGCATCAGCTTCCGCAAGGCCGCGCAGAGCCGGACCCTGCCGAAGTGCGTCGCCTTCTCGGCCGATCTCGGCGGCATCACCCCAGTCGATCCGGAAGTCGCCGACATTTGTCGCGCCGCCGCCTACCGCTTCACCGAACTCGGCGTCGAAGTCACCGATGCCCATCCCGATCTGTCGGATGCGCGCGAAACCTTCCAGACGCTGCGCGCCGTCAGCTTCGCGACCGGCCACGCCGCCAAGCTCGAAACGCATCGCGATCTTCTGAAGCCCGAAGTGATCTGGAACATCGAGAAGGGCCTGGCGCTCACCGTCGGCGACGTCGCCAGGGCCGAGGCCCGCCGCGCCGGCATCATCACGCGCGCGCTTGCCTTCTACGAGGACTACGACCTCCTCCTGACGCCGGCGACCATCGTCGCGCCCTTCCCGGTCGAGAACCGCTACGTCACCGAATGCGCCGGCGTGAAGTTCGACACCTATATCGACTGGCTGACCATCGCCTTCGCCATCACGCTGACGACCGGCCCGGCCCTCTCGCTGCCCTGCGGCTTCACCCGCGAGGGGCTGCCGGTCGGGTTGCAGATCGCGGCGCGCCCGCGCGGTGAAGCGCGGCTCCTGGCGGGAGCCGCCGCACTCGAGCGCCATCTCGATCTCGGCACTGTCGAGCCGATCGATCCTCGTCCGGGCAACTGACGGTCTATTCGGGCGTCTCGCCGCCGCCGATGGCGAACGTCACGTCGACATGGACGACATAGTTGTTCTCGCCGGTCTCGACGGGAACCGACCCGCCCGCGTCGGCCGCCGACATGCGCATCATCGCCCGCTCCTGCATCGGCATCGGCGGCGGCGCGGTGCGCTCCGACATCTCGATCACGTCGCCGAGCGTCACGCCCGCCGCCTCGGCCAGCGTCCGCGCCCGCCCCATCGCGTCCTCGACGGCCTTGCGGCGCGCCTCGGCGGTCGCTGCCGACGGATCGTCATTGACGAAGGAGATCGACCCGCCCTGATTGACGCCCAGCGTCACCGACTGGTCGAGAATTTCGCCCACCTTCTCGATGTCGCGGATGCGGATCGTCAGGTTGTTGGTCACCTGATACGCGACGATGCGCGGCTGTTCCGTGCCGTCATTGTTCTGCGGATAGACGTAGCGCGGATTGATCGACAGCCCCGCGGTCTGAAGATCGCGGTCCGCGATGCCCGCCTCCTTCATCGCTGCGATCACGTCCGCCATCGCCTCGTTGTTGTCGTCGAGCGCCGCGCGCGCCGTCTCGGCCTCGCGCAGCACGGCGAGGTTGATGATCGCCATGTCGGGCGCGACGGCGGCCTCGCCCTTGCCGGAGACGACGATCTTGGGAAAGGGTCGCTCGTCCTGCGCCTGTGCGGCGAGCGGCAGGGCGAGCGCAAGGATGGCGGTCGAAACGAAAAGGCGCATGAAGAGAACTCCCGGAGAATGCGGATCGAGCATCCACGCCTATGCGTCGATTATGGGCGCATTGCGGCGCACTGCGGCTTGTGCGAGGCGTCAAAAGCCACTAATCCCAACAGCCGTGTGGGGCCTGTAGCTCAATGGTTAGAGCCGGCGGCTCATAACCGCTTGGTTGGGGGTTCGAGTCCCTCCGGGCCCACCACCTTATCCTCTATATGGCTCGCCGCCCCGCATCCCGGTCCCCTTCGATGCCGGCCGATGAAATTCCGGTTGAGCTTCCACCTGCTGGAACTTCTATCCTGCGAGCATCGCATCGAACACGAGGATGGTTCCCGATGAAGCTTGCCCGAACTATCGCACTGACGTCCCTGCTGGTCGTCGGCGCCGCCGGCGTCCACGCGCAGACCTCGCATGACGGCCATGCCGGTCACGCGTCCGGCCAAAGCGAATCCGCATCCACGACGGCCTATCGCGAGGCGATGGACAGGATGCACGAGGACATGGCGGCGATGGCCTATTCGGGCGATGCCGACATCGACTTCGCGCGCGGTATGATCCCGCATCACCAGGCCGCGATCGACATGGCGCGCATCCAGTTGGAGGAAGGCGACGATCCAGAAATGCGCGCGCTCGCCGAGGAGATCATCGCGGCGCAGGAGCGCGAGATCGCGCAACTCGAAGCCTGGCTCGAGGCGAACGACACCGAATAGGCTGAACGCGCGAAAGGCGCCGGACAGGTGGGTCCGGCGCCTTTCGTCTTCCGCGGATCAGTCTCGCGGGTCTTACCTGATCACCGGGCAGTTCGGCGCGCGGGCGAAGACGATCGCCGTGCGGCCGTAACGCCAGGCGCGGCCGGCGACGCGGATCACGTTGCGGTTGGCGTTGACGACGCGCGGATTGCGCAGGCCCATGCGGGCGGCCTTGTGAACGGCCTGGCCGGGCGTGCAGGCCTGGCGATGGTGACGATGTCCGCCGCGGTGCCAGCGGTCGCCGCGATAGCCTCCGCCCCACTGGACGGTGACCGTTCCGGCATTGCCGTGAAATTGCAGGCTGGTCGCATTGGCCTGCGCGGGCGCTGCGGCAAGCGCGCCAAGTCCGATCAGAGCGGAAAGGGCCGCTGTCTTTGCGAATTTGAACATCTCTTTTCTCCTCGTCGATGATGCGGATCAGGACATCTCGTGTCGCTCAAGGCGATGGGAGGAGAATGGCGCCGGGAAACTGAACATGTTTGGAACCTCGCATTCATGCGCGGTTCATGTCGCGGGATCGAGATCCTTCATCCAATATTCCATCGGCTTCTCGGTCGCTTCCGGGGCGCCGACATCGCGCCACGAAAATCTTGTCACCAGGCCGTCCAGCCTGCGATAGCCACGCTTTTCCCAGAACCGGTCGAGCGGGACGTGATCATGTGGTCGCATCGGATGGTCCGCCGGACGAATGACGGCGGAAAAGATGCATTTCGAAAAGCCGGCGTCTTTCGCGGCGCGCTCGCGCTCCTGGAAGAAACGAACGCCGATGCCCCTCCCCCGATAGCCCGCCTTGAGAACGGATTCGCCGAAATAGAAGAAGCTGTCCACCTCCAGCCCGCGTTCGGCAAAGGGAGCGGCGAATTCGTCGTGATGCTCGCCGAGCGGCGAGGCCGTCGCCGCGCCGGCCAGCGCCTCGCCATCGAACGCGCCGATCACCACCGCGCCCGGCGCTTTCGCATATGTCGCCAGATAGTCCCGCTCATAGCCGGCATCCCCGTCATAAAGATAGGGAAAAGCCCGGAACACCTCGATACGCAGCGCAGCCAGATCGTCGATCCGCGTTTCGATTTCGGCGCGCGACAGGCGCCGGACGGTGACGGTCACGGTTCAGCCTTTCGAGACCGCTTCGATCCAGTTCTTGAGATTATAGTAGGTCGTCACCCGCGAGATGCGCCCGCCATCGACCTCGAACAGGATCGCGCCGGGCACCGAATAACGTTGCCCGTTCGCCTCGGGCAGCCCCTCCGCCGTGGCGAGATATTCGCCGTGAACGGTGAACTCGGCCGCGCCGCGGCTGCCCGTCTCGTTGGTCATGATGACGATGTCGGCCAGTTCTTCCTTGTAGTGGCGGTCCATCATGCCGAGGAACCACTTGAACTTGTCCTTGCCGATCTCGCGCCCGCCCTCGTTGATGTCGTGCGCCACGTCCTCGTCGAGGCAGTCGAGCATCCCCTGGCTGTCGCCGGCATTGAACGCTTCGAGATAGCGTTCGATCAGGACTTTGGTTTCGGTCTGGCTCATGGGGGATTCCTTCGTTCGAATTCGAAGCATTGCGGATAGGCCGGGCGGCCTTGTCCGCGCAAGCGCCTTATGGTTCCTCGTCGAGTATATGGTCGAAATAGTCGTCGACTCTCGCCATGTCGGTTTCAAGCGCCGTCACCTTGCCGCGCACCGAAATGCCGGCCTCGTGCACGCTCTCGCGCGAGCCGGAGACGAGATGGTGCCACCATTTCAGATCGTCGCCATTTGCGATCAGCCGGTAGGCGCAGGTCGAGGGCAGCCAGGGCAGCGTACGCACCTTTTCCGGCGTCAACTTCACGCAGTCCGGCACCTTGGCAAGCCGGCCGGGATAGTCCGAACATCGGCATTTGGCGGCATCGAACAGCCGGCAGCCGATGCTGGTCCAGTAGATGTCGCCGGTGTCCTCTTCCTCCAGCTTCGACAGGCAGCATTTGCCGCAGCCGTCGCACAGCGACTCCCATTCGGACGCCGTCATCGCTTCGAGGGTCTTCGTTTTCCAGAAGGGCGTGGACATGGCGCGGATGTGGACCCGCGTCCCGCCGCGGTCAAGCGGATGTGGTCCGGCAATCGTCGATTTGCCGCGTCATTGCCGTGAAATGGCCCCGGCAGCGCCTGTTTTCCCGCCAAACCGGAACAAAAAGCTGGTCTTTCTGTTGAAGCCGGGTTGGGACCTACTTTCAGGAGCACACTCTAATGAAGAGACAGTCGCGGATATTGGCCGGGACCGCCCTCGGGCTGATCATGGCTACCGCTCAGTTGAGCGCGGCGCCTTACGCCGGCGCACAGGCCGATTTCGACGCCTTGCAGAAGGATGGGCAGCTTAACGCGCCGGTCATCCTCGCACAGGCGACAGAGGAAACTGAAGAAGAGCGTCTCCAGCGCGAGGCGCAGGAAGCACAGGAAGCGGCCGAGGAGGCCGAGGAAGAAGCCGTAGAGGAAGCCCCTGCTGAGGAAGCGCCCGTCGAAGAAGCGCCGGCCGAGGAACCCCCTGCGGAAGAGCCCCCGGCGGCTGAAGAGCCGGCGCCGGAGCCGGAGGCCGCTCCGGCCGAAGAACCTGCCGCTGAAGAAGCGCCCGCCCCGGAAGAGACGCCCGTAGAGGAAGCGCCGGCCGAAGAGCCTGCCACCGAGGAGCCCGCAGCCGAGGAAGCTCCGGCCGCCGAAGAAGCGCCGGCTGAACAACCCGCCGCCGAGGAGGCCCCGGCTGCCGAAGAGCCGCCAGCGGAAGAGCCGGCTGCACAGGATGCCCCAGCCGAACAACCCGCTGCCCAAGAAGCGCCCGCAGAGGCTCCGGCCGCCGAAGAGGCGCCCGCTGAAGCTGCACCCGCTCCAGAAGCGCCGGCCGATGCTGCTCCGGAAGCGGCACCTGCCGAAGAGGCGCCGGCCGAAGGCGCGGCCACCCAGCCGGCCGAGCCCGGCGAGGCGCTCCAGGTCGAGATCCCGCCCGAACAGGCATTCGAGGAGAGCGACGATCTCGCGCCGATCCTCGATTCGCAGAAGGTCGATCCCGCCGAAGCCGAGGCCGCGTTCGAAGCCGAGGCTGCCGCCGAGGGCGAGACACCCGAGCAGATCGAGCAGGAACGCGCGCGCCGCGCACGCCCTGCCGGCCCTGCCCCGACCTCCGAGCAGGATTCGCAGGCTCTCGAACAGCCGATCGAGATCCAGTCCCTGCGCGCCGAGGAAGGCCGCCGTCTGGAGGAAACCGAAATCCGCGAGCGTCGTCGTGAACGCCGCGAGGGAGCCGAAGTCGTTCGCGAGATCGACAACCGCTTCATCATCAACTTCAACAACACGACCGTCATCCAGAGCGACGACCGTCCGCGTCTCGTCCGCGAGTCGGAAGTGTATTACGAGGAACTGCCGCGCGGCCGCACCCGCGAAGTGATCGTGCGTCCGAACGGCGTCGAGATCGTCACGATCCGCGACCGCTATGGCGATGTGATCCAGCGCTCGCGCTTTGAGCCCGATGGTCGCGAATACGTCCTCGTCTATGCCGACGACCGCCGCTTCGACTACGATCGGCCCCGCCGCTGGCGCGACCCGGCTCGCGATCTTCCGCCGCTGCGACTGACGATCCCCGTCAGCCAGTACATCCTGGAAGCCAATCGCGTGGAAGATCCGGACATCTACTACGAGTTTCTGGATCAGCCGCCGGTCGAGCAGGTTCGTGAGGTCTACACGATCGACGAGGTCAAGTACTCCTCGCGTGTCCGCGACATCGCGCGGCGCGTCGATCTCGACACGCTGACCTTCGATTTCGGTTCGGCGACCATCCCGCAGAGCGAGGTCGGCCGTCTCCAGGGCATTGCCGACGCGATGACGCGTATGCTCGACGAGAACCCCGCCGAGACGTTCCTGATCGAGGGTCACACCGACGCCGTCGGCTCGGAAGCCGCCAATCTGGCGCTTTCCGACCGGCGTGCCGAAGCCGTAGCCATCGCCTTGACGGATTTCTTCGACATTCCGCCGGAAAATCTGGTCACTCAGGGCTATGGCGAGCAGTTTTTGAAGGTGAACACGCAGGAGGAAGAGCGCCGCAACCGCCGCGTCGCGATCCGCCGCATCACCCAGCTTGTCGCCCCGGTGGCACAGGCCCGGTAGGATACCTAGATAAAAGGTTCCCTGCCCCATCCCCCTCGGGCTTCGGGCCCGGCGGGGAGAGGCACCAGAGCCCGGTCGTCCTCCAGCGACCGGGCTCTTCTCGTTCAGATCGCCTTGAGTCGGCTGTCGCGCAGCAGGCCGTGTTCCTCGAGGACCGGATAGGCAATCGACGCCAGAAGCGAATTGATCTGCTTCAGGTCGCGGATCGTGTCGAGATGGATCGAGCTCGTCTCGACGCTCTCGGCCGTCCCGAGGCGCAGCCGGTCGAAATGACGCTGGCTGGAGCTCTTTTCGAGATCGCGCAGCCGCTCCTTTTCCTGGACGAGCTGGCGTGCCGTCTCTCGGTCGCGCGAGACGAGAACGTTGAAGGCGAGCCGGGCATTGGCGAGCACCGCCGCGTGCATCTCGTGCAGTTCGTCGAGCCCGTCATCGGAAAACTTCACGCCGCGCTCCAGCTTCTTCTTCACCTGCGCCAGCATGTTGCGCACGATGATGTCGCCCACCTGTTCGAGCTTCACGCAGGCGCCGAGCAGTTCCTGGTAGCGCAACGCCTGGTCCTCGCTCATCTGCGAAGCGCTGATGCGCGCAAGGTAGAGCTTGATGGCCGCATGGCGCTCGTCCACCCGGTCGTCCAGCGCCGTCAGCGCCGCGATCTTCGGCTTGTCGGCGTCCTCGTAAAGCTCCATCACATTGGTCAGCATGATCTCGACCGTATCGCAGATCGCCATCACCTCGCGCGTGGCATTGCCGAGCGCCAGCGGCGGATTGTCGAGCACGGCAGGATCGAGCGAGGAAACCGGCTGGTCCTCGAGGTCGATCACCGCTTCCGGCTGCATTGCCGTCAGCGCCCCCGCGACCAGTCGATGCACGATGCCCGCCAGCGGCAGCCCGATGATCACCAGCGCCAGGTTGAAGGCGATATGCGCGTTGACCAGTTGCACCTCCGGCGAGCCGCCGAGAAGGTCGAGCGGCGGATGGACCAGTGCGATGACGATCAGCGCCGTCACCGCGCCGATCCCGCGCAGGACGAGATTGGCGATCGGCACGGAACGTCCCGCCGGCGCCATGGTGCGCGACAGCATGGCCGCGATCAGCCCGCCGCCCAGATTGCAGCCGAGCACCATGACGATGCCGAGTTCGACCGGAACGAGATCGCGCGCGGCAAGCGCCACGATCAGCAGGATCGCCGCGACGCTGGAATGGAAGAGCCACGTCATGATCGCCGCGATGATGAAGGCGGTGATCGGATCGGCGGCGAGGAAGTCGACGACGACCGGCAGCAGCCGGCTTTCGCGAAGCGGCTCCGACGCGTCCCCGATCAGCCTGAGCGACAGGAGCAGGAGGCCGACACCGACGAGGATGCGGCCGAACTGCCGCCAGGAGCGCCGCTCGGTCGCCAGGAAGATCGCCGTCCCGGCAAAAAGACAGATCGGAACCAGAAGGCTGAGATCGAAGGACAGCATCTTGACGACGATGGCCGAGCCGAGATCGGCGCCGAGCACGGCAACGAGCCCGGCCGCGCCGCCGACGATGCCCGATCCCACGAACGAGCCGACGAGAAGCGCCACCGCCGTCGCGCTTTGCAGCGCGATCGCAAGCC
The DNA here is from genome assembly GCF_029210365.1 of Mesorhizobium sp. YIM 152430. Lineage (GTDB taxonomy): Bacteria > Pseudomonadota > Alphaproteobacteria > Rhizobiales > Rhizobiaceae > Aliihoeflea. The sequence goes on from NZ_JARGES010000015.1 coordinate 188,901, forward strand.
CGGTGCCCGCGACGACGCCCGCCAGCGGATTGCGCAGCGTCGCGCGCAGCCGCCGGCGCAGCACCTCGCCATAGGCGCGCTCGACGCCGGTTCGCACCATGCGCGTCGCCCACAGGAGCAGCGCCACTGCTCCGGCCAGATTGAGGAGGACGAGGGAGCCGCTCACGATCCCGTCCTGCGCGATTGCCTCGTGCGACGGGAATTTGCGGAAGGCCGAAGCCCGTTGCCTATGTGAAGGAAAAACATGAGATCAGCTTTGCTCTGTCGCGGTTTGTCCGCGGCTTTTTCTTTAGTCGATTAACAGGAATCGCACGGCCGGCAAAGGCACGCAAGCGCGCCTTCATGGGCCAATGCCGATCGCGCGAACCTTGTCTGCCCTGGGTGCCCGCGCCTGTGAATGTCGGGTATGACCGGCGCAATCGCTCGCACCTTTTTGCGCCACGCTCTATATGCAGATGAAAGCGAGTTGTCCCAGATGAGATTCCCCCCTTCCTTTCTCGACGAGATCCGCGACCGGGTGCCGATCTCTTCGGTGATCGGGACGCGCGTGACGTGGGACCGGCGCAAGACCAATGCGCCGCGCGGCGATTTCTGGGCCTGCTGCCCCTTCCATGGCGAGAAGTCCCCCTCCTTCCACTGCGAGGACAAAAAGGGCCGTTACTACTGTTTCGGCTGCGGCGCTTCCGGCGACCATTTCCGCTTCCTGACCGAGCATGACGGCCTCGCCTTCCCCGAGGCGGTCGAGCGCATCGCCGACATGGCCGGCGTGCCCATGCCCGCCCGCGACGTTCAGGAGGAACGCCGCGAGCGCGAGCGCGCCTCGCTCTCCGACGTCATGGAAATGGCGACGCAGTTCTTCCAGGATCGGCTCCAGGGCGCCGACGGGGCGAAGGCCCGCGCCTACTTGCGCGAGCGTGGCCTGTCCGGCCCGACCCAGCAGAAATTCCGCCTCGGCTATGCCCCCGAAAGCCGCAACGCGCTGAAGGAGCATCTGGCGGGCAAGGGCATCGACAAGGGCCAGATCGAGGCTTGCGGCCTCGTCGTCCACGGTTCCGACATCCCCGTCTCCTACGACCGCTTCCGCGACCGCATCATGTTCCCGATCGAGGATGCGCGCGGCCGCGTCATCGCCTTCGGCGGCCGCGCCATGGCGGCCGATGCGCCCGCGAAATACCTCAATTCCAACGACACCGAACTCTTCCACAAGGGTCAGGTGCTCTACAATCTGGCCCGCGCACGCTCCTCCCTCGCGCGCGGCGGAACCGTGATCGCCGTCGAAGGCTATATGGACGTCATCGCGCTCGCGCAGGCCGGCGTCGAGAACGCCGTTGCCCCGCTCGGCACGGCGCTCACCGAAAACCAGCTCGAACTCCTCTGGCGCATGTCGGGCGAGCCGGTGCTGTGCTTCGACGGCGACCAGGCCGGTATGAAGGCAGCGTTCCGCGCCGCCGACCTCGCTCTGCCGCTCGTCCAGGCCGGCCGCACGCTTCGTTTCGCCCTCCTGCCCAACGGCCAGGACCCCGACGATCTGGTCAAGACCGAAGGCGCCGAGGCCTTCCGCGCCATCGTCGCGGAGGCCCGCCCGCTTGCCGACATGCTGTGGCAGCGCGAGACGGCCGGCTCGACCTTCGAAACGCCCGAGCGCCGCGCCGAACTCGAAAAGCGCCTGCGCGAATTGACCTTCCAGATCAGGGACGAGGACGTGCGCCGCCACTACCAGCAGGAGATGCGCGACCGCGTGATCCGCTTCTTCGGCGCGACCCGCCCGCAAAACCCGCGCTTTCAAAAAGGCGGCGGCCAGGGACGGCCCGGCGCGGCCGACCAGATGGGCAAGCAGCGCTTCGCCGTCTCCGAAACCCTCGCGCGGTCCTCCATGGTGCGTCGCGCCGCTTCGGCCATGCCGCTGCGCGAGACGTCGATCCTCGTCACGCTCGTTCATCACCCCGATCTCGTCGACGAGTTTTTCGACGAGATCGACCGGCTGTCGATCACCAGCGCGGAACTGCGTCAGTTGAAGGCTTGCATCGTCGATGCCGCTGCGCACGGGCTGACGGGCAAGGCCGGCACGCTGGTCGCCCATGTCCGATCCTGCGGCATCGCGGAAATCTGGGAACGCGCTTTGTTGCAGGTCAAGGGCGCCGGCCTGTGGACCGCTTTCCCCGAGGCCGCGCTCGACGACGCCCGCAACGCCTTTCAGCAGGCGCTATACTTGCAGCAGGCGGCTCAGTCTCTACATAGGGAGTTGAAAGCAGCCGAAACCGCGCTTGCGACCGAGCCAACGGATGAGAATTACCGTCATCTGGTCGACGTGCAGTCGCAGTTGCGGGACGTGCAGGCCACCGAGGCGCTGATTGAAGGCTTCGGGGTCCAGTCGGGTCGCGCGGGCCGGGCCTGACGAAAAGTCGGTCGGACCGCCGGGCCGGCAATTGATTCGCTTTTTTGCGGCGAATCATGTCACAGCGCTTGACCTTCCGCCGGAATGACGGAATCAGGACGACCACGAACCTTAACGAGCGGCTTGCCCGCATTGAAGACGGATGATGGGACGGTACACTGGTTTTGAGCGGGTTGGGCACGCCGGTTTCGATACCAGGGTTAACAGCGCATTTACGTGAACGCGCGTATGCGCGGTCGAGCGCGCCTCTTGCGCATCCGCATCCATGTCCGTGACGAGAGCCGCTGAGGCTTCCAATGGCCTGATGGCCGCCTGGAGAACAACATATGGCGACTAAAGAGAAGGAAGAGGTCGAGAACGAGCGCGAAGGCGGGACCGACGGTCCTCTGCTCGACCTTTCCGACGACGCAGTCAAGAAGATGATCAAGCTCGCCAAGAAGCGCGGCTTTGTCACCATGGACGAACTCAACGCCGTGCTTCCCTCCGAGGAGGTCACCTCGGAGCAGATCGAAGACACGATGGCGATGCTGTCCGACATGGGCATCAACGTCGTCGAGGATGACGAGAACGCCGAAGACGGCGATCGCGAGAAGGAAGGCGACGCCGAGGAAGACGCCAACGAGCTTGCCGAACAGACCGGCACGGCCGTCGCGGCGACCACGACCAAGAAAGAGCCGACCGACCGCACCGACGATCCCGTGCGCATGTATCTGCGCGAGATGGGTTCGGTGGAGCTTTTGTCGCGCGAGGGCGAGATCGCCATCGCCAAGCGCATCGAGGCCGGTCGCGAGACGATGATCGCGGGCCTGTGCGAAAGCCCGCTGACCTTCCAGGCCATCATCATCTGGCGCGATGAGCTCAACGAGGCCAAGGTCCTGCTGCGCGAGATCATCGATCTGGAAGCCACCTATGCGGGTCCCGAGGCCAAGCAGGCGCCGATCGTCGAACGCAATCCCGACGAAGACAACAAGCCCAAGGTCGACGAGAAGGCCAGGCGCCGCGAGGACGACGACATCACCAATGTCGGCGGCGACACGCGCGGCGAAGAGGAAGACGACGAAGAGGACGAGGCCAACCTGTCGCTGGCCGCGATGGAAGCCGAACTGCGCCCGCAGGTCATGGAGACGCTGGACGTCATTGCCGGCACCTACAAGAAGTTGCGCAAGCTTCAGGACCAGCAGGTCGAGGCCCGCCTCGCCCAGACCGGCGCGCTGTCCTCCAGCCAGGAGCGGTCCTACAAGAAGCTCAAGGACGAACTGATCACGGCGGTCAAGTCGCTGTCGCTCAACAATGCGCGTATCGAATCGCTGGTCGAGCAACTCTACGACATCAACAAGCGGCTCGTTCAGAACGAGGGCCGGCTTTTGCGTCTTGCCGAAAGCTACGGCGTGCGTCGCGAGGATTTCCTCCAGCAGTACCAGGGCTCGGAACTCGATCCGAATTGGATGAAGTCGATCGCCAATCTGTCGGCGCGCGGCTGGAAGGAATTCGCCAAGAATGAGAAGGACACGATCCGCGACATCCGGACCGAAATCCAGAACCTCGCCACCGAGACTGCGATTTCGATCCTCGAATTCCGCAAGATCGTCAATCAGGTCCAGAAGGGCGAGCGCGAAGCGGCGATCGCCAAGAAGGAAATGGTCGAGGCCAATCTGCGTCTCGTCATCTCGATCGCGAAGAAATACACGAACCGCGGCTTGCAATTCCTTGATTTGATTCAGGAAGGCAATATCGGCCTGATGAAGGCGGTCGACAAGTTCGAGTATCGTCGCGGCTACAAGTTCTCGACCTATGCGACATGGTGGATCAGGCAGGCGATCACCCGGTCGATCGCCGATCAGGCGCGCACGATCCGCATCCCGGTCCACATGATCGAGACGATCAACAAGATCGTGCGGACCTCGCGTCAGATGCTGCACGAGATCGGCCGCGAGCCGACGCCCGAGGAACTGGCCGAAAAGCTCGCCATGCCGCTCGAAAAGGTCCGCAAGGTCCTGAAGATCGCCAAGGAGCCGATCTCGCTCGAAACGCCGGTCGGCGACGAGGAGGATTCGCACCTCGGAGACTTCATCGAGGACAAGATGGCGATCCTGCCGATCGACGCGGCGATCCAGGCCAATTTGCGCGAGACGACGACGCGCGTCCTCGCCTCGCTCACCCCGCGCGAGGAGCGCGTTCTGCGGATGCGCTTCGGCATCGGCATGAACACCGATCACACGCTGGAGGAAGTCGGCCAGCAATTCTCGGTCACGCGCGAGCGTATCCGCCAGATCGAGGCCAAGGCGCTGCGCAAGCTGAAGCACCCCAGCCGCTCCAGGAAGCTGCGCTCCTTCCTCGACAGCTGACCGCTGATCGACAAAACTTACAAGGGGCGCCTCGGGCGCCCTTTTTCATGAATGTCGGGTTGCCAGCCCTGCCATGATGGCGTCGATCGCCTGCTTCTTGTCCGCCTCCGACGCCCCACCGGCAACATCCAGCGCCGCCCGGTCGAACATCGCCGACAATAACGTGGCCACCGCGTCGAGCGGCAGGCGGCGGATTGCACCTTGCCGCATCGCGATCGCAAGCCCTTCGCGCAAGGTCCGGCCACCATGACGGGCATCGATCTCGTCCATCGCCTTGCGGCCGAGCACGGCCGGGCCGTCGAGCAGCAGAAGGCGCGTGCGGCCGGGCTGCGACATTGCCGCCATGAAGGCTTCGCCGCCTCGTATCAACGCGTCGAGCGCCGGCAGTTCCTCAGGCGTCAAAGCTGCGATCTCGCCTGCGACCGCCTCGGATTCCACTTCGACCACGGCGCGGAACAGCGCCTTCTTGTCGGCGAAATGGTGATAGAGCGCGCCGCGCGTCACCCCTGCCTTTTCCACGATCTGCGGTGTGCCGGTCTCGGCATAGCCTTGTTCGACGAACAGCGCTCGGGCCGCTTCGATAAGCGCGCTGCGCGTCCCTTCCGTCCGCGCATGATTGGAACGGCGCTCTGATTCCTGTTGCATACATACAGCCTGTATGTTAATTGAATGACACATACAGACTGTATGTTTTTTCAACAGGGAGTGAAAGCCATGAAATCGACGAGCTACTATCCGGTGATCATGACCGACGACGTCGCCGGCACGACCGCCTTCTACGTCACGCATTTCCGCTTCAAGCCGGTCTTCGAGAGCGACTGGTATGTGCATCTGACCTCAAGCGAGGACCGTCGCGTCAATCTCGCGATTCTCGACGGAACCCATGAAACGATCCCCGCCATCGGCCGCGGGCGCGTCTCGGGGCTGATCCTGAACTTCGAGGTCAAGGACGTCGATGCCGAATATGCGCGCGCGCAGGCGGCGAGCCTGCCGATCCACCTTGCCATTCGCGACGAGGCGTTCGGCCAGCGCCATTTCATCACCGCCGACCCGAACGGCGTCCTGATCGACATCATCAAGCCGATTCCGCCCAGTGCCGAATTCGCCGCGCAATATGCGCCGGACGCCATGCCATAGCCTGATCGATGGATCGCGCCGGGATTGCGATCGGCGCATACTCCGCGCGTTCCAACTTCAAGCCATGTCGGCGCCGCAGCGTCATCTCGCACCTCTGCGGCACGCAGAAAGGTGCAGCATGACGACCTACATCGTTCTCGTGAACTGGACGGATGAAGGCATTCGCAATGTCGGCGATTCCCCGAAGCGTCTCGACGCAGCCCGCAAGCTGCTGGCGGATATGGGCGGAACGTTTCGCGACATCTGGATGACGATGGGCGAGCACGACCTCGTCGCCATATGCGAAGCGCCCGACGATGCGGTTGCAGCCCGTTTCGCGCTCATGCTCGCCAAGGGCGGCAGTATCCGGACACGCACGCTGAAGGCATTCCCGGAAGCCGCCTATCGCGAGATCATCGCCAAGCTCTAGACTTGCGACGCGCGCCACGCCGGTCCACCTTGTGGAAAGCAAGGGACGCCGCATGGATCAAGATGCATACGAGACCGTGGAAGGCGGATGCCATTGCGGTGGCGTCCGGTTCAGGGCGCATCTCGTCGATGGCCTGAACACCGCACGGCGCTGCACCTGCTCGCTCTGTGCCATGCGCGGGGCCATCGCCGTCTCGGCGCGGGTGGAGGATTTCCAAGTCGAAAAGGGCACCGAGTTGCTGACCCTCTACCAGTTCAACACAATGGTGGCCGAGCACTGGTTCTGCTCGGTATGCGGTATCTACACCCATCACCGCCGCCGCTCGAGACCGACCGAATTCGGCATCAACGTCGCCTGCATCGACGGGCTCAGCCCGTTCGATTTCGCCGAAGTCGTCGTCAATGACGGCCAGACCCATCCCAACGACCGCCCGCCGGGCACGGATGGCATTACCGGCATCCTGCGTTTCGATCCTCGATGAACGCCGGATTTTCACCAATCACGCCTCTATGCTAGATCTCGAATCGAGGAGAAGAAAATGTCGTTTTTCAGAAAGCTGTTCGGTGGCGGCCCCGCCGCACCGGCGCCTGCGGCCGAACCTCAGGACTACAAGGGCTTCACCATTCGCCCGACTCCGTTTCAGGAAGGCGGCCAGTATCAGACCTGCGGCATCATCTCGAAGGAGATCGACGGCATCGTCAAGGAGCACAAGCTGATCCGCGCCGACCGCTTCCCATCCCTCGACGACGCGACGGAAACGACGGTCCGCAAGGCGCGCCAGATGATCGACGAACAGGGGGAGCGGATCTTTGGCTAGGCTCGCGCTTGTGCTGATGATTCTCGTTCTGCCGGGCTGCGCGGTGTTCGGCGGCGCGGGAAGCGCGACGCTCGGCGACGGTCGCATCGATGCGCGCGGCAGTGGCGCCGCGGCCGGCATCGGCGCGTCCGGTCCCTATGTCGGCGCGACTTCGGGCCGCGTCATCGTCCGGTGAGGCGCGACCTGCAACCTCAACGCGATCGGTCGGTTGTATGGAAAAAACGGGAGTCGCTAGGGGCCTAGACGACTCCCGTAGAGGTCAGAAGGCCCGTCTTGCCCTCCCAAAATCGCATATGGCGGTACGGCCTGGGAGAGTTCGAGAAAAGCGAATGCTTCGAACCCTGAGGAAATGTGCCGGTTTCTTCCGCAGGTTGCATCACCCAAACGGGTGAATGTTTGCGTTCAGACAAAAAAGCGCGACGCCAGCGGCATCGCGCCCTCTGGAACGCTGAACGTTTATTTCAGCATCGTCTTTACCATTCCGCTGGCCTTGGAAAAATCCATCTGGCCGGGAAACTTCTCCTTCAGCGCATTCATGCACTTGCCCATGTCGCGCAGGCCGTCGGCCCCGACCTCGGAGATCACCTGTGCGCAAGCCTGCCGCGTGTCCTCCTCGCCGAGTTGCTTCGGCAGGAAGTCGCGGATGATATCGATTTCGTGCCGCTCCTGCTCGGCCAGTTCGAGCCGGTTGCCCTCTTCGAAGGCGCGCGCCGAGTCCTCGCGCTGCTTGACCATCTTGGCCAAGATCTGCGTGATCTCGTCGTCGCTGACGGCGTCCTTGCCCTGCCCGCGATTGGCGATGTCGCGATCGGTGATGGCAGCCTGGATCAGCCGCAGCGTCGAGGTGCGCCGCTTATCCTGGCTCTTCAGGGCCGCTTTCAGTGCCTGGGCGATTTTCTCGCGCATGGCTTGTTCTCCTGTGACGGATGCGGAACATACCGCCCGCCGACTGCCGAAGCAATCGTATCCGTCTGTAACGCGTTGATTTGATTGATTCGTGTCAGTTCGAATTGCAGCTTCCGGCAATTGACCCGGCTTTCGCCTTCACCTATTGTCCGCCACCTGCATGGACCGACTTGAGTCTTGCACGGGATGTTCCCACCTGGGAGCATGGCCCGTGCGTTTCGTTGCGACATATGGCCCGGAACGCACCTCATTTCAAGGGCAGAGCCTGCCCGCGCGACGTTGACTGGAGATATGTATGGCTGCTGCAACCGCCCCCTGGAGCATCGAGAAACCCACCGCAGTCCTCGTGCTCGCCGATGGCACGGTGATCAAGGGCAAGGGCGCCGGGGCCACCGGCGAACGCGTGGCGGAAGTCGTCTTCAACACCGCGTTGACCGGCTATCAGGAAATCCTGACCGATCCGTCCTATGTCGGCCAGATCGTCACCTTCACCTTTCCACATATCGGCAATATCGGCGCCAATGACGAGGACATCGAGGATTTGAGCCCTGCCGGGCGTCACGGCGCGGTCGGCGCGATCTTCAAGGCCGACATCACGGCGCCGTCCAATTATCGCTCAGTCGGCCATCTCGACGAGTGGCTGGCAAAGCGCGGCATCGTTGCGATTTCCGGTCTCGACACGCGCGCGCTGACCGCCCTCATCCGCGAGCGCGGGGCGCAGAACGCCGTCATCGCGCATGATCCGTCCGGCAATTTCGACCTCGCCGCGCTGAAGGCCAGGGCCGCCGCGTGGTCTGGCCTTCTCGACCTCGACCTCGCCAGGGACGTCTCGTCCGGCCAGTCATCCGTCTGGTCCGAGACGCCCTGGGTCTGGAACGAGGGCCATGGCAGCCAGAGCGAGCCCGCCATGCACATCGTCGCCATCGACTATGGCGTCAAGCGCAACATCCTGCGCCTGATGGCCGGGCTCGGCGCCAGGGTCACGATCGTTCCCGCCACGACCGACGCGCAGGCGATCATCGCCATGCAGCCGGACGGCGTCTTCCTGTCGAACGGCCCTGGCGACCCGGCCGCAACCGGCAGATATGCCGTGCCGGTCATCAAGGATCTGATCGCCGCCAACCTGCCGGTCTTCGGCATCTGCCTCGGCCACCAGATGCTGGCACTAGCCGTCGGCGCGAAGACCGAGAAGATGCACCAGGGTCACCACGGCGCGAACCACCCCGTCAAGGACCACACCACCGGCAAGGTCGAGATCGTGTCGATGAACCACGGCTTCGCGGTGGATTCGAAGTCCCTGCCGCAAGGCGTCGAGGAGACTCACGTTTCGCTCTTCGACGGCTCGAACTGCGGCATCGCGCTCACCGGCAAGCCGGTTTTCTCGGTCCAGCATCACCCCGAAGCCTCACCCGGCCCCCAGGATTCGCACTACCTCTTCCGCCGTTTCGTGAACCTGATCCGCGAACGCAAGGGCGAGCCGGCACTGGCGGAGTAGCGTCTGCGTTGCCCGGCGCTCGAAAGCCGCCGCGCTGGTTGGTGGTTCGAGGCTCGGATTGCTGTGCTTGTCACAGGAATCCATGCTTCAACGGTTGCGCAACCCTCGACCTCGCCGAACTAAATCTGCCCCGAAAACGTATCGCAATCCTGCCAGCGGCCGCTCTCATAGCCGCGTATGAACCAGGTCTGGCGCTGTTCGGACGAGCCGTGAGTGAAGCTGTCGGGCACCACCTGCCCCTGCGTGCGCCGTTGCAGCGTGTCGTCGCCGATCTGGTACGCGGCATTCAGCGCCTCGTCGATGTCGCCGTCCTCGAGCAGGCCCTTCTGTTCCGTGAAATGGGCCCAGACGCCGGCATAGCAGTCCGCCTGTAGCTCGACGCGCACCGACATCTCGTTGGCCTCGGCCTGGGTCATCCTTTGCCGCTGCTGGTGGAAGCGCGGCAGCACGCCGGTCAGGTTCTGGACGTGATGGCCGACTTCGTGCGCGATGACGTAGGCTTGCGCGAAATCGCCCGATGCACCGAATCGGCTGCCGAGTTCGTCGAAGAAGGCAAGGTCGATATAGACTTGATTGTCATTCGGGCAGTAGAACGGCCCCACCGCCGAGGACGCCTGCCCGCAGGCCGAATCCACCGCGCCCGAGAACATCACCAGCGTCGGCTCCTGATAGGTCTCGCCCTGCGTCTGGAAGATGCCGTTCCACACGTCCTCCGTCTCGGCCAGAACGACGCCGACGAACTGCGCCTGCTCGTCACCACCGACCGGACGCTGCTGCTGCGTCACCTGCCCGGAAGGCGGGGCCGAACCGCCGCCGCCCATCATGTCCATCGGGTTGATGCCGAGGAAAGAGAGGACGAGGAACACCACCACAAGGATGACGATGCCGGACATGCCGCCCGCACCTGCGCGCCCAATGGGAATTGGAATGCGCGGCCCGCCCCGTCCGAAGCCTCCCGGCATCCGTGCAGGTCCCTGCCCACGCCGGTCCTCGACATTGCTGCTTTGACGACGACCTCTCCAACGCATGGCAATCCCCTCATAGACGCAGTAAAGCGCATTTCAACGGAATGCCCGCCCTCCGGTTCCGTCAAGGAGAAAATCGGACCTGACGGTGCGTTCGGAGTTACGCGTGCGAGAGCGACGAAATCCCGTTCAGTTTTCGTTCGCCAGTTGCGCGATGTCGTCGAAGATCGCGTCCCACTCCTTCGCGTCGATATCGAGGATGCCGAGCCCGCGCAGCATGAAGATGCCCTCACAAGCCAGAAACGCCAGCCGCCGCCGGCGCCCCTCGGCATCGTCGCGGAAACTGTCGAGCCAGCCGCGATAGTCCGCGCGTAGCGGCTCCGCCTCGTCACCGACTTCCACCAGCGCGGCCATCAGGCTCGCCGCCCGCGCCGCCATCGCTTCGCTCTCGTCGCGCGTGGCATCGATCCGCGCCTTGAGACGATCGCCCTCGCCGGCAGCGTGTCGTGCCGCAACCTCGGCCTCGAACCGTCTCAGGTCCCGCTCCATCATCGCCGCGATCAGCGCCGACTTGCTGGCGAAGCAGTAGAGCACGCCGCCCTTCGACACCCCCGCACGCGCCGCCACCTGATCGAATGTGAGTTGCCCCGCCCCCGCCTCGCTAACGATGGCCTCGGCGGCGTCGAGAATGGCATCGCGGTCGATCGTGCGCTTGCGTCCCATTCAAAATTCCTCTTTTCAATCCGTCTGGTCGGATATATATAAGCTCTGTCCGGCCGCCTGTCACGCGGCCTTTCCTTTGTGATGGAGACTATCATGGCATGGGTTTTTCTTGGGTTTGCAGGGCTGTTCGAGGTCGTCTGGGCGACTTCGATGAAAATGTCTGCGGGCTTCACGAAGATCGGCCCGACGGCGATCACCATTCTGGCGATGATCGTTTCCTTCACCTTCCTGTCCCTGTCGCTGAAGGCGCTGCCGCTCGGCACCGCCTATGCGATCTGGACCGGCATCGGCGCGGCCGGCGCCTTCGTCGTCGGCGTCATGTTCATGGGCGAGGCGCTGACTTTCGGCCGTGCGATCTCGATCCTGCTGCTCGTCTCGGGCATCGTCGGCCTCAAGCTGTCGTCCGGCGTGTGAACAGGCGGCGCGCGCCGTCCACAACCCGCATTTTCGGGGTTACGTTCGCGCGCGCCTTTCCCTATAAGGCGCCCTTAGCCTGACATATGAAATCCTTCCGCCGCACCGGTCGCCCCGCGCGCCCGGCCTTCGCGGCAGAACGCGCGCGAGACGGACGCTCCATGCCAAAACGCACCGACATCAAGTCGATCCTGATCATCGGGGCCGGCCCCATCGTCATAGGCCAGGCCTGCGAGTTCGACTATTCGGGCACCCAGGCTTGCAAGGCGCTGAAGGCCGAGGGCTATCGCATCATCCTGGTCAATTCCAACCCGGCCACGATCATGACCGACCCGGAGCTGGCCGACGCCACCTATGTCGAGCCGATCACGCCGGAAGTCGTCGCCAAGATCATCGCCAAGGAGCGCCCCGATGCGCTGCTGCCGACCATGGGCGGCCAGACCGCGCTCAACACGGCCCTGTCGCTGCGGCGGATGGGCGTGCTCGAACGCTACAATGTCGAGATGATCGGCGCCAATGCCGAGGCCATCGACAAGGCGGAAGATCGCTCGCTCTTTCGCGAGGCGATGCAGAAGATCGGCCTCGAAACGCCCAAATCCATGCTCGCCAACGCCTCCGAGGCGAAGGATGCCGACAAGCGCGCCCATGAAGCCCGCCGCGCCGAACTCAAGGCGTCCAACCCCGCCGATCTCGACGCCGCGCTCGACGCGCTCGAAACCGAATGGAACCTCGGCGAAGGCGACCGCAAGCAGCGCTACATCTCCCACGCCATGGGCATCGCCGCCCAGGCGCTCGACGCGGTCGGCCTGCCCGCAATCATTCGCCCCTCCTTCACCATGGGCGGCACCGGCGGCGGCATCGCCTACAACCGCGCCGAATTCTTCGACATCGTTTCCTCCGGCCTCGACGCCTCGCCGACGACCGAAGTCCTGATCGAGGAATCCGTCCTCGGCTGGAAGGAATACGAAATGGAAGTCGTCCGCGACCGCGCGGACAACTGCATCATCGTCTGCTCGATCGAGAACATCGACCCGATGGGCGTCCACACCGGAGATTCCATCACCGTCGCGCCTGCGCTGACCTTGACCGACAAGGAATACCAGATCATGCGCAATGCCTCGATCGCGGTTTTGCGCGAGATCGGCGTCGAGACCGGCGGCTCCAACGTCCAGTTCGCCGTCAATCCGGCCGACGGCCGTCTCGTCGTCATCGAGATGAACCCGCGCGTCTCGCGCTCGTCGGCGCTCGCCTCCAAGGCCACCGGCTTCCCCATCGCCAAGGTCGCCGCGCGCCTCGCCGTCGGCTATACGCTCGACGAACTCGACAACGACATCACCGGCGGCGCGACGCCCGCCTCGTTCGAGCCCTCGATCGACTATGTCGTCACCAAGATTCCGCGCTTCGCCTTCGAAAAGTTCCCCGGCGCCGAGCCGACGCTGACCACCGCGATGAAGTCGGTCGGCGAGGTTATGGCCATCGGCCGCACCTTCCAGGAGTCGCTGCAAAAGGCCCTGCGCGGCTTGGAGACCGGCCTCACCGGCCTCGACGAGATCGAGATTCCCGGCCTTGTGGAAGGCGACGAGAAGAATGCCATCCGCGCCGCTCTCGGCACGCCGACGCCCGACCGCCTGCGCATGGTCGCCCAGGCCATTCGCATGGGCACCTCGCTCGAGGACGTCCATCAGATGTGCCGGATCGACCCGTGGTTCCTCGAGCAGATCGGCGCCATCATCGCCATGGAAGCGCGTATCCGCGAGCACGGCCTGCCGCAGGACGCGCAGAATTTGCGCATGTTGAAGGCCATGGGCTTCTCCGACGCCCGCCTCGCGTCCCTGGTGAGGAAAGACGAGGAAGACGTTCAAAAGCTGCGCGAAAAACTCGACGTTCACCCCGTCTACAAGCGCATCGACACCTGCGCCGCCGAGTTCGCCTCGCCCACCGCCTACATGTATTCGACCTACGAGACGCCCTTCGCAGGCAGCCTCGCCGACGAGGCAAAGGTCTCCGACCGCAAGAAAGTCGTCATCCTCGGCGGCGGGCCGAACCGCATCGGCCAGGGCATCGAGTTCGACTATTGCTGCTGCCACGCCTGCTTCGCGCTGGCAGACGCCGGCTACGAGTCGATCATGATCAACTGCAACCCCGAAACCGTCTCGACCGACTACGACACCTCCGACCGCCTCTATTTCGAATCGCTCACCGCCGAGGACGTCCTCGAAATCCTGCGCGCCGAGCAGAAGGCCGGCACGCTCCACGGCGTCATCGTCCAGTTCGGCGGCCAGACCCCGCTCAAGCTCGCCGACGCGCTCGAAAAGGCCGGCATCCCGATCCTCGGCACCTCGCCCGACGCGATCGACCTCGCCGAAGACCGCGACCGCTTCCAGAAGCTCCTCGTCAAGCTCGGCCTGAAGCAGCCCAAGAACGGCATCGCCTGGTCGGTCGAGCAGGCCCGCACCGTCGCCTCAGAGCTCGGCTTCCCGCTGGTCGTGCGCCCGTCCTATGTGCTTGGCGGCCGCGCCATGCAGATCATCCACCACGAATCGATGCTGCAGACCTACCTGCTCGACACCGTCCCCGGCCTCGTGCCGGAGGACATCAAGCAGAAATACCCTAACGACAAGACCGGCCAGATCAACACCCTGCTCGGCAAGAACCCGCTTCTCTTCGACACCTATCTGTCCGAAGCGATCGAAGTCGACGTCGACTGCCTGTGCGACGGGCACGCCACCTACGTCTCCGGCATCATGGAGCATATCGAGGAAGCCGGCATCCATTCGGGCGATTCGGCCTGCTCGCTGCCCGTCCACTCGCTCGACAAGGCGATGGTCGCCGAGCTCGAACGCCAGACGGCGGCACTCGCCAGGGCGCTTAATGTCGGCGGCCTGATGAACGTGCAATATGCGATCAAGGACGGCGAGGTCTACGTCCTCGAAGTGAACCCCCGCGCCTCGCGCACGGTCCCCTTCGTCGCCAAGACCATCGGCCGCCCCATCGCCAAGATCGCCGCGCGCATCATGGCCGGCGAGACCCTCGACGAAGCCTTCGGCCATTACGGCACCAAGCCCGACGCGGCCGATCTCGGCCACGTCGCCGTCAAGGAAGCCGTCTTCCCCTTCGCCCGCTTCCCCGGCGTAGACACGCTTCTCGGCCCCGAAATGCGCTCCACCGGCGAAGTCATGGGCCTCGATCGGGACTATGCGCTGGCCTTCGCCAAGGCCCAGCTCGGCGCCGGCGTCGACCTGCCCCGCTCCGGCACGCTCTTCGTTTCGGTCCGCGACGAGGACAAGGCCCGCGTCCTCCCCGCCGTCAGGCGCCTCGCCGGTATCGGCTTCAAGATCCTCGCCACCGGCGGCACCGCGCGCTTCCTCAAGGAAAACGGCGTCGAGGCCGAAAAGATCAACAAGGTCCTCGAAGGCCGTCCCCACATCGAAGACGCCATCCGCAACCGCCAGGTCCAGATCGTCTTCAACTCGACCGACGGCCAGAAAGCCGTCTCCGACTCAAAATCCCTCCGCCGCGCGACCCTGATGCAAAAAGTCCCCTACTACACCACCATGTCCGGCGCCGAAGCCGTCGCCGAAGCCATCGCGGCGCTGAAGGCGGGGAGTTTGGAAGTGCGGCCGTTGCAGGCGTATTTTTAGGGCAACACCCCAACCGCGCATGATCTCCCCCCTTGCGGGGGGTCCGAAGGACGGGCCGAGACCTGTGCTCGGGCCAGGGCGTCCGGCAGGACAGAGGGGGGCGCTGTCCCGCAAACCTATCCGCGCTAACGTATCGCGTCGGCTTCCGACGTGATTTCAACCGTTCGACCGCATATATTTTGCTTTCCAAGTCGCGGACCGTCAGCTTAGCTCTCTGCTTATCTGAGGCGAAAGGTGAGGCTATGACCGCTATAGCCATTTGGCGCAACGATGAGGTCGAAGGAAACCCGTCGCTATGGGCTGCTGCCGATAGCAGAGTGTCCGGGGTGGACGGCAATCTGCTTATTGCCGATGCAGTGAAAATCTTGTCGCTTCCGATCATTTGCCGACGGCCGGGACCGAACGGATTCTTCAGCGAGACCTATTTCGTTCACACGCTCGGTTACTGCTTCGCGGGCAGTACGCTTATGGGACAGAACGCCTATCTTGGCCTTGCGCCGCTACTCTCGAACCTAATATCGGCGACGTCATATATTCCCTCGATCGAGGACATCACCCGCCAGATTTTGGCGTACCTGAAAGTTACTTTCGAGGACTACAGACCGATAGGGGCGCAACAATCGCTCTTTGAAGTGGCCGTGTTCGGCTATTGTCACAGGACGCAGCAGTTGGAGATTGTCCATTTCCGCCCCAAACTCGTTCAGAACGTCTACGAGGTAGGCATAGAAGCCCACCAGAATTTGCACGCCCACGACTTCGTATACCTAGGGAACGACGGCGCAGCGCTTCGGGAAGAAATCAAGAACGCCTTTAACGGTGAAGCGATACCGGGCCGCCCTATTTCGCGCGCGCCGCGTTTTGTCATTCAAGACCTTATAGCAAGTAATGAAAGCCTTACGATCGGCGGCGATCTTCAACTCGCCATCGCCGACAGGTTCGGCTTTCGACCGTTCGCATTGGTAAGACCTTATGTCCTGGGGCAGCCTGCCGCCTACACTAGCTATCTTGGTCGTGAACTAACGGACGATTTGACAACCGTCGGCGAAGCGCGGACGTCGCCTATGATGATCGTATAGCGCCGCCGCATCCGTGAGATTTTGAGGCGAGGATTGCAAAGCATCCGGTTAGTATGGCTGCTTCTTCACATTGCCATCCGAAAGTCGCCATTCCGCTTTCCTCCAATTTCGCCGCGTCGGATTTCCTGATCATACTGAACAAACGCCTCAACGCTTGCCGCAACCCGCTCACCTGCTACACTCCCCCCATGACCAAGCTGGAAAAGATCGAAGAGTCCGTCGCCGCCCTCTCCGACGCGGAGCTGAAGCGCTTTGCCGCCTGGTTTGCGGACTATCAGTGGGAGCGCTGGGACCAACAGCTTGAGCAGGACGTCGAAGCGGGCAAGCTGGACAATCTCGCCGATCAGGCGCTGGCCGACTTCGACGCCGGGCGCACCCGGTCCCTTTGAAGCATCACACCAACCCCGCCTTCTGGTCGCATTACGACCGGCTGGAACCCGAAATCCGGCGGTTGGCCGACAAGAATTTCGCATTGCTGAAGGCCGATCCGCTGCATCCATCGCTTCGCTTCAAGCGCGTCGGCCGCCTGTGGTCGGCGCGCGTCGGCCTCAACCATCGCGCGCTTTGCGTCAGGCGCGACGATGACTGCGTCTGGTTCTGGATCGGAACGCACGCCGAATATGACCGCCTGATCGGCTGACGCCCACAAAAACTTATCCCCCCGCGGCCACCTCCACGCGCCCTTGCCCTTGCGGCAACTCCATGTGAAGCTTTGCGCCTCGGGAGGAAACCGCGACGGCCGCAGGCCGGCCGCCGCCGATGGCGCGAAAAGCGCTTCAGACGGGAGGTCGGATCATGGGTAAACGCGCCGGAGAACGACGCACGGGACCGAAATGCATCGCCATTGTCGGTCCCTTCGCAAGCGGCAAGACCACGCTTCTGGAAGCGATCCTCGCCCGAACCGGCGCGATCCCCCGCCAGGGCGCCGCCGGCCAGACGGTCGGCGATTTCTCGCCCGAGGCCCGTGCCCACGCGATGAGCGTCGAGGCCACGGTCGCCACCACCGATTTCATGGGCGAAAGCCTGACCTTCATCGATTGCCCCGGCTCCGGCGAGTTCGCCTATGAGGCGGTGCCGGTGCTGAGCGCCTGCGACCTCGCCATCGTCGTCGCCGAACCCGACGAGAAGAAGATTCCCGCGCTGCAACTGATCCTGCGCCAGCTCGACGATCTGGGCGTGCCGCGAATGCTCTTCCTGAACAAGATCGACAAGGCCACCGCCGGCGTGCGCGACACGCTGAAGCTGTTGCAGCCGGCCAGCCGCACCCCGCTTCTGCTGCGCCAGATTCCCTTGCGCGAGAACGGCATCGTCGTCGGCTCGATCGACCTCGCGCTGGAGCGCGCCTATGTCTATCGCGAGCACGCGCCGAGCACAGTCACCGACATTCCCGACGACCAGCGCGCCTCCGAGCTCGAAGCGCGCTTCCAGATGCTCGAGACCCTGGCCGACCACGACGACGCGCTGATGGAGCACCTGCTCGAGGAGATCGAGCCCCCGCGCGACGAGATCTTCGACGATCTTTCCGCCGATCTGCGGGACGGCTCCGTGACACCGGTCCTGATCGGCGCCGCCGAGCGCGGCAACGGCGTGCTGCGGCTCCTGAAGGCGATCCGCCACGACGCGCCCGACGTCGCGGCAACGCGCGAGCGCCTCGGCATGTCGTCCGAAGGCAAGCCGGTCCTGATGGTGCTGAAGACCGTCCACACGCCCCATGGCGGCAAGCTCTCCATCGCCCGCGTGCTGGCCGGCCAGATCGGGGATGCCGCCGAAATCTGGAACGCCCAGGGCGCGTCAGACAAGATTTCCGGCCTCTACCGGATGCTCGGCAAGGACCAGACGAAAATCGCTTCCGCCGGCGAAGGCGAAACGGTGGCGCTCGGCAAGCTCGATGCGATCGCGACCGGTGACACGATTTCGACGGCCAAGGGCGTGGCGGCGATCCCCGTGCAGTCTCCTGCCGATCCGGTTCACGCCATCGCGCTGCGCTCGAAGGAGCGCAGGGACGACGTCAAGCTCTCCGCCGGCTTGCAGAAGCTGGTGCAGGAAGACCCCTCGCTCACCATGGAGCAGAACCAGGAAAGCGGCGAGACGATCCTGTCGGGCCATGGCGAGATGCATCTGCGCGTCGCCATCGAGCGGCTGGAGAACAAGTACCAGATCGCCATCTCCGCGAGCGAACCGGCGATCCCCTATCGCGAGACGATCCGCAAGCCCGTCTCGAAACGCGGCCGCCACAAGAAGCAGTCCGGCGGGCACGGCCAGTTCGGCGACGTGGTGCTCGACATCCGGCCGCTCGCCCGCGGCGCGGGCTTCGAGTTCACCGACACGATCACCGGCGGCGTGGTGCCGAAGCAGTATTTCTCCTCCGTCGAAACCGGCGTGCGCGACAGCCTGAAGACCGGTCCGCTCGGCTTCCCGGTCGTCGACATCGCGGTCAACCTGGCCGACGGCTCCTACCACAATGTCGATTCCTCCGACATGGCGTTCCAGCAGGCCGCTCGCCTTGCGATGAAGGAAGCGCTGGCCGAGGCGTCCGCCGTCATGCTGGAGCCGATCTTCAAGGTCGAGATCGTCACCCCCTCGGACGCCACCGCCCGCATCACGGCCATCGTGTCGCAGCGCCGAGGCCAGATCCTCGGCTTCGACGCGCGTCCCGGCTGGGAAGGATGGGATGTCGTGGAGGCAATGATGCCGCAGGGCGAAATGCGCAATCTGATCGTCGAGTTGCGCTCGGCGACGGCCGGCGCGGCGACCTATGTGGCGCGCTTCAACCACATGGCCGAACTCACCGGCCGGCAGGCCGAGGAACTGAGCCAGGGCAAGGCAGCCTGACGCACCACGCATGAAGCAAAAAAAAGCCGGATCGAAAGATCCGGCTTGAAGTATGGAAGTGCCTTTTCAGGCGAAACCTCCAGAGGGGAACACTCGCGGGCACCAATGGGAGGAGGAACGTGCCCGGGAGATGATCGTGATATGTGCTCGGAATGCCCAAAGATCAAGCATTGTGTTTTGCATTGCACCCATGCAGTTTTGCATGGACGGCTTCTGATCAATTAAGCGGCTGTTTTCGTTCATCGCTTCATCATCTGGCTCAATCGCCAGGCAATCCGTGACACCCTACTTTTTCCTTGCGCGCCCATGAAAAGTTCATCGGCCACGACCGTTCAGCGCCGCCTCCACGCTGCGAACGAGGTCGCGAATCGCCGGTCCGACCTCTTCGTGCATGAATTTTTCGGTGAACTGATAGGGCGGCCCGCCACAGTTGAACGCATAGACGCCCGACCCGTCGGCGGCGGAGAGCGGCGCTGCGACGGCATGGATTCCCGGCCGCCAGGCACCCGCCGAGATCGCGTAGCCGCGCTGGATGCAGGCGTCGATCTCCGCCCGCATTTCCCGTTCGAGTTGCGGCCACTCCGCGCCATAGCGCGGCGCCATCTCGGCGATGGCGCGCTCGCGCTCGTCCTGCGGCATGACGGCAAGCAGCGCCCGGCCCATCGCGGACCGGGCGAGCGGGATGCCCGAACCGATATCGAGCTGGAAGGTGATCGCCGCCGAGCCGCGGGAAATGTCCACGTAGAGCGCCCGGTTGCGGTCGCGGATGCCGAGCGCCACCGGCGCGGCGAGCCGTTCGGCAAGCTCGTCCATATGCGCCCGCGCGATCTGGCGGATTCCCAGATTGGCCAGCGCCGAGTAACCGAGCGTGATGGCCGAGGGCGCAAGCTGGTATTTGCCGGTACGCGGCATCTTCGTCAGATAGCCGAGCGCGCAGAGCGTATAGGTCAGGCGCGTTACGGTCGGTTTGGGCAAACCCGTCCGCTCGGCGATCTCCTGATTGCCCAGAAAGCCGTCGCGCGGCCGAAAGGCGCGCAGCACCTCGAGGCCCCGTGCCAGCGCGGTCACGAATTTGCGGTCGCCGCCATCCTCGACATCCACAGCCTCCTCCGTTGATTGTATCCGTGCCTGTTCGGTTGCGGTTGACATGGCTCCTCCATTCCCCAAGGATACCGAATTGTTGCGAAAGTCAATTTCGCAGTGCGAAATTAAGGAGGCTGCCGGAAGGATCCGGCGGCAAAATGGCTTCGGCCTATTCGAAGTGGAGGAAACACGAATGTCCTATTTCAGCCGTCTGGCGCTCGCGCCGGCCGTCGCCGTGGCGTTGTCCGTCAGCGCCTTTTCCGCCAGCGCGCAGGAAAGCGTGACCTGGCGCGTCCAGTCGCACTGGCCGCAATCGTCGAGTTCCTATGCCGACAGCCTGGAATATCTGCGCGACACGCTCGACGAGCGCACCGGCGGACGGCTGAAGCTGGAGCTCCACCCGGCAGGCGGCCTTTTCGGCGCCGACGAGATCTTCAATGCGGTGCGTCGCGGCGTCATCCAGATGGGCACGATCTCGCCGGCCTATGCGATGGGCGAGATGGAAACGGCGGGCATCGCCTTCGGCCTGCCGGCGGCCTTCGAGAACGAGTGGGAAGCGCAGTATTTCTTCAAGACGCTCGGCTTCGAGGACATGGTTCGCGAGGATGCCGCCCAGCACGGCCTCTATTATTCGACGGACAAGGTCTTCACCAACGAACTCGTTCTGACGAGCCGTCCCGAGACGCCGGCGGATTTCAGCGCGCTCACCCTGCGCTCGTCCGGCACCTTGCAGAACTACCTGACCGATGCCGGCGCCGCGGTATCCTCGATCCCCGGTTCCGAGCTCTATCAGGCGCTGTCGTCCGGCGTGGTCGACGGTGCCCATTGGGGCGCGGTCCAGGGCGCGCTCTCG
This sequence comes from Mesorhizobium sp. YIM 152430, assembly GCF_029210365.1. Lineage (GTDB taxonomy): Bacteria > Pseudomonadota > Alphaproteobacteria > Rhizobiales > Rhizobiaceae > Aliihoeflea. Next base: position 209,992 of record NZ_JARGES010000015.1, read on the forward strand.
ATGAGCCTCTACGAGGTCGCGAAATATCACGTCCGCCCGCCGCTCAGCGTCGGCGGCATCGATGCCTTCATCGTCAATCAGGAGGCGATCGACGCATTGCCGGAGGACGTTCAGCAAATCCTCTACAACACGCTCGACGAGCAGTTCTGGCGCCGGACCAACGAGTACATCTTCGGCGAGCAGCGCGCTCTTGCGCGCGCTCAGGCCGAGCATGATGTCGAGGTCATCGAGTTGCCGCAGGAAGTCCGCGACCAGATGTTGCAGGCCGCGCAGGTGAGCTGGCAGCGCGAGCGGGACCGCGGCGAACGCGCCGCCGCCGCGATGGACATGCTCGAGGAATTCCTCGCAGAGCTCGGTCGTGCGCCCACCGGCACCGGCGAAACTGAAGAAGCCGAATAGGCCCTGCCGCGCCGGGCCTTTGGCCCGGCGCCCTCCCTTTCCCTCATATCAGCGGGTCATGCCATGAAGGTCCTTGGCGCGAGCGCAGGCGCGATCACCTGGCTGAACGAATGGGTCGGGCGCATCACCGCCCATCTCGTCCTGTTCATGTTCGTCTTCCTGTTCGTCGAAGTGCTGCTTCGCTATTTCTTCCGCGCGCCGAGCAACTGGACCGGCGAGCTGTCGCAGCTCATCTTCGGCGTTTACGCGCTGCTCGGCGGCGGCTATCTCTTGATCAGCAACGGCCATGTCAATGTCGACCTGATCTATGGTCGCTGGTCGCGGCGCACCCGCGCCGCTGTCGACATCGCCACCTCCGTCCTTTTCTTCGTCTTCATCGTCGTCCTGCTCTGGCAGGGCTGGTCGCTCGCCGCCGATTCCGTCGCGCGCTGGGAGCGCTCGCAATCGGCCTGGAACCCGCCGGTCTGGCCGGTCAAGGTGATGATCCCGGTTTCGGCCGCGCTTCTGCTTCTTCAGGGCCTCGTCAAGCTGGCCAACGACATCCTGATCGTCGCCGGCCGCGAGCCGATCGTCCCCGACGCAAAACCCCATGACGGCGCGGGAGACACGCTGTGAGCATCGAACTCCTGACCGTCCTCTTCTTCGGCTCGCTGATCGTCTTCCTGATCCTCGGCCTGCCGCTCGCCTTCGTCCTCGGCGGCGTCTCGACCGCCTTCCTCTATTTCACCTGGGGACCGGACGCCTTCTACATCGTCGCCTCGCGCATGTGGACGACGATGAACAATTTCACGCTCATCGCCATCCCGCTCTTCATCCTGATGGCGATGCTTCTGGAGCGTTCCGGCGTCGCCCAGAACCTCTACCGCATGATGCATCTGTGGTGGGGCGGCGTGCGCGGCGGGCTTGCCATAGGCACGGTCGGCATCTGCGGCCTCTTTGCCGCCATGTGCGGCATTTCCGGCGCGGCCGTCGTGTCGATGGGCACGATCGCGCTCCCGAACATGCTCAAGCGCGGCTACGACAAGGAACTCGCGCTGGGAGCCATCAATGCCGGCGGCGGCTTTGGCATCCTGATCCCGCCCTCGATCCTGATGGTGCTCTATTCGCTGATCACCGGCGTCTCGGTCGGCCAGCTCTTTGCCGCCGGCATCGTCCCCGGCATCCTGCTGATGGTGCTCGTTTCGCTCTACATCGCCATTCGCTGCTTCATCCAGCCGCATATGGGCCCGGCCCTGCCCCCCGAGGAGCGCGGCGACTGGGGCGAGAAGATGCGCGCGCTCGGCTCCGTCCTGCTGCCGATCTTCATCGTCATCATCGTCCTCGGCTCGATCTTCGGGGGTCTCGCGACGCCCACCGAGGCCGCCGCCATCGGTGTCTTCGGCGCCATCGTCGCCGCGCTCGTCAATCGGCAGTTCTCGTTCAAGATGCTGAGCGAAGCCTGTATGCGCACCTTTCGCCTGACCGCGATGGTCATGTGGATTCTCTTCGCCGCGCACGCCTTCTCCACCGCCTACAATGCGATGGGCGCGCAAAGCTTCATCTTGGAGATGATGGAATATGTGCCTGGCGGCGCATGGGGCGCGCTCGCCGCGATCCTCGTCATCCTGTTCCTGCTCGGCATGGTGCTCGATCCGGTCGGCATCATGCTCATTACCCTGCCGGTCTTCCTGCCGATCATCCAGGCGCACGGTTTCGACCCGATCTGGTTCGGCATCGTCTTCATCGTCATGATGGAGATCGGCTACATGACCCCGCCCTTCGGCTTCAACCTGTTCTACCTGAAGGGCGTCGCGCCGCCGGAAGTGACGATGGGCGACATCTACCGCTCGGTCATTCCCTATACGCTGGTCGAACTCCTCGGCCTCGCCATCATCATCGCCTTCCCGGCACTGGTGCTGTGGTTGCCGGCACTGGTCTATGCACGCTAGAAGCGCGCATGGCCAGATCGGATATCCCGCATGAGGCGGTGCAGACGCTCGGCGTCCTGCGGACAGTCTTCGGCGAATCGCTACAGGCCGTCTGGCTGCATGGATCGGCTGTTGAGAAGGGCTTGCGACCCGACAGTGACGTCGACATCCTTGCCGTTGTCGACAAGGCAACGGTCGCGGCCGAGCGCAGGCGTCTGGTCGACGAACTCATGCTGATCTCAGGTCCCCCGCGCGATGAAGGTCCGCGCCCCGTCGAATTGATCGTCGTCCGCCGGGCTGATTTGGCGCCGACCGCCTTCCCCGCGCGCAGCGAGTTCGTCTATGGCGAATGGCTGCGCGAGGACTTCGTCAAGGGTTTCGTGCCCGAATCTCACGCCGATCCTGAGATGACGCTGATCCTCGCGCAGGCGCGCCGCACCGCCCTCGCGCTGTTCGGCACGAACTCTGATGCGCTGCTACCTGACATTTCGCCAGCGGATGTCCGTCGTGCCATGAGCGTCGCCCTTCCCGCCCTGCTGGGCTCCTTGCAGGGCGACGAGCGCAACGTGCTCCTGACCCTGGCGCGCATGTGGTACACGGCTGAAACGGGCAGGTTCGCCTCCAAGGATGACGCGGCCGAATGGGCCGCTGCGCATCTCGACGAAGTCTCGGCCGACCTGCTGGGCTACGTGCGGCGAGCCTATCTGGGCGAGATCGTTGACGACTGGAGCGGGCGCCGGCAGACCGCCGAAAAGGTCGCCGACCTGCTCGCCGGTCGCCTGAAGCCGGCGCTTTGAATGCCGCCCCTCAATAAGCCCAGCTTCTTGCCTTCGCGATCAGAAAGTCCCGAAACACATGCAGCTTCACCTGATTGCGCATGGCGTCGGGGTAGCAGAAATAGGTGTCGAAGGACGGCACTTCGGTTTCCGGCATGAGTTGCACCAGCGGCGAGCCCTGCTCGATCGTGTAATCGGGCAGCATACCGATGCCGGCTCCCTTCTCGATCGCCGCCTTGATCGACAGGATGTTGTTGATCTGGAGGCTTGCAATCCGCTTGGAGCCTTCCGGCTTGCCCGCCGTTTCCAGCCAGTTCATGTCGGCCAGATGCGAGGGCACCGGCTCGCCGAAAGTGACGATGCGGTGCTTGTCGAGATCGGTGATCGAATTCGGCTTGCCGTGCTTGGCGATGTAGGCTGGTGCCGCGAACAGGTGGAAATGGACCGTGAACAGCCGGCGCTGGATCAGGTCGGGTTGCTGCGGCTGGCGCAGCCGGATCGCGCAGTCCGCCTGGCGCAGCGTCAGGTCGAGCTCCTCATTGGCGAGGACGAGCTGGAGCTGGATGTCGGGATAGAGATCGAGGAATTCCTGCACGCGCTCGGTCAGCCAGCCGGAGCCGAGCCCGACCGTCGTCGTCACACGAAGCGCGCCGGACGGCCGGTCGGTCGTCTCGGTGAGCTGCGCCTTCACCTGTTCGAGCTTCATCAGCACGTCGTGCGCGGTGCGATAGAGCATCTCGCCCTGCTCGGTCAGCACAAGCCCGCGCGCGTGGCGATGGAAGAGCGCAACGCCGACATCCTGTTCGAGCGCACTCACCTGCCGCGAGATCGCCGACTGCGACAGGCGCAGCGTCTCGGCGGCATGGGTGAACGACCCGGCCTCCGCCGCCGCGTGAAACACGCGCAATTTATCCCAGTCGAGCGCCATTTTTCCCCTCGTATGATTATGCTCTTTCGGCGCGTAAGTTATTCGGCGGCTTCGCGGTGAACCTCCAGTTCGGCGATGTAGCGTTCGGCTTCGAGCGCCGCCATGCAGCCCATGCCGGCCGCCGTCACCGCCTGGCGGTAGATGTCGTCGGTCACGTCACCCGCCGCGAACACGCCCGGAATGTTGGTGGCGGTCGAATCCGGTGCCGTCCACAGATAGCCGTTCGGCTTCTGCTTGAGCTTTCCGGCGAAAAGCTCGACGGCCGGCGAATGCCCGATCGCGACGAAAATGCCGTCGATCGGCATCTCGCTGATCGCGCCTGTCTTCACATGCCGCAGCTTGAGCCCGGTGACCGAAGGCGGCATCGGCGCCTTCTTTTCGCCGGTGATCTCCTCGACCGCGTGGTCCCAAATCACCTTGACGTTGTCCTTGGCCATCAGCCGGTCGCGCAGGATGCGCTCGGCGCGGAATTCATCGCGCCGGTGGACCACGGTCACCGACTTCGCCAGATGCGAGAGGTAGAGCGCTTCCTCGACCGCCGTATTGCCGCCGCCGACCACCACCACGTCCTTGCCGCGATAGAAGAACCCGTCGCAGGTCGCGCAGGCCGAAACCCCGAAGCCCATATAGGTCTGTTCCGAAGGCAGCCCGAGCCATTTCGCCTGCGCCCCGGTCGCGATGATCAGGGCGTCTGCCGTCCACTCCTGGCCGGAATCGGTGCGCAGACGGAACGGGCGAATGTCGAGATCGACCTCGGTCACCAGATCGCTGACGATTTCCGTGCCGACATGCTCGGCCTGTTTGAGCATTTGCTCCATCAGCCACGGCCCCTGAATCGGGTCGGCGAAGCCGGGATAGTTCTCGACATCGGTCGTGATCATCAACTGCCCGCCCTGCTGCATTCCGGCGATCAGCACCGGCTTCAGCATCGCCCGCGCGGCGTAGATCGCGGCGGTGTAGCCGGCCGGGCCGGAACCGATGATGAGAACAGGTGCGTGACGGCTGCCCATGGCAAGACCCCTCGAAAGAACCGCGCAGTGCCCCGCGCCAAAAACCCAAACGTCGATCTAAGTATGACCATGGGTACCGTGCAAGGCGGCAATGTCATTTCACACAGTTGCGTCGGCATGGTGACAGTGCCCCGCATTTCCCTTTGCGCCAATCCGGCAGAGCGTCGCACGCGCGCCATTGCCAAAAATCGCCATTTGGGTAATTTCCTTTCGTTACCACGAAAGATTCGTGCGCAGCCGAAAGAAACCGCGATGAAAGCCGATCTCGATGCCATCGACTGGAAAATCCTGGCCGAGTTGCAGTCGGACGGGCGGATGACGAATGTCGAACTCTCGCGCCGCGTCGGCATTTCGGCCCCGCCCTGCCTGCGCCGGGTCAAGCGGCTCGAGGATGCAGGCGTCATCCGCGGCTATCGCGCGCTTTTGAACACCCAGGATCTGGGCCTCCACGTCGTCGCCTTCTGCCTCGTCGGGCTCAACCACCAGTCCGAATCCGACCTGAAGGCTTTCGCCGAAAAGACCCGCGCCTGGCCGATCGTGCGCCGCGCCTGGATGGTCTCGGGCGAGAGCGACTTCATGCTCCACTGCGTCGCCAAGGACCTCGCCGCCTTCCAGGCTTTCGTCATCGAGGAACTCACCTCCGCGCCCAATGTCGACACCGTCCGCACCGCGCTGACCATCCGGCAAGTCAAGGACGAGGGCCTCGCGGCGATCGGAGAGTAAATCACCGAAAGGGAATGCGGCCCCAGCGCGTCGGGCCGAACAGCGTCCTCGTCCGCCCCGCGATCGCAATCGCCCCCTTGGAAATGCCCGACACGATCTCGCGCCTGATCTTCGCCAGCGTCCCGAGTTTCCGCCGTGTCGTCAGGCGCTCGTCATAAAGCTGGCTTTGATAGGTCCGCGCCTCGCCCTCGATCCGCTTCAGCTTGCCCAGCTTCAGCCCCTGGATCGCCACCGCCGGGACGAGTTGATGCACCCGCGCGCGCGCGAACGGCTCGCCTTCCGGGTCGAACAGGAAATCGTCCACCTGCCGGTCGATCGCCGCGCTCGCCTCGACCAGCATTCGTGCCGTCGCCGCGTCGAGCGCATAGGCCCCGGCGCCCAGATGCCTGCCCGTCAGCAGATGCACCTCCCGCCCCTCGACATTTGCGACCGGCGCCTTGGCGATCCTGGTCGGCGCGAGATACGTCTCCAGCTTGACGATCCCGGCTTCCTTCGGAAACCAGTCTGCGTTGAGAAAGAACGGAGCGGCGCCCTCGCCGAAAAACACATCGTCCTCCAGCACCACTCCATGGCTCTCGCCGCTTTCGACCAGCACCTGCCAGCAGCGGCGGTGGCTGATGAAGCAGGCGGTCTCGCCCCGGCTCAACCGTCGTCCTTCCAGCGCATTGACGCGGTCGTCGAGACCGAGCCCCTGCCCGTCGGTCGCCGCCAGCCGCGTGAACGCAACCCCGATGCGGCCGAACTCGCGACCCATATGCGCAAGGCGTTCGGGCGCGCGGTCGAGATTGATGACGAGAATCAGCATGAGCCTTCCTAAGTGACCGGCCCCGCAGATGACAAGTCTCGCGCGCCGCGCTAGACAGCGCTCGAAACGCAGCCGAGGCAATGTGAGCGAATCCGTCAGCGCATACCGGTTCAAGCCCGACGACCTCGGCGTCGGCCGCCGCCTGCCCGGCATCAGCATCTTCATGCGCGTGCGCAATGGCGCCGATTTCCTCGAAGTCGCGATCCGCAGCCACGCCGATGCTGTCGACGAGATCGTCGCGGTGCATAACCAGTGCACCGACGGCTCGGACAAGATTCTCCATCGCCTCGCCGCCGAGCTCGGCCCGAAGCTGCGCGTGATCCATTATCCGGGCCGGGTCTTCCCGCCGGGCAGCGAGGGCCATTCGCGCGAGGCGGCGGATTCGCCGGCGAGTTTCGTCAACATGTCGAATTTCGCGTTGGCGCAGACGCGCCACACCGTCGCGATGAAGCTCGACGACGACCATGTCGCGATCGACGACCGCTTCGCCCGCCTCGCCGCCCGCGTCAGTTCGAACGCGTTCCGGCTGAACGAAACGCTCTGCTTTTCCGGCATCAACCTTGCGCGCGATGCAAATGGCACGGTCGGCGTGCCAGCCCACGAACCGCTCGTCGGCACAGGCGATCATTTCCTGTTCGAGGTCCGCCCCGACACCTTCTTTCGCCACGATCCCCGCTTCGAGCATTTCCACCATGCCGATACGCGCGTCTTCGGCGACATCACCTACTGGCACCTGAAATATCTGAAGGCCGGGCTCGGTTTTGCCAATTACGAGATGGACGAGGGCCCCAATCCGCGCTTCGAGCGCAAGAAGAAGCGGCTGATGGAAAACCGCAAGCTCCTGACCGTCGCGGAACTGGCCGCGCGCCAGCCCGCATGGGCGGGGCTTGCGCGCCACCTGCCGCTGCCCGAAAAGACCAGGCTCAAACTGGCGCGGGCCCAGGCCTTGCGCATCGATCCGCCGGCGCTCGACCGCGCTGCCCTTGGATCGGCCCTTGGAGAGACGCATGACGACCACGATCCCCGATAATGTGACGACCGTCCTGACGAGCTGCGGACGCTGGGATTTCCTCGTCGTCTCGCTCGACACCTTCCTCGCGCATCACAGGCCCGGCCGGTTCATCCTCGTCGAGGATTCCGCCGACCACGACTTCGCCACCCGAATCAAGGATCGCTATCCGCAGATCGAGGTGGTTCTGAACGACCCGCGCCTCGGCCAGCACAGGGCGATCGACCGCGTCTATGCGATGATCGACACGCCCTACATCCTGCATCTGGAAGACGACTGGCACTTTCTCGGCGAAATGGACATCGCGGACGGCATCCGGGTGCTGGAATCCGACCCGGCCGGCATCACCGCCGTCTGCTTCGCCCGCTTCACCGGCCTCAAGAAGCGCCAGCGCATCTTCGGCCGGAAGGTCGATCACGACGGCCGTCCCTACATGCATATGGGCCGCTCGCACCGCGAATGGCACGGCTTTTCCTTCTATCCGAGCGTGCTGCGCAAGGATTTGTGGGAAGAACACGGCCCCTATGCGAAGTTCCAGAACGAACGCGCCATCTCGAAGCACATGAAGGCGGCCGGCAAGGAAATGATCTACCGGTTGCCCGGCGTCGGCGTCCATGTCGGTTCCGGCAAGAGCGTCTACGACCCTGCCCGCGCCAACGAGAAACGCCGCGTCACCGGCGCCTTCTGGTCCCGCCTCTTCGGCCGCAAGCGTTACTTCTTCGACAAGGGCTGAGACAGGTTCCCGGATTCGGAACGTCGAAAGATCAGAAAATTTGCGGTTGCCGACCCGAAAATGAAAAGCGTGTCCATGATGTCATGATTTAGCATGATGTTGGACATGCCGCTTGTAACGAATGTCGCATGGATCGACAGCAGCATGGCGAAGCCGAAATTCGCCGCTTCGTCGCGTTGTCGGCGCATTGCCAGCCAAAGCGGGACCAGAATCATTGCAAGCATTGCAACGACGCCAATGAGCCCTGATTGAACGGCCGCGGTGACGATGAAATTGTGAAAGTGGGAGTAGCCCACCTCGGTCCCGGTGAGTTGCAGTACACGCTCCGCCATAAGGGCCGGTATATTGTTGGAACCATGCCCGATCAGCGGCTTGTCGCTCCACAGATCGAGCCCCGCTTCCCATATCAGGAGCCTTTGACCGATCGAGTTCTGGTAGTCGCTGTACTGGGTGATGCGTTCATGATCATGAGCAACTTCCATCACACGCTGGGAAACTCTGTCGTAAGACAAGGCCACCATGCCCGCGATCAGGATCACGCCGGCGATCATGGCTCGAAAGGATACGCTCGGGGCATGGTTTCGGCTGCGCGTGAACACGGCAATCATCGGTCCGATCAGGATGACCGGCCAGAGCCCCCGCATACCCGACAGCAAGAGCGCGCCTGCCGCGCAGCCCGCGGCCGCGATGGCCAGCGCCTGCGTCCAGCCGTGGCGCCGCGCCGCCGTGATCACGCACAGGCAATAGAGCAGCGCTGAGATCGACGCGAACGGCCCCGAATTGCCCGCCCCGCCCGAGGCCCGGTAGTCCCCCAGATAGACGACTTCGAACGCTGCGAAAATGAAAGTTGCAAGCGACCCTGAAACGGCACCCCATTGGACCGCTGCCGCAATGTCTTCTCGCCTGCATTTGCACAGCGACGCGTAGAACAGCGAGAATCCCAGGAAGGGCAGGTATTCGACGATCTTGACCAGCGATCTGGGGTGCGAATAATTGACCAGTTCCGCCATGGTGAGGGCGGCGAAATAGGCTGCGAAGGCGGCAGCCACCAGCCGCACCTCGAATTCCAGATCGAGAGCAAGCCGTCCTCTTGAAAGTTCAACGAGGTTCCAAAGCAGCGCGCCGGCCAAAAGCACCGTTATCGTGCTTCCAATGACGCCGCCCCAGCCGATGATGACCAGGGTGAACAGCCAGTTCGTCGCCGGATAGGTCGGCCGCCGAACTGCCAAGGTCATGTGGTCGTGGCCGCGAACCGGACCGGTGCGACCACAACCTGCGCAATGCCGTTCATGCTGTCCTGCTCCGATTTCAGGTCTGCTGACGGGCGAGCACGCCGGCTCGCCGCATTCCAGTGTATCCGCCGAACTCACGCACGCCGCGATGAAGCCGGCGCAAAGGCAAGGTCAAGCCCAGCGCAGTTCCACGATCTCGTATCCCCGCGCGCCGCCCGGCGCGTTGACCTCGATCTCGTCGCCTACGCCCTTGCCGATCAGCGCGCGCGCGATCGGTGAGGAGATGGAGATGCGGCCGGCCTTCACGTCGGCTTCCTGGTCGCCGACGATCTGGTAGGTCTTTTCCTCCTCGGTGTCCTCGTCGACGAGGACCACCGTGGCGCCGAACTTGATCGTGTCGCCCGACAGCTTCGACACGTCGATCACTTCGGCGCGCGCGGTCAGGTCTTCCAGTTCGTTGATGCGGCCCTCATTGAGGCTTTGCGCTTCCTTGGCTGAATGATACTCGGCATTTTCCGAGAGGTCGCCATGGGCGCGCGCTTCGGAGATCGCCTCGATGATGCGCGGCCGCTCTTCCTGCTGGCGCCAGCGCAACTCTTCCTTCAGCGTTTCGAAACCGGGGCCGGTCATCGGGACCTTGTTCATTTCATTCGACCTTTCGTCGTAATTCCTGTCGTTTCGTCTTCTTTCTCGACGGCGGGGATAACGCAAAAGGACGGCCCGGCAGCCTCGGCTAACGAACCGTCCAAATCCCTGATCCCGACAATATAGCAATCGATTGCCGATTTTCACGCAAATTCTGTCCTCTTCCCACCCGATCACGAACGAAAGATGATGGCGGCGCCCGCGGCGATCAGAACGAAGCCGGCGACATGGTTCAAGGTGATCGCTTCCTTGAGATAGAAGACCGAGAACAATACGAAGACCGAAAGCGTGATGACTTCCTGCATCGTCTTCAACTGGGCGGCGGAATAGGCTTCGTGTCCGATCCTGTTCGCCGGAACGGCGAGCCAGTATTCGAAGAAGGCGATGAACCAGGAAATCATCACCACCGCATAGAGCGGCGCGGCCTTGAACTTCAGGTGGCCATACCAAGCGAACGTCATGAAGACGTTCGAGGCGACGAGCAGCAGGATCGGCAGGACCTTTGCGGAGAGGATGGGGAGCATCGAAGGAGAACCGGTTGCGGGATCGCCTGCTTTCCGCCTGATCCCGTCATCTGTCAATTCCCGTCTTGTGGCACCCGTCCGTGATGCTGCTATAGTGCGTTTCATGTCTGGGAGAGCGAATGTGCAGCAGCGCTTGCAGCCTGAATTCGATCTGACGATCGATCCTGAAACGGTGCGCCAGTTCGTTCTCAAGGCGCGCGCCATCTCGGCCGCCCTCAACGACGACTACGACGCCGGCCACGAGCACGAGATCGAGATCGACGACCAGTCCCGCGACCGCCATGCCCATGACGGGCTGGCCGAGGAGGAGGAGCAGAATCTCACCGCCTCGGAACTGCGCGCCCTGATCGAGGATCTGAATGTGGACGAGGCCGCTGATCTCCTGGCCATCATGTTCATCGGCCGTGGCGATTTCGATGCGCGCGAATGGGATCAGGCGGTGGCCGAGGCGCGGCCGCGCGTCAACAAGCGCGTCTCGACCTATCTCCTCGGAATGCCGATGCTTGGCGAATGGCTCGAAGAGGGGCTCGAGAAGATCGGCGCCTGAATAAAGCGCGACACCAAAATTGAGGGGCAGCGCGGCATCGCTCGCCAAGCGGGGGCGTTGTTCATCCGATGCGCCCTTTTTTGATCCCCTCCCTGTCGGTCCTGCTTCTCCTGTCCGCCGCAGCGTTTTCGCAAGATGGCGGCGAGGTCGACTTGCCCGACGCGGCTCCCGTTCCGCAGGAATTGCCCGAAGGCGGGCGCGGGCCGGATGCACCGCCAGGCCGGCAAGTGGAGAGTGCCGCCGAAACGGCGGGCACGCAGCAGGAGAGCGGAGAGACCATGGACGAACCGCAGGAACTGCCCGAAACGCAAGCCGCGCCCCTGCCCTCGCCCCGTCCCGACGCGCTTGGGAACCCGGAGCCGGAGAGCAGGGCTGCCGATGAGGCGCCCGCCAGGAAACCCAGCCCGACCCGGCAATCGACCGCAATGCCCTCCGATGAAATCGCCTGCCGCGCCCGCCTTCGCGAACTCGGCGTCGCCTTTGAGGAACATCCGCCGCAATCCGAACCTGAAGGCTGCGAGATCGCCCACCCGCTCACCGTCTCCTCGCTGGGTGGCGGCGTCGCGCTGGAACCGGGAGGGATCATGAACTGCGCCATCGCAGAGGCCAATGCCCGCTTCGTGCGCGATCAGGCGCAGCAGCAGGCGACGCGCCATCTGTCCTCGCGCATCAAGGCGGTCAACCAGGTCTCCGCCTATGTCTGCCGTCCGCGCCACGGCACACGCAAGCTGTCCGAACATGCCTTCGGCAACGCGCTCGACTGGGGCGCGGTGGTCCTCGAGGATGACCGCCGCCTCGACGTGCGCGCCTATCGGCGCGGCTCGCCCGAAGCGACATTCTTCGCCGCCATCCGCAGGGCTGCCTGCGGGCCGTTCACCACCGTTCTCGGCCCCGGCAGCGATGCCGATCACGCCGATCATCTCCATTTCGATTTGGCGGAACGCGCCAACGGCTCGACCTATTGCCGGTGATCATGGGCCGTTAACCTCGCGGGCCAGACTTCATTTACCCTTTTTGCCTAACCTGCCTGCGACGGGACAGGAAGACGGGTTCAGTATCATGCGTAAAGCGTTCGGCGCGTATTTGCCGGGCAAGGTCCGCACCGTTGCGAGTGTTTTCGCGATTGCGGCAGGGGCCATTGCCTTCACTTCCTGTTCCGTCATCGACGTCATGTCGCCGGAGCCGCGCGCCGATGTCGGCTACACCTCGTCGATCGCATCCGTCACGCCGCGCGCCCCCGTCGCCTCCTCGTCGGGAATGCAGCGTCTCGTGCCGTCCAACCCGATGATGGTCGGCTATCCGCGCCTCAACCAGCCCTCCGCGCCGCAGGGCATGACGATGCCGGCCGCAGAAGCCCAGTGCAGGCAGCAATTGCGCCGCATGGGCGTCACCTATCGCGATCTCGCACCGATCAATGATGGCGGGTCTTGCCGCATCGACCATCCGATCCAGGTCTCGAGCCTCGCCGGCAACATCAGGATGCAGCCGGCTGCCACGCTCAACTGCCAGATGGCGCTCGCCTTCGCGAGTTGGACCCGCAACGAACTCGCGCCCTCGGCCCGCTGGCGGTATCTGTCCGGCGTCAAGACCATCCATCAGGGGTCGAGCTATTCGTGCCGCCGCATCGCCGGCACCAATACGGCGTCCGAACATTCCAAGGGCAACGCGCTCGACGTCATGCGCATCGAACTCAACAACGGCCGCGACATCGACGTGCGCAAGCCCGGCTGGTTCGCCTTCCGCGAGAAGAGCCTGTTGACGAACGTGCGCCGCGGCGGCTGTTCCTACTTCACCACGGTCCTCGGCCCCGGCTACAACGCCGCCCATGCCGACCATTTCCATTTCGACTTGAAGGGCCGGCGCAACGGCTACGTCGCCTGCCGCTGATTTTGCCTCTCGCGCCGGGGCGCGCGCTTTGGTAGTGAGCAGGACATCATGCTCACAATCGAAATCGCGATCGTCGTCGTCCTCATCTGCGTCAACGGCGTTCTGGCCATGTCTGAACTCGCCGTGGTGTCGTCCCGGCCCGCCCGCCTGAAGGCAATGGCGGAAGAGAACGTCTCCGGTGCCCGGAGCGCCATTCGCCTCGCCTCGGATCCCGGCCGTTTCCTCTCAACCGTGCAGATCGGCATCACGCTGGTCGGCGTCCTGTCGGGCGCCTTTTCCGGCGCCACGCTGGGTCTTCGCCTGTCGGCCTGGCTTTTGGACGCCGGCTTGCCCGCCTCCGCGGCCAACCCGCTCGGCGTCGGCATCGTCGTCGCGCTCATCACCTACGGCTCGCTCATCATCGGCGAACTCGTTCCCAAGCAGATCGCGCTGAAGAACCCCGAGCGGGTGGCCGTCAGGGTCGCGCCCATGATGAAGCTCCTATCCCGCATCGCGCTGCCGCTGGTTTGGCTGCTCGACGTGTCGGGAAAGGCGGTGCTGAAGCTGCTCGGTCAGGATTCGCAGGACAGCCGGAAGGTTACCGACGAGGAGATCGCCGCGCTGATGGCGGAGGCCGAAAGCTCCGGCGTCATCGAGACCGACGAGCGCCGCATGATCGCCGGCGTCATGCGCCTTGCCGACCGCTCGGTGCGCTCGATCATGACACCGCGCCTCGATGTCGACTGGCTCGATGTCGACGCCGCGAAGGAAATCGTCCGCCGCAAGCTGATCGAAACCCAGCATTCGCACCTGCCCGTCGCCGAGAACGGCATCGACGGGATGCTCGGCATCGTGCGCACCCGCGACGTTCTCTCGCATCTGCTGTCGGGCAGGGAAATCGACCTGCGCGCGGTCGTCAAGGACGTGCCCATCGTCCACGACTATACCGACGCGCTCGATGTGCTCGCTACATTGCGCATGGCGGACATCCCGATGGCGCTGGTCCATGACGAGTATGGAAACTTCGAGGGCCTGGTCACGCCGACCGATATTCTGGAGGCGATCGCGGGCGTTTTCCGCTTCGATTCGGCTGAGGACGAGCCCATGTCCGTCGCCCGCGATGACGGATCATGGCTTTTGTCGGGCTGGATGCCGGCAGACGACATGGCCGAGACACTGGGCTTGAAACTGCCCAATCGCCGCTCCTACGAGACGGTGGCCGGCTTCGTTCTGTCACATCTCAACCGACTGCCCGAAACCGGCGAGAAGGTCGAAGCGCTCGGCTGGCGCTTCGAGGTGGTCGACATGGACGGGCGACGAATCGACAAGGTCATCGCCGCCCGCATCCTGTCGGAGCCTTAAGCCGCCTTCGCCTGCCTTTCGTCGGCGTCACGCGCGGCCTTAAGCGCGCTGGCCAGCCAGGCGAGTTGGTCGAACATGCCCTTGGCTCCGTCATTTAGGAAGCCGAACTCCGCAAGGCTCTTGCCTTCCTTGGCCTCGACCATCACCGGCCACATGATGTGAACGGCGGTCTTGACCGGCACGAGCTGGAGTTCCACCGCGATCAGGCGAAGCTGTTCCACCGCACGCGCGCCGCCGACGCCGCCATAGCCGACGAAGGCCGCAGGCTTGTTGGTCCATCCTGCCGCGGCATAGTCGAGCGCGTTCTTCAGGACGGCGGTCGGCCCGTGATTGTATTCGGCGGCGGTGAAGATGAAGCCGTCGAATTCGGCGATCTTATCCTGCCACTTGCGCGCGACCTCGTTCTTCGAGGGTGCCCAGGCGGGCGAGACTTCCTCGTCGAAGAGCGGCATCGGATAGTCGCGCAGATCGACCACCTCGAAGGTCATGTCCGGGCGCGCATCGCCCAGTTCCTTGATCCATGCGGCCGGTTTGTCGGCAAACCGGCCGGGCCGGGTCGATCCGATGACGATTGCAATCTTGGGGTTGGCCATGAGAAACTCCTGTTTTAAGGAAACTTGGTATCCTTTTGATACTGACACTACATAAGTGACCGATCCTGAGTTTCACAAGGAGGCACTTCATTGACACTCAGTCACCTGCACGAGACCGATACGTGCCGCGCCGTCAGCGGCATCCTGTCGCGCGTCGGCGACAAGTGGACGGTGCTCGTGATCGAAACGCTGGGCGACGGCCCGCACCGCTTTTCCGAACTGCGGCGGACGCTCGGCTCGATTTCGCAGAAGATGCTGACGACCACGTTGCGCGGGCTGGAGCGCGACGGTTTCGTCACCCGCACCATCTACCCGACCATTCCGCCGCGCGTGGATTACGAATTGACGCCGCTTGGCCGCGACCTGCTCGTGCCGGTCCGCGCACTCGGCGAATGGGCGCGCGACAATCGCGGCAAGGTGGAGGCGGCGCGTTCGGCCTTCGATGCCGCCAATCCGGAAATCAGGCGGATTTCAGCGGCTTGAGCCGTTTCGCGGAATCAGCCTGCGAAGAACTTCACTCGGCCGGAACGGCTTTCGGTTTGCCGTCGGTGTCGAGCGCCACCATGACGAAATCGGCATGGGTGACCCGCTCCATCAGATCCGACAGATAGCGCTGCGCCCAGGCTTCGACGCGCAAGGTCATCGACGAGCGGCCGACCTTGGTGATGTCGATATAGATGCACAGCGTATCGCCCACCTTCATCGGCTTGGCGAAGGACATCTCCTTGACCGCCGCCGTGACAACGCGGCCCTTGGCGCGTTCGGCGGCGCGAATGCCGCAGGCCAGATCCATCTGCGCCATCACCCAGCCGCCGAAGATGTCGCCGGCGGCGTTCGCATCGGCGGGCATGGCGAGCGTTCGCAGCGTGAGTTCTCCGACCGGGTTGACGTCGCTGCGATTCATGTCGGCTTCCCCTGCAATCCGAAACTGATGTCGTATTCCCGTAACCCCCGGTCGGAAAATCCACAAGCCATGCCGGATGGGGTTGCGCCCGCCCCGCCCGCTCCGGCTAAGCTTCGGGCTTCATCCGGCGAGGCTCACACATTCCCTCCTCCGCGCACATCTGTGATTTCGTCATCGTCGGCTCCGGCTCGGCCGGTTCGGTCGTCGCCGAGCGCCTGTCCGCTTCCGGCCGGCATTCGGTTCTGGTGCTGGAGGCCGGCGGATCGGACCGGCGCTTCTTCGTCCAGATGCCGCTCGGCTACGGCAAGACCTTCTTCGACCCGCGCGTCAACTGGAACTATCGCGCCGAGCCCGATCCCGGCCTCGCCGGCAATGCCGACCACTGGCCGCGCGGCAGGATTCTCGGCGGATCGAGTTCGATCAACGCCATGGTCTGGATCAGGGGCCATTCGTCCGATTTCGATGAATGGCGCGACGCGGGCAATGCCGGCTGGGGCTATGACGACGTCCTGCCGATCTTCAAAAAGATCGAGGACAACGAGGCGGGCGAGGACGCCTTTCGCGGCCGCGGCGGCCCGATCCACGTCACCGACCTCACCCGTCATGTCCACCCTTTGACCAGAAGCTACCTGGCCGCCGGCCGGGAACTCGGTCTTCCCATCAACCCGGATTTCAACGGCGAGGCCCAGGAAGGCATCGGCATCTACCAGATCACCACGCGCGACGGGCGCCGCATGTCCGCCGCGCGCGCCTTCCTGCGCCCCGCCATGAAGCGCCCGAACCTGCGCGTCGAGACGAACGCGCTCGCGACCCGCATCCTCTTCGAAGGCTCCCGCGCGATCGGCGTCGAATATCTCAAGAACGGCCGCAGGCAGGAGGTCCGCGCCGGTCGCGAGGTCATCGTCGCCGGCGGTTCGGTCAACTCGCCGCAACTGCTGCAACTCTCCGGGATCGGCCCCGCCGATCACCTCCACGCGCTCGGCATCGAAGTAAGGCAGGACTCCCGCCATGTCGGCCGCAACCTTCAGGACCATCAGGGCATCAACTACACGTTCAAGGCACGCGAAAAGACGCTCAACCAGTTGCTGCGGCCATGGTGGGGCAAGATGCTCGCCGGCTCGCGCTATCTGCTGATGCGCGACGGACCGCTGGCGATGTCGATGAACCAGGGCGGCGGCTTCTTCCGCACGCGCCCGGACCTCGACCGGCCGAACATGCAGCTCTATTTCCAGGCGTTCTCCACCGTCCTGCCGCGCCCCGGCGAACGCCCGATCCTTTCGCCCGATCCATGGCCCGGCTTTTCCATCGGCCTGTCCAACTGCCGCCCGACCAGCCGCGGCGAAATCATGATCCGCTCCGCCGACCCGACAGAGCATCCGAAGATCGTCGTCAATGCCTTCTCGACCGACCACGACGTCGAGGAGATGCTGGAAGCGGTCAAATTCCTGCGCCGCCTCGCCGGAACCGAGGCGATGCGCGGGCTGATCGCGGAAGAAGTCCTTCCCGGACCCTTTGTCCGGGACGACGATGCGCTCATCGAGGACTTCCGTCGCCGCTCCGGCACGGTCTATCATCCCGTCTCGACCTGTCGCATGGGCCCCGACCCTTCCACCTCCGTCGTCTCCCCGCGTCTCAAGGTCCACGGCATCGAAGCCCTGCGCGTCATCGACGCCTCGATTTTTCCGAGCGTCGTCGGAGGCAATACGAATGCGGCGGCGATCATGACGGGCTGGAAAGGCGCGGAGATGGTGCTGGAGGGTTTGGGATGACGTCGAGGCTTACCCCACTCCGTCGCCACCGCCTTACCGATCAAAGGACCGACCATGAAAATCACCGACGTCAAGACCTGGGTCGTAGGCAACCCGCCGCCTCACATCGGCGGCCGCTACTTCATCTTCGTCCGCCTCACGACCGATAGCGGCGTCAAGGGCTATGGCGAGGCATACAACGCCACCTTCGGCCCGCACCTCACCGCGAAGATGATCGAGGATGTCGCCGCGCGCTACCTCATCGGCACCGACCCGCACGACATCGAGAATTTCTTCCGCCGCGCCTATTCGTCCGGTTTTTCGCAGCGTCCCGACATTTCGATGATGGGCTGCGTGTCGGCGCTTGAAATGGCCTGCTGGGACATCGTCGGCAAGGAAGCCGGCAAGCCGGTCTACAAGCTCCTCGGCGGGCAGGTCCACGAGCGCCTGCGCTCCTACACCTATCTTTATCCCCAGACCGGCAGCGTCTATCCGAACGAAGCCGACAACGCCGACCGCAACGTCTACAACGACCCCGACCTCGCCGCCGAATGCGCGCTTCAATATGTCAGCCAGGGCTTCAACGCCGTAAAGCTCGACCCCGCCGGCCCCTACACTGCCTTCGACGGCCACCAGCCGCGCCTCGTCGACATCGACCTGTCCGCGCGCATGATGAAGGCGATCCGCGAGGCGGTCGGCACGCGCGCCGACATATTGTTCGGCACGCACGGCCAGTTCACCGCCTCCGGCGCGCGCCGCATGGCCCGCGCGATCGAGCCCTATGATCCGCTCTGGTTCGAGGAGCCAGTCCCGCCCGACATGCCGGAAGTCATGGCCGAGGTCGCGCGCTCGACCTCTATCCCGATCGCGACCGGCGAGCGGCTGACGACCAAGTGGGAGTTCGCGCGCGTCATCGAGCAGCGCGCCGCCTCGATCCTCCAGCCCGACCTCGGCCGCTCCGGCGGCATTCTGGAGACGAAGAAGATCGCGGCGATGGCCGAGGCGTATCACATCCAGATCGCCCCGCACTGCTATTGCGGCCCGATCGTCGGCGCCGCCAACATCCAGCTTGCCGCGACCCTGCCGAATTTCCTGATCCTGGAGTCCATCCGAACCTGGGACGGCTTTCATGCCGAGCTTCTGACGAAGAAGATCGACTGGGAGGACGGATGGGTCATCCCATCCAGAGAGCCAGGGCTTGGGGTCGAAGTGAACGAGGCCATGGCGGATGCGCATCCGTGGAACGGGGCGTCTCTCCATCTTGCCATGGAGCCGCATCCGCTCTTCCCCTGACGCCCGATTTTTCAATCACCTGAGAGCCTTGTTGGAATCACTGCGGCAGAACCCCGGCCGATCACGTCAGGCTCACAGAAAAATGTGATTCGCCAAAATATGGGCGCCGTGCAAATTTCCCCAAGGTCAAGGGAAATCGGTCGAAAGCTCGCGCAATCATTTCATCGCGGCAACAAGAGTGATGGCCGGCGCCTCTTTATTTTCGAATGCCTGCACTACCATAATTTATGGCCAGCGCCAGATCTGGCCCGAGTTCAGGATGCGTGGCTGCGTCCTGACGAGACACGGGAGGCCACGATGACTGTCAGTGCTTTGCGGGCCCGTTCCGGGCAAACGGATTTGCAGGACGACAACCGGTTGCGCGACGCGATCGATGCGGTATTCGAGGAACTTGGGCTTTCCGACGAGAAAGCCCCTCGCCGTGCCACCATCGAGGCCCGGATGCGCGACGCATACCGGCGCGGCCCGCGTCACAACCTCAACCTCGTCGACGCCGGTCTGCGGGCCTAGCATCCGCGCAGTTGGGCGGCGTAGTTGTTCGCCATGGTCGTCGCGCGCTGGGCCGCGCGCTGGACGCCGGCATTTCCGCGCCATGACCCGCGGGCATAGCCCGCATGTCCCGAGTAATAGGCAAGATAGAGATTGTAGGCGTCGGTCTTGGCGATGCCGTTCGTGCGACTGCTGGTGTCGTGATACCAGCCGACGAAGTGGATGGCGTCGCCGAAATTGGTCCGCCGCGCCGCAAAACGCCCCGTCTCCCGCTGGTAGCGCTCCCACGTCCCGTCCAGCGCCTGCGAATAGCCATAGGCGGTCGAGGGCCGCTTCCACGGAATGACGCCGAAAAGCCTCGTGCGCGGCGGGCGGGCGCGCGGTTCGAAATTCGATTCCGTATAGATCGTCGCCATCAGGATCGGCACCGGCACGCCATATTCGCGCTCCACGCGCTGCGCGTCACGCCGCCAGTTTTCGAAGAACCCGCTTCGCTGCGCGAAGATCGAGCATGAATTGGTGGTGTTCTTGGGAGCCGAGGCGCAGGCAGACAAGCTCAGCGCCACGAGAACGGCGACCAACACGATACGCATCGCAAATCCTCTCGTCTTGAGAAGATTGCTAAACAGTAAACCTTAACAGACGGTTTTGATTCAGCTTTTAGCTGATGCCCGGATATGTTTCGCCCTTCAAAGACGCGCCAGATGTGCCGCGTTGGAGGCCGCCATGTCCAGTCGCTCCGCGCCGGATGTTTCCTCAACTCCGTCCGATCGCGTCCATGCACCGCCGCATCGAGAACCCTTCCACCTTGCGCGTATTGCCGAGCAGGACCGTCAGCCGCTCATAGCCCTGGCATCGTGCCGTGATATCCCCGGCGCGCGCCTGATCGATGGGACGCATGACGACCAGGGCGACGATGAAGGCGGCCAAGGTGGAAACGAAAAGGGCGGAGAGAATCGAGCGGAACTTCATCAAATCGGTCGTCCATGTTCGGGCAATCTGTCTCGGCGGCAAAACGGTCCGTTTCATGGACGGTTCGATCACATCCTCATATCCGGCCATCATGGTTAATCGCTCTCTCGCCGCATCGATGTCGCGGATGCCTGATCAGCTTTCTCCTGGGCATGATGTTGTCCGAAAACCGGTTCCCACTTTTCGGCATCATGCCTCCGATGGCCGCGGCTGCGCCAGGCTGCGCTCGCGAAACAGGATGTAGAGCCCGGCGGCCATGGTGATGGCGATACCGATGGCGGCGAGGCCGTTGGGCAGGTCGGCGAAGATCAGCCAGCCGATGAAGGTGGCGAAGGGGATTTCCAGATATTGCACCGGCGCGACGGTGGCGGACGGCGCAAAGCGCAGCGACCACGTCATCAGGAGATGGCCGCAGGTGCCCAGCACGCCGATGGCGATGAGCAGCCAGGTCTCGGTCGCATTCGGCGTGACGATGCCGAAAAACGTGTCCGTCCGTCCCCATGACAGCGCGAGGATCAGCACCAGCACCGGCGTGCCGATGAAGCCGGAAATGGTCTGCAAGGCGAGCGGATCGCATTCCTTGGCGATCTGCCGCGAGACGAGCATGTAGAAGGCGAAGGTGAAGGCGACGACGATCGGCAGGAAGGCCGGCCAGCCGACTTCGGCAAAGCTCGGCTGCACGACGAGGAGCGTGCCGATGAAACCGACCGCGCAGGCGGCGATGCGGCGCGGGCCGACCTCTTCGCCGAGGATCGTGGCGCCGAGCACCAGCATGATGAACGGCATGACGAAGGCGATGGCGACGGCATCGGCCAGGGGCAGATAGCGCAGCGAGGTGAACATCGCGCCGATGCCGACGATGTGGAGCGCGGTGCGCAGGAAGGTCATGCGCAGCACATAGGGGCTCATGCGCAGCGAAATGCCGGTGGCGAAGATGATCGGCAATAGGATGACGGCCTGGATGGCGAAGCGCACGGCCAGAAGCTGCACCAGCGGGATCGTGTCGCCGAGGATCTTCGCCGTCGCATCGCCGAGCGGCGCGATGGCGCAAAAGCCGATCATCAGGAGGATGCCGAGCATCGGCCGGTCGTGGTGGGTCATCCCTTCCGCTTAGCCGCCCGCCTTCCCCGCGACAATGGCGCAGCGTTCGTTTCGGCACCGGACCAGCGGGCAAGCGCCGCCGCCTCGCGCGCGGCGCGGGCGCATTGCGCGCGCCAGGCGATCAGGATGCCGAGCACCATGGCCTGGAAGTCGCGCTCGGTTTCCGCGCAGAACTGCGCCCCGCAGGCCGCGCCCGCCTCGATGTCGCTCGCGCGGCAGGAGTTCGCGCGCCGACAAGCGGCGCGCGGGCAAAAATGCGGCAGACCGGCCATGCCGGATTTGAGCCGGAACGCGGTGAGGATTTCGGCCTCGGGATAGGGCGGCGCAGCGACGAGCGCGCCGATCCCCTCGCACAACACGCCGACATGACGGGCAATGCGCACCTCGCGCGGCTCCCAGCTATTCGAGTCGTAAGGCTCTTCCTGCATTTCTCTCTCCTCGGCTGGATTTTGGGCGTGCGAAGGCGGCCGCGCCCTTTAGCCGGGAGCGGGATGGGTCGGGAAACGGGCGGCCGTCCGGTTCGCCAGTTCTTTTTGTTGTATTGCGACCCGAACGGCCGTCCGTCGGTGGCTGTCACGCTCTCGGCCGGTCACAGACGATCCCTTTAGGGACGCCCGCGGCTTTTCCCGCATGGCTCGGATTGCGCTTGACGCGCGCGCCTCACCACGCCGGCCTGTTCCGTGCCTTCACGAGCCTTCGGCGAACCACGCCTCCGGGGGAAGTCACCGCCGCCCTCCCAAAACCCGGTTCCGGCTCCGGTTCCCGCAAGGGCGATGGGAGGGAGAATACGGGAGGTGGCGGGGGTGGGGATAAGTTTTTTTGTTGAGGCGAGAAAATCAGAAAACAAAACCCGCTTGCTTGTCCGACTTTTCCGCCGGTGCCTTTCTGAACGCGGTGGAATCAATAATCGGCAAGCGGGGGAATTCCCGAAAGCTCAAGAGCCCTTCGATCGTTAGAATTTGGATGCGCGGGAAGCGCTGCGTGCCAGTTCCCATGTCGATCTCGACAAAGCCCGCGGATGCGGCTTCCGCTACCATCTGCCGTGTGGGCGGATTGAGCGTTACGAAGAGGCCAATCAGAGCTTTCTCACGTCCGATCACGCTCTTGAGCTTATGAACCTGATCGACCGAAATCCCGCCACCCTTGACCTCCACGATGGCGCGATCGGTCTTGTTCTTGCCGGTACGCAGGAAAACAACGCCATCGATCCCGGTATCAGCACCCTTGCGTCCGCCTCGGAAGGGCTGAGCGTCGGGAACAAGTGCGATTGCCCATTTTTCGAACTCGTGCTTGTCGCGCGTTGCGAGATCGCGGGCGGCCTCGATGTCTTTTGGGACACCGATTGTAACGAACTCGGCACCACGCCCAAACGCATCGCGCAGCCTTCGTTCAATGAGAGAAATCGCGAGATGAGTGACGTCGATGCCGATCCACTGACGGTCCAGTTTCTGCGCCGCATGAACGGTTGTGCCACAGCCGCAGAACGGATCGAGCACGATATCGCCGGGATTGGACGAAGCGGATATAATGCGTTCGAGAAGGGCGACGGGCTTTTGCGTGGGATAGCCGAGGCGTTCCTTCGCCATAGAATTTACGGGCGGGATGTCATCGATGACACTCTGAATTTGCTGTCCATCTTGGATGTAGCGCTTGAGCTGTGGAAATCCCGGACTTCCTGGTCGTCCAGGCGTCCAATAGATAAAGTTCGCCTCATCGAGTGCGTCGAGTTTAGCGCCCGTTCCAGATAGATCATCAGCTCCTATCTCGATGAGAATAGCTTTTGGTATACCCCAATGGCGGCCAATCGGAGTGGGATCAAAGCCTCTCCATGGCTTTCCTGATTCGCCATTTCGCGTGCCCGAAGCGGTCAAATCAGACAGGCGGTAAGTTCCCCGCTCATCGCTAAATCTGTACTTCGTGCCTACGTAAGATTGATCGTAGGACTGCAATGTACGGTTCCAGTTAAATGCATCCGATTTCGAGGAAAAAAGAACCACGTCGTGAACAGGCCCCCACCGGCGCGGATTGTTTGCTGAGCTTGTTCGCTTCCAAACAATCTCGTTGCGGAAGTTCCTCGCACCGAAAACAGCGTCAATAAGGATTTTCAGATAGTGGCTCGCGGTCGGATCGCAGTGAAGATAAAGGGAACCGGTGGGCTTTAGAACGCGATGAAGTTCAATCAATCGGATGGACATCATGGCGAGATAGGCCATCATGTCGTTCTCGCCCAAAAAGCCACGCATCGCCTCTAGCATCCTCGCGGCGTCGGTATTTGTCCCCTTGAGCACCTGCCAATAGGAGTCTTCCGCCGCCTCCGACCAATGCCACGTATCGTCGAACGCTTCGATCTGCGCTTGGCTTTGAACGCCGTTCGGTGCTTTGAACAGTACGTTGTAACTGGCATTCGAATTAAAGGGAGGATCCAAGTAAATGAGATCAACGCTCTCATCGGCAATATGCTCGCGCAGCACGCCCAGATTATCCCCGTAGTAAAGCTTGTTCGTCATTTCACTCTCGCCTTGACCAAAAGGAACGTTTCGTGAACGATTGTATCGTTCAAACCCTGATTCGCATCATGGCGAAAGGAACATCGCATGGCAAAGAGCAGTTCAGGCAGCGGTAAGAACTACCGAAGCGCAGGCAGCGGACAGTTTGTCACCAAAGCCCAAGCCGTCCGGCATCCCAGCACGACGATTGGCGAGGCGCGGGGCGGCGGTTCGACCAACGGCGCCCATCGCAGCGCAATAACCGGAAAGTTCGTGGGACCGGCAGCAGCGGCGCGCTGGCCGAATAAGACGATCAAGGATAGTTAAAAGCTATTAACGAATCCCGGCCGGACAACAGCGGAAGCGGCGAGGCATGGATCTTCGGGTCGAGCCCGAAGAGGTGGAGGGGGAGCGGCGAGGCGAGTGGCGTTTGCGCTGTACCCCTCATCCGCCCCTTCGGGGCACCTTCTCCCACAAGGGGAGAAGGGAACATCGCGCCCCTTCGTCATCCTCGGGCGGAGCAGGCGCGGAGCGGCTGCGCAGACCCGGGGATCCATGCCTCTGCGTTTGTGATGGGCGGGCGGGTGACGAAATGGCCTGCGCCGGAGTGCCGGCGGTGATGGCGAGGCATGGACCCCTGTGACGGGCACAGGGGTGACGGTGGATAGGTGGCGCGATCACGTTTGCCCCGAGCGCAGGAGGTTGCGGCGAGGCATGGATCCTCGGGTCAAGCCCGAGGATGACGAGGTGGTGGGGGAAGTGCCCGTAGTCCCGGCACCGCCGCCCGCCTTTACCTCGCCGCCCTTCCCTGCTATCCGCGCGCCTTTCGCAATTCCGGTCGCAGCCTACCCGGTCAAAACAAGGACGAAGCGCTTGGCGCATGACACGATCTATTCGAAGCTGACGCAGCTCGGCGCGGATGCCGCCATACCGGCCCGGCCGGAGGATGCCGTGCTGGAGCGCGTGGCGAACCCGCAAGCCGGCACGCGCTATACGGTGCGCTTCACCGCGCCCGAATTCACCTCGCTCTGTCCTATGACCGGCCAACCGGATTTCGCGCATCTGGTGATCGACTATATTCCCGGCGACTGGCTGGTGGAGAGCAAGTCGCTGAAGCTGTTCCTGTTTTCCTTCCGCAACCACGGCGCCTTCCACGAGGACTGCACGGTGACGATCGGCAAGCGGCTGGTCGAGCTTCTGGAACCGCAATGGCTGCGGATCGGCGGCTACTGGTATCCGCGCGGGGGCATTCCGATCGACGTCTTCTACCAGACCGGCGCGGCGCCGGCCGATGTGTGGGTGCCCGAACAGGGGGTGCCGACCTACAGGGGAAGGGGTTAAAGTGAGGCATCGAATGGGTCCGAAAACCGGTTCCCACTTTTCGGTTCGATGCCTGGGGACTGGCGGCGCGCGTCGCGGCTTGGCATAAGGCGGCCATGACCGATATTTCCCGCATCCGCGCCGCAGCTTCGCGCCTGGAGGGCAAGGCCCGCCGGACGCCGCTTTTGAACTCGCAATTCCTCGACGAGATCGCCGGGCGGCGCGTCTTCGTGAAGCCGGAATGCCTGCAGCATACGGGCTCGTTCAAGTTTCGCGGCGGCTGGTCGGCGCTTTCAGCGCTCGAGCCGGATGTGTGCGCGCGCGGCGTGATCGCGTTTTCCTCCGGCAACCACGCGCAAGGCGTGGCGCTGGCGGCCAAGATGCACGGCGTGCCGGCCGTGATCATCATGCCATCCGACGCGCCGAAGATGAAGATCGACAACACCCGCGCCTATGGCGCCGAGGTGGTGCTCTACGACCGCGTGGGCGAGGACCGCGACGCGATCGGCGAGCGGCTGGCGGGCGAGCGGGGGCTGACGCTGATCCGCCCCTTCGACGAACCGGAGGTGATCGCCGGACAGGGCACGGTGGGGCTGGAGATCGCCGCCCAAGTGGCCGAACTGGGCGTTGCGCCCGGCGAGGTTCTGGTGCCCTGCGGCGGCGGCGGGCTGACCTCGGGCATCGCGCTGGCGCTGGCCGCCGAGGCGCCGGGCTTCACCGTGCGCACCTGCGAGCCGGAAGGGTTCGACGATGCGGCGCGTTCGCTCGCGGCGGGCGAGATCCGGGCCAACCAGCCGGGCGCAAGCTCGATCTGCGACGCGATCGTCACGCCGCAGCCGGGCCGGCTGACCTTTCCGGTGATGAAGGAATTGTGCGGCGCGGGCATCGCGGTGGCCGAATCCGACGTGCGCCGCGCCATGGCGCTCGCCTTCACGCGGCTGAAGATCGTGGTGGAACCGGGCGGCGCGGTGGCGCTGGCGGCGGCGCTCTTCCATGGCGACAGGGTTTCGGGCGGCGATGTGGTGGTGGTCGCCTCGGGCGGCAATGTCGACCCGGAACTGTTCGCGTCGGTCCTCGCCTGACCGGGCGCAAGCGAACGCCTGGGGCTACCGCCCCGGCCGGCCGGTCTTGCCCGGTCTCCGCTTCTGCTTGCGCTGGTCGGCGGGGTCTTCATAAGAGCCGATGCCGGCGCGCTCGCGCTTCGGCACCGGGCCGTCGGTGGGTTTTTCCGTGCGGCGTACGGTCATCTCGTCGAGCGAATTCTTGCGGAACAGGGTGGAGCCGGCGGGCGTCGCGTGGTCGCCGGAGGTGCCCATCTCGTCGAGGTCGGGCTTGCGGAAAAGGCTCTGGCCGTCCTCGCCCACCGTGCGGTGGCGGGCGCGGCCCTTGTTGTGCTTGCCCTTCTCGCGGCCCGAGACCGGGCTTTCCATCTCGACGTCGCGCGCAAGCGGATCGTCGGAGATGGCGAGTTCCATCTCGCGCAGGCGCTTGATCTCGTCGCGCAGGCGCGCCGCGCGCTCGAAGTCGAGATCGGCAGCCGCATCGCGCATCTCCTTTTGCAGATGTTCCAGATGCGCCTTCATGTTGGCGCCGACCATCTGCCCGTCCCTGGTGACGGACGAGATGTCGGGGCGGACGTGGTCGCGCTCATAGACCGAGGACAGGATGTCGCCGATGTTCTTCTTCACGCTTTCCGGCGTGATGCCGTTTGCTTCGTTGTAGGCAAGCTGCTTTTCGCGGCGCCGGTTGGTCTCCGCCATCGCCCGTTCCATCGAGCCGGTGACGTGGTCGGCATAGAGCACGACCTTGCCGTCGACATTGCGCGCCGCGCGGCCGATCGTCTGGATCAGCGAGGTCTCGGAGCGCAGGAAGCCTTCCTTGTCGGCATCGAGAATGGCGACGAAGCCGCATTCGGGAATGTCGAGCCCCTCGCGCAGGAGGTTGATGCCGACCAGCACGTCGAACGCGCCGAGGCGCAGATCGCGCAGGATTTCGATGCGTTCCAGCGTGTCGATGTCGGAGTGCATGTAGCGCACGCGGATGCCCTGCTCGTGCAGATACTCGGTCAGGTCTTCAGCCATGCGCTTGGTCAGCACGGTGCAGAGCGTGCGATAGCCTTTGGCGGTGGTGTCGCGGATTTCGCCGAGCACGTCGTCGACCTGGCTCTTGGCCGGGCGCACCTCGACGGGCGGGTCGATCAGCCCGGTCGGGCGGATGACCTGCTCGGCGAAGACGCCGCCGGACTGGTCCATCTCCCAGCCGCCGGGCGTGGCCGACACCGCGACGGTCAGCGGACGCATCGCATCCCATTCCTCGAAGCGCAGCGGCCGGTTGTCCATGCAGGACGGCAGGCGGAAGCCGTATTCGGCCAAGGTCGCCTTTCGCCGGAAGTCGCCGCGATACATCGCTCCGATCTGCGGCACGGTGACGTGGCTCTCGTCGATGAAGACGAGCGCATTGTCGGGAATGTATTCGAACAGGGTCGGCGGCGGCTCGCCCGGCGCGCGGCCGGTCAGATAGCGCGAATAGTTCTCGATGCCGGCGCAGGAGCCGGTAGCTTCCAGCATTTCGAGGTCGAAGCGCGTACGCTGTTCGAGCCGCTGCGCTTCGAGCAGGCGCCCTGCCTGTTCCAGTTCGACCAGGCGGTGCTTCAGTTCCTCCTTGATCGACTTGACCGCCTGATTGAGCGTCGGACGCGGCGTGACGTAGTGCGAATTGGCGTAGATCTTGACCGATTTCAGATCGCCGGTCTTCTGCCCGGTCAACGGGTCGAACTCGGTGATGGTCTCGATCTCGTCGCCGAACATGGAGATGCGCCAGGCGCGGTCTTCCAGGTGGGCCGGGAAGATTTCGATCGTGTCGCCGCGCACGCGGAACGAGCCGCGCACGAAATTGATGTCCTGCCGCTTGTATTGCTGCGCGACGAGGTCGGCGAGAAGCTGGCGCTGGTCGAGCCGGTCGCCCACCTGCATCTGGAACGTCATTGCCGTATAGGTCTCGACCGAGCCGATACCGTAGATGCACGAGACCGACGCGACGATGATGACGTCGTCGCGTTCAAGCAAAGAGCGGGTGGCCGAGTGGCGCATCCGGTCGATCTGCTCGTTGATCGACGATTCCTTCTCGATGAAGGTGTCGGTGCGCGGCACGTAGGCTTCGGGCTGGTAGTAGTCGTAATAGGAGACGAAATACTCGACGGCATTGTTCGGGAAAAACGACTTGAACTCGCCGTAAAGCTGCGCAGCCAGCGTCTTGTTCGGTGCGAGGATCAATGCCGGGCGCTGTGTTTCCTCGATCACCTTCGCCATGGTGAAGGTCTTGCCCGAGCCGGTGACGCCGAGCAGGACCTGCGTGCGGTCATGCTCGCGCACACCGGAGACGAGGTCGCGGATCGCGGTCGGCTGGTCGCCCGACGGCTTGAAATCGGTCTCCATCGAAATGGAGATGCCGCCTTCGGACTTGTCGGGCCGCGCCGGCCGGTGCGGCACCCACAATTCCCCGTTCTTGTGCAGCGGGTTGCCGCTCTCGATCAGGGCGGAGAGCGCCGCGACCGTCGCGGTCACGCCGGACGAGGACAGGGATGCCGCGTCTTCCAGGCTGACATCCATGCCGGCGACGGGATTGAGGCCGGCGGCCGCGCGCTCCCTGGGCGAGGCCGCCCCGCCCATCGACGTGCCGCGACCCGAGCGGGTGGGGGCGGACGAACGCTCGGGGATTTTCCTGGGTGACTTCGCCGGCTTCGCCGCATCGGCCGTTTTCCTCGGCGGCGCAGTCTTCTCCGCCTCTTCCGAAATCTGCTTCGCCCAGTCAGCGACGCCGCCGGTCAGCGGCGCGCCCTCGAATTCGGCCTGCGGCGCTTCGCCGAAGCCATGCAGCGGCTCCGACGCGTCCATGAAATCGGTAATCGGGCTGCGCCGCGCGGTCTTGGGAGATTTGGCCATGGCCGGAATATGGAGAGAGTCCGGGTCGAAGAAAAGGGTGGCGCCGGCTCTGGCGCATCGTCCTGACAGGAGGCTGTCAGGAGCCCTGCCCTCAGCCCATGCCGACGACGCTGCGATAGAGATGCCAGGTCGCGTGGCCGAGGATCGGGAGTATGACGATCAGTCCGACGAGCAAGGTCGCCATGCCCAGCGCGAGTCCCGCGGCGACGATCATGCCCCAGACGAGGATCGGCAGCGGGTTCTTCAGGAAGGCGCGGACCGAAGTTTCCATCGCCGAATAGGCGCCGACATCGCGGTCCAGCAACATCGGGAAGGCGACGACCGTCGTCGCCAGCACGACCAGCGCGAAAGCGAGACCGATGAGGTTGCCGGCGACGATCAGGGTCCAACCCGCTTCGGTGCCGACGATTTCCTGCCAGAATGCCGCGAGCGAGGACGGAGCCGCGGTGCCGATCAGCCCGATATAGAGCTGACGCGCCACCAGCAGCCAGGCGAGGAACACCGCGAACAGGAAGACCCCGACCCCGGCGATCGACGGAAGGGCCGGCGAATGGCGCAGGGCGAGCACGTCCCTCCAGTGCGTGTCCAGCCCCTGCTCCTTGCGCCGGCTGATCTCGTAGATGCCGAGCGCGGCGAAGGGGCCGAGAAGCGCGAAGCCGGAAATGAGGGGGTAGACCAGCGGCAATGCATCGGCGCCCGCCGCCCAGGTCAGAAGCACGATGCCGATGATCGGATAGATCATCAAGAGGAAGACATAATGCGACGGCCGGTCGCGGAAGTCCGCGATGCCGGCGCCAAGACAGCCGAAGACCTCGCCGATATCAATCCGCCGGATGCGCGGCCGCACGATGCCGCCCTGCGCGCCCGCAACGACATGAAAGTTTGCCATGCTTCGTTCCTCCGCTTGCTGGTGCGGGAGATGAAGCCGGCGGCCGAGTCATGTCCAGGCTGGACCGGCCGTACCGACCCCAGCTCTCGAATGACTGATCATACACGATCGACGCCGCCTGCGCATTTGGAACCGCGATGCCGGACCGGTCATTTCCCCGCGAGCGAAGGAGCGACGACATGGCGAAATTCCGCAAAGGCACGAGGGTCGAGTGGAAGTGGGGCAGCGGCAAGGCGACGGGCAAGGTGGCCGAGAGCTTCACCGAGGAAGTGGAGCGCACGATCAAGGGCGAAAAGATCAAGCGCAAGGCGACGGAGGAAGAGCCCGCCTATCTGGTGGAGCAGGAAGATGGCGGGCGGGCGCTGAAGAGCCATTCGGAATTGAAGAGGGTCTCTTAGGGATTCCCTCGAAGGAGACCCCCGCCCCTTACCCCTCCCCACAAGGAGGAGGGGGACATGCGCGCCGCGCTCGTTCTTTCGTTCGTGATGCCAAGCCCGACACAAGAGCGGGATGCTGACGGCCTCCCTCCCCCTTGTGGGGAGGGATAAAGGGTGGGGGTCCGCTTAGCAAAAATGTCCGCGCCGCGGCGCGGACCGTATCACGCCATCGCCATCCGCACGTCGCGGAACGACACCAGCCGCCGCTGCTGCTCGTCCCACAGCACCAGTTTCACGCAGCGCAGGCTTTCCATGAAGGTGATGCGGCCCATGTCGCGCAGTTCGGGGTGGTGCTCGAGGACTTCGGGAAGTCGGTAGAATGGGACTTTCGACGACAGATGGTGGACGTGGTGGATGCCGATATTGCCGGTGAACCAGCGCAGAACGGCCGGCAGGTCGTAATGCGAGGAACCGTGCAGCGCGGCCTCCTGGAAATTCCAGTCCTGCTGCTCGCTCCAGTGCGTTTCTTCGAACTGGTGCTGGACGTAGAACAGCCAGACGCCCGCCGTCGCGGCCATCAGCGTGATCGGAAGCTGCACCATCAAGAACGGGCCGATGCCCATCAGCCAGATCAGGAGCGCGGCGGGAGCGGCGATGCCCAGATTGGTGGCGAGAGTCGAGGTCCAGGGCGTCATGCCGGCGCGCATCATGCCAAACGGCAGGCGGTACTGGCAAATGAACAGCCATGCCGGGCCGATGCCGAACATGACGAGCGGGTGGCGGTAGAGCCAGTATTTCGTCCGCCCCCAACGCGACAGCGCGCGATATTCGGCGACCGTCAGCGTGTCGATGTCGCCGATGCCGCGCTGGCCGAGATTGCCGGTCGTGGCATGGTGGACGGCGTGCGTGCGCCGCCAGTAGTCATACGGCGTGAAGGTGAGGACGCCGATGACCCGACCGGTCCAGTCATTGAGATCGCGGCGCGCGAACAGCGATCCATGGCCGCAATCATGTTGCAGCATGAAGAGGCGGACGAGGAAGCCGGCAGCGGGAATCGTCAGCACCAGCGCCCAGTAATGGCCGTTGACGACGGCGAGCGCGGTGACGGTCCACAGGACGACGAACGGAACGATTGTCACGACGAGTTCGAAGACGCTGCGCGCCGTGCTCGGCTCGCGATAACGGGCGAGAATTTTGGTCCAAGCGCGAGCCGCCTGCACGGCGTCTGGGGTCGCGGAATGGGTCATCGGTTTCCAGGCTGCAAGAGGAACGTCGACCTGCCGGAACATGTGACGCGCGAATTGTTCGGAAGGGGATGGACCCCGATCGCGGCCGAAGCGGCGCGGCGCGGTTTCAACTCCCCCGCCCTGCCTAGTCGCTCGCGGCAGGCGGCGCAAGCACGCCCTTCGTCGCGTCCCCGCAAATCGTCCGAACGTCAGCTCTCGGCCCGGCGCGCGGCCTCGATGATCTCGCCGAGCAGGCCGTGCAGATCGTTGCGATGACCGCTGCGCGCCGAGGGACTGGCCTCGTCCGAGGTCATCACGACGGTCAGGTCGAGTTCGGGCACGACATAGAGCATCTGCCCGCCATAGCCCCAGCCATAGACGACCTTTGCGCCGGCGATCTCGCGCAGGAACCAGCCATAGCCGTAGCCGTCGCCGTTGAAGCGCGAATTGGTGCGCGGCCGCCAGGAGGTCTCGATCCATTCGGCCGAGACGAGCCGTTCGCCGTCCGGCGTCTCGCCGCCATTGCGGTAGAGTTCGCCGAAGGCGGCGAGCGAACGCGGCGTCATCGCCATCTGGTTGCCGCCGAGATAAATGCCCTGCGGATCGCGCTCCCACGAGCCGATGCTAAAACCGTCGAGCGGGCCGAGCCAGTCCCGGGCGAGTTCCAGCGTCGAGCGGCCGGTCTGCCTGGTCAGGATGGCGGAGAGCAGATGCGTCGAGCCGGTCGAATAGAGCATCCGCCCGCCCGGCTCGTCGTCGAACGGCATGGCGAGCGCGGCGCGCACCCAGTTGCGGCTCGACACCCAGCGCCCGTAATTTCCCCCGGAAGTGCGCCCGAGCCCTGCCTGCATCGAGAGAAGATGGCCGATGGTGATGTCGTGGACACGCGGATCGGCATCGTCGGGAAGATCGTCCGCCAGCAGCGGCGCGATCTTCTGGTCGGGACCTTCCAGCACGCCCTTGTCGATGGCGATGCCGACGAGCGCCGAGACGATCGATTTCGACGCCGACTTGATGTTGGTGGGATCCGTGACGGAATTGCCGCGATAGCCGCGCTCGGCGACGATCTCGCCATAGCGGGAGACGATCACCGTTTCGAGCGGCGCGAGGGATTCGGCTTCGTCGAGAAGGGTATCGAAGGTCGCGGGGTTTTCCTGCGCGGCGGCAGGGATGGCGAGGGTGGAGACGAGGGCGAAGGCGAGAAGGGCGCGTCTGTTCATCGAAGCGAGTTAGGCGGAGCGCGCGGCGAAACCATGGGCGTCACGGCAATGTGAGCGGCCTACGACCGCAGCCCCGTCTCGCGCAGGATGCCCTTGCGCTTGGCGTCGTAGTAATAGCCGCGCGCATAAAACCGCACGGCGCGGTCCTGGTTGCCGTCGGCGGTGAGGTAGGCGCCGCGCAGATATTTGACGGCGTATTTCAGATTGGTTTCGGCATCGAGCAGCCCTTCCGCCGAGCCGCGATAGCCCATGGTGCGGGCGGTGTCGTGCCGGATCTGCATCAGGCCCCAGTAGATGCGGTTGCGAGCGCCGGGATTGAAATTGCTCTCGCGCTTGACGACGCGGCGCACCAGTTCGACCGGCAGTTCGTAATGGGCGGCATATTTGGCGATGAGCTGGTCGAGCTCGGGGCTGCGCGGCGCGACCGACTTGATGCCAGACGGCACGATCGCGGCCTGCAATGCCGAGGACGGCGTGGCGCCGGCAAAAGCGGAGGCGACGACGGCCGGCTCGCCGGATGCGGGGTCGACGGCGACGTCCGCCTCGGTGAACTTGGCCGAGGGGCGAATTTCGACCGTTTCGGGAAGCGCGACCTCGGCTTCGGCCGCAGCCTGAAGATTGGTGGCCAGGTCGCCGGTGGAGGTGCAACCGGACAGAACCGTCAATGACAACAATGAAGCGGCGATCCAACCTGCCGCAACCGTCTTCTCAAAAGCCAAGATCGTCTCTTTCGAGTTCGTTCGAATTGTCGTCCCGCCCGGACATTCCTTACGCGAGCGGACGGCGTTCGGCAATCGCGAAACGGGAGCGCTGCAAAGCGCCGATTGCGCGCGCCTGCACCGGATCGCTCGCGGGTTGCAAGAAACTATGATGTCATCTTCACAACTTTCTTACTTATCCACGGTTTTATTGCGCCTGCGACCCCACGCGCCATACTGCGGGCCAACGATTCGCGTCATGACCTACATGCGCGCTGACGACCGGCGCAGTTGTTTCACCGAACATCGGCCACAAGGGAAGACCGCAACATCTTTCCGGCCCGATGTTCCAGGCAGTGCGGGGGAATTCGAATGGCCAGGACCGTCGACGATTGCGCCAAGCGCCGTCTCGTCGAGCGTGACGAGATCGAATTCGCCATCCGTTTCATGACGAGCCGCGGCGTCAAGCATGACGACGTGCCGGTCCAGCTTGCCCGCTACTATTATGTCGACATGGACGAGGTGAACGCGATCCTGGCCGAGATTGCCGGCAGGCCCGCAACGGCCGACAAGCCGAAACCGGCGACCTCCAGGCTGCGCAACGTCGCCTGAAAAAAGGCGCGGCCACGCGAGCCTCGCCCTCACGAAAATCAGATGCGCCTGCCTGTCCTGGCGTCGAACAGATGCGCCATGCCCGGATTGATCGCCATCGGCAACACGTCGCCGGCTTCGACCCGCGTGCCGCCCGGCAGTCGCGCGATGAGTTCGCCGCCCGACTGGGTTGCATCGGCGGGCTGGCCGTGCGCCAGCGTGTCGGCACCGAGGATTTCTACGGCGGTGACCTTCAGTGTCAGATCGGCCGTACTGCGGTTCGACGTGACCGTCATATGTTCCGGCCGCACGCCGAGCAGGATTTCGCGGCCGACCTCGGGCAACACCGTGTCGCGCGGCTTGACCGAACCGCCGCCGGCCAGCGTCAGCCCCTGCCCGTCCTCGGCCACGCGCGCCGTCATCAAATTCATCGCCGGCGACCCGATGAAGCCGGCGACGAAGGTCGAGGCCGGCTTCTCGTAGATCGCCATCGGCGTGTCGATCTGCTCGGCCAGGCCGCCATTCATGACGACGAGCGTATCTGCGAGCGTCATCGCCTCGACCTGGTCGTGGGTGACATAGACCGAGGTGACGCCGAGGCGACGCTGAAGGCTCTTGATCTCCACGCGCATCTGCCCGCGCAGCTTGGCGTCGAGATTGGACAGCGGCTCGTCGAACAGGAACGCCTTGGGGCTGCGCACGATGGCGCGGCCCATGGCGACGCGCTGGCGCTGGCCGCCGGAAAGCTCGCGCGGACGGCGTTGCAGGAATTCGGCAAGGCCGAGCGTGTCGGCGGCCTCGCGCACGCGCCGGTCGATCTCGTCCTTGGCCATGCCGCGGTTGCGCAGGCCGTAGGCCATGTTGTCGTAGACCGACATGTGCGGATAGAGGGCGTAGTTCTGGAACACCATGGCGATGTCGCGCTCGACCGGCCCGAGATCGTTGACCACCTTGTCGCCGATCGAAACCGTGCCATCGGTGATCGTCTCCAGCCCCGCGATCATGCGCAGCAGCGTGGACTTGCCGCAGCCCGAGGGGCCGACCAGTACGCACATCTGGCCGTCGGGGATGGAGATGGAGACACCCTTCACGGCCTCGACCTTGCCACCATAGACCTTGCGCACGTTCTTCAGTTCGACATTTGCCATTGATGCGGCCTTCTTATTTTTCGGTTTCGACGAGGCCCTTGACGAACCATCGCTGCATGAAGACCACGACGGCAACGGGCGGCAGCATGGCCAGGATCGCCGTGACCATGACGATGTGCCACTGCGTTTCGGCGTCGGCGAAGGAGATCATCCGGCGCAGTGCGATCACGATGGTGTTCATGTCGTTGGACGTGGTGATCAGGAGCGGCCAAAGATATTGCGTCCACCCGTAGATGAACATGATGACGAAAAGCGCGGCGAGGTTGGTCTTGGACAATGGGAGAAGGATGTCCTTGAAGAAGCGCCAGGGCCCTGCTCCGTCGACCCGCGCCGCCTCGACCAGTTCGCCCGGAATGGTCAGGAAGAACGTGCGGAAGAGCAGGGTCGCCGTCGCCGACGCGATCAGCGGGATGATGAGGCCGGCATAGGTGTTGATCAGGCCGAGATCGACCATGACCTTGTAGGTCGGCAGGATGCGCACCTCGACCGGCAGCATCAGGGTGATGAAGATCAGCCAGAAGAAGAGCATCCGGCCGGGAAACCGGAAGAAGACGATCGCATAGGCCGAGAGCAGCGATATGGCGATCTTTCCCACCGCGATGCCCAGCGCCATGACGGTGGTGTTGAAAAGCAGAAGATCAGCACCGACGCCGCCGGTCTGGCGCACGCCGCCGAAGAGCGCCTGATAATAGTTCTCGAAGAACCGGTCGCCCGGCAGAAGCGGCAGCGGCGGACGCAGGATCGTCTGCAACGAATGGGTCGAGGCGACGAAGGTGTAATAGATCGGGAAGGCGACGATCAGCACGCCCAGGATCAGGACCGCATGGGCGATGTAGCGCGACGTCTTCGAGACGCCGAGCATCGCGCCATCTTCCTTGCGGCCCAGTTTGGCGGCGGTGCTGGCGCCGTTGATGGTCGTCTCAGCCATAGTGAACCTTCTTTTCCACATAGCGGAACTGGATGGCGGTGAGCGCGATGACGATGACCATGAGGATGACCGACTGCGCGGCCGAGTCGCCGAGAATGAGGTTCACGAAGCCGTCGTGATAGACCTTGTAGACGAGCGTCTCGGTCGCCCTGCCCGGCCCGCCGCCGGTCACGGCATGGATGATGCCGAACGTGTCGAAGAAGGCGTAGGTGGTGTTGATGACGAGCAGGAAGAACGTGGTCGGCGCCAGAAGCGGGAAGACGATCGTCCAGAACCGCTTGGTCTCGCCCGCGCCGTCGATGGCGGCCGCCTCGATCAGCGTCTTGGGGATCGCCTGGAGACCCGCGACGAAGAACAGGAAATTGTAGGAAATCTGCTTCCACGCGGCGGCGGCGATGACGAGGATCATCGCCTGGTCGCCCTTGAGAAGCGGGTCCCAGGCATAGCCCGAGGAGCGCAGCATGTAGGCGAAGGTGCCCATGGCGGGGTTGAACATGAACAGCCACACCATGCCCGCGATCGCCGGTGCGATGGCGTAGGGCCAGATCAGCATGGTGCGGTAAAAGCCTTTCCCCTTGATGATCTTGTCGGCCATCACCGCCAGAAGCAGGGCGATCGACATGGCGAGGAATGCGACGGCCACCGAAAAGATGGCGGTGTTCTCGACCGCGTTCAGATAATTCGGGTCCGACAGCACGCGCTGGAAATTGCGCAGGCCCACGAAGGTCGTGCGCAGGCCGAACGGGTCCTCGCGCAGCACCGACTGGTAGAGCGCCTGGCTCGCGGGCCAATAAAAGAAGATGGCCACGATGACGAGCTGCGGAGCAAGCAGCGCATAGGGCAGGATCTTGTTGGGGAAGACGACGCGCGGAGACAAGGACGTTCCTCTCGGTCAGTACGCGGGGCGGTTCCCCGTCTTAAACGACCGCCCGCGTGTTGGCCACGCGGGCGGCATTTTCTGGCGCAAGAGCCTCGGCTAGTTGCCGATGGCTTCCTGGATCGCGGCGTTGGCGCGCTCGACGGCGTTGTTCAGCGCCGTCTGGGCATCCTGCTCGCCGGCCAGCATCTTCTCGAACTCTTCGTTCTGGATGTCGCGGACCTGCGGCAGGTTGACGAGGCGCACGCCGCGCGAATTCTCGGTCGGCTCCTTGCCCATCATCTGCGTGATCGGGATTTCGCGGCCCGGATTCTCGTCGTAGAAGCCGGATTCCTTGGTCGCCTCATAGGCGGCCATCGTCACCGGCAGATAGCCGGAGACCTGGTGCAGGCGAGCCTGGATTTCGGTCTGCGACAGGAATTCGAAGAACGCGGCGACGCCGGCATATTCCTCGTCGGACTTGCCTTCGAACACCCAGAGGCTCGCGCCGCCGGGAATGGTGTTCTGCGGTGCGCCCTCGGCTTCCGGATAATAGGGAAGCTGGCCGAGGCCGTAATTCATGCCCGAGTTGAGAACGTCGCCGAGACCGCCTGAGGATTCGGTCATGATGGCGCATTCGCCCGAAAGGAACAGCTGCTTGGCTTCCGAGGTGCGCCCGCCATAACGGAACGTGTCGTCGGCGGCGAGGTCGGCGATATTCTGGAAGTGGGTGACGAACTGGCCTTCATTGATCTTCAGCTCGACATCCGTGCCGGCCAGGCCGTTTTCGTTGGTGCCGTATTGGAGGTTGTTCCACGCGGCGAAGTTCTCGAGGCCGATCCAGGTCAGCCAGGTCGAGGTCAGGCCGCAGGGTGCTGCGCCCGATTCCTTGATGGTGCGGGCGGCCTCGAAGACTTCCGGCCAGGTCGCCGGCGGGGTTTCGGGATCGAGGCCCGCTTCCTCGAAAATGTCCTTGTTGTAGTAAAGGATCGGCGAGGAGGAATTGTAGGGGAAGGACAGCATGGTACCGTCGGGACGCGAATAATAGGCGGCGATGCCGGCCAGGTATTGCGACTTGTCGAACTCGGTTCCACCCATCGAAAGGATTTCGGCGACCGGCTTCACCGCGCCTTCGGCGGCCATCATGACGCCCGTGCCGACGTCGAAGACCTGGATGATGTGCGGTGCCTGGTTGGCGCGGAAGGCGGCGATGCCGGCGTTCAGCGTTTCCGGATAGGTTCCGCGGAAGACCGGAACGACGCGATACTCATCCTGGCTCTCGTTGAACTCCTCGGAGAGTTGCTCGACGACGTCGTTGTTGGCGCCGGACATGGCGTGCCACCAGTCGATCTGCGTCTGGGCCAGCGCGGTCGACGCGGACAAAAGGGTGAAGGTGGCGGCCAGACCCGCCGCATAGGCTTTCATGGACATGTTTCGCTCCCATTTGTTGGCGAAAGGTTACTTCCGCGAACCGCACTATCGGCGGTTTGTGACAACCGGACAACAGTTTTGCTGCGATCCGGTGAAACTGGAAAACGAAATTTCCCGAAATCGGCTAAGAGTCAACAGGAAAGGCACGAAATTGCGCAGATTGCTTGGATTTCAGGCAGGTTTCCAACCGATTTCGACATGACTTTCGTCAGAGGCGACGCGCGAGAGCCACGCCGAAACGAAAGGAAATCGCGCCAATTCGAAACCGGCGGTTGCGGCGTCGTGGGTGTAGGCATAGAGCGCGACATCGGCGACCGAGAGCGTTTCGCCGGCGAAGAAGGGCGCGGCGCCAAGCCGTTGTTCCATCACGGCGAGCGCCCTGTTTCCGCCGTCCAGAAGCGCCGCCATCCGCTCCTCGGTCGCGAATGCGGCAAGGTGCGGATATTTGACCAGCGAGCGGCGCACGGCGATCTGCGGCTCGTGGCTGTATTGTTCGAAGAACAGCCACTGATAGGCGAGCGCGCGCTGATAGGCATCGGCCGGCAGGAACCGCGTGCCCTCGGCGAGATGCAGCAGGATGGCATTGCTTTCCGCCAGCGTGCGCCCGTCCTCGAATTCGAGCAGCGGCACCTTGCCGTTCGGGTTCTTCGCCAGATAGTCCGCGCTGCGCGTGCCGCCATCGAGGGTCGAAACCTCGACATGGCGGAAAGGCCGGCCCAATTTGGCCAGAAGCAAACGCGGCTTGTAGCAATTGCCGCTGTCGGTCATTCCGTAGAGGGTCAGCATGTCGGTCTCCGCTGATATCGCCCGCGAGTTTGCCAAGCCTTGCCAGTGCAAGCGAGCGGGCGCGGGCGATGGATCGATGATTTCGATTGATGGGAACGGTCAGGCCGGCCGGCGCAGCGGAATGATCTTGGCGTGCGGGCGCAGCAGTTCCGGCAGGCGCAGGGGGCGCTGCGTGAAGGCGGAACCGGCGAGGAAGGGCGGCGCGAGCAGGAAGCCCTGGAACATGTCCGCGCCGACATCGAGCGCCGCCTCGAATTGCGCCGTCGTCTCGATGCCGTCCGCAAGGACCTCGATGCCCTGGCCGTGCAGCAGCGTCGTCAGCCGTGCGAGCAGAATGCGCGCCTCCGGCGCGCGCGCGACCGTGCGGAACCACGCCCCGTCGAGGCGGACGTAATCGGGCGTCGCCACCATCGCGGCCGAAATGCCGGCCGGCTCGGGCCCGAAATCGCAAAGCGCGACGCGAAAACCGTGCGCGCGCGCCGCGCCGGCCTGCTCCGCCGCCATGCCGGTCGCGGGAAGTTCGCACCAGATCCGCGGCGGGTCGTAGCCTTCCTCCTCAAGTTCGTCGGTCGCCCGGCGCAGCAGCGCCAGCGCGGCGTCGAGCATGGTGCGCGGCATCGGGCCGAGCCGCAGCGCAAGGGTTGCGGTGTCGAGATCGACATAAGGAAGATTGGCGATGTGCAGCGCCTGGCACAGGCATTCGAATGTCAGCCTGTCGCCGCCGCGCAGCCTTTCGAAGAATCGCGACGGCAGGGCCGGACGCCCGTCGCGGCTCGGCCGCACCAAAGCCCGCGCGCCGACGACCGCCAGCCGCCCGTTTTGCAGGCGATAGACCGGCTGGTAGGCCGAGCGCAGGACATGGCCGTCGAACTGACCGATCGCCAGCCCGATCTCGTCATGCCGGATCGACGAGGCGACGTCCCGTTGCAGCGTCTCGACGGACGTCATGTCAGACCCCGCCGGCCGAAGACGCGCGCCTGGGCCCGGCGCGGGGCGAGCGGACGTTCCTCGACCGCAGCCGCGAATGTTTGCGGATTCGCCGGAGCCTGCGATCCGGCCGGCTCCGGCGGCACGGCAAGATCGGGACGAAAGCGCGTCGGCGCGAGTTCGGGACGCGCGAGGACGAAACCCTGCACCATCGCCGCGCCGACTTCATGCGCAACGTCGAGCTGCCAGTTTTCTTCGATGCCTTCGAAGACGGTCACGATGCCCCGCTGCCGAAATTCCCCGACCATGACCTTAAGCAGCGCGACGCCCGGCTGGGAGTCCATCAGACGAGCTACCCATTTGGCGTCGAACTTGACGATGTCGGGCCGCAACTGCTTGACGCGCTCCATGTCGGAACTGTCGGCGCCGTAATCGTCAACGGCGACGCGGTAGCCCTGGCCGCGCAGCGCGGCGACGAAATCCTGCAACGCCGCGGCCGAGCCGGACGGCTGCTCGGTCACTTCGCAAACAACGTTGGCGAAAGGAATCCCGGCCTCGCCGAGCACGATGCGCATCTCATGCAGGGCGGTATCGACCACCGGCTTTTCGCAAAAGAGCGACGGGTCGAAATTGATGAAGAGCGTGACTTCGGGACCGAATGCCGTTCCCGCGTTGAGGATGTGGAGATCGCGCGCCAGCGCCTCGACGCGCAGCCGGTCGATGGTCGGAATGGCGGCGAAGAACTGGCCCGGCGACGCCGCCTCGCCATCGCGAAACGGCCGGATCAGGCCCTCATAGGCACGCTGCTTCAGCCCGGCCGGCTCGAAGGTGAAGATCGGCTGGAAGGCGGATTTCAGGACATAGGGACCCCAGTGGCCGACGGCGGTGCCGTCGGCTTCGCGCATGATGTGCGGCAGGCCGAGACTGCGGGCCAACGGAACGGCCCTCCCTGGACGACAAACTGGATGCCAAGCCTAGGCCCACAAGGCTAAGCAGGCGTTAATACCCGGCCATTGGCCCAACCCTCGAGCCTTGCGATTCGGCGCACAATCATTCATGAAGCCGGCGGCCGCAAGTGGCGGCCGAGACCCGACCCGGAGACGAACGAACATGGCCTTTCTTGCCGATGCCCTTTCCCGCGTGAAGCCGTCCGCCACCATCGCGGTGACGCAAAAGGCGCGCGAACTGAAAGCGCAGGGGCGAGACGTGATCGGCCTTGGCGCGGGCGAACCCGATTTCGACACGCCGGACAACATCAAGGACGCCGCCGTCGACGCGATCCGCCGCGGCGAGACGAAGTATCCGCCGGTCTCCGGCATTCCCGAACTGCGCAAGGCGATCGCCGCCAAGTTCAAGCGCGAGAACAATCTCGACTACGCGCCCGAGCAGACCATCGTCGGCACCGGCGGCAAGCAGATCCTGTTCAACGCCTTCATGGCGACGCTGAACCCCGGCGACGAGGTCGTCATCCCCCGCCCCTACTGGGTCTCCTACCCGGAAATGGTGGCGATCTGCGGCGGCACGCCGGTCTTCGCCGAAACCTCGATCGACAACGGCTTCAAGCTGACTGCCGACGCGCTGGAAAAGGTCATCACGCCGAAGACCAAGTGGCTCCTGATGAACTCGCCGTCCAACCCGTCCGGCGCGGCGTATACGCAGGCCGAACTGCGCGCGCTCGCCGACGTGCTCCTGAAGCACCCGCATGTCTGGACGCTGACCGACGACATGTACGAGCACCTGACCTATGGCGATTTCGTCTTCAGGACGATCGCCGAGGTCGAGCCGAAGCTCTACGAGCGCACGCTGACCATGAACGGCGTCTCGAAAGCCTATGCCATGACCGGCTGGCGCATCGGCTATGCGGCCGGCCCCCTCCCGCTCATCAAGGCGATGGACATGATCCAGGGCCAGCAGACCTCGGGCGCCTGCACCATCGCCCAATGGGCGGCGGTCGAGGCGCTCAACGGGCCGCAGGATTTCGTGGCCAGGAACAAGGACATCTTCCAGGGCCGCCGCGACCTCGTCGTCTCGATGCTGAACCAGGCCAAGGGCATCTCCTGCCCGGTGCCGGAAGGTGCCTTCTACGTCTACCCGTCCTGCGAAGGCACGATCGGCAAGAAGACGCAGAGCGGCAAGGTGATCGAGACCGACGAGGATTTCGTCTCGGCGCTTCTCGAACAGGAAGGCGTCGCGGTGGTCCATGGCTCGGCCTTCGGCCTCGGCCCGAATTTCCGCATTTCCTACGCCACTTCCGAAGACCTCCTGGAGGAGGCGTGCAGCCGAATCCAGCGCTTCACGGCTTCGCTGGTCTGAGTTGCACGCCCACGCAGTGGGCGCATTGAGGTTGAAATATGGCGGGATCGCGTTAGCCTTGTGGCTCGCGATCCCGCATTCTTTTTCGGCGCCCATGATGCGCCGGCGGGCAATCCGGCCGCCTCTTTCGATGGCGGCCGCAAGAAAATATCGAGGAATCAAGAATGAACGAAGACTCCAAAAGCACGGTCACCGTGGACGACATCGACTATGAAGTCGGGCAGGACAATGTTCAGATTTTCGGCCTCGACATCCACAATCCCGTGTTTGCGATCTCGGGAGGCGTGATCATCGTCTTCGTGGTGCTGTCGCTTCTGTTCCCGACGGTGACGGAAGAGTTCTTCGGCTGGTTGCGGCCGTGGCTGACGGACAATTTCGACTGGTTCCTGATGATCGCCGGCAATCTCTTCGTGCTGTTCAGCCTGGCCCTGATCGTGACGCCGCTCGGCTCGATCCGGCTTGGCGGTGAGGATGCAAGGCCCGACTATGGCTATCTCGGCTGGTTCGCCATGCTCTTTGCAGCCGGCATGGGCATCGGCCTGATGTATTTCGGCGTCTCCGAACCGCTGAGCCACTATGAATCCTCGCTCGCCGGCGTGGCCAGCGAAGGCGGCGTGCGAACCGACTGGGCGCCGCTCGGCGGCGCGGAAGGCGACCCGGCCGCCGCGCAGGCGCTGGCGATGGCGGCCACGATCTATCATTGGGGCCTGCACCCCTGGGCGATCTATGCGGTGGTCGGCCTGTCGCTGGCCTTCTTCGCCTATAATCGCGGCCTGCCGCTGACGCTGCGCTCGGTCTTCTACCCGCTTCTGGGCGAGCGCGTCTGGGGATGGCCCGGCCACGTAATCGACATCCTTGCGGTGTTCGCGACCCTGTTCGGCCTTGCTACCTCGCTTGGCCTGGGCGCGGAACAGGCGATGGGCGGCATCGAATTCCTGTTCGGCATTCCCGCGACCGACGGCACCAAGGTGGTACTGATCCTGCTCATTACGGCGGTGGCTTTGGTATCGGTCGTCGCCGGTCTCGACGCCGGCGTGAAGCGCCTGTCGGAAATCAACATGGTGCTGGCGCTCTTCCTGCTGGCATTCATCTTCCTGGCCGGACCAACACTGCTCATCGCCACCGGCTTCGTGCAGAACTCCATCGCCTACGTCACCTATTTCCTGCCGCTGGCCAATCCCTTCGGCCGCGAGGACGTCAACTTCCTGCATGGCTGGACGACGTTCTACTGGGCCTGGTGGATTTCCTGGTCGCCCTTCGTCGGGATGTTTATCGCGCGCGTCTCGCGCGGGCGCACCGTTCGCGAATTCGTCACCTGCGTTCTGGTCGTCCCGACCTTGCTGTCGATCGTCTGGATGTCGACCTTCGGCGGCGCGGCGATCGATCAGGTCGCCAATCTCGGCAATTCGCTGGTGTCGGAGGCATCGGACGAACTGAAGCTCTTCATCATGGCGAACGCATTCCCGCTGACGCAGATCATCTCCTTCATCGGCATCGTGCTGGTGATCGTCTTCTTCGTCACTTCGTCGGATTCCGGCTCGCTGGTGATCGACACCATCACGGCCGGCGGCAAGCTCGATGCGCCCGTCACCCAGCGCGTCTTCTGGGCCAGCTTCGAGGGGCTGGTCGCGATCGCCCTGCTTCTGGGCGGCGGATTGG
The DNA here is from genome assembly GCF_029210365.1 of Mesorhizobium sp. YIM 152430. Lineage (GTDB taxonomy): Bacteria > Pseudomonadota > Alphaproteobacteria > Rhizobiales > Rhizobiaceae > Aliihoeflea. Next base: position 254,354 of record NZ_JARGES010000015.1, read on the forward strand.
CCTCGCTGCAATCGGCGGCCGTCGCCACCGGCCTTCCCTTCGCGTTCCTGCTCGTGGTGATGATGTTCAGCACCTGGCAGGGCTTGAGGGGCGAGCGCTATGTGACGACGCCCGCCACCTCCGCCGGTTGAACCGGCGGAGGTCCCGACCTTGCCAGAATGCAATTTCCGTGTCATGCAATAGGCGTTCGGGTATTTGACGGCCCGGAGACTGGAACGTTTTGGACGACCTTTCCCCGATTTCGTGAACTCTCGACGATCGCGACCGCAACCGAACGGCGGCGCACACCACAATCAGGGCAATAGGAGTCCCACATGAGCAGCCAGAGCGGCACCGTAAAGTTCTTCAACACCACCAAGGGCTTCGGCTTCATCACGCCGGACGATGGCGCAAAGGACGTTTTCGTCCACATCTCGGCCGTCGAGAAGTCCGGCCTGCGCACCCTCGTCGACGGCCAGAAGGTCACCTTCGACGTCGAGCCGGACCGCATGGGCAAGGGCCCGAAGGCCGTCAACCTTCAGGAAGCCTGATCCTTTCGCAGCCACGCTGCATGACGAATCCCGAAGCGCCGCCCTCCGCGGCGCTTTTTCTTTGCCCGGCGCGTCCCTTCACGCATGAAGGAAACTTTTTCTTGCCCAGCCTGTCAAAATGCGGGACAGTTCTGACGTTCGGGCAATTGCCGGCCCGGAGACTGGAATAGAATGACCGGATCGACAGACCAGACGACCATGATCGCTTGCACCGTCCATCCGGCTCGACCGCGACAAAAGAGGGTGATTTCGACCCCGCGCGCTGCCCTGTTTCCTTCTCCCTCAACAAGAGCACTGCCCAATCCTGCGCCGGCCATCGGCGCACCCTTATGTCATGGGGCCGAACACCCCTGACGCAATCCCACGGGAGATGAGGAACCTTCCCATGCCGCAGAGTGGAACAGTCAAATTCTTCAATCACGCCAAAGGCTTCGGCTTCATCACGCCGGATGACGGGCAAAAGGACGTGTTCGTCCACATCTCGGCCGTCCAAGCGTCCGGCCTGCCGGGTCTCGAGGACGGCCAGAAGGTGAGCTTCGATACCGAGCCCGACAAGCGTGGCAAGGGTCCGAAGGCGGTCAATCTCACCATCGGCTGATCCCGGCGGAAGGGTCGTTGAAATCCCCGCGAACGCAGGCGTCGCGGGGGTTTTTCGTTCGCTGCCATCCGTGATCGGCGCGTTCAGCATCCGTTCATCGAATGAGACTTAAATCTTCATGCAATGCCGGCGATGGATGTGTTTGGGCCGGCCAGGAGTGAAGATCGATGAACCGCATTGTGAAGACTGCTGCCGCTTCGGCCCTGATCGCAGCCACCACGCTGGCCGCCATTGCGCCCGCCAGCGCCCATGACCACCGCCGCTACCGCGCCAATACCGGCGACGTCGTCGCCGCAGGCGTGCTCGGCCTTGCCGCCGGCGCGCTGATCGCCGGCTCTGCCAACCGCCAGGCCGACGTGATCTACCGCTATGACGAGCCGCGCTATGTGCGCCCGCGCCCGGTCTATGAGCGCCCCGTCCGCGTCTACGAGCGGCCGCGCACCGTCTATGTCGAGCGCTATTCCTCGTTCGAGCCGTGGACCCGCGACTGGTATCGCTGGTGCTCGGACCGCTACCGCTCGTTCAACCCGGACACCGGCACCTATGTCGGCTATGACGGCGTGCGGCGCTTCTGCGAAGCGAACTGACGTTTCACGAACTGACGAAAAAGCCCGCCGTTTGGTGGGCTTTTTTGTTGGGTGGCGGTGGACCGAACCGAGAATTTTGCCAATTGACCCCCACCCTCTATCCCTCCCCACAAGGGGGAGGGAGCCCGTGAATGCCGTGCCAATCCCGTCGACGCGCCCTTCCCCGGTTTGAAGGATAGAGCGCAGCGCCGGCGCCCTCCCTTCCCCTTGTGGAAAGGGATAGAGGGTGGGGGTTCCCTTCAGAAAGACTCCCCGAACCTCAAACCAGAAACGGGTTGTTCCGCCGCTCTTCCCCGAACCTTCCCCCCGGCCCGTGGCCGCAGATGAAGCCGATCTCGTCGCCGAGCGGCAGCAGCTTTTCCTTGATCGAGCGGATCAGCGTCGCGTGGTCGCCGCCCGGCAGGTCGGTGCGGCCGATGAAACCGGAAAAGAGCACGTCGCCGACATGGGCGAAGCTGGCGGCGCGATTGTAGAAGACGACATGGCCGGGCGCGTGGCCGGGGCAGTGCAGAACTTCAAATTCGTGATCGCCGAACGAGACTTTCTCGCCTTCGGTCAGGTAACGGTCCGGCGTGCAGTTCGCGAGGCCGGAAATGCCGTAAGTCCGCGCCTGGTCGGCGATGCGTGACAGCAGCGGCTCGTCGGCCGCGTGCGGGCCGACGATGTCGACGTCGAGCGCATCCTTCAGTTCCATCGCCCCGCCGGCATGGTCGAGATGGCCGTGCGTCAGCCAGATACCCTCGATCGTCAGCCCGTTCTCCGAAATGACCTGGCGGATCGTCTCGACGTCGCCGCCCGGATCGACGACCACGCCACGCCTGGTCGCCTCGTCGAACAGGATCGTGCAATTCTGCTGGAACGGCGTGACGGGAACGATCCCGGCTCTCAGTTCACCCATGAAAATCTCCTCTCTGTCGGGTTCTACCTGAGGAGAATGCGGACGGATTGCAAGGGTGAAGGCGTTTGCTCGACTTGCCGCCTTACTCCGCCGCGATGGCGTGCTTGGGTTGCACTTCGGCCGAATAATCGTTCATCAGGTTGCGCGAGATCTCGCCGGGCGTGAAGCGGTAGGGGCCGACTTCGGAGACCGGGGTGACTTCGGCGGCGGTGCCGGTCAGGAAGCACTCCGTAAAGCCTTCCATCTCCTCCGGCATGATCGCGCGCTGGACGACTTCGATGCCGCGCCGCCTGGCGAGGTCGATGACCGTGCGGCGCGTGATCCCGTCGAGGAAGCAGTCCGGGTCCGGCGTGTGGAGCTTGCCGTCCTGGACGAAAAAGACGTTGGCGCCCGTCGCCTCGGCGACGCGGCCGCGCCAGTCGAGCATCAGGGCATCGGCATAGCCCTTGGCTTCCGCCGCGTGCTTGGAAAGCGTGCAGATCATGTAGAGGCCGGCGGCCTTCGACTTCGACGGCGCGGTGCGCGGGTCGGGGCGGCGGTATTCGGCCAGATCGAGGCGGATGCCCTTCAGCTTCTGCTCGGGGTCGAAATAGCTCGGCCACTGCCAGATCGCGATGGCGCAGTTGATCCGGTTGTTCTGCGCCGAAACGCCCATCATCTCCGAGCCGCGCCAGGCGATCGGGCGGACATAGGCGTCCTGAAAGCCCTGCTTCTTCAGGAGTTCGCGGCAGGCTTCGTCGATCTCGCCGACCGAATAGGGAATCTTGAAGCCGAGGAGACGCGCGGATTCGTGCAGGCGCTCGGTGTGCTCGGTCAGCTTGAAGATTTCGCCGCCATAGGCCCGCTCGCCCTCGAACACCGAACTGGCATAATGGAGACCGTGGGTCAGGACATGGACCTTGGCGTCCGCCCATCTGACGAATTCGCCGTTCATCCAGATATGGCCGTCGAGTTGGTCGAAGGGAACGGATGCCATGAAAACCTCCCGCGGGCTGATGCCCCTGATCGTTGAGCGCTGACTTTGCTGCGTCTCGCGCAACTGCCCCGAACGCATGGCAAATTGAAGGAAATTCCAGGAAAATCCGCTTCAACTTGCCTTTTCGTTCGTCAATTGGCGAAAAGATTGGCAAAAATTACAAGCCCGTGCAATTTATGTCAACAAGGCTGACATAAATTTCGAATCTGCTAGGCTGACGATACGATGATGGCGAAGAAACCGGCCGAACTGGCCAAGGCAATCCGCACCCCGCTGACGGTCGACGACGGCATCGATTTTCCGATGATCGAGCTGTTCTTCTTCGCCTATCGCGATTTCACCTCCGATCCCGACCAGTTGCTGGCGGCCTATGGCTTCGGCCGCGCCCATCACCGCGTCGTCCACTTCGTCAACCGCATTCCCGGTCTCACCGTCGCCGAGCTGCTTGACGTCCTGAAGATCACAAAGCAGAGCCTCGCGCGGGTGCTCAAGCAACTCATCGAGACCGGCTACGTCGTCCAGATCCAGGGCCTGCGCGACCGGCGCCAGCGCGAGCTCTATCCGACGGACAAGGGCCGCGACCTCGCCCTCGCGCTCGCCGCGCCACAGTCCCGCCGTATCGCCAATGCACTGACGCGTCTGGACACGCAGGATCGCGAAACGGTCGAGACTTTCCTCAGATCGATGGTCGATCCCGATTTGCGCGTCCAGATCGAACAGCTTCCCGGCGGCGCCGGAAACGTGCAGGATAGAGCGATCGCCGAACCGGAAGCCACGCGATAGAACGAGAACGGCCGGGCGGGGTATCGAAGGGAGCATTCATGACCGAGACCACTTCCATTCTGGATGACGATGCCCCGCATCTGCTCATCGTCGACGACGATACGCGCATCCGCAGCCTGTTGCAGCAATATCTCGGCGAGAACGGCTTTCGCGTGACGATCGCCGGCGATGCGGACGAGGCGCGGCGCAAGCTGGCCGGGCTCGACTTCGACCTGATCGTGCTCGACGTGATGATGCCGGGCGAGAGCGGCGTCGAACTGACGAAGTCGCTGCGCGCGGAAAAGGACGTCCCGATCCTGATGCTGACCGCGCTTTCGGAAACCGACAGCCGGGTCGAGGGGCTGGAAGCCGGCGCCGACGATTACCTTCCCAAACCCTTCGACCCGCGCGAGCTTATCCTGCGCGTCAACGCGATCCTGCGCCGCGGCGGCCCGCAGACGACGCCGAAGGTCGAGCAGATCGTCTTCGGCCCCTACACGTTCCAGATCACGCGGCGCGAGTTGAAGCGCGGCGGCGAGATGCTGCGACTGACCGATCGCGAGCAGGAAATCCTGGCGATGTTCGCCGAGCGCGCCGGCGAGACGATCCCGCGCCACGAGCTCGTCGGCGACGGCTCGGAGGTCGGCGAACGCACCATCGACGTGCAGATCAACCGCCTGCGCCGCAAGATCGAAAAGGACCCGTCCAATCCGATCTGGCTCCAGACCGTGCGCGGCATCGGCTACAGGCTGAGCGTGGAATAGCCCGGCGCGGCTTTTCTTTGAGCTTCGCCGCGCCGTGCCTTACACTCCATCTTCGACAGGGTTCGGGACAGGCATGGCGAGTTCGGACATCACGGAACGGGAAGGCGAGAGCCGCGAGACGGCGCCCAGCTTCGGCGAAAGCATGTTCGCGCTCTGGCAGCGCACGGCGCGCCGCGTGGCGCGCTACATGCCCAAGCGCCTTTATGCGCGCTCGCTGATCATCGTCATCGCGCCGATGATCCTGTTCCAGTCCATCGTCGCCTTCGTGTTCATGGAGCGTCACTGGCAGACGGTGACGATGCGCCTTTCGGCCGGCGTCACGCGCGACATCGCCGCCATCATCGACATGGTCGAGACCTATCCGCCCGGCGACAACTACGCCAATGCGATCCGCATCGCGCAGGAACGGCTGGGGCTCAAGGTCGATCTTCTGCCGCCCGATCCCCTGCCCGCGCCGGGGCCGAAGCCCTTCTTCTCGATTCTCGATCATTTCCTCAGCCAGGAGATCAATCGCCAGATCAACCGGCCGTTCTGGCTTGACACGGTCGGCAATTCCAACGTCGTCGAAATCCGCGTCCAGCTTCAGGACAAGGTTCTGCGCGTCTTCGCCCGCCGTTCGCAGACCTATGCGTCGAACACGCATATCTTCCTGTTGTGGATGGGCGGCACGTCGCTGGTGCTGCTGGCCATCGCCATCGCCTTCCTGCGCAACCAGATCCGCCCGATCCTGCAACTGGCGGAAGCTGCCGAAAGCTTTGGCAAAGGCCGCCCGATGCCGTCCGATTTCAGGCCGCGCGGGGCGGACGAGGTGCGCCGCGCCGGCAAGGCCTTCATCCAGATGCGCGAGCGCATCGAGCGCCAGATCGAGCAGCGCACCGCGATGCTGACCGGCGTCAGCCACGATCTGCGCACCATCCTGACCCGCTTCAAGCTGCAACTTGCACTCGCCGGCACCAAGATGGATACGAAGCCGATGGAACAGGACATCGACGACATGCAGTCGATGCTGGAAGGCTATCTCGCCTTCGCCAAGGGCGACGCCTCGGAGGATACCGGCTTCTTCGATCTCGAAGAATTCCTTGGCAAGCTGGAGGTGGAGGCGAAGCTGAGAAAACGCAAGCTGACGACCAGGCTTTCCGGCCGGCCCGAGATCACGGTGCGGCCGATCGCCTTCTCGCGGCTCTTGTCGAACATCGTCGGCAACGCCTTCCGCTATGCCAAGAAGGTCGAGGTCACGGCCGTTCATTCGTCCGGATCGCTGACCGTGACGGTGGACGACAACGGACCGGGAATTCCGGCGGAACGACGCGAGGACGTGTTCAAGCCCTTCGTGCGGCTCGACGAGGCCCGCAATCAGGATGCGGGCGGCACCGGGCTCGGCCTGTCCATCGCCCGCGACATCGCCCGCGCCCATGGCGGCGACATCAAGCTCGACGGCAGCCCGCTCGGGGGCCTGCGCGCGGTGATCCGCGTTCCCGCGTGAGCGTGCGGGCTATCCCGATGGAGATCGGGCACTGCTGACGCATCAAAAATGCTAGAATGCCGCAGGGTGACTTGCCGCATTGTTGCGGCGAACGATGTCTGCCACGGATCGGCGAGCCGTCTCATGGCCAGCAAAGTGCAAGACGATGACCGAAACCACCTTCAACCCCACCGACAACCCGATGAAGACCGGCATTCTGGGCCGCTGCCCGCAGTGCCAGAAGGGGCACCTGTTCGACGGTTTCCTGTCGCTTGCCCCACGCTGCGAGGTGTGCGGCCTCGACTATTCCTTCGCCGATCCGGCCGACGGCCCCGCCTTCTTCGCCATGTCACTCGCCTGCGTGCCCGCACTCGCTTTCGCGGTGTGGATACAGGTCAATTTCGAACCGCCGCTCTGGGTGCATGTCGTCACCACCCTGCCGCTGATCGTCGCCTGCTGCGCGGCACTCCTGCGCCCGCTCAAGGGCTGGCTGGTCTGCTCGCAATATTTTCACAAGGCCGAGGAAGGCAGGATCGACCGCGACTGGCACGAAACGCGCTCTCGGAGCAAGGACGAACGTTAGAACAACCGTCCGCCATCCGGCACGCGCTTGTCGATTGCGCCTAGCACGACTTCGCCCTCTTCGTCGGGAAAGCCGAGCGTCAGGACTTCGGACATGAACTTGCCGATCTGGCGCGGCGGGAAATTCACCACGGCCATCACCTGTTTCCCGACGAGTTCGGCCGGCTCGTAGTGCTTCGTGATCTGCGCGGAGGATTTCTTGATGCCGAGGGGCAAGCCGAAATCAATCCTCAGCTTGATCGACGGCTTGCGCGCCTCGGGATAGGGCTCCGCCTCGACGATCGTGCCGGCGCGGATGTCGACCTTGTCGAAATCGGCGAAGCTGATCTCGGGTTTCAGATCGCTTGCGGACATGGATCGCTACCGTTGGTGATTGGCCAATTCGGGTCAGGGTGAGTCGAAAACGGTCGACTTCGAGAACCGGAGCGGAGCGTACATTGGTACGTGAGCACCGGAAGCGCAGAAAGCGGCCGTTTGCAGGCCACCCTCACCCGAATTTACGCATTGCCGCGGGTCTCGAAGAGCACGTTCGCCAGCGCATCCCTGGCGTTCGAGCCGGACCAGACGACGAACTGGAAGGCGGGGAAATAGCATTCGCACGCTTCGAGCGCGGAGTGCAGCAGCACTTCGACCTGCTGGCTGGTCGGCTCGGCGCCACCCGACAGGAGCAGCGACTGGCGGAACATGATCGCGCCTTCCTGCTCCCACAGGTCGAAATGGCCGAACAGCATCTGCTCGTTGATCAGCGAGAGCAGGCGCATGACTTCGAGCGCGCGGTTTTCCGGCACCTTGATGTCGAAGGCGCAGGCCAGGTGCAACGCCTCGAAATCCTCCATCCAGGAGAAGGAGACGTGATAGTCGGTCCAGCTTCCGGCCACCGAGATCGCGATCTCGTCGCTGCCTGTGCGCTCGAACGACCATTCGTTGGTGTTGGCGACATGCTCGATCACATCCACCGGGTGGAGATCGCGGGCGATATCGAGTTCAACAAGGCTCATCAAAATCTTTGCTTTCCCGTTCGTTCCCGGCGCGGCACGCGCGCCAATCAGGACCTGCCCCACACGGACTGAAACTCCCGGCCACAGCGGTATCGACACAGCCGCTTCGCCTTCTCGCGCAAGACCCGAGCGCTCCGATGCGCTTCGAATCATGCTGTAAATTCAGTCTATTGATGCCGAGTCCCGTGAACAGCCCCTTTTTCGGAGCGGGCCGGAGCAACATGTGGATAGTTGGCCGGCGGCAAAGATGAAGGAAGGCTTAAGCGATTCAGCGAAAAGGTCTTTTCGCGCCGAGCCCCTGTGGAGAACCGGCAGCCCGAAACTTGCGCAAAACTTGCACTGGCGGCGAAGCGGGCCATTCAGGCGGTCGGTTCGGTCGATTTCCCGGCAAGTTTGGCCTCCAGCGCCTCGATCCGCGCGGCCAGCTTCTCGTTTTCCGCGCGTGCCTTGAGCGCCATCTCGCGCACCGCTTCGAACTCCTCGCGCTGGACGAGGTCCATCGAATTCAGGATGCGCTCGGCCTGGCCGCGAAAGGCCGTCTCGAACTCGCGGCGCACGCCCTGGGCGGCACCGGCGGCATCCGTCATCAGCCTGGCGAACTCGTCCAGAATGCGGTTGGGGCCGGTCGACATCTTCACACCTCGCGTCAGGAACACCGTTTCTGTTGAGGTAGTCGCGGCCCCTCCCGATTGCAAGAAAAAGCGGGCTGCTTGACCCGGCAAAGCCGCCCGCGCCATATGAGGCCCGCGCCATTCGCCTTCGGAGCCTTCCTTGCCCGACTATCTCGCCCTTCCCCTGACGGCTCTCGCCTTCCCGAACATCGATCCGGTCGCCCTGCAACTCGGTCCGCTCGCGATCCACTGGTACGGGCTCGGCTATGTCGTCGGCATATTGTTCGCCTGGTGGTATGCGAAGAAGCTGATCGCCACGCCGCATCTGTGGCCGAACGACACCGCGCCGATCAAGCCGGCCGACATCGACGACTTCCTCGTCTGGGCGGCGGTCGGCGTCGTTCTGGGCGGGCGCATCGGCTACATGCTGTTCTACGATTTCGCGCGCTATGCGCAAAACCCGCTCGACGCGCTGGCGATCTGGCGCGGCGGCATGTCCTTCCATGGCGGGCTTGCCGGCGTCACCATCGCAATGATCCTGTTCGCCCGCCGGCGCGGCTTTTCGCCCTGGAGCCTGTTCGACACCATCGCGGTCGGCGCGCCCGTCGGGCTCGGGCTGGTGCGGGTGACGAATTTCATCAATTCCGAACTCTGGGGTCGGCCGACCGACGTGCCCTGGGCGGTCGTCTTCCCCAATGGCGGCCCCTTCGCGCGCCATCCGAGCCAGCTTTATGAGGCGATCCTCGAAGGCCTTGTGCTCTTCCTCGTCCTGTTCGTGCTGACCCACAAGGGGCTGAAGCTGAAGCAGCCGGGCTTTCTCGCGGGTGTCTTCATCGCCGGCTACGGGGCCTCGCGCATCGTGGTCGAGTTCTTTCGCGAACCGGACGCGCATATCGGCTATCTGGCCGGCAACTGGCTGACCATGGGCATGATCCTCTCGGTGCCGCTGGTGCTGCTCGGCCTCTGGGCGATGGTTCGGGCGCGTCGGGCGGCGTGAGCCTGAAGCGGCGCATCACGGAACTCATCGCCGAGGCGGGGCCGATTCCCGTCTCGCAATATATGGCGCTGTGCCTGTTCGACCCCGCGGACGGCTACTACACGACGCGCGAACCTTTCGGCGCCAGGGGTGATTTCACCACCGCGCCGGAAGTCAGCCAGATGTTCGGTGAACTCGCCGCCGTCTGGCTCGCCTCGGCCTGGCAGGCGGCAGGCCAGCCGCAGGACGCGATCCTCGCCGAGATCGGGCCGGGGCGCGGGACGCTGATGCGGGACATGCTGCGGACATTGTCGCGCATCGCGCCGGATTTGACGCGGCGCGTCGCGATGATCGAGACCAGCCCGCGCCTCGTCGACGTGCAGAAGCGAACGCTGGGCGAGACGACCGCGGCGTGGCACCGCGACGTCGCCGAACTGCCCGATGCGCCGCTCTTCATCGTCGGCAACGAACTCTTCGACGCGATCCCGATCCGGCAATTCGTGAAGACGCCGCATGACTGGCGCGAGCGCTGCGTCGGGCTCGACGCCGATGGCGAATTGGCCTTCGTCGCCGGCCCCGGCACGACCGACGCGACCCCGCCCGATGCACCGTCCGGAGCGATCTTCGAGATCGCCCCCGCCCGCAACGCCCTCATGCAACAGATTGCGGAACGGATCGCGCGGCACGGCGGCGCGGGGATGTTCATCGATTACGGACATCTGACGACCGGCACCGGCGACACGCTTCAGGCGATGCGTGCCCATGGATATGTCGACGCGCTGGCTGCGCCCGGAGAAGCGGACCTGACCAGCCATGTGGATTTTGCGAGCCTCGCAGGCGTCGCGTCGTCCGTTGGTCTTGAGGCGCGGACGATGACGCAAGGCGAATTCCTCCTTGGAATGGGACTGCTCGAACGCGCCGGACAGCTTGGCGCGGGCGGCGATGCGAGATTGCGGGAGCGCTTGCAAGGCGAGGTCGAGCGGCTGGCAGCGCCCGACCAGATGGGGGAGTTGTTCAAGGTTTTGATGGTGGGACAGGACTTGGCTGGTCTACCGCCGCGCTGACTCCAATTGACACCACCCCTCCCCTCCACCACCATCGCGCCCGGCCCGACCCGGCCATGCACCGCGGCAGACGAAAAGGCACTCCATGCTCGATGCGACGCGACCGGACCCGGTGCGGTCCGATCTTCTCGATGCCCTTGCGCATAAGGGCATACGCCACGGTTTCTTCACGCGGGCCGGCGGCGTCTCGGACGGCATCTATCGCGGGCTGAATGTCGGCCTCGGCTCTGGCGATTCGCGCGAGGCAGTGATCGAGAACCGCCGCCGCGCGGCCAGGTGGCTCGGCGTGCCCGAGACGCATCTGGCCACCGTCCATCAGGTTCATTCGCCCCACGTCGAGATCGTGACCGCGCCGATCTCCTATGACCAGCGCCCCGAGGCGGACGCATTGGTGACCGCGACGCCGGGCATCGCGCTCGGCATATTGACCGCCGATTGCGGGCCGATCCTCTTCGCCGATGCCGATGCCCGCGTCGTCGGCGCCGCCCATGCCGGCTGGAAGGGCGCGGTTTACGGGATCGTCGAGAACACGCTGGCGGCGATGGAAAACCTCGGCGCGGACCGCGCGAACATCCGCGCCGTGCTCGGCCCGGCAATCAGCGCGGCGAATTACGAAGTCGGACCGGAACGCGTCGCCGATCTGATCGCGGCGGATCGCGCGATCGAAGCCTGTCTCACGCCTTCGGCGAGGCCCGGCCATGCGATGTTCGACCTGAACCGCTACACGCTCGACCGGCTGAAGCGGGCCGGCGTGACGGTTGACCAGGTCGCGCGCTGCACCTATGCGGAAGACCACGACTTCTTTTCCTACAGGCGGACGACGCACAGGCAGGAGCCCGATTACGGCCGCCAGCTCTCCGCAATCGTCCTGGAGACCTGATTGATGGCGCTGCATTTCGACAGAACCGAATTCGATTCCCGCCGCGACCGGCTGCTCATCGAGATGGCCGATCGCAAGCTCGACGCGATCCTGCTTTTCGCGCAGGAGAGCATGTACTGGCTGACCGGCTACGACACGTTCGGCTTCTGCTTCTTCCAGTCGCTGGTCGTGAAATCCGACGGTTCGATGGTTCTTCTGACCCGCTCGGCCGACATGCGCCAGGCCAAGCACACCTCGACGATCGAGAACGTGGTCCTGTGGACCGACCGCGACAAGGCCGACCCGGCCGCCGATCTGCGCAACCTTTTGAACGACCTCGACCTGCTCGGCTGCCGCATCGGCGTCGAATACGACACGCACGGCCTGACCGGCCACAATGCGCGCCTGCTCGACGAGCAGTTGAAGACATTCGGCAAGATCGAGGACGCCTCCGACCTCGTCTCACGCCTGCGCCTTTTCAAGAGCCCGGCCGAGATCAGGAAGGCCGAGCGCGCCGCCGCGCTCTCCGACGACGCGCTCGACGCCGCGCTGCCTTTGATCAAGCAGGGCGGCGACGAGGGCGCGATCCTGGCCGCCATGCAGGGCGCGATCTTCGAGGGTGGCGGCGACTATCCGGCCAACGAGTTCATCATCGGCTCGGGCGCGGACGCGCTTTTGTGCCGCTACAAGTCCGGCCGGCGCAAGCTGACCAAGACCGACCAGTTGACGCTCGAATGGTCGGGCGCCTTCGCGCATTACCACGCGCCGATGATGCGCACGATCCTGATCGGCAAGGCGACCAAGCGCCACCAGGAACTCTACGAAGCCGCCCATGATGCGCTGCTCGCCGTCGAAAAGGCGATGGTGCCGGGCAACAGTTTCGGCGACGTCTTCGACGCCCATGCCAGGGTGATGGAGGCGCGCGGCCTGACCCGCCATCGGCTCAACGCCTGCGGCTATTCGGTCGGCGCGCGTTTCACCCCGTCCTGGATGGACAAGCAGATGTTCTTTTCGGGCAATCCCGAGCCGATCGCGCCCGACATGACGCTCTTTGCCCACATGATCATCATGGATTCGGACTCCGAGACGGCGATGACGCTCGGCCGCACCTACCTCACGACCGATGCCGCGCCCCGCGCCCTGTCGCGGCATGGCCTCGACTTGATCGTGCAATGACGGCATAGTTTCAAACCATGACCGCCTCGACGACCCTTTCGCGTGGATTCGCGCTGCTGACGGTGCTGGCTCTTGCCGGCTGCGCCGGTTCGAACGCGCTTCAGCCCAATGCGCTGACCAGCACGCAGGAGGAGGCGATCGCGGCCGCCTCGCCGAACCCGGCCGGCCGGCAGACGGCCTCGCTTGCCGCCGCGGCCAATCCGCAGCTTGCGATCCCGCCGGCGATCGGTGCGCCCGAAACCGCCATCGCGCCGCTCAACGCACGGCTCGTCGCACGGGCGCAGGAACTGGGCATTCCGCTCGGCGCTGCCGCCAGCGCGGACGGACTGACGATGAAGGGCTATTTCTCGGCCATCACCGAGGGGCAGCAGACGACCGTCATCTATGTCTGGGACGTGATCGACGGCCAGGGCAATCGCCTGACCCGCATTCAGGGCCAGGAACGCGGCCCGCGCACGGCCGGCGAAGGCTGGACCAGCGTCGGGCCGGACATGATGCAGCGCATCGCCGACCAGACGATCGACGCCTACGCATCCTGGCTTCTTGCCCGCGCCGGTTGAATCGGTCGCAAAGGACGGGACAGCCCAATTTGAATCGGGCTTGAATCGGGAGCAAGGGTTGCAATCGCAGCGCTTGCCGGTAAAAGGCCGGTCAAATCCTTTGCCGGGGACCTCACTACATGAAGCTTTTCGCGGGAAATTCGAACCGGGTGCTGGCCGAAGCCGTCGCCCGATACCTGAACATTCCGCTTGGCAAGGCATCGGTCCGCCGTTTCGCCGATCAGGAAATCTTCGTCGAGATCCAGGAGAACGTGCGCGGCGAGGATGTCTTCATCCTTCAGTCGACCTCCTATCCCGCCAATGACCATCTGATGGAAATGCTCATCATGATCGATGCTTTCCGCCGGTCCTCGGCGCGGCGCATCACGGCGGTCATTCCCTATTTCGGCTATGCGCGGCAGGACCGCCGCGCCTCGGGCCGCACGCCGATCTCGGCCAAGCTCGTCGCCAACATGATCACCCGCGCCGGCGTCGACCGCATCCTGACGCTCGACCTTCACGCCGGCCAGATCCAGGGCTTCTTCGACATCCCAACCGACAATCTCTTCGCCGTTCCGGTGCTCGCGCGCGACGTGAAGGCGAACTATTCGCTGCCCAACACGATGGTCGTCTCGCCCGATGTCGGCGGCGTGGTGCGCGCCCGCGCGCTCGCCAAGCGCATCGATTCCATGCTCGCCATCGTCGACAAGCGCCGCGACCGGCCGGGCGAATCCGAGGTGATGAACATCATCGGCCAGGTCGAGGGCAAGGACTGCCTCCTGATCGACGACATCGTCGATTCGGGCGGCACGCTGTGCAATGCGGCCGACGCGCTCCTGGCCAACGGCGCGACCAGCGTCACCGCCTACATCACCCATGGCGTGCTTTCGGGTGGCGCGGTCGCACGCATCACCGGCTCGAAGCTGAAGGAACTGGTGACCACCGATTCCATCCAGCCGACCTCGGCGGTGGAAGCCGCGCACAACATCCGCATCGTCACCATCGCCGATTTGATCGGCGAGGCGATCTCGCGCACGGCATCCGAAGAGTCGGTCTCCAGCCTGTTCGACTGAGATTTGTCGATACCGAGCAAATAATATATACTTAGGCATAGACTCCAATGGAGGTATGCCGAATGTCGCGAATTCATACCGCAAAGCTTTTCAAGAACGGCGCAAGCCAAGCCGTTCGTCTGCCTGCCGAATTCCGCTTCGATGGCGACGAGGTCTTCGTCTCGCGCGACGAGCGCACGGGAGATGTCACCTTGTCGAAGCGCCCATTGATGAAAAGCTGGGACGACTTTTTCGAACTTCTCGCAACCGTCGACGTGCCGACCGATTTTATGGCCGAGCGGCCATTGAATGTGGTGACGCCCGAGCGCGATCTGTTTGGCGAGGATGATCGGTGAGTGGCCTGCATATGCTGGACACGGATACCGCAAGCTATCTTTTGAAAGGCCGTTCGCAAATTGCCGCCAGTCGGCTTGCCGAAGTTCCCCCATCGTCCGTCTGCATTTCGGCGGTAACGCAAGCAGAGCTGCTTTATGGCTTGAAGCAATTGCCCGCCGACCATCGCCTGCATCAGGCGGTGCAGCAGTTTCTCCAGATTCTCCAAGTCCTGGCATGGGACGGCATTGCAGCCAGATGGTATGCCGACATCCGCTACCGCTTGAAGACGACGGGCCAGCCGATCGGTGAAATGGACACCATGATCGCGGCCCACGCACTCGCAACGGGTGCCGCACTCATCACGAACAACACGCGACATTTCGGACGCATCGAAGCACCGCTGACGCTCGTCAATTGGACTATCGATTAGCCGCCGGCTAACACCCAGCCCATTCCCGCCAGTGCGGCCACCGCCAGAACCACGATCAGGTTGACGTGGAAGCGCAGGAGCGCGACCGCCGCTGCGATCGCGATCAGCGCTGCCGCCGCATCGAACGTCGCAAGTTCCGGCAACAGGATGCGGAACGGCCCGGCCTGCACTTCTGAAAGCGCGCCGAACAGCACATGCAGGCCGAACCAGACGGCGAGATTTGCGATGACGCCGACCACCGCCGCCGTCACCGCCGAAAGGGCGTTTGCCAGCCAGCGGACGTTGCGCACCGTCTCGACATAGGGCGCGCCGGCGAAAATCCACAGGAAGCAGGGCACGAAGGTGAACCAGAGCGTCACGACCGCGCCGGCAATGCCGCCCGTCAGCGGCTCGAACCCGGACAGCCGCGCGCCACCCAGGAAGCCGACGAAGACAAGCACCAGGATGAGCGGCCCCGGCGTGGTCTCGGCCAGCCCCAGCCCGGTCAGCATCTCGTCAGGACGCAGCCAGCCATAGATCTCGACCGCCTGCTGCGCGACATAGGCGAGCACCGCATAGGCCCCGCCGAAGGTGACTGCGGCCATGATGGAAAAGAATCCGGCCTGCTGGGCATAGACGTTCTGCGCGCCGGCGACGAGATGGAGCAGGACCAGCGGCAAGAGCCAGATCGAAAGCCAGATCGCCGTCGTGCGCAGGAAGCGCGGCCAACTCGGCCGGGCCCAGTCGGGCAGATCGCGCACCGGCGCGGCGCCGCCTCCCGCCTTGCCGTTGCTCGTGACGCCAAGCGCGCCGAGTGCGGCGGCGGCGAGAATGACGATGGGAAACGGAATCTGCAACAGCGCGATGGCGACGAAGGCGAGCATCGCGATCGCCACCATCGCCGGCCCCTTGAGCGCCCGCTTCGAGACCTTGATCAAGGCTTCAAGCACGATGGCGAGAACGGCGGCCTTGAGCCCGAAGAGAAGCCCCTGGACGATCGTGACCTCGCCGGCAACGATGTAGATGGCCGACAGGACGGTGATGAGGATCGCGCCGGGCAGGACGAAGAGCAGGCCGGCGATCAGCCCGCCGACCGTGCCCTTGAGCAGCCAGCCGGCATAGGTCGCAAGCTGCATCGCCTCGGGGCCTGGCAGCATCATGCAATAGTTGAGCGCGTGCAGGAAACGCGGCTCGTCGAGCCAGTCACGCTCCTCGACGAGTTCCCGATGCATCAGCGCGATCTGTCCCGCTGGCCCGCCGAAGGAGAGGAAGCCGATCTTCGCGAAGACGCGCGTGACCTCGCCGAGACTGGGATTGGAGGAATCGTGCACGTCGCCCGCCATGACCGTTTCGCGCGAAACTAGATCGCGCGCTCTGTCAGCTCAATGGCATATCCGATTCATTTCCAAGGGAAGTTTGTCGGCCGATGGCGACCCCGGAGCACCATTGCGAAGATTTGTTCAACCCGCGCTTGCGTCGATGCGGCTGGCGGCGGAAGATCGCCCGGACCGTCACGCGGCTGTCAGCCTGCCCGGCTAGAAGGCAGGTCATCGCGGCAGCGTCACTCGAAACCTCTAGGGATGGATTCTCATGAAGATCGTATATGCGGCGGCTCTGGCAGCCGGACTCTCCACCGCGCTGACGCCTGCGCTGGCTCAGGACGCGACGACGCCCGCGAACGAAACGCAGCAGGCCGCTCCGCAAAACCGGATCGACATCATCCGTCCCGACGCGCCGGAATTGGCCGAGCATGGCGATTTGCCGATCGGCGTGCGCACGGTCGAGGTGACGAACGCCGACCAGATCGACATCGCCAACACGACCGCCACTGGCGAACCCCCGCGCTACGAGCGCACGCTGACGCTCGAAATCTGGTATCCGGCCGCCGAAGGCACCGGCAATGAAGGAACCTACGAGACGGTCCTGCGCGACGGCGAGACCGAGGTCACGCTGACCGGGCGCGGCGTGCGCGACGCGGAGCCCGCGATCGAGGGCGGTCCCTATCCGCTCGTCATCATCTCGCACGGCTATCCGGGAAATCGATTCCTGATGAGCCACCTGGCCGAGAACCTTGCCACCAAGGGTTATGTCGTCGCCTCGATCGATCATCTGGAATCGACCTATAGCGACCAGGGCGCGTTCGGCTCGACACTGGTCAACCGCTCGCTCGACCAGATCTTCGTCCTCGACGAGATCGAGCGCATGAGCGGCGAGGATGGCGAATTTCTTTCCGGCCTCGTCGACACGGAAAATACCGGCCTGATCGGCTATTCGATGGGCGGTTACGGCGCGGTCATCACCGCCGGCGGCGGCGTCACCGGGACGTCCGTCGGCTACGAATGGGGCGCGCCGGCCGGCACGCTCGCGATCCACCAGGCAGGTTCCCCCGAACATGGCGAGCGCGCGGAAGATCGCATCAAGGCGGTCGTCGCCTTCGCGCCCTGGGGCCGTCAGCGCGGTTTCTGGGATGCCGAGGGGCTGAAGGGCATCGAGACGCCAATCTTCTATGTTTCCGGGTCCGTCGACGATGTTTCGGGCTACGAGGACGGCGTGAAGATGCTCTATGAAGAGACGGTCAATGCCGAGCGCTATCTCCTGACCTTCGAGAACGCCAATCACAACGCGGCCGCCCCGATGCCGGCGCCCGCCGAAAGCTGGACGGTCTCGGAAAAGCTCGGCTACGCGCCCTTCGACCATTATGCCGACCCGGTCTGGGACACGGTGCGGATGAACAACATCGCGCAGCATTTCGTCACCGCCTTCCTCGGCAAGGAACTGAAGGGCGAGGAAGAAATGGGCGACTATCTCGACCTGATCGAGAACGCCGCCGACGGCGTCACCGCGCTCGACGACGAGGGCGAGCCGACCGACGCGCACACCTACTGGAAGGGCTTTGCCGACCGCACCGCCATGGGCCTGTCGCTGATGCACGCCATGCCGGCGGGCGAATGATCAGCGCATGACATTGCGCAGCAGGGCGACCAGTTCGCCCTGCCTGTGCGTCTCGGTCTTGGCGAAGATCGACTTCAGCCGGTGGCGCGCCGTCTCGCGGGCGATGCCGAGAAACTCTGCCGCCCTATCGATGCTGTCGCCATTGGCAAGCAGGATCGCGAAGCGCGCCTCGGATTCGGTCAAGCCGAAGATCGACTGCAACGTCTCGGCACCCGTGCGCGGCCCCGCATCGGGGTCCCGCAAAAGGACGATGACGCGGGCCTCGCTGTGCAGCCGCGTGACGAAGGCCGGCAGGTCGACGATTTCCGCGACCAGCGGCCGCCGGCCCGGCCGAAGGATCGGGATCGGCACCGCGCGCGCCGCATCGGCATAGCCGGCCCGCATTCGCACCGCCTGTCCGATGAGCGTGTGCAGCGCGCGGTTGCTGTCGGCATGGATGGCGGTCAGCCGACCGCCGACGAGCCGGATCGCGCGCGGATTGCGGTCGAGCAGCGCACGCGCGGGCGCGTTCATCTCGATGACGGTCCTGTCGCCTGCTATCAGGACGGCGGCTTCCGAAAGCGAGTCGAGGATTTCGAGCCCGGTAATGCCGCGCGTGTTGTTGAAGAAGCCCGACAGCTTGACCATCCTGCGCAGATGCGGAGCCAGTCGCTCCATCGACTTCGCCTCCTCCCGGGTGAAGAAGCCCTGATCGGTGCGCCGCAGCATCGGAACGCACCAGGGCTGCCCGTCGACCTTGAAGCCGATCGCCGCAAATCCCGAATAGCCCCATTTGAGATAGAGCTCGTTATAGGTGGCGAGCGTCTTTCGTTCCTCGTCGCTCGCCAGATCGTGCTCGATGACGACTGTCTGGCCGGATGTGAGCAGCGGCCAGCCGCGATCCGCCCGGTAGTGGTCGACATACCACTCCCCGGTCACGTAATCCTCCAGGAACTCGGTATAGGTCGCGGTCGCCGGCATCGCGACCGCCGCCGCTTCCACATCCTTGGGATAGAACATCGCGTCGGCCGCGCCGAAGACGCCCACGAGGTTGCGCAACGCCGTCGGCCAGTATTCCGGCGCGATGGTGGCTGCATAGCACTCGTCGAGCGCGCGATCGTAGATCGTCTCCGCCATGATCCCCTCCGCAAGGTCGCTTCTGTTCAAGCTTTGGCCCAGCGCAGCCGCCGTGGCGAAAGTCTAACCCGGAATTGACGCTACGGCAAAAACGGTGGCCCAAGAAAATCTCGCCCTGACGCAAGGCAAAGCGCATGGCTTGCGCTATAGGCAGCCAGGACCGGAGCCTGCCCCTTGACCGATACGACCGCCCAGCCTGCCAGACTTCCCGCCGAGACGACGGCCTTTGCCGTCATCTTCGCGATTTCCTTCTGCCACATGCTCAACGACGTGATGCAGTCTTTGCTGGCTGCGCTCTATCCGATGCTGAA
The DNA here is from genome assembly GCF_029210365.1 of Mesorhizobium sp. YIM 152430. Classification (GTDB taxonomy): domain Bacteria; phylum Pseudomonadota; class Alphaproteobacteria; order Rhizobiales; family Rhizobiaceae; genus Aliihoeflea. Next base: position 273,912 of record NZ_JARGES010000015.1, read on the forward strand.
GGAGGATTACGGCCTCGCCTTCTGGCAGATCGGTCTTCTGACGATGGCGTTCCAGGTCACGGCCTCGCTGTTGCAGCCGGTCGTCGGGCTTTATACCGACCGCAAGCCGAAGCCCTATTCGCTCGCCTTCGGCATGGCGTCGACCCTGTGCGGACTGCTGCTGCTCGCTTTTGCGCATTCCTACGGGTTCCTGCTTCTCGGCGCGTCGCTGATCGGCATCGGCTCGGCGATCTTCCATCCCGAAGCCTCGCGCGTGGCGCGCATGGCGTCGGGCGGGCGCTACGGGCTGGCGCAGTCGCTGTTCCAGGTCGGCGGCAATTTCGGCACGGCCATCGGCCCGCTTCTGGCCGCCTTCATCGTGGTGCCGCGCGGTCAGGAAAGCGTCGCCTGGTTCTGCGCCGCCGCGCTCGCCGGCATGATCATCCTCTACCAGATCGGCAACTGGTATCAGCGCTACACCGCCGCGCGGAAGGCGAAGCCCGCCGCTAACGCGGTGTCGCTGCCGCGCAACAAGGTGGTGGTCGCGCTCGTCGTGCTGGCGCTTCTGGTCTTCACCAAGAACATCTACATGGCGTCCTTCACCAGCTACTACACCTTCTACGCCATCGAGCGTTTCGGCGTGACGGTGCCGCAATCGCAGATCATGCTGTTCCTGTTCCTCGGTGCGGTCGCGCTGGGCACGGTGCTCGGCGGCCCGTTCGGCGACCGCTACGGCTCCAAGACGGTCATCTGGCTGTCGATCCTCGGCATCCTTCCCTTCACCATGGCGCTGCCTTACGTGGGCTTCGAGGCGACTTTGGTGCTGACCTTCATCATCGGCGTGATGATCGCCTCGGCCTTTCCGGCCATCGTCGTCTTCGCGCAGGAACTGGTGCCCGGGCGCGTCGGCATGATCGCCGGCATCTTCTTCGGCTTCGCCTTCGGCATGGGCGGCATCGCGGCTGCCGTGCTCGGCGTGGTGGCCGACGCGCGCGGCATCGAATTCGTCTACGCGATCTGCGCCTTCCTTCCATTTCTGGGGCTATTGACTATCTTCCTGCCGAACATGCGCGAGGCGGCAGCGTAAGCGGGAGACCGTGGAAGGCGGCGCCTTTTTTCAAGGCAAGGAGCCAGGTCCGATCTCCGATCCCGTCAGCCACTACGCCCCCAAGCTCAACCTGCTCGAGCGCCGCGCCCGCGATTTCCTTCAGGCGCGTGACCATGGCGGGCCCAGGACGCCCCTGACGCAAGCCGATCTCGCCGCCCTTCGCGCGATCCGCAATCGCGCCGTCATGCTGGCCGCGCTGTCGGGTACGATTTCGGGCATATTGATCGGCGGAACGGAAGTCTATCTGCGGCTGGTGGTGCTGAACGGCGACGAGTCCCGCTCCCTCATCGACGATCCGTGGCTGTGGGCGGCATTTTATGCCGGTGTCGGCGTCCTGACCGTGATCGAGATCGCCTTTCTCTACTGGAATGCGCTGCGGGCGATCACGCGCATCGGCGGGGTCGTCGGCGTGTCGATGAAATCGGGCAGCGGCAGCAATCTACTGGCGACCGGTCTTGCCCGCAGCGCGCTCGAAATGCCCAATCCGCAGACCGAGATATACGGCATCGATCCATATGCGCTGATGCCACGCTGGCGCCTCCTGATCCAGAACCTGCTCTACAAGGCGAAGGTCGGCGCGACAAGCTTCGTCCTGCGCATCCTCTTGCGCCGCATCTTCGCCCGGGCGGTTCTGCGCGGCTATATCCCGCTTCTGGCCATACCGCTCTACGCGATCTGGAATGCCGTCATCACCTGGCGCGTCATGCGCGAGGCGCGGCTGCGCGCGCTTGCCCCCTTCGCGGTCGACCAGATTGTCCGCCGCATCGAAACGGCACTCCCCGATCCTTCGCAGAATGTGCGCTGCACATTGCTTCATGGCGCAGGCGAGATCGTGCGTCGCGGCAGCGATGCGCATCCAAGCTATGTTCTCCTCCTGTCGCATCTGCTGGACGTCCTGGGCTTTAAGGAAGAGGAGATCGACGTCGACTGGGAGCGCACGAGAAGGGAATTCCAGGCATTGCCGCAGGATGCGCGCCGCCAGATCGCAAGGATACTGGCCATGTGCGCGCTCGTTGCCGGCCGCCCACGCTCGGCACAGCGCGAGCTCGTCGCGGAACTCCATGAGATGGCAAATCTGGAACTGCCCGCAAAGGCTCTGGCGCAGATGCACGGCCGGATGATCGACGGCCAGCCCTTCGCGCCCGGCGATGACGACGACCCCGCGCGGTTGCACGGTTCGGGAACTTCCGTTATAGACCCGCCACCCGCGTAGACACCCTTGGAGGCAACGCGGGCGATCGCCGTTGGGATTTCCGGTTCCGGCGGCTTTCGACGTTTGCGGCACCAAGGCTTCGAGCCGTCGCAGGCGCTCCAGAAACCTGAAAGGAACTGCCATGAGCCACGAGAGCTACACGCTCGAGGCCGAAGCGCGCGAAACGGTCGGTAAGGGGTCCGCCCGTGCATTGCGCCGCGAAGGTCGCGTCCCCGCCGTCATCTACGGCGACAAGAAGGAACCCGTTTCGATTTCGCTCCCCTACAAGGAGCTGTTCATGAAGATCCACGGCGGTGGCTTCATGACGACGATCGCCACCATCAAGGTGGGCGGCAAGTCGTATCAGGTCCTGCCGAAGGATTACCAGCTCGACCCGGTCAAGGATTTCCCGATGCATGTGGATTTCCTGCGCGTGTCTAAGAAGACCGTCGTCACGGTCGAAATTCCGGTTCACTTCCTCAACGAGGAAAAGTCGCCCGGCATCAAGCGCGGCGGCGTGCTCAACATCGTCCGCCACGCGGTCGAGGTTCACTGCCCGGCCGACTCGATCCCCGATGCGCTGGAATTCGACCTGACCGGTCTCGACATCGGCGATTCGATCCACATCTCGGCGATCGAACTGCCGAAGGGCGTCGAGCCGACCATCACCGACCGCGACTTCACCGTCGCCACCATCGCCGCCCCGGCCGTCCTGACGGCTGAGGAAGAGGCCGGCACGACCGAGGAAGCCGATGCCGAGGCCGTCGAGGTCGAAGGCGAGGAAGAAGCGGCCGAAGGCGAAGAGGCCGAAGCCAAGGAAGAAAAGGGCGAGTAATCGTCCGGAACGGTCCGGGAGCGTTTGGACATGCGCATCATTGCAGGTCTCGGCAATCCCGGATCGAAATACGAGAACAACCGGCACAATGTCGGCTTCATGGCGGCGGACGCGATTGCCCGCCGCCATTCCTTTTCGCCCTGGTCGAAGAAGTTCCAGGCGCTGATCGCATCGGGCACGATCGGCACCGAAAAGGTGCTCCTCATCAAGCCGCAGACCTTCATGAACCTTTCGGGCCAGGCGGTCGGGGAAGCCATGCGCTTCCACAAGGCCGACATCTCAGACCTGATCGTGCTCTATGACGAACTCGACCTCGATCCGGGCAAGGTGCGCATCAAGACCGGCGGCGGCCATGGCGGCCATAACGGCATCAAGTCGATCGACGCCCATTGCGGCAAGGATTACCGCCGCGTGCGCATCGGCATCGGCCATCCGGGTATCAAGGAAATGGTGACCCACCATGTCCTCGGCGACTTCGCCAAGTCCGACAATGACTGGCTCGACCCGCTGCTGGACGCCTTCGCCGACCATGCCGAATTGCTGGCCAAAGGCGACGATGCCGGCTTCATGAACAAGACCGCGCTGGCCGTGCAGGGCACGAAGGCGACGCCCAAGCCTGCCCCTAAGGCGCAAAGCCACATTCGCCAGGCCCGCCCGGCGCCACAGGTCAAGCTGCCGGAGACGGGGCCGATGGCTGCCATGCTGAAGAAGCTGTTGGGCCGGGAATAGGACATTCCCCTTCAAAATTCGTATCCCTTCGCGCCCCTTCCCTTTTCCCCGCATCGATCCGATATGTGGCGGCAACGCACCGCTCCTGGAACCGACCATGCCGGAAAACAACGATCTCGATACGATGGAAGGCGTCCTCGACACCATCGCGGACGCTGGCGACGGCGCGCGCGTTTCGGTCGGGAACATCGTCAACGAGATCGGCGACGACGCATTCGGACCGCTGATGCTGATCCCGGCCCTCGTCGCCGTGACGCCGGCAAGCGGCATTCCCGGCTTGACGGCGACGGCCGGGCTGATCATCGCGCTCGTCGCGTTCCAGATGGTCATCGGCCGCAAGGCGCTCTGGCTGCCCGGCTTCATCCTGCGCCGCACCATTTCCCGCTCGAAGCTCGACACCGCCCGCGACTGGCTGGCGAAGCCCGCCCGCATCATCGACCGGCTGACCGGCAAGCGCCTGTCCTTCCTCGTCAAGCCGCCCTTCTCGCTCGTCCCGGCCCTGATCTGCCTTTGCGCCGGGCTCATCATGCCATTTCTCGAATTCGTGCCCTTTTCAGGCTCGATCATGGCGGGCGCCGTGGCGCTCTTCGCGCTCTCCTTCGTCACCGAGGACGGCATCCTGTCGGTTCTCGCCACGTTGCTCGTCGCGGGCGTCGGCTATCTGGCCTGGACGGCGATGGTCTGACACTTGACCTTCGCGCCCCCATTCCCCATAGCCCCCTCAACGAAAATTTCTGCCACAGGACGGGCATTTCCATGGGTTTCAAATGCGGCATCGTCGGGCTTCCCAATGTGGGCAAGTCGACGCTCTTCAACGCACTGACCAAGACGGCCGCCGCGCAGGCCGCCAACTATCCCTTCTGCACCATCGAGCCGAATACCGGCGAGGTTGCGGTTCCCGATCCGCGCCTGAAGGCGATTGCCGGCATTGCGAAGTCGAAGGAGATCATCCCGACCCGCATCTCCTTCGTCGACATCGCCGGGCTGGTGCGCGGCGCCTCGAAGGGCGAAGGGCTGGGCAACCAGTTCCTCGCCAACATCCGCGAGGTCGACGCCATCGTCCACGTCCTGCGCTGCTTCGAGGATGACGACATCACCCATGTCGAGGGCAAGATCGACCCGGTCGCCGATGCCGAGACGGTCGAGACCGAACTGATGCTCTCCGACCTCGAAAGCCTCGAACGTCGTGCGCTCCAGTTCCGCAAGCGCGCCGCCTCGAAGGACAAGGAGGCCCTGACCGTGCTGCCGATGATGGAAGAGGCGCTGAAGCTTCTCCAGGACGGCAAGCCGGTGCGCATGTTGCTGAAGGGCATCGCCGCCGAGGATCTGCGCATCCTCGAGGGGCTCAACCTGCTGACCTCCAAGCCCGTCCTCTATGTCTGCAACGTCGCCGAGGCCGACGCTGCCAAGGGCAACGAACACACCGCCGCCGTCGAGAAGATGGCCGCAGCACAGGGCGCGAGCGCCGTCACCATCTCCGCCGCCATCGAGGCCGAGGTGGCGCAGCTTTCCGACGAGGAAGCCGCCGAGTTCCTGGGCGATCTCGGCCTCGATGAGCCGGGCCTGGATAGGCTCATCCGCGCCGGCTACGAACTTCTCGACCTGATCACCTATTTCACCGCAGGTCCGAAGGAAACCCGCGCCTGGACCGTCGGCAAGGGCTCGAAGGCCCCGCAGGCGGCCGGCGTGATCCACACCGATTTCGAGCGCGGCTTCATCCGCGCCCAGACCATCGCCTATGACGACTACGTGTCGCTCGGCGGCGAGACGGCGGCCAAGGATGCCGGCAAGGCGCGCGACGAAGGCAAGGAATATGTCGTGCAGGACGGCGACGTGCTGCTCTTCAAGTTCAACACCTGAGGTCGGCTGGGCCATTGCGCCCGGCGCTGCGGCAGGCCACACTATCGTTCAAGATTGAACAGGATTGCGAGCCATGACCGAAAAGCGCTGGGCGTTCGAGGACTTCACCGTCGGGCGCACGATCGTCCTGCCCGAAAAGCATGTCACGGCCGAAGAGATCATCGACTTCGCCTCGCAGTTCGACGCCCAGCCCATGCATCTGGACGAAGCGGCCGGCAAGGCGTCGATCCTCGGCGGCCTCGCCGCATCGGGCTGGCACACCTGCGCGATGTTCATGCGCATGATGTGCGACGCCTTCCTGAACGATTCGACCTCGCAAGGGGCGCCCGGCGTCGACTATGTGCGCTGGAAGAAGCCGGTGATCGCCGGCGACACGCTGACGGGCAGATCGACGATCACCGCCGCACGCGTATCGGCCAAGCGGCCGGGGCTGGGCTTCGTCACCGTCGAGCACCGGCTTTTCAACCAGAAGGGCGAGACGGTGCTCGAACTGGCCAATACCGGCATGTTCCTGCTGCGCGAACCGGGAGCGGCCGCATGACGCTCGACGAATATCTCCTGATCGGCAAAAAAGTCGAACTCGGCAGCCACACCTTCACGGCGGACGAGATCAAAGAATTCGCGGCGAAATACGACCCGCAGCCCTTTCACATGGACGACGAGGCAGCACGGCAGTCCGTCTTCGGTCGTCTATGCGCGTCGGGCTGGCACACCTGCGCGATGTGGATGCGCTACAACCTTCAAAAGCGGCAGGACATGGAAGGCGCCGGCTGGGGCGGCGAGGGCGAAAAGCCCGTCTTCGGCCCCTCGCCCGGCTTCACCAATCTGAAATGGCTCAAGCCCGTCTATGTCGGCGAAACGATCACCTTCACCCGCACCGCCAAGGCACATCGGGCGGTGGCTTCCCGCCCCGGCTGGCGCGTGATGACGCTGGTTTGCGAGGCATTCGATCAGAGCGGCGACAAGGTGCTGGAGTTTGAAAGCGCGGTGCTGTTGCAGGCGGATTAGGTTCCAGGCAGCACCATCGCCGCAGCCAGCCGATCCACCTCACGCTCACTCGCTCCAAGCCCGGCCGCCACGCCAAACCGATCCGCTTCCGGCCTGTTCTGGCTCATCTTGCGCTTGCCGAAAAGGCGGGTGATGGGCAGGCGCAGGCCGACGATGCCGCGCAGTTGCGCGTCGATGAAACGGTCCGGCGCATCCGAGACGGCCCAGGGCTCGGCGCGCCCGGCCTCGTGGCGAAGGGTCAGCCGCGTGACGATTTCGCGCAGCCGCTCTGCATCATCGAAGAACTCGACCGGGCCATGCGCGTGGACGGCGACGTAGTTCCAGGTCGGCACGACCTTGCCGTGCTCTCGCTTGGAGGCATACCAGGACGGCGTGACGTAGGCGTCCGGGCCGGAAAAGATCGCCAGCGCCTCGCCGGTCGGCGCAAGCTGCCACTGGTTGTTGGCCCTGGCGACGTGGCCGTAAAGCGTGCCGAACTCGCCTTCGCTCGCCTCAAAAATCAGCGGCAGCGGCGTGGCGATCAGCCCCTCTTCGGTCGATGTGACGAGTGTCGACAGCCCCGCTGCGCGCATGATGGCGGCGAGCGCGGCGGGGTCGTCCTCACGGAAGGCGGGCGGCGTGTACATGGCTCGATCCTACTATCGACGCTGCGTCGGAAAAGAGGCGAGACCGCCGAGCGATTGGACCAGCCTCAGTGTCCCTCGAACGCCACCAGCGTCCGCACCGGCACGCCGAGCGCTTCGAGCTTCGCCCGGCCGCCCAGTTCCGGCAGGTCGATGACGAAGCAGGCGGCGACGATCTCGGCGCCCATCTGGCGCAGCAGCTTCGCCGCGCCCTCGGCCGTCCCGCCAGTCGCGATCAGGTCGTCGACGAGGATGACCTTCTCGCCCGGCGCGACGGCGTCCTTGTGCATCTCCATTTCGTCGAGCCCGTATTCGAGGCTGTAGGCAACGCGCACGGTCTCGTGCGGCAGCTTGCCTTTCTTGCGGATCGGGATGAAGCCGGCCGACATCTGGTGCGCGATCGCGCCGCCGAGGATGAAGCCGCGCGCCTCGATGCCGGCGATCTTGTCGATCTTGGCGCCGGCATAGGGATGGACCAGTTCGTCGATGGCACGGCGGAACGCGCGCGCATTGCCGAGCAGCGTGGTGATGTCGCGGAACATGATGCCCGGCTTCGGGTAGTCGGGAATGTTGCGGATCGCCGAGACGAGCGTGTCGTGAAGGGTCGTGTGCATGGCTGCCCCGCGATGGATGTGCGCTATTGGTAGAAGAAGGCGGCGGCGAAAGGAAGCCGCGCGCGGCCACGAAAAAAGGGCGCCCGCAGGCGCCCCTTGAAAACCATCGCGAACGTCAGTGCGCGACGTTCGACCAGATCTTGCGCTTGGTCAGATACACCAGCACCGCAAAGCCGATCAGGAACAGCATGACCACGAAGCCCATGCGCTTGCGATCCTCCATATGCGGCTCTGCGGCCCACATCAGGAACGCGGTCACGTCATGGGCATATTGCTCGACGGTCTCGGGCGTCCCGTCGTCGTAGCTGATCAGGCCCTCCTGAAGCGGGGGCGCCATCGACAGCGACGTTCCGGCGATGAAATGCGGGTTGTAATAGGTGCCGGGCTGCTGCTCGTAGCCCTCCGGCGCCTCTTCATACCCGACCAGGAGGTTGTAGATATAGTCCGGGCCGCTCTCGGCATATTGGGTGAAGATGTCGAAGACGAAGAGCGGAAAGCCCCGCTCCACCGCGCGCGCCTTGGCGATCAGCGACAGGTCCGGCGGCGCCGCGCCGTTGTTCGAGGCCGCGGCCGCTTCCGCATTGGGAAACGGGCTCGGGAAATAATCGGACGGGATCGCGGTCCGCATGAACATGTCGCCATTGGCGTCCGGTCCGTCCTCGATCTCGTACTCGCCGGCGAGCGCGCGAACCTGCGCCTCCGAATAGCCGAGGTCTTCGAGCGTGCGGAACGCGACGCGCTCCATTCCGTGGCAGGCCGCGCAGCCTTCGCGATAGACCTTGAGGCCGCGCTGCAACTCGCCCCGGTCATAGGTGCCGAACGGGCCTGCGAAGCTCCAGTTCTGTTCGACCGGCTTGATCAGCGGATATTCCGCCGCGCCTGCCGCCGCCGTCGCACCGACGACGATACCGAGCGCGGCAACAATCCCCTTGAGAACAGTCTTCATGTCTTGTCAGTCCTTTCGAGCCGGCGCGCCGGTTCAGCCTTTGGTTTCCGGCGACGCATTGGCGCCGGCGGGCTGGACGGATGCCGCCCCCCTGTTCTTGGCAAGCACCGCTTCGGTGATCGAGTTCGGCAGGCGCTTCGGCGTCTCGATCAGCCCGAGAAGCGGCATGAGGATCAGGAAGAAGCCGAAATAATAGAGCGTGGCGATCTGCGACATGATCACATAGGCGCCTTCCGCCGGCTTGGCGCCGAGCCAGCCGAGGAAAATCGAGTTCGCCACGAACAGCCAGAAGAACAGCTTGTACCAGGGGCGGTAGACGGCCGAGCGGACCTTGGACGTGTCGAGCCAGGGCACGAAGAACAGCACCGCGATGGCGCCGAACATGGCGAGCACGCCGCCCAGCTTGGAGTCGATCGGGCCGATGTTGAAAGTGATGGCGCGCAGGATCGCGTAGAAGGGCAGGAAGTACCATTCCGGCACGATATGCGACGGCGTCTTCAGCGAATCCGCCATGATGTAGTTGTCCGCATGTCCCAGATAGTTCGGGATGTAGAAGACGAAATAGGCGAACATGATGAAGAACAGCACCATGCCGAACGCGTCCTTGACGGTGGCATAGGGCGTGAAGGGCAGCGTGTCGGTCTTCTGCTTGACCTCGATGCCGGTCGGGTTTGTCTGTCCCGTCACATGCAGCGCCCAGACGTGGAGGACAACGACGCCGGCGATCATGAAAGGCAGGAGATAATGCAGCGAGTAGAAGCGGTTCAGCGTCGGATTGTCGACCGCGAAGCCGCCGAGAAGGAGCTGCTGGACCCACTCGCCGACGAGCGGAATGGCGGTGAAGAAGCCGGTGATGACCGTCGCGCCCCAGAAGGACATCTGGCCCCAGGGCAGCACGTAGCCCATGAACGCCGTCGCCATCATGAGCAGATAGATGATCACGCCGAGAATCCACAAGAGCTCGCGCGGCGCCTTGTAGGAGCCGTAATAGAGCCCGCGCGCGATGTGCAGATAGACGGCGACGAAGAACATCGACGCACCATTGGCGTGGATGTAGCGCATCAGCCAGCCCGAATTGACGTCGCGCATGATCTTTTCGACCGAATCGAACGCCATGTCGACATGCGCCGAATAGTGCATGGCCAGCACGACGCCGGTCACGATCTGCACGACCAGCATGATCGAGAGAATGCCGCCGAACGTGTAGGCGTAGTTCAGATTGCGCGGAACGGGATAGGAAACGAACGAGTCGTGCACCAGCCGCGGCAGCGGCAGGCGTGAATCGAACCAGCGTCCCATGCCGCTCGTCGGCGTGTAGGTAGAGTGTCCACCGCTCATTATTGTAAGCTCTCTCTTGACTTAGCCGATTCTGATGACCGTCTCGGAAATGAATTCGAACACCGGCACGGGCAGGTTCGTCGGCGCCGGGCCGGTACGGATGCGGCCGGCGGTGTCGTAATGCGAACCATGGCAGGGGCAGAACCAGCCGCCGAAATCGCCGGCCTGGCCGAGCGGCACGCAGCCCAGATGCGTGCAGGAGCCGATCATGACGATCCAGTTCTCCATGCCCTCGCCGGCCGAGCGCGCGAGATCAGTCGCCGGCTCCGCGTCGCCCAGATTGTCGTTGCGGGCGACCGGGTCCTTGAGATCGGAAAGCTCGACGGCACGCGCGTCGGCGATTTCCTGCTCGGTGCGGTTGCGGATGAAGACCGGCTTTCCGCGCCACTTCGCGGTCACGGACATGCCCGGCTCGATCGCCGACACGTCGACATCGACGGTCGCGAGCGCCAGCGTCGACGCATCCGGGCGCATCTGGTCGATGAACGGCCAGACCGCGCCACCGACGGCGACCACGCCGGCCATGCCGGTGGCGATGTAGAGAAAGTCGCGGCGGGTCGGCTCGGTCGTATCGTTCACGCTCACGGGACTATGATCCTTATTGCCTCACTTCGACCGCAGGAAGCCGTGATGCTCACCCGTCCCGGACATGCTGCGCAACGGCAAGCGATGCCGGGGGCGTCCCCCAGTCATTTGGCGAAGGTTTCTATGCCCGCCTTGGCCTCTTGTCCAGACGTTACAAGGGCGTGAGGGCAGTTTGTCGCGGGGGTTGTTGATAGTCGAAAGAGCGCTTTTGCAAGATCAACTCGCACCCAGTCGCGCCAGCACCTCGGGCGGAATGCCGTAGTCGCGGATCGCGTCGTGGTGGCGGCGAAGGCCGATAAGTTCGCGCTGGATGAAATAGGCATGGACCGCATCCGCCGCCGCCTTGACGAGAAGCCTGCGGTTCTCGTCGCGCGTCTGATGGGCGTTGAGCGCCGCCATTGCCCTGGCGACCCGGTCCCCCGCCCGCCCCAGCGAGGACGCCATCTCGCCGGCGAGTTCGTAGTCGAGCGTGTCGAGCCCGGTCTGGATGCGCGCGCCGCCTTGTCCGGGAAGCCGAAGCGCCATCGCCCTACTCCGCCGCGAGACTCTGCGCGAGGAAGCCGCCGGACTGGCGCTTCCAGAGCTGCGCGTAGAGGCCGTCGCGTGCGATCAGCGCGTCATGCGTGCCCTCCTCCACGATCCGGCCCTCGTCGATGACGATCAGCCGGTCGAGCGCGGCGATGGTGGAGAGCCGGTGCGCGACGGCAATCACGGTCTTGCCCTCCATCAGCCGGTAGAGATTGTCCTGGATCGCCGCCTCGACCTCCGAATCGAGCGCCGAGGTCGCCTCGTCGAGCAGCAGGATGGGCGCATCCTTCAGCATCATCCGCGCGATCGCGATGCGCTGGCGCTGGCCCCCGGAAAGCTTGACGCCGCGCTCGCCGACATGCGCGTCGTAGCCGGCGCGGCCCTTGGGGTCCGAAACGCCGGCGATGAAGTCGTGCGCCGCCGCCCCGCGCGCCGCCTCGATCACCTCCGCCTCGCTCGCATCGGGGCGGGCATAGGCGATGTTGTCGTGGATCGAGCGGTGCATCAGCATCGGGTCCTGCGCGACCACGCCGAACTGCGCGCGCAGCGAGGCTTGCGTCAGGGAGCGGATGTCGCGCCCGTCGATCAGGATGCGCCCTTCCTCCACGTCGAAAAGGCGCAGGATCAGATTGACGATCGTCGTCTTGCCCGCGCCCGAGGGACCGACCAGCGCGACCTTCTCGCCCGCCCGGATGTGGAGGTTGAGATCGTCGATGATCCCGCCATCCTTGCCGTAGTGGAAGGAGACGTTCTCGAAGCGGATGTCGCCCCTCGCGCGCGGCGCGACGATCGCGTCGGGCGCGTCCGTGAGCGTCGGATCGACCGATATCGTGCCGGTCGCGTCCTGCACGGTCGCGTAGTTGCGGATGAGGCCGTTGATGTTGAACATCATGTAGCCGGACATCTGGTTGAGCCGGTAGGCGAGCCCCATGGCCGCCGCGATGGCGCCCGTCGTCGCAGTTCCCGCCATCCAGCTTTGCAGGGCGACGAGGAAGATCGCCGCCATCATGAAGCCGTTGATGATGGCGACGGCGGCGCGCACGCGGGTGATCGACCGCGTCAGCCTCTTCACCGCCATCAGATAGTTGTGCATCCCCTCGCGCACGAAGGAATGTTCGCGCCCGCCTGAATCGAACAGCTTGACGGCGAGGATGTTGGTGAAGGCGTCGACGAGACGTCCGTTGACGACCGAGCGTTCGTCCGCCGTGCGCCGGCCCGCCGCGCGCAGCGGCGGCAGGAGCTTCCAGCCGGCAATTGCGTAGACCGCGATCCACGCGGCGAGTATCGCCAGCATCCACGGATCGACCGAGAACATGATCGTCGCGGCGAGCACGAGAAAGGTGACGAAGCCCCAGACGGTCTGTAGCGAGGAGATGATGAAATCGCCCGTCGCCTCCGACCCTTGCGTGATCTTGGTGGCGATGCGGCCGGCGAAATCGTTCTGGAAGAAGGTGTAAGGCTGCTCGATCACACGCCGGAACGCCTGCCAGCGCACACGCTGGTAAAAGTTCGGTGCGATGGTCTGTTCCTCCACCACCGTCTGGAAGATCATCGCGACGGCGCGGACCAGGAGGACAAGCAGGAGATAGGCCAGGATCGCCCAGCCATAATCGGCCAGAAGCGCCGTCGGCGTCGTCGTTTCCAGAATGTCGATGATTCTGCCGAGCGCCCAGTAGAGCCCCGCATCCACCGCCCCCGTCAGCCCGCCGGCAATCAGCAGCAACACGAATGACCCCGGCGCCTGCCGTGCGAAGAAGGCAATGAAGCCGAACGCCGTCTTCGGCAGCACGGCCCGATCCGTATCGGCGAACGGATCGATGACGTTCTCCACGCTCCGCCACGCCCGTTCGGACAGGCGTGACCTGGCATCGTCCGTCTTCACCGGCGCTTCGCTCATTCGGCTGCGATATCCTTTTCGTTTTCCGCCTCGTCGGGCAGAAGGAATCCGCCCGACTGCCGGTTCCACAGATGGGCGTAAAGGCCGCCGCTTGCGATCAATTCATCGTGCGTGCCGTCCTCCACGACATGGCCCTTGTCCATCACGACCAGCCGGTCCATCGCCGCGATGGTGGAGAGGCGGTGTGCGATGGCGATCACCGTCTTGCCTTCCATCAGGCGGTAGAGGTTCTCCTGGATCGCCGCCTCCACTTCCGAATCGAGCGCCGAGGTCGCCTCGTCGAGGATCAGGATCGGCGCGTCCTTGAGCATGACGCGGGCGATCGCGATGCGCTGGCGCTGGCCGCCGGAAAGCTTGACCCCGCGCTCGCCGACATGGGCGTCGAAACCCTTGCGGCCTTCGGGGTCGGAGAGCCCGGCGATGAAATCCAGCGCCTCGGCCCGCCGCGCCGCCTCCATCATCATCTCCTCGGTCGCGTCGGGGCGGCCGTAGAGGATGTTGTCGCGCACGGAGCGATGGAGCAGCGACGTATCCTGCGTCACGACGCCGATATGCGCGCGCAGGCTCTCCTGGGTGACGTCGGCGATGTTCTGCCCGTCGATCATCAGGCGCCCGCCCTCGATGTCGTAGAAGCGCAGCAAGAGGTTGACGAGCGTCGACTTGCCCGCGCCAGAGCGTCCGACCACGCCGACCTTCTCGCCCGGCCGGATGGTCAGGTCGAGCTTTTCGAGAACACCCTTCTGCTTGCCGTAGTGGAAGCGCACGTCGTCGAACACGATCTCGCCGCGCGGCACCACCAACGCCACGGCGTCGGGCTTGTCGTCGACGATCCGCGGCAGCGAGATCGAGGCGATGCCGTCCTGCACGGTGCCGACATTCTCGAACAGCGCCGACAGTTCCCACATGATCCATTGCGACATGCCCCACAGCCGCAGGACGAGGCCGAGCGCGACCGCGATCGCGCCGACCGTCACAGCGTCGAGCTGCCACAGCCAGATGCCGAGCGCGGCGACGAAGAACAGGCAGAGCGAATTGAGCACGTAGAGCAGGCCGTAGAGCCCGGTCACCAGCCGCATCTGGCGGTAGACCGTATCGAGGAACGAACGCATACCGTCGCGCGCGAAGGACGCCTCGCGCTGCGCGTGGCTGAAGAGCTTGACGGTCTGGATGTTGGTGTAGCTGTCGACGACGCGCCCCGTCATCACCGAACGCGCATCGGCCTGCTCTTCGGCAACGCGGCCGAGCCGCGGCACGAAATGGACCATCAGACAGACATAGGCGATGATCCAGCCGGCAAGCGGCAGGGCCAGCCGCCAGTCGGCCGAGGCGACGATGAACAACATGCCGAGGAAATAGACGACGACGTAGTTCAGCACGTCGAACGTCTTGATCACCGTCTCGCGCACGGCGAGCGCCGTCTGCATCAGCTTGGTGGCGATGCGGCCGGCGAACTCGTCCTGGTAGAAGGTCATCGACTGCTTGAGCAGATAGCGATGGACCTGCCAGCGGATGCGCATCGGATAATTGCCGAACAGCGTCTGCTGCTGGAGCAGCGAATGCATCAGCACCATGCCGGGCAGGCCGACGAGGACCAGCAGCGCCATGCCGGCAAGCTGCCAGCCATTGTCGGCAAGGAACGTCTCGCGGTCCTGCGCCGTCAGCCAGTCGACGATGTTGCCGAGGAAGGAGAACATCCAGACCTCGGTGATCGCGATCGCAGCGATCAGGATCGCCGCCGGGATCAGATAGGGCCAGGCATCCTTCGTATAGTGCAGGCAGAAGGCGAACAGCGTCTTCGGCGGCTCGACCGGCTCTTCGGCCGGAAAGGGATCGAGGCGGGATTCAAACCAGCGGAACATGGTGGAAACTTTCGGTCGTGTGGTGATCGAGAACGGCAGCGCCGGCCAGGGCGCCATGTTCCGCGACCCTCATGTAGGGCGTTGATGTCGAGCTTCCCACGCCGGCGCGCGCCGCTCCTGCCATGACGATGGCAGGAAGCGCCAGAAGCGCCGCGATCGCCGAAGCGGTCAGGCCGCAGGCAAGGTTTCGGTCATCGGGAGCGCGCCGCACGGAGCGCAAATCAGGCTGGGGAAACATCGTCGAAATCTCGTGGGTCCGGTCGTGGGGCCGGCGGATTTCGAAGGCGGATGCTTCAGCGTGTCAGGGAAGCGTCGATCCGAAAACCACAGGCGCGAGGAAAGCGCGGCGCGCGCGAATGCGGGATGGCAAGAAAATATTCATCGCGTGCCTCCTGTGGTTCGGGTTGGACGAGGATGCTTCATACCCGAAACGAGGCGATTTGACCACCCGCCCCGATTGGCGCTACGCCCAACTCTCGATTGCACCAGGATAAACCGATGCGCATCGCGCTCTACCAGCCCGACATCGCCGGCAACACCGGCACGATCCTGCGCCTCGCCGCCTGCCTCGGGCTCGAAATCCACATCGTCGAGCCGGTCGGCTTCGACCTGTCGGACCGCAATCTGAAGCGCGCCGGCATGGACTATCTCGAAATGGCGGCGCTGACGCGCCATGTCGACTGGGCGGCGTTCGAGACATGGCGCAAAGCGCAAGGCGCGCGCCTGGTCCTTCTGACCACGAAAGCCGACTCCGCCTACACCGACTTCGCCTATTTGCCCGGCGACGTGCTTCTCTTCGGCCGCGAATCCGCCGGCGTTCCCGACGCGATCCACGACGCCGCCGACCACCGCCTCACCATCCCCATGCGCCCCGGCGCCCGCAGCCTCAACCTGGCGATGAGCGTCGCCATGGTTGCGGGCGAGGCGCTGCGGCAGACGGGCGGATTTCGGAACGGTTGAGCCTGGTGGCTCAGGCCGGACGATCGAAGACCCCCACCCCATACCCCTCCCCACAAGGAGGAGGGGGACGTCAGCGCCGTGTCTCGCCTTCCGCTTGGAGCTTGCTCGAACGGTTGGGAGCAACGTCGAGGTCCCCCTCCTCCTTGTGGGGAGGGGTATGGGGTGGGGGTACGGCGCAGACGTCCCAAGCAAAAGCACATCCTCAACCAACCCCGATCTCCCTCAGGATCGTCTCGACGCACCCGTCGAAATTTTCACCGAGTTCACCCGTATTGATCCTCAGCACGCGATACCCATCCATCGCCAGCCGGGCATCCCGCACTCCGTCGCGAACCTGCCGATCCGGCAACTGATGATGCTCGCCGTCGATTTCGATGACCAGACGCTTCTCGTGGATGACGAAGTCGGCGACATACGGCCCGATCGGCGCCTGCCGCCTGACATGGATGCCGTACCAGGTCCTGAACATCTTCAGTTCCGCCCACAGCCGCCGCTCGCCATCGGTCATGTCGCGGCGGAGCTTGCGCGCCCGCGAAATAGTGTTCGGATCGATGGCGCTCGGCATCTCGGCTGGTCCTCTACAAGAACGTCAACGTCCGAAACAAATATCGAATTCGCAAGGATTCCTGTGAAGAGGACCCCCCACCCCATACCCCGCCCCACAAGGAGGAGGGTATGGGGTGGGGGGTCTTTCTCGCAGAAATCTGCCTCGCCCCCTCCTCTACCCCCCGCTGATCGCCGTCAGCACGAACACCTCGTCCCCCGCCTGTAGCCGGTGCCCGAGTTTCACCCGCTCGCCATCGACGAAGACGTTGATGTGCTTGCGGATGGCCGGACGCGAATCGCAAAGGCGGTCGCGCATTCCCGGCCACAGCGCCTCCAGCCCGTCGACCATCTCGGCAACGGTTCCCGCCTGCATCTCGACCCGCCGCGCCGCCCCCGGAAACAGGTCGACGAGGATCGCCGGCAGGCGGACGATGATGTCGGGACGCTCAGTCATGGCCTCGTCATTCATGGCCCCGTCATTCATGGCCCCGTCATTCATGGATCGTCAGCGTCTCGACCGACAGGATCGCCGGCATGTGCGCCTCGATCTCGCGCCATGTCTCGCCCTCGTCGCTCGAGGCGAAGAGCGCGCCGCCGCTGGTGCCGAAATAGACGCCGGCTGTGTCCATCCGGTCGGTCGCCATCGCCTGTCGCAGCACGCCGAAATAGGCGTTCTGTTGCGGCAGGCCGTCGCGCAGATCCTGCCAGGTGCGGCCCGCGTCGCGCGTGCGCCAGACCGCCGCCTTCGCGTCGGGCATGAAGCGGCCCATGGTGTCGCCGTTGAGCGGCAAGAGGAAGAGCGTGTCGCGATCCTTCGGATGCGCGGCGGCGGGGAAGCCGAAACTCGACGGCAGACCCTGTTCGATGCTCTCCCATTTCACGCCGCCATCGTCGGTGCGGTACATGCCGCAATGGTTCTGCTGGTAGAGCCGGCCATTGGCGCCCGCCGCCATGACGACATTGTGGACGCACTGGCCGAATTCGGGATAGTTCTCGCCCTCGGGCAGGAAGTCGGCGCGCGTGCCGCGATTGCGCGGCTCCCAGGTCTCGCCGCCATCGGCGGTGTGGAACACGCCGGCGGCCGAGATGCCGATCCAGATCTTCTTCTCGTCCGCAGGATCGATCACCAGCGAATGCAGGATCAGCCCGGCCCCGCCGGGGTTCCAGTGCGGCCGCGACGGGTGCTTCTGTAACCCCTCGACATGCGTCCATGTCTCGCCATCGTCGTCGGATCGGAACAGCCCGGCCGGCTGGACGCCGGCATAGACGCTGCCATTGTGCGCGGCCACGCTCCAGACCGACGAGATCGGCTCCTGCCCTTCCGCATAGGCGAGCCCGTTGGAGGAATGCGTCCATGTCTTGCCGAGGTCGGTCGACTTCCAGACCGCGGGACCGAACCAGGCGTCGCCGCCGCCCGCATAAAGCGTGCCGGTTTCGGGATGCGCGACGAAATGGTTGATCGGCCATGTCTGGCAGAACGGGCCGGAGAGCTTCCAGTCGCGCCGGGCGCCATCACTTTCCAGAATGAAGGCACCCTTCTTGGTGCCGACCAGTATCAGTACCTTGTCTGCCATCAGATCCTCCATTTCCCCGGCCGGGACATTACTCCTTTTGCGATGACGGTTGAACGACCCGCGAACCGACAATCATGGGCGCAATTTTTTGAAAGCGGTGCGGCTTGTCACGCAATCATCGCTCGGCTATCTCTTCGCCCATGACTTCGTCGCGCGCCCCTTTCCCGATCTTCCCGGCCTTCGCTGCCGGCGATCGCGTGCGTCTTGCCTCGCTTCTTCTCCTTCTTAGCGGCGATCGTCGGGTTGGCTGAAGGAGCGCCCGGCGGTCGAAGTGCCGCCGAGACCTGGCAAAGCTCCTTGTCCCGACACCATTCCAAAAGCTAGAAGTGCCCACCGCCGAACCGATGCGCGGCCGGGCGAGGAGACGAAGATGAACGAGCAATCGAAGATCGTTGCCGCCGGCGCGAAGGGTATGCCCGACGCCGCCGAAAAGTATCAGCCCTACCCGTTCGTGGATCTGAAGGACCGCACCTGGCCGTCCAGGCGCATCGAGAAAGCGCCGATCTGGTGCTCGGTCGATCTGCGCGACGGCAATCAGGCGCTGATCGACCCGATGGGCCATGACCGCAAGGCGCGCATGTTCCAGTTGCTGCTCGACATGGGCTTCAAGGAAATCGAGATCGGCTTTCCGTCGGCCTCGCAGACCGATTTCGACTTCACCCGCTTCGCCATCGAGGAGGCGGGCGTGCCCGACGACGTGTCCTTGCAGGTGCTGGTCCAGTGCCGGCCCGAACTGATTTCGAGAACCTTCGAATCGCTGGAGGGCGCGAAGCACCCGATCGTCCATTTCTACAATTCCACCAGCGAGTTGCAGCGCCGCGTCGTGTTCGAAAAGGACGTTGCCGGCATCAAGGCCATCGCGACGGATGCCGCCAGGATGGTGGTCGACATGGCGGCGAAGGCAGGCGCCAAGGGAACAGAGAGCTATCGCTTCCAGTATTCGCCGGAGAGCTTCACCGGCACCGAGCTGGAAGTGGCGCTGGAAATCTGCAACGCGGTCACCGAGATCGTGAACCCGACGCCGGACAACAAGCTGATCATCAACCTGCCGGCGACCGTCGAGATGTCGACGCCCAACATCCATGCCGACCAGATCGAGTGGATGAGCCGCCAGCTCGACCGGCGCGAGTCGATCATCCTGTCACTCCACCCGCACAATGACCGCGGCACCGGCATCGCGGCGACCGAGCTCGGCCTGATGGCCGGCGCCGACCGCGTCGAGGGCACTTTGTTCGGCAATGGCGAGCGCACCGGCAACGTCGATCTCGTGACGCTGGCGCTCAACATGTACACGCAGGGCGTCGACCCGATGCTCGATTGTTCGCAGATCGAGCGCATGAAGGACGTCTACGAATATTCCAACCAGTTGAAGATCGGCGAGCGCCACCCCTATGTCGGCGAACTCGTCTACACGGCCTTTTCCGGCTCGCATCAGGACGCGATCAACAAGGGCATGAAGGCGATCAGAAAGGCGAACAAGCCGCTCTGGGAAGTTCCCTACCTGCCGATCGACCCGCAAGATGTCGGCCGGTCCTACGAGGCGATCATCCGCATCAACTCGCAATCCGGCAAGGGCGGAATCGCCTATATCCTCCAGGCCGATTACGGCCTCAACCTGCCGCGCAATCTGCAAGTCGAGTTCCGCGAGGACATTCAGGAGATCACCGACCGCGAGGGCAAGGAACTGCGCCCCAAGGCGATCTATGACCGCTTCCTCGAACTCTATGTCGACCAGCCGGACGGCCGGCTGAAATTCGTCGACCACCAGACCTTCCCCGACACCTCCGCCAAGGGCCGGCGCGTGGTCGAGGCGACCATCATCGACGATGGCCGGGAAGTGCAGATCACCGGCACCGGCACCGGCCCGGTCGACGGCTTCGTCGACGCGCTGTCGAAGCATATCGGCATCGATTTGACGGTTCTCGACTACTCGGAACATTCCATGCAGCGCGGCTCGAACGCCGCCGCCATCTGCTACATGGAGGTCGAGCATCCGGGCGGAAAACTCTTCGGCGCCGGCATCAACACCAACATCGTCGCGGCCTCGCTCGAAGCGGTCGTCTCGGCGGCCAACCGCATTCTCGGTGCCAAATGAGCGAACGCCTCGGCGCACGCGTGATGGGGAAAGGCGGCCGCACGGTCGTCCTTCTCCACGGTTTCGGCGGGTCGCATTCGACCTGGACCGACATCCAGCCATCGCTCGCGCGCGATGCGCAGGTCATCGCCTATGACCTTCCCGGCCATGGCCGCTCGCTCGATTTTCCGGGCGCGGGTCCGGCGACGGTGGCGGCGAAGGCCGTCGCCGCTGACCTGACGGCGCGCGGGCTCGAGCGCGTCCATCTCGTCGGCCATTCGATGGGCGGCGCAATCGCCACGCTGATCGCCATGCGCACGCCCGAGCGCGTCGCCTCGCTGACGCTGCTGGCGCCCGGCGGCTTCGGGCCGCAGATCAATGGCGAACTTCTGAAGCGCTACGCCAATGCGTCCGATGCCGGCGCGCTGGGTCAGATCATGGACGAGATGTCGGCCCCCGGCTTCTCGACGCCGCCGAAATTCGTCCTCGGCCTTGCAGCCGTTCGCGGCCAGCCCGGCCAGCGCGCGAATCTCGACGCGTTCCACGGCATCATCCAGAAGGACGGCGTCCAGGGCGAAATCCCGCGCGAGGCACTCGCCAGGCTTGCGATGCCAGTCAGCCTCGTCTGGGGAACTGCCGATCCGGTCCTGCCTTTCTCGCAGACCGCGAACCTGCCCGAAAACATCCGCCTCACCGCCATCGACGGCGCCGGACACATGCTGACCGTGGAAGCGAAATCCGCCGTCCTCGCCGCCATCCGCGCTTCACTTGCTGCCGGAAGCCCTTGACTTTTGGCGCGTTTTCGCCGGAATCGTGGTGTAACGAAGCGTTAACCGTACCCACTGAGTGCCCGGAGCGCCGGCATGAGCGAAGCTTTGGAAGAAACGTCCCAGAAGGGCGAACTGCGCCGCCTCGCCGCCGCGATCCGCGAGGTCAAGACCAACAATGCCGACCGCACCGACGTCGTGGTCGATCTGCGCGAGGCCCAGCAGACCCGGCTCGAAATGCTCGCGCAGGATCTGGAGCAGGTCTTCGCCGACATCCCGCCCCACGACGAGCGCTTCGATCTGAACGTCACCGGCGGGCTTCAGCCGCGCCTGTGGATCGACGCGGTCAGCCACGTCACCATGGGCCGCGACAAGCGCACCTACCGCTTCCTGAAGGACACCCGCAACGGCCGCATCGTGCTTGCCGAAACGCCCGACATCAAGAAGGTTGCCAATGCCGTGACGCTCTATGTCGCCGAGCGCATGGTCGAGCGCGAGGCGGTGCTGGCGGGCGACCGCGAAATCCCCGCGCCCGTCCTCGGCGTTCTCGACAGCGAGCCGGCCAAGGCCGCCTTCGACGTCTTCACGTCGCTGGCGCTGTTCCTCGCCGGCGCGTTCGTCGGCGTCGCGGCGGTGCTCTATTTCGCCTGGGACCGCTTGGCGATCAGCTTCTGACCGATCTCTTCTGCGGGCAGAAGCGTTTGCGCCACGATCTCGCGCACGCCCTCATGGCCGTGCACCAGCCCGCGCCGCTGGACGCGCACGTTCCAGCCGTCCGGCCCGCCGTCGATCTCGACGAGGTTATATTGCGCCGCCGGCTTCGACCCGCCGACCGCCTGCCCTGCTGCCGCGACGCCCAGAACCGGCACGCGCCCGTCGCGCCCGTCGAGCCAGTAGAGGCTCGGCAGATGGGTGTGGCCGTGCAGCACGAGTTCGGCGCCGTGGCGCAGCATCACCTTCTTGAACCGGCCGATGCCGTAAAGCCGCTTGTGCTGCGGCGCCGCGCCGCGCACCGGCGGATGGTGGATCAGGATCACCCGGCACAACCCTTGCGTCTTTGCCTCGTCGAGCATCCGGCCGAGCCTGCGCGCCTGCGTCGAGCCGAAATAGCCCGACGCCATGAAGGGCGCCGTCGCGCGGGCCGATGAAAGGCCGATGATCGCCATGTTTGCGCGCACGCGCATATAGGGAAAGGCGCCGCGATGCGCCGGCTGCGCCTTGCCGTCGCCCCACATCCACTTGCCCCAGGCCCGGCACGCCTTGTCGAGCGCGCCCGGCACATAGGCGTCGTGATTGCCCGGCACGACCGAGACGTCCTCGCCCGGCCCGACATTCTCGAGCCACTGGCGGGCGAACTCGACTTCCGCATCGAGCGCGAGGTTGACCAGATCGCCGGTGACCGCGATATGGTCGGGCGCGCGCGCCTTGATGTCGTCGAGCAGCATCCCGATCACCTGGTCGTGGAGATTGGCCTTCCGGTTGCGCTGCCAGTTGATGTAGCCCGTGATCCGCTTCGAGGCGAGTTCACGATAGGACATGTCGGGAAGGGGGCCGAGGTGGACGTCCGAGAGATGAGCGAGCCTGAGCATACCCTTCCTTACGATATGAAATTCCGCGTGACCACCCTGCGAGAAGCCGCATGAGCGAGGCGTCCCGGTCAATGCCGACCCGGCTTCAATGGTTGCGGGTCAAACTCTTCCATGGCTGGTTTCTTTTGCGGCGCCCGATGACGCTGGGCGTGCGCGGCATCGTCCACGACGCTGAAGCGGGCACCGTCTTCCTCATCCGCCACACCTATATCGATGGCTGGCAACTGCCCGGCGGCGGCGTGGAAGTGGGCGAGACGATGCGGCTTTCGCTCGAACGCGAACTCGCCGAGGAAGGCAATATCGCCTTCACCGCCGAGCCGCGGCTCGTCTCGATCCATCTCAACCGGCAGGCGAGCCCGCGCGATCATGTCGCGCTCTATCTCATCACCGAATATCGCCAGACGGCGCCGAAACTGCCCGATCACGAGATCGCCGAGGCCGGCTTCTTCCCGCTCGACGCCCTGCCCGACGCGACCACCCCCGCGACAAGAAGACGCCTCGCCGAAGTGTTCGGCGACGCGGTTCTGGAGCATCATTGGTAGCGCCGAGGGCGCGCCGAGATTCGGGTCTAATCAGCCGTAGGCAAACGCCGGATCGTGAATTCGATGATGTCGTCGGGCCGCTCGGCCCAGCTTTCGATCTCGGTCCAGTAGGCCTGTTTCGGCCAGCGGTCGAACCATTCCTGCGCCTTCACCCGCGCGTCGAGGCGCGGCAGGCGGAACGTCTCGCGCACGAAACCGTCGCGCGGATGGGGGCTGCCTTCTGCGCGATGCTTTTCGAGGCTGCGCCTCAACCCTTCCAGCGGTGGTCTGGCCGGCACCCGCAACAAAGAACTCCTTGACCCCAACGACCAACAGATTAGGGATCAGAGCGTCGAATTACGAGTCAAATGTTGAACGCGCGGGCCTGACCCACGGCGCAACTCCCCACGGAGACATGAATGGAACGCCCCGACATCCCAGCCGGCCTGCCCGACGACATCGAGGCGAAGAAGGCGGCTGCGAAGGCCTGGTTCGAAGAATTGCGCGACAAGATCGTCGCCGGCTTCGAGGCGATCGAGGACGATCTGTCGGGACCGCACGCCTCCTGGGCGCCGGGCCGGTTCGAGCGCACCGAATGGCTGCGCGACGAGGGGCGCGGCGGCGGCGGCATCATGTCGATGATGCGCGGCCGCGTCTTCGAGAAGGTCGGTGTCCACACCTCGACCGTCCATGGCGAGTTCTCGCCCGAGTTTCGCCAGCAGATCCCCGGCGCCGACGAGGACCCGCGCTTCTGGGCAAGCGGAATCTCGCTCATCGCCCACCCGCACAATCCCAACGTCCCGGCCGTCCACATGAACACGCGCATGGTGGTGACCACGCGCCAGTGGTTCGGCGGCGGCGCCGACCTGACCCCGGTCCTCGACCGTCGCCGCAAGCAGGACGATCCCGATACGGCCACCTTCCACAAGGCGATGAAATTCGTCTGCGACAAGCACAAGGCGGTGGCCGACTACGACCGGCTGAAAGCCTGGTGCGACGAATATTTCTTCCTCCCCCACCGCGACGAGCCGCGCGGCGTCGGCGGCATTTTCTACGACTGGCTGAAAACACCGGAGGACAAGGGCGGCTGGAACGCCGACCTGCGCTTTTCCCAGGACGTCGGCCGCGCCTTCCTCGTCGTCTACAACCACCTCGTCCGCAAGAACTTCAACGACAACTGGACCGACGCCGACCGCGAGGAGCAGTTGATCCGCCGCGGCCGCTATGTCGAGTTCAACCTCCTCTACGACCGCGGCACGATCTTCGGCCTGAAGACCGGCGGCAACGTCGATTCCATCCTGTCGTCCATGCCGCCCGAGGTGAAGTGGCCGTAGGATGGGCTCGGCTTAACGATACGAGTGAAGACGCGCCGCGCCTCATCTGCACCCTCAGCGCCGCACCCCCACCCCCTACCCCTCCCCACAAGGAGGAGGGGATCGCCGGCTTGGCGCCCGTCCGTTGGCGAGACGCCCGGCGGAAAGGGCATGGCGCGACGCGGACGCCCTCCCTCCCCCTTGTGGGGAGGGATAAAGGGTGGGGGTCCGCTTCGCAAAATACCGTTCGCGCGATCATGCAGCGCAGCGCCGATCGCGTCGTCACTTTCCTCAGACCTCGAACGACAAGTTGCGCCTAAGCAACAGAGACCGAACACGAAATTGCGAGCGCATCTTCCTTAAATCACGCATTAACCTTCTGCGTTAATCTCGCGTGCATGAAGACAGCGCGCATCGTCACATTAGCTTTGACTGTTGCAATCGCCTGGCCGGCCTTCGCCAGCGAGGTCGTGCCGTCTCCCGCCCTGCCCGCGCCGCAGCTTCCGGCGACGGCGGAGAGCGTGACGCGCGAGACCAATTTCACGCACCGCATCCACAAGCCGGCCCAGCCGAACGGGCGCACGATCATCCTGATGCACGGATCGGGCGGCGACGAGACGACCTTGGTGCCGCTGGCGACCAAGATCGATCCGAACGCGACGCTGATCGGCATTCGCGGGCGCGTCGTGCAGGAGGGCGTGAAGCGCTGGTACAAGCGCATCACCCCGACGAGCTTCGACCAGACCGACATTCGCGGCGAGGCGGCGGCGTTTGCGGAATTCTTCGCCCGCCTGGTCGGGAGCGAGGGGATCGACCTCGAGCGCACGACCTTCCTCGGCTATTCAAACGGCGCGAACCTGATCGCGGCGCTGTCGGTGCTGCATCCCGACGTGGTGAAGACGGCCGTCCTGCTGCGCCCGATGCCCGTCCTCGAAACCGCGCCCCATGCCGACCTCGCCAAGGCGAAATTCCTGACCATCTCCGGCCGCGACGACACGCTCTACGCGCCCTTCGCGCCCAAGCTGGAGGCAATGTTCAAGTCCTGCGGCGCGGATGTGATGGCGAAGACCATCATCGCCGGCCACGACATCGGCGACGAGGACGCGAAGATCGCGTCGGAATGGCTGGCGGGGTTGCAGATGGCGTCGGTGCAGTAGCGCGACGGAGTGGGCGGCTCGCTACCTCTCAACTCCTAGCGTTGACCCTCAAGCCTGGATCACCACCACATTCGCCCCCACCGGCACGCGCTCGTAAAGATCGATGATGTCGTGGTTGAGCATCCGCACGCAGCCCGACGACATGGCGAGGCCGATCGATTGCGGCTGGTTGGTGCCGTGGATGCGGAACATGGTGTCGCGGCCGCCGCGATGGAGATAGAGCGCGCGGGCGCCGAGCGGATTGTTCGGCCCGCCGGGCACACCGCCGGCGAATTCGCGATTGCGCGGGTCGCGGCTGATCATATTGGCGGTCGGCGTCCAGCTCGGCCACTGGGCCTTGCGGCCGACCGTGGCATTGCCGCGCAGCGCCAGCCCTTCCTTGCCGACGCCGATGCCATAGCGCATGGCCCGTCCGTCGCCCATCACGTAGTAGAGGCGGCGCACGGGCGTGTCGACGACGACCGTTCCCTTCGGATGTTTCGTCTCATAGGCGACTTCCTGCCGGCGCAGTTCCGGCTTGATCTTGTCGAGCGGGACGGCGCGCAGCGGGAAGCTCTCGTCCGGCAGCGCGGCATAGTTGAGCATGGCGGTGCGGTAATCGGTGCCGGCGGCCGTGCAGCCGGCGAGAAAGAGCGGAAGACCGGCCAGAAAGCCGCGACGCGAGATGGACATGATGTTGCCTTTGACCAAGAAACCCCTGTCGATTTTCGTAAACGCGTATGGTTAACGATACCTTCCCGGACGGAAATTTGAAGGAACTTCCGCACCGTCGTCAGGTTGAAGATGCATCGACGCCACACCCGGCGTCGGCTATCATTGGACGTTACCAGAAAGGGAGAAGACCGATGAAGGAATTTCATTGCGGCTCGCTCGTTCCAGGTTGCGACTGGCACACCCGTCACGACGAAGAGGCGGAGGTGATGCGCCGCACCGTCGAGCACATGCGCCAGGCGCATGGCGAGGACACGATCCGCGAGACGATGGTCGAGGCCATTCGCTCGCGCATCACCAATGCGCAGAAGGCCGCCTAATCTTTCAAAAGGTCGCGCGCTCGCTCGAGAAGCGCGTCGCGGCCGATGATGAAGCCGGACGATGTCCATTCGTCCTTCAAGGTTGCGAGCGCCTTGCCGAGGCGCTCGTCCTGCGGCGCGCCGAGCGCGACTAGGTCGCGGCCCTGGATCGGGAATTTCGGCGCGTCCCATCCTTCGGCATATTTCAGCAATTGCGAATATTGGCCCGCCGCGACGAGATCGAGGTCGTTCTGGACTGCTCGGGTCCGGGCTGCGGCGAGCGCGATCTTCAACTTATCCACCGCCGGTTGACGTCCGGCCGAAAACATCCGTTTTGCCAGCGCAATCTCGCTGGTTTCAGCCGGAATTTCACCGAAACCGGCCCATTCATCCAGTCTTTTGGCCTCGTTCTTCGACAGTTTCAGCCGCTCGGAAAAACTATCCACGCGTTCGCGCGTCGGCGGGATGATCGACATCAGGCGCAGCATCGGATCGATCGCCCATCCAAGATCGCGCCCGGCAGCGATCAATCCGGGAACCGCATCGATGCCCCATTTCTCGCTCTCGGGCAGTGCCGCGGTCAGGACGCCGGACTGGCGCATCCAGAGCAGCGCGCGGGACGGGTCGGGAGCTGAGAGGATTTTCTTGAGTTCGGCCCAGATGCGCTCGGCGGAAAGCTGGGAAAGGCCCGATTTCAGCCGTGCCGACGCCTTGATCCCCTCCGCATCCGGCCGCCCGGAGCCGTACCAGGCGAAGAAGCGGTAGAAGCGCAGGATGCGCAGATAGTCCTCGCGAATGCGGTCCTCGGCATTGCCGATGAAGCGGAGATTTCGCTTTTGAAGATCGGCGATGCCGCCGACGAGGTCGATGACATGGCCGTCGGCGGTGGCGTAGAGCGCGTTGATGGTGAAGTCGCGCCGTTCGGCGTCGACCTGCCAGTCGCGGCCGAAGGCGACGGTGGCGTGGCGGCCGTGGTTTTCCACGTCGGCGCGCAAGGTCGTGACTTCAAAGGGTTTTCCATGCGCGACGACGGTGATCGTGCCATGCGCCTTGCCGGTCGGGACCGGCTTGAAACCGGCCGCAGCAGTGCGCCGTTCGGTTTCGTCCGGCAGGCAGGTCGTGGCGATGTCGATATCGGTGACCGGCTCGCCCAGAAGCGCGTTGCGCACCGCCCCGCCGGCGATCCGCGCCTCCTCGCCATCGGCCGACAGGACGGCCAGCAGCTTTTGCAGCGTCCTGTCCTTCAGCCACGGCGCATCGGATATGGAAACGCTCACGCATAGAGCCTTTCATAAAGCGTGCGGATGATGCCGGCGGTCACGCCCCAGATATACCGCTCGCCGAAAGGCATCGTGTAGAAGAAGCGTTCGCGCTCCTGCCAGATGCGGCTGTCGCGGGTGTGGTTGGCCGGGTCCATCAGGAAGGACAGCGGCACCTCGAAGGCGTCGTCGACCTCGTCCTCGTTGAGCGTCAGCATGAAACCCGGCCGGGCGATGCCGAGCACCGGCGAAATGCGGAAACCGGAGCCCGAGACATAATCCGGCATCCGGCCGACGATCTCGATCGTCTCGGCGCCGATGCCGATTTCCTCTTCCGTCTCGCGGATGGCGGCGAATTCGGGCGTCGGGTCGGTCGCATCGATCCGCCCGCCGGGAAAGGCGATCTGGCCGGAATGGCTGCGCAGTTTCTCGGTGCGCTTGGTGAGAATGATCGTCGCGCCGCCCGGATGGTCGACGGCGGCGATCATGACGGCCGCGTCGCGCAGGCGCTCATGGACGATCAGATGGCGCAGGTCCGGGTTGAGATGATGGTCGCCATAGTCGGTCTCGCCATGCGGCGCCTGTTCGCGCGCGGCGCGGCGGCGAAAATCGGCGGCCGAGAAAAGCGGTGCGTCAAGTGCTTCAGCCCGCAAGACGGTTCAGCTCCGCAACCGGCATGACCGGAAAGATCTCACCCTTCGAGCGGACGCAGAACATCGCGCGTCCGTCGATCTCGATCTCCTCGCCGATCTCGGCCAACTGGTACATGACCGGCCGCGCGACGAGCGCTTCGAGCCGGCCGCGGACATGGAGATAGGGTTTCAGGCCGCCGGTCTCGTCCTCGTCGACGAATCGCAGCGGATGCTCCGGCCCGGCTTCGACCACGTCGCCGACATTTGTGCGGAAGGTCAGGACCTGGTCTTCGCCCCTGCCGGAAACGTCCATCTCGACGGCGAGGAAATGCGCGTCCTCGACGCGGATGCCGACCTTTTCGACCGGCGTGACGAGATAGGTGTTGCCGTCCTCGTCCTTGCGCAGGACGGAGGAGAAAAGCTGGACGAGCGGCATTCGGCCGATCGGCGTTCCCATGTAGAACCAGGTGCCGTCCGCCTTGATCTCCATGTCGAGATCGCCGCAGAATTCCGGGTTCCATCTGTCGACGGGCGCGGCCCCCTTGCCGGCGCGCGCAGCCCTTGAAATCAGCGCTTCGAGGCCGGCACTGTCGGTTGCCCCGGCGAGGCCGGCCGCTTGCGTGGAGGTTTTCTGTGCATCGGTCATCGTCACGAAATAGTCACTGTTGTTTCGCTTGTCAGCACAGGCGTACCATTTAAGTTGAACGCACCGGTTGCGCCAAGGCGTGAATTGCCCGAGCAAAAGGACTGCCAGATGAGCCTGACCATCAAGGAACCAGCGATGAGCGAGACCGAGATGGTGGCAGAAGCCGAACGGGCTCTGTCCGAAATCGGCAAGGTGCGCGAGGCCGTCGGCAAGGTGATCTTCGGCCAGGAGCAGGTGGTCGAGCGCACGCTGGTGGCGATTCTTGCAGGCGGCCACGGCCTGCTCGTCGGCGTGCCGGGCCTGGCCAAGACCAAGCTGGTCGAGACCCTTGGCACCGTGCTCGGTCTCGACGGACGGCGCATCCAGTTCACGCCCGACCTGATGCCCTCCGACATTCTCGGCTCCGAAGTGATGGAGCAGGACGAGACGGGCCGCCGCTCCTTCCGCTTCATCAGGGGACCGATCTTCGCGCAGCTCCTGATGGCCGACGAAATCAACCGCGCCTCGCCGCGCACGCAGTCGGCGCTTTTACAGTCGATGCAGGAGTATCACGTCACGGTGGCCGGCGAGCGGCACGACCTGCCCTCCCCGTTCCATGTGCTCGCGACGCAGAACCCGCTGGAGCAGGAAGGCACCTATCCGCTGCCCGAAGCGCAGCTCGACCGCTTTTTGATGCAGATCGACATCGACTATCCCGAACTCGCCGCCGAACGCCGCATCCTGATCGAGACGACGGGCACCAGTGACCAGAAGGCGGAAAACGTGCTCGATGCCGCGCGGCTGAAAACCGTGCAGGCGCTGATCCGGCGGATGCCGGTGCCCGAAAGCGTGGTCGACGCCATCCTGAAGCTGGTGCGCTCGGCACGTCCCGGCGCCGGCGACGCCGAAACAGACCGGCACGTTTCCTGGGGACCGGGGCCCCGCGCCAGCCAGGCGCTGACGCTGTGCGCCCGCGCCCGCGCGCTCTATGATGGGCGGCTCGCGCCCTCCATCGACGACGTGCGCGACCTTGCCGAGCCCGTGCTCCAGCACCGCATGGCGCTGACCTTCGCCGCAAGGGCCGAGGGCATGACGGTTCGCGACGTCATCGCGCGGCTGGCAAAGGCGGTCTGATGGCGAATATCGGCGCGGTCAGTGCAGCAGTCGCCCCGCGCGACGCGCTGGCCCGTGCCCGTGTGCGCGCGGCGCTGGTGCCCGATCTGCTGGTCGAGGCGCGGCGCGTGGTCAACACGGTGATCGCCGGCTGGCACGGCCGCCGCAAGCGCGGCATCGGCGAGAATTTCTGGCAGTTCCGGCCCTATGTCGACGGCGAGGCGATCGCCCGGATCGACTGGCGCCGCTCGGCCCGCGACGACCATACCTATGTGCGCGACCGCGAATGGGAGGCGGCGCACACGGTCTGGCTGTGGGCCGATCCGTCCGCCTCCATGCTCTACCAGTCGAAGGCGGCGAGCGTTTCGAAGGAATCGCGCGCGCTGGTGCTGGCGCTGGCGCTGGCCGAACTCTTGTCGCGTTCGGGCGAGCGGATCGCCTGGCCGGGGCTGACCGACCCGTTTTCGGCGCGCAACGGCGCCGAGCGGCTGGCCGCGCAGATGCTGCACATGGCGCATCTGCCGACGCGGCCGGACCTTTCGGCGACGAAGCGCTTCTCGGACGTGGTGCTGATCTCGGACTTCCTCGACCCGGTGGACGAGACGCAAGAGTGGCTCGACACGCTGGCGACGCGCGGCGTGCGCGCCCATCTGATCGAGATCGCCGATCCGGCGGAGGAAGAATTTCCCTATGCCGGCCGTACCGAATTCCAGGACCCCGAGACGGGCGCCAAGCTGACCGCCGGCCGCGCCGAGACGCTGCGCGACGACTACCGCACCCTCTACAATGCGCGGCGCGATGAATTGTCGCGTTGGGCGCGGAAGCTCGGCTGGAGCTACACCGTCAACCACACCGACAGGCTGGCCTCCGAAGCGCTGGTGCGCGTTCATCTGGCAATGAGCCAGGGGAGCCGCTGATGGGTTTCCTGCCGCTCTCCTTCGGACTGCCGGCGGTGCTGGCCGGGCTTCTGGCCCTGCCGGTGATCTGGTGGCTCCTGCGCCTGACGCCGCCGAAGCCGCAGGCGGAAGCCTTTCCGCCGCTGAAGATCCTCGCCCGCGTGCTGCGCAAGGAGGAAACGCCGCATCAGAGCCCCTGGTGGCTGACGCTGCTGCGCCTGGCAATGGCGGCGCTGATCATCCTTGCGCTGGCCGAGCCGGTGTTCAATCCGCGCGAACGGGTCTCGACCGGCGGCAATGCGGTCGCGATCGTCATCGACAATGGTTGGGCCGCCGCGCCCGACTGGGCGATGCGCGTGGCGACCGCCGAAAGGCTGATCGCCGATGCGGAAGCCGAAAATGCGCCAGTCCTGCTCGCCTTCACCGTCGATGCGCCCAATGCCGAGATCGGCCCGTTCGATGCGCAGGCCGCCCGTGAACGGCTCAACGCGGCCGAGGCGCAGCCGGTGCCGGTCGACCGCGCGGCGGCCTTCGCGCGCGTCGCGCAGGCGATGACCGACATGCCGAACGCCTCCGTCGCCGTGCTGTCGGACGGGCTGGCGAGCGAGGCCGACGAGGCGGCGTTCGACGCGCTTCTCGCCGATGCCGGCGAACTGATCTGGGCGAGCCCGCAGGGCGTGACCGAGATCGGCCTGACGGCGACCGCCAACGAACCCGACGCCTTCGTGGTCGAGGCCGTGCGGCCGACGAGCGAGGTGGGCCCGCGCCAGGCGATGGTGGCGGCGCTGGACGATCGCGGCCGGCGGATCGCGGAGGCGCAGCTTTCCTTCGGCGCCGGCGAAGCGGCGGCGACGGCGGCCTTCACCGTGCCGTTCGAACTGCGCAACGATTTCAATTCCCTCGCGGTGGACGGCGAGGCGCAGGCGGGCGCCGTGCGTGTTCTGGACGAAAACGCGCGCCGACGCCGCGTCGGGCTGATCGCGCAGGGCGACGGCGACGTGGCGCAGCCGCTCTTGTCGCCGCTCCACTATATCAGCCGCGCGCTCGTGCCCTTCGCCGACCTGATCGAGCCGACCAGTGCCGACCTCGGCTCGGCCATTCCCGAACTGCTCGAGCAGCGCCCGGCGATGATCGTGATGGCCGATGTCGGCACGCTGCCGGACGAGGCCCATGCGGCGCTCGTCGACTGGGTGGACAATGGCGGGACGCTGGTGCGCTTTGCCGGCCCGCGCCTTGCTGCTGCCGAGCCGGACGAGGACTTGCTGCCGGTGCGGCTGCGCGTCGGCGAACGCGCGCTGGGCGGCACGCTCTCCTGGACCGAGCCGCAGGCCATTGCCGAATATCCCGAAGGCTCGCCCTTCGCCGATCTGACGCCGCCGACCGACGTGACCGTATCGCGGCAGGTGCTGGCCGAGCCGACCGCCGACATCGTCGAGCGGAGCTGGGTGAACCTTGCCGACGGCACGCCGCTCGTCACCGGCGCGCGGCGCGGCGACGGCACGCTGGCGCTGTTCCACATCACGCCGCAGGCGACATGGTCGAACCTTCCGATCTCGGGCTCCTTCGTCGAATTGCTGCGCCGTCTGGTGCAGCTCTCGCGCAACCAGGGGCCGGGAACCGCGCAGGCCGGCAATGGCGAGGCGACGCTGCCGCCCTATCGCCTGATCGCCGCCGATGGCAGCCTCGTGCCTCCGACGCCCGGCGCGCGGCCGCTGGCGGTTTCCGCCGAGGCGCCAGTGACGATCGAGAACCCACCCGGCCTCTATGGCAGCGAGGAAGGCGTGGTGGCGCACAATCTCTTGCCGGCGGACGCGGTGCTGGAGCCGATCGCGCGGCCTGAGACCCCGCTGGCCGTGCGCGACGTCGCCTATGGCTTCGACGAGCAGGTGGATTTGCGCGGGCCGCTCTTTGCGATCGCGCTCGCGCTGATGATCCTCGACACGCTGGCGGTGCTGTGGCTGGGCGGCAAGCTGCGCCGGCCGCGCGCCGGCCGCGCAGTGCCGGCAGCACTGGCGCTCGCGCTGGTCGGCGCGATCTCGATGCCGGATGCCAACGCGCAAGAGGGCGATATTCGCCCCGGAGACGAGGAGGCCATCGCCGCGATCAGCCAGACGCGCATCGCCTATGTGCTGACGGGTGACAGTTCGATCGACGCGATCAGCCGCGCCGGGCTCGAAGGGCTCGGCCGGTTCCTGGCCGACAAGACCGCGCTGGAGCCGGGCGAGCCGGTCGGCGTCGACATTGCCGAGGACGAGCTTGCCTTCTATCCGCTGGTCTACTGGCCGATCGACGAGGGCGCCGAAATGCCCTCGCAAGCCGCGCTGGCGCGCATCGACGCCTATATGCAGGAGGGCGGCACGGTGCTGTTCGACACGCGCGACCAGTTCGGCGCCGGGTTCGATGCCGGCTCGGCGAGCGCGTCGACGATGCGCCTGCGCGACATTCTCGCCGACATGAACGTGCCGCCGCTGGAGCCGGTGCCGGACGACCACGTCCTGACCAAGGCCTTCTACATCCTTCCCGAATTCCCCGGCCGCTTCAACGGCAGCCCGCTCTGGGTCGAGGCGTCGCAGACGCTGGAGGAAACGGCCGACCGCCCGGTGCGCGTCGGCGACGGCGTGTCGCCGATCATGATCACCGCCAACGACCTGGCCGGCGCCTGGGCGATCGGCGGCAATGGCGCGCCGATGCTGCCGACCGTGCCGGCCGACCCGATGCAGCGGGTCCATGCCTATCGGGCGGGGGTGAACATCATGATGTACATGCTGACGGGGAATTATAAGTCCGACCAGGTGCATGTGCCGTCGATACTAGAAAGGTTGGGGCAGTGAACTGGTCCCTCGCCTTCGAACCCCTTCTCGCCTGGCCGTGGCTGGCCGCGCTGCTGCTGCCCGTCGCGGCGCTCGTCGCCTGGGGCCTCGTCGCTCGCCAGCGCGGCGCCTGGCTGCGGCTGGCGGCGATGGCGGCGCTGGCCCTGGCGCTGGTCAATCCGGTACTGCTGGACGAGAAGCGCGAGCCGCTGAGGAGCGTCGTCGCGCTGGTGGTCGACCGGAGCCAGAGCCAGGAGATCGGCGACCGGCGCGCGACGACCGACCGGGCGCTGGAAGAGATGCAGGCGCGGCTGTCGCGCTTCGACCAGTATGAATTGCGCGTGGTCGAGACCGGACAGGCCGACGGTGCCGACGACCGCACCGAAACACGGCTCTTCGGCGCGCTGGATTCGGCGCTGCGCGACGTCGCGCCCTCGCGCGTCGGCGGGGCGATCATGATCACCGACGGGCAGGTGCATGACGTGCCGGAGACGCCCGGCTTTTCCGGTCCGCTCCATGCGCTGGTAACCGGCGAGGAGGACGAGTTCGACCGGCGCATCCGCTTCGAGCGCGCGCCGCGTTTCGGCATCGTCGACCGGCCGATCGAGATGAGCTACCGGGTGCTGTCGACCGACGGAGCGACCGGGCCGGTCGAGGTGACTGTCCGGGTCAATGGCGAGCATGTGGTGCGCCAGACGGCGATCATCGGCCAGGAAACGAGCGTCGACATCGTCATCCCCAATGCCGGCCGCAACATCGTCGAGCTGGAATTTCCGGTGGCCGAGGGCGAACTGACGGCGACCAACAACCGCACCATCGCGATGATCGACGGCATCCGCGAGAATCTGCGCGTGCTTCTGGTCTCGGGCGAACCCCATGCCGGCGAGCGCACCTGGCGCAACCTGTTGAAATCCGACGCGGCGGTGGAT
Organism: Mesorhizobium sp. YIM 152430; assembly: GCF_029210365.1. Lineage (GTDB taxonomy): Bacteria > Pseudomonadota > Alphaproteobacteria > Rhizobiales > Rhizobiaceae > Aliihoeflea. The sequence continues at coordinate 308,788 of NZ_JARGES010000015.1, forward strand.
CTCGTCCATTTCACCATCCTGCGCCCGCCCGAAAAGCAGGACGGCACGCCGATCAACGAACTTTCGCTCATCGCCTTTCCGACGCGCGAGCTCTTCGTCGACCGGATCAACGATTTCGACCTCATCATCTTCGACCGCTACCAGCACCGCGACGTGCTGCCGATCCTCTATTACGACTACATCGCCGAATATGTGGAAAATGGCGGCGCGCTCCTGATCGCGGCGGGGCCGGAATATGCCGGCAACCAGTCGATCTCGCGCACACCCTTGATGGCGGCGCTGCCGGCGATGCCGACCGGCGAAGTGGTGGAACAGGCGTTCTTCCCGCGCCTGACCGATACCGGCGAGCGCCATCCGGTGACGCGCGGGCTGGAGGGTTCGGGACAGGAGCCGCCGCAGTGGAGCCGATGGTTCCGCCAGATCGGCATCGAGCGGCCGCAGGGCGAGGTGGTGATGCAGGGCGCGGACGACATGCCGCTGCTGCTGCTCGACCGGCAGGGCGAAGGTCGCGTCGGGATGCTGCTCTCCGACCATGGCTGGCTGTGGGCGCGCGGCTTCGAGGGCGGCGGCCCGCATGTCTCGCTGTATCGCCGCATGGCGCACTGGCTGATGAAGGAGCCGGAACTGGAGGAAGAGCGCCTGACGGCGTATGCGCGCGGCATGACGCTCGAGATCGAGCGCCAGACGATGGCGGACGAGGCCGGCGAGGCGAGCGTGACGACGCCCAACGGCGAGACGCTGGCCGTGCCGCTGGCGGCCGGCACGCCGGGCACGTTCGCCGGATCGGTCGAGACGGACGAGATCGGGCTCTATCGCATTAGCAATGGCGACCTCGAGACGCTCGCCCATGTCGGGCCGGTCAATGCGCCCGAATTCACCGACACGGTGTCGACGACGGAAAAGCTGCGCCCCGTCGCGGAGGCCAGCGGCGGCACGGTTCGGCGCATCGAGGCCGGCCTGACCGGCGCGCTCGACCTGCCGAACATCGTGCCGATCCGCCCCGGCGCGAATGCGGACGGGCGCGGCTGGATCGGGCTCCAGACGACCAATGACAGCGTGCTGCGATCGGTCAGCCGCGTGCCGCTCTTTGCCGGTTTCTTCGGACTGGCGCTGCTGCTCTTGGCCTTCGGCGCGACCTGGTATCGCGAGGGCCGCTGATTTTTTACGGGCCTGATGTCGGGATGGGGGATGCCTGGCCGTCCTTTGCGCGGACATCAATCAGGGAGTTTTCCATGCGTATGATCTTCGTCAATCTGCCGATCAAGGACCTGGCCGTAAGCCGCGCCTTCTTCTCCGCGCTCGGCTATTCCTTCAACGAGGACTTCTCCGACGACACGGCCGCCTGCATGGTGATTGCCGACAACATCTTCGCCATGCTGCTGACGCATGAAAAGTTCAAGGGCTTCATCAATGGCGAGATGGCCGACGCGCACAAGGTGACGGAGGTGCTCACCGCACTCTCCTGCGACAGCCGTCAGGAGGTCGACGACATTCTCGAAAAGGCGCTCGCAGCCGGCGCCAAGCCGTGGAAGCCGGTGATGGATCTCGGTTTCATGTATTCCTGCTCGTTCCAGGATCTGGACGGGCATGTGTGGGAATATGTGTTCATGGAGCAGGCGGGTTAGGCGACGCCGAGCAGCCCCCCACTCCGGTCCTTCGGACCACCTCTCCCTCTCAAAAGGGGAGAGGAACCCAGGCTGGAAAGGCGTCGTCATCGCGGCAGCGACTTCCTCTTCCCTTGGGGAGAGGTGTGTGGTCCGCAGGACCGGAGTGGGGGTCTTTTACGCCCTCGCCGCATCCTCGTGAACGACCATGCCATTCAGTGCGGCGGCGGCGCCGGGCACCAGTTCCATCACCAGAAGGCGCGCCGGGTCGACCGGCCAGGGCATGGTCATCGTGCCCGGCCTGACCTGAACATAGCCGAGCGGGCCGTAATAGGGCGCGTCGCCGACGAGCACGATCGCGCGGACGTCCCTGGCGCGGGCGGCGTCGGCGGCCATACCCATCAGCTTGCGGCCGATGCCGAGATTCTTCCAAGACGGCCGCACGGCGAGCGGACCGAGAAGCATCGCCTTGCCCTCTCCGACCGCGATGGGCGTCAGGCGCACCGAGGCGATGACGTGGCCATTTTCGGTGGCGACGAAGGACAGGTCCCGCGCGTGCGGGCCGCCCTCGCGGATCCTGTGCGCCGCGCGGGTGAAGCGGCCGGGACCGAAAGCCTCGGCGTTGATCTCTTCGATTTCAGCGTCGTGGGAGGTGAGTTCCGGCGCGTAGGCGACGTCGGCAAGGGTCATGGCGGGAATTCCGGATCGGCATGGGAAAGGCAGGGCTTAATGGCGGCGGCCATCGTCGGCGCTCAGGCGCGGGTGCTCTTTCGTCGTCGCTCGATGCGGATGGTCGGCATGGATTTCCCCCGGAGCTTCGCTGCTAGCACGGGAATGGGGGGACGTCTATCGCGTTTCGCGGTGAGCGGGATGGGGAAGCCAAGGCTTTGAGCGCGAATATAGCCTTCAATATCCGTTGCGCAGACCGTCCTGCGCACCCATCACTTGACGATCTGTTCAATGCGCAAAGTTTGGTGCTCGACCTACCCTGCCCTAACTCCTAACCCAACAAGAGGAGCACGGCATGGGACTTCTGGTCGACGGGAAATGGCAGGACAAGTGGTACGACACGTCGAAGACGGGTGGGCGGTTCGAGCGCTCGCAGTCGCAATGGCGCGACTTCGTGACGGCGGACGGTGAGCCGGCCGAAGGGCGCACGCGCGGCTTCAAGGCCGAGCCCGGTCGCTACCATCTCTACGTCTCGCTGGCCTGCCCGTGGGCGCACCGGACGCTGATCTTCCGCAATCTGAAGAAGCTCGAGGACGTGATATCCGTTTCGGTCGTCCATCATTTCATGGGCGAGAACGGCTGGACGTTCAAAACGGACGAGGCGGCGACCGGCGACGATCTCTACGGGCTCGACTTCCTGCACCAGATCTACACCAAGGCCGACCCGGCCTATTCGGGCCGCGTGACGGTGCCGGTGCTGTGGGACAAGCAGGAGAAGACGATCGTCTCCAACGAGAGCGCCGAAATCATCAGGATGCTCAATTCCGCCTTCGACGAATGGGGCGATGCGCGCCTCGACTTTTATCCGCAGCCCCTGCGCGGCGAGATCGACGCGGTGAACGAGCGCGTCTATGACGCGATCAACAACGGCGTCTACAAGGCCGGCTTCGCCACGAAACAGGAGGCATATGAGGAGGCGTTCGACGAATTGTTCGCGGCGCTGGACGAGATGGAGGCGCGGCTTTCACGGCAGCGCTACATCGCCGGAAACGTGCTGACCGAGGCCGACTGGCGGCTGTTCACGACGCTGGTGCGCTTCGATGCGGTCTACTATTCGCATTTCAAATGCAATCGGCGCCGGATCGAGGATTACGCCAATCTTTCCAGCTATCTGCGCGAGCTTTATCAGGTGCCGGGCGTGGCGGAGACGGTGAACATGCACCACATCAAGAGCCATTATTACGGCAGCCACGAAACGATCAATCCGACACGGATCGTGCCCAAAGGGCCGAAGCTCGACTTCACCCGGCCGCATGACCGGGCGAAGCTGAAGAAGGCGGCCTGACGAAATCTCCGTCAGGCCGCGCCGATCAGATCTCGATCATCGGGTTCTGGTCCTGCCGCTGCGGGATTTCGAGCTGGCGGCGGATCGATTCGGGCACTTCGCGCTGTGGGAACATCAGCGGCTCGTTCTGCAGGACCAGAACGGGCGTATCGATGGCGACGCGGGCGTAGAGGTCGATAATGTCCTGGTTGAACAGACGGATGCAACCCGAGGAAACGGCGAGGCCAATCGACCACGGCTCGGACGTGCCGTGGATGCGATAGAGCGTATCGCGGCCGCCGTCGAAAAGATAAAGCGCGCGCGGCCCGAGCGGGTTTTCCAGGCCGGGCGGCATCCCGCCGGCCCATTGCGCATTGCGGGCCGGCTCGCGCTCGATCATCGCGGCCGTCGGGGTCCAGGTCGGCCACTGCGCCTTGCGGGCGACACGCGCCTCGCCCTCGAATTCGAGACCGGCGCGGCCGACGCCGATGCCGTAGCGCATCGCCATGCCGCCTTCCTGAACGAGATAGAGGAAGCGGTTCTGCGTATCGACGACGATGGTGCCGGGGCGCTCGGAGCGGTGATAGCGGACCTGCTGGCGGAAGAAGCGTTCCTCGACATTCGAGATGTCGATGGCCGGAAGCGGGAAGCGCTCGTTCGGCTGCGGGCCGTACATGGCGAGGAAGTAGGGATCAGGACCGGGCTTCACCGCCTCGATGGCGCCTGTCGAAGACATGCAGCCCGAAAGGACCAGCGGCGCGACCGCGCCCATGGAAGCGGCCTGAAAGAGGAAGCGACGTCGAGACACACACATCAATTTTTTACCCATCACTGAAGTCTTGAACTGGCTGGCAGGCAACCGATAGCTCCTTGAATGGAAACGAAGTGTGGCGTCTGCCGGGACGAATTGCGGCGAAAACGAGTCGGCCCCGCCTGTGTGTTCTTTGTGTCACAGTTTGAAATAGGTCGAAATGTGACGTGATGCGGGCGCCGGCGTGACGGTCTCCCTCAGGCGAAGGGAACGGCGGCGGTGCCGGGCGGCAGCTTCGCTTCGTGATCCGGCTCGACATGGATGACGACGCGAACGGACGGGATTTCGTTTTCGAGCGCCGCCTCGATCCGATCGCAGATCAAATGGCTCTCGCCGACACTCATGTCGGCGTTGACGACCATGTGGAACTCGATGAACGTCGCGCGCCCGGCAATGCGGGTCTTCAGGTCATGGATTTCCAGCGCGCCCTGCGAACTGGCCGAGATCAGGTCGCGGATGCGCAGATGATCGTCGGCATCAACCGCCCGGTCCATCAGCCCGTCGAGCGAAGCGGTGATGACCTTCCAGCCCTGCCACAGAATGTTGAGCGCGACGACGAGCGCGAGCAGCGGGTCGAGCATCCACCAGCCGGTGGCGATCGCGGCGAGAAGGCCGACAAGGACGCCGAGCGAGGTGACGACGTCGGTCAGGATGTGGTGACCGTCGGCCGCGAGCGCCGGCGAGCGGTGCTCGCGGCCATTGCGGATCAAAAGCCATGCCCAGAAGCCGTTGACGCCGGCCGCCGCCGCATTGATGGCGAGACCGAGGCCGGGTGCCTCCAGCGGCACCGGGTTCTGCCACGCGCGCCAGACCTCGGCGAGGATCAGGAGCGCGGCGACGACGATCAGCACGCCTTCGAGCACGGCCGAGAAATATTCCGCCTTGTGGTGGCCGTATTGATGGTCGCGGTCGGCCGGCTTGTGGCTGACCGAGATCGCCCAGAAGGCGGCGAAGGCGGCGATGACGTTGACGATGGATTCGAGCGCGTCGGAATAAAGCGCTACCGACCCGGTGAGCCACCAGGCGACGAATTTCAGGCCCATCACGGTAAAGGCGACGACGATCGACCAGGCCGCGAGACGGCGGATTTTCTGTTTGGTGGTCATGGATTGGAATCGAGCAAAATTTTCCCTAAGCCGCTTTCGTCTTCACCTTGCGCGGCAGATGCGCGACGACGTTCTCGATCATCCGCATTCCGGCATTCTGGCCGAGCGTCATGATCGATTCGGGATGGAACTGCACGGCGGCGACCGGTTCGGACTTGTGCTCAAAGGCCATGATGACGCCGTCCTCGGTCTCGGCGGTGACGAGAAGTTCGGGCGGGAGCCGCACCGGGTCGGCGAAGATCGAATGGTAGCGGCCGACGGTGACCTCCTTCGGCAGGCCGGAAAAGACGATGCCCGGCTTCGTCACACGGATGCGCGAGGGCTTGCCGTGCATCGGTTCGTGCAACTGGCGCAACTCGCCGCCATAAGCCTCGGCCAGCGCCTGAAGGCCGAGGCAGACGCCGAAGATCGGCAGGTCGCGCGATCTTGCCTTCTGGATCGTCGCCTTGCAGTCGAAATCCGACGGCATTCCGGGGCCGGGAGAGAGGACGACGAGATCTGGATCGACGCGGTCGAGGACTTCTTCCGGGACCGGCGAGCGGACCGTGGCGACCGAGGCGCCGGTCTGGCGGAAATAATTCGCCAGCGTGTGGACGAAGCTGTCCTCGTGGTCGACCAGCAGGATCGAGACCCCCTCGCCCACCTTCGCGCTTTCGCGCGCCGCCTCGGCGGCGTTGCCGGCCGACGCCTCGCGGATCGCGGCCAGCATGGCCGACGCCTTCAATTCGGTTTCGGCCTCTTCCTCGGCCGGATCGGAATCGTTGAGCAGCGTCGCGCCGGCGCGGACCTCGGCAATGCCGTCCTTGATGCGGATGGTGCGCAAGGTGAGGCCGGTGTTCATGTCGCCGTTGAAATGGACCATGCCGATCGCCCCGCCATACCAGGCGCGCGGGCTCTTCTCGTTCTGTTCGAGAAACCGCATCGCCCACAGCTTCGGGGCGCCGGTGACGGTGACGGCCCAGGCGTGGGAGAGGAACGCGTCGAACGCGTCCATGCCCTCGCGCAGGCGGCCCTCGATATGGTCGACCGTGTGGATGAGGCGCGAATACATCTCGATCTGGCGCCGGCCGATGACGCGCACGGAGCCGGGCTCGCAGACGCGGCTCTTGTCATTGCGGTCGACGTCGGAGCACATGGTGAGTTCGGACTCGTCCTTCTTGGAATTGAGCAGCTTCAGGATCTGCTCCGAATCCGCGATCGCATCCTCGCCGCGCCGGATGGTGCCGGAGATCGGGCAGGTCTCGACCCGCCGGCCCGACACGCGCACGAACATCTCGGGCGAGGCGCCGATCAGATATTCGTTCTCGCCCAGATTGATGAAGAAGGAATAGGGCGACGGGTTGATGGATTTCAGCTTGCGGCTGATCTCGGACGGCTTGGAGACGCAGCGTTCCATGAACATCTGGCCCGGCACGACTTCGAAGAGGTCGCCGCGACGGAAGCTTTCCTTGGCCTTCGTCACCAGCCGAGCATATTCGCCAGGCTCGTGGTCGGAACGAGGCGGGACGGTCGTCGACGGCTTGAAGGACGCTTCGGCCCCGCCGCGCGGCAGGCTCTCGGTCGAAAAGCCCGCGCCGGAAAAATCGTAGCGGTCATGCCAGGCTTTCGCCTGATGATGGTCGACGACGAGGATTTCGTCGGGAAGGTAGAGCACGACGTCGCGCTGGCTTTGCGGCCGGTCGAGCCTCAAGGTGACGGGGTCGAACTGGAAGGCGAGATCGTAGCCGAAGGCGCCGTAGAGGCCGAGATTGGCGTCTTCCGGCGACTTGAACAGCGAGACGATGACGCGCAGGACGGAAAAGACCGTGGGAACGCGGCTGCGTTCTTCCTCGGCGAAGATTCGGGCGGGTTCGGCGACGGTGAGCGTGACGAGCGCCGGCGCGCGGACGAATTCGGTGACCTCGGCCAGCGCCTCGACCACCGGCGCGATGCCGTCGAGCAGCTTTTCGCCGCGCGCGTTGAGCGCCTCGATGCGCATGTCCCGGCCGCGGGCAGAGACGACCAGCGGCGGATCGACGATCGCCGTGTCCCAGCGCGTGTAGCGGCCCGGATATTCGTAATTGGAGGAAAAGACGCAGCCGCGGCGTGAATTCAGCGCATCGACATAGGTCTCGATGGCGCCGACATAGGGCGTCTCGTGGCGCTGGCGGGTGACGGTGACGCCGCCCTCGGTGCGGTAGCGCTCCGCGCCGTTGTCCAGAAGCTCGGTGCTCATGATGTCCTTCCCCTCATCTGTCAGGTTCCGGATCGGCAGGTCCCAAAAAGACGAAGGCCGCCCGGAGAATTCCGTTGCGGCCAAACCTTCAAAACGCGCACGCGAGTGCTCGTGGCCGCTTCTAGCGGGCCCACCACCACTTGTTCGTGTGCGAAAGCGCGTTCATGGGCAAACTCATACAAACGATCCGCCGCCGCGGCAAGCGCGATTGTGCGGGCTTGATCTTCCAGCAACTGGAAGGATTAGTGTGGCCATCTTATCTCAGGGATCGATCAGGAGTTGACCGAAATGAACATCGGAACCGCCGCCCGCCGTTCGGCCCTGCCGGCCAAGACGATCCGTTATTACGAGGAGATCGGCCTTTTGCGTCCGGCCCGCGCCGGCAACGGCTATCGCGACTACTCGGGCGACGACGTCCACCGGCTGAAATTCCTGCAACGCGCGCGCGGGCTCGGCTTCTCGGTCGAGGAATGCCGGCAATTGCTGTCGCTTTATGGCGACACGCACCGGGCGAGCGCCGACGTGAAGGCGCTGGCGGCGACCAAGCTCAATCAGATCGAGCACAAGATCGCCGAACTCCAGAGCCTGAAGAAGACGCTGACGCATCTGGTGCAGACCTGTCATGGCGACGCGCGGCCGGACTGCCCGATCCTCGACGAGCTTTCCGGCGCATCGGACTGATCGACATTGCGCCTTCTGTAGAAGCGGAGCGCCGAAACGGCCAGCCAGGCAAGGCTCGCCCACGCCGCGCCCATCGCCCAGCCGGCGGCGACGTCGCTTGGCCAGTGGACGCCCAGATAGATCCGCGACAGGCCGATCAGGAAGGTGAGAAGGATGGCGACGGCCAGCACATAGACCCGCACCCGGCCCGAATCGACAAAGCGCAGGATCAGCGAGCCGAGCGTCAGGTAGACGATGGCCGACACCATCGCATGGCCGGACGGAAAGCTGGGCGTGTGCGTGTTGACGAGATGCTCGACGAGGTCGGGCCGCGGCCGCGCATAGAGTTCCTTGAGGAGGTGGCCGACCAGCGTTCCGGTGCCGATCGACAGGAAGGTGTAGAGCGCCGGTCCGTACTTGCGCGAGACGAGAAGAAAACCGATCACCGAGGCGACCAGCACGAAGACGACCGTATAGCCGCCGAGCGCGGTGATCTCGGCTGCGGTCTCCTGCAACCATTCAGGACCGATCGGCGCGCCGCCGGGGGTGTGGAACCAGAGGAATATCCGCTCGTCGATGGCGTTGAGTTCGCCATCGTCCAGTTCGTCGGCGATCGACAGAAAGAGCGAGATGCCGGCGGCTGCAATGGCGAAGATCGCAAGCGGCAGGAAGGCGGTCCTGTGATCGCGCATTCCGCGCACGAGGTCGGTGATGGATCGGTTCATGACGCCCCTTGAAAATGATCTGTGCCGATAAGGATGGGGCGGGCGAAAGGTTGCAGCAAGTGCGGCATCCGTTGCCACCGCGCTCGACCTGTTAGGCATGGAGGCAGCGCTTTCGCCCAAAGATTCAGCGTCTTACCCCTACCCACCATACCCCACGCGACGCGGCAAGCGCAGCCTGCGACAATCGGCACCACCATCATGCGACCAAAGTCAGTGGCTCGGGAACGCGCCGATTGCTAGCGTCGTCGTGCAGAGGGAAAGTCGATGCCGAGGGTCCGGGGAAAGCTGTCGAGCAAGGGGGTCGCGCTGGTCGCGGCCTATATGCTCGTGCTCCAGGCGCTTTTCGGTTCGTTCGCATCCGGTGCGGCCGCAGGCACGGCGATCCTCGACGATTTCGGCAATCCGCTCTGCATCACCAGCCACGTTCCCGGCCCTTCCGGCGGGGAAGGCCGCGACCATTCGGGCCTGCCCGACTGTTGCGCGCCCGGTTGCAGCATGTTCGCGCCGGTCACGCTGGGCGACCGGGAGCCGCACGCGCTTTCGAACCCGCTGACGGTCTCCTTCGCGGTCGCCATAGCGGCGCCGACGATCGTTGCCGCCGGCAAGGCGGGACGAGAGCCCGGAAATCCCCGCGCACCGCCCCTGGCGGCCTGATCTTCCCGATTCCATTCATCTGACGGGTGAACGCGGCATTTGCCGCGGTCGTTTCCCATGCGCCAAAGCGCATGGACGGCGCCCGGACAATCCTCAGTTCGATTCGAGAAAAAACGATGTTCAAGCACATCATCACCGCCGCCGGGCTTGTCGCGCTCGCCGCCACATCCGCCTCCGCCCATGTCACGCTCGAAGGCAAGGAAGCCGCGATCGGCTCGACCTACAAGGCCGTGTTCCGCGTGCCGCATGGCTGCGAGGGGCGGCCCACCAATGTCGTCCGGGTGCGCATCCCCGAAGGCGTGATCGCGGTCAAGCCGATGCCCAAGCCGGGTTGGGACCTGGAGAAGGTGCGCGGCGACTACGGCACGACCTACGAATATCACGGCTCGCAGGTCAGCGAAGGCGTGACGGAGATCGTCTGGAGCGGCGGCAATCTGTTGGACGACGAATATGACGAGTTCGTCCTGCGCGGCTATCTCACGCCTGCCCTGACGGCCGGCGAGACGCTCTACTTCCCCGTCGTGCAGGAATGCCCGGAAGGCGCGGCGGAGCGCTGGATCGAGGAGCCCGCGGCAGGCCAGTCCTCCGACGATCTCGAAATGCCGGCGCCGGGCGTCAGGCTGATCGAAGCGACCGGCGGTCACTGACGGCCAGCAGGCGGCGGCCGGTCCGAGCGCCGGCCGCCAGCATGAGGAAGGGCGAGCCGATGAATTCGTCGATGTCGGGGGCGTTGCTGGCCATGCGGATCGCAGCCTTTGGCGCGCTCGTCGCATTGATGATGGCCGGCGAAGCGGCCGCGCACGCCTCGCTGACGGGTGCCGAGCCGGCAGACGGTTCGGTGGGCGAAAACGCCCCGAGCGCCCTCCGGCTCGATTTCAACGAGCCGGTTTCGCCGCTCGTGCTGCGGATCGTTCGTCCCGATGGCGAAGCCCTGGACCTCGAGGATTTCGAGGTGCGGGACCGGACGGTCGAGATCGGCGCGCCACCCGGTCTCGGCGAAGGAACGCATGTGCTGACCTGGCGCGTGGTGTCGTCGGACGGCCACCCGGTCGGCGGATCGGTCGTCTTTTCCATCGGCGCGCCGAGCGCCGCGCCGCCCGCCCTCGGCGAGCCCGTCGACCGGACGGTGAGCGCGGCCAACTGGCTGGCGAAGCTCGGCATATATGTCGGGCTTTTCCCTGGAGCGGGCGGAGCATTCGCGCTCGCCTGGTTCGTTTCGCGATCACGCCCGGCAGCGCGCCCGGTGCTGGCCACCATTCTCGTCGGCCTCATGGCCACGGCCGTCTCGCCGGGCTTGCAAGGGCTCGACGCGCTCGGCGCGCCGATGGCGCGGCTCAGCGACCCCATGGTCTGGTCGGCGGGACTGGCGACGAGCTATGGGCCGACGATCAAACTGATGCTCGCCGGGCTGGCCGCGACGGCACTTTCCGTTCTATCGGCCGGGCCGGCCTTGTCGAAATTCCTCGCAGCGGCGGGGCTTGCCGCCGGCGCTTACGCGCTGACCCTGTCGGGTCATGCAAGCGCCGCCGAGCCGCAATGGCTGACCCGGCCGGCCGTCGCGCTCCATGCGGCGGGCATCGCCGTGTGGGTCGGCGCGCTTGTGCCGCTCGGCCTCGCGCTGCGGGCGGATGCGCCCGACGCCATCACCGGCCTGAAACGGTTTTCGATGTTCATCCCGTTCGCGGTTGCGGCGCTGATCGCGGCGGGCATCGTGCTTGCGATCATCCAGGTCGAAACGCCGGCCGCCTTGACCGGCACGGCCTATGGGCAACTGTTTCTCGCCAAGCTCGGCTGCCTTGCGGCGCTGTTCGCGCTCGCCGCGTTCAATCGCTGGAAACTGACGCGGCCGGTATTGGCGCAGGATGCGAACGCCCGAACGAAGCTGGTGCGTTCCATCGCGGCGGAGACGCTCGTCGTGCTCGTCATCATCGCCGTCGCGGCCGGCTGGCGCTTCACGCCGCCGCCGCGCGCGCTCGCCATCGCCGCCGCGCAGCCGGCCCTGGTGCATATCCACACGGCCGACGGGATGGCCGACGTCGCCGTGACGCCGGGACGCGCGGGGGCCGTCTCCGTTTCGGCGGTGATCATGACGGGCGATTTCGGTCCGCTCGACGCGAAGGAGGTCGCGTTCGTCTTCTCCAGCCCGTCGGCCGGCATCGAGCCTTTCCGACGCGAGGCGCAAAGACACGGCGACGGAAGCTGGCGGGCCGATGGCGTCATCCTGCCGCTGCCGGGGTTGTGGACCGTCCGGCTCGACATCCTCGTCACCGATTTCGACATCGTGCGGCTGTCGACGCAGATCGAGATCAGGCCGTGATGTCAGACCTGCACCTCGCCGGCGGCGGCACGAACGGCGGCGATGTCTTCGTCGAGGGTAAGGGCAGCTTCAGCGCGGCGAAGCGCCATGCGCGAGTGCCGCACCGCCTCGATGCGGAAGCGGGGATCGTCGAAGGCGGCAAGGGCGGCGAACGCCTTTTGCAGCCGCACATGCACTTCGGCGATCGCCGCGCCGTCGCGCGCGATCGGTGAATAGACGTCGTCGAAAAGCTCGGCCAGCTTGACCGAAGCGACATGGACGTTCGGGAAGCGGACCGGATCGCGCTCTTCAGGCTCGTCCCAGATCGCGAGCAACCGGACGCTGCGTCCGATGACGTCGATCGCCGTGCCCGGATCGTTGATGGCCGGCGACAGTGCGCGCTGCGCGATCTCGGCCAGGACCGAAAGGCCGAAGCGCGGATCCTGATCGAAGGAGCGTTCGCGGGCAAGGGAATAAGCCTGTGAAATCGCCGCGTGAACCTCCCTGTCGCTCGATGCGACGCGGACCAGTGGCCGGCGGCCGTCGACGAAGCTGCCGGGAAGGGCCAGCGAATAGATGATCGTGCCTGCTTCCTCTGCGATCTCCTGGAGCTTCGCCATGTCGATATGCTGGACATAACCGATGAAGGGCGCGGGAATCGCGGCGGCATCGGCAGGAATGTCGTCCTCGCCGGCGAGGTGGATTCCGCCGAGATAGGGCTGGCGGCGGCTGGTGCGAAGCGCCTCTTCGGTCGCCTTCTCCACCACTTCGGTCGTCTCTCCCACCCGCCCAAGCCGCGTCAGATAGTCGATCCAGCGCAGAAGCGTGGCGACGATCAGAAGCACGACGAAGATCGTGACCACGAACAGGATCACGCGGCCGCGATCGCCATAGGCGCCCATCGAGAGCGTGATGATCGCGACGAGGCTGTAGAGGAACGAGCCGACGAAGGTCGACAGGACGTTTTGCGACGTCGGGTCTTGCAGCAGAAGCTTGGTGGCGCGCGGCGTGACGTTGGTCGTCGCGGCCGAATAGGCGGCGACCATGGTCGACAGCGAGAAGGTCGTCACCGCCAGCATCGACGAGGCGATGATGGTCAGGATGTTGTCGACCGCCTCCGCCCCGATGGAGGCGGAGATTTCATAGGGAATGTAGGGCCCGAGAAACACCGCGAGCAGGGCCGAAAGAACGGCGAGCAGCGAGATCAGCGTGCTGCGGAACCACAGTCGGCGCGTCAAGAGCCGGTAGATCCAGTTCCATTTCGAGATCATGCTTCCCCGCCCCCGCCCGCCTTGTTGAGCACAAACGCATATAGGCGCGGAGCGTTGCCTTGCACCGCATATGAAAAGGGCGCCGGAGCGCCCTTTCGCAACGATCGTCGAGGTGCCTAGAACAGCCCCTCGATCTGACCTTCCTCATTGAGGAAGATCTTTTCCGAAGACGGGGATTTTGGCAGGCCCGGCATGGTCATGATCTCTCCGCAAATGGCGACGATGAATCCGGCGCCGGCCGACAGGCGCACCTCGCGCACCGGCACGACATGGTCGTTGGGCGCACCGCGCAAATTCGGATCGGTCGAGAAGGAATATTGCGTCTTGGCCATGCAGACCGGCAGATTGCCGTAGCCCGCCTGCTCCCACTGGTGAAGCTGGTCGCGCACCGACTTGTCGGCGATGGCGTGCGAGCCGCGATAGATGCGCTTGACGATGGTGTTGATCTTGTCGAAGAGCGGCATCTCGTCGGGATAGAGCGGGGCGAATTGCGAAGCGCCGCCTTCGGCAAGTGCGACGACCTTCTTAGCCAGATCCTCAATGCCGGCCGAGCCTTGCGCCCAGTGCCTGCACAGGACCGCCTCCTCGCCCATCGAGGCGACATAGTCCTTCAACGCCTGGATCTCGGCGTCGGTGTCGGAATGGAAGTGGTTGATCGCGACCACCGCCGGCACGCCGAACTGGCGCACATTCTCGATGTGGCGGCCGAGATTGGCGCAGCCCTTCTTCACCGCCTCGACATTCTCGGTGCCGAGGTCGTCCTTCTTGACGCCGCCATTCATCTTCATCGCGCGGACCGTGGCGACGATGACCGCCGCGGCGGGCTTCAAGCCGGCCTTGCGGCACTTGATGTCGAAGAACTTCTCCGCGCCGAGATCGGCGCCGAAGCCGGCCTCGGTGACGACATAATCGCCCAGCTTGAGCGCGGTCGTGGTCGCCACGACCGAATTGCAGCCATGCGCGATATTGGCGAACGGGCCGCCATGGACGAAGGCCGGGTTGTTCTCCAGCGTCTGGACGAGGTTGGGCTGCATCGCATCCTTGAGCAGGACCGCCATCGCGCCATCGGCCTTGAGGTCGCGCGCATAGACGGGGGACTTGTCGCGGCGATAGGCCACGATGATGTCGCCGAGCCGCTTTTCCAGATCGGCGAGATCCTTGGCCAGGCACAGGATCGCCATGACTTCGGAGGCGACCGTGATGTCGAAGCCGGCCTCGCGCGGGAAACCGTTGGCGACGCCACCCAGCGAACAGGTGATCTGGCGCAGCGCGCGGTCGTTCATGTCCATCACGCGGCGCCACACGACGCGGCGCTGGTCGATGCCGAGATCGTTGCCCCAGTAGATGTGGTTGTCGATCAAAGCCGACAGAAGATTGTGCGCCGTGGTGATGGCGTGGAAGTCGCCGGTGAAGTGGAGGTTCATGTCCTCCATCGGCACGACCTGCGCCATGCCGCCGCCCGCCGCGCCGCCCTTCATGCCGAAATTCGGCCCGAGCGAGGCTTCGCGGATGCACACGACGGCCTTCTTCCCGATGCGGTTGAGACCGTCGCCGAGGCCGACCGTCGTCGTCGTCTTGCCTTCGCCGGCCGGCGTCGGGTTGATCGCGGTGACCAGGATCAGCTTGCCGTCCTGGTTGTCCTTGATCGACTTGATGTAGTCGGCCGAGACCTTCGCCTTGTCGTGGCCATAGGGCAGGAGATGCTCGTGCGGGATGCCCAGGCTCGCGCCGATCTCCATGATCGGCTTCTTGTTCGCGGCGCGCGCAATCGCGATGTCGGATTTCACTTCGGCCATTGGTAATCCCCCAGGAGGCTTATTCGTCGGTTCTGTTCGCGACGGGCTCGCGCCGCGCGCTTCGGTTCGAATTCATGGCGGTTGCCGCTGGTGCGCGCCGTCTCAATAAAGCCGCGCAATGCACGGAATGCGACAGGGAAAATGGTGAATGGAAGGTTGCGAAGGCCAGAACGCCATGCAAGCCTTATTCGACAGGTCGCGAGGCTGTCCACGCTTCCCATTCACAATTCACCATTCACTATTCACCGGCAAAGCCGACCAAGTCTTCCGGCGGCAGGCGGCCCATCTCTTCCTCCCAGTGGCGCCGGCACAAGGAGACGTAGCGATCCTCGCCGCCGATGGCGACCTGATCGCCTTCATGCAGCACCTTCCCGTTCGGCCCGAGCCGCACGACCATGGTGGCCTTGCGCCCGCATTTGCAGATGGTGCGCACCTCGCGCAATTCGTCGCCGATGGCGAGCAGCGCTCTGGAGCCGGGAAAGAGTTCGCCGCGAAAATCGGTGCGCAGCCCGTAACACATGACCGGTACGGAGAGCCGGTCGGCGACGCGGGCAAGCTGCCAGACCTGATCTTCCGACAGGAACTGCGCCTCGTCGACGAAGACGCAGTGCAACGGCCCGCTGCGGGTGAGTGCGTCGATGACGGCGAAGAGGTCGGTCTCGGCCGAAAAGAGTTCGGCATCGGCATGAAGCCCGATCCGCGAGGCGATGCGGCCGACGCCGGCGCGGTCGTCGAGCGCGGCGGTGAAGATGGCGGTGCGCATCCCGCGCTCGCGATAATTGTAGGACGCCTGCAAGAGCAGCGTCGACTTGCCGGCATTCATCGCCGAATAGTGGAAATAGAGCTTGGCCATCGCCCCTCTTAGGCCGGTTGGCCGCCACTATGGGAGTGCGGCCGCGCAACCGTCCACGAAAAAGAGCTGCACATGTGCAATTTCAGGCTTTTCGACATGGTTCTTGAATCATCGTGGAAATGATGTTTGGTTTTAGCAACCCGTGAAAGACCGCAGTCCAAGCGGTTTTCCATTAAACCCGATGGGAGACGAATTCGATGTTGCGTACCCGCACATTCCTCACGACGCTTGCCCTTTCGACCGCGCTTTCGGCCGGAGCGGCGCTCGCACAGGACCCGCAATCCTGCCAGACAGTGCGCTTTTCCGATGTCGGCTGGACCGACATCACGGCGACGACCGGCATGGCGACGGTTCTGCTGGAAGCGCTTGGCTACGACACGAACGTGCAAGTTCTGTCCGTACCGGTGACCTATGCCTCGCTCAAGAACGGCGACATCGACGTCTTCCTCGGCAACTGGATGCCGACCATGGAAGCCGATATCGCGCCCTATCGCGAGGACGGCTCGGTGGAAACGCTGGTGACCAATCTGGAAGGCGCGAAATACACGCTCGCCGTGCCGAAATACACCTATGACAAGGGCCTGACGAGCTTCGACAAGATCGCCGAGTTCAGCGACGACCTGAACGGCCAGATCCTCGGCATCGAGCCGGGCAATGACGGCAACCGGCTGATCCTCGACATGATCGAAGCCGACCAGTTCGGCCTGTCGGGCTTCGAGGTCGTCGAAAGTTCGGAAGCGGGGATGCTCTCGGCGGTGACGCGCGCGGCGCGCTCCCAGCAGGACGTCGTCTTCCTGGGCTGGGAGCCGCATCCGATGAACGCCAATATCGAGATGGAATATCTCGAAGGCGGCGACGACGTGTTCGGTCCGAATTTCGGCGGCGCGACGGTTCATACCAATGTGCGCGCCGGTTACGCCGAAGAATGCCCGAATGTCGGCAAGCTCTTGACCAATCTCGTCTTTTCCCTGGAGATGGAGAACGAGATCATGGGCGCGATCCTCGACGACGGCGCCGACCCTGAGGCCGCCGCGACCGAATGGCTGAAGGCCAACCCCGACGCGCTGACGCCGTGGCTCGAAGGCGTGATGACGCTGGACGGGGAGGACGGCGAAGCCGCCGTGCGCGCCGAACTCGGGCTTTAGTCCGGCGAACATGTGATTTCGAAGCGGCCGGAAACATCCGGCCGCTTCGCGTTTGAACCGCGAGGGATGAGCGATGGATCCGGTTTCGGATTGGGTGGCGAGCGAGAAGATACCTGTCGGGCGCTGGGGCCAGACGCTCTTCGATTTCCTGATCGACAATTTCGCCTGGTTTTTCGATTCCGTTTCCAACGGTTTGCGCACGGTTCTGGACGCGATGGTGAACCTCATCATGTGGTTCCCACCGGTCGTCGTCGTGCTCGCGATCGCCGCCCTCGCCTTCGCGCTGAAACGCTCCTGGAAACTGGCGCTGGGCGTCATCGCGGGGCTTCTCTTCATCATCAACCAGGGCCTCTGGTCCGAGACGGTGCAGACGCTCGTCCTGGTCGTCTCGGCCGCCACCGTGTCGATGGCGATCGGCGTGCCCATCGGCATCTGGGCCGCGCACAACGACCGCGTCTATGCCTGGCTCCAGCCGGTGCTCGATCTGATGCAGACGCTGCCGACCTTCGTCTATCTGATCCCGGTTCTGATCCTTTTCGGCCTCGGCATCGCGCCGGGCCTGATCGTGACCATCATCTTCGCCTCCCCCGCCCCCATTCGGCTCACCTATCTCGGCATCAAATCCGTGCCCAAGCCGATGCTGGAAGCCGGAGAAGCCTTCGGCGCGACGCGGCGCCAGCTCTTGTGGAAAGTGGAACTGCCCTCCGCGCTGCCGACGATCATGGCCGGGCTGACCCAGTGCATCATGCTGTCGCTGTCGATGGTGGTGATCGCGGCGCTGATCGGCGCCAACGGTCTCGGACGGCCGGTCGTGCGGGCGCTGAACACGGTCAACATCCCGCTCGGCCTGGAAGCGGGGCTCGCCATCGTGGTGCTGGCGATCATCCTCGACCGGATGGCGCGGATCGGCCAGGAGAAGACGAAATGAGCACCGCCGTCGAATTCCGCCGCGTCGACATCGTCTTCGGCACGCCGGCCGAACAGCGCGCCGCGCTGCCTCTGCTCGACGCGGGCGCGAGCCGATCTGAGATTCTGGAGAAGACCGGCGCCGTGCTCGGCTGCTGTCAAGCCGACCTCACGGTGAACCAGGGCGAGATTTCCGTTCTGATGGGGCTTTCGGGCTCGGGCAAGTCGACGCTTCTGCGCGCCGTCAACGGGCTCAATCAGGTGACGCGCGGCGCGGTGATCGTCCATGACGGGGACTGGCAGGCGGATGTGGTGAGCTGCGCGCCGACCAAGCTGCGCCGGATCCGCCGCGAATGCGTGGCCATGGTGTTCCAGCAATTCGCGCTGCTTCCCTGGCGCACGGTGGCGGAAAATGTCGGCTTCGGCCTCGAACTGGCGGGCGTGCCGTCGAAGGAGCGCAAGGAGCGCGTCGCCGCCCAGCTCGACCTCGTCGGGCTGACGCAATGGGCCGACAAATATGCGCATGAATTGTCGGGCGGGATGCAGCAGCGCGTCGGCCTTGCCCGCGCCTTTGCGACCGATGCGCCGATTCTCCTGATGGACGAACCCTTCTCCGCGCTCGACCCCTTGATCCGCACCAAGCTTCAGGACGAACTTCTCGACCTTCAGGACAAGCTGAAGAAGACCATTCTCTTCGTCAGCCACGACCTCGAGGAGGCGCTGAAGATCGGCAACACGATCTCGATCATGGAGGGCGGGCGGATCGTCCAGACCGGCGCGCCCGAGGAGATCGTGCTGGCGCCGGCAAACGACTATGTCCGCGACTTCATCGCAAACGTGAACCCGCTCTCGGTGCTGACGGCGTGGAACATCATGCGCGACGCGCGCGACCTCGATGCGGCCGGCGACGACTGGCTGTGGCTCGATCGCCGGCACACGACGCGTTTCAAGTTCGACGAGAACATGCTCGTCGTCGATGCTGAGCGCAACGGCGTGCCGGCGATCTGGGTGTCGTGCGAGAACATGGAGAACCTGCCGGCCGACAAGCCGCAGGTCTTCTGGGCCTCGCCGGGAACGCCGCTCAAGACCGTGATGGCCGCAATGCACCGCTCGGCGACGGCGCCCGTCGCCCTGTTCGACGAGCAGTCGCGCTTCGTCGGCTCGATCGGCGTACGCGACGTTCTGAAGGCGGTGATCCGACGCTGAGCGCCAAGCTCTACGCGGCGACGCTGGCCGGCGGATTGCCCTTGTGAATGGCCTTGCGGATTTCGGAGCGGAACTCCGGCGTGTCGTGATGGCCATGGACGGCGACCGCGTGCTGGACGGCGGCGTCGACCAGTTCCCTCTCACTGTCGGCGGCGATCGCGACCGTGCACTTCATGTCGCTGGGAAACTCTCGGCAGTCGATGTACAGGCGTTCCATGTCAACCTCCCGGAACCTGCGCCCGCCAGGGGACGCAGCCGGCAAGGATACGCCGGTCGCGCCCTCCCGGAAATAGACCGGCCTCGTCTCTTCGATCAATAGATCAGTCGCAGATCGCCCTTGTTGATCTCCTGGCCGATCGTCTCGAAGGCCGAAATCAGCGCCGCGTTCGAAAGCGCGTCGTAGTGATATTCGGGCTTCGACGCACATGACTGATAGAGCGTCGTCAGCGAATTGCCCATGTCGAAGGCGATGGAGTAGATCGTGATGTCGTTCGCCTTCATCAGCGAGCAGGTCTCGAGCAGCATCTGGTTTGACGTGTCGCGCGAGAAGTCGTCGCCCGCCTGGTGCGGATTGTTTTCGCCATCGGTCATGATCACGGCGATCTTGCGCGGCGTGTCGGCATAGGAAAGCGGCAGATTGGGATTGCCCCATTCGCCCTGCCATTTCGGCGACAGCATCCGGAAACCCCAGGCCATGCCCTCCTGCGTGCTCGTGCCGTGACCGGTATAAAGCGAGGACAGGAGCGCGCGCACCTGCGCCTTGTTCGCAGTCAGCCCCAGCGCCCTCGGTCCGGGACAAACCTTCTCGTCATGGGTGAAGGGCGGGAAGGTCTCTACGTCCGGCGGCGCGTCGTTCTGCCGGTTTTCTTCAGAGCGCAGATCGGGGCAGCCGGGAGCAGCACCCGCAATGGTCTGGCTTTTCTTGCCGCTGCCCTTGCCTCTACCCTTGCCCTTTCCTTTCCCCTTGCCCTTTTCCTTTTCCTTCGGATCCAGCTCCTCGATCCAGCCATTCTCGTAATCGAGGATGTTCACCCGGCCGGAGAACGGCGCGACGCCGACCCAGGTGTTGGGCAAGGTGGCATTGTCGCCATAGATCGTGTCGATCAGCTTCAGGCTCGCCGAGCGAAGCGCCTCGATCTTGCCCTTGCTCTTCATCGAACCGGAGACATCGAGGACCAGAACCAGTTCCATGCCGCCGCCCGATGCGCCCGCCGCCGAGCGCGCCGACAGATCGATGGCGTCGTAATTGGCAAGCTGCATGAAATAGGTCGGCGACTTGTAGTCCACGCTGCCGTGAAGGACACCGTCGCGCACCTCGAAGGACTGGCTGTAGCTGTTGGTCCCGCTTGCGCCGATCAGCGTCGCATTGGCGGCGAAGAAGGCATTGGCGGCGTCGATGGCGGCCTTATCGCCCGAAGGCAGATAACGCGCACCGGCCAGGACCGCCGAGTCCATCGCCTGCTGCAACGCGGCCTGCTGGCGGTTGGCCATCGTGATGTCGACGCCGAAGCCGGCCGCCAGCACGAGCGGCACCGACAACACCCCCATCAAGATGGCATAGGAACCGCTTTTGTCCTGCGCAAATGCTTGCATCGTCTTCACCCCCAAAGACTATCAATTGACAGCAGGAAGCGGGCGAATTGCTAAGAATTGGTGAAACTTGACTGGTCATGGCCGGTTTTCACGGCAGCCTGAACTTGTTGAACGGACTTGGTTTTTTGTCAGGATTGATGAGTTCTTCTCCATGTCAGATCCAACAAAGACAAAGCGCCGTTCAACTTCAGGCCGAAGCAGCCCGATCGCCGATCTCGCCCTGCGTCAACCGGCGCGGACGCTTGCGCGCGTTCCGGTCGGCCAGCTAAGATGGGGATCGATTGTTTTGACTCATAACATTTTCGGAGGGAAATTGATGAACCCATCAGGTCACGTCGCCGTCGTCACCGGCGGCGGTTCGGGTCTCGGCGAAGCGACGGCGCGCGCGCTGGCGGCCAAGGGCGCCAAGGTCGCGATCTTCGACGTCGGGATGAAACGGGCCGAGGAAGTGGCGGCCGAGATCGGCGGCATCGCGGTCAAGTGCGACGTGTCGAGCGCCGAAGCCGCCGAAGCAGCCTTCAGGGAGGTTTCCGAAAAGCTCGGCGAGCCGCGCATCCTGATCAATTGCGCCGGCATCGCCATCGCGATGAAGACGCTGAGCAAGGACGGCGTCCACCCGCTCGACGCCTATCGCAAGGTGATCGAGGTCAATCTGATCGGCACCTTCAACATGATCCGCCTGATGGCCGACCGCTGCCAGAACCTCGAGCCGATGGAAAGCGGCGAGCGCGGCGTCATCGTCAACACCGCCTCCGTCGCCGCCTATGACGGCCAGATCGGCCAGATCGCCTATGCGTCGTCGAAGGGCGGCGTCGTCGGCATGACGCTGCCGGCCGCGCGCGACCTCGCCCGTTCGGGGATTCGCGTCTGCACCATCGCGCCCGGCATCTTCATGACGCCGATGCTCGCCGGCCTGCCCGAAGAGGCGCAGAAGTCGCTCGGCCAGCAGGTGCCGTTCCCGCCGCGCCTCGGCCAGCCGGCCGAATATGGCGCGCTCGCTGTCCACATCGTCGAGAACCAGATGCTGAACGGCGAGACGATCCGCCTCGACGGCGCCATCCGCATGGCGCCGAAATAAGGACGCCCGGCGTGGGGGAGGAAAGGCGCGACGGACCGCTTGCCGGCCTCACCGTGATCGAGATGGCCGGGCTCGGCCCCGTCCCCCTCGCCGGCCTGATGCTGGCCGAGCTCGGCGCGCGCGTGGTGCGCGTCGAGCGCAAGGCGAAGGCGAGAAGCTTCCTGCATGTTCCGCCCGAATTCGATCTCGACCGGCACGGACGCGACATCGTCAAGGTCGATCTGAAGGACCCACGCGGCACCGCGCTGGTGCTCGACCTGATCGCCGGCGCCGATGTCGTGATCGAGGGCTTCCGCCCGGGCGTCATGGAACGGCTGGGCCTCGGGCCGGATGTCTGCATGAAGCGCAATGCGAAGCTGGTCTTCGCGCGGCAGACGGGCTTCGGTCAGGATGGACCGCTTGCCGACCGCGCCGGCCACGACATCACCTACCTCGCCTATTCGGGCGCACTGCACGCGATCGGCGAAAAGGACGGCAAGCCGATCCCTCCGCTCAACCTGGTGGCCGATTTCGGCGGCGGGACGATGTTCCTTTTGACCGGGCTGCTGGCGGCGCTGGTCGAGCGCGGGATTTCCGGCAAGGGGCAGGTGGTGGACGCGGCGATGATCGACGGCGTGGCGATGCTGACCGCGCCGTTCCATTCCTTCCTTGCCACCGGCTTCTGGAAGGACAGGCGCGGCTCCAACCTGCTCGACACCGGCGCCCCCTTCTACGACACCTACGAGACGGCGGACGGCAGGCATGTCGCGGTCGGCTGCCTCGAACCGCAGTTCTTCGCCGAATTCGCACGGCTCCTGCCGCTCGATACGGCATTCGTTTCAAGGCAGTACGATTTGTCGTCCTGGGGCGGGATGCGCGCGGCGATCGCGGCGCGGTTCCGGGAAAAAACGCGCGACGAGTGGGCGGCGATCTTCGAGCCGACCGAAGCCTGCGTCGCACCCGTCCTGTCGCTTGCCGAGGCGACGCGGCATCCGCACAATGTCGCCCGCAACGTCTTTGCGGCAAAGGGCAAGATGACGCGTCCGCGCCCTGCCCCGCGATTTTCCCGCACGCCCGGCGAGGTCGCGGCGATGGGCGACGGCAACGCTGCGGACAGCCTGGCAAGCCTCGGCGTGGCGGCCGACCGGATCGACGAACTGATGCGCGCCGAGGTCATCGGCTGACATGGCGGAGGCGAAGAAGGAAGTGCTGCGCCCCACCGACGACGAGGCGATCCGGCTCGGCAAGACCTTGCTGCGCGCCGCGCGCCACGCGGCGCTGTCCGTGCTGGAACCCGGCAGCGGCTGGCCGCTCGCCAGCCGCGTCTCGGTGGCGACGGATTGCGCCGGGCGGCCTTTGATCCTCGTCTCGGAACTGTCGGCGCATACGGGCGGACTGTTGGAGGACGAGCGTTGCGCTCTGCTCCTCGGCGAGACCGGCAAGGGCGATCCGCTCGCCCATCCGCGCATGACGCTGAAATGCCGCGCGCGCAAGGTCGCGCAAGGCACGGACGACCATGCCGCGATCGCGCAGCGCTTCCTCGCCCGGCATCCCAAGGCGGCACTCTATGCCGATTTTACCGATTTCTCCTATTTCCGGCTGGAGCCGGAGGAAGCGAGCCTCAATGGCGGCTTCGGCAAGGCATACAGGCTTGCGGGCGACGATCTGATGAGCGATGCGGCGGTCGCACATGACCTCGAACGCACCGGACCTGGCGCGGTGGCGCATATGAACGCGGATCATCGCGACGCGATCGCGCTCTACGCGAAGCATTTTGCCGGCATCGCCGAGCCGCTCGACTGGGCGATGACCGGGATCGACCCTGACGGGTTCGACCTGATGGCGGGCGACCGCGCGGCACGCGTGTTCTTTCCCGAACCGCTGGTTGCCGCCGGCCAGATGCGCGACAGGCTCGTCGAAATGGCCATTACGGCCCGCGCGGCGAGCGAGATCTGAGCGCGCTCCTTTCCATCAATTGATGCAAAGTTTCGTGACCGCGCGCAACCTGCGTGCCCGCCGGACGTTATCGGCAAAATTCTCTTCGAATTACCGAGGGGTAGGATGGTATCCGATGAACTCGTCAGGAATGCCGGCAAGGCCGCCGGGCTGCTTGGCGTCCTGGGCAACGAGAAACGCTTCGCGATCATGTGCCACCTGCACGAGGCCGAGCTTTCCGTGGGCGCGATTGCAGAAAAAGTGTCGCTGAGCCAGTCGGCGCTGTCGCAGCATCTTGCGAAGCTGCGCGCCATGGATCTCGTCCAGACGCGGCGCGACCGGCAGACGATTTTCTACAGTTGCGATTCCTCGGCCGTCGAACTCCTGCTCGATACGATGGAACGCATTTACGGCAGCGCGCCCAAGCGCCGCCAGAACTCCGAACTGCACGACGACCGTCAGGCCAGTTGAAGCGGCCCCCCCGGACTGGACGCCGGCTGGCCGGAGTGGAATAAGCCGGCGATGGCGCCGATTTCCATCACCGATCCCGACGACCCACGAATTGCCGCCTATCGCGACGTGCGCGAGCGCGACCTCGTCGGCCGCGAAGGCCGCTTCGTCGCCGAAGGCAAAGTGGTGCTGAACGTGCTCTTCGCCGCGCGGCGGTTCGAGGTCGAATCCGTCCTGATCCTCGACAGGCGGCTCCCCGGCATGGCCGGCACGCTGGCGGCGAAACCCGCCGACGTGCCGCTTTATGTCGCCGACCAGGCGACGATGGACGCGATCGCCGGCTTCCACATCCATCGCGGCATATTGGCGATCGGCAGGAAACCCGCGCGCCAAGCACCGGACGCAATGCTTGCCGCCCTGCCCCGCGACGCGCTGGTGGTGGCGCTCGTCGGCATCGCCAATCACGACAATGTCGGCGCGATCTTCCGCAATGCCGCCGCGCTCGGCGCCGATGCGGTGCTGCTCGACGCGGCAAGTTGCGATCCGCTCTACCGCAAGGCGATCCGCGTTTCGGTCGGCGCGGCGTTGAAGGTGCCCTATGCGGTCCTGCCGGATGCGGGCGCGATGTTCGACCAACTGGTGGCGGCGGGTTTCGCGCAACTGGCGATGACCCCGCGCAATGCCGAAGATCTCGCCAACGTGGTGCCGGGGGGCCGTCAGGCGATCTATCTGGGCGCGGAAGGTCCGGGCCTGCCTGACGATCTGATGGCGCGGATGCGGCGCGTGCGCATCGACATGGAGGCCGATTTCGACAGCCTCAACGTCGCCGCCGCCTCAGCCATTGCGCTCCACAGGCTGCGCCGGCTCGGCCGGAACTGAGCGCGCGCGCTCGGACGCCTCGCGCAGCGCCCGGATCCGCTCGGCAAGACTGACCGGGAGCCCCTCGCCCGATGCCTGCGCCGCCTCGATGGCCTTGCGAATGGGCGATTGCGGACCTTCGAGCGTGGCTGTCAGATTGACCATCTCGGCGGCGAGCTGATGGAGCAGGTCGCGCAGCTTCGCGTCGTCCTCGGGAGCCGGTTTCGACGAGGCGGCCTGCGATTTCAGCTTCTTGTTCTCGCGCGTCAGCGTGGCGAGCTTCTTTTCCAGCCGGTCGCGTTCGGCGGCGATCTTGTCCGCCGCATCCGGTTCGTCGGACGCGCGCGCATTGCCCCTGAGCCGCGCGATCTCCTTTTCGCGCCGTTCCAGCCGGTCCTCGCGATCGGACAGGTCGGCCAGAAGCCGCTCGATCCGGCGATTGGCGTCCTCGGCCTTGCGCGTCTCGACCTTGAGCGCCTCGCGCGTCGCCTTGTTGTCGGCGGTCACGTCGCGCAGCTTGCGCTCGGTCTCGTTGCGCTGGTTGCGCAGCGCGGCAAGATCGGTGGCGAGGCGGTCGATCTCGGTCTCGCGCGCGACGATCTCGATCTGCCGGCTGCTGGCGGTCAGGCTGGCATCCTCGTAGAGTGCCGACAGCCGGTCGAGTTCGCTCTTGCGACTGAAGGCAACAGCATGTTCGGAGACGAGCCGGTCCTCCAGATGCGCTACCTTCTCGTCATGGGCGGCGATCGTGGCGCGCATCGCCTCGATTTCGGCTTCCAGCTCGGCAATGCGCGTGTCGCGCGCCAGAACCACGTCGCCGCTCGAGCCGAGCGCCTGGCGCTGGCGATCGAGCTCGACCATCTGTTCGGCGATGCGCGCCCGCGCGGCCTTCAGTTCGATCTCGACCTTGCGCTGCTTCAGCGCCGCCTCCGAGCGGATACGATCCTTGTCGGCCTGGATTTCTTCCCGCGTCAGCGGCAGACGCGCCTCGATGCGGCGCGTCGTCAGGCGCTCGGTGCGCCGCCGCAGCGCCGGGGCGAAGAGGAGGCCGATGAAGGCTGCGGTCAGAAAACCGAGGCCGAAGAACAAGAAGGTCTGGATCACAAACGCTTTTCCATGGACGGCCCGATGACGATACTGACGTGGTGGACCCTGATCGCGTTCTGATCAAGTCTTGCGCGCAATTTGCGGCGGTTCACCGCCGCAAGACTGTTGATGGCCGCGTTCCTCGGGTCAGAACGGGTTCCAGGTCGGGCTTTGCGTGACCTTGAGATAGCCGACATTGACGCCGAGCCGCGCGCCGACGCCGGTACGCACCGGCACAAGCAGGATGTTGCCGTGCTTCATGACGTTGAAGCCGAGGCCGGCGACCAGATAGGCCGAGCCGGCAATGCCCGCATAGCGCTTGCCGTAAAGGCTCGGCACCGCATCGAGATTGTAGACGAGGACCATGGTGCGCGAGCCCTGCCCGCCCGCGTCCCAACCGACGGATGGCCCTTGCCAATACACGCGGTGGTCGCCGACATTCTTGGTGTAAAGCGTGCCCTCGCCATAGGTCAGCCCGCCGATGAAGGCGCCGCCTGCTTCCTCGCCGAGGATATAGCCATTGGGCAGGCCGTAGCTCTGGAAGATCTGCTCGACCACGGTCGCGAGGCCCCCGGAGGTGGAACCGAAGAACTGGTGGCCCGAATCGATGATTTCCTGCGCCGTGTAGGGCTGATTGGCGCGGGCCGGCGCGGCGGCCAGGATGAGCGCGGCGAAAATGGCGATCACGATCGACAGGCGCGAAAGGAGAGCTGCTTGCATATGCGATCTCATGGCGAACCTCCGTAAGAAGCCGGCGCCGCGCGCCGGTCGTAATCCGGTCGCGGCGCGTTTACGTTTAAGGAACGGTAACCCGACAGGCTTAAGGAAAGGTAAGGCCGGCCGACCGGGCTGCTTTCTTGATGCACGCGGCGGGCTGTGCCACGACGGCTGAGGATGACGGTGGCGCGATTCGCGCGCCGCGACCTTCGGGCGGTCCATCCGAGACTATCGCATACGAAACGAGGGGCCGATTGCATGTCCGAACTCTTCACGCTGACCGCGACCGATCTTGCCGCGCTTTTGTGCAGCCGCGTTTGCCATGACGTCATCTCGCCGGTCGGCGCCATCAACAACGGCCTCGAACTTCTCGACGAGGGCGGTGCCGACGAAGACGCCATGCATCTGATCCGCACCAGCGCGCGCAATGCGTCGGCCAGACTCCAGTTCGCCCGCATCGCCTTCGGCGCCGCCGGCTCGGCCGGAATGCAGATCGATACCGGCGACGCCGAATCGGTCGCCAAGGCGTTTCTCAAGAACGAGAAACCCGAACTCGAATGGACCGGCGAGCGCGCGCTTCTGCCCAAGAACGCCGTCAAGCTGATCCTCAACCTGCTGCTCGTGGCCAATGGCGGCATTCCGCGCGGCGGCAAGATCACCGTCCATCTCGAAAACCTTCACGCCAAGCCGCGCTTCACGTTGACGGCGAAGGGGTCGATGATGCGCGTGCCGGCAAAGTTTCTCGAGATGCATTCCGGCCACAAGCCGGAAGAAGCGATCGACGCGCATTCGGTCCAGGCCTATTACACGCTGTTGCTGGCCCGCGAGGCCGGCATGGAGATCAGTATCCGCGCCGGCGCCGAGGACATCGTTCTGACGGCCGAACAGGCGTAAATTAACCCAAAATTCAGCCAACCGCTTACCCGCTTCTTTACCCGGTCCGCGTAGCGTCGTCCTGACACACAAGGCGGGGGCCGATCGATGGACGGAAGGGAATTCGGGATGAAGCGCTGCATGATCGTGGACGATTCCAACGTCATCCGTAAGGTCGCCAAGCGCATCCTCGCGACCCCGGAAATGGCCGTCGTCGAAGCCTGCGACGGCCGCGAAGCCCTGTCGATCTGCGCTGCCGAAATGCCCGACATCATCGTCGTCGACGCCCAGCTTCCCGACATGGCGACGGTGGATTTCATCCGCCAGGCGATGGCCCTGCCCGGTGCGGTCAAGCCGCGCATCGTCATCTGCATGACCGAATTCGACGTCGGCGCCATCATGCGCGCCAAGCGCGCAGGCGCCAAAGGCTATATTCTCAAGCCCTTCAACCGGCCGATTTTGCTGGAGCGGTTCCGCGAAATCCAGATGGCCGCTTGAGGCCCACCGGCGGATTGACAAGTCTTGCCAATGACCGACCTAATCGGAGGCAGGGAGATTTGTCATGCCAACCATTCGCCTCCTGCATGAACGCATGGAACCGAAGCGCGACTGATCCAGGCATTGCGGGAAGCGACCGCCGACGAACGAGAAAACAAAAAACCCGGCGCGAGGCCGGGTTCCCTGTATTCAGGAGAGAGTTCCGATCAGGCGCTGACGCGCATTTCCTCGGGCTCGCGCAGCACGTAGCCGCGGCCCCAGACCGTCTCGATGTAGTTCTGGCCGCCCGAGGCGAGGTCGAGCTTCTTGCGCAGCTTGCAGATGAAGACGTCGATGATCTTCAGTTCCGGCTCGTCCATGCCGCCATAAAGGTGGTTGAGGAACATTTCCTTGGTGAGCGTGGTGCCCTTGCGCAGCGAGAGCAGTTCGAGCATCTGGTATTCCTTGCCCGTCAGATGCACGCGCTGGCCGCCGACCTCGACCGTCTTGGCGTCGAGATTGACGATCAGGTCGCCCGTCGTGATGACCGACTGGGCATGACCCTTGGAGCGGCGCACGATGGCGTGGATGCGGGCGACGAGTTCGTCCTTGTGGAAAGGCTTGGTCATGTAGTCGTCGGCGCCGAAGCCGAGGCCGCGCACCTTGTCCTCGATGCCGGCCATGCCGGAGAGGATGAGGATCGGCGTCTTGACCTTGGAGAGCCGCAGCGTGCGCAGCACCTCGTAGCCGGACATGTCCGGCAGGTTCAGGTCGAGAAGAATGATGTCGTAGTCGTAGAGTTTGCCGAGGTCGACACCCTCTTCGCCCAGATCGGTCGAGTAGACGTTGAAGCTTTCCGACTTGAGCATCAATTCGATGCTCTGTGCGATCGCACTGTCGTCTTCAATCAGCAAAACGCGCATTTCATTCCCCTTCTCCGCCAACAGCCCCGTCAGCTCGGCACCGAAGCGTTGATTTGCCTGAATCGCAGGATGCCACCGAAATGGTTAACAAACTCTGATTCCCGCTGGCAAGAGGCCCGAGCATTATTCAGCAGTTCGTCGTAGCAACCTGATTCAAAAAGGCTAATCGGCTGATCGCACCGTGAATCAGAACTTCAGAATTCCCCCGCAAGCGACTCATGGAAAGGCGCTTTGGGTCCGTGACTTCATGTGCGAATTTTTACCCCGCCTTAAGTCCTCGTCCCTATGATTAACAATGCACGTAAACGAATGGTTACCGTCATGCGCGATCCGAAGCGGTCGCGAAGAAAAAAGTAACGATGACGATTCACCCGTGCAGGTGGCGTTTCGGGAGCGTTGAATGATGAAGTCACGTGAGAACCTGGTCCGGCTCAAGCAGTTTCAGGTCGGCGAAAAGCGCAAGCAATTGCTCCAGCTCGACATGATGATCGCCGAATTCGACCGGATGGCTGGCGAACTCGACGCACAGATCACGTCGGAAGAGAAGAAGGCGGGCATCACGGACATCAACCATTTCGCCTACCCCACCTTCGCCAAGGCCGCACGCCAGCGCCGGGACAATCTGCACAATTCGCGCAACGACCTCCTGTCGCAGCGCAGCGCCGCCGAAGAGGCGCTCACGGAAACCGAAGCCGAGCTTGCCAAGGCCGAAGCGCTCGACAACCGGAACCGCGACACCGACTATGCCGGCCGGGCCGCGACCGGCTGACCTTCGATAACTGGCATGACAAAGCCCGCCCCGGCCTTCGCCGGGAACGGGCTCTCGTCGTTACGCGAAACGAATGACGACGTAGGACGCGATCAGCTCCGGCGATCGCCACCGCGCTCATGGCGCGGGCCGCGGTCGTTGCGCTCATGGCGCGGGCCACGGCTGTCGCGGTTTTCACCATGCGGGCCGCGATCGGCACGGTCGAATCCGCCGCGCTGGGCAAAGCCCTGGCCGAATGCCATCGGCTTCAGCTTCGACTTGTAGACCTGGCCGCCATGGCTGACATGAAGTTCCACCACCTCGCCGCGGGAATTCTCGGCCATCACTGCGTAGTGGTTCTTCTTGCGATCGGCGAGATAGAGCATCGAATAGCCGGCCGCCTCGATGTTGCGGCGAATCTCGGCTTCGCTGGCGAAACCGCCCCAGCTCGGCTGACGCCAGCCATACTCGACCTCGATCTCGTTGAGATTGCCCCAACGGTCGATCTTGATCTCGACCCGATTGCCGTCGGCATCGCGGGTATAGCCCTTGAGATGCTTCTTCGACTGCTCGACATGGACGACGTCGGCATAGCCATAGTCGCGGGCGACCTGGTTGATCTGCGAGGTTGCCGTCATACGATCGGCCTGGAAGCCATCGCGCTGGGCGGAAGCGGGCGTGGCGACCGCCAGTCCGCCCAGCATGGTCGCGGCAAGGGCCATGGCGGTGAAGCGGGTTTTCGTAAGCATGGTCATCGGTGATCTCCTTTGATCGGTTGACGATGACCGGACACTAGCCGCAACGCGCCAAATCGCCCTTGAACAGCACCGTTCAGCCCATATTCAGGTTGACAAGGGCTGCGAAACGACAAAACGCCCGGCAGGCCGGGCGTTTCGTCAAGTTCATACCGCTCTTGTCAGTGACGGTATTGCTGGATGCGCGTGGTGCGCAGGCCGGCAAGACCATGATCGTCGATGGACGCCTGCCAGGACAGGAATTCCTCGACGGTCAGCTTGTATCGCTGGCAAGCCTCGTCGAGGCTCAGCAACCCGCCGCGAACGGCAGCCACGACCTCGGCCTTCCGGCGAATGACCCAGCGACGCGTGTTGCTGGGGGGCAGATCGGCAATCGTCAACGGGCTGCCGTCCGGCCCGATTACATATTTGACACGCGGTCTCATAAGATCGGTCATCGTACTCTCTACAACATCAAAGACCCAATCGACGGCCACACTACCGCCACAGCTTTAAGAAAGGGCTAAATCACCGGTAAGCCTACCGTAACCTTCGTGAACGCCGTCTTTCGCCGGAACTTCGAATCTTAACGAGTGGGCGATTGCGTCGCGCGGGGCTGTTGGCAGCCCCTGTCCGGCTCGCCTATATAGAGCCCGACCGCCCGGACCTTGAATCCGGATCGATTAGCCAAGACGCATGAGCCGCCCAATGAACAGCCTCGATTTCGACAAGCGTCCCGAAGACACGCGCGTCGTCGTCGCCATGTCCGGCGGCGTCGATTCCTCCGTCGTCGCCGGCCTGATGAAGGAAGAGGGCTACGACGTCGTCGGCATCACGCTGCAACTTTACGACCATGGCGCGGCGGTGCATCGCGCCGGCTCGTGCTGCGCCGGCCAGGACATCGGCGACGCGCGCGCGGTTTCCGAAAAGCTCGGCATCCCGCATTACGTGCTCGACTATGAGAAGCGCTTCCGCGAGGCGGTGATCAACCCCTTCGCCGAAAGCTACATCGCCGGCGAAACGCCGATCCCGTGCGTGGCCTGCAACCAGACGGTCAAGTTCGCCGACCTGTTGCAGACCGCGCGGGAACTTGGCGCCGACGCTCTGGCGACCGGACACTACATCCGCAGCCGCGCCAATGGAGCACACCGTTCCCTGTTCAGGCCCGTCGATGCGGACCGTGACCAGAGCTATTTCCTCTTCGCCACCACGCAGGAGCAGATAGACTTCCTGCGCTTCCCGCTCGGCGGCATGTCGAAGCGCGAAGTGCGCGAGGCGGCCGAGCGCATGGGGCTGACGGTGGCCGCCAAGCCCGACAGTCAGGACATCTGCTTCGTGCCGCAGGGCAAATATGCCGACATCATCTCCAAGCTGCGCCCGGAAGCCGCCCGGCCCGGCGACATCTACCATGTCGACGGCCGGCATCTGGGCCGTCACGACGGCATCCTGCGCTATACGATCGGCCAGCGCCGGGGGCTCGGCGTCGCCTCGGGCGAACCGCTCTACGTCGTCCATCTCGACGCCCCGCGCGCGCGCGTGATCGTCGGGCCGAAGGAGGCGCTGGAAACGCACCGGATCATCCTGCGCGACATCAACTGGCTGGGCGACGCGCCGCTCGCCGATCTGCCGGCCGAGGGCGTCGAACTCTTCGCCAAGGTGCGATCCACGCGCCCGCCGCGCGAGGCGAAGCTGTTCGTCAGGGACGGCCAGCCGATCGTGGAACTGGCCGATGGGGAAGCCGGCATCGCGCCGGGGCAAGCCTGCGTGCTCTATGCCGACGAAAGCGTCGAAACGCGCGTTCTGGGCGGCGGCTTCATCGCCCGCACCGAGCGCAGCCGCCGCTCGCAGGAAATGCTGGCACGGCTCGAGGCCCTTCCGGCAGCCTGAAACCGCTCAATCGTGAAGGACGGTTCCAGCCGTCAGGATCTTCAGGACGCCGATCGCTTCCTCGCCGGATGTCCGCGGCTCCTCGCGCGTCGCGATGCACTGGATGAAGTGCTGCAATTCGCGCGTCAGCGGCATCCCTTGCTCGACCGGCACATAGGAGGGCTCGTTCATCGTGAACGCCCACTGGCCGCTGTCGCGCCAGATCGCGTGGCGATAGACGGCAAGCTTGCGCTCCCACGGCTCGACATCGTCGAACACCGCCATCGCCTTTTCGCCGACGACCGTCAGCCGCCGCTCACGATAGGGGTTGAGCCGCGAGGCGAAGAGATGGCTGCGAAGATCGCCGGGAAAGCGCATGTGGAGATGCGCGAAATCCGACAAGTGATCGAGGAGCGCCGCCCCCTCGCCGCGCACCTCGACCGGATGGGCGCCGGTGATGGCGAGGATCATCGACAAATCGTGCGGGGCGAGATCCCACAGCGCATCGTTCTCGGTGTGGAACTTGCCGAGGCCGAGACGGTGGGAATGGATGTAGCGCACGCGGCCGAGCTCGCCCGCGTCGATCAGCGCCTTCAGCCCCTCGAAGCCGGGGTGGAAGCGCAGCACATGGCCGGTCATGAAGACGCGGCCGCAGGCCCTGGCCCGCTCGACGGCGCGCGTCGCATCCTCGACGGTCAGCGCGATCGGCTTTTCGACCAGCACGTCCTTGCCGTTCTCGACCGCGCGGATCGCGGCCTCGGCATGGAACTGCGGCGGCAGCGCCATGACGATGGCGTCGATGTCGTCGCGCGTGAAGATCTCCTCGATGCCGACCGAAAGACAGCCATGCTCTGCGGCGAAGCCTTCCGCGCGCGCGGAATTGGCGTCCGCCACGGCCTGTAGCGCACCGAGCGACTTGAGCGTTCGGATATGGTTCGATCCCCAATATCCGCATCCGAGAACGGCGATGCGCGGCTTCATCTGGCTTTCTGGTTGGCAGGTTCGTGCGCAGACATAATGGGCAGGCCCGCGGAACTCAACCCTCGCACGGCACACCCCGGAAATGTCGCCGGCGCCTGACGGAGGGGAACGCGCATTGCGGGCAAAAACCCGCGCCGACCGGCCTTCGCTTGCTTGACAGCCCCGCCACCCGCCCCTTATATCCGCGGCACTTCGCAGCGCCCGAGGCGCTGCCGGGGCGGAGTAGCTCAGTCGGTTAGAGCAGAGGAATCATAATCCTTGTGTCGGGGGTTCGAATCCCTCCTCCGCTACCATTCCTTCGTCATATCTAACTGTTTTTATTAATAGAATTCTTCTCATCCCTCATTTCATATCGCTTGTGTTTATGCGGCAACCCTGTCAATTGACTGATTTAGTTTCGAAAATTCCAGCGGGGGTTCAATTCGAACCGCTACCATTTGTATCCTTGGCTCTACGACGCCGTTCCCCTTTCGTGCTGCCGGTTGGAAGTTTGTAGGGGGCAAGGTCGCCGCGCTCTTGGGAACAGTTGTCGGTGTTTGCTCCCCGGGTGTTCACCTATGACGCGGCGCCAATCGAGGTCGCGGTGGGTGTTCACTTTCCGGCCAAAAGCCATAATCAACCGTCCGCTGTTGCGTTGACGGCCACGAGCATCAGTATAATTCCGGCCGTGACCTGGATCGTTCGGGTGACGCGGTCGACCACCGTCGGCCGGGAGGCCAGCAGCCGGATCAGCTGCTGACGGAACAGAATCGCCGCCAGTGCGACTGTCGCAAGGACCAGTCCGACGCCGATGATCATGACGAAGGCGAAGGCCACACCTGCTTCCGGCACGCCGCGCGTGACCGCGAAGGTCATAATAAAGAGGGTCAGGGGACAAGGAATTAATCCGGCGGCAAACCCGACAGCCAGCCCTTGTCCTTGATGTTGGTGCGGAACACCGCGAACACCCTGCCAGAGCATCCAGATGCCGATCAGGCCGAGAAGGCCGCGGCTAAGATTTTCGAGGAGCGGAGCGCTTCCGACACTGCCAAGCGTTACTGATACAAGCGGCAGCGCGGCCAGCACGATGACGACCGACATGGAAACATGGACAGATGACAGGATCAGCGAAATCGCAAGGCCTCGCGGCATCGTCGCCGTCGATCCCGTGAGGTAGGTGGCCAGCACCGCCTTGCTGTGCCCCGGGGTCAGCGCATGGGCCGCCCCGAACACGATACCCATGGGCAAATAGGCCGCGAGCAAACTCCAGTCGCCAGTTGACGCGAACTGGCCGATGCGGTCGCCAAATGCCAGATAAATCTCGCGCTGCAGCGCCACCAACTGGTGATAGATTGCCCAGGCGGTGCTCATCCTCGCGTTGGCCACGAAGGATGGAGGTCGTCGATCACGTATCGATGCGCATGGCGGCGTGATGGTGCGTCTTCGAGATGCGAATGATCGGAGGGCAGTTCGTCATGGCGATGCTCGAGAACCTCCGGGTCGGAGGCCGGCCAAAGGACAAGCGCCAGACCGATGGCTGCGCCGGCAAGTGCTGCCAGCAGCGCCGCGGTTGGAGCAAGACCAAGCGTTGCGCCGGTCCAGCCCGCGAAGGGGTAGGTAAATAGCCAGCAGGCATGTGAGAGAGCGAACTGCGCGGCAAACAGCGCCGGGCGGTCCTCGGGATTAGCGGAACGCCGAAGCAGTCGTCCGGACGGCGTCTGGGCTGTCGAGTAACCGAGACCAAGTACGAACCAGAGCGGCAACAGCCAACCATATCCCGGCAATGCCCCAGCCAGCAATGTGCCCGTGGCAAGGATGCCTGCTCCTGCAAGAATGGCGCTCCGGTCCGGTATCCGCTCCAACAGTCGCGGCAGCGCCAGGGCTGCGACCATCGATCCGCCGCCAAACGCCGCGAGCGCTAGGGCTGTCGCCTGCTGGTCGAGGCCGAAGGCAGCCTGCACATACACGACCGTGTTCACGATCACCAAAGCGCCGGCGGACGCGACGGCAAGGTTGATCGCCAGCAGGCCGCGCAGACGAGGCGTGGCCAGATAGATGCGGATGCCCCGAGTCATGCGGTCATAGATTCCGCGTGGCTGCGATGGTTTCGGGGTTGGCAGAGTGACTGTCAGGACAAGTGCCGCCGATATGAGGAAGCCGACGACTGTACCCACGAACAGGTTGTGAAAGGTCATGAAAGCGAGCAGCGCGGCCGCTAGCATCGGGCTGATCAGGCTTTCGAGATCATAGGCGAGCCGGGAAAGCGACAGCGCGCGCGTATATTCCTTCTCGTCGGGCAGGATGTCGGGGATCGTCGCCTGAAAGGTCGGCGTAAACCCGGCCGAGGCGGACTGAAGGACGAAGATCAGCACATAGATCTGCCAGATCTCCGTGACGAACGGCAGGAACAGCGCGACGGCTGCGCGCACGAGATCCAGCGCGACGAGCATGGCACGCCGGGAAATACGCTCCGTGAAAGCTGACGCGATCGGCGCGACACCCACATAGGCAATCATCTTGATGGCAAGCGCGGTGCCGAGCACGGCCCCGGCGTTTTCGCCCGCCAGTTCAAAGGCGAGCAGCCCCAGCGCCACAGTGAGGAGACCGGTTCCGATCAAGGCGGTCACCTGGGCGAGGAAGAGATGGCGGTAGGTCCGGTTTTCTAGGATCGTTAGCATTAGAGGTATTTTGCGACCTCTTTGAACGCGTCGACCGAGCTGCGGCGCTCCCGGTCGAGCGGCCCTACCGCCTTCTCAAGGCAGTGATCGAGGTGATCATGGATCAGTGTCTTCTTTGCCTGGGCGATGGCCTTCTCCACGGCGTGAAGCTGCTGGGCGATGTCAAGGCACGAACGGCCGGCCTCGATCATCTCGATGACGCCACGAAGATGGCCATCGGCGCGCCGCAATCGTTTGACGATGTGCGGGTGGGATTGGTGTGGTTCAACAATCTCGTTCATGGATTTATCCTATCCCCCCGTAGAGGATACGGCAACAGAATGCATCATGCGCCTCGTGCTCGGCAACAACGGTTTTTTAAGGTTTTGGTGACAAACCGTTAATCATGTCCGGGCAGCTCAGCAGATCAGTTCTCTGCCTCGCCATTGCATTTGCAATGGCGTTTGGCTCGCTGCTGCCCCATGCCACGTACTTGCCATCCCGCGATCAGCTCTTCCTTGCCACCGAGCGGCTCGCCCAGTTCGAAGCTGAGATCGCCGAGCATGGGCACAGCCACGACGAAGTTACTGATCGCGAACAGGGCCACACGCATGGCCATAATCCCGCCGACCATTCGCACGAGACGCCCACGGCGCCTCCCGGCGGCGGGCCGGCGTTGCAAACCTTGCTTCCAGCCTGGATCACGGTGGCGCCACAGGCGGCACATATCGGCGCAAGCTATCGGCTTGAACGTCCACCTAAGCTGATCGTCCTCGCCTGATCGCGGCCGCGCATCCGGCCACAGTCAACGACGACGATTGGAGTTTCCATGCACCGACCTTTCCGCGAGGGTCCGCTGCGCGTTAAGCGCGGATGGTCTGCCCTCATCACGCTCGCCGTCCTTGGGGGGACGGCACTATTCACACATCCCGCCTTTGCGCATGCCGTTGCCGAAGGCGACAAAGGCTATATCCAGGAGATCACCGGGATTCACCTGATCCCCTTCATCTACCTTGGCGCCAAGCACATGGTCACGGGCTACGACCATATCCTGTTCCTGCTTGGCGTGATCTTCTTCCTCTACCGGCCCAAGCACATCGCCACCTATGTCAGCCTGTTCGCAATTGGCCATTCGGTGACCATGCTGGCTGGCGTATATTTCAACATCGGCATCAACAGCTACATCATCGACGCGATCATCGGCCTGTCGGTGGTCTACAAGGCGCTCGACAATATGGGAGCCTATCAGCGCTGGTTCGGTTTCCAGCCCAACACCAAGGCCGCGACGCTGATCTTCGGTTTCTTCCACGGCTTCGGACTCTCGACCAAGATCATCGAATACGAGATCTCTCCGGACGGCCTGGTGCCGAATTTGCTCGCCTTCAATGTGGGCGTCGAAATCGGTCAGCTCCTGGCACTGTTCGCGATCCTGATCGTCATAAGCTACTGGCGCCGAAAGCCGAGTTTCTGGAGGCACGCCTACACCATGAACGTGGCGATGATGGTCGCCGGGTTGGTGCTCACCGGCTACCAGATCGCCGGATTTTTCTTTGCGCCCACCGCCTGAAAGGAGTGATAAATGTATAACACCGACCTTCCCCGCCGGGCGGACCTGCCGAGCTCGGCGCAACTCAAGCGCTCCACTTGGATCGCAAGCATTACCGCTGTGGCCATTCTGGGCTTCGTGGTGCTCCCATCCGAATACGGCGTCGATCCCACCGGCGTCGGCAGTGTGCTGGGCCTGACGCAAATGGGCGAGATCAAGATGCAGCTTGCCGAAGAGGCCGCACAGGATGCGGCAGCCACTGCTGCCAGCGCAAATGCCGATCTGGTTGCCCGCCTAGACAGGATCGAGGCTGCCCTCCAGGGTCTCGCTGCTGGCGTCCCGGCGGCCCCGGCATCCGGCGATCCGCTGGCCGGGCTGATCGAAGGGCAGCTTTCCCAAGGACAGGAGTCAACGCCAGCGGTTCAACCGACTGAGCAGGCGGTGCCGGCATCCGAATGGCGGGATGAAGTTTCCTTCACGCTCACGCCTGGCCAGGGCGCAGAGATTAAGCTGGTCATGGAACAGGGCGCGCAAGCGCGGTTTCATTGGACAGCCAATGGCGCGGTCGTCAATTACGACACGCATGGCGACGGCGGCGGTCAATCGGTCTCCTACGAGCAGGGCCGAGGTGTGCCGGAACAGGAGGGTGTGCTCGAAGCCGCTTTCACCGGCAATCACGGCTGGTTCTGGCGGAACCGGACCGAGGCCGACGTAACCGTCACCTTGCGTGCGACGGGGGCCTATTCGGAGATGAAGCGGATGCTCTAGTCGCATCTTGGCAACTGACCATTCGAACCCGTCGCAGATGCCAAACAAGCATCTGCGACGGGACATCACTTCAGCTACCCGGTCTTCGTTGCAGCTGATGGGCCGATCAAAGGCCGCAGGCTCAACCCTTTCGACTTGACGGCAATCATCGGTTTTTCATACTTGGGGGTATGGGGATTGCGAGCTCCCCACGAGGCGCCAGCCAAAGATCGCGTTCCACATCAACCCCGGCGACGGAGGAACGCATATGCCTGCGCCCAATGCCATTTCATTCGACAAACTCACCCGCATCATCGGAACCCCGCGCGCGCCGCTTCTGCTCGACGTGCGGTCCGAGGAAGATTTCGCCGCCGATCCGCGACTGCTCCCTGGTGCCACCCGGGTCGATGACCAGGCTTTGGCCGCCCTCGCGCCACAACTCGGCGGCCAGCCGTCGATCGCCGTCTGTCAGGCCGGCCACCGGCGCAGTCAGGGCACCGCCGCCTGGCTGCGCGCCGAGGGC
>NZ_JARGES010000016.1 GCF_029210365.1 Mesorhizobium sp. YIM 152430
TCCGGCCCTGAATGTTTCCATGCCATTGCTAACAGAGACGCCCTGGACCACGCCCTGAATGATGTTGGGGACGTACATCGCGATCATGAACACCACGACCGAGATCCCCGCGATGGTAAGCGTCGTTAGAAACTGGTCTTCGCTAGTGGTGTTCTCGGACATGCCGATCAGCACTTCCGAGCCTATGCGCGCGATCATCACGAGCGCCATCAGCTTCATGCCGACCGAAAATGCGTAAACCAGATAGCGGACTGCGAAGTCCTTGGTGAAGGACGAGCCGCCAAGGCCGAGCATAATCATGCCCGCCAGTAGCCCGACATACATCTCAACTAGAACGGACACGAAAATTGCGGCCACGAGGGCGAAGCAGATCACCACAACGATCATGGCAAAGACGGCTGCCATGGCCATGGCATTGTCCTCGAAGATGCCGAACCTCACATTGTTCGAGAGCTGAGCGGCAACACGAATGCCGGCGTTGAACACATTGGCCGGTGACGCCGATCCGCCGTCAGCCCCGATCTGAAAGAGGCTATCGACAACTGCCCGAGCAAACTCCGGTCCGACCTGCA
>NZ_JARGES010000017.1 GCF_029210365.1 Mesorhizobium sp. YIM 152430
CGAAACCGTTCTCGATGCCGCCGACAGGGCCGGTTATGCCATTCCCTATTCCTGCCGCAAGGGCGTGTGTTCGTCCTGTCGGGGCGGCATTGCGGCGGGCGAGGCCATGGTGCGCGGCCAGGGCCATCAGACCGGTCCGGCGGATGAGGTGCTCCTGTGCCAGGCGCGCCCGCTCAGCGATCTCGAGATCACGCCGGCCCGGATCCAGAAGGTCGAGCCGGTTCAGCGCAAGATCCTCGATGCCAAGGTGCGAAAGGTCGTACGGCCCGCGCCCGATGTCGCGGTGATCCATCTCCGCCTGCCCATCGGTCAGCGCGCGCCGTTTCGGGCCGGCCAGTATTTGCGGGTGCTGATGGAAGACGACGACAGCCGCAACTATTCGATGGCCAATCCGCCCCAGAAGAACGATGGCCTCGAGCTTCATATCCGTCACGTGCCCGGCGGCAAGTTTTCAGAGCAGGTGCTCGGCACGCTGGACAAGGGGACGGTCCTCAGGGTCGAACTCCCCTATGGCGAATTCTGCCTGTCGGACGAGGATGGCATGGACGCCGTGCTCCTCGCGACCGGTACCGGCTTTGCGCCCATGAAGTCGTTGATCGAGAACCAGATCGCGCTCGGTGCCGAACGTCCGTTGAAACTCTATTGGGGCGTCAACACCGAGGCCGATCTCTAT
>NZ_JARGES010000018.1 GCF_029210365.1 Mesorhizobium sp. YIM 152430
ATGCCCATGATGTCCGGGCTGGCGAGCGGGTTGCGGATCAGGCGCTGGAGGACGACGCCGGCGATGGCCATCGCGACGCCGGCGGCCGCCGCGGCGGCGATGCGCGGCCAGCGCAGCGCGAAGACGAGTTCGCTCGGCCATTCGACGCGCCAGCCTTCGCCGGTGACCGCGACGGCGAATGAGGCGGCGAGAATGCCGGCGGCCACGAGGGTGAGGACGATGAGCGCGGACACGGACATGCGGTCGCGGCCCCTCGGCAGGAAGAAGCGCAGATGGTCGCGCGCCTTCATCTGCCGCGCGGCAAGCCAGATCAGCGCCGGAGCGCCGACGAGGGCAGCGGTGGCGCCGCTTGGAATCATGTCGGCGGTGAAGTTGGAGCCGTAAAGCGCGATGGCGTCGGTTCCGACCATCAGCGCCGCGCCGAGAACGATGCTGGCGAGAAGCCGGTCGAGCGTCGAGCGCGCGCCGGCCATCCGGGCGATGTTGGGCGCGATGAGGCCGATGAAGCCGATGACGCCGACGATGGCGACGACATTTGCCGTCAGCCACAGCGCGACGAGAAGTGCCAGCCCGAGCACCTGGAGGATCGGCACGCCCCTTGCCGAAGCCCCTTGCTCGCCGAGCCGCAGGAGCGTCAGCGGGCGCGAAAGCAGAAGCGCGAAGGGCAGCGCGACGAGAAGGCGCGGCCAGAGCCATGCAACGCCCTGCCAGTCGATCTGGGTCAGGTCGCCCGCGCCCCAGACGAAGAGGTGGCGGACGTAGAACTCGTTCATGATGATGAGCGTGACGGCGACGGCCGACAGCAGCAGGTTCAGCGCCATGCCGGCGAGCACGATCGGCAGGCCGCCGATGCCCTGCCGCCCGGCGATGGCAAGGACCAGCGCCATGGTGGCCGAGGCGCCGGCGAGCGCGAACCATTCGCCATAGGCGGCGGCAAGGCCGGGCACGAAGACGGTCGCGGCATAGAGCCCGACGCGGGCGCCGGCGGAGACGCCGAGCGTCATCGGTGAGGCAAGCCGGTTCTGCGTCGCCTCCTGCATGATCGCGCCGGAAAGTCCGAGGGCCGCGCCGCAAAGAAGCGCCATGGCGAGGCGCGGCAGGACGGAGTGGTAGAAGCGGACTTCCTCGAAGAGATCGGGCGCAAGGCCCGTCGCCAGCGCCCATTTCGTCGCCAGCGGCAGCGGGCTCGACACGCCGAGATGGATCAGCGTGGCGGCGACGAGCGCGGCCAGGCAAAGAGCGATGCGGATCGTCATGGCTCGACGGTCAGCAACGCTTCGGTGAAAGCCTCGGCGAGATAGCCGATGGAGAAGGCGCCGCCGAAGGTCCAGCTCGGCTTGACGCTGGCGAAACGGCGTTCGCGCACGAAGGGCATGGCCCGCCAGAGCGGCGAGGGAAAGAGCTGGTCGGCGGCCCGGAACGGCTCGATGTTCAAGATGATGCCGTCCTTGATCGTCCCGAGCTGCTCGACGCGCTTTTGCACGAAACCCCATGTGGTCGCGGGCTGCGGAAAGGCGGGCTTGAGGCCGAGGGCGAGAAGGGCGGCCTCGGACGTCGAATTGCCGCCATGGACGCGCACCCGCGCCTGATCCATCAGGCTGATGGCGGTGACCTTTGGCAGGTCGGCGCCGAAATGGCTTTCGACCCTGCCGCGCAGATCGGCAAGCTGTGCGTCGAGCCCGGCGAGGCGCTCGCGGGCAAGGGCTTCGCGGTCGAAGAGACGGGCAAGCTCCAGATAGCTGGTGCGAGTCGCCTCGGCATTGTCGTGGTCGAGGCTGAAGAGGGTGAAATGAACCACGGGCGCGATGCGTTCGAGGACGGGCGCGAGTTCGGCCTGGTCGTCGGAGATGACGATCACATCGGGCCTGAGTTCGGCGATGCGCTCGACATTGGGCTCGTCGCGACGGCCGACATTCTCGACGCCCGGATCGAGCGCGGGCTGGACGACCCACAGCGCGTAGCCTTCGGGATCGGCGACGGCGAGAAGCGGAACGTCGAGTTCCACCAACTGCTCGACGACCGCCCAGGACAGCGCGACGACGCGCTGGGGGATTTCGGCGAAGGTCTGCGTTCCCCGGCTGTCGGTGATCGTCGTCTGCGCGGCGGCGGGCGAGGCCATGGCGAGAAGGGCCGCGATAACGGCGCGGCGGAAGATCGACATCATCTCAGGCAACGATCGCGATCGGGTGGGCATCGTCGGGATGCGGCAGGAGGCGGATGTCGATGCCGTAGAGTTCGCTCAAGAGGCGGCCGGACATGAGTTCGGCGGGCGCGCCGTCGAAGGCGATGCGGCCGTCCTTCAGAGCGATGATCCGGTCGGAAAAGCGGGCGGCGAGGTTGACGTCGTGCAGGACGACGACGATGCCGCGCCCGGCGGTGCGGTTCAGCCCGCGCAGGAGCGACATGACGCCATATTGGTGGACGAGATCGAGCGCGGAGGTCGGCTCGTCGAGAAGGAGGAGCGGCGATTGCTGGGCGATCAGCATCGCGATCCAGGCGCGCTGGCGCTCGCCGCCGGAAAGCTGGTCGACCATGCGCGAGGCGAAGCCGGTGAGGTCCGTCGCGGCGAGCGCATCCTCCACGGCCTGCCGGTCCTCGTCCTTCCAGATGCCGAGCGCGCCGCGCCAGGCATAGCGGCCGAGCCCGACCAGTTCGCGCACGTCGAGGCCGGGCACGTCGGCAAGCTGTTGCGGCAGGAAGGCGAGGCGGCGGGCGAGGTCGCCCTGCGAAAGGCCGTGAAGGTCGGTGCCGTCGAGGATCAGCCGGCCGGCGGTGGGTTTCTGCTGGCGTGCCATCAGGCTCATCAGCGTCGACTTGCCCGATCCGTTATGGCCGATGATGGCGGTGAAGGCGCTGCCGGAGAGGGAGAGTTCCGGCACGGAGAG
Organism: Mesorhizobium sp. YIM 152430; assembly: GCF_029210365.1. Classification (GTDB taxonomy): domain Bacteria; phylum Pseudomonadota; class Alphaproteobacteria; order Rhizobiales; family Rhizobiaceae; genus Aliihoeflea. Next base: position 2,886 of record NZ_JARGES010000018.1, read on the forward strand.
GACCGTGCGCGCGCCATGGCGCATCTCGATGTCGGCGAGGTCAAGCATGGGCGCTCCAATAGGCCTGCATCCGCTCCATGCGCAGCGCACGCGGCTGTTTCGGGCAGGATTGGCAAAGCGTGCCGGGCTCGCACAGATAATGGAGGCAGCACTGCTTGCGGTCGAGGACGGGATGGAGCGCGCCGCTGGCAAGGCGCACATCGGCAAGCCCGCTCATGCCGGACAGGCCGGCGGCGGCGAGCCAGCGATCGGCATGGGCGCAGACGCCGAGATGCGGCTCATGCGCGTGGAGATGGACGAGAGTGCCGAGGATGCGGTCGGCGAGCAGCCGGTAGGCGATCTTCTCCTTGACCGGGGCGATGGCGCACAGTTCGGCGTAGAAATGGTCGGCGATGGCGCGGATGCGCATCGCGGTCAGGTCGATCATGCCGGCAAGGTCGGTGCGCAGGCTCTGGCCTGCCGGCAGCCGGAAGCCGTAGACGACGCCATCGGTGACGCACTGGCCGATGCGGTCGACGGGAAGCGCGAGGTTCTGGCCGTGAACGGCCATGATGCCGGCCATGGCGGGCTGCCAGACCAGCATCGACCAGCTTCGAACCGCATGATAGGCGCGTCCGGCCGGCATATGGGCGGAGGCGATTTCGTCATGCAGGCGGGCGATGACCGTTTTGTCGTCGCCCGCGCCGAGCCAGCCCAAGGGCGTGGCCGAAAATCCGGCGTCGATGCCCGGCATCGCCGTGCGGACCGCGTCGAGGAACGCGGTCTCGGCCTGGTTCCTGTCGAGCGCGACGCCCATGCGCGCCTCTAGAACTTCGAGGTGAGCTTGAGGGCGACGGTGCGGCGCTCGCCATAGAAGCAGTCGCCGCGCGCAAGGCAGGTGGTGACGTGCTTCTTGTCGAACAGGTTGCGCGCGTTGAGCGTGACGTCCCAGTTCTCGGCCTCGAAGCCGATCATCGCGTCGGCAAGGACATAGGACGGCGTCTTGACGTTGTCGGCGCCGTCGAGGCTCGATCCGACATAGCGCACGCCCGCGCCGGCCTTGAAGCCCTCCCACTCGCCGCCGGGACGCCACGTGCCCCAGGCGCTCGCCAGATGGGTCGGCGTGCTGGCGAGGCGGAAGCCGGCAGAGGTCCTCGTATCGAGATAGGAGTAGCCGGCGAGAAGCTCGAACTCCTCGTTGATCTTGGTCTGGGCCTCGAGTTCGAACCCCTTGATCGTCACGTCGCCGAGCTGGGCCTGGAAGCCGGGATTGGTCGGATCGCCGACGAGGCGGCCGTTTTCCTCGATCTGGAAGACGGCCGCAGTGAAGATCGATGGCGAGCCGACAGGCTGATACTTGATGCCGGCTTCGATCTGGTTGCCGCGCCGGGGGCGGAACGGGGTGCCGGATGCGTCGGTGCCGGCGGTCGGCAGGAAGGATTCGGCATAGCTGACATAGGGCGAGATGCCGTTGTCGAAGGCATAGAGCAGGCCGACATCCTTCGACAGCACGTTGTCGGTGTTGCCGGCGCCGTCGCGGGCGATGTCGTAGCGCAGGCCGCCCGACACGAACAGGCGGTCGTAGCGGATCTGGTCGCTGACATAGAAGCCGGTCTGGCGCGTGTTCGTCACCGTCCGGGGTGACAGTCCGGGCACGAGAGGCAGGTTGCCATAGACCGGCTCGTAGAGATCGATGGGCGATGCAGGACCGTAGAAGCTTGCATTGCCCAGATTGACATATTGCTGGTCGATGCCGAAGGCGATCTTGTGCTCCAGCGCGCCGGTGAAGGTGTTGGCGTTGAAGCGCACGTCGCCGGTGAATGCCTGGACGTCGGCCTCCGAGACGTAGACGACCCGGTCGATGGTGCGCCCGTCCGGATTGATGGTCGGCGGGAAGGTCGGATACATCGTGTAGTATTCGGCATTGCTGTCCGAATAGCGCGCCCGCGCGCTCATCGACCAGACCTCGTTGAAGCGGTGGTCGAAGATCGCGGTGACGGTTTTCTGCTCGGTGTCGTAGCGGTCGAAGCCGGGCTCGGACAGGAAGACGCTGTCGGCGATCGGGCCGTTCGGCGCCGGGAAGACCGTGCCCTGCCAGGGCAGGAACTGGGTCGAGGTGCCGGTTTCGTTGCGCTGCGCGTTGAACAGCACCGTCAGGCTCGTATCCTCGCTCGGCGCCCAGGTGAAGGACGGCGCGAAGACGTAGGAATTGTCGTCGACGAAATCGACCTGCGTGTCGGAATCGCGGAAGGCGCCGACGAAGCGGTAGAGGAACTCGCCATTGGCATCGAGCGCGCCGGTCATGTCGACGCCGATCTGCTTGCGGTTATGCGTGCCGTATTCGACGAACGCCTCGCGGCTCGTCTCGGCCTGCGGCATCTTGCTGGTCAGGTTGACGATGCCGCCGATGGAGCTCTGGCCGTAGAGCGTCGAGGCCGGGCCCTTGACGATGTCGACGCGCTCCAGTGCGTAAGGGTGCGGGCGCACATTGTTGTAGAAGCCGAAGATCTCCTGCAAGCCGTCGCGGTACTGCACCGGGGAGACGCCGCGCACATAGGACCAGTCGCCGCGCGAATCATAGCCGAAGGTCGCGCCGAAGACGCCGGGCGTATAGAGCAGGGCATCCTGGACGGACTGCATTCCCTGATCGGCGATGCGCTGCTCGGTGATGACGTTGACGGAGCGCGGCGTCTCGATGATCGGGGTGCCGGTCTTCGTCGCCGAGGACGATTCCTGCGCGATCGTCTCGCCTTTCGGACCGCCGGTCTGCTGCGCCTCGCCGCCCTCGACGACGAGCGTTTCCAGAACCGTCGAATCCTGCGCCTGCGCGCCCGAACCCAATACCAACGCTGCCGCACCGGCAGCCGCGACCAAACGCGCCTTCATTCCGTCCCCCGGAAAACACTTGAGCCAAAAATGACGCCGCGTGCCTTGCCGGGTGGCTGGGTAGGACGATCCCCGTCCAGCTATTATTGTTGAGCGTTGCTGTCAACTTTCAATGCGGGTGCGCGGCCGTGCATTCGCCGCGCGTGTGTTTCCTGTGACACGAACTTTACATATCCGCCCAGGCGGAGCGCACGTCGGCGACCGCGTGCATGATCGCGCCGCCTGCCGCGACATCCGCGAGGATGCCCTCGACCTTGGGCTGGATGAAGCCGTCGAGATCGTCCCAGTGAAGCGGACGGGCCGCATCGGGCGCACCGCCGGCCGCCTTGCGCGCCGCGAGGTAGAGCGGCTTTGTCGCCTCGGACAGGATTTTGCGGGCGTCGTAGCTGTCAGCAACGAGCTTGGCGCGCAGTTCCACGGCCTGAACGCCAATCATCAGCGCCGCCGCAAGATAATGTTCCAGCACGTCGACGGTCTCGCGGGCGAGATTGGCCGCGTTCATCGCCTGGCTGTTGACGTTCTGGTTGAACTGCTCAGCATGGGTCGGAAAGCGGTCGACGATGGACTGGCCGTAAAAGCTCATCAGCGGCATCATCGAATTGCCGCCGATCTGGAGCGATTTCAGACCGACATTGATGCCGGCCTCCATGTTACCGACGAGTGAGGGATTGAGGCCGTAGGAGAATTCCGGCGTCATCAGGAGCGCGATCTGCGCGTCGACATGCTTGGCGATGAGCCCGACATGATAGCGCAGCGCGTCCATCGCGACGCCGGTATATTGCGCGAGGAAGTTTCCGGTGTGGAAGATCTCGCCGGTATCGGGGTCGATCAGCGGGTTGTCGTTGGCGCAGTTCGCCTCGGTCTCGATCTGGCGCGCGGCGGTGGCGATGCCGTCGACGACGGGGCCGAGATATTGCGGCAGGCAGCGCAGCGAATAGCGGTCCTGGATCAGCCTGCCCATGCGGTGGCTGCGGCCACCCGCGGCTTCCGAGCGGATGACCTTCGAGCCGTCGACGAGGCGGCCCATCTGCCGCGCTACCCAAATCTGGCCGGGATGCGGCTTCATGGCGTGGATGAACGGATCGAAGCTCTGGTCGGTGGACAGCATCGCCTGCGCGTAGAGCGCATGGATGCCGAGCGCGAGCGAGGCGAGGTCGAGCGTGCGGGCGGTCGCATTGGCGGCGATGCCGGTGGAGGCGCCGGTGCCGTTGTTGAGCGCCAGCCCCTCCTTCGGCTGGAGCGCCAGCGGTGCGAGACCGAGGCGGGCGAGGGCCGCATGGGCGTCGAGCGTTTCGCCGCCCAGATCGACCAGAAAGGCCGGATCGAGGCCGATCACCGCGCCGCCGATATAGGAGAGCGGCACGAGATCGCCGGACGCGCCGATGGAGCCGCGCTGATGGACATGCGGGTGCGCGCCGGCATTGAGGAAGGCGATATAGCGCTCGATGATCTCGCGGCGCACGCCCGACGCGCCCTTGACGAAGGAATTGGCGCGCAGGAGCATGGCCGCGCGCACGTCTTCTGCCGGAAGCCGCGGACCTGTCGTGCTCTTGTGCTGCCAGACGGCGATCCGCTGGACGTCGGCGAGAAGGTCGGGGCCGACATACTGGTCGGCCATGCCGCCGAAGAGCGTGGTCACGCCGTAGATCTGCTCGCCGCGTTCGACGCCGCCGGCGATGATTTCGCGCGACTTGTCGATCCGCGCGAGGATCGCGGGATCGTGGGTCAGCGCGACCTTGGCGCCCCTGGCGACGGCGCGGATGTCCGCGATGGTCAGATCCTGCCCGGTGATGATGACGGTCATGGCGATTCCCCTGTTTGAGGCAGGATAGACGCGATCAGTAGCGATCCGAAATCGCAACGCGCACTTCGATCATCGCCTGCCGCTTTTCCTCCCGGATCACCTTCAGCGCGCGCTGGAGCGCGGCGGGAAGGTCCGCGCCGTTCTCGACGCGCTCGACATGGGCGCGGTTGGCGGAGGCCAGCATGGTGTAGTCGGGCGAAGGTTCGAGCGAGGTCAGCGGCATCCGGTTGGCCTTGGCCGCCGCGCCTTGCGGATAGGCGTTGACGACCGAGCGGCGCACCGCATTCCACATGCCGTTGTTCTTGACGATGGTCAAAAGCGGCAGGCCGAGCGCTTCGGCGATCTGGTGGCAGGCGGTGGGGTTGGCGAACATGTAGGAGCCGTCGCCGACGCAGGCGACGACGAGCCGGTCTCGGTCCGCAAGCTGCGCGCCGAGCGCGGCCGGCAGCGCCCAGCCGAGGCCGCCCGAATGCGGGTTGCAGAAGACGCGGTTGGGGCCTTTGGCGTCGATCGCGCCCGGCACGATGCCCAGTTCGGAAAAGGCGACGCCGTCATTGCCGAGAATGTCGGACACGCATTTCGACAGCCACTCCGCGCCCATCGGCGACGTTTTGCCGGCCTCGATGGTCTCAGTCATGGCGCGGCGGCGATCCGAAGATCGCGCGGCGATCGCGTCCCTGCGGGCATCAGGGTCGACCTTCAGGCCAAGGAGCGCCGCGTGCAGCGCTTCGAGCCCGGCAGTGGGATCGGAGGTGATCGCCAGATCGGACTGGTAGCCGCGGATCGGCATCCGCTCGAATTGCGGATCGGCGCCCATCTGGACGATTCTCACGGCCGGGTCCGGCCGATGCACGGCCTCGATCCACGGCACGCCGCTGTCGACGACGAGGACGAAATCCGCCCCCTCGAGCGCCGCCTTCGGGTCGTTGCCGAGGAACATCGGGTCCGCGCTCGACATGACGTTGCGGATCGCGAAGGGCTCGCACACGCCGACCGCGAAATCGGCGGCGAGGCGGGCCAGCGCGGCACCGACGCGGCCGGCCGGATCGCCCCGCTGGCACAGCACGACCGGGTGCCTGGCGGCGGCGAGCCAGCCGGCGGCCTTTGCGATCGCATCGGGATCGGGAAAGGCGCGGGTGGAGACGGCCTGCGCGGAGGTCGCGCGGCCGATGGTTTCGGGCACGCGCTCGGTGAGCGGTTCGCGCGGCAGGCTGACATAGACCGGCCCGCACGGCTCGGATTGCGCCAGCACGGCGGCGCGCCGGGCGAGGATTTCGCCCTGCTCGGGATAGCGCATCTCGTAATGGAACTTGACGCTGTCGGCGACGAGCGAAGACTGGTCATACATTTCCTGCCCGTACTGGATCGGCGTCATCCGCGCGCCCTTGCGGCCGCGCTCGGTGATCGGCGTGCGGCCGGACAGGACCATGACCGGGATGTTGTCGCTCGCCGCATTGATGACGCCCATCACCGAATTGGCGAGGCCGACATTGACATGGACCATGGTCGCCTGCATCCGGCCGGTGACGAGGTAATAGCCATGCGCCATGCCGACGCTTGCCGTCTCGTGCGGCACTGTGACGGGAACGGGAACGGATTGCGGGTCGAGCGTCGCGAAAGCCTCGATGATCGGCGGGAAGTCGGTGCCGGCATTGGCGAAGAGATAGTCGATGCCGCTCGCCTTCAGCCCGACAAGGAGGCTTTCGGCCCCCGTTTGCGTCGCGACGCCGCCTTCGTGACCGTCCATCGTCTCCACCCTTTTGTCTCCTCGACTTCATGCGGGGAAGGAGCGGCAACGACGAAACGCGTGATTCCGTCATTGCCGCAGCCTGTCTTGCCCCATGGTAAAAATGGCCTTGTCATCGACGCAAACGCAAGTGCATAATCGCACAAAATCTCTCTTTATGGGATTTTGTATCGTCTCGAGGTGGCGGTACGGAGGCACAAACCGGAGGAAACCGATGAAATATGCACTCGCCTCGGCCGTCATTGCGGCCGCTCTCGTTACCGGCGGCCATGCCTCGGCGCAGGCCGTCGGCATCGCCACGTCCAACCCAGGCTCGATCTTCCACAATATCGGCACGGCCGTCGCCAATGCCGCCAACCAGGCCGGCCTCAACGCGACGATCCAGCCGGCGACGAGCCCGAACCAGTATATTCCTTTCGTCGCCTCGGGCGGCATCGAGTTCGGCGCCGCCAATCTTCAGGAAGTGAACTACGCGCTCGAGGGCAAGGAGTGGTTCACCGGTTCGGTCAATCCAGACCTGCGCATCGTTGGCCATGTCATGCCGCTGGTCGAGGCGATCTTCGTGCGCGCCGACAGCGACATCCGCTCGATCGAGGATCTGCGTGGCCAGCCGATGGTCGACGGCTACACGGCGCAGAACACCATCCTGCCGCAGCTCGACGCCATGTATGCGACGGCCGGCATGACGCGGGCCGACATGCAGCCGGTGCAGGTGCCGAGCGTGGTCGGCGGCGCGGACGCCTTCATCGCGGGCGACGCTGTCGGCTTCATCTTCGCCCATGGCGCCGGCAAGGTGCGCGAGGCGGACGCCGCGGTCGGCGGACTGCGCGCCCTGCCGATCGAGGAAACCGAGGAAAACCTCGCGACCATCCGCGAGCACTGGCCGGTCGGCTTCTTCGTCACCATGGAACCCGGCCCGAACGCGCCCGGCGTCGAGGAAACCTCGACCTATTTCGCTTATCCGCAGGTGATCTTCACCCATGCCGGCGTGGACGAGGAGACGGTCTACCAGATGACCAAGGCGATCTATGAGAGCAAGGAGGCGATGGCGCAGACCTTCCCGCCCTTCAACGCCTTCGATCCGGCCGACATGGCGAGCGACACGGGCGCGTCCGAATTCCACCCCGGTGCGATTCGCTTCTATCAGGAAGTCGGCATCTGGCAGGAATAGGGCCGGCCTTTTGCGGGCGTCGCATGATGCGGCGCCCGGCATTCGCCCGCGCCCGTTGCGGCGGGGCCTCGATCGACCAGAGTGTGCATGATGAATTCCGCCCTTGAGCGCCCGTCGCAGCCGGGCTTGCCCGAAGCCGTCTGGCGGCCCTTGTCGGGGCTTCTCGCCGTCGGGCTGACGCTGCTTGCCGTTGCCTATTCGCTCGGCGTGCCGCGGATGCTGGGCGTCTCCTTCTACCCGCAGCAGTTCATGGCGGCGATCCTGGCCTTTGCGCTGCCGATCGCCTTCCTGTCGCTGCCGGCCAGGCGCGACAGCCGAAGGATCAAGGCGCCCTGGTATGACGTCGCGCTCGCGGTCATCGCCTTCGTCGCCGTCGCCTACATCACCATGCGCTACCCGCAGGTCGTCAATCTGATCTTCGCGCGGCCCGCCGCGGCCTGGGTGCCGGGCCTGATCGTCATCGCGCTCCTGCTCGAGGCGGTTCGGCGCGCGACGGGCTGGGCGCTCGTCGTCATCATCCTCGTCTTCCTGCTCTATGCCCTGTTCGGCAATTACGTGCCGGGACGGCTCGCCGGCCGCGCGCAGAACTGGCAGATGCTGTCGGGTTACATGGCCTTCGATTCGAACGGCATCCTGGGCCTGCCGATGGCGGTCGCCTCGACCGTCGTCGTCGCCTTCATCCTGTTCGGGGCGCTTCTGGGGCTCACCGGCGGGTCGAAATTCTTCACCGACGCGGCCCTTCTGGGCATGGGACGGTTCCGCGGCGGTTCGATGAAGATTGCCGTGCTGGCGTCCGGCCTGTTCGGCTCGATCTCGGGTTCGGCGGTGGCGAATGTCGCGGCGACCGGCGTCGTCACCATTCCATTGATCAAGCGCGACGGCTATCCCGCGCACAAGGCCGGCGCGATCGAGGCCGTCGCCTCGACCGGCGGCCAGCTGATGCCGCCGGTAATGGGCGCGGCCGCCTTCCTGATGGCCGAGTTCCTCCAGATTTCCTATGCGCAGGTCGCGCTCGCGGCGCTGGTTCCGGCGCTGATCTACTATGTGGCGCTGTTCATCCAGGCCGATCTCGAAGCCGCCCGGCTGGGCATTTCGCGCGTGCCGAAGGCCGACATGCCCGCGCGGCGCAGCGTCGCGACCGGCCTGCATTTCCTGTTCGCCTTCGCGGTCCTGATCTACACGCTCTTCGCGCTCAACTGGCAGCCCGAACGCTCGGCGCTCGCCGGCGGGCTTTGCGTGGTGATCACGGGGCTTGTCTTCGGCTATCAGTCGGTTCGCCCAAAAATCGGCGCGCTTCTCGGCGCCTTTGCCGAGACGGGCCGCGCCGTTGTCGAGATCATCATCATTTCGGCCGCGGCCGGCATCGTGATCGGCGTCCTCAACGTCACCGGCCTCTCCTTCAACCTGACCTATGCGCTGGTTCAGCTCGGCGGCGGGAATGCGGTCGTGCTTCTGGTCCTGTCGGCGCTCGTGTGCATCGTTCTGGGCATGGGACTGCCGACGCTCGGCGTCTATGTGCTGCTTGCGGCGCTGGTCGCGCCGGCGCTCGTCCAGGTGGGCATCGAGCCGATCGCCGCCCATCTCTTCGTGCTCTATTTCGGCATGATGTCGATGATCACGCCGCCGATCGCGATCGCCGCCTTCGCCGCCGCCAGCATCGCGCAGGCGCCTGCCATGAAAACGGGCTGGGCGTCGATGAAGTTTGGCTGGGCGGCCTTCGTGGTGCCGTTCCTCTTCGTCTTCTCGCCGACGCTCGTCATGATCGGCGAGCCCATGGACATCGCAATCGCCGTCGTGACGGCCGGGGTCGGCGTCTGGCTTGTGTCGGCGGCACTGGCCGGCTATTTCGCGTCGAGATTGTCGCCCATGATGCGGCTCGCCTTCGGCGCGGCGGGGCTTTTGGCGCTGGTTCCGGCGGGCGCGTTTCCTGGCGCGGTCGTTACCGACGTCGTCGGCGTCGCACTCGGAATCCTGCTGATGGCGATCAACTACAGGGGAGCGATGCAAATGATGAAATCAGGGGAAAGCGCGGTGTCTTGACGAAAACGGCAGGCAACAGTCTCGAAAAGGTTCTCGCAGTCCTCGAGGTTTTCAGCGAGGACCGTCTGGAGTGGACGCCCGAAGAACTGATGGATGAACTGGGCTACAGCCGGCCGACGCTCTATCGGTATCTGAAGACGCTGAAGGAGGCAGGACTTCTCACCTCCATGCCCAATACCGGCTTCACGCTCGGCCCGAAGGTGGTCGAGATGGACTATCTGATGCGCAAGTCCGACCCGCTAATCATCAACGGCTCGGCGCATCTGAAGAATCTCACATCGAAATACAGTTGCACGGCGCTTCTGGTGCGCTGGTATGGCAACCGGCTGCTCTGCGTCGATTCGGACACCTCGACGAAGAACCCGCTGTCCTCCTATCCGCGCGGCCGGCCGATGCCGCTCGGGCGCGGAGCCATCGCCCGTTCGATCATGGCCTTCCTGCCGCGCCGGCATCTGGTGCCGCTCGTCGAGCGCACCATGGACGACCTGCGCGCGGTCGGCCTCGGCAGCAGCGTCGAGGACGTGATGGAGCAGTTGAAGAAGGTGCGCAAGGCGGGCGTGAGCGTCGCCTATGGCGAGGTGACGCCGGGCGTCGTCGGCATCGCGGCGCCGGTCTTCGACGCGGGACGCAGCCCGGTCGCCAGCGTCTGCGTCACCATCGCCGGCAATCTGGTGGACGGCGCGGCGATCGAGAAGATCGCGGCCGACGTGAAGGCGACAGCGCGGCTGGTGAGCGACTCCCTGCTGCGCGGCAGGGTGGAGAATGGCGAGAACAAATCTCATTGAATGAGATTATTTGTTGACTTGATGGGCGCCGGGAAGGCATCCTTCGGCCAGTCGCCGAGGGAGGTTCCATGAAGAAGATCGACATTTTCAACCACATCTGGCCGAAGCCGTTTTTCGATGCGCTGATCGGCCATATCGGCGAGATGACCGACATCACTATGCGCTCCGGCGCGGTGCCGATGATGACCGATCTCGACCGCCGCTTCGAGGTCATGGAAATGTTCGGCGAGGACTACCAGCAGGTGCTCTCGCTCGCCTCGCCGCCGCTCGAAAAGCTGGCCGGACCTGAAAAGGCGCTCGAACTGTCGAAGATCGGCTCGGATTCGATGGCCGAGCTTTGCCAAAAATATCCCGAGCGCTTCCCGGCCTTCGTCGGCACCGCGCCGATGAACAATCCCGACGCGCTGGTCGCCGAATGCCGCCGCGCGGTCGAGGATCTGGGCGCCGCCGGAATGCAGATCTTCACCAACATCGCCGGCAACCCGGTCGATCTGCCGGAATACGCGCCGTTCTTCGACTATATGGCGAAGGCCGGCAAGCCGGTCTGGCTGCACCCGGCGCGAGGCGAGAATTTCGCCGACTACAAGAACGAGAGCCGGTCCGAATACGAGATCTGGTGGACCTTCGGCTGGCCCTACGAGACGTCGGCCGCGATGGCGCGCATGGTGTTCTCGCGCTTCTTCGACAGGTTCGAGGGGCTGAAGGTCTTGACTCACCATGCCGGCGGCATGATCCCGTTCTTCGAGGGCCGCGTCGGCCCCGGCTGGGACCAGATGGGCAAGCGCACGACGGACCGCGACTTGGCGGCGGTGCGCAAGGCGCTGAAGCGCCCGCATCTCGACTATTTCAAGGAGTTCTATGCCGATACCGCGTCCTTCGGCTCGTCGAAGGCGATCGAGCACGCGATCGAGTTCTTCGGCGAGGACCGGGTGATGTTCGCGTCCGACGCGCCGTTCGATCCCGAAGGCGGACCGATGTATATCCGCGAAACTATCCGCATCCTCGACGAACTCGACATCTCCGACGAATTGCGCGCCAAGCTCTATGAGGGCAATGCGCGCAGATTCCTCGGGCTGGAGGCGGCATGACGGCCGCACTCAACTATATCGGCGGCGAATGGGTGAAGGGGGCAGGCGCGCGCGACAGCCTGAACCCCGCCGACGGCAGTGTGCTCGGTTCCTATGAGCCGGGCACCAAGGCCCTCGCCGACCAGGCCGCGGCGCTTGCCCGCGAGACCTTCGAGACGACCGGCTGGGCGTCGTCGCCGCGTTTGCGCGCGGCGGTGCTGTTCGAATTCGCCGACCGGCTGGAAACGGCGAAGGGCGAAATCGCAGACTTGATCGTCGCCGAAAACGGCAAGCTCAGGCGCGAGGCGTTGGGGGAGACGATGGGTGCGATCTCGGAGATTCGCTACTATGCGGGGCTCGCGCGCACCGTGCTCGGCCGCACGATTGAGACCATGCCTGGCAATTTCTCGATGATGAACCGCGAGGCGGCCGGCGTCGCGGCGATCATCGTGCCATGGAACGCCCCGGTGACGCTGCTCGCCCGCTCGTTGGCCCCGGCGCTCGCCGCCGGTTGCACGACCGTGATCAAGCCCGCGCCGCAGACGCCGCTGATTCATGCGCGGATCATGCGCTGCCTCGCCGATTGCCCCTCGCTGCCGAAGGGCGTCGTCAATTCGGTCAACGAACAGGGGTCTGAAGTCGGCGAAGCACTGGTGGCGTCGCACGACATCGACGTCATCTCGTTCACCGGATCGAGCGCGACCGGCAAGCGCATCATGGCGGGCGCGGCGCCGACCTTGAAGCGGCTATCGCTGGAACTTGGCGGCAAGGCGCCCGCGACGGTGTTCGCCGATGCCGATCTCGACCAGGCGGTGCGCGAACTGACCGCCGGCTCGCTGGTGATGGCGGGCCAGATCTGCGTCGCGGCGGCACGGTTTCTGGTCGAGAAATCGATCGAGAAGGCGTTCACCGACCGGATCAAGGCGGCGTTCTCCGCCGTGAAGGTCGGGCCAGGCGGCGATGCGCAAAGCCAGATGGGCTCGCTGATCGACATGGGCAATCGCGACCGCGTCTCGCGGCTGATCGAGCAGGCCGGTGACGAGGGCGAGATGGTGCTGAAAGGGGGCGTCCCGAACGAGCCGCTGTCAAAGGGTGCGTTCCTGACGCCGACGCTTTTCAGGATCGACGATCTGTCGTCCCCGCTGGTGCAGGACGAACTCTTCGGTCCCATCGTCTCCATCGAAACCTTCGAAACCGAGGCGGAAGCGATGAAGAAGGCCAACGCGACCGAATACGGCCTCGCGGCGAGCGTCTTCACGCGCGATCTGAACCGGGCGATGCGCATGTCGCGCGCCGTTCGCGCCGGCACGGTCTGGCTCAACTGCCATGGCCGGCTCTTCGCCGAGGGCGAGACGGGCGGCTATCGCCAGTCGGGTCTCGGACGGCTCCACGGCGTCGAGGGGCTGAACGATTTCCTCGAAACCAAGCATGTTTATCTCGAGGCCGGCGCGATCTGAAGCGCCGGGCTTCTCAGTGCATACGCAATGAACGGGCGATGATGACGAACGCAGATGAACGGCAGACCGATGTGGTGATCGTGGGGGGCGGCCCTGTCGGCATGGGGCTGGCGATCGAACTGGGCCAGCGCGGCATCCGCACCATCGTCGTCGAGCGCTATCCGACGCCGCAGCGCGTGCCGAAGGGCCAGAACCTGACGCAGCGGACGATGGAGCATTTCCACTTCTGGGGTGCGGAGAAGGAACTGCGCGCCGCGCGCACCGTGCCGAAGGAATACGGGATCGGCGGGCTCACCGCGTATGGCACACTTCTCGGCGACTATCATTATGACTGGCTGCAACGCGAACTCGTGCGGCCCTATTACTTCACCGACAATGAGCGACTGCCCCAATATGCGACCGAGGACGTGCTGCGGGCGCGAGCGGCCCATATCGACGCCATCGAGACGCTCTACGGCTATTCGGGCGAGGCGCTCGAGGAAGATGCCGATGGCGTGACTGTGACCGCCGTGCCGCGCGAGAGCGGTGCGCCGGTCAAGGTGCGCGCGCGCTTTCTCGTCGGCTGCGACGGCAGCAAGTCGGCCGTCCGCGACATGGCCGGCATCACGCAGACGCGCTCGGACCACGACAAGCTGATGGTGCTGCTCGTCTTCCGCTCGACCGGGCTGCACGAACTGCTGAAGCGCTTTCCCGGCAAGTCGTTCTACAACGTCCTACACCCGGACCTGAAAGGCTACTGGCAGTTTTTCGGCCGCGTCGATCTCGGCAATACCTGGTTCTTCCATGCGCCGGTGCCGGCCGACACGACGAAGGACAATTTCGATTTCACCGCCTATCTGCACCGGGCGGTTGGCGCCGACTTCGACGTCGCGTTCGAGCATATCGGCTTCTGGGATTTGCGCATCGCGATTGCCGACAGTTATGCCAAGGGCCGCGTGTTCATCGCCGGCGACGCCGCGCACAGCCATCCGCCCTATGGCGGCTATGGCATCAATACCGGCTTCGAGGATGCGCGGAACCTCGGCTGGAAGCTGGCCGCGACGCTCGAGGGCTGGGGCGGCGAGGACCTGCTCGACAGCTACGATGCCGAGCGCCGGCCGGTCTTCGCCTCGACGGCAAAGGATTTCATCGAAAAGGCGATCGAGAGCGACCGGGCCTTTCTGGAGACGCATGATCCCGAAGACGACCGTGGGGCCTTCGAGCGCGAATGGACGGCACGCGGTTCGGGCGCGCGCGACGAGGTCAATGCGTTCGAGCCGAACTATCGCGGCTCGCCGATCGTGTCCGGCGCCGGCGGCGCGACCAATGCTATTGGCGGGCATGTCTTCAAGGCGCAGGCGGGGCATCATTTGGCGCCGCGCCGCCTTTTGACGGGCGAGAACGTCTATGACCGGCTGGGGTCGGGCTTCACGCTGCTGTGCCTTGGGAAGGCAGGCAATGGCGAAATCGAACGGTTCCGGGCGGCCGCGAACGGAACGGGCGTGCCGCTGACGGTCGTAAAGGACGATGTGCCGGGCGAGGCGGCCGACTATCGCGCGCGCTACGTGCTGGTGCGGCCCGACCAGTTCGTCGCCTTTGCGGGCGACACGCTCGATCCGGGCATTCTGGCCCGCGCGACGGGTCGCTGAGCCCGATCGACCTCAGGCAACCATCAAGACGGGCTTCGGCCGGATGCTTCCTTTTAGCCGGCTTCGGCGCCGGAAGCCTGACGGATGCGGCTGAAGCTCATGGCGATGTGCGCGCGCCTCACATAGCCGGCGGCCGTCAGGTCGCCGTGTTCGACGGCTTCGGTGATGTCGGCGACCTCGCGCTGGAAGGTGACGAACTCGTTCTGGAGGAGTTCGTCGAATCCTTCGAGGCGCGAGGCCGTCTTGAGCCAGATCCGGGCCGTCTGGTAGTAGAGCCGTTCACTGATCTCGCGCAGCGGCTCGTTGGTGGTGAGGGTCGTGAAAAGATGGAAGAATTCCATGTTGATCCGTGAGAACTCGCGCGGATCGCCTTCGGCGACCATCCGGTCGCAACGCGCCCGGATGTCGCGGAAGCGCGCGATGAGCGCGGCGTCGACGATGACGGGCGACAGCTTGCCGACGAGCTCGGCAAGTTCGATGCGCAACTCGTAGACCTGCGCCAGTTCGTCGACGTCGATGTCGGTGACGATGGTGCCGACGCCATGCACGGACCGCAGCAGGCCCTCTGCCTCCAGCTTGACGAGAACGCGTCGCAACGGTGTCCGCGAAACGCCGAACTCGCCGGCCAGGTCCTCCTCGCGCAAGCGGCTGCCCGGCGCGTAGTCGAGCATACATATGCGTGTGCGCAGGGTCTGGTAGATCCGTTCGAACCGGCCCCTGACGCCCTCGTCGGCGGGTTTTCCAGCGGCGTGATCGGCCATCATCAGTCTCCTCCGTGACGACTCAAGTCGGCATCTCTCGCGTGGCGAGGTTGAGCCGCAGCTTGTCCAGCATGTCGAGGCAGGCTTGCAACTGATCGATGGCGATGAACTCGTCCGGCTTGTGCGCCTGTGCGATCGAGCCGGGGCCGCAGATCACGGACGAGATGCCGATCTCCTGAAACAGGCCGGCTTCCGTGCCGAAGGAGACGAGTTCGCTCTGCCGGTTGCCCGTCAGTTCGAAGACGATGTCGCGCGCCTCGGACTGCGAGACCGGCAAAAGGCCGCGCACCTCGCCGATGACGTGGGTGACGATCGATGCGTCTTGATAGACGTGCCGCATGGCCGGCAACAGGTCCTGGTCGACATAGGCACCGAGTTCGCGCTTGACGTGATCGCTGTCGTCCGTGTGGACGGGCCGCATCTCCCATTCCACGGAACAATGGCCGGCAATGGTGTTGCGGGCGTTTCCGCCGGCGATGCGTCCGACCTGGACCGTCGTCCAGGGCGGCGAGAACCGGCTTTCCGCCGGTGCGCGATCCTTGAGTTCCGCGCCGAGCGCCATGAGCCGCGAGATGTAGCGGACGGCGTATTCGACGGCATTGACACCCTTGTCCGGCTGCGAGCCGTGGCCCTCGAGGCCTGTGAACTCGGTCGTGTATTCGTAGCAGCCCTTGTGACCTTCGATGACGCCCATCATGGTGGGCTCGCCGATGATGGCAGCGGCGGGCCGAAGGCCGGCCTTGCGCAGTTCGTCGACCAGAGCGCGCGCGCCGAGACAGCCGACCTCCTCGTCATAGGTGAAGGCGAAATGCAGCGGCCGCGCAAGATCTAGCTGGGCAAAGCGCGGCGCGACCGCAAGGCAGGCGGCGATGAAACCCTTCATGTCGCAGGTTCCGCGACCGTAGAGGCGCCCGTCGCGTTCGCTCATGACGAACGGATCGCTGGTCCAGTCCTGTCCCTCGACCGGCACCACGTCGGTATGGCCGGACAGGACGATGCCGCCATCGCGCTCGGGACCGATCGTGGCGAAGAGGTTCGCCTTGTTGCCGCTCTCGTCGAGCGACACCGACAATTGCGCGCCGGCGCTCGACAGAAGATCGCCGGCATAGGTAATCAGTCGCAGATTGCTGTCGGCCGATATGGTGGGAAAGGCGACCAGGTCGGCAAGGATCGCCTTCGTTCGGGCAAGATCGTCCACCGTTTCAATCCTTGACGTAGAGTTCGCGCGGCCGGTCGCACAGGCACTCCGCTGCCTGGCCGTCGCGGATCAGGATGCTCTCGGTGATCTCGAGGCCCCAGTCCTCCATCCAGATGCCCGGCATGAAGTGGAATGTCATCCCGGCTTCGAGCACGGTTTCATCTTCCTTGCGGAACGAAATGGTGCGCTCGCCCCAATCGGGCGGATAGGAAATGCCGATGCCGTAGCCGCAGCGCGCATCGCGCTTGATGCCGGCCTTGAGCAGCGCGTCGTGCAGCGCGTTGGCGACGTCGCAGGCCCGGTTTCCCGGCCGCGCGGCTTCCAGCCCGGCGTCGAGGCCCTCGACCAGCGCCTTGCTGGCATCGACCAGATGCTGCGGCGGTTTGCCGAGGAACACGGTCCGGCAGAACGGCACATGGTATCGGCGATAGCATCCCGAGATTTCGAAGAAGGTCGCCTGGCCTGCCGCCAGCGGCCGGCCGTCCCAGGTCAAATGCGGCGCAGCGGCGTCCGTCCCGCTCGGCAGCATCGGCACGATCGCGGCATAGTCGCCCCAGTGGCCGTCGGCGCCGCGGATGGCGTCGCGGTAGATCTCGGCGACGAGATCGTTCTTCGCCATGCCCGGCTCGATCCGGCTCACGATGCCGTCGATGATCGTCTCGGAAATGCGCGCCGCGCGGCGCATGAAGACGATTTCCTCCTGAGACTTGACGGATCGCTGCCAGTTCACCAGCCCGGTGGCGTCGACGAGATCCGCATTCGGCAGTTCCGCCTGAAGCGTCAGGAACGCCTTGGCCGAGAAATAGTAGTTCTCCAGTTCCAGGCCGATGCGCTTGCCTGCATAGCCTTCGCGCGTCAGGATCGCGGCGAGGTCCTGCATCGGATGGCGCACCGTCGACTGGATGTAGGCTTCGCCATAGGGCTGGACGCGATCCGACCCCATCCACACCGTCCGCAGCGCGCCGTTGCCGTCCTGCGCGCGCCCCCACCAGATCGGATCGCGATCGTGAAAGACGATCACGCCCTGATGGACGTAGAACGACCATCCGTCATAGCCGGTGATCCAGGCCATGTTGGAAGGGTCCTCGACGAAGAGCACGTCGATGCCCTTCCGCTCCATCGCGCTGCGCACCCTGGCGAGCCGCCGCGCATATTCCTCACGGGAGAAAGGCAATTCCACAGTCAGCATATGATCTCCATGCGTCGGGCATGATCGAATTCGAATGTATACAACTACGCCGGATTGCGTGTTTGGGATAGGAGAATATTAGCGGAGAGTCCTACAATTCCGTTGACACAATCTCGTATAGCATGTTGTTGTGCACAACATAAGAAGATTTGGTGGTGGAACACAGGAGAAGCCTTATGAAGAACGCAATCGTCAAGGGCCTCGCCGTCATCGGCGTGTCGGCCTTCGCATTCGGTTTTGCTGGCGTGGCCAACGCGCAGTCCCTGATGGAACGCGCTGAAAGCGGCGAGCCGATCCGCATCGGTTTCGCAAACGAGGTTCCCTTCGCCTATCCTGGCGACGACGGCAGCCCCAAGGGCTTCGTCAACGTCATGACGATCGCCATTCTGGAGCAGATGGGCTACGACAACATCGAGCCGGTGCAGACCGAATGGGGCGGCCTCATTCCAGGTCTCAATGCCAACCGCTTCGACATCGTGACCGGCGGCATGAACATTCTGGCCAGCCGCTGCGAGAACATCGCCTTCTCCGAACCGATCGCGACCATCGGCGATGGCTTCATCGTTGCGCCCGGCAACCCCAAGAACATCGGCGACTATGCCAGCCTCGTCGAGAACGACGCCATCATGGTCACCGGTTCGGGCTATTCAAACATCGAGGCCGCCATGGCCGCCGGCGTGGACGAGGCCGACATAATGCAGGTGCCGGGACCGACCGAAATTCTGGCCGCCGTGCGTGCCGGCCGCGCCGATGCGGGCGCCGGCACATATTTCACGATGAAACAGCTTGCCGACAGTTCAGGCGGCGCCGTCGAAGCCTCCGACCCGAGCGCGATGCCGGAGGACTCATTCAACTGGGCCGGCATCGGCTTCCGCGAGTCCGACCGCGATTTCCTCGACAAGTTCAACGTCGCGCTGGCCGACTATATCGGTTCGCAGGACATGCTCGCAGCGGTCGCCGAATACGGCTATGGCGAGGGGTCGCTTCCGGGCGACCAGACGACCGAGTGGGTCTGCGCCAACCGCTGACATGACGAAGGCCGGGCCGGTCCTGCCGGTCCGGCCTCCCTCCGCGGCGCCGGCGCAGACGGCGCCTGCCTCGCCTTAGGGGCCTTCGAGAAGGTCTGAGCGGCATGTCCTACTTCGAGTTTCTCAGCCAGTATGGCGACCGGATCGTCAGCGGCACGCTCGTCACCATGGCGCTGACCGTGCTTGCCTCGCTTCTGGCCGTGGCGATCGCGCTTGCCGCCGGGCTGATGCGCATGGCGCCGAACAGGGCGGTGCGCGGCATCGCAACCGTCTATATCGAGATATTCCGCGGCACCTCGCTGCTGGTCCAGCTCTACTGGATCTTCTTCGTGCTGCCGCTCTTCGGCATCACGCTGGAAAAGTTCACCGCCGGCTTCGTCGCGGTCGGCATGAATCTCGGCGCCTATGGCGCGGAACTGGTACGCGGCGCGATCCTCTCGGTGCCGAAGGGGCAGTGGGAAGCCGCGCTGGCGCTCAACATGTCGCCGGCCAAGCGGATGCGCCGAGTGATCCTGCCGCAGGCGGTGCTCATCATGCTGCCGTCCTGGGGCAATCTCCTGATCGAACTGCTGAAGGGAACCGCGCTCGTCGCGCTCATCTCGGTCACCGACCTCATGTTCCAGGTCAAGCAGATCAACGGCACCACCTTCCTGTCCGCGGAAGCCTTCGGCACGGCCCTGGTCATCTATTACGTGCTGGCGCGCTTCATGGTCACGCCCTTCATGCGCTGGCTGGAACGCTTCATGATGCGCAAGATGGGGAGGGTCTGAGGCCATGCTCGACTGGCGCTGGGACTTCACCTGGGAAATCCTGCCCCGCCTGCTGGCGGCCACCGGCAACACGCTCCTGGCGGCCGGCCTCGGCTACGCCATCGCCGTGGTGCTGGGGCTGGTGCTCGCGCTGGCGCAGCGCACGCCGCTCACCGTGCTGACCGTGGCGGTGCGCGAGATGGTCGAGTTCATTCGCTCGACGCCGCTGGTTTTGCAAATCTTCTTCGTCTTCTATGTCGGCCCGCAATTCGGCATACGGCTGTCGCCATGGACGGCGGGCATGATCGCCATCGGCCTGCACTATGCCGCCTATCTTTCGGAGGTCTATCGCGGCGGGCTGGAAAGCGTGCCGAAAGGACAGTGGGAAGCCGCCAGGTCGCTCAACCTGTCGACGGGCCGGACCTATTTCCGCGTCATTCTCCCGCAGGCTTTGCCGCCGTCTCTGGCCGGCATGGGCAATTATCTGGTCGGCATCTTCAAGGACACGCCGATGCTGTCGGTGATCGGCGTGGCCGAACTCATGCACACGGCCAACGCGATCGGGTCGCAGACCTACCGGTTCCTCGAACCCTTCACGCTGGTCGGCATCATTTTCCTTCTCATCTCGCTGCCAACGGCGGCGGCGATCCGGCTCTTCGAGGGCTGGGTGCGGCGCAAACTCGGAATGGGCTGATGGATATTTCGGACATATCAGATTTCCCTCTCGCGCTGGAGCGCGACACGGCCCCGATGGTGAGCTTCCGGAAAGTCACCAAATCCTACGGCAGCCTCGTGGTGCTCGATGCGCTCGACCTCGACGTGGCAGAGGGCGAGATGGTCACGATCATCGGCCCGTCCGGTTCGGGCAAGACGACCGTGCTGCGGATGCTGATGACGCTCGAGACCATCAATGGCGGCGTCATCTATGTCGACGGCGAGCCGCTCACCCATATGGAGCGGGACGGCAGGCTGGTTCGGGCGAACGACCGGCATCTGCGCAAGATCCGCTCGAAGATCGGCATGTGCTTCCAGCACTTCAACCTGTTCCCGCACATGACGGCGCTGGAAAATTGCATGGAAGGCCCGGTGCATGTGCTGGGCCTGTCGAAAAGGCAAGCGCGCGAGCGCTCGGAGGAGCTTCTGGCGATGGTCGGCATGGCCGACAAGCGCGACCAGCATCCCTCCCGCCTTTCCGGCGGCCAGCAGCAGCGCGTCGCCATCGCGCGCGCGCTCGCCATGCGGCCGAAGGTCATGCTGTTCGACGAAGTGACCTCCGCGCTCGACCCGGAGGTGATCGGCGAAGTGACCAACGTCATTCGGGAACTGGTGGGAAAGCACAATCTGACCATGCTGATGGTGACGCACCAGATGGGGTTCGCCAAGGACATTTCCGATCGCATCTGCTTCTTCTATGGCGGCCGCATCGAGGAACAGGGAACGCCCGAAGAGCTTTTCGGCAACCCTCAAAAGGAGCGCACCCGGCAGTTTCTGAGCGCGGTCAAGGAGGCGACTTGACGATCGACCTCGCCGACATTCTGGCCGCGCGGCGGGTGATCGCCGGCGTGGCGGTGCGCACGCCGCTGGTGCCCTCGTCGCATATGAGTGCCGTCGCGAACCAGGAATTCCTCATGAAACTGGAGACGGCGCAGCCGATCGGCGCGTTCAAGCTGCGCGGCGCGCTCAACGCGGTCGCCGCCGTTCCGGCCGGCGCGCCCGGCGTCGTTTGCTGTTCGACCGGCAATCACGGCCGGGGCATCGCCCATGCGGCCAGGGCGAGCGGCTTGCGGGCGGTCGTGTGCATGTCCGCGCTCGTTCCGCAGGCGAAGGTCGACGGCATCAGGGCGCTGGGGGGAGAGGTGCGCATCGTCGGGCGCAGCCAGGACGAAGCGCATGAGGAAAGCGTGCGGCTCGCGCGCGACGAAGGGCTGGTTTCAATCCCGCCCTTCGACGACCCGATGGTAATTGCGGGGCAGGGGACGATCGGGCTGGAAATGCTGGAGGATCGGCCGGATCTCGCGGCGATTCTGGTGCCGCTGTCCGGCGGCGGGCTCGCGGCGGGCGTCGCACTGGCCGCCAGGGCGATCAAGCCGTCGATCCGCGTGATCGGCATCACGATGGACCGCGGCGCGGCGATGGCGGAGTCGATCCGCGCCGGCAGGCCGATCGAGGTCGACGAAGTCGCCAGCCTCGCCGACTCGCTCGGCGGCGGCATCGGCGCCCACAACCGGCTGACCCTGTCGATGTGCCGCGATCTTCTCGACGATTGCGTGCTCGTCACCGAAGACGAGATCTACGACGCGATGCAGACGCTCTATTTCGAGGACCGCATGATCGCCGAGGGCGCGAGCGTGGTGGGCATCGCCGCGATGAAGGCCGGCAGGCTGCCGGCATTCGACGGCCCGGTGGCGACCATCCTCACCGGGCGCAACGTGGACATGGCGATCTTCACCGACATCGTCGCCGGACGCGGCGTGGCGCTCGGGGACGTCCAACTGAAAGGCCGCGCCTATGCCGCATGAAGTGACGATCCTGACCGAGGCGGATCTGCGGGGAGTGGTCAAGCTCGATTTGTCTGCAATCGCCGTCGTGGAGCGCGCTTTCGCCGCGCTCGCTTCGGGCTCCGTGGTGATGCCGCCGGTCCTGTCGATGGCCATAGAGGCGGCCAATGGCGAGGTGGATGTCAAGACAGCCTACATCCCCGGCTTCGAGGGCTTCGCCATCAAGGTGAGCCCCGGCTTTTTCGACAATCCGAAGATCGGGCTGCCGAGCCTCAACGGGCTGATGATCCTTTTTTCGGCGAAGACAGGCCTGGTGCAGGCGCTGCTTCTCGACAACGGCTATCTGACGGATGTCCGCACCGCCGCAGCCGGCGCCGTCGCCGCGCGGCATCTTGCACCGGCCACGGTCGAAACGGCGGGCGTGATCGGCACCGGCACGCAGGCGAGGCTTCAAATAGAGGCGGCGCATCTCGTGCGCCCGTTCGCCAAGCTCCTGGTCTGGGGGCGCAACGAGGAAAAGGCGCGGATATGCGCGGCCGATCTCGGTGCGCGGCTCGGAATCCCGGCAAAGGCCGTGACCGATCCCGCCCGCCTCGTGGCGGACAGCCAGTTCGTCGTCACCACGACGCCGGCCGAGCATCCGGTGCTGCGGTCCGAATGGCTGCATCCGGGCTTGCACGTCACGGCGATGGGCTCCGACCAGGCCGGCAAGAACGAGATCGAAGCCGCTGCGCTTGGCCGAGCCGATCTCTATGTCTGCGACAGGGTCGCCCAGTGCGAATTGCTCGGAGAGTTGCGCAGCGCCATCGCTGCGGGCGCATGGCAGGGCGGCGCGCCGCCCGAACTCGGCGACATCGTCTCTGGCAGGCGCGAAGGGCGCATGTCGGACGACCAGATCACGATCTGCGACCTGACCGGCACCGGCGCGCAGGACACCGCCATCGCGACCTTCGCGGTGGAGCGCGCGCGCAGTGCTGGCGCAGGATCGTCCATCCTGACCTGATGTCGCCATGGCCGCACTCTGCTTCCCGCTCCGGCCGAAAACGATCCGCATGAAAGGCTCCCATGCTGAAGCTGGACGACCGTGACCTCAGGATGCTCGCCATCCTGCGCGAGGAAGGCCGGGTCTCGAAAGCCGACCTCGCAAAGCGCATAAACCTGTCGGCAGCGCCATGCTGGGAGCGGCTGAAGCGGTTGGAGGACGCCGGCATCATCGTCGGCTATCGCGCCGAGGTGTCGCTTCGGAAGATCGCCGCGCATATCGTCGTCCTCATGGCGGTCGAACTGGAGCAGCATCGCGCCGAAGACTTCGCCCTGTTCGAACGCGCCATCGCGCCGCTCGACGAGATCGTGACCTGCTGGGCCGTGGGCGGCGGCTTCGACTACATCATGCAGATCGTCACGCGCGACATCGATTCCTATCAGCGGCTGGTCGACCATCTGCTGGAGGCGAGGACCGGGATCGCCCGCTACTTCACCTATGTCGTGACCAAGCCGGTGAAGCAGTCGGCAGGGCTGCCCTTCGACCTGCTGATCGGCGGCAAAGGATAGTCGGACAAGACGCCGAACTTGCGAAGGATCGTCTGCGCCAGGGCGCCGGAACCGAAGAAATTCGGGCCGCGTTCCGTCGATACTGTCGCCGTCCCCCAATAAGAGGTTGCCCATCATGCCCGCTTCCGCCGCAATGATCGAGAAAGCCTCGCTGTCGATGCTTGCCGACCCGCGCCTGTTTCGAGAATTCTCCTATGTCGGAGGCGCATGGACAGCTGGCTCGACCTCCCGCGCCATCGACGTGACGGACCCGGCCGACGGTTCCCGCGTCGGCAGCGTTCCAGCGCTGAGCGCCGCCGATGCACGGCAGGCGGTGGAAGCGGCACAGCGCGCCTTTCTTCCGTGGTCGGCGCAACTGCCGGCCCGGCGAAGCGAAATCCTGCGCCGTTGGTTCGAACTCATCCTTGCCTCGAAGGAGGATCTCGCGCTGCTGATGGTGCAGGAGCAGGGCAAACCGCTCTCGGAAGCGCGCGGCGAGATCGACTATGCGGTCTCCTTCGTCGAGTTCTATGCCGAGGAAGCCAAACGGCTGAACGTGGAGAGCGTCACGTCGCATCTGCCGCACGCCGAGATGCGCCTGACCCGCCAGCCGGTCGGGGTCGCCGCGCTCGTCACGCCCTGGAATTTTCCATCCGCGATGCTGACCCGCAAGGCGGCCGCGGCGCTTGCCGCCGGATGCACGGTCGTCGCGCATCCGTCGTCGCAGACGCCGTTCTCCGCGCTGGCGCTCGCAGAACTCGCAGAGCGCGCCGGCTTCCCGGCCGGCGTCTTCAACGTGGTGACGGGGAACGCGCCGGAGATCGTCGGCGCCCTGACCGCCTCGCCGCTCGTGCGGGCGCTGTCGTTCACCGGCTCGACTGAGGTCGGCCGGCTTCTCTACGGCCAATCGGCGCCCACCATAAAGCGGCTGATCATGGAACTCGGCGGGCACGCACCGTTTCTCGCCTTCGCCGACTGCGACATGGATCGCGCGGTGGATTGCGCCGTCGCGGCCAAGTTCGCCACCTCCGGCCAGGACTGCCTCGCCGCCAACCGGCTGCTTGTCGAACGGCCGATCTACGAACGGTTTGTCGCCTCCTTCGCGGACAAGGTGAAGGCGATGCGGGTCGGCGCCGGCATGAGTGATCCGCAGATCGGGCCGCTGATCGACGGCCGCGCCGTGGCCAAGCAGAAGGAGCATGTGGCGGACGCGCTTTCGCGCGGCGCCCGGCTGCTTGCGGGCGGCGGCGGGCATCGCGCCGGGCCGTTCTTCTTCGAGCCGACGGTTCTGGCCGACGTGCCGGACGACGCGCTGATCTTCCGCGAAGAGACGTTCGGTCCCGTCGCCGCCTTCGCGCCCTTCGACGACGAGGCGGAGGCGCTGGACAAGGCCAACCGGACCGAAACCGGCCTCGTCGCATATCTGCACACGCGCGACGATGCGCGCATCGCGCGCCTGTGCGATCGGCTCGAATTCGGGATGGTCGCCGTCAACCGCACCAAGATCACCGGGGCGCCCGTTCCGTTCGGCGGCGTCAAGCAGGCGGGGCTCGCCCGCGAAGGCTCCCGCCACGGGCTCGAAGCCTATACCGACCTCAAATATGTCTGTCGCCAGACGGCATGAACCGCCCCCGGTCGGCAAGGCATGGGGCAATTCGCTGATGCGCTATCCGCCCTCGTCTCGATCGTGCTATTTGCGGGCATCTGCCTCGACCTGTTGGAAGAAGGGTTCACGTCATGGCGCGCCGGATCGTCGATATCTCCACCGCGCTCAAGGCAGGCATCGCCTCCGATCCCAAAGGCACCGAGCCGCAGATCACCTATGTCGATCACCGACAGTCGGTCGGTCAGATCACCGGCTTCTTTCCCGGCCTGACCAGAGACCAGCTTCCGGCCGGCGAGGGCTGGGCGATCGAGCAGTTGGTCGTCTCGACGCACAATGGCACACATCTCGACGCGCCCTACCACTTCCATTCGACCATGGACGGGGGCAAGCGCGCCCTGACCATCGACGAGGTGCCGCTGGAATGGTGCTTCGGTCCGGGCGTGAAGCTCGATTTCCGTCATCTGCCCGACGGGCATGTCGTCACGGCCGGCGAGGTCGAAGCCGAGCTTCAGCGCATCGGCCATGAGATCGATCCGGGCGACATCGTCGTGGTCAACACCTCTGCTGCGGCCAGATACGGCCAGGACGACTACCTCGCCTCCGGCTGCGGCATGGGCAGGGAAGCGACGCTGTATCTGACCAGCCGCGGCGTGCGCGTCACCGGCACCGACGCCTGGAGTTGGGACGCGCCCTTCATTCACACCGCCCGGCGCTACGCCGAGACAGGAGACGCCTCGCTGATCTGGGAAGGCCATCGGGCCGGCATGGAGATCGGCTATTGCCACATCGAGAAGCTCGCGAACCTCGATCTGCTGCCGCCGACCGGCTATATGATCGCCTGCTTCCCCTTCAAGATCGAGAAGGCATCGGCCGGCTTTACCCGCGCGGTCGCGATTTTCGAGGACTAGGCGCCGGGGGAGACAATGAGCGCATCGTCGAAAGGCCCGACATTGCACTCCCACGCTGCGGAGAAGGCGAGGCTTCACCTGAAGAGGACGACCGGAATCTTGCAGGACCGCATCATCTGCGCCGTCGTCGAGCCGATGATCATCGCACGGATGCGCGAATGGCCATAGGCGCCCATGACGAGGAGGTCGATGCCGTCGCGTTCGACGACGTCGGAAATCGCCGTCTCCGGCTGGCCGGATGCGATTTCGATCGACGCGGTATGACCGCCGGCCCGAAGCGTCGCCTGCGCATCCTCCAGCCGCCGCCGCACGTCGGCGCTCTCACTGCCAACGGTCAGAAGCCGGATGTCGAGGCCCGCAAAGAGCGGTGCGCGGGCGACATGGTCAACCGCCTTCATCACGCTTGGACCGCCATCATAGGCGATCAATACCTTTTCGATGGGGCGGAAGGCACGCGCTGCCACGAATACCGGCTTGGTGGCCGATCGCGCGATGCGTTCCAGGTTGGAGCCTATATGAAGCCTGGCGAAGTCCGCGGCCTCTCCGCGCTTGCCGATGACGATGCCGCGTGAGCCAGGCTCCGCATCGGCCACCGTTTCCAGAAGATCGCCGTGCCGCAGTCTTGAAGTGACGTCTTCAACACCGGCAGAGCGGAGGACGGCTTCCGCGTCTTCGAGGATGGCCCGGCCACGCTTCTGTGCCAGCTTCGAGCGCTGTTCGTCGAGGCTCGACAGTTCTTCCAGCAACGCCGTGCGAGCGCCGAGCGCGATCGAGCCGGACAGGTCCGAACTCGCCGTTTCTCTTCGGCCGAGAACGTGAAGGAGTTCGACGGGCGCGCCCGTGCGCCGCGCGATCCAGGCTGCGTTCTCGCAGACGCTTTTCGAATAGATCGAGCCATCGACAAGGGCGATGAGTTTTTCGGTCATGCAGTCCTCCCTACCGGCAACCTGGCCGGAGCATGGATGGTGAGGCAAATCGACGGGCGAGGGCGGATCAATGCGCCATCAGCTTGTCGAGTGCGCCGGGCTTGTCGTGGATAGCGAGGCGATCGACGATGGTCTCGCTCGCCGCGTTCATGCCGACGATTTCCACTTCGGCGCCGTCGCGGCGGAACTTCAGCACCGCCATGTCGAGCGCGGCCACGCTGGAGATGTCCCAGATATGCGCGCGCGAGACGTCGATGGTCACCTTTTCCGCAGCTTCCTTGAAGTCGAAGGCGGCCATGAAGTCTTCCGCCGAGGCGAAGAAGAGTTGGCCTTCGACCACATAGGTCCGGTGACGCCCGTCCGCGCTGAGGCTCGACGACACGCGGAAGAGCTGCGCGATCTTCCAGGCGAAGAAGATGCCCGACAGAAGCACGCCGACGATGACCCCATAGGCGAGATTGTGCGTGAAGACGACGGTGACGACCGTTGCGATCATGACGATGGAAGAGGATCGCGGATGATCCTTCAGGTTGACGATCGACGACCAGGAGAAGGTGCCGATCGACACCATGATCATGATCGCGACCAGCGCGGCCATCGGAATCCGGCTGACCAGATCGCCCAACACGAGGATCATGAACAGGAGGAAGACGCCTGCGGCAAAGGTCGACAGCCGTCCGCGACCGCCGGACTTCACATTGATGATCGACTGCCCGATCATCGCACAGCCGGCCATGCCGCCGATGAAGCCGGTCGCCGTGTTGGCGATGCCCTGTCCGATGCACTCCTGATGACGATCCGACGGCGTGTCGGTGAGATCGTCGACGATCTGCGCCGTCATCAGGGATTCAAGCAGGCCGACGACCGCCACCGCCGCCGAATAGGGCAGGATGATCAAGAGCGTGTCGAGATTGAGCGGAATGTCCGGGATCAGGAAGATCGGGAGCGTGGACGGCAGTTCGCCCATGTCGCCCACCGTACGCAGATCGAAGCCGAAGAAGATCGTGACCGCCGTCAGGACGACGAGGGCAACCAGCGGCGACGGGATCGCTTTCGTGAGATAGGGGAACAGGTAGATGATCGCGAGGCCGGCGGCGACCATGACATAGGTCAGGTTCGGCACGCCGACGAGTTCGGGAATCTGCGCCATGAAGATGAGGATTGCGAGCGCGTTGACGAACCCGGTCATCACGGAACGCGAGACGAACCGCATCACCGAACCCAACTTGAGAAGCCCAGCGGCGATCTGCAGAAGTCCTGCGAGCACGGTTGCGGCGAGGAGATATTGCAGCCCATGATCGCGCACCAGCGTGACCATGAGAACGGCGGTTGCGGCGGTCGCAGCCGAGATCATGCCCGGCCGGCCGCCGACGAATGCGATCAGAACGGCGATCGAGAAAGACGCGTACAGGCCGACCTGAGGATCGACGCCGGCGATGATGGAAAAGGCGATGGCTTCGGGGATGAGCGCGAGTGCAACGACGAGCCCGGCGAGCAGGTCACCGCGCACATTGCCGAACCACTGCGCGCGATAAGCGGACAAGGAGGTCATGAAGTTCCTGGGAATTCAAAATCAAGAAACGGTGCGTGGAGAACCGCGCGACAAGTCGGCATTGATTTCGTTGTCCGGCGGATCGGCGGCCGGAAGAGCCACCCGGGCTTTCACCGGGTCCGTGCGATTGCGCTCACATACCTCCGAAACCTGTTGCGGCACAACATGCAACATCGGCATGGCTGCCATGCATGGCCGGTTGGACGGCTCATGACGATTCGGCAGCGTTTGCGGGATGGGACAGCGCCCGTAACGGCTGTTGCCGGGTCATCGAGAGGGTGACGCCGCATGAGCCGATCCGCCTGATCTCAACGGCGGGCGAGATGGGTCAAAGGATCGACCCTCCGACACTCGCGCCGCCGCAGACATAGAGCGTCTGGCCGGTGACGAAGCCGGATTTCGGATCGCAGAAGAACAGGAAGGCGTTGGTTACGTCCTCCACGGTTCCCAATCGCCCCACCGGGATTCGCGCGGCGAGTTCCGCCTCGCGTTCGCTGCCTTTCGGGATGATCCCCCAGAAATTGTCCGTCAGGATGGGACCGGGGGCCACGACGTTGACCGTGATGCCGTGTGTTGCGAGCTCAAGTGCCCATGTGCGTGCCATGCCGATCATGCCGGCTTTGGAGGCGCTGTAGGCGGTTCGTGTCGGCGCGCCGAGGGCTGCTCGGGAGGCATTGAACATGACGCGCCCGAATTGCCGCTCCTTCATCGCCGGCAGGAATGCCTGCAACAGCGTCAGAGCCGACCCGAGATGCAACTGGGCGAGGCCGGTTATGTCTTCCGGCTTTGCCTCTTCGACCAGGTTCGGCCAGATCAGGCCGGCATTGTGGACAAGATGGGTGACCTCGTGGTCCCTGGCGATCGTGGCTCCCGCTTGCCTGACCGCCTCCGGATCGAGAAGATCGGCCTCGACCGAAACGAGCCTCACATGTGACTTTTCCGGCGCATGGCGCGCGACCGAAACGACTGTGTAGCCCTGCTCCAGCAGGCGGTCGGCGAGATCGGCACCGATGCCCTTGTTGCCGCCGGTGATGACGGCCGTGAAGTTCGCCTCGCTCATGCGTCTTTTCCCGGTACGAGCGCGATGACGCGCAACGGGCTGCCCGTGCCCTTCTTGATCTTGAGCGGCGTCGCCACGATCACCGCGCCGGTGGGCGGCAGGCGATCGAGATTGTTGAGGCATTGCAGGCCGTAGCGGCCGGCGCCATGCAGGATGAAGTGCGCGGGGTAGGGGGGCGTGTAGTGCATTCCCTGGCCGGCATCCGTGCCGACGGTCTCCGTCCCGAAGCCGCGAATGCCGCGCTCCTCGACGAGCAGCCGTATCGCGTCGGGCGTCGGGCCCGGCGAATGTGGACCGTCATCGCGCATGTTCAGGTATGCCGCGCCGCGCCGCTTCGACCAATCGGTCCGCATCAATACCCAGCAATCTCGTGGGATCGGGCCGTTGGTCTTTTCCCAATCGCGAATGATCTGAGGCGTCAGCTCGAAATCTTCATCTTCGCCGGCGCCCGCCGAGCAGTCGATCACGCATACCGGGCCGACGAACCGGTCGACCGGTATCTCGTCCACGTTTCCATGCGGGATGTCGCGGCCGGAAATCCAGTGCGACGGTGCGTCGAAATGCGTTCCGGTATGCTCGCAAAGGCTGATATTGTGCCACTTCCAGGCCGGGCCACGATGGTCGTAGGCGGAAATCTCCTCCATGCGGAAGCGGGCGCACTGGCCGAATTCAGGTGGCAGGATGATGACGGGGAAATCCTGGTCGAGCGTGTGGGTGAGATCCACCACCTCGATGCCGCCCGAGGCGATGGCGCCTGCCATCTGCGCCAGCAGATCGGCGCTCCTGTTGTCGATCGCGTCCATCAGCCTTCTCCCGCCTGGGCCATCATCTCGCGCTCGAGTACCTTCGGCCCCTGCCGCCAGCGATCGATCAGATCCTTCGCGACGTCACCGACATAAACGTCCTCGAGACCGTCCTTGAGCCCCGCAATCACCGATTTGGCGAGAGCCGACGGCGCGACTTTCGGGGGTGGCAGCGGCTGGTGCCATTCGTCCTCGGTGGGTCCGGTATAGACGTTCATGACACGTACGCCGCCAGGTGCCATCTCGGCCCGCAAACAATGGGATAGCGACAGCGCCGCCGCGTTGGAGGCCGAAAACACGCCATATGCCGGCATGTTGGCGTATGCATAGACGGACAGGATGTTGACCCACGCGACCGCGCTGTTGACGCCGTCGGCGCCACGGCCGCTCATGGCCGGTCCGAAAGCCTGCGCAAGCCGCATCAGCCCGAGCACGTTGGTCTCGAATTCGTCGCGCGCAAAGACTGTATCGCCGCGATCCATGATCCCGCCCGGTCGCATGAAGCGTGAATTGTTGACCAGAATGTCGGTCTTGCCCCCGATCTCGCCGGCAAGTTCGCAGACCGAACGGGTGTCGGTGACATCGAGCGGGACGATCGCAACGTTGGAGACGGCAGCGAGCGCGGCGCGGTGCGGGTAGGGCCGCCATCCTTCCGGCTCGCCGACGAAGATGCTGGTCGCCCCCGCATCTGCGAACGCTTTGGCGAGCGCGACCGAATTCTCGTTGCGCGCGTCGGTGACGAGGATGCGGCGGAACTTCGGATCGGCGGTCAGTTCGCGTAGTTGAGGATCGTCCGCCATGTCGGCACTCCCATCCATTGGCAGGGCGAAGAAGACGCCCTGGCCCGATTTGTCGAGACGATTGACAAGCACCACCCTGGCGCCGCGCGCGACGTCGCCATGCACATGCGCCATCACGGACGGCCCGGCATCCAGCTTCACCGTTCCGATGCGCCATGGAGTCCGCTCGCGAAAATAGACATTGGTCGAGATGCGCACGGTCGTTTCGGCAATGAGCGCGCCGGCAGGCTTCACGTCACGCCATTTGAGACCGATCGAAAGGCATGTCGAGCAGGCGTCGCGCGGCGGATATTGCAGTGCGCCGCAGGCTTCGCAGCCTTGCAACATGAAGCGGCCTTCGGCGGCAGCGGCGGCCAATCCCAGCGCGGCGCGGCTGCGCAATCCGGACGGAAGCGTCGGGACACGCGTGCGCTTTTGCGGGTTCTTCCTTGGCGGTGGCGCGATCGGCCTGGTCATTCGCCTGCTCCCGAGATGATGGCGGCGTTGGAGCAGACGCCACGGTCGAAGTTGATCATGCCGAAACCGGACACCATCGCGGTGCGTGCGCCCTCAACCTGCGTCGGCCCCGCCGCGCCCGCTACCTGCCGGATCGCTTCGACAAGACCGATATAGCCGCCGGCGGCGCCGGCCTGTCCGGCCGAAAGTTGACCGCCCGACGTGTTGTGCGGAAAGTCGCCGCCAATCGTCAGATCCTTGCTGCGAACGAATTGCGGACCTTCGCCCTTGGCGCAGAAGCCCAGGTCCTCGAACTGCATCATCGATATCACGGGGTAGTCGTCATAGGTCTGTAGGAGGTCGATGTCGTCGGGCCTTGCATCCGCCATCGCGTAGAGCTCGTCGATGTCCATCGCCCAGCCGCCGCGCATCTGGATCGGATCTTCCGGAAAGGCATTGTGCCGCTCGATGGTCGAGCGGATGTGCGCATGGGTGAGACCTGCGGCGCGGGCATCTTCCTCGCGCATGACGAGAAAGGCTTCCGAACCCGCGACCGGCATCACGCAGTCGAAAAGCGCGATGGGATCGGAGATCATTCGTGCGGAAAGATACTGTTCCATCGTCAGTGGCGACTTCATCACCGCGTGAGGATTGCGGAGGGCATTGTCGCGCTGCGCCACGCTGATCCGGCCGAAATCCTCCTTCGTCGCTCCGAATGCCTGCATGTAATGGTCGGTCAGGAGTGCGAAGCAGGCATTCGGCCCGCCGGCGCCATAGGGATAGGACGCGTCCTGGGCGAAGCGCGAAAAGCTTGAGAGCATCCGCCGGAAGCTGTCGACGTGATTGGTATCGCCTGCCACGCACGCCACCACGTCGACATCGCCGGCCTGAACGGCCCGCGCTGCGCGCCGGACGGCAGCGATGCCGCTCGCTCCGCCCATCGGGATGTGATCGAGCCAGCGTGGGGAAAGACCAAGGTGCTGGGTCAGGCCAACAGCCGTGTCCGGAAAGAGGCTGAAGCTGGAGACCGAGAAACCGTCGAGATCAGCCGGCCGGATTCCTGCCGTCCGCAGGCATTCCGAGAGGGCGCGAGCGATCCACCAATGGGCGGTATCGGTTGAAAAGCGCTGATAGGGAATGGTGACCGGTGCGGCCAGGACCACGCCGTCATAGGCTTGTCGCCGACGCGCCATCAAGCGGCCTGCCGCTTCTTCATCGCACGCGTATCGACCGTTTCCGGGTCGGCGAGCAGGCGGGGCACGAGCGTTTTCAACTCGCCGCGCTGGATTTTCTGCGTCGCGGTCAGCGGGAGGGCGTTCAGAAAGGCGACGTAGCCGGGCACCTTGTAGTAGGCCACGCGCTCAAGACACCATGAGACGATTGCACGGGCCGACGCCTCACTGCGTTCGCCCTCGACGACGAGGCAGGCAAACACCTCGTCGCCGCGCAACTCGTCCGGCGCAGCCGCGACCGCGGCCGCCTTGATGTCGGGGTGCTGCATCAGGATCGATTCGACCTCGACCGCGGCGATGTTTTCGCCCGAGCGACGGATGACGTTCTTCTTGCGGTCGACGAAGAAGAAGTCGCCATCGGCATCCCGCCGGACGATGTCGCCCGTGTGAAACCAACCATCGGCCCAGGCTTCGGCCGTCGCTTCGGGGTTCTTGTAGTATTCGCAGAAGAAGCCGTAGCGGGGATCGCCGCCGGCATGGCGAACAAGCAACTCGCCGGGCTGGTCTGCCTCTGCCTCCCGTCCCTGATCCGTCACGATCCTTGCCTCGACGCTGCCGCGAGGCCTGCCGAGACAACTCGACCCCCGCTTGCGCGGCTCCCTATTGGCGGCGATCACGGCACCGGCACCGGTTTCCGTCATCGCCCAGGCCTCGACGAGGGGAATGCCGAAGCGATCTTCGAACGGGCCATGCAGCTTCGGATCGATCCCGGCGCCGAATCCGAAACGGACATCATGATCGCGATCGGCGGGCGAGGGCTGCGCCTTCATGAGCATCGACGGCATGACGCCGAGATAGTGCAGGCATGTCGCCCGTGACTGGCGCACGCTCCGCCACCACGTCCGCGGATGGAAGCGGTCGAGCGCGGTCAGGCAGCCGCCGACGCCGATCATTGCCATCAGCGAGTAGGCCATGGCGTTCATGTGGAAGATCGGCAGCGGCGTTATCATCCGTTCGCCTTCCTGGCTTAGCGCGCAGATGCCGCCCGCCTCGGCATACCAGCGACCGGCGGCGAGGAAATAGAGGTTCGAAAGGACGCAGCCCTTCGGCTTGCCGGTCGTGCCGGATGTGTAGAGCATCGCGGCCTCCCGCTTCAGCGGATCGACGCCCGGCGTCTTCACGCGCATGGCCAGTTCAGCCGCCAGCGGCGGTGGCGCTTCGTCCGGCGCGACGACGGGAAAGCCGACGCCAGAGGCTGCTGCGGCCTTCTCGAGGTCGGCGATGCGAGAGGCAATGGCGACGGCCAGCACCGGCTCGGCGTGGCGTGCCATATATTCGAGTTCCGAAGACTGAAGGTCCGGATTGACCGGCACCACCGACAGGCCGAGTGCGTTCAGTGCAAACCAGTGCAGGAAGAAGGCTGGCCGGTTCTCCATAAGAAGCATGACGCGGCCGCCTGACACGTAACCGGCAGCACCGTAGGCGTCGCGCAGGCGCTCGACTTCCCCCAGCGCTTCGGCGTAGCTCCACTCATGCGCGTCGATGCCGTAAATCTCGGCCGTTTCCTCCAGCACGTTGAGGAAGGGACGCTCCGGCCAGGTCGCGGCGGCAGACCGGAGTGCGGTAAAGACGGTGGCGTGCGGCGCGATCTCGATCATGACGTGCCTAGAGGAACATCTGGATGTTGCCGAAGGCGGCGTCGCAGTTCAGCAGGTCGACGCGTTTCCTTTTCATCTTCAGTTTGCCGTCCACCATGACCAGATGGTGTCGGGCGTTGGCGGCGAGCAACGTCTGGTCGTCGAGCCGCGTCTCGACATAGTGGAATGCCGTGTGCGTGACGAACTCGCCCGCCCCGGCATCCAGCCTGTCGACGAAGGGACGCTGGATGACATGGTGGCAGCGCGTTTTCGGCTTCTGCGAAAAGGTGCGCTCACCCTTGAACCGCTCGACACGCAACTTGATCATGAAGAAGTCTTCATGCAGCAGCGAAGTCACGAGGTTCTCGTCCTGCTGGTTGTATTCGAGCGGCATCCAGTAGAGGCCGTCCGGCGTCCAAAGGTCGAGCCACTCATCGAAGCGCCCGTCGTCGAGCATACGTGCTTCTTCGTAGACGAAGTCGATGAGGTCTTCCTTGCTGGGCGTGTTCATTGGCCGACCTCGTCCATGGTCATCGTCATGAATTTCGACCACGCGGCAAACTGGTTGCGCATCTGCCGCTCCGTCGTGCCGTTCTCGATCGCTTCTTTTTCGAAGTCTTCGCCGGGCTCGTAGAGCCGCTGGACATTGACCCATTCGAGCCCGTCGGAATGCAGCCCCTCCTGCGCGCGCTCATACATTTCGAGATCGTCGTGCCCGACCATGGAGGTGGGCGCATTGATGAGCCGGTTGTACATGGCAGTGCGTTGCAACAGCATGTCAGGGGCGTCGACGAGCCGGTAGATATAGCTTTCCACCAGCGTCTTGCTGGCCGAGATCGGCTTGAAGAGCCTGAGCTGCTGGATCGGGCCCTTGATCATGATGTTGGGGAAGTACACCGTGTTGTGCCGGTTCTCACCGAGTATCCTGCGGGCCTTCTCTTCGCCATGGGCCTTGCACATCTGTTCGAAATATCCCGGAACCGCCGAATAGTCCGAGTGGATGGAGTGATGCACGCCGGTATGGCCATGGCCGTTCGGCCAGGTGCGGATGCCCATGTTCTCGAAGAACTCGTAGGACGACATGAAGGGGGCGATGACTTCCATCGCCATCGGGGTCTTCGTCCCTTCCGGCTTGTCCATCTCTTCCCATAGCTTGATAGCAGTGCCGGCGGAGCTTTCATGCGCAACCATGGGATGGCAGGTGTCGGTCTGGTTCTCGACCAGCATCTTCCAGTTGCAGCGATGCATGTAACGCAGCGGCGGACCGGCGATCTCGAGCCGTCCGGCCGGCGACCGGTCGACCATGTTGTCGATTGAGCTGAGGGAATCGCCGAAGAACTCCTCGAAGGAGACGCCTTCGGAGGCAAGGCGCGCGAAGACGAAACCGCGATAGTTCTTCACGTCGCCGACCGGCGCCATGCCCTTGACGCTCTCGCTCTCTTCGAGGCCGGTGTCCTTGTAGCCCTTGCGCAGCGGGATCGCGAGAAGGCAGCCGTTCGTCTTGAATGACCAGGCATGGTACGGGCAGCGGAAGAACTTGCCGGTATTGCCCGAGCGGTCGATCGCGATCTTGGTTCCCTTGTGCGGGCAGCGATTGTGCAGGACATGGATTTCGCCATCTGAATGACGCACCATGATCATCGGCTGCGTGCCGATCTCGGTCGTGAAATAGTCGCCTTTGTCCGGGGTCTGGCTGTCGTGGCCGACGAACACCCAGCAATTGGCGAAGAGATGCTTCATCTCGAGCTGGAAGACGTCCTCGTCGATGTAGATGTCGCGATGCACTTCCGTCGGACGGACGAGGCCGGCGATGGCGGAGCGGTCCTTGGCGTGGCGGCTCATCAGCTTCCTCCTAAAGATCCAGAACCAGGCGGGCGGATTTCGCCCGCGACACGCAGATCTGCATCACGTCGTTGGCGGCGCGCTCGTCTTCCGTGAGGATCACGTCGCGATGGTCCGGCACGCCTTCCAGCACCGATGTCTGGCAGATGCCGCAGTCGCCCCGCTGGCAGTCGTACACCAGATCGACGCCGCCTTCTTCGAGAACCTCGATGATCGTCCTGCCGGGCGGAATGGTGAAGACTTCACCGGTCGATTTCACCTCGACCTCGAAAGGCTGGTCGCCGGACTGTTCTTCCGGCCGATCGAACAGCTCGAAATGAACGCGATCCTTTGAGAACCCCTCGGGAAGCGCCCGATCGCGAACGGCTTCGATCATCCCGCGCGGTCCGCAGACATAAAAGTGAGCATCGGCGGGGGCGCGCTCGATCAGTCCTGACAGATCGAGGCAGCGTTCGGCCTCGTCGTCGCAGTAGATGTTCAGAGCGTCACCGAATGTCTCTTCAATCTCGTCGACGAAAGCCATCAGCGGGCGCGATCGGCCCGAATAGTGAAATTCGAACGGCCGTCCGGCCCGCTTTAGCTCGGCGGCCATGGAGATGATCGGCGTCACGCCGATCCCGCCGGCCAGCAAGATGGCGGGACCCTCATGCGCGACGAGCCCGAATTCATTCTTGGGTGCCGAGGTTGCGATGGTGTCGCCCGGCTTCAGCCCATGCATGTAGCGCGAGCCACCTTTGCTCTCGGGCTCCATCAGGACACCCAGACGGTAGGTCCGAACGCCGGACGACGTATCGCTCCCCGCATCCGGGTTGATCAGCGAATAGTGACGCTCACCGCCATGGGGCAGGGCGATCCTGATGTGGGCGCCAGCTCGATAGCCGGGCAATTTCCGCCCGTCCTCGGACGCAAGTGTCAGCGCCCGGATCCGATCCGTCGGCGCTTCGACCGAACTGACTTTCAGCCGCAATTGCGACATGTGCAGGGACCTCCGCTTCTTGCTGCGGTCATCGGGTCAAAGGCGCACACAGCCTCCTCGATCCGGAATATGAATTATCATGTTTTTGCCTGTCAACCTTCAGGCATGAAATTATGCATTTTCATCTTTTCAAGCTTGAAGGGGGCAAAAAGCTGTGCCAGCATCCGTAGCGTAAGGCTGCCGATAACAAGGGGAACCAACGGTGACCGTCATGCTCAAGAAATTTGCATATGCATTTATATCGCTCCTCGCTCTGAGCGCCCATGCCTCCGCGCAGGAAACCGTTCTTCGCATGTCGAACTGGCTTCCGCCGTCGCACCCGATCGTCAAGGACATGATGATCCCCTGGGGTGAACGGCTGAAGGAGGCGACCGACGGTCGCGTAAGCGTCCAGATTCTCGACGCACCCCTGGGGCCGCCTCCGGCGCATTTCGATCTCGCAGCGAATGGCGTTGCCGACCTGACCTTCGGCGTCCATTCCTATACGCCGGGCCGCTTCGCGCTCACCGAGATCGCCGAGCTTCCATTCATCGCCGACACCTCCGAGAGCCTGTCAGTGGCCTTCCAGCGCGTGTTCGAGAGCGATCTTGCCGCGGCGGACGAACATCGCGGCACCAAGGTGCTTGGCCTTTTTGCGCATGGACCTGGCCTTCTCTTCACCAAGGGCCGTCCGGTAACGCCGATTTCCGGACTTTCCGGCCAGAAGGTGCGCGTGGCCGGCAATATCACCAACATGTTGGCCGAAGGGCTTGGCATGGTGTCGATCCAGGCTCCCTCGCCGCAGTCCTATGAGGTGCTGTCAGGCGGTGTGGCAGACGGCATCTTCTTCCCGGTGGAATCGGTGCCCTTCTTCAAGCTCGAAAGTCTCGTCGACACCGCGCTGCGGGTACCCGGCGGCCTCTATAACGTCTCGTTCTTCTTCGTCATGAACCAGGCCAGGTTCGATAGCCTGTCTGCCGAGGATCAGGCGGCGATCGACGAGATTTCGGGCGAAGCATTTGCCCGCATGGCAGGCCGGGCCTGGGATGCTGCCGATGCAGCGGGCATGGAAGTCATCGCCGACACGGTCGCCTTCCACGAAGCGACCGAGGAGGAGGTGGCCGAACTTCGCGAGGCCGCACAGCCGATCTTCGACGGCATCAAGGCGAATTACGAGGCCAAGGACGTCGATTTCGACGCGATCCTTTCCAGGCTCGAGAGCGAAGTCCAGTCCGTCGCGAGCGAGTGATGTATCCGTCTTCCGACGCCTTCCTCGCGAGGGCTCGGCGGGGTCTGCGCATGGTGACGGCAGTGCTCTGCGGAGTGCTGCTGATTGCCCTGACGCTAGTAACGGTGGTCGATGTCGTCGGGCGCTATTTCCTGTCCAGCCCCCTGCCCGGCGCTTCCGAGTATACGGAGCTCCTGTTGATGTCGATCATCTTCTGCGGCTTGCCTGCGGTGTGCCTCGACGATGGTCATATCTCGGTCGATCTCGTCACCGGACGTCTGCGGGGATGGTGGGAAACGGCGCAACTTCTATTCGCCCGCCTGTTCGTTTCGGTGGTGTTGGCGATCGTTGCCTGGCAGCTCTGGAAGCACGGCAGTCAGCTTGCCAGCTACAATGAAGTGACCGTCTACCTGCGCGCTCCGATCGGCCCGTTCTCCAAGGCCGCCGCCGTCATCGCCGGCGCATGTTCGATCGTGACCTTCATCATGGCCGTCATGCGCCTGTCCAGGGGCCGCGAGGAGACCGCCTGATGGAGTGGCCGATTGGCGTCCTTCTGCTTCTGGTGCTCATCTTCGCAGGTGTTCCAATCGCTTTTGCGATGGCTGGAGTGGGCCTCATCGGCGTTGCTTCGATCATCGGCTGGACGCCGACCTTGTCGCTGATCGGCCAGACCTATTTCGACGGTGGCCGCAGCTACACGCTTTCAGTCGTGCCGCTGTTTCTGTTGATGGGCAATCTCGTCGTGCAGTCGGGCGTGGCGGGCGACCTCTACAAAGCCGCCAATGCCTGGCTGCGTCATCGCAAGGGCGGGCTTGCCATGGCGACGATCGTCGCCTGCGGGGGGTTCTCTTCGGTCTGCGGATCCTCGCTGGCGACGACGGCGACCATGGCCCGCATCGCGCTGCCGGAAATGCGCCGCTTCGGCTATTCCGATCGTCTTGCATCGTCCGCAATCGCGTCGGGAGGCACGCTGGGCATCCTCATTCCGCCCTCCGTGATCCTTGTCATCTATGGGATCCTGACCCAGCAGAACATCGGCATGTTGTTCCTTGCAGGACTGCTGCCCGGTATCGTCGGCATGATCTTCTACATTGTCGCCGTGCGGCTCTCGCTGGTGATGTACAAGGAGCATCTGGAGGTTCAGCCGAAGCTGCCGCTTGCCGACCGGTTCCGGGCGCTGAAGGGCGTGTTCTGGGCGCTGGCACTGTTCGTCTTCGTGCTCGGCGGCATCTATGCCGGCGCCTTTACCGCCACTGAAGCCGCGGGCATGGGCGCGGGCGGCGCGTTTCTCCTGACGGCGTTCCGCGGCCGGCTCACCCTTCGCGATACGCTCATGACTCTGTTCGACACCGCAAAGACGACGGCGGTGATGTTCTTCATTCTGTTCGGCGCGCTGTTCTTCCTGAACTACGTCAATTTTTCCGGCCTGACGACGGATCTGCGCGAATGGATCAACCTGCTCGGTGTCGGCCCCTATCAGTTCATCTTCTCGATCGTCATCATCTACCTGATCCTCGGATGCCTTCTCGAGAGCCTGTCCATGGTGACGCTCACGGTGCCGATCTTCTTCCCGATCGTGACCGGCCTCGGCTTCGACCCGATCTGGTTCGGCATCTTCGTCGTCATTGCCACCGAGTTGTCCTACATCACGCCGCCGATCGGCATGAACATCTTCGTCATGCGCTCGGTCGCTCCCGATGTGCCGATCGAGCGCATCTATGCCGGCGTCGTTCCCTTTGTTGCGGTCGACATCCTGCGGCTGATGCTCCTGATTTTTGTGCCGGGCCTGGCGCTCGTCATTCCGCAGTCGATGTGAGGACGGATGACCGCGCACAAACATCCGCCGGAGGCCGGGCAGACCGCAGACCAGGGGTTTGTGCGACACTACCTCCTCTACCTGCTTGCGGCAGCGAGCGAAGGCGTCTCGACGGAATTCCATGCTCAGGTGCGGGCGCGGGGCGTAAGGGTGCCGGAGTGGCGGATTCTGGCCTGCCTTGCCGATGAGGATGGCCAGATGGTGACGCAACTCGCGGCGCTTGCGCTGATGGAGCAGTCGCGGCTGACCAAGATCATCGACCAGATGGCTGACAAGAAGCTGGTGACGCGGCGCAGCGACGAGCGCGACCGGCGGCGTGTCCGGGTTTTCCTGACCGCAACGGGTCGCTCGCTCGCCCGTGAACTCGTCGAGGATGCGCGCATCCACGAGGCGGGCATCATCGATCAGATTTCACCCGCCCAGGCGGCAATTCTCAAGCACGTCCTGGCGCGCATCGTCGCCCTGCACGGCCCCGAAGCCCGTCCGGCGGGTGAACGCCGCACCACCAGACCTGCCGAGGAGGAGAGTTGATGAACACCAAGCCTGATGCGGATGCGGCCCCCTCTGG
Organism: Mesorhizobium sp. YIM 152430; assembly: GCF_029210365.1. Lineage (GTDB taxonomy): Bacteria > Pseudomonadota > Alphaproteobacteria > Rhizobiales > Rhizobiaceae > Aliihoeflea. Next base: position 43,711 of record NZ_JARGES010000018.1, read on the forward strand.
ACTGGCCAGCCGCGTGCTCCAGCCGGAAGGCTGGGCCAAGCCGAAAGGCTATGCCAACGGCGTGATGAGCGCCGGTGGCGTGATCTTTACCGGTGGCCTTGTCGGCTGGGATGCCGAAGGGCGCTTTCCCGATGGTTTCACCGCGCAGGCCCGGCAGACCTTCATGAATATTCGCGACGTGCTCGCGGCAGGTGGCGCCGGCCCGGAGCATCTCGTCCGGCTGACCTGGTACGTGACCAGCATCGAGCAGTATCTCGCCGATCCGAAGGGTCTGGGTGCCGCCTACCGGGAGGTCTTCGGGCGCTGTTTCCCAGCCATGACGACCGTGGAGGTGACGCGTCTGGTGGAACGGGACGCACTGGTTGAAATCGAGGCGACCGCTGTCGTCTCCGGCGTTCAAGAGCAGGGAGTGGATAGATGAAGATTGCTGTTCTGGGCGGAGGCAACGGGTCCTACGCGGCAGTGGCCGATTTCACAGAAGCAGACCACGATGTGGCATGGTGGCGGCGCGCGGCGTCGAGCTTCGCCGATGTTGCCGCTGCCGGAGAAATTACGGTCACCGACCACAAGGGCAGCCGGAAGGTGAAGGTCACGCCAACCGATGATCTTGCCGCCGCGATCAAGCACGCCGCCCTCATCGTGGCGCCGACACCGGCCTTTGCGCAGGAGGACATGGCAGCGGCGCTTGCCCCGCACCTGAAGGATGGGCAGGTGATCTACCTGCCACCCGGCACCTTCGGCTCCTACATCATGATGAAGCGCATCCGCGACGCAGGATCTGCTGCCGACATCGCGATCGCCGAGACGGGAACGCTTCCGTGGCTCTGCCGCAAGCAGAGCCCTCTGGAAGTCCGCATCACCACGCGCGCCTCGCGCCTGCCGACAGGGGTCTTGCCCGCCAGCAGGACCAGACACGCGATAGAGGTGATATCGCAGGCGTTTCCCGGTGCCATCGAACCGGTCGAAGACGCGCTGTCGGGCGCATTGATGAATGCCGGCCCGATCATTCACCCACCGTTGATCCTCATGAACGCCGGCCCGATCGAACATTTCGACAAATGGGACATCCACAATGAGGGAACGCAGCCGGCGATCCGGCGAACGCACACTGCTCTCGACAACGAGCGCATCGCGATCCGCGAGAAGCTCGGCTATGGCGCGCCGCATTTTCCGCTCGCCGATCACTACGAGACCAGCGACTGGATGTACGGTAATCTTGCCCACGACAAGCTCGTCGGATCCGGCGACTGGCACGAGACGCTCGACCTCAAGAACCATCGCTACATGACCGAGGATGTCGGCCTCGGCCTCGCCTTTCTCGTCTCGGTCGGCGATTGGGCGGGGGTGCCGTGCCCTGTTGCCAAGGGCCTTCTGGCAATCGCCGGGGTGGTGGCCGAGCGCGACTTGCGAAGCGAGGGCCGCACGATGGAAAGTGTCGGCCTCGCCGACCGGAGCCAGGCCGACGTGCAGGCCATGCTCAAGGACGGTTTCTGATGTCCGGCGAAATCATCGCCTGCATCGGCGCCGGGCGCATGGGCCGCGGCATCGCACAGTGCGTCGCCTATGCGGGCCACCAAATCCGGCTGCTGGACGCGAAGCCGCGTGATGCGGCCGGGTTCGAGGAACTGAAGGCGCAGACGCTGGGCGAGGTCGAGGCGGGCCTGAACGCAATCGCCTTGCTCGGAGCCTTCGATGCCGCGGCGATCGGCGAAATACTGGCACGGGTGACGGTCCTGCCGCGAACCCACGCAGACGAGGCGTTCAGCAACGCATCGATCGTCTTCGAGGCAGTGCCTGAGACCGAAGCTGCAAAGCGTGACGCGTTCGGCGTCTTCGACGCTCACGCGTGCAGCGATGCCATCCTCGCCTCGACCACATCGACGATGCTCTCGACACATCTATCCGCCTTCACCGGGAACCCGCAGCGTTTCCTCAACGCTCACTGGCTCAACCCCGCCTTCCTGATGCCGCTGGTCGAACTCAGCCCGGCCGAAGAGACTTCCGGATCGGCGCTTGCAACGGTGCGCGGTTTTCTGGAGTCGATCGGCAAGGTGCCGATCACCTGCAAGGCTTCGCCAGGCTACATCGTACCTCGAATTCAGGCTCTGGCCATGAACGAGGCGGCACGGCTCGTCGAAGAGGGCGTCGCCAGTGCCGAAGACGTCGACAAGGCCGTGACCTATGGTTTCGGGCTGCGCTTCGGCGTGCTCGGGCTTCTCGAGTTCATCGACTGGGGCGGCGGCGACATCCTCTATTACGCTTCGAACTATCTCAGCGACGCCTTCCAGGACGATCGTTTCGCGCCGCCCGCCATCATCAGCCGCAACATGGAAGAAGGAAAGATCGGCCTGAAAACAGGCGAGGGGTTCTTCAACTATACCGGCATGGACGTGGCCGCTTATCGTCAGCGGCGCATGGCAGATTTTCTCCGCTCCCTCGAAGCTTCCGGGCTCGTTCGCCCGCCGGTTCTCGCGGGCAATCCATGACAGACCGGCGGCAAGCCGGCAATTGAATCGAAACAAACAGAGAGGGTACTCGACATGACCAGACATCACACGAAAATGGCCTTGATGGCGGCCGCTTCGATCCTTGCGCTTGGCGCCGGCGGCGCAAATGCCCAGGAGCAGATCCGTGCCATCTCGGCTTTCCCGCAAACGCTTGCGTTCTCGCAGAGCTTCCAGGGCTTCGTCGATCTCGTGAACGAAAAGGGCGAAGGCGTCGTTCAGATCACCTATGCCGGCGGCCCCGAGATGTTTCCGCCGAACCAGCAGGTCGATGCCGTGCGCCGCGGCGTGATCGACATGCAGTACGGCCCTGCATCCTATTATCTGGGCACGATGCCGGAAGCCGATGCCTGGGTCGGCTCCACCGTCACCGCCGCCGAAGCGCGCGAGAATGGCGGCTTCGAGATCATGCAGCAGGCGTTCCGCGACAAGCTCGGCGTGGAGCTGCTTGCCCATCTCGATACCGGCGTCGAATTTCACGTCTATACGATCGGGGAGCCCAAGCGCACTGAGGAAGGAGGCGTCGATCTGTCCGGTCTGCGCATCCGCTCACAGCCGATCTACAACGCGTTCTTCGAAGAGGTCGGCGCGATCCCGGTCTCCGTCCCGGTCCCGGACGTCTATACCGGCCTCGAGCGCTCGACCTTCGACGGATCGGGCTGGCCGATCGTCGGCATCAAGGATCTGTCCTGGGACCGCTTTCTGCGCTACCGCATCGATCCGGGCGTCTTCCAGACCGACCTTGCCGTCGTCATCAACCCTGCGAAGTGGGAGGGCTTGTCGGACGAGGCCAAGGCGATCATCGAGGAGGCTGCCGCCGAGTACGAACTGACCTCCTACGAGAACTTCCAGCAGGTCATCGAAGAGACGGATGCGGCGGTGCGTGAAGAAGGCATGACCGTGGTCGAACTCGAAGGCGAACAGGCCGAAGAGTTCCGTCGCATGGCGTTCGAGAGCGCCTGGGCCCGTATGCAGGCGGCTGGAAGCGAACACTACGACGCACTGCGCGCAGCCTACTACCCCGAATGAACTGCAACACCGGGCGGGGCATCGGCTCCGCCCTCATCCATTTCATCGGGGTCAGCGCGCCATGAGTGTCACCAAGATCTATGACCGTCTGATCGTCGGCCTGGCGGTTCTCGGAGCTCTCAGCCTGGTCGCCATCACGGCGCTGATCATCGTCGATGTCATCCTGCGGAACACCGGTTACCGCCCGTTCCAATCGACGAGTGCGCTCGTCGAATATGTGATGCTGTTCGCCACGATGTCCGCCGCGCCCTGGCTCGTGCGCGAAAACGGACACGTCGCGATCGGCTCCTTCGTCGCCAAGCTGCCTGATGGTCCAAGGGTCGCGATCGGCCGCCTCGTCCTCATCGTCTCGATCCTGGCGCTCGCGCTTCTCACCTGGCGCTCTGCTGCCGTCAGTTTCGAGATGGTCGCAACGCGCTCGGTGGACATGCGCTCCATCAATATCCCCGCCTGGGTCCTCTACGCCATGCTGGCAGGTGGGTTCTTCCTGATGGCGATCGAGTTCCTGCGCATCCTGCTGCGCGGCGAGACGTACAGCGGTGCGGGCGGAGGCCACTGACATGATGCCCTGGTACGACGCCACGCTTCTGATGATCGGCGGCCTCCTGGCGCTGATGGTGGTCGGAATGCCTGTCGCGATCGCCTTTCTCGTGATCAACATCGCCGGCGTCCTCATCTTCATGGGAGGCATCGTCGGGATCGACCAACTGGTCGCCAACGCGACGACCTCGGTGACGAGTTTCGCGCTCGTTCCGGTGCCGCTGTTTCTGATCATGGGCGAATTGTTGTTCCACACCGGCCTTGCCTTCCGCGTCTTCGACGCCCTCGACAAGTGCATGGGCAATATCCGCGGCCGGCTTGCATATCTGACGGTCGGCGGCGGCACGATCTTCGCGACCCTCTCCGGTTCCTCCATGGCCAATGCGGCAATGCTGGGAACCACTTTGATGCCGGACATGATCAAGCGCGGATACAAGCCGCGCATCATCATGGGCCCCATCCTTGCGACGGGCGGCCTTGCCATGATCATTCCGCCGTCCTCGCTGGCGGTCCTGCTCGGGTCGCTGGGCCGCATCGACGTCGGTTCGCTGTTGATCGCCGGCCTCGTTCCGGGGCTCATACTCGCGCTGCTGTTCGCCGCGGTGATACGGCTACAGATCGCCATCGATCCCGACGTCGCACCTGGCTACGTTGCCGGGCGGGCATCGGCAGGCGAGATCGCGCGTGCGTTGCTCGTCGACGTCGCGCCGATGGGCATCGTCGTCTTCGCCGTGGTTGGACTCATCCTTCTTGGATGGGCGACGCCGACCGAGTCCGCGGCCTTCGGAGCGCTGGCGGTCCTCGTTCTTGCCGCCCTCTACGGCAAGCTGTCCTGGGAAGCCGTCGTCAAGTCGATGAAGGGCACGCTCGCCGTCTCGGTGATGATGCTGATGATCATCGTCGGCTCCACGACCTTTTCGCAGATCCTGGCTTTCTCCGGCGCTTCACAGGGACTGATTGGCTTTGCGACGAGCTTCGACGTTTCGCCCTATGTGATGCTGACGCTGATGGTGCTGGTGCTGATAATCCTCGGCATGTTCATGGATCCGCTGTCGATCATGATGCTGACGCTGCCGATCTTCATGCCGCTGTCGTCGCTTGCGGGTTTCGAGCCCGTCTGGTTCGGCATCGTCATGCTGCTGGTGCTCGAACTGAGCCTCGTGACGCCGCCCTTTGGATTGCTTCTGTTCGTGATGCTGGGCGTAGCTCCGAAGGGCACCACGATCGGCCAGGTCGCTTGGGCGGCGCTGCCTTACATCGGCTGCACGCTGTTCCTCATCGTTCTCCTCGTCGTCTGGCCGCAGATCGCTTTGTGGTTGCCCAGCCTCATAAGGTATTGACCATGCGGATCTGGTATCAAAGCTATGTCGACTATAAAAACGGCGCGAGCTACTGGGACGAACTGCGAAAGCATCTCGACCGGATCGTTGACTCTGGGACGCAGATCGACATCAAGGGCATCACGCCGCACGACTCCTACGCGCACGCCATCGTCGAGTTTCGCTGCGCGCGCGAGGTGATCTGCAATGCCGTGCTTGCCGAGCGGGAAGGCTATGATGCCTTCATCATCGGCCACTTCCAGGATGCCGGTCTCTACGAGGCTCGCTCGGTGGTCGACATTCCGGTGCTTGGCATGGGAGAGGCGTCGATGCTGCACGCCTGCCAGCTCGGCCAGCGCTCCGGCATCGTGACGATCAACAGGCGCTATATCCCCTGGTTTCATCACCAGATCGGAAAATACGGGCTGAAGGAACGTGTCACCGGCGTTCACGCCATGCAGTTCGAGCCCGGCCAGATCCTCGCTGCATTCGGCTCCGACGAGCGGCTGGAGACGGTGCGGGCGCTGTTCGAGGAGCAGGCGCGACCGCTGGTGGAGCAGGGGGTCGACGTGTTGATCCCCGGTGGCGGCATCCCGATGCTGCTGTTCTCGCAGTTGCACGATCACCGCGTCGATGGCGCGCCCGTCATCAACGGCATTCCGATCGTCGTGAAGCTGGCGGAAATGGCGGTCAAGCTGAAGCGGCTGACAGGTCTCGGCATCAGCCGGACGTCGGACTACGTGAAGCCACCCCTCGAGATCATCGAGGAGTTCATGGCGCACCCGAAGGGCCTATAGCGTCGCCACGGTCTTGAGGGCGCCATCGAGCGCCTTGCCTTCCTCATCGAGCAACGCCGCTTCGCGCAGCCGCCGCAGCCATTCCCCGCCATCTTCACGCGGCGCAAGCAGAGGCACCGCGCCCATCACACGGAAGAATTTCGACTGCGCCCGAGCATGGGTGTCGGAGTAGCCCTTGATGAGGCGCCGGCATTTCAGGATTTCGACGCCGAGACGATAATTTCCTCGTGCGTGCTCCCGGGCTTCCTTGAACCAGGCTTCGAGATGCGCCTCCTCGACATTGTGACGCAACAGGCTGCGCCGCCACGGCCGCAGCGCCGCCATCGTCCAGAGCATCAGATAGCCGCGCAGGCTGTCGGTCCGGATGCGCCGCCCCTTGTTGATGCGCCGGTCGAAGAAGTCGAACAGCTTCGGACGGGCCTCGACGTAGCGGCCAAGCGGTGCGGGCAGCGTGCCGCAAATTTCTTCCATGCGCGGATGGAAGTATTCGGTCACCTGTATCACTGCGTTGTCCTTGACGCCCTGCTCGCGGCGCAGCCGCCCCTGGCGTGACGTGCGCGTCTTGAGGTCCGCGACGCGGATGATGTCGTCATAGACCATGGCATTGGCGAGGTATTTGGCCGCCTCGACCGAGAAGCCGTAATCATGCACGGCATCATCGACCGCCACGGCCTGATCAAGCCGGTCGAGATAGAGCGACCCATAGGCGAGGTCCTGGTAATCGACGACTTTCTTCAGGCCGCGCCGCGCCATGTCCCGGATTGCTTCGGGCAGCGTTTCGACGCGCGACATGAGAGCAGTCCACTCACGCAGCATCCTGTCGGGGCCGGCTACCGATGGGCTGGCGTCGGCTGTCACCGGGACCGGCTCGCGCTCGCGTTCTCCGGTCAGCGCCCGCTCGTAACTGACACCGAAGGCCCGCAGGCTGGCTTCCACCCCGCGACCCGATGCGCGGATCGTCTCCTCGTAGCTCTCGCGCGCGAAGGGCAGGGCGCCGGAGCCGGCCAGCGCGCCGAACAGGCTCGATGAGATGACGCTACCGGCATCGACGGCGATCTTTTCCATATCGAAGCACACGAGCTTGTAAGAGGCATCTTCGGCAGCCTTGCGCACCCTCGGCCGGTCCGCCTGGCCATCGCCCGGCATGATCTTTTCGGAAACCGCAAGCACTCGATGCGAAGAGGCGACGAGCGTCGTGCGGTCCGGCGTCACGAAGCCGCGCATGATGGCGCGTCCCGCCTCCATCATCTCGGCCGCGATCAGGATGTCGACGTCGCCCTGCGACGGGCTCAGCGAGAAGATCGGTGCGCGGCCGGTATCCGGCGTCATCTCAACGTAATAGATGGTCGCGCCGGTTCGCTGCGCGACGCCTGCAACCGACGTCGACTGCGCACGATAGCCATTGCGCTCGGCAACCGCCACGATCCAGTCGGTCAGGACGCCACCGCCCTGACCGCCAACGGCAAGCACTGCGATCTTGATGATCGAGCGTGTGGCGTCTCCGGCGCGAACCGGAAGTTCGGCGCGCATGTGAACGTCCATATCAGCCCTCGGCGAATGTCAGGCGGCGGCTCTCGCGCCGGTGTTGAAGAAAGCCGATGACGCGCTTGCGCAGGCGCGCCGCGAAACGCTCGAAGCCGGACGGATTGTGCACCACGTCGGCGCGGTAGAAGGAGGGGCAGAGCACGGCCGCGTCGGCCACCTCGCCGCAATTGCCGCAGCCAACGCAGCTCTGGTCGATCGAGGCGACGGGATCGTCGCGCAGCGGATCGTCCAGCTTCTTGACCGACAGCGAAGGGCATCCTGACAGGCGTATGCAGGCGTGGTCGCCGGTACACACGTCCTCATCGACACCGAATCGCGGCTTGACGACGCGTTTGCCGGACTTCATCGCTGAGGCAATGACCGGCTTTTCGCGGCGCTGCCGGTTGAGCATACATTCCGATGAGGCGACGATGACCTTGGGGCCTCTCTCGGACGTCGTCAGCGCTTCCTTCAGCGTGTCACGCATCTTGCCGACATCATAGGTGCGATCGAGTTGGCGGACCCATTTCACGCCCATGCCGCGCACGGCGTCGGCGATCGGATGCTTCGTCGACTTCGTCTTGTTGTCGGCGCGCGAGGAAAGGATGTCCTGTCCCCCGGTCGCCGCAGAATAATAGTTGTCGACAATGACGATGACGCCGTCATTCCCGTTAAAGACGGCGTTGCCGATGGAGGATGTCAGGCCATTGTGCCAGAAGCCTCCATCGCCGACGAACGAGATGGAGCGGCGCCTGGCACTCTTTGAATTGAAGGCCGAAGCCGATGCGGGACCGAGGCCATAGCCCATCGTCGTCGCGCCCAACTCGAAGGGCGGCATGATCGAGAAAAGGTGGCAACCGATGTCGGACGCAATGTGGTGCCGTCCAAGTTCGTTCTCGACCAGCTTGGTCGCCGCGAAAATCGGCCGCTCCGGACATCCCGTGCAAAAGCCTGGTGGGCGAGCGGGCACCACGTCGCCGAGCCCCGCCGCCGCTTGCGGCAGCGGCGGGAGGTTCGGCGCACGGCCCCGGGAGGGAAGCAGTTCGCTTGCGTGATCGGCGAGAAAGGCGCGGATGCCGTCTGTCATCACCTGCCCGGTATACTCGCCCGCCATCGGCAGCGGACCCTTGCCGACGAGCCGCGTCGTACGGCCCGCCTTGTAGAGCATCGAGCCGAGCGCCTGTTCGATATAGTCGGGCTGACCTTCCTCGACGACCAGCACCGCCTTCTTGCCTTCACAGAAGGCCAGGAACTCGTCATTGACCAACGGATACGTCACATTGAGGACGTAGAGCGGAACCTGCGTCTCGCCGTAGATATCGGCCAATCCGAGGCGCTGGAGGCTGCGCATGACGGAATTGTACATGCCGCCTTGAAGCACGATACCGACATCGGCCTCCTGCGTCCCGAACATCTCGTTGAGCCGGTTCCTGCGGATGTAGTCGAGCGCAGCGGGCAGCCGCTTGTTGATCTTCTCATGTTCATGCAGGAACGAGGCGGGCGGCAGCACGATGCGCGCCGTGTCGCGGCGCGGATTGTCCAGCGCATCGGCCACTGTCATCTCCGGCCGGCGATTGTCCTTGGCCGTGAACGCTCCATGCACATGGCAGCAGCGAATGCGGACCTGGAGCATGACCGGCGTGTTCGAGGCTTCCGACATCTCGAAGCCGTGACGGACGGCATCGACGATCGAGGGAAGGTTCGGCCGCGGATCGAGCAACCAGATCTGGCTCTTCATGGCGAAGGCGTGGCTGCGCTCCTGCATGATCGAGGAGCCTTCGCCATAGTCTTCGCCCACGATGACAAGCGCGCCGCCCGTTACGCCGCCGGAGGCGAGGTTTGCAAGAGCGTCGGAGGCGACATTGGTGCCGACGGTCGACTTGAAGGTAACGGCGCCACGGATCGGATAGTGCACCGAGGCCGCAAGCATGGCAGCGGCCGTCGCCTCGGAGGCGCTCGCCTCGAAGTGAACGCCGAGCTCGCCGAGAATCTCCTGCGCATCGGCGAGCACGTCCATCAGATGGCTGATCGGTGCGCCCTGATAGCCGCCGACATAGCCGACGCCGTTTTCCAGCAGCGCCTTGGTGATCGCAAGGATGCCCTCGCCGTGGAAGGTTTCGCCTTCCCCCATGCGCAGCTTCTTCACTTCGCTGGCGAACGAACGTTCGGCCATGATCACTCCTGCCGTCAGAAACATGCAAATGCATATTCTTAGGAATGATGATCGTGGTCAAGGGCTCGTGGGCGCTAGATCTCGTGCTTGCGGACGTTTTTCAGGATCTTCTGCAAGGTGGCGATAAACCGGTCCCGCTCCTCATCGTCGATCGCGGTGAACATAGCCTCGGCGGATGCCGCCATCGTTGGCCACAGGGCGGAGAAAACGCTGCGACCCTGCTCGGTGATGAAGATGTTGCGCACCCGGTTGTCATCCGGCGCCGCCTCGCGACGGATCAGGCCATCGGCCTCCAGAGAATCGAGTGACCGGCTCAGCGTGGACTGTTCGACGACAGCGTAGACGGCCAGTTCATTGACCTTCAGCCCGTCGAGAATGGACAGGACGGCAAGAGAGCGCATCTTCGGTGTCGTCAAACCGTTCTTGGCCAACTCGTGACGCAATGTGTGGTTATAGCGGCCCATGATGCGGTTCATGAGGTAGGGCGCGAAACGTTGAAGCCCGATATCGCCGAGCGAGCTGTAATGCTGCACCGCGGGATCGTTCTGCTCGGCGACCTGGTCAAGGGGAGGCATGTGTAATCACGATCGATTGCTCACTCTTGTCATAACGGAACCGGCGAAAGGGGATAACGTCTGCCGCTCAACAGTCGTCGTGGGACGACTGACGATGGCACTTTCGGATTTGGCCTGAACGGCTGTCAAGTTCAACTCGGCAGGCGCTCGTATGGAGCATTGACCTGCCGCGTTTTTCCAATCGCTGAGCTGGTGTCAAGACACTTTCGATCCGGAAGTCGGCGCTCAACGTCCTCAGCTCCGCCCAATTCGAGAAACGGACGTCATCCCGATGCAATGCCTCTCCACATTACCGGGGCAAGTCCGGAATGACGCGATCTTCGAGCCGTTCGGACGGTTCAAATCCTGCATTTGTCAGGGCTTCCCGGCACGGGGCCGATTTCAATGCGCCGAGAAAAGCGCGGACCGCCGGTCGATCCTTGCGCGCCGTGACCAGCGCAAAGTCGTAATGCTCTTCCGTCAGCGGGATGAAATCGAGGCCCGACGCCTGCGCGACGGGCGCGATTGTCACGCCCCAGTCAGCCCGTTCCTGCACGACCGCGGCCGCGACGGCGTTGTGCGAGCGAGGCTGGTTCCAGTAGCCGTCGGGCCGCGCCTTGCCCAGCAACCGGTCGATCAGGACACGCGTGCCGGCGCCTTGGTTGCGGTTGACCATCAGGCAATTCGGATCGGCCAGCGCGACGCGCAACGCTGCCTGCGCGTCGCGGCCCTCGAAGCGCTTGTCGCCCTGACGGAACACGATGCCCTGCATCCTGCGCCATCCGGGCACAAACTCCAGTCCCTCGCCGAGGAAGGGCACGTTGTAACTGTTCGTTGCGCTGTCGAAGAGATGGATTGGCGCCAGGTCGCATTCGCCCCGGCGCGCGGCCGCGAGCCCGCCCAGGCTTCCCACGGCCAGCGTGCGGATGGATCGTCCCTCTCGGACGAGCGGCGACACCGCCAGGTCCAGCCCCGTGCAATGACTGCCGATGATCACCAGATCGGGTATGCGCACATGCGGGGCGAGCAACGTCACCTTTGCGATGCTGCCCTGTGGCTGATGGTCGGCCAGCGCCTCGATGCGCACGAAGCCGTCGGCCTGGGAGAAGGAGGTGATGGCACCGGAGCCTTTTCCGGTCGGATAGGCGGCGAGGCCCTCTTGCCCCTCGATAAGCGAGACCATGACGAACTCCACACGGCCCAGTTCGGAAGCGATACGGACCGGAATCGTCGCTTCGACCTCGGCTTCGGCGCGCGGCGGCAATCCGGCCATCCGGCGCAGGACAGGCACGATCATGTCGTGGAACGTGAACATCGCCGAGGTCGGGAAGCCGGGCAGGACGACGATCGGCTTTCCGTCGCAGACGGCGAGGCAAAGAGGCTTGCCGGGCTTGAGCGCCACGCCATGGACCACGATTCCCGGTTTGCCGAGGCGGGCCATGATGCGGTGGGTGAGGTCGCCCGCTCCTTTCGAGGTTCCGCCAGACAGGATCAGCATGTCGCAATCCGACAGCGCCTGTCGCATGGCATCTTCGAGCGTCGCCTCGTCATCCGGCACCGCGCCGAGGAATTGTCCAACGCCTCCATTCTCCGCGACCGCCGCCGAGACGATCGCCCCGTTGGTGTCGTAGATTCCCGCCGGGCGCGGTGGCTCGCCCGGCTGCATGAGTTCGTTTCCCGTGGAGAGAATCGCAACCCGTGGCTTGCGCGCGACGCAGACTTGGGCGATGCCGCAGGCGGCCAGCATACCGATCTCGCGCGAGCCGATCGGCGTCCCGGCCCGCAGCACGACTTCGCCCCGCGCGATGTCCGATCCGGCATAGGAGACGAACTGACCTGGAGAAGCGCTGCGCTGGACCTCGATGGCGTCGTCGCCCAGGGCATGGGTGTGTTCCACCATCACGACTGCGTCGGCGCCGCGCGGCATCGGCCCCCCGGTTGCGATCGTCGTGGACGTTCCGATTTCGACGGCAATGCGAGGAACGGTACCGCAGGCGATCGTCTCGCCATTCAGGGCAAGTCGCACGGGAGTGGCCGCGCCGGCGGCGACGAGGTCTGAGGACCGTACGGCAAAGCCGTCCACATTGGACCGATCGAAGGGAGGAACGTCGACGGGCGCTCCCACGTCCCTTGCCAGGACCGCGCCCAGAGCTTCTGCCAGGGGCCGCTCCTCGACGCTGATGGCTATCGGCCCCAGCGCCGCCTCGAAACGGGCCATCGCCTCCTCACGGGACAGGACAGTCAGAAACTGATCCTGTTCGGCCGCTTTGCCGCCGGAAGATGAGGGTCCTGTCATTTCGTCGTCAGCTCCATCCGTGAAGCGCCAGCGCGCCGACCGACGTTCCAGGCGCATATCCTTCTTCGCCAGCCGGGACGGTCAGCCAGGCATCGGCCTCGCGAATCCGGTCAAGTGTGAGGTCTCCGACGACGAGCGGCATCCAATGATCAATCTCCTGTCTGAGGAGGACGATTTCGGCAAGCCCGACAGCGGAGGCGATCTTCCGGGCGAGGGGAAGCGCGATGCGGCGGCGTGGCCGGCGGCCGCAGAGGCGGTCCACAACCGGTTCCGCCAGAGCGAGGTAGCCGGCCAGAGCCGGGCCGGGCAGGCCCGGAAGCGCGATTACGGGAACGCCACGCATCCGTCCGATCGCTGCCGTCCGTCCTGGCCGCAGGGCGATTCCATGGGCGATCAGAGCGCCAGCGTCGTTCAGAGCCGCGACGGTCGCATCTCTTTCGCCATTGCCGGTCCCACCGACAAGGACGACCAGATCGACAGGGGAGCCCTCCAGCGCCTTGCCGATCGAACCGGCGTCCCTTGGGCACATCTCGATGGGCAGGCGTTGCGCTCCATCCGCATCGAGACGTTCTCTGGCCATTCGCGCGCTGACGCCGGGTTTGCCGTCGGACGAGACGTCGATCACACGCACCGCCGGGCTGCGTATCGACAGCGTCTCCAGTCCCAGGCTGCGTGCCAGGACGAGATCCGCTCCGGTCACCACGCGCCGCGCGATCACCGGAGCGCATCCTGCCGCGGCATCCTCGCCGATGCGGCGGACAGCCTCGCCCGGCGAGGCTTCGCCGAGTGCGCAGAAGATCGGCCCCGCGCGCTCGACGAGCCCCGGTTCGAGCACGCAGTCGCAGCCGGATGGCAATGGCTGGCCGGCTTCCACCCATGTCGGGGGAAGCGTCAGGTGAAGCGGCGAATAGGAGGACGCCCCGGCGAGATCGCTGGCGCGAAAAGCCCAGCCGCCGATCTCGGCCCGGTTTTCCGGCGGCAGAGGCGTTCCGACAGGCCGCATCTCTGCGGCGACGAAGCCCAGCGCCTCGGTCAGCGGAACCGTGCTGGAGGGGACGGACGCCACGCCTTCGAGCAGCGCCGCGAGCGCGGCCTCAAGGCTGGTCAGCGCGCCCGATGGCGACGGCGTTTTGATCATCGGGAATGAATGGCCAAAAGACCCGCGCTTTGCAATCGGCTTCTCCCGAGCGGCCTTCGGCCCTTTCCGGACCGGAAAGTCATGTATTCCAGCGAACATCGCCAAGATTCGCGATGTCGTAGCCGGAGATATATTCCGCACGGCGCGCGAACGCATCGGTTCGAGCGAAGGTGAGCAACTTCTGGAAGGGCGGCTCGAAATAGTCGCGCCTGCGCATAACGAGATCGAATTCCTCCCCCGGCCAGAGCGGCAGGAATCCCACGGTTGCGGCTGCTAGCCCAAGCCCGCTGTCGGCCTCGCCCATCTCGATCATCCCGGCCAGATCACCGTGGCTTTCGGCGACGCGTGGCACAATATTGAGATCGGCCGGCGACAACCCTTCTCGGGCAAGCAGCATGTCGAGCAGAATTTGCGATCCTGCCCCTTCTCCACGCGTCACCACCCTCAGGCCCCGCGCCGCCAGATCGGCAAGGCCTTCGATCTTCAGCGGATTGCCCTTGGCAACAAGCAGGCCCTGCACCCGCCGCGCCCAGTGGATCACGACGATGTCGGGGCGCGGCAGCAGGGCGCGCACTGCTGGTATGTTATACTTGCCTGTTTCGGGATCGATCAGATGAGCGCCTGCCAGCGTGGCGCGCCCCGCCGCCAGTTCTTCAAGCCCGTGGCGCGAACCGTTGGTCAGGACCGCCAGCCCGCTGCCCGACTGGCGCAGCGCCCATTCCAACAGCGGCTCCGAGGAGCCGGCATAGATCATTGGCGGCGGGGCTAGCGCGGTATCCGGAAGTTCGGTCTGACCCTCCAGCCAGGCTTCGATGAGGCGGCGCGGGAAAAGCAGCTTGCCGGAAGCCTTGGTGAAAGGAATCTGCTGGCGCGAGACCATCTCGTAGACCGTGCGCTCCTTGATCCGCAGATAGCCGGAGATCTCGGCGGTGGTCATCAGGCCGTGGCGGACGAATGGTTCTGACCGACCTGTCAAGGATCACGCTTTCTGTTGTTCTCTTGCAAAATTTACAGAAAAACCTTCAAGAGCAAAATTTACATATTTGCGTCATATCGCAGTTTCTGCTCCAATTCCATCGCAGTTCGGAGGAGGGTGCGAAAGTTGGCTTCAAACCCATTCGTTACGGCATTCGAACTGATCGCTTCGGGCAATCCTGAGTTGATTCAGATCATGGGCCTGTCGCTCCGCGTGACGTTGAGCGCGGTCCTGATCGGCTGCCTGATCGGTCTACCGCTGGGTGCGGTGCTGGCGCTGACGCGCTTTCCGGGGCGGGCGGGCGTGATCGTGCTGTTCAACGCATTGATGGGTTTGCCCCCGGTGGTGGCAGGGCTTCTGATCTATCTGCTTCTCTCGCGCTCCGGGCCGATGGGGGACTATGCGCTCCTGTTCACACCCGCGGCGATGATCATGGCGCAAGGCATCTTGATCCTGCCGATCGTCGTCTCACTGACGCGCAGCGTGGTCGAGGATCTTTGGATTGAATATGAAGAGCAACTCCGCTCGCTGGGCACTTCCCGGATACGGTCGGTTCCGACGCTCCTGTGGGACGGCCGGATCAGCCTGCTCACCGGCGTGCTCGCAGGCTTCGGCCGCGCCAGTGCCGAGGTGGGTGCGGTGCTTATCGTGGGAGGCAACATCGCCGGCCATACGCGCACCATGACCACGGCGATCACGCTTGAGACGAGCCGCGGCAATCTCGGCATGGCCGTGGCGCTGGGGACCATTCTTCTTTTGATCACCCTGACCCTTAACGGTGCAGCCTACGGGATCACCCAATGGTCCGGCGGGGGTGGCCGATGATGGATACGCGCGCGTCGATATTGCCGCTGAGGCTCGACCGACTCGGCTTTTCCGCCGGCGGTGCCGATCTCCTGTCCGACATATCGCTGACCGTTCGGTCGGGGCGGCGGCTACTGGTGATCGGTCCGAACGGCGCGGGCAAGAGCCTTCTGCTGCGGCTCTGTCATGGGTTGATCCAGCCAAATTCGGGCCGCGTGATCTGGGCCGACGGTTCCGTCCGGCCGCGGTCACAGGCCATGGTCTTCCAGCGCCCGGTTCTGCTGCGGCGCTCGGTACGCGCCAACCTCGAATACGCTCTGTCCGTCTCGGGAATGGCGCGCGTGCAGCGGAAAGCACCGACCGATGCGGCGCTGAGGCGTTTCGGCCTCGCGCCGCTCGCCAGACGTGCGGCCCGACTGTTGTCGGGAGGCGAGCAGCAGCGGCTGGCGATTGCGCGGGCCTGGCTTCTGCAGCCCGAGATAATGTTCCTTGACGAGCCTTGCTCTGCCCTCGATCCGGGTGCCACCCGCCTCATTGAGGAGACGATCGCCGGCTTCGCCACCGAGGGCATGACGCTGATGATGACCACGCACGATCTTGGCCAAGCACGACGTCTGGCCGACGACATCGTCTTTCTCCACAAGGGACGGCTGGTCGAGCACGGCCCCGCCGCCGACTTTTTCGACGCTCCGAAGACCAGGGAGGCTGGCGCCTTCCTCGCGGGCGATCTGCTCTGGTGACTTATCCAGCCACGAAAGGAAACCGATCATGAACTCAGCCCGCTCCCTGCTTGTCGGCCTTGCGCTCGGCCTCGCCTCGCTGCCGGCCAAGGCGCAGGAATTTATCACCGTGGCCTCCACCACTTCGACCGAAAATTCCGGACTCTTCGGCCATATACTGCCGATCTTCCAGGAAGAGACCGGCATCGCGGTGCGTGTCGTCGCGCAGGGCACGGGACAGGCGCTGGAAACCGCTCGGCGTGGCGACGCCGACGTCGTCCTCGTCCATGCCCGCGCTGCCGAAGAGCAGTTTGTGGCCGAGGGGCATGGCGTGGAGCGCTTCGACGTCATGTATAACGACTTCGTCGTGGTTGGCCCGTCCGACGACCCGGCGGGACTCGGTTTGGCTGAAACTGCCACCGCTGCCTTTGCCGCGATCGCAAAGGCCGGTTCGCCCTTCGCGTCTCGCGGCGACGATTCCGGCACGCATATCGCCGAACAGGCGCTGTGGGAGACCGCCGGCGTGAAGCCTGCCGGCAATGACTGGTATCTGGAGACCGGCAGCGGCATGGGAGCGACGCTCAACACCGCCGCGCAGGTGCCCGCCTATGCGCTGGCGGACCGCGGAACCTGGCTCAGCTTCGAGAACCGTGGCGATCTTGAGATCGTCTTTGAGGGCGATCCGGTTCTGTTCAACCCCTATGGCGTGATGTTGGTTAATCCCGAACGGCATTCGCATGTGAAGGTCGACGCCGGACAGAAGTTCATCGACTGGCTGATTTCAGACGAGGGCCAGGTCGCGATCGAGAGATTCACCATCAACGGCGATCAACTCTTCTTCGCCAGCGCGAAACAATAGCCGCATCGGAACGTCTTGGGCCCCGATGCTCAGCACCGGTGCCTTACTGTGTGGCGCGTTCCAGAAACTCCATCAGCGCCGCGCGATCCTCCGCGCTGGTGATGCGCTGCTCGGGCATCCTCGTGCCGGGCGTATAGGCTTCGGGGCCGTGCTCGAAAAGTTCCGAGACGGTCTGCGGCGTCCAGATGATGTCCATGTCAAGCAGCGCCTGCGAATAGTCGTAGCCTTCTGCCGTGCCGATCTGGCGTCCAAATATGCCGTGCAGCGTCGGTCCGGCGCGGTTTCCGTCATCGGATGCCAGCGTGTGGCACGCCGCGCAGGAGCGCCAGACCTGCGCTCCGCGGCTTGCGTCATCGTATTCCTCCTGCGGGCCTGCCGCGCCTCCCGATCCCAGTGCCGCGCCCGTCGACGCATCCCATCGCCGGATCAGTCCGTCGCCGCCTCCGGTGAAAAGCCGTCTGCCCCCGGCATCCAGCCCGAGCGACCAGACGGGTCCCTGATCCGGTTGCAGAAGATGACGCACCTCCAGCGTTTCCGCGTCCAGAATCCAGACGTGACCTTCCACGGAGGCTGCCGCGACAACCGGGGCCTGCGCTGCCGCCGTCACCGTCACCACCGGGCGCTCGGAAAGCGCAGCTTCGGAGACGATGCCCCGTTCGGGATCGACGAGCCGCAGGACGCCGTCCGCTGACGTCACCGCCAGCAAGCCGGTATGCGTGACCGCCAGAGAACTCGGCGGAGAGGGAAGGTCCACCATGTTGGCAAGGGACGCCGCGTCGGATGCGGACCAGACACGCAGCCGCAGATCCTGTCCGACGCTCGCAAGACGTCCCTCCGGCAGGAACCCCAGTCCGTTCACCGGACCCTGATGTGCGTCGAATCCCGTCCCTTCGGCCTGATCAAGCCTTCGCAGCCAGATGCGCCCGTCCCATCCTCCTGTCGCAAGAAGCGCGCCGTCATCCGAAACCGCGATCATCGCCACAGGCGCTTCATGCAGGGGTTCGATCTCTTCCGGCACGGTGGCGTCGTCCGCTGCCCAGATGGCAAGCCGCCCGTCCTGCCCCCCCGTCGCCAGTCGCCCTTCAGGCAGGAAGGCGACGGCGGTGACGTTGCCCTCATGAACGCGCATGATCCTCGCGGCGGCCGCGGTTTGCGTCGACCACAAGATGGATCGGGTGTCGAACGAGCCCGACAGCACCTGCGAGCCGCTTTCGGAAACCGCCAATGCCCCGACCGGTCCTCCGTGCCCGCGCAGATCTTCGGCGTGAGCCGCCGCGCTGGTGACGGAAGAAACGAAGGCGGCAAAAGCGGCGCGGCGCAGGAAGCGACTGAACATTGCGAACCATCCTCTCGGCACAAGGGTTCTCAGAACCTATGGCGGCTGACGGGGGCCGGCAATGCCGCCGTGCCGCGGGCCGTGCCGTCAGGGTGGACAACGAGACGGCGCTATTGCACTCTCGCCGGCCACGCGAAAGGCAACCGCATTCTGATGGTGACGTGACCCATGGCGGCCGACTACATCATAGGTCCGAACGTAGAAAACCCGCGATTGACCCGGTCCGTCACCGGTGTCGACCATACGGGCGCGACGTCGGTGCTTTCTGTCGTCGAGGAGCGTCCGCTCACCATCTTCCTGAACTCACAGGAGATCGTCACGGCGATGACGATCGGCGATTATCCGGAATATCTGGCGCTCGGCTTCCTGCGCAACCAGGGGATGCTGGGGCCTGCCGAAACCGTTACCGGCGTCGAATACGATGAGGATCTCGAGGTCGTCATCGTGCGTACCGAAAGCCGCACGACCTATGAAGAGAAGGTCAAGAAGAAGACCCGCACCAGCGGCTGCGCCGTGGGCACCGTGTTCGGCGACATGATGGAGGGGCTGGAGGGGTTGACCCTTCCGCCGACGCCGCTGCGCACCTCGTGGCTCTACGCGCTGGCGCACAAGATCAACACCACGCCGAGCCTCTATCTCGAAGCGGGCGCGATCCACGGCACGGTGCTGTGCAAGGAAGACCAACCGCTGGTCTACATGGAAGATGTCGGCCGTCACAACGCGGTCGACAAGATTGCTGGCTGGATGCTGTTTGAAAAAGCGGACGCCCAGGACAAGATCCTCTACACCACCGGACGGCTCACCTCGGAGATGGTGATCAAGACTGCCATGATGGGCATCCCGGTGCTCGCCTCGCGTTCCGGTTTCACGGCCTGGGGGGTGGAGATCGCGCGTCAGGTGGGGCTGACGCTGATCGGCAGGATGCGCGGCAAGCGCTTTGTCTGCCTTTCGGGCGAGGAACGCCTGATCTGGGATGCCGATCCCGAGGCCGTGCCCGAAGACGAGAAGAAGCACCGCCGCAAGGGTGCGTTGATTGACTAGAATTCCGGGCGTCATACTGGCGGGAGGCAAGGCCACCCGCATGGGCGGCGGCGACAAGGGCTTGCTGCCACTGGGCGATGCGACGCTGCTCGACAGTGTGATCGGACGGCTCGGCCCGCAATGTTCGGAACTGGCGATCAACGCCAACGGCGATCCGGCGCGCTTCGCCCGGTTCGGACTTCCGGTGCTGGCCGATCCGATGGCTGATTTTCCAGGACCGCTCGCCGGCGTCCTCGCCGGTCTCGACTGGGCGGCGCAAACAGGGGCTGAAGCGATCGTGACTGCTGCCGCCGACACGCCCTTCCTTCCCGGCGATCTCGTGGCGCGCCTAACGGCGGAGGCGGCAGAGAAGGGCGTGCCGATCGCGCTCGCCGCCTCGGCCGACGAGGCAGGCGTGCAACGTCGCCATCCTACATTCGGCCTGTGGCCGACGGGGCTGCGCGAGGACCTGCGCGCCGCGCTTTCGGGCGGCCTGCGCAAGATCGTGCTGTGGACCGACCGGCACGGCGCGGCGACCGTTCCGTTCCCGGCAGCTTCTTTCGACCCCTTCTTCAACGTCAACACGCCGGAAGACATGGCGCGCGCTGAAAGGCTTCTGGCCAGAGGCATGGCATGAGGCTCTACGGTGTGGTCGGCTGGAAGAACGACGGATTGCAGATGCCGCTCTTCGACCTGAACGACACGGCCGGGATTGCCGAACTCATACTGCGCGAGATTGGCCCGTGACCGAGAAGGGGCACCCGCTGGCGCCACCGCGCCTGAAGAACGACTGCTTCGCCCTGCCGCCAGGCGTCGACTGGACGCCGGTGGACACCGCGCTCGGCCGGCTGCGCGCCAACCTTTCCCCCGTCGTCGGCATCGATGAGGAAATGGCCGTCGTCGACGCGCTTGGCCGCATCCTGGCGCGGGAGGCGGTTGCGCGTCGCTCAAACCCGCCCGCACCGAACTCGGCTGTCGACGGATACGGTTTTGCCCACGCCGCCACCGGCGAAGGTCCACAGACGCTGCCGCTGGTCGAAGGCCGCGCGGCCGCCGGCGCGCCCTTTCCGGGCTGCGTCCCCGAGGGAAGGGCAATCCGCATCCTGACCGGAGCAATTCTGCCGGAAGGCGTCGACACCATCGTGCTTGAGGAGGATACGGCCAGCGACGGGCCCCACATTGCCTTTCAGGGGCCGATCAAGCCGCGCTCGAACACCCGCATGGCCGGCGAGGATGTGGCCGCGGGCGATGTCGCGCTGCCGGCCGGGCATCGCCTGCGCCCTGCGGATCTTGCGCTCTTGTCGGCGGTCGGGGTTGGGAGGGTTTCGGTTTTCCGCCCGTTGCGCATGGGTGTGCTTTCCACCGGCGACGAGATCGCACCCGATGCCGGCGAGACCATGCTGGAAACCGACCGCATCTACGACGCCAACCGGCCGATGCTTTTGGCTATGGCGCGGCGGTGGAACCATGTGCCCGTGGATCTTGGCCATGTCGGCGACGACCGTGCTGCCCTCGTCGCCCGTCTCGACCGGAGTGCTGCGGAAGCGGACGTGATCTTCATCTCCGGCGGAGCGTCGGCGGGGGACGAGGACCATGTTTCGGCGCTGCTGCGGGAGGCAGGGACGATGCAGAACTGGCGCATCGCCGTCAAGCCGGGCCGTCCGCTGGCGCTCGGCCTGTGGCAAGGGGTTCCGGTCTTCGGCCTGCCGGGCAATCCGGTCGCCGCTTTCGTCTGTGCGCTGATTTTCGGGCGTCCCGCCTTGTCGGTTCTGGCCGGCGGCGTGTGGGAGGAACCGGCCGGATTCACCGTTCCCGCCGCTTTCGAGAAGAACAAGCGGGCGGGGCGGCGCGAATATCTGCGGGCGCGCCTGACGAGGGAAGGCCATGCCGAAGTCTTCCGGTCCGAAGGGTCGGGGCGAATCAGCGGGCTTTCCTGGGCCACCGGACTTGTCGAGATCGAAGACGGCGCGCGCCGGATCGTGCCGGGCGACCCGGTCCGCTTCCTCCCCTACGGCTCGTTCGGGCTCTAGCGGTCCCAAGCCTGATTGCGCGCGGCCTTCACATCCGGGGCGACGACCCTTTGGCGGCCATCGTTCCACAGCGGGCAGCGGCCAACAATCTGGAGGGAGCAGGAACGGAACCTTCCTTGAACTGTTTAAGTGTCCGTAAGGCCACTGGAACCCCCGCACCCGGAGAAAATCATGCACTTCAAGGCGGCTTCTTTGAAAATCGCGCTGACTGCCGCGACTGCGTTGGCGCTAGGCACTTCCGTATTCGCCCAGACGATGGTCGGCGGCCAGCAAGTCAGCGACGAGGATCTGGAGTTTGTAACCGTTCACTGCAAGACGCTGACGGGAGGTCTTGACACTGAGCAGATGGGCGCCGAGCCGGAAGAGACGGCCGACGTCCAGACTGACTCGAGTGACGACGATGAGATGGATGCCGCAGCGGACGATTCCGAAGCGGAGGATTCCGACGGCGTGTTGACCGCCGTCGACATTGACGAGATCACGATGGAAGATTGCGAAGCGGCCGGCCTGGCAGAGATGTAAGGCGCGGGGCTGGCGCTCACTGCTTGTAGGGTTGCCGTTCCGCGGCAGAGTAGTCGGCGGCGGTGCGCACCCGGCGCGCCGGCAGGTCTTCATGCGGGTCGAATTCTGCGTTCATGACGGCTTCGACGCGGCAGTCCTCGCACATGGTGAGCACGGTTCGGCGCTGTTCTCCTTCCTCGCCGCTGAACATCCAGTGGCCAGCCAGCCTTTCCTGCACGCGCTCGATGCTCGACCGTGTCCCGAACGGTTTCTCGCAGACCGTGCAATGGAACGGCTGCTCCTCCTTGAGAGTCCGCCTGGGCGCTTCCCAGGCGGGAAAATTGATCTGCGCGACGAGCGTGATCGCATCTTCCGGACAGGTTGCCGCGCAGATTCCGCACTGGACGCAGGCGCTTTCCGTGAAACGCAGCATCGGTTGATCGGGATTGTCCGAAAGCGCGTTCGTCGGACAGGCTCCGGCGCAGGCGAGGCAAAGCGTGCAAGCCTGCGCGTCCAGAACGACCGTGCCGAACGGCGCGCCTGCCTGAAGCTCGATACGTGTCGCCGGTTCCGGTGCGGTGCGGTTCAGTTCGATCATCGCGGTGGTCAGGAGACCGCGCTTGTCCTCCGGCGGCAGAAAGGACGACCGCTCCCTCGGCGCAGCGGCAGGCGCAACGGCGTAAAGGCGTTCTTCCAGAACGTCCGGGTCGTCCGTCTCGATCAGTTCGAATGCGGACGGGTCACGGCCCATCGCCGATAACGCCCCGTGCATCAGCGCAAGCGTCTCCTGAAGCCCGGCGGTATCGTGACGCGCGCGGGCGCGGCCGAGGATGCTGAAGCCGCCAGCGCCGTAGGCGAATGCGGAAGCGGCGAGTTCAGCGCCGATCTGGGTAATCTCGTTGATCAGCAGCGGCAGAACATGGGCTGGCAGACCACGACCGAAGCGGGCGGACGCATCGATCAGGGCGCTGCCATGGTCCTCGTCGTGGAGCAGGATCACCGGCGGCCTCGTGCCACCTGCGCTGAACCATGTGCGGATCAGGCTGCGCAGGCGACGCGCGAGCGTTTCGGCCGACGGGAGCGCGTAGCTTGCCGCACCCGTGGGGCAGACGGCTGCGCACTGGCCGCAGCCCGCGCATATGGCGGGATCGATCGCGACGGAATTTCCCGCAGGCGTGATTGCGCCGGTCGGGCATAGGTCGAGGCAACGGGTGCATCCGGTGATGCGGTTGCGCGAATGGGCGCACAGATCGGCTGCAAAATTCACGAAATGCGGCTTGTCGAACGTACCTACGAATTGCGCGGCCTGACGAACGAGGCGAAAGACGGCGATCGGGTCGCGCGGATCGGCGCGCAGATAGCCGGGGCGCAGATCGTCGGCCGGAAAGAGCGGTGCGTCGCCGGTCAGGTCAATCACGAGATCGCAGCGCGACACCGCGCCGTCGCGTCCGCTTCCTGCAACCAGGCGCTGCCGCGAGGACGGCGCGAAGGCGGCGTAGTTGTCGACGGTCACCTCGAAAGCGCCCAGATGACCCCGTGCGCTGCGCATGCGTCCCTGAAGCACGGGAAAAGTGATGCGGCGGGGTGGCGTCACATCCGCGCCCGGCGCCAGCAGTACGGTTATGTCGAGGCTTTCCGCGAGCGTCGCCGCCGCCTCCAGCGCGGCATCGTCGGTGCCGAGGATGAGCGCAACGCCTTCCGATTCCAGAGAGACGACCTCGACGGGCGGCGCTTCCTCTGCCGCTGCGGCGATGAGCGCCGCCATCTTCGGCCCGGAGCTTCCCGCCTCGCCGGACCATCCCCCCGTCTCGCGAATGTTGGCGAAGGCAAGCGGCAAGGCGAAACCAGCCTCTTCCGCGATTTCCTCGAACAGCGCCTGCTCCTGCGTGCAGGCGACCGTGATCGGCGTGCCTTCGATCAGCGCCGTACGAAAGTTGTCGAGTTCCGAGCGGCACAATTGCGTCGCCGTCCCGGCAATCCGCCCACACTTGGCCTTTTCGAGCGCCTTGCCGTCCACCGGCATGGTCTTCTCGCAGGAGCAGGTCAGGATCAGGCGGTCGTTTTCTCGCATGGCTTGCGTCCTCGAAACGGGTGTGGGGCTTGAAGCCCGACGCTGGCGCGATAGTGTGGACCGCGAACCTAACCGCCCGAGAAGGCTTTGTCACTTGTGTCAATAATGCTTGATAAGTCCTTGCTTACCCTGCCTCCGCCCTATTCCCAGCATCGGATCGAGGATGGCGACGTCTTGGCAGAAGCGATTCGTCGAGCGCCGGAGGAGGGCGCGGGCACGCTGCTCTGGCGCTCCGGTGGCGGCCTTCTGGCATTTGCGGTGGTGCTTGAGCCCGAGCAGAAACTCGCGGAGGCGCGGCTCGCATTCCTTGCCGGGATGGTGGCGCTGGCGGAGGCGCTGGTTGCTCATTGTCCGCCCGAGCGGGCGGTCCGGTTCGGTTGGCCCGACATCCTGCTTTACGACCGCGCGCGGCTTGGCGGCGGGCGTTTCGCGGTTCCCGAAGGCTGCGCGGAGGACGAAACGCCGCAATGGATGGTGTACGCCGCGGAACTGATTGCCGACCGGGATCACCTCCACGCGCCGGGAGCCTTTCCCGACAGCACCTCGCTGAAGGAGGAGGAGTTTGCCAGCCCGCCGACGATCGTGGAAAGCTTCGCCGCCTATCTGATGCTCAATTTCGACCGCTGGGCGCATCAGGAACGGCAGGCCGTGACGAGCCGCTATCTCGAGCGGCTCGATCCGCCGCTCGCCGAAGGATCGCGGGTGATCGGGCCGGACTGCGAACTTGTGGAGCGGTCGTCTTCCTTCGGCGAGCGGCGCTCCGGCCTGATCGAGGGGCTGACGCTATCGACGTGGCGCGACCCGGTTGCAGGAAGGCCGCGCCTGTGATCATGCTGCCGCGGACCATTCGGCTCGACCCTTCCGACACGGTGGTTTTCGCCCATGCGGCCGAACCGGGCGAATGGGCCGTGACGGGAACCTTCCTTTTTGCCGATCGCGACCCCGAAAGCCTCGGCCGCAAGGAGCAGGTCGCCTTCCGGAGCGGCTTTCTGGGCATCGACAGCTTTGGCTACTCGACCCTTGTTGCCGTCCAGAAGGCGTCGGCGGCGGAACGGGATGCGGCGACGGCGCAGCTTGCGCGGCAACTCGTGGACAAGCTCGGCGCTCCGGACGAGCGGATCGCCTGGCCGGCGGCCGAGGAGGAAATCGCCTATGCTGCGGAACTGTGTCGGGGCCACGCGGTCAACACGCTGATCGCGCTTCATCGCGCACGCGAGGAAGGCGGGGCGATCCGCGAGCGTTTCCGAACGCTCAAGCCCCGCGACGAGACTGCGTTCTCCGCCGGTTATCTGCAAGGTCACGACAAGGCGTTCTTCATCGTCGAAAGCGAGGATGCGGAGGACGGTCACGCGGTGGACCTTCTGGCATTGCGTGGAGGCAGGAGCGGATGAGGGAATATTGGGTCGCCAGCGGCCACCACCTGACCCGGTTGACGGCAGCCGGCTGGATGGCGGTGACGGACGAATTGCTGCTGGCCTGGCTGGCGCGGCCCGAGGTGCTGCCGCCGGACGACGCCTGCCCGGCCGAGCGCGGTCTCCATGCCCGGCTGATGGCCGCTCCCCGCGCGCCTGTCGCTCCAGCCGACATCGCCGCCATGGCGGACCCGGACGCGCGGGAGAACTGGACGTTCCTCATTCGCCTGCGCGACGCGCTGGTCGGGGCGGGCACGGTCGAGGGCGCCTATCTGGCGCTGGTGCGTGCGGGGGAGAAACTGCCGCTGGTGTTCTACGACCAGCTTGTCCAACTCATCTTGCGCAATGCGCTCGACGGCTGCGCGGATGTCTACGTCCTGCGCGCGGCCGAATTGTTCTTCCGGCCGCAGCGCGGCCATGTCAGCGACGGCGCGCTGATCCTCGCCGACGAGGAACTCATCGCGGAGATGGAGGCCGAGCAGCACAGTTCACCCCTGACGGCGATGTTTGCCGGCGGGCCGGGGGAACTCGACATTCTAAGGGACGACAACGCCTGGACCTACTGGAGCCGGTCGGACGCGCATGTCATGGCGATCAATTTCGGGGGTGACGCCAAGGCAAGGGAGGGGCTGGCATTCGCAATCGCCGCGTTTGTGACGCATCTGCTGGGCCACGATGTCAGCGTGCGGCCGCTTGCCTCGGCCGAGGGGGTCGACCTGCGCTGGTTCGTCGGCCTCGACCAGGTCGGGACCGCCTTCGGCAACGCGCTCTGGCGTGGCGACGAGCCTCGGGAGACGCTGGTCGGACTGTTCGCGCTCGACTTTGCAGATCCCTCCGTGATGCTGCCGCAGGTGGCGGGACACCAGGTCTTCTTGCTGATGGGCATGGGAGCGGACATGACGATCCGGCTCAAGCCGCAGAACCTCGTCGGAGGGCTGCCGCTGGCGCAGCCCGCCCAACTGCACTAGGATGACGCCATGCCTGTGGAAACCTTCAAGGTCGGCGTGCTTGCCCGCTCGCATCCGCCCGCAAGCCGTTGGGCGACGCGCATGTTGCATCCTTTCGGCGTGCTGGCGCTGGTGCCGGAGACTGCGCCCGGCACGTTTCTGGGCGAGGAGGACGGTGTCGAAACCTGGTATCTGGGCGCTCACGACCTGACGCTCTATTCGGGCGACACCGGGCACCACCGCGACAACCTGACCAGCCAGCGGCCCTCGGTATGGGTCGCGCTGAGCGGCGCGGACAAACCCGCGACCGTGCGTGTGCGTCTCGTCACCGCCGACCCCTATGAGGGCGGCGGCCTTGCCGACGATCCGGCGCTGGTCGTCGAGGCCGTGCCGATGCCCGATCTGCTGCGCGCGCCGATCGAGGCCTTCATCGCAGCGCATCACGTCGAGGAAGTCTTCCGCAAGCGCAAGCGCCAGCCGGTCGATCCCAATGCGGCATTCTCCGCCCGCGCGCCGCGTATCCTTCGCGAGGAAGACAAGTGGGGCCGCCGATGAGCGGATTTCTCGAGCGCTGGTCGCGGAAAAAACGGGCGGCGGACGAGGACGCCGGCAAGGAAGGCCAAACAGACGAGCCGGTTGAGGTGCTGGCCGCGCCCGAGGAGCCGGCAGGTGAGGAGGACCTGCCGGACGAAGAGGTTCTGAACGCGCTTCCCTCGCTGGACGAAATGACCCTCGACACGAACATCACGCCATTCCTGCAACGCGGCGTGCCGCGTGCCATGAAAAACGCGGCGCTGCGCAAGATGTGGTTGCTCGATCCGCGCATCCGAAACCACAAGGATTTCGCCGTGGACTACGCGTGGGACTGGAACACCCCTGGCGGTGTGCCCGGCAGCGGCGGAGCGGTCAGCGCCGAGAGCGTGGCGAAGCTCGTCCATACCCTTTTCAGCGCACCTGCTACGAAAGAGGCGGAGGCCGAAGCTGCGCTGCTACAGGAGCAGCAACCCGAATCCACCGAGCCGGAGCCCGAGGTCGAGGTTATGGCCGCGCCGGCCAATCCGCTGCGGCAACCGGCAGAACGGGGCGAATCGTCTGCCGATCGGAAGGAGTTCGCGATCGGACGGTCCGATATCGTCGATCGCGGCCAGGAAAATGCCGTGCCCGCCACAAGAAGGCGGCACGGCGGGGCGACGCCCGAATAAAGACCCCCATGGGCCCCGATGCCGAGAATTTGAGATCACGCGGAAAAAACACAGTGTTTTGCCGCTTTCCGCAGGAGGCGTTTTCGGTATACACTTACTAAAAGCGTAGCTTTGCGCTGTTACCCCGCCGGATAGCCAGGTAAACGGATGCCAGAAGCCAATTCGATCGCAAAAGAGCCATTTCGCAGCGAGGACGATATCCTTCGCAGTCAGCAATATGGTTTTCTTGCGCGAATGCTGGGCGCGGCGCCATCGGCCGATTTGATTGCGAAAGTATCAGAAATGGAGGGGGACGAGACCCCTCTGGGCCAAGCCTACGGGCACCTCGCACGCAAGGCTGCGAACACCTCTCCTGCCGCAATAGAACGCGAATATTTCGATCTCTTCATCGGCGTTGGCCGGGGAGAACTGCTGCCCTACGCCTCCTTTTATCTCACGGGGTTCCTGAACGAGCGTCCGCTGGCCGATCTGCGCGGCGACCTGGCGGTGCTTGGCGTCGTGCGGGTGGAGGACCGGCACGAGCCGGAGGATCACATCGCGTTTCTGTTCGACGTGATGTCGGGGCTCGCGGTCGGGCGCTTCGATGACGGCGACCTCAACGAACATCTGTTCTATCAGCGGCATCTGGCGCCCTGGGCGGCGCAGTTCTTCGATGACCTTGCCATCGCCCCCAGCGCGGACTTCTACCGACCGCTGGCCGAGATCGGGCGGGTCTTCATGGATATCGAGGCGCGAGCGTTCGCTCTGGGGAGTGCAGGGGAGCGGCGCGCAGGTCGGACGGGTTGACGCGCAAGCGTCGGGGCCATGCGGTCCAGGCAAACGGGAGGAAGACATGGCAAACAGCGATGATGCACGTCGCATTGGACGACGCGGCTTTTTCGGCACGATGATCGGCGGAGCTTCGGCGGCGGCGGTTGTGGCGGTGGGCGGAGCACGACCTGCCGAGGCCAGGGAAACGACCGACGAACGCAAGCGCGCCCGGTATCAGGAGACCGAGCACGTCCAAGCCTTCTACCGCACGAACCGTTACTACAAGAAGGGGGAGTAGAGCCATGCTGGTCAAGCGCAGAACGGCACAGGCGGCG
Source organism: Mesorhizobium sp. YIM 152430 (assembly GCF_029210365.1). GTDB lineage: Bacteria > Pseudomonadota > Alphaproteobacteria > Rhizobiales > Rhizobiaceae > Aliihoeflea. Next base: position 72,547 of record NZ_JARGES010000018.1, read on the forward strand.
CATGGCCGCCTCGCGTCCGCGGCAGCGGGCCTCGGCGCCAAGACGATCGATCGCCGCAGTTTCCTTCGAAATTCGGGCCTGGCGGTCGGCGGCCTCGCTGCGGTGAGCACGTTTGGCGTCGGAATGGCGCGCAAGGCGGAGGCCGGCTTCGTCAATGCCTCGCAGCCGATCGAGATCAGGAAGAACATCTGCACCCACTGCTCGGTGGGATGCACGGTGACGGCCGAGGTCCAGAACGGCGTCTGGGTCGGGCAGGAGCCGACCTGGGCGAGCCCCATCAACCGCGGCACGCATTGCGCCAAGGGCGCGGCGATCCGCGAGATCGTGCATGGCGACCGTCGGCTGAAATATCCGATGAAGAAAGAAAACGGCCAGTGGGTCCGCATCTCCTGGGATCAGGCGATCGACGAGATCGGCGACAAGATGCTCGAAATCCGCGATAACAGCGGCGCGGATTCGGTCTATCTTCTCGGCTCGGCCAAGTTCTCCAACGAGGGCGCCTATCTGTTCCGCAAGTTCGCGGCCTTCTGGGGCACGAACAATGTCGACCACCAAGCGCGCATCTGCCATTCGACCACGGTCGCGGGTGTGGCGAATACCTGGGGCTACGGCGCGCAAACCAACAGCTACAACGACATCCGCAACTCCAAGACCGTGATCTTCATGGGCTCGAACGCGGCCGAGGCGCATCCGGTATCGATGCAGCACGTCCTTTCGGGCAAGGAGCAACAGCGCGCGAACGTCTTCGTGATCGATCCGCGTTTCACGCGCACGGCCGCGCACGCGACCGAATATGTGCGGATGCGCTCGGGCACCGACATCGCCATCATCTGGGGCCTGATGTGGCACATCTTCGAGAACGGCTGGGAGGATGCGGAGTTCATCTCGCAGCGGGTCTACGGGATGGACGCGGTCAGGGCCGAGGTTGCCAAATGGACCCCGGACGAAGTGGAGCGCGTCACCGGCATTTCCGAGGAGCAGATGCGCCGTGTGGCCGAGACTTTCGCCACCCAGCGTCCCGCGACCTTCATCTGGTGCATGGGCGCCACGCAGCACACGGTCGGCACCGCCAATGTCCGCGCCTTCTGCGACCTGCTGCTGGCCACCGGCAATGTCGGACTGAGCGGCGGGGGAGCCAACATCTTCCGCGGCCACTGCAACGTGCAGGGCGCGACGGATTTCGGCCTCGATATCGGCAATCTGCCCTGTTACTACGGACTGGCTGCCGGGGCCTGGCGGCACTGGTCCCGCGTCTGGGACGTGCCTTACGAATATTTCGTGAGCCGCTTCGACGCGGTGCCGGCAAAGGGCGGGCGCAACGCGCGCACGGCTGAGGAGAACATGGCAATCCCCGGCATCCCCTCCACACGCTGGTTCGACGCGACCATGTACGATGCTGAGGAAATCGACCAACGCGACAACATCAAGGCGATGATCATTTTCGGCCACGGCGGCAACACGGTGCCCCGTATGGCGGATGCCCAGAAAGGGATGAATGCGCTTGACCTGCTGGTCGTGGCCGATCCGCATCCCACCACCTTCGCCGCGCTGCATGACCGGCCCGACAACACCTATCTGCTGCCGATCTCGACCCAGCTCGAATGCGCAGGTTCACGCACCGCTTCGAACCGCTCGCTACAATGGGGCGAGAAGATCGTCGAGCCGATCTTCGAATCCGACAACGACTATGCCGTGGTGTATCGCCTGGCCGACAAGCTTGGCTTCAGCGAGGAGATGTTCAAGAACTACGAGATGGTTCAGGGCAAGTTCTCGATGGAACCGACCCCCGAGTCGATCCTGCGCGAGATCAACCGGGGCGGCTGGTCCACCGGCTACACCGGCCAGAGCCCGGAACGCCTCAAGGCGCATATGGCCAACCAGGACAAGTTCGATCTGGTCACGCTGCGCGCGCCGGCTGACGATCCGGAGGTCGGCGGCGACTATTACGGCCTGCCCTGGCCATGCTGGGGCACGCCAGAAATGCGCTATCCGGGGACGCATATCCTTTACAACCCGAATATTCCCGTCAAGGACGGCGGCGGCGCATTCCGGCCCCGCTTCGGACTGGAGCGGGAGGGGGAGACGCTGCTTGCGGAGGGAAGCTGGCCGGTGGATTCGGAAATCCAGGACGGCTACCCCGAGTTCACGATGGCGGTGCTGAAACGGCTCGGCTGGGACGCGGATCTGACGCCGGAAGAACTCGCCACCATCGAACGGATCGGCGGCGGCGACCCCGAGGCGATCGATGCGGTAAGCTGGTCGATCGATCTTTCCGGCGGCATCCAGCGTGTGGCGATCGAACATGGCTGCGTGCCTTTCGGCAACGGCAAGGCTCGTGCCATCGCCTGGAACCTGCCCGACCCGGTTCCGGTGCATCGCGAGCCCATCTATACGCCTCGCCCCGATCTGGTGGCCGACTACCCGACCCTGCCGGACGCGATGCAGTTCCGCGTGCTGAATGCTGGCCATACGATTCAGCAGGCGGCCGTGGAGCAGGGGCTGGCGCAGCAGTTTCCGATTCTCCTTACCTCGGGGCGGCTGGTCGAATATGAGGGCGGCGGTGAAGAAACCCGTTCCAACCCGTGGCTGGCGGAGTTGCAGCAGGACATGTTCGTCGAGATCAATCCGGCGGATGCGTCGGCTCGCGGCATCGTCGACGGTGGCTGGGTCTGGGTGACCGGCCCCGAGGGAGGCAGCAGGGCCCGGGTGAAGGCGCTGGTAACCGAGCGTGTCGCGGCAGGCGTGGCGTTCATGCCCTTCCACTTCGCCGGCTGGTTCCAGGGCGAAGACCAGCGGGGCAAATATCCCGAAGGGACCGACCCGATCGTTCTGGGCGAGTCCGTGAACGTCATAACCACTTACGGCTATGATCCAGTGACAGGTATGCATGAAGGCAAGGCCACGCTTTGCCAGATCGCGGCCGCGTGAGGGAGGACGGAATATGGCACGGATGAAGTTCCTTTGTGACGCGGACCGCTGCATCGAGTGCAACGCCTGCGTGACGGCCTGCAAGAACGAGCATGAAGTTCCCTGGGGCATCAACCGCCGACGGGTCGTCACCATCAATGACGGCCTGCCGGGAGAACGTTCGGTCTCCATGGCGTGTATGCACTGCACCGACGCGCCCTGCGCCGCGGTCTGCCCGGTAAACTGCTTCTACACGACGGACGACGGCGTGGTGCTGCACTCCAAGGAAACCTGCATCGGATGCGGCTACTGCTTTTACGCATGTCCGTTCGGAGCACCGCAATATCCACGGGTCAGCAATTTCGGCACGCGCGGCAAGATGGACAAATGCACCTATTGCTCGGGCGGTCCCGAAGCCGACATGACGCAGGCCGAGTACATCCAGTACGGCACCAATCGCCTCGCCGAGGGCAAGCTGCCGCTTTGCGCCGAGATGTGCTCGACCAAGGCGCTTCTGGCCGGTGATGGCGACATCATCGCCGACATATATCGCGAGCGGGTGGTGACACGCGGCTACGGTTCGGGCGCCTGGGGCTGGCGTACGGCCTATGGCGAAACGATTCAGGCATGAGCCGGGCAGGGAGGATCGACCGATGACGTCAAGGGCGTTTGCAGCCGCGATGGTTGCGCTGTTCGCCGCTGTTGCACTGCTGTTTTCGGCCATGCCCGAAACAATGGCGCAGCAGGTGACACCCACCGCTTCCTCGGTGCAGGAGGATGAACTGCTGCGGGCACTGCAAACCGGCGAGAACGTGTCGGGCCGCGTTTCCATTCCGGACAGACAGGCCGGCGAACTCATAAAGCCCGACAACAAGGGCTGGGCAGACCTCAGTCAGGGCACGCTCCAGACGTTCGCCGTGGGAATTCTCGTGGTGGCGCTGATCGGGTTGGCGCTGTTCTATTTCATACGCGGCAGGATAGCTCTGGAGGGCGGATTTTCAGGGCGCTCCATCCTTCGCTTCGGATGGTTCGAACGACTCGCCCACTGGATGCTTGCAAGCACATTCATCGTGCTGGCGCTGACCGGCCTCAATCTCGTGATCGGGCGCGCCGTCATTCTCCCGATCGTCGGCGAGAACGCCTTCGGCACGCTGTCTTCCTGGGGCAAGATCGCGCACAATTATCTGGCGTGGCCGTTCATGATTTCTCTGGCGATCGTTTTCGTCCTGTGGATCGTGCACAACATTCCAGGCAGGATCGATCTCGAATGGATCAAGCAGGGCGGCGGTTTTATGAAGAAGGGCGTGCATCCGCCGGCAAAGAAATTCAATGCGGGTCAGAAGATCGTCTTCTGGTGCGTGGTGCTGGGCGGCGCCGCAATGTCCTATACGGGTGTGATGCTGCTGTTCCCGCATCTCGCGGGAACCGGGGCGGACTGGCAGTTCTACCAGGTCGTCCATGCGGTCGTTGCCGGCTTGCTCTCGGCGGTTATCCTGGGACATATCTATATCGGCACGCTCGGTATGGAAGGCGCCTTCGACGCCATGGGCAAGGGCGAGGTCGACGAGAACTGGGCGGAGCAGCACCATTCGCTATGGGCAAGGGAGGTCAAGTCCGCGGCGGTTTCGCCGGCGAAGAGCGACGAAGCCATAGCTCCGGCCGAATGATCCGACAGCGGCGATCGCCGGTCGCCGCCTTCTCTGCGCGGCCGTCGCGGTCCGGTGCGCCGATCGTGCGCCGGACCTTTTTCTTCTGACCATCATGAACATCGGACGAAATGGCTGATACCGATCATGGCATAACTGCTGACGCCGTCCGCCAGGCGTTGTCCGACATTGCCCTTCCTGAAAATGGCACGCTCGCCGGTTCCTCCCGCCTCACCGGCATCACGGTGGAGCCCGGAGGCAGGATCAGCTTTGCCATCACGATAGCGCCGGAGGAGGCCGAGACTTTCGCCACGATCCGTTCCGCCGCCGAAACAGCGATACGCTCTCTTGCCGGGGCGACGCAGGTGCTCGTTGTGCTGACCGCGGAGCGCGATGCTGCTGCGACCGCTCCCCGTCCGGCCCCGAAGCCCGAGCCGAAAGCCGCCGGAAAGGCGCCGCTGTTGCCGGATGTCGCGCATGTCGTGGCGGTCGCCTCGGGCAAGGGGGGGGTCGGCAAGTCCACCACGGCGATCAATATCGCGCTGGGGCTGCGTGCGCTGGGTCTGAAGGTCGGCATCCTGGACGCCGATATCTACGGTCCTTCGTTGCCGACGCTTCTGGGGCTGCGCGGAAGTCCGCAAGTGGGGCCGGACCGGCGCCTGAAGCCTTTGCAGGCCCATGGTCTCGCGGCCATGTCGATCGGCTTTCTGGTCGACGAGGAAACCGCGATGGTCTGGCGGGGGCCGATGGTGATGTCGGCCATCACGCAGATGCTGGCCGAGGTCGACTGGGGCACGCTCGACGTTCTCATGGTCGACATGCCGCCGGGCACGGGCGATGCGCAACTGGCGATCGCGCAGGGCGTGCCGCTGGCTGGCGCTGTGATCGTCTCCACGCCTCAGGATCTGGCATTGATCGACGCGCGCCGGGGCATCGCGATGTTCCGCAAGGTCGACGTGCCGATCATCGGATTGATCGAGAACATGGCGCATTTCGTCTGCCCGGATTGTGGTGCGGGCCACGACATATTCGGCAGCGGCGGTACGGCGGCGGCGGCCGGGCGGCTCGGCGTGCCCTTTCTGGGCGCGATCCCGCTGACGATCGAATTGCGGACCGCTTCCGATCTCGGACGGCCGATCACCGCGCTCTCGCCGGACAGTGAACTCGGACTCAAATATCAGGAGCTTGCGACGTCCGTCCTCAGGCATCTGGAGGGACGGACCTGATCGCAAATTCTTGTCGGCATATGGGAAATCTGCGATCCTTGGGCGCAATATGGGTGTGGAGGATCGAAATGAGAGTGTTTCTGGCAGCAATTGCCACGGCGGTGATCGTCGCTTACGGCGCGTACTTCGTCTTGAGCAACACGTATGAAGTGGCGGCATCGGACGCGTATCGCACCACCGGCGTCCGCCTTTAAACAGGACGGGAGGAGGCTTCAAGCCTGCCAGGGTGGCCGTGTTCGGAGCGATTTTTCGGGGCTCCTCGGTGTGCCGAAATGGCTTCCAGAAACGCGGCCTTGGCGCGTGACCTCGGCTCCCACGGTCGACCGCTTGACCGCCTTGCGACAAACGGCGCGATGCGACCATCTACTCAAGGGCGAATGCCCATGCCTTACCGGCCATGCCGATTGTCCGGTCACGTCTGGACGGTCCAGCGGGGCAAGGCGCCTTTAGAGCGGAGATCGGCATCTTCACCAATCCGGTAGACGCCATACATCGCAGAATCGTCAGAAAATGGCGGAGAGAGAGGGATTCGAACCCTCGAGACGGTTTCCCGCCTACACACTTTCCAGGCGTGCGCCTTCGACCACTCGGCCACCTCTCCGGCGTGCCGCTCGGCGCAATGGCGGCGGCACGGCGCTGATCTAGTCGATTGCAGCCGGCTTGTGAAGTCCTTCGCGCCGGGAAAGAGGACGAAGCGCCCATTTCGTTTGCGCATCCGTCCGGCAACGGGAAACGCCGTCCGCGGCATTGCGCCGGGGAGCGGCTTGGACTAGCTGCAAGTGTGGCCGCTTCGTCGGTCCCGTCATGCATGATAGAGGATGGCGCATGGGTTTTCTGTTTCGTCTCGTCGCCTCGTTGTTCCTGGCGCTCGCCGTGATCGTGGCCGTCATCGACGCTGCGCGGTCGATCGCGGCGAACGCACCCGTCGCGACGCCGCTCGTCGATGCGGCCCGGTCGGCCGGGCTCGAACTGGAGGCCATTCTGGCGGGTGTCGCTCCGGCCGGCGCATTAGCCGATCCCTGGATGTCGATCACGGTCGCGATACTGTCGGCGCCCGCCATCTTGGTTTTCACCGGCCTCGCCCTCATATTCTACGCCATGGGCTATCGGCGCCGCCGCGATCCGCGCAACGCGCTGCACGCCTGAGCGAAACGCCGCTCGAAGAGTGAGTGAGCAGATCGCCGATCGAAGGAGGATGGAATGTTCTTTTTGGGCGATGTCTTGAACAAGAAGCTGAAACTGCCAAGCGCGCGCGAAGCGCTGCCCGGCCGCACAGAGGCGATCCCGACCGCGGCCAACCACTATGTTTCCGGCATCGCGCAGAAATCCGAAGCGCCGGACGGGTTCGAGACCGTCTATTTCGGCATGGGCTGCTTCTGGGGCGCCGAGCGCCTGTTCTGGCAGACGCCGGGCGTTTGGCTGACGGCTGTCGGCTATGCCGGCGGCATCACGCCCAATCCGACCTATCAGGAGACCTGCACCGGGCTGACCGGCCATGCCGAGGTGGTCAAGGTCATCTACGATCCGGCGAAAGTCTCCTTCGCGCAATTGCTGCGCATCTTCTGGGAAAGCCACGACCCGACGCAGGGAATGCGCCAGGGCAACGATGTCGGCACCACCTATCGCTCGACGATCTACACCACGACGGACGCGCAGCTGCAGGCCGCCGAAGCGTCGAAGGCCGATTACGAGCGGGCTTTGAAGGCCAGGGGGCTTGGCCGCGTGACGACCGAGATCATGGCCGCGCCCGTGTTTTATTATGCCGAGGAAGACCACCAGCAATATCTGGCCAAGAACCCCTACGGCTATTGCGGGCTCAAGGGCACCGGCGTCGCCTGTCAGGTCGACGCGGGCGCGTCCGCGGCGGCAGGTTGAGCCGGTCGTCGTCGGCTTGCGGCCGGACGGCGGGCGACGCCGTTCATCCTGTTATCCAAAAGGTCAAAAATTCCGCGTGAATTTTGTCCGCCTGCGTGCAAGAGTGATGCCCGAGCGGGGGATACCCCGCCGATCCGGCGCGCGGGATCACCCGTCGCGCCGGCACCAGGCAAAACAACCGACAGGGTGTGGATCACGATGAAGCGTATGGTTCTTGGCCTTTTGGCCGCAACAGCATTGACCGTTCCGGCCTTTGCCCAGGACGAAATCAGCCCCGGCCTTCTCTTCGATCTCGGCGGCAAGTTCGACAAGTCCTTCAATGAAGCCTCGTTCGGCGGTGCCGAGCAGTTCAAGGAAGAGACCGGCACGGAATATGTCGAGTTCGAGATTTCGAACGAGGCGCAGCGTGAGCAGGCACTTCGCCGCTTCGCCGAAGACGGCCGCAACCCGATCGTGATGGCCGGCTTCAACTGGGCTGCCGCTCTCGAAGTGGTCGCCGAGGAATATCCCGAGACCGATTTCGCGATCATCGACATGGTCGTCGACAAGCCCAACGTCCGCTCGATCGTCTTCAAGGAACAGGAGGGGTCCTATCTCGTCGGCATCCTGGCGGGCATGGCGTCGGAATCCGGCACGGTCGGCTTCGTCGGCGGGATGCAGGTTCCGCTGATCGGCAAGTTCGAATGCGGCTATGTCGGCGGCGTCAAGGCGGCCAATCCGGATGCCAACGTCATCCGCAACTATACCGGCGACACCCCGGCCGCCTGGAACGATCCGACCCGCGGCGGCGAGATCACCCGCAACCAGGTCGACCAGGGCGCGGACGTCGTCTATCACGCGGCCGGCGGAACGGGCGTGGGCGTGCTACAGGCCGCGGCCGACGCCGGCATACTCGGCATCGGCGTCGATTCGAACCAGAATGGAATGCATCCAGGCAGCGTTCTGACCTCGATGATCAAGCGCGTCGACGTCGCCGTCTACAACGCCTTCATGGACGCCAAGAACGGCGAGTTCGATTACGGCATCCAGAATCTCGGCCTGGCCGAGGACGGCGTCGGCTATGCCGTCGACGAGAACAACGAGGAACTTCTGACCGAGGAAATGAAGGCGGCGGTCGAAAAGGCCAAGGCCGACATCATCTCCGGCGCGGTCGAAGTCCACGACTTCATGTCCGACAACGCCTGCCCGTACTGATCGGGCACGGCCCATCGCTGACGACCGCCGGGCCCATCGCCCGGCGGTTTTCGTTTGAGGCGCTCGCCAACGAGGAACCTGGCCCAGCCGAATACGCGGATTGGAAAGCGACAGGCGCGGCTTGCCCCGATAGGAAAACCGCAAATCTCCCGCCGGAGCCCGGTCATTGCACAGCCTGCCCGACAGACCCCTGCGCCTCGTCGCCATCGTCCTCCTGCTTCTGACGGGCGTTTTGACGGGCGCGCAGCTTGCCAAGACCGCGCCGCTGATCGGCTGGTATGTGGAGACGATCGGCATGACGCTCGTGGAGGCGGGCTGGGTGACGGCGTTGATCGGCATCTTCGTCGCGCTCGCCGCGCTGCCGGCCGGCTTCGCCATCGCGCGCATAGGGCCGCAGCGCGCCTTCGTCGTCGCCTCCGCAATCATCGTACCGGGCGGGCTGATCCTGGCGGCGACCACGGCGCCAAGCCTGATCTTCGCCGCGCGCATGATCGAGGGCCTCGGCTATGTCATCCTGTGCGTCGGGCTGCCTTCGCTCTTGACGGCGATCTCACCGTCCGGCTGGCGCGGACCGGTGCTGGCGATCTGGAGCGGCTTCGTGCCGCTCGGCTATGCCACGTCCGACGTGCTCGCCGGGCTGATCGTGCCCGTTCTCGGCACGCAGTCCTATCTGCTCGGCGTCATTCTCCTTTTTGCCGCGATGGCGCTCGCCTCCCAGGTCGTGCTGCGCTGGCTGACCGGCGTTCCGGCCGACGCGGTCTTTGCGCCTGAAGGCGCGTCCAGCGTGTTCAGCGTCGGCGTCCTTCTCGTCGCGCTCGCCTTTGGTGCGTTCGTCCTCCAGTCGGTGGCGCTCTTCACCTTCATGCCGACCTTCGCCGCGCTGCCGGGCGCTTTCTTGTTCGCGCCGGCGCTGGTCGCGTTGTCGACGCCGCTGGGCAACGGCCTCGCCGGCCTGCTGGTCGCCGGCCGCGCCGCGCCCTTCATGATCGTCCTGGCGCTTGCGGCCTTCGTCGTGACGGCGCTTGCCGCTTACGTCGCCTTCGTCACCGGCGGCGCGGCTGCGGCGAGCTTCGGGGCGGTGGCGATGGCGATCGCCAGCGGCGTCGTCGCCTCGGCGCTGTTCGCGGTGATCCCGTTCCTGGTGTCGCGGCCGCAGGCGGTTCCCGCGGCGATTGGCCTCGTCAGCCAGGCGGGCGGCCTTGCGACGCTCGCCAGCCCGCCGCTGGCCGCCTTCATCATCGAGCGCGCGGGCTGGACCGGCTATGGATGGTTCCTGGGTCTCACCGGCCTTGCCGGCGCGGCGATGCTGATTCCACTCGCGCTTGGGCCGCTCATCGCGGCGGGGAGACGGCAAACCCCTTGACGAGGATCGGCCCGAGCGGCCGGCCGGCCGCGGAGCGTGGCGCGTCTTCCAGCGTGATCTCATAGAGCTGGTCCGGCCGCGGGGCGGGCAGGTCGGGACCGGAAAGCACCGCCTCGCGCGCGGCGTCCATGGTGCCGAGCGAGACCGGGCCGACATCGGCGTCGTAAAGCGTCCACACTTCGAGCACCTTGCCGGCGGGAACCTCGAAATCGGTCAGCGGCAGGATGCGCACCCGGTCGTCGGCATAAGCCTCGACGAGCGCGCCGGGCACGTCCTCCTCGTTGAGAAGCACCACCACGACCTCCGGATCGCGCGCCGTGACGGACGCCTGGCCGATGACATAGCCGAGCGCGCAGGCGGCCAGCATGGTCGCGGCAAGAGCGGTGCCGCGCGCGCCGCGAAAGAAGCCAGACATCGGCCGCTTGAGCCCGAGCGCGCCGTGGCGGTCGGGCGGCGTCAGCGGAGCGCCAGCCGCTGCCATGTCGGACTGGACGAGTTCCAGGCGCGTCTGCTGCGTGACATCCGCGATCTGCGCCGCGACGCGCGACCATAGATCCCCGGCGACGGGCTCGGGCGCCGCGCTGCGATCGAGCGCCTCTAGACGCTGGGAAAACGACCAGACGGCGTCGCGAAACTCCGGGTCGATCGTCAGGTCGCGCTCGGCGCGGGCGCGGTCGGCCTCGTCCATCAGGCCGAGCACATAGTCGCCGGCGCGCATGTCTCGCTCCTCGCGGCTCATGACAGACACTCCTTGAGCGCGGAGACGCCGCGCCTGATCCACGCCTTGACCGTGCCGACCGGCGCGCCGAGATGGGCGGCGATCTCGCCATGCGAGAAGCCGACCACATAGGCCATGACGATGGAGCGCCGGCGCTGCGGTTCGAGCAGGCCGAGGCAGCGCTTCAGGTCTTCCGTCTCGGGCAGGTCGGCATAGGCGCTTTCGGCCTCGGCCGCGCGATCGCCGAGCGCGGCAAGCTGGTCGGCATCGTGAAAATCGAGGCGGCTGCCGTCACGAAGGATGTTGAGCGCGCGATGGCGAACGATGGTGGTCATCCACGCACGGGCTGCACCGCGTTCATGGTCGAACAGCGCGGCCTTGTGCCAGATGGTGACGAAGGCTTCCTGGACGACCTCCTCGGCAAGCTCGCGACGCCGCACGATGCGCTTGGCTATCGCGATGAGACGACCGGCTTCGAGGTCGAAGATCGTGGCCAGTGCCGCCCGGTCCCCGCCCGCCACGCGGCGCATCAACGTGTCGCAATCGTCCATCCGTGCATCCAATGCCAGCTCCCCGAGTCGCCCTTTTCGCGCACTTTACACGCCCGGACCGGCGTTCCGATGCGGCTGCGAGAAAAAAAATTTGAAGCGCTGCATCCAGAGCGCCCGCCGACGGGTAAGAACCTCGGAGGACCTGTGCGTCCCGGTGCGTGTCGCCGGTGTGTCGCGCGCCTCTCCGAGAAACGTTTTTGAAACGCCAACAGGAGAACCGTCAATGTCCATTCATCTTACCCGCATCGCCCTTGCCGCCAGCGTCGCGTCCTTCGGCCTCGCATCCGCCGCCATTGCCGCGCCCGCCGTCGGCCTCGTCGGCGACAAGACGCTCGTCTGGTTCGATACCGATGCGCCCGAAGTGTCCAACACGGTCGAGGTCGAAGGCGTCGACAACCTGATCGGCATCGACGTGCGTCCCGCCGACAACATGCTCTACGGCATTGCCGGTGATGGCACTATCGTCACGATCGACCTTGAAACGGGCGCCGCGACCGCCGGCGCATCCTTGTCCGAAATGCTCCCTGACGGTGTTGACGGCATGGTCGATTTCAACCCGGTCGCCGACCGCATCCGCGTCATGGGCACCGACGGCACCAATCTGCGCATCCATCCCGACACCGGCGAGACCACCGTCGACGGTTCGCTGAACTTCGAGGCGGGCGACGAGAACGCCGAGGCGACGCCGAACGTCGTGGCAACCGCCTACACCAACTCGGTCGGAACGCCCGAAGCGACCGCGATGTACGACATCGACGCGGGTCTCGGCGCCCTTCTGCGCCAGACGGCACCGAATGACGGCACGCTGGCGACCCTCGGCGCGCTTGGCATCGAGGGCGCAGAAACCTTTGCGTTCGACATCCAGGCGACCGCCGAGGGCGAGAACACGGCCTGGCTCGTCGCCGGCAGCGGTCTTTACACGGTGGACCTGGAAACCGGCGCGACCGAGATGGTGGCTGAGATCACCGGCGCCGAAGGCGACATCCGCGACATCGCGATCCTGCCGGCGATGTAATTGCCGGAAGCGATGGAATCGTTCTGTTCGGCGGACCGAGCAGAGGGAAAGGCCGGGTTCGCCCGGCCTTTTCTTATGTAAGTGCCGCCCCCTCCACCGCCTGCGGCGGTCCCTCGCTAATAGTGCGGCGGCTTGGTGATCGGAACGTCCGGGGCCGACTGCTCCTCAAGCGCGAGAAACCGGTGCGTCAGCGCGTCGAGCTTTTTCTGCATCCTTTCGATCACCTGCCACTGGCGCGCGAGTTCGGCCGATAGTTCCTCGATCGTGCGTTCCTGTTCGGCAGCGAGCGTTTCCAGCTTGACGATGCGGTCTTCGCTCATGATGCAACGCTTTCCAGAAGGGTGCGCAGCGCCGGATCGAGCAGGGCGGGGCGCCGGGTCGCCGCATCGACATAGACATGGACGAAGAAACCCTCAGCCGCCGCTGCGTCCTCGTCGTTGCGGAACAGGCCGATCTCGTAGCGCACCGAGGAATTGCCAAGCTTGGCGACGCGGATGCCGGCATGGATCGTGTCCGGGAAGGCCATTTCGGCGAAGTACCGGCAGCCCGTTTCCACCACCAGCCCGATCTGTTCGCCCTTGTGGATGTCGAGCACACCGCCCTCGATCAGCCAGCCATTCACGGCTGTATCGAACAGCGAATAATGGACCACATTGTTCATGTGGCCATAGGCGTCGTTGTCCATCCAGCGGGTGGTGATGGTGCGGAAGGTCTTGTAGTCGGCGCGGGTGGAGCGGGGCATCACCACGCCGCCCGATAGATCGCCAGCGCATCCGCCTCGGACACCGGGCGCGGATTGTTGACCAGCAGGCGCTGCTGCTTCATCGCGTCCGCCGCCATCTTCGCCAGCGCATCCTCGCCGATCCCGACATCGCGCAGCCGCGCCGGCAATCCGACCCGCTTCGCCAGCGCGGCCAACTCCTCGATGAACGCCGCGCAGCGTCCCTGAACGCCTTCTTCGCTGTTCAGCGCGGGAAAACAGTCGCCCGCGATCTCAGCATAAAGATGCGCTGCATCCGGTGCGTTGAAGCGCAGGACATGCGGCAGGACGAGCGCGTTCGACAGGCCGTGCGGAATGTGGAACGTGCCGCCGATCGGATAGGCCAGCGCATGGACGGCGGCGACGGGCGAATTGGCGAAAGCCTGGCCGGCGAGCATCGATCCGAGCAGCATCGCCCCGCGTGCGTCCCGGTCCTGCCCGTTGGCGATCACCTTCTCGATATTCGCGCCGAGGAGGCGCAGCGCCTCGCGCGCGAGCATCTTCGACAGCGGATTGTTGTTGGCGCTCTTCGAGGCATAAGCCTCGATCGCGTGGACCATCGCGTCGATGCCGGTCGCCGCCGTGATGGCGGCCGGCAGGCCGAGCGTCAGATCGGCGTCGAGGATGGCGACATCCGGCAGGATGATCGGCGAGGACACGCCGCGCTTTTCCTCTTCGCCCACGGTGATGATGGAGACGGGCGTGACCTCCGAGCCGGTCCCCGCCGTGGTCGGGATCAGGACGAGCGGCAGGCGCGGCCCCTTGGCCTGCGCCACGCCCCATGCTTCGTCGAGGTCTTCGCCCGAGCCGAGCAGCAGCGCGGCGAGCTTGGCGACGTCGAGCGACGAGCCGCCGCCGAAGCCGACGATGCCGCTCGCGCCCCGTCCGGCCTCGACCGCCTTCATCAGCGTCGCGCGCGACGGATCGGCCTCGACCTCGCCGAAGACGGTGATCTCCACGCCCGCCGTCTTCAGCGAGGCGATGGCGGCGTCGGCAAGTCCGATATTCCTCAGACCGGGATCGGTGACGAAAAGCACGCGACTGCCGAGGCGTCGCCCGGCGATCTCGCCGAGCCGCGCGGCGCTGCCGGGTTCGAAAACAATCGCGGCGGTGGTGTTGAAGGCGAAGGGGGAAAGGGCTGCTGTTGTCATGGGCGCGAAAGTGCCAAGCGTCCCGCCGCTTGTCGAGTGACAATACGCCAAACGAGCGCATTTGCAGGCCGGAGGCGCTCATGCTAATTCCGAACCTTGACCAAGGCGTCCAGACGGAAATCCTGCATGTCCGAAGCTGCGATCGAACTTGTCGGCATCAACAAGAGCTTCGGCCCTGTTCATGCCAACAAGGATATCGACCTCAACATCAAGGCCGGCACCATTCACGGCATCGTGGGCGAGAACGGCGCCGGGAAATCGACGCTGATGTCGATACTCTACGGCTTCTACCAGGCCGATTCGGGTGAAATCCGCGTTGGCGGCAAGCCGGTCGCCATCGCCAGTTCCAACGATGCGATCGCGCTCGGCATCGGCATGGTCCACCAGCATTTCATGCTGGTTCAGAACTTCACGGTGCTGGAGAACATCATCTTGGGCGCCGAAGGCGAGGCGCTCCTGAATTCGTCGATTTCCAAGGCCCGCTCCGAATTGAGGCGGTTGGAAAAGGAGTATGGCCTCGACGTGGATCCCGATGCGATCATCGAGGACCTGCCCGTCGGCCTACAGCAGCGCGTTGAAATCCTGAAGGCGCTCTATCGCGGCGCCGACATCCTGATCCTCGACGAGCCGACCGGCGTGCTGACGCCGGCCGAGGCCGACCACCTCTTTCGCATCCTCGCCCAGCTCCGCGCCGAGGGGAAGACGGTGGTGCTGATCACGCACAAGCTGCGCGAGATCAAGGCGATCACCGACAACGTCTCCGTCATGCGCCAGGGTCAGATCGTCGCGACCCGCAGGACCGACGAGACGACCGTGGAGGAACTGGCCGAACTCATGGTCGGCCGCCGTGTCCTCTTGCGTGTCGAAAAGGGCGACGCCCGGCCCGGTGATGTGAAGCTTGCAGTGCGCAACCTGACCGTCGTGGATTCGCGCGGCGTCAAGGTGGTCGACGACGTCTCCTTCGACGTGCGCGGCGGCGAGATCGTCGGCATTGCGGGCGTCGCCGGCAACGGCCAGTCGCAGCTTCTGGAGACGATCTCCGGCATTCGCGCGGCCGTCTCCGGCACCGTCATGCTCGACGGCAGGCCGATCGACGTCACCGGCGCGGCCGATCCGGGCGAATTGCGCGACCGCGGCCTCGCCCACGTGCCGGAGGACCGGCACTATGTCGGCCTCGTCCTGCCCTTCGAGGAATATGAGAACTCGATTCTCGGCTATCACGACCGGCCTGAATATCTGAACGGCCCGTTCCTGAACATCGACGCGATCCGCGCCGATGCGAAGAAGAAGATCTCGCAATACGACATCCGCCCCGGCAACGAGAGGCTGAAGACGGCGAACTTTTCCGGCGGCAACCAGCAGAAGATCGTGCTGGCACGCGAGATGGAGAAGGCCCCCGGCGTCCTGATCATCGGCCAGCCGACGCGCGGCGTCGACGTCGGCGCGATCGAGTTCATCCACAGGCGGCTGATCGACATGCGCGACCAGGGCCGCGCGGTCCTGCTCGTCTCGGTCGAGCTCGACGAAATCCGCTCGCTCTCCGACCGGATACTGGTGATGTTCGACGGCAAGGTCGTCGGCGAGCGCTCCGGCGAAGCGTCGGAAGGCGAACTCGGCCTCCTGATGGCCGGCATCGACGGCAGGGAGGCCGCCGAATGAGCGCCAGTGGCCGGTCGGTTCGGCTTTTTTTGGTTGATGGCACCGCCACGGGCATGATCACGGCCGAGGTGGTTAACTGGACGGGACATCTATTGTTGGCGCCTCGGGCGCGCCTTCCCGAAGTTCTGCAACGTGCCGAGGCCCAGAAAACGGGCGTCTACATGCTGTTTGGAGAGATTGTCCGGGTTGGCGACCCTCGTCCAGTATACGTCGGTGAAAGCGACAATGTTGGACGCCGCATAATGCAGCATTCCAAGAACGAAGATCGTGATTTCGAAAAATTTTGTATCATTACAAGTAAGGACCTTAATCTCACCAAGGCTCACTCACGCTACCTTGAAAATCGCCTGTCCAACCTAGCGCGCGCATCAGGCCGGGCTGCGGTATTGAATGCAAATGACCCTGCGATCGGTGTGCTGCCGGAATCGGATATTGCCGATATGGAGTATTTTGTCGAACAGGTGCGGTTGGTGCTGCCTGTTCTCGGTTTCGACGTTTTGCGGGATACTTTTGTGCCGCCCGCTCATCTGGGAACTCACATCATGCGCGAGGTGGACACAAAAATCGAAATTGTGCCGCTGACACTTCGATCGAGCAGGAAAGGGCTACATGCGAGCGCTATTGAGCGCGATGGAGAAATTCTGGTGCGTAAAGGCTCGCTGGCGGAGATCAATCCACAATTCGCTATAAACCAATACGCGAGCCTTCGAGATAAGTTGATTGAAGACGGTAGTCTCAAACCCAACGTCGAATGCTCTTTCCTTGTATTTTCGCGCGACGTTTTGTTTTCAAGCCCGAGCGCTGCTGCGGCCGTAATCTATGGACGAAATGCCAACGGTCGGACCAGTTGGACACTTGCTGACATGACCCGAACGCTTAAAGATCATCAAGAAGCAAGACAGGCCGCCGAATGAGCGCACCCTATGCGAAATTGCCCGGCTGGGCCGATTACGGGCTGATCCCGCTGATCAATGTGGTCGTCGCCTTCGGCGTGGCGGGGCTGGTGGTGCTTCTGGTTGGGGAAAGCCCGGTCGAGGCGTTCACCTATCTGATCGAGGGGGCGTTCGGGCGCGGACAGAACATCGCCTATACGCTCTATTACGCGACGAGCTTCATCTTCACCGGCCTTGCCGTCGCAGTCGCCTTCCATGGCGGGCTGTTCAATATCGGCGGTGAGGGGCAGGCCTATGTCGGCGGGCTCGGCGTCGCGCTCGTCTGCCTGTCGCTCGACGGCATCCTGCCCTGGTGGATCAATTTTCCGCTCGCGATCCTCGGCGCAGCCTGCCTCGGCGCGCTCTGGGCGTTCATTCCCGCCTATCTCCAGGCCAAACGCGGCTCGCACATCGTCATCACGACGATCATGTTCAACTTCATCGCCGCCAGCCTGATGGTCTATCTCCTGACGACCGTCCTGAAGCCCGCCGGTTCGATGTCGCCGCAGACCCGCACCTTCCTCGATGGCGGGCAATTGCCGAAGCTGAACTTCGTCTTCGACTGGTTCGGCGCGTCGGTTCGCTCCTCGCCGCTCAACATCTCGTTCCTGCTGGCGCTGCTCGCCTCCTTCCTCGTCTGGCTCCTGATCTGGCGCACCAAGCTCGGCTACGAGATCCGCACGCAGGGCTTCAGCCCGAAGGCGGCGCGCTATGCCGGCATCGGCGAGACGCGGATCGTGCTCGTCACCATGCTGATTTCCGGCGCGCTTGCCGGCATGATGGCGCTCAATCCCGTGATGGGCGACGCCAACCGCCTCCAACTCGACTTCGTGACCGGCGCCGGCTTCGTCGGCATCGCGGTGGCGCTGATGGGCCGCTCGCATCCTGCCGGCATCATCCCGGCCGCGATCCTGTTCGGCGTTCTCTATCAGGGCGGCGCGGAAATCGCCTTCATGATGCCCTCGATCAGCCGCGACATGATCATCATCATCCAGGGTCTCGTGATCCTTTTCGCCGGTGCGCTGGAGCATATGTTCCGGCCATCCTTGCAGGCGCTGTTTGCCTCGATCTCGCCGCGCTCCGGCGCGGGCGAAGCCGCCGGCCAGAAGGGAGCCTGAGATGGACCAAGCCTTCGTCGTCCTGATCCAGCTTCTGGATTCCACCATCCGCCTGTCGATCCCGCTGATGTTCGCCTGCCTTGCCGGGCTCTATTCCGAACGTGCCGGCGTGTTCGACATCGGCCTCGAGGGCAAGATGCTGGCCGCCGCCTTCGCCGGCGCGGCCGCCGCCGCCGTCTACGGCTCGGCCTGGATCGGGCTTTGCTTCGCCGTCATGGTCTCGGTCGCGCTGGCGCTCGTCCACGGCTTTGCCTCGATCACCAATCGCGGCAACCAGATCGTTTCGGGCGTCGCGATCAACTTCATCGCCGCCGGCACCACCGTCATCCTCGGCCAGGCGTGGTTCGCGCAGGGCGGGCGCACGCCCTCGCTCACCGCCGAGACGCGCTTCACCGGCGTCCATCTGCCTTTCGCGCCGGAACTGCGCGAAGTTCCGGTCGTCGGCTACATCTATTACGAGCTGATCTCGGGCCACTCGATGCTCGTCTATCTGGCATTCTTCACCGTCGCCTTTACGTGGTGGGTGCTCTTCCGCACGCGCTTCGGCCTGCGCCTGCGCGCGGTCGGCGAAAACCCGGCCGCCGTCGATACGGCCGGCATCTCGGTGACATGGCTGCGCTACCGCGCGGTCATCTGCACCGGCATCTTGTGCGGCTTCGCCGGCGCCTATCTGTCGATGGCAATCGGCGCCGGATTCGTGAAGGACATGACGGCCGGACGCGGCTATATCGCGCTCGCCGCCCTCATTTTCGCCAAGTGGAGGCCGGTGCCGGCGATGTTCGCCTGCCTGCTCTTCGGCTTCCTCGACGCCGTTTCGATCCGTCTCCAGGGTTCGCCCCTGCCGATCGTGGGGCCGGTGCCGACCCAGTTCATGCAGGCACTTCCCTACGTGTTGACCGTCATCCTGCTCGCCGGTTTCATCGGCAAGGCCATCCCGCCCCGCGCCGGCGGCGTACCTTATGTGAAGGAGCGGTGATGTCGAAGGACCTCTTTGCCGCCGCCCGCGAGGCGATGAGGCGTGCTTACGCGCCCTATTCGAAGTTTCCGGTCGGCGTGGCGCTTCTGACGACCGACGGCCGCGTCTTCACCGGCGCGAACATCGAAATCGCCTCCTACCCGGAAGGCTGGTGCGCGGAGACGACGGCGCTCGGCCACTACGTCATGGCGGGTGGCGGCAAGCTTGCGGAAATCATCGTCGTCGCCGAAAAGATGGACCGGATCACGCCCTGCGGCGGCTGCCGCCAACGCCTTGCCGAATTCGCCGATCCGGACACCAAGCTCCATATGTGCGACCAGAACGGCATCGTCGAGACGGTGACCATGGCCGAAATCCTGCCTTTCGGCTTCCGGGGAGACACGCTGAAGTGACCGATGCCGTCGCACGCCTGACCGAGCGCCTCGAAGGTCGCGTCCCGAAGATCGCGCTCGTTCTCGGCTCCGGCCTTGGCGGTCTCGTCGACGAGGTCGAGAACGCCGTGCGCATCCCCTATGGCGATCTGCCGGGATTTCCACATAGCGGCGTAACCGGCCATGCCGGCCAGATCGTCGCCGGCGATTTGTCGGGCCGGCCCGTGCTGATGCTCGCCGGTCGCGCGCATTATTACGAGCACGGCAACGCCGCTGCCATGCGCCCCGCGCTGGAGGCGCTGGCCGGAATCGGCATCGACAGGCTGCTTTTGACCAATGCGGCCGGTTCCCTGCGCGAGGACATGCCGCCCGGCTCGGTGATGATGATTACCGACCACATCAATTTTTCCGGCACCAATCCGCTTTTCGGCGAACAGACGGACCGCCGCTTCGTAGGTCTGACGGAAGCCTACGATCAGGGCCTGCGCGCCGCGATCGAACGCGCGGCGGAAGCCACCGGCACCGAACTCCACAAGGGCGTCTATATGTGGTTTTCCGGCCCGTCCTTCGAGACGCCGGCCGAAATCCGCATGGCACGCGTTTTCGGCGCCGACGCGGTCGGCATGTCCACCGTGCCCGAAGTCATCCTGGCCCGCTTTCTGGGCCTGCGCGTCGCCGCCTGTTCCGTGGTCACCAACCTCGCCGCCGGCATGACGGGCGGGGAGTTGTCGCATCAGGAGACGAAGGACATGGCGCCCTTGGGCGGCAAGCGTCTGGCGGCGATCTTCAGGGCGATGTTCGCGGACGCGGCGCTGGACGGCTGATGCTCCCCCAGGAAATCATTCGCAAGAAGCGCGACGGCATCGCACTGACGCCTGCCGAAATAGCCGCCTTCGTCGCCGGCCTCTCCCAGGATACCTTTACCGAAGGCCAGGTCGCGGCCTTCGCCATGGCGACCTATCTCAACGGCATGTCCCGCGACGAGGCGGTGGCGCTGACGCTTGCCATGCGCGATTCCGGCCATGTCCTCGACTGGTCGGACCTGCCCGGTCCGGTAACGGACAAGCATTCGACCGGCGGCGTCGGCGACAATGTCTCGCTCATGCTGGCGCCTATCGTCGCGGCCTGCGGCGCTTACGTCCCGATGATATCCGGGCGCGGCCTCGGCCACACCGGCGGCACGCTCGACAAGATGGATTCCATACCCGGATACCGCTCGCAGCCGGACGAGGCGCTGTTTCGCCGCACGGTCAAGGCGGCGGGCTGCGCGATCATCGGCCAGACGGCGGATCTCGCGCCCGCCGACAAGCGTTTCTATGCGATCCGCGACATCACGGCGACGGTCGAAAGCGTCGCCCTGATCACCGCGTCGATCCTGTCGAAGAAACTCGCGGCCGGGCTGAAATCGCTGGTGCTCGACGTCAAATGCGGCAATGGCGCCTTCATGGCCTCCATGGACAGGGCCAGCGAACTCGCGACGAGCCTCGTCGCGGTCGCAAATGGCGCCGGCCTGCCGACCACCGCCCTCATCACCGACATGAACGCTCCGCTGGCCTCGGCCGCCGGCAATGCCGTCGAGGTGCGCAATGCCGTCGACTTCCTCACTGGCGCGCATCGTGACGGGCGCCTTGAGGACGTCACGCTGGCGCTTGCGGCCGAAATGCTGATGTCGTCGGGCATCGCCGCGACGGCGCAGGAAGCGACCGCGCGGGCGCAGGATGGACTTGCGTCCGGCGCAGCGGCCGAGCGCTTCGGCCGCATGGTGGCGGAACTGGGCGGCCCGGCCGACTTCGTCGAGAAGATGGACGATTATTTGCCGAAAGCCGCCATAGAGCGCCCGGTGCTCGCGGAAACAGACGGCTTCGTCATGGAAATAGCCACCCGCGACATCGGCCTTGCCGTCGTTGAACTGGGTGGCGGCCGCCGACGCGCGGAAGATGCAGTCGACCCGACCGTCGGCATCACCCGGATCGTCATGCCGGGCGAGGGTGTGGAGAAGGGGGCGGTGCTCGGTCTCGTCCACGCCCGCAGCGAAGCGGAGGCCGAACAGGCGGCCGACATCCTGCGCCGCTCGATCCGGCTGTCGAGCGAGCGGCCGGACATGCCCGACTCGATCCTGCGGCGCATCGCGCCCTGATCACTGCTCCAGCAGCAGCCTGCCGTTCTCGACCTGGAAGCGGCGCAAGCCCTTGAGAAAGCTCATGCCGATGAGCGTCCCCGACAACGCCTTGTCGTCGAGCACCACGGCCTCGGCGTCGCGCACGACGATGCCGCCGATCTCTACCCGCGCGATCGTCGTCGGCGCGGCCGTTATGGTGCCGTTGGCGGTGTTGACGCTCTGCGTGAAATCGGCCGGCGAGATGGTGAGGCCGATCCGCCGCGCGGTGGAAAGGTTGATCGCGACGACGCTGGCGCCGGTGTCGATCATGGCCTTGACGACACGTCCGTTCACGCGGAAATCGCCGATGAAATGCCCGCGCGCATCCGGCTCGAGGCGCACGCGCCGTCCCGTCGCCATCTCCGGCGGGCTCGCCAGCATGGCGAGTTCGGGAATGTCCCGCGCAGCGTTCCTGCCCAGTGCGGCCTCGGCAACGCCCGGCAAAAGGTCCGGATTGGCATTGTGGAGGGCGGGAACGCCGATCGCGACCGCGACGACGGCCATTCCGACGAACATGAGATTGCGCAGCATGGATCACTCCGGCACGAGACTGGCCGGAGATTAACGGGTGGAAGCCTCCCGCACGCTTAACGCCGCGCGTGACATGACGAAAGGCTTAAGCTGCGGTTAACGGGCTACTTCGTGCCGTACATCCGATCGCCGGCATCGCCGAGTCCGGGCACGATATAGCCCTTCTCGTTGAGCTTTTCGTCGATCGAGGCGGTGACGACCGGCACGTCCGGATGCGCCTTGGTGAAGCGCGCGATCCCCTCCGGTGCGGCCAGCAGGCATAGGAACCGCAGATTGGTCGCGCCGCGCTCCTTGAGCTTGTCGACGGCCATGATCGCGGAATTGGCGGTGGCCAGCATCGGATCGACGACGATGACGAGACGGTCGGCAAGGTCGCTCGGGGCCTTGAAGAAATATTCGACCGCTTCGAGCGTCTCGTGGTCGCGGTAGAGCCCGACATGGGCGACGCGGGCGGCCGGCACGAGATCGAGCATCCCGTCGAGAAGACCGTTGCCGGCCCGCAGGACCGAGGCGAAGACGAGCTTCTTGCCCTCGAGCGTCGGCGCGGTCATCGGCTGCATCGGCGTTTCGATCTCGCGCGTCGTCAGTTCGAGTTCGCGCGTCACCTCGTAGCAGAGAAGGAGCGAAATCTCGCGCAGGAGACGCCGGAAGCTGGCGGTCGACGTCGCCTTGTCGCGCATGATGGTGAGCTTGTGCTGGACAAGCGGGTGGTCGACGACGGTCACGCCCTGCATGGTCTGTCTCTCCGATAGCGTTCAAGCGGCTGATGCGAGGACGCATAACGCCTGGCGCACGGGAGTCAAACCCTTCAATGGGGAGCGGCGCGCTTCGATGTCCGCTCGTAGAGCTCGCGCACGATGCGGCTCGCCGTCGTTTCGAAGGCGAAGGGGAATATCGCATGGATCAGCGCCGCGCCGGCGGCCATGCCGAGCCGCGAGGCGAACCAGGCGGCGAATGCCATATGGCCGAAATAGGTTTCGCCGACGGTCGACGGATGGTCGGTGAAGATGCGTGCGATGCGCGTGGTCATGTCAGGTCCCCATTTGCAGACCGCATGATCGCACGTCTGGCGGACGAATTTGTCCCAAATTGTCATTGTCTGAAGTCATTTCTTGGGACATCATCCCAATATGGATTATGAAATCGACGTTATTGACCGACGCATCATCGCCGTTCTCCAGACGGACGCCTCCATGTCGATGGATGAATTGGCGAACGCCACGCATCTGTCGCGCAATGCCTGCTGGCGGCGGGTCAAGCTGATGGAGACGGCGGGGATCATTACCGGCCGGGTCGCGCTCGTGGATGCCGAAAAGCTCGGCTACGGCCTGTCGGTCATCATCCTGATCCGCACCTCGCATCACGAGCCCGACTGGTTGAAGAAATTTCGCGAGGCGGTGATGTCGATCCCCGAAATTCAGGGCGTCTATCGCATGTCGGGCGATCTCGACTACGTGCTGCGCGCCCGCGTGCCCGACGTGAAGGGCTACGACCGCCTCTATCAGCGCCTGATCGCCAAAGTGCCGCTGTCGGACGTGTCGGCCTCCTTCGTCATGGAGGAGATCAAGGAGACGATGATGCTTGCGCCTCTCATGCGTTGATGTCGGCACTGGCCGATTGACGCGCCGCGCGGGACGGGGAATAGAAGCCGTCATGACCAATTCCAATACTCCCACCATCGGTTTCCAGCGCCTGCCCCACGGCGCGGGCCTCGATCTTCCCGCCTATGCGAGCGAGGAGGCGGCGGGCATGGACGTGCGCGCCGCCGTCGCCGCCGATCGCGAAATGGTGGTCCTGCCGGGCCGCCGCGTGCTGGTGCCGACCGGTTTCGTCATGGAGATTCCGGCCGGCTACGAGGTGCAGGTGCGTCCGCGCTCCGGGCTGGCGCTGAAGCACGGCATCACCTGCCTCAACACGCCCGGCACCATCGACAGCGACTATCGCGGCGAGGTCAAAATCCTGCTGATCAATCTGGGCGACGAGGAATTCACAGTCACGCGCGGGATGCGCATCGCGCAACTCGTCGTCGCGCCGGTCGTGCGGCCGCGGCTTGAGGAACGCTCCCATCTGGGAGAGACCGCCAGGGCCGCCGGCGGCTTCGGCTCGACGGGCGCCTGAACCGATTCTTGTCGTTTCGCTGCGGAACATGGTGAACAAAAGCTGACGCTCCACGTTTGAATGCAGCACCCGTTCGGGCTGCGCATCACTAAAGGAGACGTGCAATGCCGTCAATCGGTCAGTCCAGGATCATGATCCTCACCACCGACGGTTTCGAGCAGTCGGAACTCGAGGTTCCGCTGGAGACGTTGAAGGAAGCCGGCGCGACGGTCGAAATCGTCTCGCTCGAAGCAGGCGAGATCACCGGCTGGGACAAGGACGACTGGGGCAGGGCCGTCGCGGTCGACAAGGTGCTGGCCGATGTTTCCGTTGCCGATTACGACGCGTTCGTCCTGCCGGGCGGGCAGATCAATCCCGACCTCTTGCGCGTCGAGGAAAAGGCCGTCGCCTTCGTCAAGTCGTTTGCCGCGACCCGCAAGCCTCTCGCGGCGATCTGCCATGCACCCTGGCTTCTGATCGAGGCCGGCCTCGTCAACGGTCGCAGGGCGACCTCCTACAAGTCGATCAGGACCGACATGATCAATGCAGGAGCGCAGTGGGAGGATTTAACCACGGTTCGCGACGGCAATCTGATCACGGCGCGAAATCCCGGAGATCTGGACGCCTTCTGCACGGCCATCATCGAGGCCGTGGAAGGTGGTCCGGCACAGCGTTCGGCCGCCGAGTAGCGGATCAGTCTCGCGGCCGGGCAAGCGGCGCTGGCGCCTTCACGGCTGCCGCGCCGCTTCTTTCTTGCGGGCTATTTTCGTGCCGGACCTGCCATGCGATATAGCGCCGGTTTCACCGGATGGCAGCCCCCATGACACTTGCAGGTTTCCTCGCCTACAGCGCCGCTCTCGCCATAGCGGCAGCCATCCCCGGCCCTGGCGTCATCGCGCTCGTCGCGCGTGCGCTCGGCTCGGGCATCCGCTCCACCGTTCCTATGGCGATGGGGTTGGCAGTCGGCGACATCGTCTATCTGGCGGCTGCGGTATTGGGCCTCGCCTTCATCGCGCAGACCTTCGGCACCGCCTTCCTGATCGTCAAATATGCAGGCGTCGCCTATCTGCTCTATCTGGCGTTCAAGCTGTGGAATGCAGACCTGGCGGCCGAGCGTGTCGAGGCAAGAAAGGCGGATGGCTTCCTCGCCTCGTTTCTGAGCGGCCTTGTGGTGACGCTCGGCAATCCGAAGGTGATGGTCTTCTACCTGGCCCTGCTGCCGACCATTCTCGATTTGCATACGGTTTCGGGTGGCGACTTCCTGGTGCTCGCCGGACTGACCTTCGCGATCCTGATGGCCGTGCTTCTGCCCTATGTGGCGCTTGCCGCGCGTGCTCGGGGACTGCTGTCGGCGCCGAGCGCCTTGAGGCGGTTGAACCGGACTGCCGCCGGCGTCATGGTCGGTGCAGCGGCGGCAATCGCCACCCGCACTTAGCGCATTACAGCGCTGGCGCCACGCCGAGCGCAGGCGGGGCCGGGGCCGCGCATGTAATGGCGCTCGGGCCGATAGGTCGGCAGCAAGAACTCGCGCAGCGCGCGCGGCAGATTGTGAAGACGAGCCCAGATACGCATGACCCAAAATCCCTGACCAGTCGGTTGTCCCTTCCGAATGGCGTCAAAATAGCGAAATCAGATGAATTTCCGATGAATCGAAAATTAATCCATGCGGCAATTCTGCCCTGAAGAATGGCGGAAATGCGCGGGTTTGGTGGCGCATTTGCGCCACAATTCCAGTCTGCTTCCTCTGTTGCGAAAATGTCACGGTTTCAATGGGGGGTGAAACATTCGATCACGTTCGACCTCTCACGGGAACATGACCTGGAAACCGACGTTCGGAACCCATCAGGCAAGGGCAATCCCGCCATCATTCTCTGGAAACGAGAAAGGTCCGACGATGGGTTTCTTTTCAAAGGACATCAAGACGATGGACGATCTCTTCGTCCATACGCTTCGTGACATCTACTATGCCGAAAAGCAGATCGTGAAAAATCTGCCGAGCATGATCGACAAGGCGACCAGTGTCGAACTGCGCAAGGGCTTCGAGACGCATCTGCGCGAAAGCGAGGGACATGTTGCGCGGCTCGAGCGCGTATTCGAACTTCATGGAACCGAGGCCAAGGGCGTCAACTGTCCCGCCATCGACGGCATTCTGAAGGAAGCCGACGAGATCGCCGGGGAGGTCGAGGACAAGCAGGTTCTGGACGCAGCGCTCATCGCGGCCGCGCAGGCCGTCGAGCATTACGAAATGACCCGCTACGGGACGCTCATTGCATGGGCCGACAAGCTGGGTCGAAGCGACTGCGCCGCCCTCCTGAAGCAGACGCTCGACGAGGAAAAAGACACCGACCGCAAGCTGACGGCTCTTGCCGAAAGCGGCGGCGTCAACCTCGCAGCGGCCGAATAGGCACAGACTCGGGCAGCAACCCATTCGCCGCGCCGGTATCCCGCGCAGGGAGCTTGGGCCGTTGCGGTGCTGCCGGAGCGGGACGGAAACGTCCGACGCTCGCCTGACGGCAGATGACCCTTCTCCCTCGCCCCGGGCGGCAGCGGGATAGCGGGGAGCGGAATTTTGCGGCCCGGCTTCACGGCGAAGCCGGGCCGCTCTTGCCTTGATGCCGGCAGGTTTCATATGAAGCTCCATGGCGATCGAGATCGAACGGAAATTCCTGCTCAGTTCGGATGCCTGGCGCAGCCGGTCGGTTTCGGTGAAGGCGTTGCGGCAGGGATATGTCGCCGTCGCGCCCGACAGGTCGGTGCGCGTGCGCATATCTGATGCGGACGCATGGCTGACCCTCAAATTCGGAACTGCCGGACCCGCGCGGCATGAGTTCGAATATCCCCTTCCGCGCGCCGATGCCGAAGCCATTCTCGCCCATTCCGCCGGCTTGATCGACAAGGACCGCCATATCGTCCCGTGGCAGGGCTTGATCTTCGAGGTCGATGTCTTCCATGGCCGGCTGGAAGGGCTCGTGATCGCCGAACTGGAAACCGAACAGTTCGTCCATGACGGTGTCCTGCCGGACTGGATCGGGCGCGAGGTGACGGACGATCCGCGCTACTACAACGCCGTTCTCGTGCGTGACGGCCTGCCGGAAAATCGCGGATGAGCGAGCGCCGGATCGCCCCTCACCGGCTCCTTGCGGCGGAAGCCCGCCGGCTCTTCACTGCTGACCTCGACGCGATCGCCAACGGTCTATCTCTTGCCCGTGAAAACCGTGACGCGGGGCTTCACGAGGCGCGCAAATCGATCAAGAAGGCGCGGGCGCTTTTGAAACTCCTGCGCTTCGCCGACACCGAATTCTACGCCGCCGAGAATGCCCGCCTGCGTGACCTTGCGCGTTCGCTCGCTCATGCCCGCGACGCCGCGGCGTTGGTCGAGGCTGTCGAGCGCCTGCGCCTGACGTATCCTGATCGGGCCAAAGCGTTGGGTTTGCTCAAGGTTCTGCTGGAAGAACGCCGCGACCGACGCGTCATCGAAGACGGCGCGCTGGACACATTGATCGAGCAAGGCTTGCAACACGCAGCGCAAATCCGGCGCGAAGTGGATCGCTGGCGCCTGCCGGGCGAACCTGAAGCCGCTGCTTCAATCCTCGCCGATGGCGTCCGCGACAATCTCGCCCGGGCAATGCGGGCGCTGGAACGTGCCAGCGGCCGCGCGGAGAACGAGGATTTCCACGACCTGCGCAAGACGGTCAAAGCTCATTGGACGCAACTCGGCCTCTTGCGCGATTTTTGGCCGAAACGCGTGAAGACGAGACGGGCGCGTCTCGAGGTTTTGGGCGAGAGCCTCGGCGAGCACAATGATCTGGCCGCGCTCGCTGTTCTGCTCCGTTCACGCGAACTTGATCTGAAGCCCTCCCGCGTCAGGCTTCTTCGCGGGATTGTCGCCAAAAGGAAAGCCGCGCTGGCGCTTTCGACGGTCAAAGCCGGCCGGCGGTTGCTCGAACGGACACCGAAACGGCTGAAATCGAATTTTGTCCAGCGACTTCAAGCCGATGGCGAACCGGCCATCGCGGCGAATCCGGCCCTGTATGGCTCTCGGTTGTGAGAAATCCTCTTGCCTCGGCTACAGGTTTGTCACTAAAAGCGGCGGGGATTTCGGGGTCTTCAAGAAGGCGATAGTCCTTTGCCAGACTTCCATGCCGATTAACGGACCGTTCAATGACGTTACGTTAGTCTAGCGAATGGCGTGACTTAAGGTCCGCCCGCCGTCCGCGCCTGGCGCGGAGGTGGCATTTGGGGGTCAGGTGCGAATGCAGCTTTCGGAAATGCCCGAGCCGCTTGCGGCCGATATTGGTGCAAACGTGCTCGCACGTCTGCGCCAGATGCATTTGGAAGCGATCCCTCGCAATTATGAAGTGATCTACGAGGCGTTGAGCGGCACGAATCCGGCTCTGGTGGAAGCGATTGCCGCGATCGGCCAGACACCCGGCCAAGATGCGTTCGACCGCATGGCCGAGCGCTGCCTCGGCCGCGGGCGCGGTGACAGGATGATCGAGACGGCGCACGCCTCGATGAGCCTCAAGCTGGATGAAATTCTGCTGCTGATCCGGAGCGAGCGGTCGTCGCGCGAGAAATATGGCGAGATTCTCGACGCCACTTCCCAGGGACTGCGGGCGCGCAGCACGGTATCCCAAGACTTTCTGCAAAAGGTCGTCAATGTCATGTCGAGCGCGACGGAGACGGCGCTCGACAGTACCCGCCGGGTCGCCTCGACGATGCAGGACAAGTCCAGCGAGCTGGAGGCGGTAAAGGCGGAACTCGAGGAATACAAGAAGCTTTCCGAGACCGACGCGCTGACCGGACTGGCCAACCGGCGCGCCTTCGACCGCGCGATGCAGGAGATTTACGTCGACCGCCGGGAGGCGATGTTCGGCGCGCTCGTCCTGGCCGACATCGACCGGTTCAAGCCGGTCAACGACAAATACGGCCATCCGATCGGCGACCGCATCCTCCAGATCGTCGCCTCGGTGTTCAAGGCCTCGATGTCGACCAACGTGACGGCAGCGCGCACCGGCGGCGAGGAATTCGGGGTCATCGTGACCGGCATGAGCGAAAAGGCCGTGATGGACCTCGCCGAGGAAATCCGCGCCACGGTCGAGCAGACACCTTTCGTCAACGCCAAGACGGGAACCGACTACGGGCCGATCACCGTCTCCTTCGGTGTCTGCATGGCCTCCGAGGCGAAGGGGCCGGACGAACTCTACCGCAAGGCCGACCGCGCGCTCTACGCCTCGAAGAATGGCGGCCGCAACCGCGTCACCACCCATTCCGACCTGAAGGACGGCAAGTTTACCAAGGGCTGGAAGCTCTACAGTTCGAACTGATCAGACGGCGCCTCTTCCAGAGGCTCGATCGGAACGAGCGGTGCAGGCACGGACGTGGTCTTCTCCGCCGCCTTGCAGATATCCGCGATGACGCAGGCCGGGCAGTCGGGCTTGCGCGCCTTGCACACATAGCGCCCGTGCAGGATCAGCCAGTGATGGGCGTGACGCATGTAGTCTTCCGGGATGATGCGGACGAGAATGTCCTCCACCGCGTCCGGCGTCTTGCCCGGCGCAAGCCCGATCCGGTTTCCGATGCGCAGGATATGCGTGTCGACCGCCATGGTCGGCTGGCCGAAGGCCATGTTGAGGACGACATTTGCCGTCTTTCGCCCGACGCCCGGCAACTTGACTAGCGCGTCGCGGTTGCCCGGCACCTCTCCGCCATGATCGCGGATCAGGGCTTGCGAAAGAGCGATGACGTTCTTCGCCTTGTTGCGCCACAGCCCGATCGTCCTGATGTGACCGCCGACCTTGTCCTCGCCGAGCGCCAGCATCTTTTTCGGCGTGTCGGCGGCGGCGAACAGCGCCCGCGTCGCCTTGTTGACTCCGGCATCCGTCGCTTGCGCGGAAAGGACGACGGCAACGAGCAGCGTGAACGCATTGACGTGCTCCAGTTCGCCCTCCGGTTCGGGCCGCTGGATATGAAAGCGCCGGAAAATCTCGGAAATTTCGGCCTGCGTGTAGCGCGTGCGCCGGGCAGGCGTCTTCGGCTTGCGTTTCAGTGCGTCGCGCAGATTTGAACGTGCGGCACTGTCTGGGGCGTTTTTCGTCTTGGGCTTTTCCATGCCGTTTCTATAGATTTGAGCAATGGCTGACACAAATGCCGAAGACAGGCCGATCTTCAAGGCCCTCCTGACGCCGCACCGTTCGCTCGGGCGCACGGGGTTCTTCGTCCTGATGGGCGTGTTCGTCGCCATATGGATCGGCATGGGCGGAATGTTCCTGTCGATGGGAGCTTGGCCCGTCTTCGGCTTCTTCGGCCTCGACGTCCTGCTGATCTATCTCGCCTTTCGCACCAGCTACCGCTCCGGCCGTGCCCGCGAGGAAGTGGCGGTCACGCGCACCCGTCTCGACATCCGCAAGATCGCGCCGTCCGGCCGCGAGGAAAGGCACGCCTTCAACCCGTTCTGGACCAAATTCCGCATCGCCCGCCACGACGAGATCGGCATCACGGACATGGCGGTGGAAGGCGAGGGGCGACGCGTGGCGATCGGCTCGTTCCTCAACCCCGACGACCGCGAGAGCTTCGCTGCCGCTTTCGGCCAGGCGCTGGCAACGGCGAAGATGCGGTGATCAAGAATCGGGTGGCGGCCGGCTCCGCGCCGCGCGATATTCGCGGCATTAGGAGATGATTGCCATGAACGCCCACAGCGCCGTGCTTCAAAAGGACATCACGCCGGAAGGCTCGGACTACGAGATCGTCCGCCGCGTGATCGAGAAGATCAGCCTCGATTTCCGCGACCAGCCCTCGCTCGACGAACTGGCGGCCGAGGTCGGCGAGACGCCGATCGGGCTGCAAAAGCTCTTTACCCGGTGGGCCGGCCTGTCGCCGAAGGCATTTTTGCAGGCGGTGACGCTCAATCACGCCCGTCGCCTGCTCGACGAGGGCCTGCCACTGCTCGAAGCTTCGATGGAGGTCGGCATGTCCGGCCCGGGCCGCCTGCACGATCTCTTCGTCACCCACGAGGCGATGTCGCCGGGCGACTACAAGACGCGCGGCGCGGGGCTGACGATCCGCTACGGCTGGCACCTCTCGCCCTTCGGCGTCGCGCTGGTGATGGTCACTGACCGCGGCCTTGCCGGCCTTTCCTTCAACGATGCCGGCGGCGAGCGCGAAGCTTTCGCCGACATGTCGAGCCGCTGGCCGAATGCTGCCTATGTAGAGGATATGAGCGCGACCGCGCCCTATGCCGCCCGCGTCTTCGATCCGGCCCGCTGGCGCGCGGAGGAACCGCTGCGCGTCGTCCTGATCGGCACAGATTTCCAGGTCCGCGTCTGGCAGGCACTGTTGAAGATCCCGATGCACAAGGCAAAGACATATTCGGCCATTGCCGGCGAGATCGGTGCGCCGAAGGCGAGCCGCGCGGTGGGCGCGGCGATCGGAGCGAACCCGGTGTCCTTCGTGGTGCCGTGTCACCGCGCGCTCGGCAAGTCCGGCGCGCTGACCGGCTATCATTGGGGCCTGACGCGCAAGCGCGCGATCCTCGGCTGGGAGGCAGGTCACGTCTTGAGCTAAGCATCGGACCGAAAAGTGGTCCCCGGTTTTCGGACCACTCCGATGCGCCATCAAGAATGACGATTTTGCTGCCCCTTGCAGCGAAAATCGACTAGAGGCGTTTCGCGAAGGGACATTGCGGAGGCCTCGAATTCCATGATCACGGTGATCGGCTCGATCAATCTCGACCTCGTTGCCAATGTCGGGCAGTTGCCGCGCCCCGGCGAGACGGTGCCCGGCGACGGCTTCAAGACCTCGCCCGGCGGCAAGGGCGCCAACCAGGCGCTGGCCGTCAAGCGCGCCGGCGGCGAAGTTCGCATGGTCGGCTCGGTCGGGCAGGATGCCTTTGCCGACGAGGCGCTGGCCTGTCTGCGCGAGGGGCTGGTCGATCTCTCGGGCGTGCGGGAATCTCATTCCACCACCGGTACCGCGACGATCATCGTGGCCAAGGACGGGGAGAACATGATTGCCGTGGTTCCCGGTGCGAATGGCTCGCTCGTTCCCGGCGACATCAAGAACGTGCATCTGGAAAAAGGCGACTGGCTGCTTCTCCAGCACGAAATCCCGATGCGAACCGTCAAGGCCGCGCTCGAAGAAGCCAAGCGCGTCGGCGCGACCTCGATCCTCAACACCGCACCGTTCCGGCCCGAGGCGGCCGAGTTCCTGCAACTCGCCGACTATGTCGTCGCCAACGAAACCGAATTCGACGCCTATGCCGATCTCAAGGGTATCGCCCGTGACGACCGCCGCGCCGCCATGCGGGAACTCGCAGACAGGACCGGCGCGACCATCGTCGTCACGCTCGGCGCGGCCGGCGTCGTGGCGGCCGTCCAGGGTGGGATGCTGGAAGCTCAGGGGCTGAAGATCGAGCCGGTCGACACGGTCGGCGCGGGCGACACGTTCTGTGGCTATCTCGCCGCCTCGCTGGCGGAGGGCATGAACCTGGAGGACGCGCTGCGCCGCGCCGCCGTCGCCGGCTCGCTCGCCTGCCTGAAGCCCGGCGCCCAACCGTCGATCCCGCAGGCGAAGGACGTCGCCGAGGCGATGGGCTAGCGCTCGGGGCCGGCCTTTGTTAGAAGCCCCGGCAACGAACAGGATTCCTGACATGGCCGAGAAAATCGAAGAGGCGGTGGCCCGCCGCCGCACCTTTGCGATCATCGCGCACCCCGACGCAGGCAAGACGACGCTGACCGAGAAACTGCTGCTGTTCGGCGGCGCGATCCAGCTTGCCGGCGAGGTCAAGGCCAAGAAGGACAAGATCCAGACCCGATCGGACTGGATGAAGATCGAGCGTGAACGCGGCATTTCGGTCGTCACCTCGGTGATGACGTTCGAATATGGCGACAACGTCTTCAACCTGCTCGATACGCCGGGTCACGAGGACTTCGCCGACGACACCTATCGCACGCTGTCCGCCGTCGATTCCGCCGTCATGGTCATCGACGCGGCCAAGGGCATCGAGCCGCGCACACTGAAGCTGTTCGAGGTCTGCCGCCTGCGCGACATTCCCATCGTCACCTTCGTCAACAAGATGGACCGCGAGGCGCGCAACACCTTCGAAATCCTCGACGAGATCGAGGAGAAACTGGCCCTCGACACCGCGCCGATCACCTGGCCGATCGGCCAGGGGCGCTCCTTTTCGGGCACCTACCATCTGGCGCAGAACGCCGTCAGGCGCGGCGACGAGGAACAGGAACGCACGAAGGTCAACGGGCCGGATTCCAACCGCGTCGCGGGCCTTCTGCCCGAAAACGAGCGCGAGACCTTCATCGAGGAACTGGAACTCGCGCGCGAAGCCTGCCGCCCCTTTGACATCGACGCATTCCGCGAAGGCCACATGACGCCGGTTTTCTTCGGCTCGGCCCTGCGCAATTTCGGCGTCCGGGATCTGATCGAAGCCTTGGGCGAGTTCGCGCCGCCGCCGCGCGCGCAGGACGCCGACAGCCGCATGGTCGAGGCGACGGAAGAGAAGATGACCTCCTTCGTCTTCAAGATCCAGGCGAATATGGACCCGAACCACCGCGATCGCATCGCCTTTGTGCGCGTGTGTTCGGGCACGCTCCAGCGCGGCATGAAGGCCAAGCTCGTGCGCACCGGCAAGCCGATGAGCCTGTCGGCGCCGCAATTCTTCTTCGCCAAGAGCCGCATCACCGCCGACGAAGCCTATGCCGGCGACGTGGTCGGCATCCCGAACCACGGCACGCTGCGCATCGGCGACACGCTGACCGAGGGCGAGGAAATCCTGTTTCGGGGCGTGCCGAACTTCGCACCGGAAATCCTGCGCCGCGTGCGCCTCGGCGATCCGATGAAAGCGAAGAAACTGAAGGAAGCGCTACAGCAGATGGCCGAGGAAGGCGTCGTCCAACTCTTCCTGCCGGAAGACGGCTCGCCTGCCATCGTCGGCGTCGTCGGCGCGCTCCAACTGGACGTGCTCAAGGAACGGCTTTCGGTGGAATATTCCCTGCCGGTCGATTTCGAGATCGCGCGCTTTTCCGTCTGCCGGTGGATCACGGCCGAGAAGACGGAACTTCAACGCTTCATCGATGCGCATAAGGGCGACATCGCCCGCGACCTCGACGGCGACCCGGTCTTCCTCGCCCAGCACGGTTTCGGTTTGAACTACGAGGCCGAGCGCTGGAAACAGGTCACATTCGCGTCGATCAAGGATTATCAGGTGCGCGACCAAGCTGCCTGAACGTCAATGCTGACCGTCTATTAACAATTGACAGTCAAGATGCATCCCGTTGCAAGCGGGGGGCACGGACATGAAGATTCTCGACGAGGCCATGCGCAACATGGCCGATCACAACGCCGCCGGCAACGAAATCATCCAGAAGGCGCTCGAAGCCGTGCGCACGCATCTGGGTATGGAAGTTGCCTATCTCTCGGAGTTCGTCGGAAACGATTCCGTCTTCCGCGTCGTCGATGCGCCTGGGCTGGAGCAACTGGTCAAGCCGGGCGACGTCCGCTCGCTGGACGAGGTCTATTGCAGGCACATTCTCGAAGGACGGCTGCCCGAACTGATCCCAGATACGGCCGCCGAACCGATTTGCCAAACGATGCCGATCACGCAGGCCGTGCCGATCGGCGCCCATATTTCGATTCCCATTCTTCTGCCGGACGGAGAGCCTTACGGCATGTTCTGCTGCCTGAGCCCGCACGCCAATCCGTCATTGACCGCGCGCGATCTCAACGTCATGCGCCTGTTCGCCGACATGGCAGCCCGGCAGATCGGCCGCGACGTCCTGGAGGCGCGCTGCCTGGAGGAAAAGCGCGCGAGCGTGGAGGCGATGATCGCGCAGGGCGACTTCCACCTCGCGTTTCAGCCCATTGTCGATTTCCGCAATGGCACCGTGAAGGGTTTTGAAAGCCTGTGCCGCTTCAGGGCGGAACCTTACCGCGCGCCGAATTTCTGGTTCGCAGACGCGGCCGAAGCGGGTCTCGGCACGGAACTGGAACTTGCCGTGATTGCCCAGGCGATCGACGAAGCGGAACGGTTCCCATCCGGGCTCTATATTTCGATCAACGCGTCGCCGCTCACATTCTGCGATCCGCGCCTGTTCGATCTCGTCGATGGGCGGGATCTGACGTCGATCGTGTTCGAGATCACCGAGCACGCGCCGGTCGACGATTATGAAGGTCTCAGAACCAGGCTCGAACTGCTGCGCAAAAAGGGCGCGCGGATCGCGATCGACGATGCGGGAGCCGGCTTTTCCAGTCTGCGCCACATCGTTCAGTTGCACCCTGACATCATCAAGCTCGACATGGCGCTGACAAGGGCGGTCGACACCGACATGGCCCGGCGCGCGCTCGCCTCGGCGCTGATCTACTTCGCCCGCGAGATCGGCGCCTCCATCGTCGCCGAAGGGATCGAAACCGAGGCCGAACTGCGCACGCTGGGGGTCCTGGGAATTTCGACGGGCCAGGGTTATTTCCTAGGTCGGCCCGGCGACATGACTGCGGCCTTTGCCAAGCTTGCCGACATGCGGGCAAGACACAGCGCCTGAAAAGATATTCTCTGCAATGAGCAAAGCGGACACGCCGAACGCGTTCCGCACACGATACGCAGCTTGATTTTCCTCGCTTGAGCGCCCGCTTGCGCTAGGATGTCGCCAACGCCATATGGCTTTGACCGACAATTTGCGAAGGGAGAGACGATCATGAGCCTGCGCATCAACCAGACCGCGCCCGACTTCACCGCCGACACCACCAAGGGCCAGATCAACTTCCACGAGTGGATCGGCGATGGCTGGGCCGTTCTCTTCTCGCACCCCAAGAACTTCACGCCGGTCTGCACGACGGAACTGGGCACCATGGCCGGCATCGCGCCCGAATTCGAAAAGCGCGGCGTCAAGATCATCGGAATTTCGGTCGATCCGGTCGCCGACCATGCGAAATGGAAGGAAGACATCAAGCTCGTAACCGGCCATTCGGTCGATTATCCGCTGATCGGCGACAAGGATCTGAAGGTCGCCAAGCTCTACGACATGCTGCCCGACGATGCCGGCTCGTCGTCGGAAGGGCGCACGCCCGCCGACAACGCGACCGTGCGCTCGGTCTACGTCATTGGCCCGGACAAGAAGATCAAGTTGATCTTGACCTACCCGATGACGACGGGGCGCAATTTCGACGAGATCCTGCGCGCGATCGACTCCATGCAATTGACCGCAAAACACCAGGTCGCGACACCGGCCAACTGGAAGCAGGGCGAGGACGTCATCATCACCGCCGCCGTCTCCAACGAGGACGCCAAGGCCCGCTTCGGCGACTACGAGACCGTTTTGCCCTATCTGCGCAAGACGAAGCAGCCGCAGGCATGAAAGGCCGCTGCGCAACCAGAAAGGCCGGGATCGCTCCCGGCCTTTCTTGATTCCTCGCCTTTATCAGGCTGCCGATTTGCGGGTCCGCCAGCTATCTACGTAGCTTTCCCGCGCGTCGCGCGAATAGGGAACTGCCGACACGCGCACGCGAATCTCGATCTGCTTCGACGGCTCGACCGTGGTCTTGCCCGAGCCGCCATCCGGCTCGCCCCAGACGAGCGTCAGCACGTCGCCTTCCTTGATGTCGGGATCGACCGTTCCGAGCGAGAGCATCCGGCGCTCGTTGTAGCTGTAGCCGGCAAACATCGACAGGCCGACCATCTTGCCGTCTTTCATGATCCGGTCGTAGCTCGACGAGGCGTAGTTCGACAGCGGCAAATCCATGAATTTGGCGTTCTGCCCCTCCTGGAACATGGTCGCGAAGGCGGCGATCACGTCGTCCGGGTTCCACTCGAAGGTGACCTTCCGGCGATGCGGGGCGTCGGCCATCTTCTCCAGCGCCTCGCGGCCGATGAAGTCATGGTCGAACTTGACGTAGATGCCGTAGCCGAGATCCCACGGAGTCAAATAGTAGTCCTCGATGTCGTCGGAGACGTAGGAGCCGCCGATGGCGCCGGTCGCCTCGTAGCTTTTGTCCGACAGCCACTCGCGATAGCCCTTCATGCTCTCGCCGGTATAGATCGCCGGCAATGGCGAGGGGATCCAGCCCGATTCGAGCGTGTTCGTCGCGTATGCGCGGCTGCCGACCGCGACGAGACCGTGCTCTTCGCCGGCCGCAAGGATCGCGTCGCGGATGAGGTCGTAATCCTCATATGGGCCGTAGAGTTCGAGACCGGGAACGCCCGCCATGCCGTGACGCAGCGCGCGCACCTTCTTTCCGGCGACGTTGATCCAGTCCATGTTGAAGAACTTGATCTCCGGCACCGGTCCGCCGTTCAGCTTTTCGAGGATGGCCGGTGCGTTCGGTCCCTGCACCTGGAAGCGGTAGTGGCGGCGCAGGACGGGCTTGCCCTGCGGGCGCGACGGCGAGCGCGGGTCCTCGGTCAGCTTGACGTCGTAATCGCCGGTCTCGGCATGGTACTGCACCCAGCTCACGCTCGGCGCGCGGCCGACGAGATTGAACTCGGTCTCGCTCTCGCGGAACATGATGACGTCGCCGATGACGTAGCCTTCCGGCGTCACCGGCACGAAATGCTTGGCCTTGCCGGGCGTGAAATTCTTGAACGAGTTGATCGCGAGGTAGGAGAGGAGCTTTTCGGCGTCCGGCCCCTCGACCTTCAGTTCGGCCATGTGGTGCGACTGGTCGAACAGCACGGCGCTTTCGCGCCAGGCGCGCTGCTCGTCGCGCCAGTTGGTGAATTCGGGCGCGACGACCGGATAGACATAGGCACCGATTTTTGAATTGCGCAGCATGTCGACCGTGCTGCCGGCAGACTTCAGCTTCTGTTCGAGATTGCTCATGAGTTTCCTCCCGGTGGATTGAATGATTGCGCGGCACGTCGCCAGCGGGCGTGAGAGCCGGCAGCGCGCATCGTTGGATACAGAATGGCGTCAAGATGGCCGAAGTCAAGCCGAATGCGCGCCTTCGGCGTGACAAATGATCAATTTCTGTATACAAAACTCAAGTCGCGATCAGCGACAGCCCCGGTACGCGCCCGATCAGATTCGGCGCCTCGCCGACAACGAAGTCGAGATTCTTGCGGGCAAGCCGCGCATGTTCGCGGCCGAGCGCCTCGGCCCGCGCGCCCTCGCGCATCGCGATCGCCTCGACGATGTCGCGGTGCTGGCGCTGCGCATGGGTCAGCGAGCGGCGAAAGGCGAGGACGTCCGCCTGGTTCTCGAGGAAGGCGCTGGGCGAGGCGAAGGGCAGGTGCATCGCCCGCTCCACCTCGCGCCGCATCGTCTCGCTGCCGGCAAGACCGGCGAGCATGGCATGGAACTCGGTGTTGAGCTCGACATAGAGGTCGAAGAGCATGTCTTCGGGCCGCTCGCGAAAGCAGGTGTCGAGTTCGTCGACGAGGTCGCGGATCGCCTTCAGCCGTTCGGGCGCAACGCCGCGCTCGGCGGCAAGCCGCGCCGCCGTTCCTTCCAGAACACCGCGCAGTTCGATTGCGTCGATCACGTCGGCAAGCGTGAAGGCGCGAACGGTGTAGCCGCCCGAGGGCAGGGGCTCCAGCAGCCCTTCCTGCTCCAGCCGGGCAAGTGCTGCGCGCAGCGGCGTGCGCGAGATTTCGAGCTGTTCGGACAAGCCGATTTCGGAGAGGCGCTGGCCGGGCTGGACCGAGCCGCCGAGCACGAGCTGGCGCACGCCCAGAAGCGCCTTCAATGCCTGGCTGTCGCGCCGTTTTTCCATTCGCTTAATCGCGCAGCCGCTCGGCGACGAGACGGGCGAGTTTCCCGGCGACTTCGTCCTTGCTCATTTCGGGCCAAGCCTCGTTGCCCGCGCGCGAAACGATGGTCACGCGATTGTTCGTGCCGCCCATGATTGCGCCGGCCGACGTCGCGCCGGCGGCCGAGACGTCGTTGGCGACGATCAAATCCGCGCCCTTGCGGTCGAGCTTGGCTGTCGCATGGTCCAGCAGTTTTTCGGTCTCGGCGGCGAAGCCGATGACGAGCTTCGGGCGCTCGGCATGGTGGCCGATCGTCGCGAGAATGTCAGGGTTCTCGATCATGGAAAGGCTCGGCGCACCCGAACCGGCCACCTTCTTGATCTTCTCGCCGTTTTCGGACTCCGGCCTCCAGTCGGCGACGGCTGCGACGAAGATCGCGGCGTCGACCGGCAGCGCGGCTTCGACCGCCGCCTTCATCTGCCGCGCCGTCTCGACATGGACAGTGGCCACGCCGGCCGGGTCGGCAACCGAGACGGGACCGGAGACGAGCCGCACGTCCGCGCCGAGCTTCGCCAGCGCCGCGGCGATCGCGTGGCCCTGCTTGCCCGACGAACGGTTGGCGATGTAGCGCACCGGGTCGATCGGCTCATGCGTCGGACCCGACGTGACGATGACGCGCTTGCCGGCCAGCGGCTTGTCCGCAACGCGCAGCAATGTCTCGATGGCGGCGACGATTTCCAGCGGCTCGGCCATCCGCCCTTCGCCCGCCTCGTTGCTTTCCGCCATCTCGCCGCGGGCGGGACCGACAAAGCTTACGCCGTCCGCAGCGAGCGCCGCCCGGTTGCGTCGCGTCGCGGCATGGCTCCACATCGCCGGGTTCATCGCCGGCGCGACAAGCACCGGCTTGTTGGTCGCGAGAAGCACGGTCGAGGCGAGATCGTCCGCCAGTCCATGCGCCATCTTCGCCATCAGGTCGGCGGTGGCGGGCGCGACGACGACCAGATCGGCCTCGCGCGACAGGCGGATATGGCCGACATCGTGCTCGGCCTGCCGGTCGAAAAGCCCGGTGAAGACGTGATCGGCCGACAGTGCGCCGACCGCGAGCGGCGTCACGAATTCCTGCGCGCCCTTCGTCATCACACACCGAACATGCGCTCCGCGCTCGCGCAGACGCCGGATCAGGTCGAGCGACTTGTAGGCCGCGATCCCGCCGGAGATGATCAGGAGAATGCGCGTGTTGGAAAGGGTCATGCTGCGCTCGTCATCGCGCCGGCCTCAGCGCCGGCTCGATGTCGGTATGGACGAAATCGTCCCCCTTGAACAGAAGCGGCATGTTTCGCGACTTGGCCAGCGCATAGGCGAAGCAGTCGCCGAAATTGAGACCTGCGGCGTGACCGGAGCCGCGACCGAAGCGCTGATGCGCTTCAATCGCGACGACTGCCTCCGTCCGTCCCATGGAGACGACCTCGATTGCCACCTTCTCGATCAACAGGTTCAGACGTTCGAAACCGCGCGGAGACGAATCATTCGACATGACAAGTCCTGCCTCGACATAGGTCGATGCGCCCATCATCGGCTTCGGTGCGCATCCGAGCGCAATCAGAAACGCCTCAGCCTCATCCTCTGCGCGCAGGATTGCCACGAGAGCCGATGTGTCGACGACCATGGATCAGATCTTGTCCATGTAGTCGTAAAGCGCGTCCGTTTCGGCCTTGTGATCGATCGGCTTCTCCGGCCGGATGCCGAGCGCCATTAGCTCCTCCAGCGAAGCCTTCGGGCGCCATGTGCCGTGGTCTGCAAAGTCGGGGCCGGATGCCGGCAGCGGCCTCTGCAGGCGATCACGCGCCTCCTGTTCCATGGAAACACCGCGCTTGGCTGCGCTGATCCTTAGATCGCGCATCACGTCGTCATCGATCTTGCGAACGGTCATGTTGCCCATGTCGACCTCCTGTCGACGCAAAGATAGCGCCAACAAAGCCTGATTGCAATGATTGCATTGCCAGCATTGATATCAAACAACTTGCACTGCAACCCATACCGCCGCCGCCGCGATCACCCACAGCGCGATCCGCCCCGAGCGCGTGTGCCGCGCTTCCGCCTTGCCGATCTTCGCCGCCGTCTCGTCGTCGAAGCGCAGGCCGTTCTCGGCCATGGCGTCGATCTCGCGCGACAGGCGTTCGGTGCGCGCGGCGATGTCGGGCGCCTGGCGGGCGAGCGTGACCAGCGCGCCGGCGGCATCGCGCGTGTCTTCCAGGAAGCCGCGCGGACCCAGATTGCCCCTGATCCAGTCGCCGACGACCGGCTCTGCCGCCTTCCACATGTTGAAGGCCGGATCGAGCGAGCGGGCGACCCCTTCGACGACGACCATCGTCTTTTGCAGGAGGATGAGTTCCGAGCGCGTCTCCATGTCGAAGAGTTCGGTCACCTCGAACAGCAGCGTCAGGAGCCGCGCCATCGAGATCGTCTCGGCCGGCTGGCCGTGGATCGGTTCGCCAATGGCGCGGATCGCCTGCGCGAAGGCGCGAACGTCATGTGTGCGCGGCACGTAGCCGGCCTCAAAATGCACCTCGGCGACGCGCACATAGTCGCGCGTGATGAAGCCGTAGAGGATTTCGGCGAGGAACCGACGCTCCTTCTTGCCCAGTCGCCCGGCAATGCCGAGATCGACCGCGACGATGGTTCCGTCCGCTTCGACGAAGAGATTTCCCGGATGCATGTCGGCATGGAAGAAGCCGTCGCGCAGCGTGTGACGCAGGAATGACTGGATCAGCCCGACGGACAGACGCCGGAAATCGTGGCCGGCAGCACGCATCCCCTCGATGTCCGACATCTTGATGCCGTCGATCCATTCCATCGTGATGACGTCGCGGCCGGTGCGTTCCCAGTCGACCCAGGGCACGCGAAAACCGGGATCGTCCTGCGTGTTTTCGGCAAGTTCCGACAAGGCGG
This sequence comes from Mesorhizobium sp. YIM 152430, assembly GCF_029210365.1. Taxonomy (GTDB): domain Bacteria; phylum Pseudomonadota; class Alphaproteobacteria; order Rhizobiales; family Rhizobiaceae; genus Aliihoeflea. The sequence goes on from NZ_JARGES010000018.1 coordinate 114,436, forward strand.
CAGCTTCGAGCCGCAAATCCATCTCGATCTTGGTGGTCTGCGCCAGCGTCTTCGCCACCTCGATCGGCTTCAGGCGCCGCGCCGAGGGGATGAACCGCTCCTGCATGTGCGCGGCGAGAAAGAAGCCTTCGAGGTCGTTGGCGAAACGCCGCCGCACGCCCGGCCGGATCACCTTGACTGCGACCTTTTCCACCCGTCCCTTGCGCTCGATCGAGCCGGGATGGACCTGTGCGATGGAAGCGGCGGCGATCGGCTCGTCGAGTGAAAGGAACATCTCGTCGACCGGACGGCCGAGCGATTCCTCGATCTCCGCGCGCGCCAGCGCGGTCGGGAAAGTCGCCATCTGGTCCTGCAACCGGGCAAGCTGGTTGGCGACGTCGCCGCCGACGACATCCGGCCGCGTCGCGAGGAACTGCCCGAGTTTTACATAGGAGGGCCCGAGCCGGTCGACGGCTTTCGACATGCGGTCGGCGGCGTCATGGCCGCGCGAACGGCGTCGCGCGAGCTTGCGCGCGAACTGCCACGCCATGCGCGGGGCGCCGATGAGCTGATCGCCGGGGAGCGCTGCGATCACCCCTTCGCGCGCGAGAATCCAGCCGGCATGGGCCAGGCGAATATAGGCTCCAGGAGTGGTCATCGGGTGGCCGGCCTCACAGCTTCCAGCCAGAATGCAGTGCGGCGATGCCGCCCGAATAGTTGCGCCAGGTCACACGGTCGAAGCCGGCCTCTTGGATCATCGCGGCGAAATTCGCCTGGTTGGGGAATTTGCGTATGGATTCCACCAGATAGCGGTAGGGCTCGCCGTCGCCCGCGACGATCCTGCCGATCTGCGGGATCGCATTGAACGACCACGCTTCGTAGACCTTGTCGAGGACAGGCATCTCGACGTCGGAAAATTCGAGGCAGAGAAAGCGGCCGCCGGGCTTCAGGACGCGGTAAGCCTCCGACAGCGCCTTGTCGATGCGCGGCACGTTGCGGATGCCGAAAGCGATCGTATAGGCGTCGAAACTGGCATTCTCGAACGGCAGTTCCTCGGCATTGGCCTCGACGAAATTCACATGCGCGTCGAGCTTGCGATTGATTGCCCGGTCTTGGCCGACGGCGAGCATCGAGCCGTTGATGTCGAGCACGGTGGCTTTCGCATTGCGGCCGGACGCCTCGACGATGCGGAATGCGATGTCGCCGGTGCCACCGGCGACGTCGAGGACGCTCCAGCCGGGCCGGCGCGGCGGGTTCAGCCACGTTACCATCGCGTTCTTCCACACACGATGCAGGCCGGCCGACATCAGGTCGTTCATCACGTCGTAGCGCTCGGCGACCTTGTGGAACACGTCGTTGACCAGCGGTTGCTTTTCGCCTTCGCCGACCTGCCGGAAGCCGTAGGAAGTTTCCATGCCGCCCTGGGCAGTGGTGCGTGCGTCCGACATCAATTCACCTGTTTCGTCCTGAAAATCGCGGCGACCATAGCCGATCGACCGTCGGGGCGCTATCTTCCCGCCCGCGATGAAGAGCCGCGCCGAGCAACGAAGTCAGAAAGTCAGTAATGGTTCTCAAGGCCGAACTGCATTGTCACATCGAGGGCGCTGCCGCGCCCGAACTGGTTGAAGCGCAAGCCCGCAGATACGGCAAGGACGTTTCCCATTTCATCAAGGACGGCTCGTTCGTCTGGCACGATTTCACCAGCTTCCTGAAAGCCTATGACGAAGCCGCCGATCTCTTCCGCACCGAGGAGGACTACGCCCGTCTCGCCGAGCACTACCTGACCTCGATCGCGCGCGATGGCGCGATCTATTCGGAAGTCTTCACCTCGCCTGACCATGCCGAGGCAGCCGGTCTTTCGCCGCAAGCCTATACCGACGCGCTCGGCGAGGGCATGGCGCGGGCGAAGGCCAAGACGGGCATCGAGGGCCGGATGATCGTCACCGGCGTGCGCCATGTCGGCGTCGAATCGATCGAAAAGGCGGCCCGCTTCGCGGCGAAGTGCGCCCACCCGCTCGTTACCGGCTTCGGCGTCGCCGGCGACGAGCGCATGGGAACGATGGAGGATTATGTCCGCGCCTTCGAGATCGCGCGCGAGGCCGGCCTCGGCATCACCGTCCATGCCGGCGAGTTCGGCGGACCGCAAAGTGTGCGCGACGCGCTCGACCACATCCGCCCTGCGCGCATCGGCCACGGCGTGCGTGCCGTCGAGGACCCGGACCTCGTCAAGCGCATCGCGGATTCAGGCGTCGTGCTGGAAATCTGCCCGGCCTCCAATATCGAGCTCAAGGTCTATCCGTCCTTCGCAGAGCATCCGTTCTCCAGGCTGCGCGCCGCGGGCTGCAAGGTCACGCTCAATGCCGACGACCCGCCCTATTTCTGGACGTCTCTGAAGCGCGAATACGAGATCGGCCGCGACGAATTCGGCTTGTCGGACAAGGAACTGACGGCCCTGACCCGCACCGCCATCGAGGCGGCGTTCTGCGACAGGAAGACGAAGCAGGCGCTGTTGGCGAAAGTGGATGGGGCTGCGCGGCGATAGTGTTTGTCTGGACCATCGATGCGCTCATGCCTCTCCCTTCCATGCCGCACGCGACGGACAAGCTTCAGTCAGCCGATCTGCCGCCGCTCATGCTCACTTCCCCTGTCCATACGTCTTCGGCGCATCGTCCAGCCCCTTCAGCACGTCGGCGGCGCTGTCGAGATAAACCCTGCGCTTATCCCGATCCATCCGCGCCCAGTAGCGATAGACCTGTGCCAGCCGCTGGTTTCCCGACAGCTTCTTCGAATTGCGATCCAGAAAGTCCCAGTACAGCGGGTTGAACGGACACGCATCCGGCCCGGTTTTCCGCTTCACATCATACCGGCATGACCCGCAATAATCCGACATGCGGTCGATATACGCACCGCTCGCCGCATAGGGTTTCGAGCCCAAAATCCCGCCATCGGCGAACTGGCTCATGCCGATGACGTTGGGCAGTTCCACCCATTCATAGGCGTCGGCATAGACCGCCAGATACCATTCATGCACCTGACGCGGGTCGATCCCGGCCAGAAGCGCGAAGGTGCCTGTCACCATCAGCCGCTGGATGTGGTGCGCATAGGCATGGGCACGCGTCTGCCTCACCACATGCGCCATGCAGTTCATGTCGGTCTCGCCGGTCCAGTAGAAGTCGGGCAGGGCGCGCGTGGCTCCGAGGACGTTCATCGAGCCATAGTCCGGCATCTTCAGCCAGTAGACGCCGCGCACATATTCCCGCCAGCCGATGATCTGCCGAATGAAGCCTTCGGCTGCATTGAGCGGCACGTCGCCGGCCCGCCAGGCCGCATTCACCCGGCGGCAAAGATCGAGCGGATCGAGAAGACCGGCATTGACATAGGGCGACAGCAGCGAGTGGTAGAGAAAGGGCTGGCCTGCCAGCATCGCGTCCTGATAGTCGCCGAAGGCGGCCAGGAAATTCTCCAAAAACGCATCGCGCGCGCGTTCCGCATCCTTGCGCGTCACCGCCCAGCCGAAATTCTCCAGCGTGCCGAAATGGTCTGCAAAGCGGTCCTCGATCAGCGCGATGACCTCGCGCGTGATCGCGTCCGGCGCAAAGCGGTTCGGTTGCGGCATGAACAGGTCGTCGCCGGCCGGCTTGCGGTTGTGCGAATCGTAGTTCCATTTGCCGCCGGCGGGCGCATCACCCTCCATCAGGAGGCCGGTCTTTCGCCGCATCTGACGATAGAAATATTCCATGGTGAGTTGCTTGCGACCCTCCGCCCATTCGGCGAACGCGTCATGGCTGGCGAGAAAGCGAGTGTCGGGGCGGATTTCCACCGGGCAGCCGGCGACCTTCTCCCATCCCCGCATCATTTCCATCACGCGCCATTCGCCCGGTTCGGTTGCGATCACGCGCTCCGGCCGATGCCGCTTCACCGCGCGTCCGAGTTCGCCGGTAAAGCTGCCCGAATTGCCACGGTCGGTCAGCTTCACATAATCGACCGTCCATCCCGCCTGCCGCATCTCGTCGGCAAAATGGCGCATGGCGGAGAAGATGAAGGCAATCTTCTGCTTGTGGTGGCGCACGTAATTCGCCTCGGCGGCCACTTCGCAAAGCAGAAGAACGTCTTCGCCCGGATCGGCGTCTCGAAGGCTCGACATCTCCGGCGAGAGTTGGTCGCCGAGAATGAAGACCAGCCGTCGGGCCTTTCGTCTGTCGAGCGTCATGCCTCTCTCCGGTGCCGGTTTTCCCAGAGCCATACGCATGGGGCCGAAGAATGGTTGTCCATGCCCAAAATGCCGCAGCGCGACAAGGTGCCCCTGCGACAGCGGGCGCCTTTGACGGTTCCGCGGCTTGGCCTATCTTTCGGTCCAGGCAATCGACAAGGACCACGTCATGGACCCGCTCATCCTCTCCAGGATTCAGTTCGCGGCCAACATTTCGTTCCACATCCTGTTCCCGACCATCACCATCGCGCTCGGCTGGGTCCTTCTCTTCTTCAAGCTGCAATTCAATCGCACCGGCGACCATGCCTGGATGAAGGCGTATTTTTTCTGGGTGAAGGTCTTCGCGTTGTCCTTCGCGCTCGGCGTCGTTTCCGGCGTCACGATGAGCTTCCAGTTCGGGACCAACTGGCCGGGCTACATGGAAACGGTCGGCAACATCGCCGGCCCGCTGCTTGCTTACGAAGTGCTGACGGCGTTCTTCCTCGAAGCCGTCTTCCTCGGCATCATGCTGTTCGGCTTCCGCCGCGTGTCGAACCGCGTTCACACGCTGGCGACCTTCCTTGTCGCCTTCGGCACCACCATGTCCGCCTTCTGGATACTGGCGCTGAACTCGTGGATGCAGACGCCGGCCGGGTTCGAGATGCGCGACGGCGTGGCGCACGCGACCGACTGGTTCGCCATCATCTTCAATCCGTCCTTCCCCTACCGGCTGATCCACATGCTGATCGCCTCGGGCCTGACGACGGCATTTCTCATCGCCGGCCTTTCGGCCCTGCGCTACATTCGCGGCGACCGTTCGGCGTCCATGCAAAAGGCGCTCAAAACGGGCGTTTACATGGGCGCGATCCTGATTCCGGTGCAGATTTTCGTCGGCGACCTGCACGGTCTCAACACGCTGGAACACCAGCCGCAAAAGGTCGCGGCAATGGAGGCGAACTGGGAGACGCGGCCGAACGTGCCGCTCGTCCTCTTCGCCTGGCCCGACGAGGAGGCGCGGGAGAACCGCTTCGAGATATCCATTCCCAACATGGCGAGCGTCATCCTGAAGCACTCGCCCGACGGCGTCGTGCCCGGCCTCAACGATTACGAGGGCGAGCATCCGCCGGTCGCGCCCGTCTTCTGGAGTTTCCGCATCATGGTCGGCACCGGCATGGCGATGCTGGCGCTCTCATGGGCAGGGGCATTCTATCTTTATAGACGCGGGGCCTTGCCGGTGCCGCTCGCTTACGGCTTTGCCGGCATGGCATTTTCGGGCTGGGTGGCGACGCTCGCCGGCTGGTACACCACCGAAATCGGCCGCCAGCCCTGGCTGGTCGCCGGCGTCCTGAAGACCGCCGACGCCGTCGCTCCCGTCCCCGGCGCCCATGTCGCGCTGACGCTGGCGGTCTATGTCATCCTCTATCTGGTGCTGATGGTCGTCTATCTCGGCGTCCTGACGCATCTGGCGCTGAAGGCCGGCAAGGAAGGCGACGACGAGCCCGGTCCCGCTGTCGAGGACGAGCCGCTGTCGCAGCCGGTGGCGGGGGAGTAGAGCATGATTTCGAAGGGTTTCGCACGTCATGGGGCACCCACCCCGTCCGCGTTTTCCCGCATGGAGACGGCGCAATGAACATTGACTGGCACATCGCCATGCCCCTGATCTTCGCCGGCCTCATGGGGCTGTCGATCCTGATCTATGTCGTGCTCGACGGGTTCGATCTCGGCATCGGCATCCTGTTCTCCGTCGCCACCGATGAGGAGCGCGACACGATGATCAACTCGATCGGCCCGTTCTGGGATGCGAACGAGACCTGGCTGGTGCTCGCGGTGGGACTGCTGCTGGTCGCCTTCCCGGTCGCGCATGGCATCATCCTGACCTCGCTCTATCTGCCCGTCTTCGTGCTGCTGCTCGGCCTCATCATCCGCGGCGTCGCCTTCGATTTCCGCGCCAAGGTTCCGGTTCATCGCAAGCATCGCTGGAACTTCCTGTTCTTCGCCGGCTCGCTGACGGCTTCGCTGGCGCAGGGCTACATGCTAGGCGTCTATGTGCTGGGGCTGGAGCGGGGCGCGGCGACCTTCGGCTTCGGCGCGTTGGTGGCGCTGTGCCTTGCCGCTTCCTATGCGGCGATGGGCGCTGCCTGGCTGATCTACAAGACCGAGGGCGAGTTGCAGCGAAAGGCGGTGCGGTTCCTGCGCTCCGCGCTCGTCTTCACCGCCGTCGGCATGGTCGCGGTCTCGCTGGCGACGCCTTTCGCCAGCCCGCGAATCTTCGAAAAATGGTTCACCTGGCCGGAGATCGTCTATGTTGCGCCGCTGCCGGTGATCACCGGCGCGATGTTCCTGTGGCTCTGGTTGCTGACCTTCAGGCTGCCCCTCAAGGACGACCGCCATGCGATCACGCCGTTCCTGGTGCTGGCCGGGATCTTCACGCTCGGCTTTGCGGGCCTTGCCTATTCGTTCTATCCGTACGTCGTGCCCGACCAGATGACGATCTGGGAAGCGGCGTCGGCGCCGGAAAGCCTCGCCATCATCCTGGTCGGCACCTGTTTCGTGCTGCCCGTCATCATCGGCTATTCCTTCTATGCCTACCGGATCTTCGGTGGTAAGGCGACGGACCTGACCTACGACTGACAGGCCGCATCGACCCATGAACGCGCAGGCTCCGGCCCCGAAAATCCGCCGCCTGCGCGCCGCCTTCGCGCTCTTCGCGGTCGGCCTCACCGGCATCGCGGCGCTCTATATGGCGCTGCCGCCGGTCACGGAACTGCCGCGCTGGGCCTATGTCGTCAATCCGGCACTGATGCTCGCCGTCTTCGTCGTCGCCGGCACCTTCATCGCCCCCGTCTGCGGTTTGCGATCACGCATCGCCGAGCGCGCATCGGGCCATGCCGTATCGCTCCTACCGCCGCGGGCGGCGTTCTTCGCCCTTGTCGGGATCGCCGCCGGCATCTTCGTCGGCCTTGCCGATCATGCGACCCGAACGCTCTGGCAGGACCCGCACGGCCTGACCCCGGCGCTGACCGACAATTGGCGCTTCGCCAGCCTGACCGTCGGCATCTTCTATGGCGGCATTGTCGAGGAAATCACGCTGCGCTGGGGCGTCATGAGCCTTGCCGTGCTGCTCGTCTGGAAGGCGTTCGGGCGCAACGCGCCGCGCCCCTCGGCGATCCAGCTCTGGGCCGGCATCGCCATCGCGGCCGTGCTCTTCGCGCTCGGCCATCTGCCGGCTTTGGCGTCGAGCGGGGCAGAACTGACGCAGGCGCTGGTCTTCCGCACCCTTTTCTGGAACGCGACGCTCGGCCTTCTCTTCGGCGCGCTCTTCGCCCGCCACGATCTGGAAGCCGCGATGCTCGCCCATGCCGGCTTTCATGTCGGCCTGCTGCCGGCATCGCTTCTGGCGGCTTTTGTCTGAAGCTCGATATATCCTGGCCGTCATGCACCCGGCAGATAGAACACTTGTTCGTGGGCGGTCAGTTCGACGAGGACCAGCGTCACATAAAGCATGTCGGCACCATTCAGGCGGCCTTCAGACGCTTCCATTCCCGTTCGAACTGGAAGCAGTATTGCGCCGCCTCGTCGGCGTCGAGCAGGCGGGCCATTTGCGGAAAGATCGTCTGGTAGAGGCTTTGCTTCGACCAGTCCCACGGCATGGTTTCGGCCCCGCGCGCCTCGGCCAGAATGCGCTCCAGCCGCCGCCGGACCTTGTCCGGGTCGGGCTTCCATCGCGGCACGGCCGGCCCGGCGCCGAAAAGGTCGCCTTGAGACTCGGCTGTGCCGAAGAGGTCGCTCTGGCTCATCGTGTCGAAAGTCCCTGTGCGATTCGATCATGCGATCATCGCAAAGCGGGATGGCGGCGGCGAGGCCAAAGCGCGACTTATCCCCGGTCGGGGAATGCCTGTATGACTTGGTCGTCCGCCGCGTTGAGCTTGGCCAGGAACAGGCCGTAGGCCAGCATCTGCGCGAAGGCGTCGGCAAATTCCTTCACCGTCAGTTCGTGGAAGACCTGCGTGCGGAAGACATCATAGAGCGCGTGCAGCCGGCCTTCCTGCCCTGCCTTCGACTGGCGCAGCAATTCCTCGGTGAGGTAGTCGCGCAGGAGTTTCGAGCGGGTGGCGAGCGCCAGCGCCAGCTTCTGCGCGCTTTTCAAACCCTCCGGCGGCGACGAAAAGAACGCCGAGAGCAGCTTCTCGACCGCCTCCGCCCTGGCCGGATCGACACGCAATTGCCGCGCTTCGAGGTCGCTCGCATAGGCAAGTTCTGCGCGGTCGATAACCTTGCCCGCCCCGTCTATGCGGATGAAGCGCAGATAGTCGGTGACGACGATGTTGTCGGACAGCTTGCGGTATTTGGCGATCTGCTCGGATTTTAGCACCTTGTCCAGATTGGCGCCCAGTTCCTTCACCTCGACATAGCCGAGGATCATGCCCTGCCGCTTGACCTTGAAGTCCGGCGCGCCGTGACCCTTTTCGCGCGACGGCTCATGCTGAACGGCGATTCCCGGCGCCATGGCGGCCGCGGCAAATGTGCCAAGTAGGTTCTCCAGCGGTGTCCGGCCGCTATGCTCGGTCCCGCCATCCGCATAGGCCGAGGCCAATGCCTTGAAATAGGTCTCGAATTTCTGAAGCACCGCCTTCCCCCGTTCGCCGGGCGACACTCAACCTGATGGTGCAGGGCAGCGCAAGGCCAAACGCCACTTCGCCCCGCTTGTGAACCCCCCGCCGCCCTGCTAAAGCGCGGCGCATGAAGACGCCCCTTTCAAAGATCCGCAATTTCTCCATCGTCGCCCATATCGACCATGGCAAATCGACGCTCGCCGACCGGCTGATCCAGATGACCGGCTCGCTGGAGGTGCGCGAGATGAAGGAGCAGGTGCTCGACGCGATGGACATCGAGCGCGAGCGCGGCATCACCATCAAGGCCAACACCGTCCGGCTCGAATATGACGCGAAGGACGGCGAGCACTACGTGCTGAACCTGATCGACACGCCCGGCCATGTCGACTTCGCCTACGAGGTCTCGCGCTCGCTCCGCGCCTGCGAGGGCTCGCTGCTGGTGGTCGACGCCTCACAAGGCGTCGAGGCGCAGACGCTGGCGAATGTCTACCAGGCGATCGACGCCGACCACGAGATCGTCGTCGTCCTCAACAAGATCGACCTGCCCGCCGCCGAGCCCGAGCGCATCAAGGAACAGGTCGAGGAGGTGATTGGCCTCGATGCCTCCGACGCGGTTATGATCTCGGCCAAGACCGGCATCGGCATCGAGGACGTGCTGGAGGCAATCGTCACCAGGCTTCCGCCGCCGAAGGAAGGCGACGAGACCGCGCCCTTGAAAGCCATGCTGGTCGATAGCTGGTACGACGCCTATCTCGGCGTCATCGTCCTGGTTCGCATCATCGACGGTCGGCTGAAGAAGGGCCAGCAAATCCGCATGATGGGCACGAATGCGCGCTACACGGTCGACCGCGTCGGCGTGATCACGCCCAAGATGGTGATGGTCGACGATCTCGGCCCCGGCGAACTCGGCTTCATCACCGCCTCGATCAAGGAAGTGGCCGACACCCGCGTCGGCGATACCATCACCGACGACCGCAAGCCGACCGCGACCGCCCTGCCGGGCTTCAAGCCGGCGCAGCCGGTGGTCTTCTGCGGCCTCTTTCCCGTCGACGCCGCCGATTTCGAAGACCTGCGCGCCGCGATGGGCAAGCTGCGCCTGAACGATGCGTCCTTCTCGTTCGAAATGGAAACCTCCGCCGCGCTCGGCTTCGGCTTCCGCTGCGGCTTCCTCGGCCTTTTGCACCTCGAAATCATCCAGGAGCGGCTGGAGCGCGAATTCGACCTCGATCTGATCGCGACCGCACCGTCGGTCGTCTACAAGCTCAACATGAATGACGGGTCTGAGATCGAACTGCACAACCCCGCCGACATGCCGGACGTGGTCCGCATCGCCGGCATCGAGGAGCCGTGGATCAAGGCGACGATCCTGACGCCCGACGATTATCTCGGCGCGATCCTGAAGCTGTGCCAGGAGCGCCGCGGCGTCCAGATCGACCTCTCCTATGTCGGCAAGCGCGCCATGGTCACCTACGACCTGCCGCTGAACGAGGTGGTGTTCGATTTCTACGACCGCCTGAAGTCGATCTCCAAGGGCTACGCCTCCTTCGACTACCAGTTGACCGACTATCGCGAGGGCGACCTCGTCAAGATGTCGATCCTCGTCAACGAAGAACCCGTCGACGCCCTCTCCATGCTGGTCCACCGCTCGGCCGCCGAAAAGCGCGGCCGCGCCATGTGCGAAAAGTTGAAGGATCTGATCCCCAAGCACATGTTCAAGATCCCGATCCAGGCGGCGATCGGCGGCAAGGTGATCGCCCGCGAGACGATATCGGCTCTGCGCAAGGACGTGACGGCCAAATGCTATGGCGGCGACGTGACGCGCAAGCGCAAGCTTCTGGAAAAGCAGAAGGAAGGCAAGAAGCGGATGCGCCAGTTCGGCAAGGTGGAAATTCCGCAGGCGGCGTTCATCGAGGCGCTGAAGATGGGGGACAACTAAGGCTTGTGCGAGAAAGGGCAGGCCAGAGCGTTTCCCTGCATGGACATTTTTCTCGGCCTCAATGGCGCGCGCCTCGATGCCGAACCCCAAGCGGTCATTACCTTCATCTATGGGCATCTCGAAGCCGGGACCTTTCGCAAGCCCGTTCTCGAGGATTGGCTGCGCACGTATGTCGCGAGCCCGGAACATCGGGCGGAGGCGTCCGCCTGATGCCTGAAAGGCGAGCAATTTCGTTGCGGCGCGCTCCGCACCCTATCTGCGCCATGATCGCAAGGCAGGGCTGGCCGATGCGCTTCCGGCTTCTTTTCCTTCTCGCCCTTCCCGCCTGCTCGACCTTCGATGCCGGCCCGCCCCCCGTGCCGGCGGCCACCGTCGCGCCGGTCGCACCGGTCGCACCGGCCGCGCTGGTTGCTCCCGCCGATCCCGGCATCCGGCCTTTGACGGAAGACCAGCGCGACATGCTCGACGGCTGATCGCGGCCATCGACGGGGACGCTCTGTTACGTTCCGTGATGCCGTTCGAGGGGAACGCAGCCTGCGCTCACGCATTTTTGAGGCCTAGGGACGTCACTGAACGTTTGCGGCGCTCAAGCCCCCGGAGAAGGGGATCCGCGCCGATCATCAAAGGAGCACTCATCATGCGTAAGATCCTTCTTGCGACCGCCGCCATCGCCGCCCTCTCGGTCGGCGCGGCCCATGCCCAGACCACCCAGGAAGACACGCAGCGCGGCTTCGGCGCGACGGCCGGCGGAACGACCGGTGCCGTTGCGGGCGCCGTCGTCGGCGGCCCGATCGGCGCGATCGTCGGCGGCTTCGCCGGTGCGGTCATCGGCGCGGAAACGGCCGTTCCCGACGAGGTCGTCGGCTATGTCGTCGACAATCCGGTTCCGACCGTCACCTATGAAGGCGAGATCGCAGCCGGCGCCGTGATCCCGGCCGAGGTCGAGGTCGTGCAGGTGCCGGACAGCCCGGAATATGGCTATATCTACGTCAATGGCCGTCCGGTCCTGGTCGAGTATGAGAGCCGCGAGGTCGTCTATTCGCCCGGCTACGTCGTGCCGGAGCGCACCGTGACCTACATCACCGAAAACCCGGCCGATCCGGTCGTCATCGACGCCGAGATTTCGACCGGCGCGATCCTGCCGGCCGACGTCCAGATCATCGAGGTGCCGGAAGACCCGTATTACGGCTATGTCTACACCGAGACCGGCCCCATCGTGGTCGAGCGCGGCACGCGCGAGGTCATCTGGGTCGAGTAAACGGCCTTTCCTGGCCGACCCGGCCGCGTTAAGGAGATCGTCTTCAACGGGCGATCTCCATGGCCGGAATTGACGATGCGCCGCTCTATCTCGGTTTCGATACCGGCGGCACCTATACCGACGCCGTGCTCTTTAGCGAGGAGCGCGGCGTCGTCGCCAAGGCGAAGGCGCTGACCACGCGACACGACCTCGCCATTGGCATAGCTGAGGCCGCCGATCGCGTGATCGCGCTGGCCGGGGTGGAACCCCAGGCGATCCGCCTGGTCTCGATGTCGACGACGCTGGCGACCAATGCCCTCGTCGAGGGACAGGGCGGACGGGTCGGCCTGGTGATGATCGGATTCGCCGAACCCGATCTCCACAGGGACGGGCTCAGAACCGCCCTCGGCACCGATCCGGTAATGTTCCTGCCCGGTGGTCACGACGTCCACGGCAACGAGACGAAGCTCGACCTTTCGGAGATGGAACAGGCCCTGCCGGAACTGGCGCAGAGTGTCTCCGGCTTCGCCGTATGCGGCTATTTTTCCACCCGAAATCCGAAGCATGAGATACGGGCGCGAGACCTGATCCGGGAACGGACTGGTCTGCCGGTGACGACATCCCATGAACTCTCCTCCAGGCTCGGCGGTCCTCGCCGCGCCCTGACGACGCTTCTGAACGCGCGGCTGATCGCGATGATCGACCGGCTGATCGCCGCCACGGAGGGTTTCCTCGAAATCCGCGGCATCGACGCGCCGCTGATGGTCGTGCGCGGCGACGGCGCGCTCGTCTCCGCGCGTTTCGCCCGACAGCGGCCGATCGAGACGGTCCTGTCGGGACCGGCGGCGAGCATCGTCGGTGCGCGTCATTTGACCGGGCTGGACGATGCCGTCGTCTCCGACATCGGCGGGACGACGACCGACATCGCGATCCTCGACAAGGGCGTCCCGCGACTGGATCCGGACGGGGCGACGGTCGGCGGGTTCCGCACCATGGTCGAGGCGGTGGCGATGCGCACTTTCGGGCTTGGAGGGGATTCGGAAGTGACGTTTGCCGATGGCGGGCTCGATCCGGCGATCCTGCTCGGGCCGCGACGGATGGTCCCGCTTTCGCTTGCCGCATACCAGCATGGCACGATCATCGCGGAGACTCTGGAACGCCAGCTTCGCACCACCAATCCCGGTCGGATGGACGGCCGCTTCGCGGTGCGAACCGGCGTGCCGGACCGACTGGCGGCGGGCCTCTCCAGCGCCGAGGTGCGGCTGTATGAAAAGGTGACGGCGACGCCGTTGCCGCTCGAACAGTTGCTGACCTCGACGGCGCAGATAGCGACGCTGCAACGTCTCGTCGCGCGCGGCCTCGTTCATCTGTGCGGCTTCACGCCGTCCGACGCCGCGCATGTGCTCGGGCGGCAGGACAACTGGGACGCGCGTGCGGCCCGGCTCGGCGCGCAACTGGTGGCGCGCAAGCGCGACGGGCGCGGTCAGCCGATTGCGGAGAGCACAGAGATGATTTCGCGGCGCGTGCTGGAGGTGGTGACGCGGCGATCGGCCGAATTGATGCTGGAATCGGCGCTCGCCGATGACGGGCTCGACGGCGCGGCAATCGTCGCGGGGCCGCTGGTCCAGCGCGCGCTCGACGGCAAGGCCGGCATTGCAAGGCTGGCGGTCGGCCTCGACCGGCAGGTGATTGGCCTCGGCGCATCCGCGAGTCTGCACTATGCCGGCCTGCCGGCGCTGGTCGGGCAGGGCTGCGTCGTGCCGGAGAATGCCGACGTGGCGAATGCCATCGGCGCGGTGGTGGGCCAGGTGCGCGTCAGCGCGGAGGCGGTCGTCACCCAGCCGGTGGAAGGGATTTTCCGCGTCAGCGCCGGTGAGACGATTTCGGATCATTCCTCGGAGGACGATGCGCTCACTGTCGCGCGCGCGCATCTGCACGACCTGGCGCGCGAGGCGGCGCGGCGGGCCGGCAGCGACGATGTCGAGGTCGATGTGGCGACCGATCTGCGCACCGCGACGATCGAGGGGCAGCGTTCGTTCATCGAGGCCAGCCTGCGCGCGGTCGCGACGGGCCGTCCGCGCATCACCTTGCGTTAGAATTTCGCGAAAGACAGTTTCGTCTTTTGCCGAATTGACCGGTCGTTCCCTACGTGGTGAAAGCCATTGAGGCCCGTCGAGGCCATCGACATGCGCTTTTTGAGGAGACCTGCTGCATGAATGACCGCGTTGACGCCCACGGCCTGAAGATCGACCGCGTTCTTTATGACTTCATCGCCGAAGAGGCCGTGGCCGGAACGGGCATTGATGCGGATCGGTTCTGGCAGGATTTCGCCGCGATCGTAGCCGACCTTGCGCCGAAGAACCGGGCGCTTCTGGAAAAGCGCGACGCGATCCAGGAGAAGATCGACGCCTGGCACCGCGAGCACGGCGCGCCGGCCGATCTGGCCGCCTATGAGGACTTCTTGCGCTCCATCGGCTACATCGTTCCCGAAGGTCCCGCCTTCAAGGTGACGACCGAGAACGTCGATGACGAGATCGCGACGATCGCCGGTCCGCAACTCGTCGTTCCGGTGATGAATGCGCGCTATGCGCTGAACGCCGCCAACGCGCGCTGGGGTTCGCTCTACGACGCGCTCTACGGCACCGACGCGATTCCCGAGACGGATGGCGCGGAAAAGGGCAAGGGCTACAATCCGAAGCGCGGCCAGAAGGTGATTGCCTGGGCGCGCGATTTCCTCGACGGGGCGGTGCCGCTCGAAGGCGCGAGCTGGACCGATACGCGGTCCTTCGCAGTCGAGGGCGGCAAGCTGGTCGTCGAGACGGCGAACGGGCGCACCGGGCTGAAGGACGAGGCGCAATTCGTGGGCTATGTCGACGATGCGGCTGCCCCGACGCAGTTCCTGATGAAGAACAACGGCATCCATATCGAGGTGCTGATCGACGCGGAATCCGACATCGGCAAGTCCGACCCGGCGCATATTTCCGACGTCTGGCTGGAATCCGCGCTGACCACGATCATGGATTGCGAGGATTCCGTCGCGGCCGTCGACGCCGAGGACAAGGTCGAGGTCTACCGCAACTGGCTCGGCCTGATGAAGGGCGACCTGACCGAGGAAGTGACCAAGGGCGGCAAGAGCTTCACGCGCAAGCTCAATCCCGATTTCGACTACACGGCGCCTGACGGCTCGACCTTCTCGCTGCGCTGCCGTTCGCTGATGCTCGTGCGCAATGTCGGCCACCTGATGACGAATCCGGCGATCCTCGACACGGACGGCAACGAGGTGCCGGAAGGCATCATGGACGCGGCGATAACCGGCCTGATCGCGCTGCACGACATCGGCCCGAACGGTCGGCGCGCGAACTCGCCAAAGGGTTCGATGTATGTCGTGAAGCCGAAGATGCACGGCCCGGAGGAAGTCGCCTTCGCGTCCGAACTCTTCGGCCGCGTCGAGGCGATGCTCGGCATGGCGCCGAACACGATGAAGATGGGCATCATGGACGAGGAACGCCGAACGACGGTGAACCTCAAGGAGTGCATCCGCGCGGCGTCATCGCGGGTCGTGTTCATCAATACCGGCTTCCTCGACCGCACCGGCGACGAGATGCATACGTCGATGGAAGCCGGCCCGATGATCCGCAAGGGCGACATGAAGCAGGCGGCCTGGATCGGCGCCTACGAGAACTGGAACGTCGATATCGGCCTCGAATGCGGGCTGGCCGGCCACGCGCAGATCGGCAAGGGCATGTGGGCCATGCCGGACCTGATGGCCGCGATGCTGGAGCAGAAGATCGGCCACCCGAAGGCGGGCGCCAACACCGCCTGGGTGCCGTCGCCGACGGCCGCGACGCTCCATGCGACGCATTACCACAAGGTCAACGTCGCCAAGGTGCAGGACGAATTGAAGGCCCGCGCCCGCGCCAGGCTGGCCGACATATTGTCGGTGCCGGTCGCCACGCGGCCGAATTGGACGCCGGAAGACATTCAGCGCGAGCTCGACAACAACGCGCAGGGCATTCTGGGTTACGTCGTGCGCTGGGTCGACCAGGGCGTCGGCTGCTCCAAGGTGCCGGACATCAACGATGTCGGCCTGATGGAAGACCGCGCGACGTTGCGGATTTCGGCGCAACACATGGCGAACTGGCTGCATCATGGCGTGTGCTCGCGCGATCAGGTGATGGAGACGATGAAGCGCATGGCGGCCGTGGTGGATCGGCAGAATGAAGGCGATGCGCTGTATTCGCCTATGGCGCCCGATTTCGAGAACTCGATCGCCTTTCAGGCGGCCTGCGATCTGGTGTTCAAGGGACGCGAGCAGCCGAGCGGCTATACGGAGCCGGTGCTGCATCGGCGGCGGCTGGAACTGAAGGCGAAGCGGAACGTCTGATTGGACTTGTCCTGAAATGATCGTCCTCGCCATCGACACCACCGCCAATCTCTGCGCCGCCTGCGTCCACGAAACGGCGACCGGCGAACTCGGCCGCTCTGTGCGCGATCTCGGCAAGGGTCATGCCGAGCATCTGATGGCGGTGATCGACGATGCACTGGCGGCGGCGGGAAAGTCTTATGCCGATCTCGACAGGCTCGCCGTCGCGGTCGGACCGGGCTCGTTCACCGGTATCCGGGTCGGCGTTTCCGCCGCGCGCGGACTGGCGCTGGCGCTGCAAATCCCCGCCATCGGTGTGACGACGCTCGAAGCTCTCGCATTCGAAGCGCGGCAGGCCAACGAGGGACGCAGCGTGCTGGCAGCGCTCGATGGCGGGCGGGGTGAAATCCATGCAGCGCTTTACGGTGCCGATGGCAATGAAATCGCAGCGCCGACGGCGACCGATCTGGAGACGGCTTGCGAAATTGCGACGCACGCGAACGCAATCCTCACCGGCACGGCGGCGGACGCGATCAATGCGGCGGCGGGCGGAGCGCTCGGCGTCGCTGGCCGGCAGGCAACGGCCGACATTGCGGCCTATGCCATGCCCGGACTTGCCAAGACCGACACCGGTTCGCGGCCGATACCGCTTTATCTGCGCTCGGCTGACGCCAAGGTGCAGGAAGGCTTTGCGGTTCCCCGCAAGGCGGCGTCATGAAGGTGCCCTTCTGGTCGAGCCCGCGGGAATTCGCCATCGAGCCACTGGAAATCGATGACGCGGCGGTTCTGCCGCGCATCCACGAGGAGGATTTCATCCGGCCCTGGTCGGAGGACGAGTTCGCCGACCTGCTGGCGCAGGCGAATGTCTTCGGCTTCGCCGCGCGCGAGGTTGGCAAGCGGCATCTCGGGCCGGTCGGCTTCGTGCTGGTGCGGCAGGCGGCGGACGAGGCCGAAATACTGACTGTCGCGGTGGCGCGCTCGGCGCGGCGGCTGGGGCTCGGGCGCAGCCTGATGGATGCCGTTTTGCGCGCGCTCCATGCCGAACGCACCGCCTCGCTCTTTCTCGAGGTCGACGAGACGAACGTGGCGGCGATTGGACTCTACAAGCGGCTCGGCTTCATCCAGGTCGGCAAGCGGCCCGACTATTACAAGCAGCCGGGCGGTGGGCGCACGGGCGCGATCGTCATGCGTCGCGACCTGCACTGAACCATGCGCGCCAAGGCGAAGCTCGCCCTTGCCCTGATCGGCTTTGCGCTCGGCACGGCAGGATTGGTGGCATGGCAGGCGGCGATGAAGGTGACGCGCATCGGCGATCCGCGTCGGCCGGCGCTGTTATGGCACAAGATGGTGCTGGCGCTGCTCGGCATCCGCGTCCATGTGAGCGGTCCGCTCACACCGCAACGTCCGCTTCTGATCGCCGCAAATCATGTGTCCTGGACGGACATCATGGTGCTCGGGTCGATCACTCCGGTGAATTTCATCGCCAAGGCGGAAGTGGCGACATGGCCGGTGCTCGGGCGTCTTTTCCGTTCGCAGAACTCCGTTTTCGTCGAGCGCGAGGCACGGCACCACTCGGGTCACCAGACGCGGGAAGTGGCCGAGACGCTGAAATCGGGCGACCCGCTGGTGCTGTTCGCGGAAGGCACGACGGCCTGCGGCAACCGGCTCCTGCCGTTCAAGTCGACGCTGTTCGGTGCAGCGGCGCAATTGTCGGACGAGGCCTTCGCGGTGCAGCCGGCTGCGATCTTCTATTCGCGGCTGCACGGCATGGCGATGGGGCGGCGGCACCGCGCGCGCTATGCCTGGATCGGCGACGAGGACCTGGTTCCGCACTTGTTGCGCATTCTCGAAAGCGGTCCGGTCGACGTGGAGGTGAATTTCGGCGAGCCGATCGGCTTCGCCGGCACGAACCGCAAGCAGGTCTCGGCGCGCTCGGAAGCGGCGATCCGCGATCTCGTGACCGGGGTCCGGCGCGGCGCGAAGCTGTGATGACGCGCGGTCTGTCCTTTGGCGTCAAAAAGCGCTAGAGGCTCGCCGCATGGAACAGACAGATACGATCGCTCAGCGGGATGCCGGTTCGGCGCAGACGAAAAAGGTCTTCGTCAAGACCTATGGCTGCCAGATGAATGTCTACGATTCGCAACGCATGTCCGATGCGCTGGCCGCCGACGGCTACCATCCGACGGAGACGATCGAGGATGCCGATCTGGTCCTGCTCAATACCTGCCACATCCGCGAAAAGGCGGCCGAAAAGGTCTATTCCGAACTCGGCCGCATCCGCGACCTGAAGGCCGAGCGCGCGGCTGCGGGCCACAAGATGGTGATCGGCGTGACGGGATGCGTGGCGCAGGCCGAGGGCGACGAGATCCTGCGCCGGGCACCGGCGGTCGACCTCGTCGTTGGACCGCAGACCTATCACCGCCTGCCGGCTGTGGTGAAGAAGGCACGGGCCGGCGAGAAGGTGGTCGAGACCGAATATGCGCTCGAGGACAAGTTCGAGCATCTGCCGCAGCCGAAGACGGCGGCGGTCAGGTCGCGCGGCGTGACGGCTTTTTTGACCGTGCAGGAAGGCTGCGACAAGTTCTGCACCTTCTGCGTGGTGCCTTATACGCGCGGGTCGGAAATCTCGCGGCCCGTCGCGCAGATCGTGGCGGAGGCGCAGCGTCTGGCCGAAAGTGGCGTGCGCGAGATCACGCTGCTCGGCCAGAACGTCAATGCCTGGCATGGCGAGGGCAAGGATGGACGCGAGTGGGGCCTCGGCGAGCTTCTGTTCCGGCTGGCCGAAATTCCGGGCCTCGACCGGCTGCGCTATACGACCAGCCATCCGCGCGACATGGACGACGCGCTGATCGCGGCGCATCGCGACCTTGAACAATTGATGCCCTATCTCCATCTGCCGGTGCAGTCGGGCTCGGACCGCATTTTGAAGGCGATGAACCGCAAGCACACGGCCGACGACTATCTGCGGCTGGTGGAGCGCATTCGCAGTGCGCGCGGCGACATTGCCATGTCGGGCGATTTCATCGTCGGCTTCCCCGGCGAGACCGACGAGGACTTTGCTGCGACGATGAAGCTGGTGCGCGAAGTGGATTATGCACAGGCTTTCTCGTTCAAATATTCCCCGCGTCCGGGAACACCGGGCGCCGAGATGAAGTTGCATGTCGAGGAGCGCGTGAAGGACGAAAGGCTGCAGGAATTGCAGGCTTTGCTGACAAATCAGCTCGAAGCCTTCACGCAAAGCCGCGTCGGAATGGTGATGGATACGCTGATCGAGAAGCCGGGACGGCGCGACGGACAGATCGTCGGACGCTCGCCCTGGCTGCAGCCGGTGATTCTTGATGAAACCGTCGGCCGAATCGGCGACATTGTCCGGGTGAAGGTTTTGAGCGCCGGCCGCAACAGCCTGTTTGCCGCGCCGGTTTGAGGTCAGGCACCAATGAGGAGAGCCGATTGAGCGTCGCACCGGAACTGAAGCCCGGCCCCCAGGGGGCGTCGGACATGGCGCATATCGTACTCACCTTCGACAACAACGGGCTTGCCTCCGCGCTTTATGGTCAGTTCGATCAGAACCTCGCGCGCATCGAGCAGAAGCTCGGCCTCGACATCCGCTCCAAGGGCAACCAGCTCTCGATCCGCGGCGAGCCGGGCGCGGCCGAACAGGCGCGCCGCGCGCTCGACTATCTCTACGGCCTGCTCCAGAAGGGCCACGACGTCTCGCCTTCGGAAGTGGACGGCGCGATCCGCATCTCGATCGCCGCCGACGACCAGTTGACGCTGCCGACGCTGGAACGCAAGGGCAAGATGGCGGCTGCGCAGATCGCGACGCGCAAACGCACCATCTATGCCCGTTCGGTCAACCAGGACGCCTATATGCGCGCGCTGGAACGGTCCGAACTCGTCTTCGGCATCGGGCCGGCCGGCACCGGCAAGACCTATCTCGCGGTCGCCCACGCGGCGATGCTTCTGGAGCGCGGCGCTGTGGAGCGCATCATCCTGTCACGGCCGGCGGTGGAGGCGGGCGAACGCCTCGGCTTCCTGCCGGGCGACATGAAGGAGAAGGTCGACCCCTATCTGCGCCCGCTCTACGACGCGCTCTACGACATGATGCCGGCCGACAAGGTCGAGCGCGCGATTGCCGCCGAGGTGATCGAGATCGCGCCGCTGGCCTTCATGCGCGGCCGCACTTTGCGCAATGCCGCGATCATCCTCGACGAGGCGCAGAACACCACGCCGATGCAGATGAAGATGTTCCTGACCCGCCTCGGCGAGGGCGGGCGCATGATCGTCACCGGCGATCCGAGCCAGATCGACCTTCCGCCCAACACGAAGTCCGGGCTGGTCGAGGCGCTGCGCGTCCTGACCGACGTGCCGGGCATCGTCACTTGCCGCTTCAACGATGTCGACGTCGTGCGTCATCCGCTCGTCGCCGAGATTGTCCGCGCCTATGACCGTGAAGGCGCGGGAATGCCGGGCCGGGGTGCGATCCAGGTCTGAATGGCGATCGAGATCGACATTGCGCGAGAGGCCGGCGATTGGCCGGCCGAAGAGGAACTGCGCGGCCATGCCGGGATGGCGACCGGCGCGGTCTTAGCCGAACTGGCGATCACCGATCCCGCCTCGGAGCTAAGTCTTCTTTTCACCGACGATGCATCGATACGCACACTCAATCGCGACTGGCGCGGCAAGGACAAGGCGACGAACGTCCTGTCCTTTCCGGCATTCGAGGTCGTTCCGGGCGACCCGTTGCCGCCGATGCTCGGAGACATTATTCTGGCCTTCGAGACGGTTTCGGCCGAAGCGGCACTGGAAGCAAAGCCCTTCGCGCACCATCTGACCCATCTGATCGTCCACGGACTGCTTCATCTTCTGGGCTACGACCACGAAAATGACGCAGAAGCGGACGAGATGGAGGGGCTGGAACGCAAGGTGCTCGCGCGTCTTGCCATTCCCGATCCGTATGTCTAACTGGTAGGGCCAACGCGGCCTTAGGGACAATGAACGAACAAACGCAGATTGACGCTTCGCCCGAACGGGCAGAAGCGGGCGGCTCCGACGAAGGTTCGGACGCCCAAAGTAGGACCGCTGGCACGGCCGGCAAGTCCACCACCTTCCTCCACAGGCTCTCGGGGCTCTTCCGGCCCAGGAACGGCTCGTCGATGCGCGAGGACCTGGCCGATGCGCTGGACGAGCATTCCCTGGATTCGGCCGGCTTCTCGCCGGGCGAGCGGGCGATGCTCAAGAACATTCTGCGGCTGCGCGAGTTGAAGGTCGAGGACGTCATGATCCCGCGCGCCGACATTCAGAGCGTAGAGATCACGATGACGCTGGGCGACCTGATGGTGACCTTCGAGCGGCTCGGCCATTCGCGGATGCCCGTCTATGGCGAGACGCTGGACGATCCGCGCGGCATGATCCACATCCGCGACGTCATCGCGCACATCACCCGCACGGCGGGGCAAAAGCGGACGCGCGCGACGAAGAAGCCGCTCGATGCGGCGACGCTGGACCTGTCGAATGTCGACCTGGGCAAGAGCATCGGCGAGTTGAGTCTCGTTCGAAAGCTGCTCTTCGTTCCCCCCTCGATGCTCGCCTCGGACCTGATGGCGCGAATGCAGGCCGAACGGCTGCAAATGGCGCTTGTCATCGACGAATATGGCGGCACCGACGGCCTCGTCTCGCTCGAGGACATCGTCGAGATGGTGGTCGGCGACATCGAGGACGAACATGACGACGACGAGGCGATGATAACCCAGACGGGCGAAGGCGTCTTCATCGTCGATGCCAAGGCCGAGATAGACGACGTCGCCGAAAAGATCGGCGGCGCGTTCTCGGCCGGCGAGCACGGGGAGTATGTCGACACGATCGGCGGCATGATCTTCAACGCGCTCGGCCGCGTGCCGGCCCGCGGCGAGGTGGTCCAGGCCATTCCCGGTTTCGAGTTCCATGTGCTCGACGCCGATCCGCGCCGGGTGAAGCGCGTGCGCATCGTCCAGAGCCGGGTCACGGATCGTCGCCGTCGCCAGGCGCGGCAGGTGGCGAACTGATCGTCCGTTTGGAAAGCCTCCGCGGCTTTGCTAAAGAGATGCGGGGTCTGATTCTGGCAGCGGACGGGTGAATGGAACGCCTTGCGGGCAAGATAATTCTCCTGTCGGGTGCCGGCAGGGCGTTGGCCGCGATGGCTGCCGGTGCGATAGCCAGTCTGTCCCAGGCGCCTTTCGATTTTCCGCTCGCCGCCTTCGTCGCCTTTCCCCTCCTCGTCTGGCTGCTTGACGGCGCGGTCGCCGCGCCCGAACGCCGCGGTTTGCGCCGCCTCGTGCCGGCTTTTCTGGTCGGCTGGATGTTCGGCTTCGGATATTTCCTTGCCGGACTCTGGTGGACGGGAAACGCGCTTCTGGTCGAGGCCGACCTGTTTGCATGGGCGCTGCCATTGGCGATCATCGGCCTGCCGGCAGTGCTGGCGTTCTTCTATGCCATTGCGGCGGCGCTGGCGAAAATCGCCTGGAGCGACGATATCGGCCGCATCGCAGCGCTTGCCGTCGCCTTCGCGCTTGCCGAATGGCTGCGCTCCATTCTCTTTTCAGGCTTTCCATGGAATGCCATCGGCTATGCTGCGATGCCGGTGCCGCTTGCCATGCAGTCGATTGCCGTTGCCGGCGCGACCGGCATCAATGTCCTTGCCGTCTTCGTCTTTTCATTGCCGGCTTTGCTGGCGGGCCGGGAGCATCTGAAACTCGGCGCGGCACTTGGCATCGGGCTGGTCGCGCTGCATCTGGGCTACGGCGCGCTGCGACTGTCGCAGGCGGGTTTGACGGATGGCGCCCAAAACATCGCGGTCCGCGTCATCCAGCCGTCGATCTTGCAAAGCCAGAAATGGGACATGGCCGAGCGCGACCGGATATTCCAGGCGCATCTCGACCTGACGACACGCCCCGCCGAGCAAGATGCGGCGGCGCCGGATGTGATCATCTGGCCGGAAACGTCCGTTCCGTTTCTCTTCGGTGACAGACCGGATGCGCTGGCCGCGCTCGGTGCGGCGGTCGGCGACGACCAGCGTCTTCTTGCGGGCATCGTTCGCGCGCAGGCTGCCGCCGACGGCGGCACGGATTACTACAATTCGATTGTCGTCATCGACGGAACGGGGGAGATCGTCGACGCCTTTGACAAGGTGCGGCTGGTGCCGTTCGGTGAATATCTTCCCTTCCAGGAGTTCCTGTCGCGTTTCGGCCTGCGGCAACTGGCGCAGAACATCGGTGGTTTTTCCGCCGGCACGACGCGTCGGCCGCTCGATCTCGGCGGCGGCATGACCGGTTTGCCGTTCATCTGCTACGAGGTGATTTTTCCCGGCATCGCACCGCGCGGCGGCACGGACGCCCGGCTGCTGATCAACGTCACCAACGACGCCTGGTTCGGCGACACGCCCGGACCCCATCAGCATTTCCGGCAGGCCCAGCTTCGCGCGGTCGAATCGGGACTGCCGCTCGCTCGCGCCGCCAATAACGGCATCTCTGCTGCGGTCGATGGCTATGGCCGCGTCATCGACGGGCTGGCGCTTGACGCTGTCGGCGTGCTCGACGTCGCGATTCCGTTGGCCGAAGCCGATACGCTCCTGCCGCCCCTGCGCCCCGGACTCATCGGGTGGGGGCTGCTGCTCGCACTTGGCATCGCTGCCATAGCGAACAACCTGAGGTCGCGCGATCGTGTCAATTGACACACATATATTAGCGAAACATAGTCAGCGAACCGCGATCTAGAGTCGGGCGGGCCTTGGGGCGCTCGCACGACACGCGGCCAGAAGCGCAAAGCTCAACGACAATGGCCTGCTCCAATGGGCTGACAACATGATAACCAACAAGAAGAAGCCGAATCCGATCGACATCCATGTCGGGAGTCGGGTGCGGCTGCGTCGCAACATGCTCGGCATGAGCCAGGAAAAGCTCGGTGAAATGCTGGGAATCACGTTCCAGCAGATCCAGAAGTATGAAAAGGGCACGAACCGCGTCGGTGCAAGCCGCCTTCAGGCGATTTCAACCGTCATGAATGTTCCGGTTTCCTACTTCTTCGAGGATGCGCCGGGACAGGATGACGACCGAAGCGGGTTTGCCGAGGACGATGGGTCGGCCTATGTGGTCGATTTCCTCAACAGTTCCGAAGGTCTTCAATTGGCCCGCGCCTTCATCAAGATTTCCGATCCGAAGGTTCGGCGCCGCATCATCGATCTGGTCAAGTCGCTCGCATCCGCGGACGACGAAACGTCGTAGACGGAAGAGCCCGACGGAATTGAGAACTCGGTCGAGCATGGCTTGACCGAGCGTTCCGCGCTTGGCTACACGTCTTTCCCGCCTGCCGCTTCGGCAGCGCGCTTTCCAGAGGGGACACCCGATCTTGCGCCAGAACTACATCTTCACCTCCGAATCCGTTTCCGAAGGCCATCCCGACAAGGTGTGCGACCGCATATCCGACGAGATCGTGGACCTCGTCTATCGCGAGGCCGCGAAGAAGAACGGAAACGGCAAGCCGCAGATGGATGCTTGGAAGGTCCGCGTCGCCTGCGAAACGCTGGCCACCACCAACCGCGTGATCATCGCCGGCGAGGTCCGGGTGCCCGACACGCTGTTGAAGAAGTCGAAGGACGGTGAATTCGTCAAGGATGCCGCCGGCAATCCGATGGTCAATCCGACGAAGTTCAAGTCGGTGGCGCGCAAGGCGATCCGCGCAATCGGCTACGAGCAGGATGGATTTCACTGGAAGACGGCCAAGATCGACGTCCTCCTGCACGGCCAGTCCGCCCATATCGCGCAGGGCGTCGACAACGCGGCGGACAAGCAGGGCGAGGAAGGCGCGGGCGATCAGGGCATCATGTTCGGCTATGCCTGCCGCGAGACACCCGACCTGATGCCCGCGCCGATCTATTACAGCCACAAGATTCTCGAACTGCTGGCCGATGCCCGCAAGAATGGCGACGGCGACGTGGTCAAACTTGGCCCCGACGCCAAGAGCCAGGTCACGGTCCGCTATGTCGACGGCCAGCCGAAGGAAGCGACGCAGATCGTCCTGTCCACGCAGCACATCGATCCCGACTGGGACAACAAGAAGGTGCGTAAGGTCGTCGAGCCCTATATACGCGAGGCGCTGTCCTCGGGCGGGCTTTCGATCGCCGACGACTGCAACTGGTACATCAATCCGACCGGCAAGTTCGTGATCGGCGGCCCGGATGGCGATGCGGGCCTGACGGGCCGCAAGATCATCGTCGACACCTATGGCGGCGCCGCGCCGCATGGCGGCGGCGCGTTCTCGGGCAAGGACACGACCAAGGTCGACCGCTCGGCCGCATATGCCGCCCGCTATCTCGCCAAGAACGTCGTCGCGGCAAAGCTTGCCGACCGCTGCACGATCCAGCTTTCCTACGCCATCGGCGTCGCGCAGCCGCTGTCGGTCTATGTCGACCTGCACGGCACCGGCAAGGTGACAGAGGAGGCGGTCGAAAATGCACTGCGCGAGGTGATGGACCTGTCGCCTTCCGGCATCCGCCGCCATCTCGATCTGAACAAGCCGATCTATGCGCGCACGGCCGCCTATGGCCATTTCGGACGCAAGGCCGGTCGCGACGGCTCGTTCTCCTGGGAAAAGACGGACCTCGTGAAAGCCCTCAGGCAAGCGGTCGCCGCCTGAAAATGTCCAGGCACGTTTGGGGAGAGCGGGCGACCGAAGCCTTTTTCGGCCGCCGCCACGGGAAGACGATGAGTCCGAAGCAGGTGGCGCAGATGGCGACCCATCTGCCGCGCCTGAAGCTCGACCTCGAATCCCCTGCGCCGGGTGATCTGCGCACGCTGTTTTCGGTGCCGATTGAGGACGTGAGGCTGGAGATCGGCTTCGGCGGCGGCGAGCATTTCCATCACGAAGCCGCGCGATTTCCTGAAGTCGGCTTCATCGGCGTCGAGCCCTTCGTCAACGGCATGGCGAAGTTCGTGTCGCGGTTCGACGCCGCGCCGCTCGCCAATGTCCGGGTCCATGACGATGACGCCACCGAACTTCTCGACTGGCTGCCTGCGGCGTCTCTTGCAGGGATCGACCTGCTCTATCCCGATCCGTGGACGAAAAGACGGCATTGGAAGCGGCGTTTCGTCAGCCCGGTCAATCTCGACCGGTTCGCGCGCGTGCTGAAGCCGGGCGGACGGTTCCGCTTTGCCTCCGACATCCCGCATTACATCAATTGGACGCTCGCGCATTGCCGCGCGCACGACGATTTCGAGTGGCAGGCAAGGGGACCGGACGACTGGCGACGGCCCTATGAGGGCTGGCCGGGAACGCGCTATGAGGCGAAGGCGATCCGCGAGGGGCGCACGCCTTGCTACCTGACCTTCCGGCGGATCTGACGTTCGCGCTCTTGATCAATCGGCCCTGTTGGCGTATAGGAGCGTCAAATTCTTGGTCGGTATGGCAAAGAGTGGGTCCACCCGGTCCCGCTCTTTTTTGTTACCGGCCGTTCGATCAGGGTTGCTACGTGAGCGAAACGGACATTTCCAAACCTTCTGGCGACGACCGCCTCATCCGCGAGACGGGCATCGATGCGCGTGTCGCGCAGATCATCGAGCCCGTCATGCGCTCGATGGGCTACCAGCTCGTTCGGGTGCGCCTGTCGGGTCAGAACGGCCTGACGTTGCAGATCATGGCCGAGCGCTTCGACGGAACGATGACGGTCGAGGATTGCGAGGAGGTCAGCCGCGCGGTTTCGCCTATTCTCGATGTCGAGGATCCGATCGAAAAAGCCTATCATCTCGAAGTGTCCTCGCCGGGCATCGACCGCCCGATGGTGCGCAAGTCCGACTTCATCCATGCCAAGGGGCACCTGGCCAAGATCGAGACCAGCCTGATGGTCGCCGGGCGCAAGCGCTTCAAGGGAAGGATCGTCGAGGCCGACGATGACGGCATCACGATCGAGAGCGACCAGTTGAGCTATGGCGAGGAGCCGGTCGCGCGCATCCCCTATGACGCGCTCGCCGATGCCAGGCTGATCCTGACCGACGATCTGATCCGCGAGACGCTGAAGCGCGACAAGGCCGCCAAGAAGGCGCGCAAGCTCGACGACGACGTGGAATTCGAAGGCAACGGACCCGACGCCGACAACGACAACTGATTTTGACGACCGCCGGCGCGGTTCGCCGGGCGGAGTGCCCAAGGAGACTTACCATGGCAGTGAGTGCAAACAGGCTCGAGCTTCTACAGATCGCCGACGCCGTCGCGCGCGAGAAGTCGATCGACAAGCAGATCGTCATCGCCGCGATGGCCGACGCCATCCAGAAGGCGGCGCGCTCGCGTTACGGCCAGGAGACCAACATCCGCGCCGACATCAACCCGACCACCGGCGAGATGAAGCTGCAACGCCTGCTCGAAGTGGTCGAGACGCCTGAAGAATACGCTCGCGAGATTTCGATTGAGGACGCGCGCCACCGCAATCCGGACGCGCAGGTCGGTGACTTCATCGCCGAACAGCTCCCGCCGATGGATTTCGGCCGCATCGCCGCCCAGTCGGCCAAGCAGGTCATCGTCCAGAAGGTGCGGGAGGCCGAGCGCGACCGCCAGTATGACGAATACAAGGATCGCGTCGGCGAGATCGTCAACGGCTCGGTCAAGCGCGTCGAATACGGCAATGTCATCGTTGATCTGGGTCGCGGCGAGGCGATCATCCGCCGCGACGAACTGATCCCGCGCGAGAACTACAAATATGGCGATCGTGTGCGTGCCTATGTCTATGACGTGCGGCGCGAGCAGCGCGGCCCGCAGATATTCCTGTCGCGCACCCATCCTCAGTTCATGGCGAAGCTGTTCACCATGGAAGTGCCGGAAATCTACGACGGCATCATCGAGATCAAGTCGGTCGCCCGCGATCCGGGCTCGCGCGCCAAGATCGCCGTCATCTCGCGCGATTCGTCCATCGATCCGGTCGGCGCCTGCGTCGGTATGCGCGGCTCCCGCGTCCAGGCGGTCGTCGGCGAGCTTCAGGGTGAGAAGATCGACATCATCCCCTGGAGCCAGGATGCGGCTGCTTTCATCGTCAATGCGTTGCAGCCGGCCGAAGTCGCCAAGGTCGTCCTCGACGAGGACGCCGAGCGCATCGAGGTCGTTGTACCCGACGATCAGTTGTCGCTGGCGATCGGCCGCCGCGGCCAGAATGTGCGCCTTGCCTCGCAACTCACCGGCTGGGACATCGACATCCTGACCGAGGAAGAAGAGTCGCAGCGCCGCCAGAAGGAGTTCGTCGAGCGTTCGAACCTGTTCATGGACGCGCTCAATGTCGACGAGATGGTCGGCCAGGTGCTGGCTTCCGAGGGCTTTTCGAGCGTCGAGGAAGTCGCCTATGTCGACAGTGACGAGATCGCGTCGATCGACGGCTTCGACGAGGACACGGCGTCCGAGATTCAGGAGCGCGCGCGCGAGCATCTCGAACGGATCGAGACCGAGTATGACGAGAAGCGCCGTGCGCTCGGCGTTCTCGACGAACTGCGCGAGATTCCCGGCATGACGACTGCGATGCTCGTCGCCGTCGGCGAGGATGACGTCAGGTCGATCGAGGATTTCGCCGGCTACGCGGTCGACGATCTCGTCGGCTGGAAGGAACGCAAGGACGGAGAGACCAAGATGTTCGAGGGCGTCTTGTCGCCCTTCGGCGTCACCCGCGCCGATGCCGAACAGATGGTCGTCGCCGCACGCCTGAAGGCCGGCTGGATCACCGAGGACGATCTGGCTTCCGAAGAGGAGGCTGACGTCGAGGATCAGGTCCAGGACGAAGCCCTGGGCGCCTGATCGGGACCGGATGGACGGAGCGCACTTGAACGCCGCGAGCGAACGCACATGTATAGTGACGAGGCAGGGCGGATCGCCTGACGGCTTGATCCGCTTCGTCGCCGGTCCCGACATGCACGTCGTTCCCGATCTCAAGCGCAATCTGCCCGGACGCGGCTGCTGGGTGACCGGTGAGCGGGCCGTCGTCGACAAGGCGGTGGCGAAGAACCTCTTCGCCCGGGCCCTGAAGGAGAAGGTGACCGTTTCGCCCGACCTTGGCGACCTCGTCGACCGGCTTCTCGCCCGGCAGGCGCTGGGCTCGATCGGGCTGGCGCGCAAGGCCGGGCAACTGGTGCTCGGCGCCGCAAAGGTCGAGGCTGCGGTGCGCAGCGGCAAGGCCAGACTCGTCCTCCACGCGATCGAAGGATCGGAGGACGGCGTGCGCAAGATTACCCAGGCACGCAGTTCCGTGGTGCATTTGGGAGGGCCGGATATCCCCGCCTACAAACTCTTTTCGCAGGCCGAATTGGGTTTGGCATTGGGGGGGGCAAATGTGATACATGCTGCCGTGCTCGGCTTGGATGCCGGCAAGGCGGCGGCAAAGCGCGTGGGTGCGCTTGACCGATATCGGGGCGGAACCCCGGACGAGCGGAATGCGAATGCGGCGGTCGTCGACCACAAAGAGGCCGCAGAGGATACGGAATGAGTGATACGAAATCGGGTGACGACAAGACGTTGAGCGTCAACACCAAGAAGACCTTGACGCTGAAGCGCCCCGGCGTGGAGCAGGGAACCGTGCGCCAGAATTTCTCGCACGGCCGCACCAAGTCCGTCGTCGTCGAGACCAAGAAGCGCAAGTTCACGCGTCCGGACGACAAGCCGGAGACGCCGGTCGCCGCTGCGCCTGCGGACGCGCCCATTGCCGCGCCGAAGCCGAAGCCGGCCGCGCCCGTCCAGGCTGCGCCCGCTCCGGTGATCGAGCCGGTCGCCCGCACGCCGCAGCCGCAGCGCTCCGCGCCAACACAGCAGGCCCCGCGCCCCGCGCCGCGTCCGGTCGGCAATCGCGGTTCGGGCATGGTCCTGAACTCGCTGTCGAGCGGCGAGATGGATGCGCGCCGCCGCGCGCTCGAAGGCGCCCGTGTCCGCGAGCAGGAGGAGCGCCAGCGCGCCGCCGAGGATGCCAAGCGCCGCGCCGAGGAAGATGCGCGCCGCGCCAAGGAACGTGAGGAATCCGCGCGCCGTCAGGCTGAGGAAGAAGCCCGGCTCCAGTCCGAGGCGGAATCGCGCCGCCGTGCCGAAGAGGAAGCTCGTCGCCGTGCCCCGGTGGCTCCGGCCGCTGCCGAAGAGGAAGAGGCGGATTCGCGCGCCAAGGCCCGTCCGGCCACCGCGATCAAGCGCGGTCCGGTCAAGGCTGCCGCCGAGGCGCCGCGCCCGGCCAAGCCGCGTTCGGACGACGACCGGCGCCGCGGCAAGCTGACGCTTTCCACCGCGACCTCGGATGATGGCGATGCGCGTGGCCGCTCGCTCTCGTCGATGCGCCGCCGCCAGGAGAAGTTCAAGCGCGCCCAGATGCAGGAGCCGCGTGAGAAGATTTCCCGCGAGGTCACGCTTCCCGAGACGATCACCATTCAGGAGCTTGCCCAGCGCATGGCCGAGCGCGCCGTGGATGTGGTGAAGTATTTCATGAAGCAGGGCCAGATCATGAAGCCCGGCGACATCATCGATGCCGACACGGCCGAGCTTGTCGCGTCCGAATTTGGCCACACGGTCCGCCGCGTGTCGGAATCCGACGTCGAGACCGGCATGTTCGACATCGCCGACAACCCCGAGGATCTGAAGCCGCGTCCGCCGGTCGTCACGATCATGGGTCACGTCGACCACGGCAAGACCTCGCTGCTCGATGCGATCCGCAAGGCGAATGTCGTCTCGGGCGAGGCCGGCGGCATAACCCAGCATATCGGCGCCTATCAGGTCGAGCAGGGTGGTCAGATGATCACCTTCATCGATACGCCGGGCCACGCTGCCTTTACCGCGATGCGCGCTCGCGGCGCCCAGGCGACGGACATCGCGATCCTCGTGGTTGCGGCCGACGACAGCGTGATGCCGCAGACGATCGAGTCCATCAGCCACGCCAAGGCGGCCGGCGTGCCGATCATCGTGGCGATCAACAAGATCGACAAGCCGGCGGCCGACGCGCAAAAGGTGCGCACGCAGCTCTTGCAGCATGAAGTGTTCGTGGAATCGATGGGCGGTGAGGTTCTCGACGTCGAGGTTTCGGCGATCAAGGGGACCAATCTCGACAAGCTGCTCGAGGCGATCCTGCTCCAGGCCGAAATTCTCGACCTGAAGGCCAATCCGGACCGCACCGCGGAGGGCGTCGTCATCGAAGCCAAGCTCGACAAGGGCCGCGGCTCGGTCGCGACCGTTCTGGTGCAGGCCGGCACGCTCAAGATCGGCGATATTATCGTTGCCGGTAATGAGTGGGGCCGCGTGCGCGCGCTCGTCAACGACAAGGGCGGCCAGATCAAGGAAGCCGGCCCGGCCTTGCCGGTCGAGGTCCTGGGATTCCAGGGCACGCCGCAGGCAGGTGACCGCTTCGCCGTGATCGATAACGAGGCCAAGGCCCGCGAGATCGCCGAATATCGCCAGCGTCTTGCCCGCGAGAAGTCGGTCGCTCGCCAGGCCGGCCAGCGCGGCTCGCTGGAACAGATGATGTCGCAGCTCCAGACCTCGGGTCTCAAGGAGTTCCCGCTTCTCATCAAGGGTGACGTTCAGGGCTCGATCGAGGCGATCATTTCCGCGCTCGACAAGCTGGGCACCGACGAGGTGCGCGCGCGCATCGTTCATTCGGGCGCCGGCGCGATCACCGAGAGCGACATTTCGCTGGCGGAGACGTCGGGTGCGGCGATCATCGGCTTCAACGTGCGCGCCAACAAGCAGGCGCGCGAGGCTTCCGAACAGGCCGGCATCGAGATTCGCTACTACAACATCATCTACGACCTCGTGGACGACATCAAAGCCGCCATGTCCGGCCTTCTGTCGCCCGAGCGCCGCGAGACCTTCCTAGGCAATGCCGAGATCCTCGAAGTCTTCAACATCACCAAGGTCGGCAAGGTTGCCGGTTGCCGCGTCACGGAAGGCAAGATGGAGCGCGGCGCGGGCGTGCGTCTGGTGCGCGACAACGTCGTCATCCACGAGGGCAAGCTCAAGACGCTCAAGCGCTTCAAGGACGAAGTCGC
This sequence comes from Mesorhizobium sp. YIM 152430, assembly GCF_029210365.1. Classification (GTDB taxonomy): domain Bacteria; phylum Pseudomonadota; class Alphaproteobacteria; order Rhizobiales; family Rhizobiaceae; genus Aliihoeflea. The sequence continues at coordinate 146,772 of NZ_JARGES010000018.1, forward strand.
GGAAGTGCCGGTCGGCCAGGAATGCGGCATGGCCTTCGAGAACTACGAGGACATCCGTGCCGGCGACGTCATCGAGTGCTTCCGCGTCGAGATGATCACGCGCACGCTCTAGGGAGCGTTCGCCGGAAACGGAAGCGGCGGCAGGTTTCTGCCGCCGTCTTCGGTTGAACGAAGTCGCGGCGGTTTGACCCCGACCGCGCGAGATTGAGGTATCCCATGTCCCGCTTCGCTTCGGACGGTCCGTCCCAGCGCCAGCTTCGCATTGGCGAGCAGGTTCGCCATGCGCTGGCCGATGTCATCCAGCGCGGCGAGGTGCGCGACGATTTGATCGAGGGCACGGTCATCTCGATCTCGGAAGTGCGCATGTCGCCGGACCTGAAGATCGCGACCGCCTTCGTCTCGCCGCTCGGCGCAAAGGACGACCAGGCCGTGATCAAGGCGTTGGCCAGGAACGCGAAATTCATTCGCGGCCGCGTTTCCGGAGCCTTGCGCCAGATGAAATACATGCCCGAATTCCGGTTCCGGCTCGACACCAGCTACGACAATTTCGCCAAGATCGACGCGCTTCTCCGCTCGCCGGAAGTGGTGCGCGATCTTGACGACGAAGACGAGGACAGGACTTAGGATGGCGCGGCGCGGCAAGAAGAAGGGGCGTCCGGTTTCCGGCTGGCTGATCCTCGACAAGCCGGTGGGCATGGGCTCCACCGATGCGGTCTCGAAGGTGAAGTGGCTGTTCAATGCCGAAAAGGCGGGCCATGCGGGCACGCTCGACCCGCTTGCGTCCGGCATGTTGCCGATCGCGCTCGGCGAGGCGACCAAAACCGTCCCTTACGTGCAGGACGGTGCGAAAATCTATCGCTTCACCGTGACCTGGGGCGAGGAACGCACCACCGACGATCTCGAAGGGGAGGTCACGAAGCGGTCCGATACGCGGCCGACTGAGGCCGACATCCGCGCGGTCATGCCGAACTATACCGGCGTCATCATGCAGACGCCTCCGCAGTTCTCCGCCATCAAGATCGCCGGCGAGCGCGCCTACGATCTCGCCCGCGACGGCGAGACCGTCGACATCCCCGCCCGCGAGGTCGAGATCGGCCGGTTCGACCTGATCGAGCGCGGCGAGGACAGCGCTGTCTTCGAGATCGAATGCGGCAAGGGCACCTATGTCCGCTCGCTGGCCCGCGACATGGGCCGGGATCTTGGCTGCTACGGCCACATCTCGACGCTGCGGCGCACCGAAGTCGATCCTTTCACCGCCGATGATCTGGTCACGCTCGCCGAATTGGAAGCGGCCGTCGCCTCCAACGCGCCGGAACTGGCCGAGGGCGAGGCGCCCCGCCGGCCGGAAGGTGCGCAACTGAAGGCGCTCGACGACCTGCTCGTCGATACCGGCGCCGCACTCGACTGCCTGCCGCAGGTGGCCCTGACCGACGATGCCGCCGCGCGCATCCGGCTCGGCAATCCCGTCATAATCCGGGGTCGCGATGCGCCGCTCGAGGCCGACGAAGCCTGTGCGACCGCACGCGGCAAGCTGGTCGCGATCGGTATGATCGAGGCCGGAATGTTCAAGCCGAAGCGCGTTTTCGTCGGCTGAACGACGTCCACCCGGCTTTTCGCCCCAATTGAATTTTAGCGATCGACGAACGATCCGCGAGCATGGGGTCGTTCATCAATTGTTAGCGCGTGAACGACGAGACATGCGGTAACGTGAATTCGTGACGAGCTCGAATCGCTCGCGAGCCGGGGGGACGATTTGAGCGACGGTGCGACCGAAATGCCTTCCGAAAACTCGCGCAATCGGCTGTTTTCCTGGCCGCTGCCCATCGGCGCCTATCTCGGCGCGCTGGTGGCGGTGGCCCTAATCCCGACGCTCCTGTTCACCGCGGTCCTGCTCGAGCGCAACAACCGCGCCCAGCAGGATGTGCTGACGACGCTGGCTGAAGCGACGGCCGGATCGATCGTCGAGACCATCGACCGCGAACTCGCCGGCATGACGACAACGCTCCGCGTCCTGTCGACATCGCGTGCGCTCGACACCGACGATTTCGTCGAGTTCTATGATCGGGCCCGAAGCGCGCTTCGCGATACCAAGTCATATTTCATCCTGCTAGATGAAAATCTCGACCAGTTGATCAACACGCGTGTCGATTTTGGCGCCGAGCTTGGTCAGACCTCCGATCCGCTGCCCGCGCAACGTGCGCTTGATACGGGCAACACCGTCATCTCGAACGCGTTCTACGGACAGATCGCCCAGAAATGGGTTTTCAACGTGGTGGTTCCCTGGCAGGAGGATGAAAAGCGGCGCGTTCTGGTCCTGACCCAAAATGCCGAAGATCTGACGAGCCTCATCGCAGGCCAGAACCTGCGGGGCGGCTGGAACGCTTCGGTCGTCGATGGCAATGGCACCGTCGTCGCGACGACCTTCATGTCGTCCGACATCGGCAAGCCGTTCCTGCTCTGGGAGGAGGGCCGCTCCCAAAGCGCCCCTTCGCGCCAGACGCTGTCCGTAGACGGCGCGGACTACGAGACGTTCACGGTCAATTCGCGCCTGAGCGGCTGGAAGGTCGTTGTCTGGTCGCCGACGGAAGTGGTGGCCGCGCCCCTGACGCGCGCCTTGCAGACATTCGCCTTCGGCGGGCTTCTCCTTGCGGCGCTGAGCGCCCTCTCCGCCTTCGTGCTCGCGCGCCAGGTGACGCGGCCTGTGCGCGAACTGGCTGCCGACGCGCGACGCCTGGGGGCGGGCGAGGCCGTGGCGGCCAAGCCATACAAGATATCCGAGATCGCGACCGTCTCGTCCGCGCTTGCCGAAGCGTCGCATGACCGGCAGGAGGCGGAAGGGGAAATCCGCTTCCTGATGCGCGAGGTCGCCCATCGCTCCAAGAACCAGTTGACCGTGGTGTCGTCCATCGCCAAGCAGACGGCGCGTCACGCACCGAATTTCGACGCTTTCCAGGATTCGTTCCAGAAGCGCGTTCAGGGACTGGCGCGCTCGACCGATCTCCTCATCGCAGGCGGCGTCGCGGGCGTGGAACTGCGCGAACTCTTCGATGCGCAGATCGAGCCGTTCCGGCCGGGCGAAACAAGCCGCCTGAAGATCGAGGGTCCGCGCTTCCGGCTGTCCAACCAGGCGGCGCAGACGATCGGGCTTGCGGTTCACGAACTGGCGACGAATGCATCGAAATACGGCGCCTTCTCCACCAATAGCGGGCGCCTCGACGTCGATTGGAAAGTTACCGATGGAGATCTGGTGATCGACTGGCGCGAAACGGTCTCGCGGATGGAGCCGCGCGAGGAAGGCCGCGGCTTCGGCACGGAGGTCATCGAGCGGATGCTGGGCGGCACGCTCGACGCCGTGATCGAGCGTGAGATCGGCGATGACGGGCTGCATTGTCGCTTCACCATGCCTGTCGGAAAGCTTCTGCCCGACCCTGACGCGATGAAGGCGGAGCGCAGGTTCGGCGGCTGAAGCCGACATCGCTGAATTAGCTGGCATTGTGGGCGCATATGGATTATATGCCCGCCATCGCCGCAGCCGTGCTGCCGCGACCAATGGCCCCCGCTGGACGACATCCCGGCCGTGGGCGACCCCATTCCTCCCAGTCGAAAGGAAACATGAGATGTCGATCACCGCTGAACGCAAGCAGGAACTGCTCTCCGAATTCGCGACCAAGAAGGGCGATACCGGTTCTCCGGAAGTCCAGGTTGCGCTGCTCTCCGAGCGGATCAAGAACCTGACCGAGCACTTCAAGGACCACAAGAAGGACAACCATTCCCGCCGTGGTCTGCTGGCTCTGGTTTCGCAGCGCCGTCACCTCCTTGACTATCTCAAGGGCAAGGACGAAGGCCGCTACCAGACGCTGATCGAAAAGCTCGGCCTGCGCCGCTAACGGTCATTCGGCGGGATCGCTTGCGTTCCCGCCGATTTTCGCATTCGGGCACGGTGCCCGACTCGTCCCAGAGGCCGCGACGGCCGGGACGCTCCATGGGATCGGTCATGGGGCAGGATTGCAGGATGCTCGCGCCGGTAGGCGCAAATGAAGAGCCTCCCGTTGTCTTGCCCGTGGCTCGTCCCGCCAAAGACAGGCCGGGATCGGCAAGGCGAAGGCTTTGCAAGGTTCGGCCACGAAAGGACAAGACATGTTCAATCACCATCGCGTGGAAGTCGAATGGGCAGGCCGCCCGCTGGTTCTGGAGACGGGCAAGATCGCCCGCCAGGCCGACGGCGCCGTTCTGGCGACCTATGGCGAGACCGTCGTTCTGGCGACCGTCGTCTCCGCCAAGGAGCCGAAGCCCGGTTTTGACTTCTTCCCGCTCACCGTCAACTATCAGGAAAAGACCTATGCCGCCGGCAAGATTCCGGGCGGCTTCTTCAAGCGCGAGGGCCGTCCGAGCGAAAAGGAAACGCTGGTTTCCCGCCTGATCGACCGTCCGATCCGCCCGCTCTTCGCCGACGGCTACAAGAACGACACGCAGGTCGTCGTCACCGTCATGCAGCATGACCTCGAAAACGATCCGGACATCCTGGCGATCGTCGCGACCTCCGCTGCCCTGACGCTTTCGGGCGTTCCCTTCATGGGCCCGATCGGCGGCGCGCGCGTCGGCTACATCAACGGCGAATATGTGCTCAATCCGCATGTCGACGAGATGCCCGAATCCAAGCTCGACCTCGTCGTCGCCGGAACGGGCGATGCGGTTCTGATGGTCGAGTCAGAAGCGCAGGAACTCGACGAAGAGACCATGCTCGGTGCCGTCATGTTCGGCCATCGCTCGTTCCAGCCGGTGATCGACGCGATCATCAAGCTGGCCGAAGTCGCTGCCAAGGAGCCACGCGAATTCAAGCCGGCCGATTACTCGGCCCTCGAAGCCGAAATGCTGGGCCTCGTCGAGGACGAGCTTCGCGCCGCCTACAAGAACACCGACAAGATGCAGCGTTACGGCGCCGTCGACGCCGTCAAGGCGAAGGTCAAGGCGCATTTCACCCCGGCCGAAGGCGAGGAAGCGAAATACACGTCCGAGCAGATCGGCACCGTGTTCAAGTCGCTCCAGGCGAAGATCGTCCGCTGGAACATCCTCGACACCAAGAGCCGCATCGATGGCCGTGACCTGTCCACGGTCCGTCCGATCGTCTCGGAAGTCGGCGTCCTGCCGCGCACCCACGGCTCGGCCGTCTTCACCCGCGGCGAGACGCAGGCGATCGTGGTCGCCACGCTCGGCACCGGCGAGGACGAGCAGTTCGTCGATGCCCTGACCGGCACCTACAAGGAGCGCTTCCTCCTTCACTACAACTTCCCGCCCTATTCGGTCGGCGAGACGGGCCGCATGGGTTCGCCCGGTCGTCGTGAGATCGGCCACGGCAAGCTCGCCTGGCGTGCGATCCGTCCGATGCTTCCGGCCGTCGAGCAGTTCCCCTACACGCTGCGCATCGTCTCCGAGATCACCGAGTCGAACGGCTCGTCCTCGATGGCGACCGTCTGCGGCACCTCGCTGGCGCTGATGGATGCGGGCGTTCCGCTGACGAAGCCCGTTGCCGGCATCGCCATGGGCCTGATCAAGGAAGACGAACGCTTCGCGGTCCTCTCCGACATCCTGGGCGACGAGGATCACCTCGGCGACATGGACTTCAAGGTGGCGGGAACCGATGCGGGCATCACCTCGCTTCAGATGGACATCAAGATCGAGGGCATCACCGAGGAGATCATGAAGATCGCGCTCGGCCAGGCCAGGGACGGTCGCGTTCACATCCTCGGCGAAATGGGCAAGGCGATCTCCGAAGGCCGTTCGGAACTCGGCGAATTCGCACCGCGCATCGAAGTGATGAACATCCCGACCGACAAGATCCGCGACGTGATCGGCTCCGGTGGCAAGGTCATCCGCGAGATCGTTGAAAAGACCGGCGCCAAGATCAACATCGAGGACGACGGCACGGTGAAGATCGCCTCGTCGAATGCGAAGGAGATCGAGGCGGCCAGGAAGTGGATTCATACCATCGTGGCCGAGCCGGAAGTCGGCGAAATCTACGAGGGCACGGTCGTCAAGGTGGCCGATTTCGGTGCCTTCGTGAACTTCTTCGGCCCCAAGGATGGGCTGGTCCACATCAGCCAGCTCGCCGCCGACCGCGTCGCCAAGACCGGCGATGTCGTCAAGGAAGGCCAGAAGGTCTGGGTCAAGCTGCTCGGCTTCGACGAGCGCGGCAAGGTCCGCCTGTCGATGAAGGTCGTCGACCAGGAGACCGGCAAGGAATTCGTCCGCGAGAAGAAGTCGGCCGACGCCGAAGAGGCCGACGCCTGATCCTCGCCGACATCCGAAATGCAACGGGCGCGATCTTCGCGCCCGTTTTTTTGTGAGGCTGCCGTGACCGACGCGACGAAGACGCTGCTGCATCCGTTCGAGACCGGGATGCTCGACCTGCCCGAGGGCGGGCGCGTCCTCGCGCTCAACGCCACGGAACCGCTGGCGCGTGGGCTGAAGACCTCGAACGTCGATGCGGTGCAGGATTTCCGGCCCGAATTCCTCAAGCTGGAGCGTGCCGGTTGCCGCGTGACGCCGGACGTTGACGGCAAGGACTACGCGCTGGCGCTGGTCCTGTGCGGCCGCCACCGGCAGATGAACGAGCACTACGTGCTCGAGGCCAATGCGCGCGTGGCGCCGGGTGGCCTCGTGGTCGTCGCCGGCCTCAAGACCGATGGCGCCGACAGCCTGCGCAAGCGGCTGAAGGATCGCTTCGAGGTCGAGGGGCAGGCGGCCAAGCACCACGGCAACGTCTTCTGGTTCCGCGCCGATGGTGCACCGGCCGATACGCTGGAGACCGTGGTCGTCGACGGCCGCTTCGAGACGCGGCCCGGCATGTTCTCCCACGATCAGATCGATCCGGGCTCAGCACTTCTGGCGGAACACCTGCCGAAGGACCTTCATGGCGCGGTCGCCGATCTCGGCGCCGGATGGGGGTATCTCTCGGTCGAGATCGCCGCGCGCTGCCCGAAGGCGAAGCGGATCGACCTCTACGAAGCGAGCCATGCGGCCGCACAAGCGGCGGAGGCGAACATGAAGCGTCTCGCCGGCGCGACCGCCAGCACCACGCGCTGGCTGGACGTTACCAGCGAAGACCCGCGCGAACGCTACGACGCGGTGGTGATGAACCCGCCCTTCCACACCGGGCGCAGCGGCGATCCGGATGTCGGTAAGGCGATGATCGCGGGCGCGTGGCGGCTATTGAAGCCCGGCGGGCGGCTGCTTCTCGTCGCCAATGTCCACCTGCCTTATGAGGCGGAGCTCGCGGAGAAGTTCTCGGCCAGCGGCCTCAGCGCGCGGGAATCCGGCTTCAAAATCTTGTGGGCGCGGAAGTAATCAGCCGACGGCGCGCAGGAGCGGCTTTTCGTCGGCGGTCTCAACGGGCAGCGGCGCGGGGTGGCCGTAGAAATAGCCCTGCACGATATGGCACCCGGCCGCGCGCAGCAGCGTAGCCTGATGCTCCGTCTCGACGCCTTCGGCGATGGTGTGGACGCCAAGCGCCCGCGACAGGCCGACAATGGTCGAGACGACCGCGCCGGTGCTCGCGTCGGTCTCCAGCCGCTGGATGAAGGACTGGTCGATTTTGAGCTTGTGGAACGAGAAATCGATCAGGTAGCTCAGATTGGAGTAGCCCGTCCCGAAATCGTCGACGGCGACGGTCAGCCCCATGGCGGTCAGGTCCTTGAGGATCGCAGCTGCCCGCTCGCGGTCCTGCATCATCGCGGTTTCGGTGATTTCGAGTTCGAGCCGGGAGGGCTCAATGCCCGTTTCGGCGAGGACCGCGGCAACCTGGGCGATGAAGTCGCGCGTCATGAACTGGACGGCCGAAATGTTGACTGCCACGAAGCAGTCCTGTGGAAGGCGGTGCGCATCGAGGCAGGCCTGACGAAGCGCCCAGGCGCCGATCGTGGTGATCATGCCCGTCTCTTCGGCGATCGGGATGAACTCGGCCGGCGGGATCATGCCGCGCGACGGATGGTTCCAGCGCATCAAAGCCTCGTAGCCGACAATGCGTCCGGTCGAAAGGTCGTGCTGCGGTTGGTAGTGCAGGGAAAATTCGCCGCGTTCGAACGCTCCGTTGAGCTCGGCTTCAATCCACTGGCGGTAGTCCGCGACCTCTCCCATTTCCGGGTGGAAAACCGCCCACCCGCCGACACCGGAGGCGCGCGCGTGCTGGAGGGCCAGATTGGACAGGCGCAGGAGGCGCGTTGGCTCGAAACCGTCCTTGGGCAAGGACACGATGCCGATCGACAGATTGATCGATTGCAGATGGGTGGACAGGCGGTAGGGCTTCGTCATCAGGTCGAACAGGCGCTCGACGAAGATGTCGACCCGTTCCGCCCCGCCCTGGTCCTGATAGAGCAGCGCAAACTCGCCGGCTCCGATCCGGCCGATTGCCGTGCCCAACGGCACCACCTGCCGCAGCCGGTCGGCAAAGACGCGAACCAGTTCGTCGCCATTGGAATAGCCGATCGCATCGTTGATCGACTTGAAGCGGTTGATGTCGATGTCGATCAGGAAGACGGGAGAACCGGTCGAACGGGTGCGGTCCGCCGCCTCGCGAATCCTCGCCATCATTGCCTGGCGGCCGGGCAGGGCGGTCAGCTTGTCGTGCTGGGTCTCATGATAGATATACTGGACGGATTCATCGACGCCGGCGAAGAAGGATGCGGCCGAACTCGCCGCTGCAAAGGCGCAAAGCGCCGCCATGCTGAGGCCGACGATCTCGGCGGGAACGCCCGCGACGCCGCCCATGCCGTAGCGGGTGGCCACCAGACCGATGACGAAGCTTCCGAGCGTACAGGCCGCGATCGTCAGCAGCCGGAAGCCCTTCGTCCGGATCGGATTTCGAGACGTCATGCGCCAATACCCTGTTTCACAGATGTATTACCGCGGACTCCTTAAGATATATTTTGCAACCCTGAACGGATTTACGCGCCTTCACCAACAATCCTGTCGGTCGACTTCAGCTCTTCGAGCTGCGGCATCGAGGTGATGTGGTATCCCGAATCGACATAATGGATTTCGCCGGTCACGCCCGACGACAGGTTCGACAGGAGATAGAGCGCCGAGCCGCCGACCTCGTCGATCGTGACCGTGCGGCGGAGCGGGGAGTTGCGACTCTGGAAGGAGAACATCAGCCGCGCGTCCGAAATACCCGCGCCGGCCAGCGTGCGCACCGGCCCGGCCGAGATCGCGTTGACGCGGATGTCGCGCGGGCCGTAATCGTCCGCCAGATAGCGCACCGAGGCTTCCAGCGCGGCCTTGGCGACGCCCATGACGTTGTAGTTGGGCATGACGCGCACCGAGCCGGCATAGGTGAGCGTCAGCATCGACCCGCCTGGGTTCATCATCTCGGCCGCCTTGCGGGCGATTTCCGTGAAGGAGTAGCACGAGATGACCATCGTGCGGGTGAAGTTGTCCTTCGTCGTGTTGGCGTAAAGGCCTTTGAGCTCGTTCTTGTCGGAAAAACCGATGGCGTGGACGACGAAGTCGAGTGAACCCCATTCGTCGCGCAGCGCGTCGAAAACGCTGTCGATCGAAGCGGAATCCTCGACGTCGCAGGGCAGGACGAGTTTCGCGCCGACCTTTTCGGCAAGGGGCTTGACACGCCGTCCGAACGCTTCGCCCTGATAGGTGAAGGCGAGTTCGGCGCCGTGCTCGGCGAGCTGCCTGGCGATGCCCCAGGCGATCGAATGATCGTTCGCGACGCCCATGACGAGGCCGCGCTTGCCTTTCATCAAACCGTCCATCGGATCAGCCCTGGTAGCGCTGGAAGACCAGCGTCGCATTGGTGCCGCCGAAGCCGAACGAATTCGAGAGTGCGATGTCGAACTTGGCGTCGTCGATGCGCTTGCGCACGACCGGCATGTTCTCGAACTCGGGATCGAGATTTTCGATATGCGCGCTCTCGCCGATGAAGCCGGCCTGCATCATCAGGAGCGAGTAGATCGATTCCTGAACGCCGGCCGCGCCGAGCGAGTGGCCCGTGAGCGACTTGGTGGACTGGATGTGGGGGATCTTGTCGCCGAAGACTTCGCGAATCGCCCCCATTTCCTTCGAGTCGCCGACCGGCGTCGAGGTGCCGTGCGTGTTGATGTAGTCGACATCGCCTTTCACGTTGGCGAGCGCCTGGCGCATACAGCGCACCGCGCCTTCGCCGGAGGGAGCGACCATGTCGTGGCCGTCCGACGTCGCGCCATAGCCGACGATCTCGGCATGGATCTTCGCGCCGCGCGCCTTGGCAGTTTCGAGGTCTTCCAGCACGAGTACGCCTGCGCCGCCGGCGATGACGAAGCCGTCGCGGCCCTCGTCATAGGCGCGCGAGGCGACCTGCGGGCGATCGTTGTATTTCGACGACATGGCGCCCATCGCGTCGAAGAGATTCGACATGGTCCAGTCGAGGTCTTCGTGGCCGCCCGCGAAAATGCGGTCCTGCTTGCCGAACTGGATCAGCTCATAGGCATTGCCGATGCAGTGCGCGGAAGTCGAGCAGGCCGACGAGATCGAATAGTTGACGCCGTGGATCTTGAACCAGGTGGCAAGCGTGGCGGAGGCGGTCGACGACATCGCTTTCGGCACGGCGAACGGCCCGATGCGCTTGGGGCTGCCTTTTTCGCGCGTGATGTCGGCAGCCTCGACGATCTGACGGGTGGACGGGCCGCCGGAGCCCATGATGATGCCGGTGCGCTCGTTCGTGATCTCGGCTTCGCCGAGACCCGCATCCGCGATCGCCTGTTCCATCGCGACATGGTTCCACGCCCCGCCCTTGGACAGGAAGCGCATGGCGCGGCGGTCGACCACTTCGGCCGGGTCGAGGTCCGGCTTGCCCCAGACCTGGCACTTGAAGCCGTGCTCGGCAAACTCGTCGGAGAAGGAGATGCCCGAGCGCGCGTCGCGCAGCGAGGCCGTCACCTCGTCGGCATTGCTTCCGATCGAGGACACGATCCCCAAACCCGTGATGACGACGCGTCTCATATGGCGCTCCATTTGATGGCGGGCATCATGATGCCCGGAATTCGGACGGTATGCCTCAGGCGGCTTCCTGCTTCGACAGGCCGACCTTGAGGTCGATCGCCTTGTATATCGGTTCGCCATCGGCCTTTAGCCAGCCATCGGCGATGCCGAGGACGAGGCGGCCGCGCATGACGCGCTTGAAGTCGACGCCGTATTCGACCTTCTTTACCGAAGGCGTCACCATGCCCTTGAACTTCACCTCGCCGGTGGAAAGCGCCATGCCCTTGCCCTCCTCGCCGAGCCAGCCGAGGAAGAAGCCGGTCAACTGCCACATGGCGTCGAGGCCGAGGCAGCCGGGCATGATCGGGTTGCCGGGGAAATGGCACGGGAAGAACCAGAGGTCCGGCTTGACGTCGAGTTCGGCGCGCACGAAGCCCTTGCCGAATTCGCCGCCCGTCTCGCTAATTTCAGTGATGCGATCGAACATCAGCATCGGCGGCGCGGGGAGCTGGGCATTTCCGGGACCGAACAGCCTGCCCTCGGCGCAGGCAAGAAGATCCTCGTAACCATAGCTCGATTTCTGGTCAGCCATATCGCTCCGTCCCGTTGGCGCGGTCGCCCTGCGACCTTTGGAGAAAGTCCCTAGCATAGTCGGTTTGCCCGAGGAAACCGCGCTTCGCGCTTAACGTGCCTGTCTTTGGCGGTCAATGTGCCGCTATTGATCGCGATGGGCTTAGCGAATATATCTTCGCGGTAACGCTGCGTCGGAAATCGGCAGCGCCATGGGTATAAGCGAGTTTATCGGCAAGAGAATGGCCTCAGGCACGGAGACCTTTGCGATCGATGTCGAGACGCGCGTCAGGCGTGCGGGACTTCGTCCGACGCGTCAGCGCGTCGCGCTTGCCGATCTTCTGTTCGCGCAAGGCGACCGGCATCTGTCGGCCGAGGAATTGCACGAGGAAGCCCAGGGCGCCGGCGTCGCCGTGTCTCTGGCGACCGTCTACAACACGCTGCACCAGTTCACCGAGGCAGGTCTGCTGCGCATTCTCGCCGTCGAGGGCGCGCGCACCTATTTCGACACCAACACGTCCGACCACCACCATTTCTTCGTCGAGGGCGAGAATCGGGTGATGGACATCGAGCATGGTCCGGTGACTGTCGGCAACCTGCCTGAGCCGCCCGAAGGCATGGAGATCGCGAATGTCGACATCGTCATTCGCCTGCGTCCCAAGCGGACCTGATCCCGTTTCGGATCTTCAGTTGCTATAGGTTTCGCCCGGATAGGCGCCCCAGACCTGCGCCTGTTCGACCCAGCCGCGATGGCCGGAGAATTCCATCTCGCACCACTCGCCATTGCAAGCCCGTATGGACCCGATGACGCCGGGCTCGAGATAGGCCCGGATCGCCGCGGCGCGGTTGGCCTCGCCATAAAGATTGATCTGCACGTCGTCCTTGCCCTTGTGCCAGGGCGCGACGACCGCGGTGCGGTTGCCCGAAAGCAGCGACTGGTTGATCCAGCCTTCGGCGCCATCTGCATCGCGCACCCGGCGCCAATTGTCGTATTCCTGGATAATCTCCATCGGCAGGCCGGATTTCAGGTACATCCATTCGACCGCGTAATTGGTGCCGGGCCCGACCCTCAGATTGACCCGGTTGGCGCGCAGGCTGACGAAGCGCGGCAAAGGCAGGCCGCTCGGACCGACTTCCTGAGCGCTGGCCGTCGATTGCGGGACGAATCCCGAAAACCCCAAACTGCCCACCGCCAGAAACGCGGCGAGGCCCGCCAGGGCAAGGCGGCGCAGGCGCGGGGAAGAGGGGGTGGGGTCCTGCATGGTCGAAACGAGCCTTTCTGACGTATCTTCGTCAATGGCGCTGCCGGAGCCGGCGGCCGAACGCAGCCATGCGAAAGATGCGGGTGATTCCGGTTTGAACTATCGGCGTTCTTGGTTAAAGAGGTCTCAACGCGTCAGGATTCGAGGAACCCATGGCAGGCCGCAAGAAGCCCCTGGTCGTCATTACCCGCAAGCTCCCGGACCAGGTCGAAACGCGGATGCGCGAACTGTTCGACGCGCGCTTGAACGTCGACGACCGGCCGATGGCGCAACCCGAACTCGTGGCCGCTATGCGCGATGCCGACGTGCTGGTGCCGACGGTGACGGACCGGATCGACGCGGCGCTGATCGAGCAGGCCGGCCCCAATTTGAAGCTGATCGCGAATTACGGCAACGGCGTCGATAATATCGACGTTTCGGCGGCCGCGAGGAAGGGCATCACCGTCACCAATACGCCGAATGTCCTCAACGAGGACACGGCCGACATGACGATGGCCCTGATGCTCGCCGTGCCGCGCCGGCTGGTCGAGGGCGCGGACGTGCTGAGCGAAGACGGCAGATGGCCCGGCTGGTCGCCGACCTGGATGCTGGGGCGGCGCATCTGGGGCAAAAGGCTCGGCATCGTCGGAATGGGGCGTATCGGCTCGGCCGTCGCGCGCCGCGCCAAGGCGTTCGGCCTGTCGATCCACTACCACAACCGCAAGCGCGTCGCGCCGAAGATCGAGGACGAACTTGAGGCGACCTATTGGGAAAGCCTCGATCAGATGCTGGCCCGCATGGACATCATCTCGGTCAACTGCCCGTCGACGCCGGCGACGTTTCATCTCCTCTCGGCCCGCCGGCTGGCGCTGCTCCAGCCTTCGGCCTATGTGGTCAACACGGCGCGCGGCGACATCATCGACGAGGACGCGCTGATCAAGATGCTGCAGGAGGGCAAGCTCGCCGGCGCCGGCCTCGACGTCTTCGAGCACGAGCCGGCGGTCAGCCCGAAGCTGTTGAAACTCGCCGCCAAGGGCCGCGTCGTAATCCTGCCGCATATGGGCTCGGCAACGATCGAAGGCCGCATCGACATGGGCGAGAAAGTGATCATCAACATCCGCACCTATTTCGACGGCCACCGCCCGCCGGACCGGGTGTTGCCGCTTAAGGTCTGACGCGGCGGACCCAAAAGTGGGAACCGGTTTTCGGAGAATCCGATGCGCGGCTAAACTCTAGCCGATTTGTACTTCACCACGTCGAAGCGCGCGCCGAGCGCGTCGTAGAGGAGGAGCCGCCCGACCAGCGGCTCGCCTGCGCCGGTGATGAGCTTGATGACTTCCATTGCCTGCAGCGTGCCGATGACGCCCGTCAGCGCGCCGACGACGCCGGCCTGCGCGCAGGACGGAACGAGGCCGGCCGGCGGCGGCTCGGGGAAAAGATCGCGATAGGAGGGATTCTGCCGCCCGTCCGGCCCGGCCTCGAAGGGCTTCAACACCGTGACCGATCCGTCGAAACGGCCGACCGCCCCCGTGACGAGCGGAATGCCGGCCGCAGCGCAGGCATCGGCAAGCGCATAGCGCGTGTCGAAATTGTCCGAGCCATCCACCGCGACGTCGCAACCGGCGAGGAGGCCGGCGGCGTTCTCGGCCGTGATGCGCAGGGCGTGAATCTCGACAGTCACATTGGGATTGAGCCGGCCGATCGCATCGGCGGCGCTCTCGCCCTTGGCGGTGCCGACAGCGTCGGTCGCGTGAATCACCTGTCGCTGGAGGTTGGAGAGGGAAACGTGGTCGTCATCGACGATGCCCAGCGTTCCGATGCCGGCCGCCGCGAGATATTGCAGGACCGGCGCGCCGAGACCGCCCGCGCCGATGACCAGAACCCGCGCGCGCTTCAGCTTCTGCTGCCCCGGTCCGCCGATCTCGGCCAGCACGATGTGGCGGGCATAGCGTTCGAGTTCGTCGTCGGAAAGGGGAGGGGGCTTGTTCATGTCGCGATGTTAGCCACGCGGCCACCATTTGTCATCGCGGTGAAACGGTGCCGGCCCGCACTTCGAGAAATTGTGCGCGACTGTGGAGGCTGGAAAACAGTTCGGCATCGGTGCCGGTCAGAAATGCCTGGCAGTCGAGATCGGTGAGAATCGAAAAGAGCGCGGCGCGCCGGCCGGGATCGAGATGGGCGGCGATTTCGTCGAGGAGCAGGATTGGCGTGGCGCCGGTCATCTCCGCCACCAGCCGCGCCTGCGACAGAATCATGCCGGTCAAAAGCGCCTTCTGCTCGCCGGTCGAGCAGAGTGCAGCAGGCATCGCCTTCGGCCGGTGCGTCACGGTCAGATCCGACCGGTGCGGACCTTCGAGTGTGCGCCCGGCCGCGCGGTCGCGCGCGCGATTGTCGGCGAGCCGCGCGATAAACGCCGTCTCGATATCGACCGCCGGTGCGGTGCCGACCATGGACTCCAGGACGCCGTCGAGCGCGATGTCGGATTTCGGGAACGGCCCGTCATCGGGCAGCTTCTCGACCATGCCGGCGAGGAGGCCGACGAGTTCCATGCGCGCCGAGGCGATGGCAACGCCCGTTTCGGCCATCTGCGTCTCGATCGCCTCGAACCAGCCATCGTCGCGGCTGCCCTCGGCAAGGAGCCGGTTGCGCCCGCGCATCGCCTTCTCATAGTCGAGCGCGCGGCGGCCATGCTGCGGGTCGATGGCGAGCACCAGCCGGTCGAGGAAGCGGCGGCGATCGCCGGCCGGGCCGTTGAAGAGAGCATCCATCGACGGCACGAGCCAGATGATCCGCAGCCATTCGAGCAGGTCGTCGGCGGATTTCGCCGGCACGCCATTGATGCGGACCCGGCGGGCAGGCTCGACCATGCCCGGCTGGTCGGAAAGCGTTCCGGTGCCGATCGACGCCTCGCCGAACGGCCCGTCGATCTTCGCATTGATCGCGAAGCCGGTGGAAGCGGCTGCTGCGGCAATTTCCTCATGCGCAGCGCGGCGCAGGCCACGGCCGGGCGTGAGGAAGGAAATGGCTTCGAGCAGATTTGTCTTGCCGGCGCCATTGTTGCCGGTCAGCACCACGGGACCGCGCTCGAGCGACAGCGACAACTGGCCGTAATTCCGGAAGTTCGTAAGTGTCAACTTACGGATTGCGGTCTGTTCGGCCAAGTTCCAGATCCGGCGGTCAGACGCGCATCGGCATCAGGACGTAGAGCGTGTCGGCGTCCGAGCCGTCCTGGATGAGTGTCGGCGAACCCGCATCGGCGAGCATGAACTGCGCCTCGCCGCCCGACAACTGCGCGGCGACGTCGAGCAGATATTTGGCATTGAAGCCGATCTCGATCGGGTCGGACGCATAGTCGGCGGCGACCTCTTCGGTCGCGCTGCCGGAGTCGGGATTGTTGACGGCCAGCGTCACCATGCCGTCGCCGATGGACAGCTTCACCGCGCGGCCGCGCTCCGAGGAGACGGTCGAGACGCGGTCGACGGCCTGCGCGAAGCTTTGGCGGTCGATCAGGAGCTTCTTGTCGTTGCCGGTCGGGATGACGCGTTGATAGTCCGGGAAGGTACCGTCGATCAGCTTGGACGTCAGCACGACCGAGCCAATGGTGAAGCGGATCTTGGTATCAGACAACTCGATCGAGACTTCCAGGTCGGGTTGGTCGACGAGTTTTTGCAGTTCCGACACCGTCTTGCGCGGAATGATGATGCCCGGCATTCCTTCACAGCCGGAAGGCGCTTCCGTCTCGGCGCGCGCCAGGCGATGCCCGTCCGTCGCGACCGAACGCAGGCGCAGGCGCCCATCGGATTCGATGGCGTGGAGATAGATGCCGTTGAGATAATAGCGCGTTTCCTCGGTCGAGATCGCGAACTGGGTCTTGTCGATCAGGCGCTTCAACGCTTCTGCCGGCATCTGGAAGCGATGGGTGAAGGAGCCGGCGGTGAGTTCGGGGAAGTCCGATTGCGGCAGGCACTGAAGCCGGAAGGACGAGCGGCCGGAGACGACCGACATCGCATTGCCGCCTTCGTCGAGCTTGAGCATCACTTCCGAGCCGTCCGACAGTTTTCGAACGATGTCGTAGAGGAGATGGGCGGGAACCGTGGTCGCCCCTGCCTGCTCGGCACTTGCCGGCGTCGCCTCGGTCACTTCGAGGTCGAGATCGGTCGCCTTGAGCGACAGGTGGTCGCCGTCGGCGCTGAGCAGCACGTTCGACAGGATCGGTATCGTGTTGCGCCGCTCGACCACACGGTGAACATGGTTGAGCGACTTGAGGAGGTTCGACCGTTCGAGGATGACGCGCATGACCGATTATACTCGCGAAGGACTTGATGGCAGGGTTTCTGGCGGCCGGAACGGCGCCGGAAACGGGTGGGCAGACTGACAGGAAATCCGGCGAAAACGCAAGTCCGGGCCGCAAGGAGCGACCCGGAAGCATGTCAAAGGCGTGGATAGACCCTGCCTCGGGGTCGATCACGCCTGATCGGAAATCAGGCGCTTCAGGAGTTCCAGCTCCTGCGCCATCTTGGTGTCGCCATCGGTAAGCCCCTCGATCTTGCGGACGGCATGAAGGACCGTCGTGTGATCGCGGCCGCCAAAACGCCTGCCGATCTCTGGCAGCGAGCGCGGCGTCATGATCTTGGCGAGATACATCGCGATCTGACGCGGCTTGACGATGGTACGCGTGCGCCGGTTGGACAAAAGCTCGGTCTTCGAGACATTGTAATGCCGCGCCACGATGCGCTGGATGTCCTCGATGCGCACGCGCTTGGGCTCGCCGGTGCGGTACATGTGGCCCAGCAGTTCGTCGATCCGGTCGACCGACAATTGCGGCTCGAAGGACTGGCGGAAGAGAAGCTGGTTGAAAGCGCCCTCGAGTTCGCGGCCCGAGCCGGTCACCGTCTGGGCTACATGTTCGAGAATGCCGTCGGCGATCGCGATGGACGGATCTTCCGCAGTCGCGGCTGCAAGGCGTTGCTGGAGCATGGAAAGCCGCATCGAAAAGTCCGGCGTCGCCATTTCGAGCGCGACGCCGCCATTCAGGCGCGAGCGCACGCGCGGCTCGAGCGATTCCAGTTCCGATGGCGGGCGGTCCGCCGCCACCACGACCTGGCGGGCGCTGTCGAGCAGCGTGTTGATGAGATGGCAGAATTCGTGCTGGATCGACTTGCCCTGCAAGAACTGCATGTCGTCGATGATGAGCAGGTCGATGTCGCGCAACTGCTCCTTGAAGGTCAGCGCATTGTTGTCGCGGATCGCGGTGGCGAAGCGCCACATGAAATATTCGGCCGTGAGGTAGACGACACGCGACTGCGGACGGCGCTGAAGCGCCTCTGCCGCGATGGCCTGGAGCAGATGCGTCTTGCCGAGGCCGACCGAGGCGTGAAGGAAAAGCGGGTTGAAACGCACCGCGTTCGACGCGCTTTCGGCGACGGCGCGGGCGGCGGCGAAGGCCACCCGGTTCGAGGGTCCATCGACGAAGGACGCAAAGGTGTATCGGCTGTCGAGCGGCGAACCGAGCACGGATTGACGCTGCACGAAGGGTTCGCTTGCGCTCGAACGCGGAAGGTGGCCCGGCGCAATGCCGGCGCGGACGGGCAACTGCGTGACGGTGGCGCCGGGAAGCGTGCGCGGCTTGTCGGGCTGGATCTCTTCATCCTCGACGACCTTGATCGGGCGGGTGGCGCTGCGCACCACGATCTCGACCTTGAGAATGGAGGGATCGGACTGTTTCCACAATTCGCCGATCAGGTCGCGATAATGGCCGTTGATCCACTGGCGCAGGAAGGCTGTCGGCACCGACAGCCTGACGATGCCGCGCGAGGCTTCGGCAACCTGCATCCGGCCGAACCAACTCGAATACACATCGTTGCCCAGGCGCGCCTTCAGTTGCGCAGTCACGCGTTCGAATGTCGCTCCGGCCCCCGCCGCGCTGTCGCCGTCCATCTGTTGTTGTCCCTCGACCTTGATCTTCGAAAAGGAGGTGCTTGCCCGCTCACCCGCTTCGACGCCGCTTTGCATGTTAAGTGTCCCTGTTGTGCGAGCGGCATGGCGCATCTCCTCGACGATGATCCACCTGCCGCTTCCTCGTTGATTTCCGCTCGCTCCCGGTCGCTGCCGGGATCATCGATCCTCTTGCTTGCGCGGTCTGGTGGCAACCGCCCGCTTTTGAGCCCCCTGGGCAATACAATGCCGTCCGGCCAAAAAAGCCAGCGCGGCAGGCCGTCGGATACGACGGCAATTCGATTTGCAATGTGCTGAAAGTGAGCCAGCCGATAGCGTGCGTGGAATCGCTTCCACGTTGCCCGACATGCCGGATTTGGCTTAAATCCGCAGGTTTTCCCTGCCCCTCTCAACGGAAGCGACCTTACAAAAGGCGGTGGCGAGCAGGCAAGACCGGCGTAACGGATTCTTCATCTCTGCATCCCGATCGAGCCCTTCTTGCAACGCTCAGAATTGCTCGTCGGCGCATAAACCGTTTTGATTCAAAACCTTTTCGCCGGCCCGTCGATTTGATTGTGGGTTGCAAAAAAAAAATCCAAACGCAGCTTGACTCGCTGGCAGCTTCGCGGGGTGGGGACCTCATTTGAGGCGCTTCAAAATACCCCGGCTAAGCTATTGATTATACGACAAAAAAATTGCCGGCGCGAAGCTGGACCGTAACCTTGGGGAACGTCAGGGGCGACCAAGGATTCGTTCGTCGGCAAGTCGTTGCAATCGATGACATTTTGCCCTTCCCAAAGGGCAGGGAGGATGGTGAGTGGATACAAAAAACCCGGCACGAGGCCGGGTTTTTCGAAGTCGGATCACTGCCGGTTCAGGCCCCGAGAGCCTTTACGCGATTGGCAAGACGCGAGACCTTGCGCGAGGCGGTGTTCTTGTGGAAGACCCCCTTGGAAGCGGCGCGCATCAATTCCGGCTGGGCGGCACGGAAGGCTTCCTGTGCGGCGGTCTTGTCACCGGACAGGATCGCTTCCTCGACCTTGCGCAGGAAGGTGCGAACACGCGAGCGGCGGTTCTTGTTGACAGCCGTGCGGGCAGCGATCTTGCGCGTTGCCTTTTTGGCCGAAGACGTATTGGCCATCGAATGCCTCTCTTCAGTTCTTTTGCGTGGACGCGCCGAACGAGCTGGAGCCGGGCGCAAAAACAATTGGGGCAGCCCGCAAGCTGCCTCAGTCGTGGGGGCTTATAGTCGAACTTGCCCCCTTGCGTCAACGCCCATCCCGCCTAGCGATTGCGGAAATTCGCGGAACGTTTCTCGGAGAACGCGGCCATGCCTTCCTTCTGGTCGTCGAGCGAGAACATCGCATGGAAAACGCGCCGTTCGAATCGTAGCCCTTCGCCCAGAAATGTCTCGTAGGACCGGTTGACCGCTTCCTTGGTCATCATCACGGCGGGTAGCGAGAACTCGGCGATCTTCGAGGCTGCCCTGATCGCTTCCTCGACCAGTTCGCCGGCGGGAACGACGCGCGAGACCAGACCGGACCGCTCGGCCTCGGCCGCGTCCATCATGCGACCGGTCAGGCACATGTCCATGGCCTTCGACTTGCCGACGAAGCGGGTCAGGCGCTGCGAGCCGCCCATGCCCGGCATCACGCCGAGCGTGATCTCAGGCTGGCCGAACTTCGCGTTGTCTGCGGCGATGATGAAGTCGCACATCATGGCGAGTTCGCAGCCGCCGCCCAGCGCATAGCCGGAAACGGCGGCGATGACCGGCTTGCGCACGCGCGTGAACGCATCCCAGCCGGAGAAGAAGTCCTGCATATACATGTCGATATAGGACTTCGAATGCATTTCCTTGATGTCGGCGCCGGCGGCGAACGCCTTTTCCGAGCCGGTGAGCACGATCGCGCCGATCTTGGGATTGGCCTCGAACGCCTCGGCGGCGGCGACCACGTCCTTGAGCACGTCGGAATTGAGCGCGTTGAGCGCCTTGGGGCGATTCAGCGTGATGAGGCCGACGCGGCCCCGGGTTTCGACCAGGATAGTTTCGTAGGCCAAGTTGTTCCTCCTTCGATGCCGGCGTGATTGTCGGCCAGAGGCATAGCTAACGCTGGCAGGCGGAGCAATAGAAGGTGGAGCGCCCCGACTGCACAATCCTTTTGACGGTGCCCGCGCAGCCCGCGCGCCGACAGGGTTCGCCCTCGCGGTCATAGACGTTGAAGGAGTGCTGGAAATAGCCGAGCGAGCCGTCCGTCAACTGATGGTCGCGCAGGCTCGACCCGCCGGCCGCGATCGCGTCAGCGATGACGGCGCGAATGGCATCGGCCAGGCGCGCGGCCCGTTGGCCGGAGACGCTTCCGGCCAGTCTTTTCGGCGACAGGCCGGCCCGCCAGAGGGCTTCGCAGGCATAGATGTTGCCGAGGCCGGCGATCAGCTTCTGGTCGAGAAGGGCGGCCTTGAGCGGCGAGCGGCGGCCGGCAAGAAGCGCGGCCAGCACCGCGCCGTCGAGCGCGTTCCCGGTGGGTTCGATGCCGAGCGAGGCGAGGAACGGATGGCTTTCAAGATCGCGCGCCTGCGAGAAGACCATGAAGCCGAAACGCCGCGGGTCGTTATAGATGATGCGATGCGCTGCGCCGCCGCGCTCCAGATGGAAAACGACATGGTCGTGCGCGGCGATCTTGGAGCGTTCGTGGTGAAAGTCGCCGGGGATGCCTTCGCTCGTGCCGTCATGGATGCGGAACGAGCCCGACATGCCCAGATGCGCGATCAGCACCGGGTCGCGGTCGAGATGGATGACGAGAAACTTCGCCCGCCGGCCGACCGAGACGATGCGCCGGCCTTGAAGTCTCGATGCGAAGTCTTCCGGGAAGGGAAAGCGCAGGTCCGGCCGGCGCTGTTCGACGGCGACGATGGTCGCACCTTCCATGATCGGGGCGAGTCCTCTCCGGACGGTCTCGACCTCGGGCAGTTCAGGCATCGGCGGCGATCGAGGCGTAGAAGGATCGCCCATGCGGACCGGGCGCGAGACGCAGATGTTCCGCGATCGTCTCGCCGATATCGGCGAAGCTCCGGCGAACGCCGACCGAGCCCGGCTTGAGACCCGGACCGGCACCGACGATGGGAACCTGTTCGCGCGTATGGTCCGTGCCGCGGAAGGTCGGGTCGCAGCCATGATCGGCGGTCAGGATCAGGAGGTCGCCAGGCTGAAGCCGGTCGAGTGCTTCGGGCAGGCGGCGATCGAAGGCTTCGAGCGCGGCCGCATAGCCGGCGACGTCGCGCTGATGGCCGAACAGCGTGTCGAAATCGACGAAATTGGCGAAGACGAGGTCGCCGTCCGTCGCCTCTCCCATCGCTTCGACCGCGCGGTCGAACATCGCCATGTTGTCCGGCGCCTTGCGCAGATGGGAGACGCCCCGATGGGCGAAGATGTCGCCGATCTTGCCCACCGCGAGCGAACGCCCGCCACCCGCGATCACGCGGTCCATCAATGTGGGCTCGGGCGGGGGCACGGCATAATCGCGCCGGTTGGCCGTGCGCTGGAACGTTTCGGCGGTGTCGCCGATGAAGGGACGGGCGATGACGCGGCCGATATTGAGCGGATCGACCAGACGCCGCACGGTCCGGCAGAGCGCATGGAGACGGTCCATTCCAAAATGCGTTTCATGCGCGGCGATCTGGAGCACGCTGTCGGCCGAGCTGTAGCAGATCGGCTTGCCCGTGCGCACATGCTCCTCGCCATGTCGTGCGATGATCTCGGTGCCGGATGCGTGACAATTGCCCAGAATGCCGGGAACGTCGCCCTCTGCGATGATCGCGGCGACCAGTTCGTTCGGAAAGGCCGGGTTTTCGTCGGGAAAATAACCCCAGTCGAAGGTGACGGGCACGCCAGCCATCTCCCAGTGGCCGGACGGCGTGTCCTTGCCGCTCGAAATCTCCTGGGCCGAGCCGAAGAAGCCCGAAATGCCATCGGCGGAAATCTTTCGTCCGGCGGCAAGGTCCGCGGCATGGAAGAGCCCAAGCCGCGCCAGATTGGGAAGGTGGAGCGGCCCTTCGCGCAGACCCGGCCTGTCGGCTTTCCCGCGCGCGCATTGCTCGGCGATATGGCCGAGCGTGTCGGAGCCGGCATCGCCGAAAAGTTCGGCATCCGGGGCATGGCCGATGCCGAAGGAATCGAGCACGAAGAGGAAGGCGCGGCGCATCTGTCGTTCCATCTGTCGGACGGGTTTCGCGACAGATAGGCCGTTGTCGCGGGGGTTGCAAATGGCCGGAAGATCAGCAGCCGATGCAGTTTACCCGGTCCGACATGCGCGGCCGCAGATAATATTGTTCGCTCATGTTCAGCGTGCTGAATGCCGAGGCCAGTCCGAGAGCGGTCTTCTGTTCGGCCGTCCAGGCGATCACCGGCTTGTAGCCAAGCTGGGTCGTGACGCGCACCAGACGCGTGCCGGCCACGCGCAATTGTTCGGGAACCAGCGTTTCGGTGTTCTTCGGCACGGCCTGGGATTTGTTGACGCCTTCGAGCTTGCGCGACCATTCGACGAAAGCCTTGGGATTGGCCTTGCCCTCTTCGATCTGGATATGTTCGACGATGATCGTCGGCCGCGAACGACCATAAGGCTGGATGATCGCGGACCCGATATCGAGAATGCGGTCGACTTCCTCGCGCGGAACGTCGCGCTGCTGGGCTACGAGATCGCCGACCATCGAGGCGATGCGCCCGACCTTCTTGTTGGTCTCGATCGCCTGCGAGACCTCCATGGTCATGAAATAGAGGACCAGCAGGATCGGTGCGATGAACGCGAATTCGATCGCGGCGGCGCCGCGGCGGTCGGTCCCGAAACCTCTGGCGAAGTTGCCCATGGCCTTGATCATCGGCTCCGCCTCACTCCGCATAAGGCTCGTTCTGCCACGTCACCGAAGCGAAGTGGAGAACCTTGCCGCCATTGATGGTGGACATGGACAGGCGCATCATGTCGGTAATGATCGGCCAGCGGTAATAGACGCGCAGCACGTTCTTCGAGCCGGCGCCGCCGGAGACCGCATCGAAACCGGTATCGTCGAGGTCGCCATTGCTGTAGGGTGTGCGCAAGGCGGCCGCCTGGGCGAAGGAACTGAATGTTTGCAGATCGACCGCCAGACCGGGGCATCCCGAAGAGACGAGGATTTCCATGCGTTCGCAGATCCGGTCGCGCACTTCGTCGTGGCTGAGCTGGTCGGCCCGCAACTGGCCGGTGCGATAGAGCCGGGCGACGTCGTCGGTCGCGTTGGTCATCACCTGCTGGGCCGCAAAGGAGATGCAGCTTTCGAGGATGGCGAAGACCAGCAGCGCGAAGGGGATGACGAGGATCGAGAACTCGACTGCGGTGCTGCCGTCGCGCCGACGGGCGAATGCCCGCAGGAGCGCCTTGCAGCCTGCTCGCGTCTTGCCGGAAGCATGTGTGGTCATTCGTCAGGATCCCGCCTGTTCAACTCCGCGAACGACGCTATCGCACGCGTGTTGAATTGAGGTTGTGGCGGTCGCTAGGATGCGATGAAAACAATTAACGTCGCGTTCAGGGTGCGCCGATGGTCGTGTCGGAGATCGCTTCGGCTTCCGTGACATAGGCCGCTTCGCAAACCGGCGTGCAGGACAGCGTCTGCACCGCTGCGCGCCGGTAGATGCGGACCGAATTCGCCGACTGGCGCGACACCGTCACCTGCTCGTCGACGATCGGCCGGCCGTCCGCGTCGAGGACGACGAGGTTGGTCACCCCGAACCCCTTGCCCGTGAGGACCAGCGTCGAGGCATCCTGGACGGATGCGTCGGCTATTTCCGGATTGCCGATGATGATCGTGTCGGCGTTGCGGGCCAGCTTGACGATCTTCGCCTGGTTGACGAGGACGCTGATGCCTTCTGCGAATGCGGGTGCTGCAAGAACCGATGCGGCCGTCGCCAGCGCCAGGCCTGCGATGAAGCGAATGGATGTTGTCGACCGCGCCACGTTTCGGCTCTCCTGTTCGGCAATCCGCGCAAGATGAACGGGAATGGTGAATTGCCGGTTAATCGCGCAAGCCGCCGCAGATTGCTTGAAAGCGGCCCGTTGGTTTCACCAATGCTTAAGCGCGCCGGATCTAGGTTTGGCCATTCTTTCGAGGACCCGTCATGATCGAAGCCCTGATTCTGGTCATCTTTCCGTTCTGCATGGTCTATGCCGCCGTGTCGGACATGATCACGATGACGATCGCCAATCGCGTGTCGGTGCTGCTGGTCGCGACATTTCTGATCGTTGCGCCGCTGACCGGAATGCCGCTCGTGGTGATCGGGCTCCATGTGCTCGCGGCGATGGCGGTCCTTGCGGTTACATTCGGACTTTTCGCGCTGGGCACGATGGGCGGCGGCGATGCCAAGCTTCTGGCGGCCACGGCGCTGTGGATGGGATTCGGGATGCCGCTTGCAGAATATGCCGTCCTCGGCGCGGTCTGGGGCGGACTGCTGACGCTCGCCATCCTCGTCTATCGAAATTCGCCGATCTCGGACGTGACCGGCAGCTTCCTGCTGCTCCGTAAATTCGCCGACCGGCGCGTTGGAATTCCCTATGGCGTAGCGCTCGGCGCTGCGGGACTGATGGTCTTTCCAAGCTCGCCGCTCGGCGCATGGGCCATGCAGGCATTGATCCGGTAAGTGCCTGTCAATCTTGCGTTAAGCATAAGTGTAAGCGCCTCGTTAACCTTAATTTGACGATTGCTGATGCAAGGTCGGCCCTGGCTTAGAGGAACTGCCGGGTAAAGGGCGCGGACATGGCTCCATCCAGAGTGATCATCCTTGGCGTAGCGGTCGTTGCCGCCGCGGGGGCTGGCTTGATTGCCAGGAACATGGCGTCCGCACCGCCCGAACAGGTCTTCATCGAGTCAGGCCCGGCCGAGCCCGCCATCGCGCTGACGGAAGTGCTCGTTCTCAGCGGCGACGTGCCGATGGGCAGCGAACTGGGGCAGCAATTGAGCTGGCAGTCCTGGCCGTCGAGCAATGTCTATGACTACTTCATCCGCCGCGACACCGACCCGAATGCACTCGAAGAGATGCGGACCGCGATCGCGCGCGTTCCGATTTACGCCGGCGAGCCGCTGCGCCGCTCCAAGCTGATCGGCGAGGGCCAGAGCTTCATGTCGTCGATCCTGCCGTCGGGCAAGCGGGCGGTCGCCACGCAGATCTCGGCCGATACGTCGGCCGGCGGCTTCATCCTTCCGAACGATTATGTCGACGTCATCATGACCCGCCGACAGACGAACAGTTCGGGCACCGAGAGCTATTCCACCGAAACCGTGCTGCGCAACATCCGCGTCCTCGCTATCGACCAGGCGATCCAGGAGGACGAGGAAGGCCGCCGGGTGAAGGTGGGCGAAACGGCGACGCTGGAACTGTCGCCCGAGCAGGCCGAGATCATCACGGTCGCCCAACAGATGGCCGACAGGCTCAGCCTTGCCCTGCGATCCGTCGTCGATACGCAGGAAGTCGTCACCGAGCAGGCCGATCACCTTCTTTCGGGCAGCGGGCGCCGCGGCGCCATTCGATTGATCAAATCCGGACAGGTGTCCGAAGTAGGGGGCCGCCAATGATCCGCACAATCAAGAGAGCGTTGATCGGCACCACCGCCGCTTTTTTCCTGGCAGCACCGCTGACCGGCGCCGTCCTTCTAGCCGATACGGCAAGCGCGAATGCGCAGGCGCGCGTCGCCTCGCAGGCCGCGACCCAGCGCGTCAAGCTCGGTTTGAACAAGTCGATCGTCATCGACCTTCCGGCCGACGCCTATGACATCCTCGTCGCCAATCCGACGGTCGCCGACGCGGTGACGCGCACGTCGCGGCGCATCTATCTCTTCGGCAAGCAGGTCGGCGAAACCAACATCTTCGTGTTCGGCGCCAATGGCGAGCAGATCGTCAGCCTCGACCTGTCGATCGAGCGCGACGTCGCGGGCCTCGAGGATCATCTGAAGCGCTATCTGCCGAATTCGGCGATCAAGGTCGAACTGATCAACGACAACGTCGTCCTGTCGGGCACGGTGGATACGCCGCTCGATGCCAAGCGCGCCGAACAGATCGCCCAGCTCTTCGTCTCGGGCGGCGAGGCGACCACCGGCCAGTTCGCGCAGACCGCCGCCGGCGGCGCCGCGACGGGCGGCGTCGACATCAACAACCCCGACAACGAGCGCCGCGTCTCGCAGATCGTCAACATGCTGTCGATCATCGGCGAGGATCAGGTCACGCTGAAGGTGACGATTGCCGAAGTCTCGCGCTCGGTCATGCGCCAGTTGGGCGTGAATATGGTTGGTGGCGGCAGGGACGGGATCAGTTGGTCGACCATTAGCGACAATGTTGCCGGCCTTGGAAAGCCGCTCTCGAGCAGCGGCTTCGGTATCGGCGGCTCGTCGCTCGACGCCTACTTCAACGCGATGGAACAGTCGGGCGTCATGAAGACGCTTGCGGAACCCACATTGACCGCCGTTTCCGGCGAGAAAGCGACGTTCCGCGTCGGCGGCGAGTTCAATATGGTCACTGACCGCGACGTAGATGACGACTTGACGGTCGCCTACGAAGTCGAAAAAATTGAGTACGGCATCGGACTTGAATTCCAACCGACAGTGCTGTCGCCTGGCCGCATCAGCCTGAAGCTGCGCACCCAAGTGTCGGAGCCGACGACCGAAGGATCGGTTTCCTTCGGAGGCGCATCAGCAAGAAATCAGCGGGGCAACACGCCGGGCACGAACATCATCTCGATCCGCAAACGCCTCGCCGACACCACCGTCGAGTTGCCATCGGGCGGCTCGATGATGATCGCCGGCCTCGTCCGCGACGACGTTCGCCAGTCGATCAACGGCCTGCCGGGCCTGTCCAGAGTTCCAGTCCTCGGCGCGCTTTTCCGCAGCCGTGCCTTCGAGCGCAACGAGACCGAACTCGTCATCATCGTCACGCCCTATCTGGCGCGCCCGGTGGCCCGCAACGAACTGGCCAAGCCGGACGACAATTTCAACCCGGCCTCCGAAGGCGCGGGCAACTTCCTTGGCCGCGTCAACCGCGTCTACGGAACCATGAAGACCGATCGGCCCGCCGGCCGCTACCACGGCGTGGTCGGGTTCATCTACAAGTAAGCGGGGACCGCACGATGTCTGCCCATAGAACCACCTGGAATTCCCGCTTCCTGATCGCCGCCGCATTGCTCGGCTCGCTCGTCGCCGCCGGTTGCACGCAGCGCGACAGCATCGTGGTCGGCGCGATTCCGGACGACTACCGGACCAACCATCCGATCGTCATCGCGGAAAAGCAGGAGAAGATCGACATCCCGGTCGGTCTCAACGACTACCACATGACGCGCGTGCAGCGCACGGCGCTTTCGGGCTTCATGTCGCGCTATGACGGCAAGGCCGCACCGATGGTTCATGTGCTGGTGCCCTACGGCTCGGCCAATTCGGCGGCCGCATCGCGCATCGGCGCGCAGTTCGTCAGCCACCTGCACAAGGCGGGCGTTCCGCAAAACCGCGTCGTCCGGCAATCCTATCACGCCCCGGCCGACGCCTCCGCCCCGATCCGCATCACCTACGCCAACATGCGCGCGCAGGTCGCCTCCAATTGCGGCCGCTGGCCTGAGGACATGCTGGCGCGGGTCGATAACAAGCACTGGGCCAATTTCGGCTGTTCCTACCAGAACAATCTCGCTGCCCAGATCGCCAATCCGGCCGATCTGCTCACCCCGCGCGAGACGACGCCGATCGACGCCCAGAACCGCTCGAACGCAATCGACCAGTATCAGCGCCGCCAGGTCGCGCCGGAATTCATCGGCACGTCCGAGATCAACTACTAGGAGCCGCAGCGCGGGGGCATCGTCATGACCAACCTGGCCTATACAACCGATCCGAACGACGCCGTCGTGCCCGATGCAGCCTCGATGCAGGCTCTGCGGCCGGTTCCGCGCATCTCGATCCAGGCATTTTGCGAAACCGATGGCGTCGCCCAGCCGATCGAGCGCGCCGGCGAGGATCGCCGCATGGCCAAGGCGCATGTGAAGGTTCATATGGGCGGCATCCAGACCGCCATCGAGTTCTATCACACCGCGCCCACGCCCAACCTGATCATCATCGAATCGCGCGACGAACCGCGATCCCTGATCGGCAAGCTCGAAAAGCTCGCCGAGGTGTGCGACCCAGCCAGCAAGGTCGTGGTGATCGGTCACCACAATGACGTGGCGCTTTATCGCGAACTGATCCGTTTCGGCATCTCCGAATACATCGTCGCGCCCATCTCGATGGCCGACATCGTCGCCGACATCGCCAAGATATTCGTCGACCCGGAGGCCGAGCCGATCGGCCGCTCGATCGCCTTCATCGGCGCCAAGGGCGGCGTCGGCTCCTCGACCATCGCGCACAACATCGCCTGGACGCTGTCGACGCTGTTTCAGTCCGAAGTCGTGGTCGCCGACATGGACCTTGCCTTCGGCACCGCCAACATCAATTTCGACCAGGACCCCGCACAGGGCATCGCGGAGGCCGTGTTCTCGCCCGAGCGGATCGACGAGGTCTATCTCGACCGGCTGCTGGCGCAATGCGCCGAGCGCCTGTCCCTTCTCGCCGCGCCCTCGACGCTCGACCGCGTCTATGATTTCGACGCCGATGCCTTCGCCTCGTTGATCGAGACCGCCCAGCGCAGCGCGCCGACCGTGATCCTCGACGTGCCGCATGTGTGGACCGGCTGGACCCGCCAGACGCTGGCGCAGGCCGACGAGATCGTGGTCACGGCGACGCCCGAGCTTGCCAATCTGCGCAACACGAAGAACCTGATCGACATGCTGCGCAAGCTGCGCCCCAACGATGCGCCGCCCAAGCTCATTCTCAATCAGGCCGGCGTCCCCAAGCGCCCCGAGATCTCGGCCGACGATTTCGCCGAACCGCTCGGCGTCGTGCCCCTGGCCGTGATCCCGTTCGAGCCGCTTCTGTTCGGCAATGCCGCAAATAACGGCCGGATGCTCGGCGAGACGGACGCGCAGCACGCGATCGTCAAGATCGTTCATGACATGGCGCATGTCCTGACCGGCCGCACTGAGATGAAATCGAAGAAGAAGGCCGGCATCGGCGATCTGCTGGGTCGGCTGAAGATGAAGAAGAAGAGCGCGTGAGCGTTGCCGGGCGACGGCAGGAATTCATCTGAACCGCCGATGGCGGAGCCAGAGGACGACGGGCAATACGATGTTTGGCAAGCGTGGAAACGAAGGCGGAAGCCGCACCAGTCAGGAGTTCAGGCCCGCCCCGGCGGCGCCCGTGTCCGAGTCCCTGACGCTCGACGAACGCCCCGTCGAGCGCAGTGCGGAAAGTGCCGGGGCACCTAAGCGCGCCCTTGATCCCACGCCGCCGCTGGCACCGGAGCCGCGTCGCGTCGCGCCCCAGGCCCGACCACGCTCGGAAGCCTATTACGACACCAAGAGCCAGGTCTTCTCCGCGCTCATCGACACGATCGACCTGTCGCAACTCGCCAAGCTGGAGCCTGACGCCGCGCGCGAGGAAATCCGCGACATCGTCAACGACATCATCGCGATCAAGAATTTCGCAATGTCGATCTCCGAACAGGAGGAACTGCTCGAGGACATCTGCAACGACGTCCTCGGCTACGGCCCGCTGGAGCCGCTTCTGGCACGCGACGACATCGCCGATATCATGGTCAACGGGGCAAGGCAGGTCTTCATCGAAGTCGCAGGCCGCGTCGAGCAGACGCAGATCCGCTTCCGCGACAATCAGCAGCTTCTCAACATCTGCCAGCGCATCGTCAGCCAGGTCGGCCGCCGCGTCGACGAATCCTCGCCGATCTGCGACGCGCGCCTGCCCGACGGGTCGCGCGTCAACGTGATCGCCCCGCCGCTCGCCATCGACGGCACTGCGCTCACCATCCGCAAGTTCAAGAAGGACAAGCTGACGCTCGACCAACTCGTCAGGTTCGGCTCGATCTCGCCCGAAGGCGCGGAGGTGTTGAAGATCATCGGCCGCGTGCGCTGCAATGTCATCATTTCCGGCGGCACCGGCTCGGGCAAGACGACGCTCCTCAATTGCCTGACCAACTATGTCGACCGCGACGAACGGGTCATCACCTGCGAGGATTCGGCCGAACTCCAACTTCAGCAGCCGCATGTCGTGCGTCTGGAAACGCGCCCCGCCAATCTCGAGGGCGAGGGCGAGATCACCATGCGCGATCTCGTCAAGAACTGCCTGCGTATGCGTCCCGAACGCATCATCGTCGGCGAGGTGCGCGGAGCCGAGGTGTTCGATCTCTTGCAGGCGATGAACACCGGCCATGACGGCTCGATGGGCACGATCCACGCCAACAACCCGCGCGAATGCCTGAACCGCATGGAATCCATGATCGCGATGGGTGGGTTCATCCTGCCGCAAAAGACGGTGCGCGAGATCATCGTCGGCTCCATCGACGTCATCATCCAGGCGGCGCGCCTGCGCGACGGGTCGCGCCGCATCACCCACATCACCGAGGTGATCGGCATGGAAGGCGACGTCATCATCACCCAGGATTTGATGACCTACGAGATCAAGGGCGAGGATGCCAATGGCCGGCTGATCGGCAGCCACATGTCGAGCGGCGTCGGCCGTCCCGGCTTCTGGGATCGCGCGCGCTACTATGGCGAGGAAGCACGCCTCGCCGCAGCGCTCGAAGCCATGGAGGCCCAGTCGTGAGCGGCCGGACGGGAATTCCGCGATGGACATGAACCTGCTGCTCTTCATCGCACTTGCCGCCGTCAGCGCCGGCGCGCTCGCCTATGGGCTGCTCTTTTCCCGCGTCCAGAGCGAACGGACCATCGAACGCCGCTTCGAGACGGTGCGCAATGCCGAGTCCGACCGCAACGTCGTGCGCGCCGCGCGCGACCGGGTGGCCGAGGCCGCAAAGCGCCGCAAATCGGTTCAGGACACGCTGAAGGACCTCGAGGAAAAGCAGAAGGCGCGTGGCCAGGGGCGACACAAGCCGCCCCTGAAGGTGCAGATCCGGCAGGCCGGCCTCACCATGTCGATCCGGCAGTTCTACCTTGCTTCGGCCGCGACAGGGTTCGTCATGTTTATTCTTTTCCTCCTGATGGGCGCGCCGCTTCTTCTGGCGGCCGGCGCGATGGTCGCGGGCGGGTTCGGCCTGCCGCGCTGGTTCGTTACCTTCAAGCGCGCGCGCCGCGTCAAGGCGTTTCTCGACGAATTCCCCAATGCGCTCGATGTCATCGTCCGCGCGGTCAAGTCGGGCCTGCCGCTCAACGATGCCGTGCGCATGATTGCCGGAGAATCGCCGGAGCCCGTCAAAAGCGAGTTCAAGCGCGTCGTCGAGCACCAGCAACTCGGTCTGTCGCTGCCCGAGGCGGTGATGCGGATGCCCGAATCGATGCCGGCCGCCGAAGCGAGCTTTTTCGGTATCGTCATCCAGATCCAGAGCCAGGCCGGCGGTAATCTTTCCGAGGCGATCGGCAACCTTTCCAAGGTCCTGCGCGACCGCAAGAAAATGAAGGCCAAGATCGACGCGCTGTCGATGGAAGCCAAGGCGTCAGCCGTGATCATCGGTTCGCTGCCGATCGTGGTCGCGCTGCTCGTCTACCTGTCAAGCCCCGGCTACATCATGCCGCTTTTCACCACCAGCACCGGCCACCTCATCCTTCTGGTCTCCGGCATCTGGATGGCCATGGGCCTGCTCGTGATGCGCAAGATGATGAATTTCGACTTCTAGGAACCGGACATGACAGGCTCAGTCGTCGGCATCGTTACCGATCCCAGCTTCCTCCTGGCGGTCCTCGTCTCGGTGGCGGTGTTCGCGACGCTTTTCACAGCGCTGCCCGCTCTGTCGGGCAATCCGCTGAAGACGCGCATGAAGGCCGTCGCGCTCGAGCGCGACCAGTTGCGCGCGCAGCAGAAGGCGCGCCTTGCCAGCGAGTCCGACCGCCGCCGCAAGGGCATCCGCGAGCAGGAATCGGCGGGTATGAGGTCCATCGTCGAAAAGCTCGATCTGCGCCGCGCGCTGGCAGACGATGCGACGGTCGCCAAGCTGCGCATGGCCGGCTATCGCGGCCAGAACCCGTTGACGAAGTTCCTGTTCTTCCGCCTCGTCCTGCCCTTCGTCTTCCTTGCGGGCGCCATCGTTTATGTCTTCGGCCTCGGCGCTTTTGCCGAGCAGCCCAACTTCATCCGTGGCCTGATCTGCGTGATTGCGGCCTATGCTGGCTTCTACGTGCCGGTTCTCTACGTCTCCAACCGGGCGAACAAGCGCAAGCAGTCGATCCAGCGCGCCTGGCCCGATGCGCTCGACCTGATGCTGATCTGCGTGGAATCGGGCATTTCCGTCGAGGCCGCCTTTCGCAAGGTGGCAGAGGAAATAGGCTCGCAATCGGTCGAACTTGCCGAGGAACTCGTGCTGACCAATGCCGAATTGTCGTTCCTTCAGGAACGCAAGCAGGCTTATGAGAACCTTGCCAGCCGTACCGGCCTGGAAACCGTCCGCTCCGTCTCGCAGGCGCTCATCCAGGCCGAGCGCTACGGCACCCCGGTCGCGCACGCTTTGCGCGTGCTCTCGGCCGAAAGCCGGGAGGCGCGCATGACGGCGGCCGAGAAGAAGGCGGCCGCCCTGCCGCCCAAGCTCACCGTGCCGATGATCCTGTTCTTCCTGCCCGTGCTCTTTGCGGTCATCCTCGGCCCGGCCGGCATCCAGATCTCGCAGCAGAACGTTTTCTGACCCCGAGCGGTCGCCGGAACGAAAGGCCGGGCGCCGCGTTTCAGCCTCCAATCCGCCCGATTGCCGCCGGCATTCGCGGATGGCAGTCCGGGGAACCGTCATGAAGAGCGAATTCGATCCAGCGGGGCCGTCCGTGCCGTCCGAGCCGGCACCTGCGCGCGACAGGGATTTGCGTCTCATCCGGACCTTCATGCTCGGTCTCTTCATGTTCGCCGCGGTCTATGCGCTCTACTTCGCGCGCGACTTCTTCATGCCGATCGTGCTGGCCTTCCTGCTGGCGCTGATGCTGACGCCCATCGTGCGCTTTCTGCGCAAGCGCGGCGTGCCCGAGGCGCTTTCGGCGACGCTGCTCGTCTTCCTGTCGATGACGACGATCGCCACGACCGGCTATTTCCTGTCCGGGCCTGTGGTGGAACTCGTCAACGACGCGCCGACCATCGGCCGCCGGCTGACCGACCGGCTCGAAGAAGTGCGCCGCCCCTTCGAAAGGGTCATGGAAGTTTCGCGTCAGGTCGACGAAGCGGCCGAGACGGCGTCGGAACCGGATGTCCAGCGCGTCGTCGTCTCGCAGCCGGGCATCGTGTCGCGCGCCGCAGGCAATCTTCTGTCGGCTTCGACCACGGCCGCGATCACCTTCGTACTGTCGCTCTTCCTGCTTGCCTCGGGAACGATGTTCTACGAGAAGATCGTCCAGTCCTTCACCAAGATGAGCGAGAAGAAGCGGGCCTTGCGGGTCGTCTACGACGTCGAGCGCGAGATCTCGCGTTACCTTCTTACCGTCGCCGCCATAAACACCGGCCTCGGCCTGACGGTGGGAACGGGTCTTTGGGTGCTTGGAATGCCGATGCCTTTCGTCTTTGGCGTTGCGGCCGGCCTCCTGAATTTCCTGCCCTATGTCGGCGCCGCGATCACGATCATTCTCGTCGCCGTCCTGTCGATCGTGAGCTTCGACAGTTTCGCCTATGCGCTTTTGCCGCCTGCCTTCGTCCTGACCTGCAATATCCTGGAAGGCAATTTCATCAACCCGCTGATCGTGGGGCGGCGGTTGGAGATCAACGCGGTGGCCATCTTCATCGCCGTCGCGTTCTGGTCGTGGCTGTGGGGGTTCGTCGGCGCGCTGATCGCGGTGCCGCTGCTCGTCGTGATCAAGGTCTTCTGCGATCACTTCGAAAGCCTGAGCCATGTCGGCAATTTCCTGTCGGCGCAGCAGACGGCCGAGGAAGAGGAAGAAAGCAAGGAAGAAGCGCAGCGCGTCGCGCCGTGACGTTGGCGGGAAGCATCGTCTTTCCTATATCCGGGCATGGACCATGCCCCGGATGACGCGATGACCCTTCTTTCCGTACTCGACCTTTCGCCCGTGCCCGACGGTGCCACGACTGCCAAGGCGCTTGCCAACACGCTCGATCTGGCGCGCCACGCCGATCGTCTCGGCTATAATCGCTATTGGCTGGCTGAACACCACAACATGCCAGGGATCGCGAGCGCCGCGACGGCGGTCGTGATCGGCCATGTCGCGGGCGGCACCTCGCGCATCCGTGTCGGGGCTGGGGGCATCATGCTGCCGAACCACGCGCCGCTGGTGATCGCCGAGCAGTTCGGCACGCTGGCCTCGCTCTATCCCGGCCGCATCGACCTCGGTCTTGGCCGCGCACCCGGCACCGACCAGTTAACCGCCCACGCGCTGCGCCGGTCGCTTTCCGGCGACGTGAACCAGTTTCCGAACGACGTTCTCGAACTCCTCGCCTATTTCAAGCCGGCCGAACCGGCCCAGCGCGTGCGCGCGGTGCCGGGCGAGGGAACGAACGTGCCGGTGTGGATTCTGGGGTCGAGCCTTTACGGCGCGCAGCTCGCAGCCGCGCTCGGTCTGCCCTACGCCTTCGCCTCGCATTTCGCTCCGGCCGAACTCGACCATGCGCTCGAAATCTATCGGACGCGTTTCGAGCCGTCGGAATATTTCGACAAACCTTATGTCATGGCAGGGCTGAACATCGTTGCGGCGCCGAGCGACGAGGAGGCGCGCTATCTGTTTTCGTCGTTGCAGCAGGCCTTCGTCAATCTGCGCTCGGGCAGGCCGGGAAAATTGCCGAAACCCGTCGAAAACTTCGAGCAGCAGATCGACCCTATGGCGAGGGCAATGCTCGACCAGGCGCTGACCTGCGCCATCGTCGGCTCGCCGCAAAAGGTGAAGACCGGCCTCGACGCGTTCATCGCGCGCACCGTCGCGGACGAACTGATGGTGACGGCGCAAATCCACGATCACGCGGCGCGCGTGCGGTCTTTTGAGATATTGGCCGAGGTTCACGGACAGCCGGCCATGACCATGGCCGCCGAATAGATCGGTAAGGCCGGCATCGCGCCGGCCTTACCGCATCTCAAATCAGCATTCGCCACCGCGGCGGATGCGCCAGCCTGCGGCCTCCGCCTCGCACGCGTTGCCGAAGGTCTGCTGGCGATTGCCCTGGACGGCGCAGACCGGCGCATATTCGCGCGTGCAAAACTGCGGACGATCGGGGCCGGGACGGCCCGGACGATCCCAGTTCGATCCACCTCCGCGCCGGCACTCGCCGCCATAGGCGACGCGGTAGCCTTCCGCGCGTGCCACGCAGGAATTCGGGAAGGTCTGCTGGTCGCGGCCGCGTTCGCCGCAGACCGGGTCATATTGCTGCGTGCAGATCGGCTCGGGGCCGGGGCGCGGCGGCAACGGTCGCGGGCCCTCCTCGACGACCACACAGGATGCCAGAACACCGGCACCGGCGACGGCCAGAAATCCGGTTCTCAATCCGGAAAAATCGAAATTCATCAGTTCACTCCAAAACAGACCCGTCCCGAATGCTTCAAGCAGGTTGGGCGCGTTTGGGTTCCCGCGGTCGATAAAAAAATCACCGCAGGGCGCGAACCATTCCTGCATCGGGGAAACAGGTCGGCGCCTGCCCGTTTTTCTGCTGCCATTCGCCGATCGACCGCCGCGTGCGGAATCCGGCGAGGCCGTCCGCGCCGCCGACATCGTAGCCGAGCCCTTCGAGCCCGCGCTGCATCGCCGCGACGTCGGAGCGCATCAGACCGCCGACATTGCCCCACGCGCCCGAAAATCGGCTGTCGCCATAGGCGATGCGGTCGCCTGCATGGCCGACGAAAAGCGCGTAGAGGTCGCTCTCGTTATATTCCTTGATGACGTAGAAGTTCGGCGTGACGATGAAGGCGGGACCGGAGCGGCCGGCCGGCATCATCAGAAAGCCTTCGCCGCGCAATTCGTGGTCCGGGAACGGTCGGCCGGATACGCGCGTCACGCCCATCGACACCCATTCGGAAATCGGGCGGCCGCGATCGGGGCCTTCGAGCGCGCAGGAGACGCTGGCCGGTAGGTTCACCTCGAAGCCCCAGTCGCGCCCGCGCACCCAGCCGAAATGGGCCAGATAGTTGGCGATGGAGGCGAGCGTGTCGGCTTCGGAGTTCCAGATGTCGGCGCGGCCGCCGGAATGGGCGACGGCATGTTGGAGATAGGAGGTCGGCAGGAACTGCGGCTGGCCGAGCGCGCCGGCCCACGAGGATTTCATGTCGGTAACGCGCGCATGGCCGCGCTCGACCATCAACAATGCCGCGATGACCTCGGCGCGGAACATCTCCTTGCGCGTCGCCATGAACGCCTTGGTGCCGAGCACCTGGAACGCGTTGTGGGGAATGCGCGCCGTGCCGAATCCGCTCTCGCGGCCCCAGACCGCGAGCAGGATGCCGCGCGGCACGCCGTAGCGTCCTTCGAGATCCTTGAGGACGCCCGACAGATAACCCGCCCGTTGGCGCCCGCCCGCCGTGACGCCCCCGACGATGTTCTCGGCGAAATAATTGCCGGGCGAGCCGAACTCTGCCTGATGCTGGCGCTGCGGCGTCTGCGCCGCCTGTCCCGGCAGGACGAGGTCGGGCAGGTCGAGATTGGGCCCGACATCGGCGAAGGCGGCGTCGAAGGTGGATTGCGAGACGCCGGCGCGGGAGGCGTCGGGCCAGAGGTCGTTTTCGAGCCAGGTGCGGAATTGCTGATCGATGGACTGGGCGACGGCGGGGAGGGGGAGGAGGAGGAAAATCAGCAACGCCAGCGCTTTACGTCGAATTCGGCCTTTCATGCTTCCTCCCTCAAAACGCCGTGCGCGATTTCAGCGCCGCCGTCAGCGTTCCCTCGTCTAGATAGTCGAGTTCGCCGCCGACCGGAACGCCGTGCGCCAGCCGCGTGACCTTGACGTCGAAGCTCGACAATTGGTCGGTGATGTAATGCGCCGTCGTCTGGCCCTCGACTGTCGCGTTGACCGCGAGGATGACTTCCGACACGGAGCCCGAGGCGACGCGTGCGGTCAGCGCCTTGAGGTTCAGGTCGTCCGGCCCGATGCCGTCGAGCGGCGAGAGCGTGCCGCCGAGGACGTGATAGCGCACATTCATCGCCGCCGCGCGCTCCAGCGCCCAAAGGTCCGCGACGTCCTCGACGACGATCAGCGTCGAGTCCTCTCGGCGCGGATCGGTGCAGATCGTGCAGGGGTCGGACGTGTCGACATTGCCACAGGTCGAGCAGACGCGCACCTTCTCCACCGCCTCGCCCATGGCGGCGGTGAGCGGCACGAAAAGCTGTTCTTTCTTCTTGATGAGATGCAGCGCCGCGCGCCGCGCCGAACGCGGCCCGAGGCCCGGCACCTTGGCCAGAAGCTGGATCAGACGTTCGATTTCGGGGCCGGCGATTCTCTTCGACATGGCTTCGGTTTAACCTTGAAACCGGTCGATGTGTAGGTCGAACTCAGTCGATCGAGCCAGTCCGGGTCTGGTCGAGGATCAGGGCACCGATGGCGTCCGCCTTGCTCGGGTCGATCCAGAATGACAGCGCTTCGACAGCCGGTTCGATCGCAGGTGATGTGTTCGCCGTCTGCATCTGCGGCGCAACCGGGGCCGGCTGCGGCGTGCCGAAACGTTCCGGCTGCGGCTGCGGCGCGGCGGCGACCTGAACGCGAGCTTGCTTGCCCTCGATGCGGCCGGCCGCCGCGAGCTGCGACTGCGGACGCAGGCCCTTGGCGGCGCGTTCTTCGCGGCCCCGTTTCTCGTAAAACGCGTTGCCGCCGGCCTTCAGCACGTAATGCATGTTGGGATAGGGAAAGTTAAGGCCGGCGGTGTGGAAGAACTTGGCGTTCTGCACCATCGGGTGCCGCTCGCCGGCAAGAACCGCATCGGCGGCGGCCATTACGTCGGGCATTGCCCTGGAATTCATCGTGCGGGTCATCACGCCGGGCGCGAACTGGTTCTTCTGCCCGACGACGCCGCAAATGGTATTGGGATACTCGCCCGAATTCACCCGGTTCATCACCACCGTGCCGACGGCGACGAGCCCTTCCCGGCTCGACCGGTGGGATTCGAAGAACATCGCGCGCGCCATGCATTCGCGATTGTCGGCGGTCGCCGCGACGGGCTTGACCGAGGACGTCACGACATCGTCGAGAAGATCGCTGCTGGACGTGCAGGCGGAAACAACAAGCGACAGGGCGACCGCGCAGGCCGCGGTCGGGAGCCGAAAGAACACGATACAAACCTCTCCGAACGGCCCCCGCCGTTTCGTGGATGATTTTGAAAGGGTGGTTTGCGGCAAAATAGGGGCACATTCGGCCAAAAGATGCCCGCACCGGAACCCCGCGATCAAAACCGGATCTGTCCGATCCTATCGTTCAAATGCTTATGAACACGTTAACCGGGCGTTCATGCGCGGGTCAGAACGGCAGCTTCATGCCGGGCGGGATCGGCAGGCCGGCGGTCAGTTCCTGCGTTTTCTGCTGCATGATCGCCTCGACCTTAGTCTTGGCGTCATTGTAGGCTGCGAGGATCAGGTCTTCGAGGATTTCGACATCGTCTTCCTTGAAGAGCGAGGGGTCGATCTTGAGCGATTTCATTTCGAACTTGCCGGCCAGCGTCACCTGAACCAGGCCGCCGGCGGATTGG
Source organism: Mesorhizobium sp. YIM 152430 (assembly GCF_029210365.1). Taxonomy (GTDB): domain Bacteria; phylum Pseudomonadota; class Alphaproteobacteria; order Rhizobiales; family Rhizobiaceae; genus Aliihoeflea. Next base: position 186,170 of record NZ_JARGES010000018.1, read on the forward strand.
CCGGAAGCCTCCACAGCGGCGAGTTCTTCCTGCATCTGCGCGAACTTGGCCTGCATCTCGCGGGCTTTGCCCATCATACCGAGAAGGTCTTTCATCGTGATCTCCGTAGTTCAGATGTCGTCATCGTCGTCCGAATCCCCGATGCCGGGATCGACCGGCATCTCGTCGGATTCCGGTTCGATCTCGGGCGTCTCGGCGGCGTCGGGCAGCCGCACGTCGATGATCCTCGCACCGGGAAAACGCGCCAGAATGGCCGCGACGGCAGGGTCGCTCTTCGCATCCAGAAGGGCAATGTCACGGCGCGACTGCTCGATTTCCGACAGGGTCTCGCCGCCCTTTTCGCGCGAGACGGTGACGATCCAGCGCCGCCCGGTCCAGGCATGAAGACGGGTCGTCAGATCGTTGACGAGCAGACGCGGCGCGTGTTCCGTGAGACTGACCTCGATGCGGCCCGGATCGAAGCGCACGGGCCGCAGATACTGCTTCACCTGCACCTTCAGCGCCATGTCGCGATTGGCGTCGCACAGCGCGACGAGATCGGTCATCGATTCGATGCGCGGGCCGGCCGGCGCTTCGTCCTGTGCCGGCTGCGGCGGCGCGACGGGAGCAGGCTCCGATTCGCTGCGCACCAGTCGCATCGTCTGGCCGCCGCCATTCGATGCCACCGCGACGGGCGGGGCGGCGATCGCGTCCACAGGCGCGGCTGCGGGGCCTGAAACGCCATTGGGAGCCGAAGGCGCCGTGCCTTGCGGCAGGGTGCGGACAGGCGCGTCGCCTTCCAGCGATTTCAACGCCTCGTCGAGCGTCGGCAGCGTCGCGGCATGGGCGATGCGGATCAGCACCATCTCGGCGGCGCTCACCGGCCGCGAAGCGCTTTGAACTTCGGTGATGCCCTTGAGCAGCATTTGCCATGTGCGCGAAAGAACGCGCACCGACAGACCGTCCGCATATTCGCGTCCGCGCTGGCGCTCTTCCTGCGAGATGGAAGCGTCGTCGGCGGCCGTCGGCACGAAGCGGATGCGGGTGACGAGGTGGTTGAACTCGGCGAGATCGTTGAGAACCGTGGCGGGGTCCGCGCCGGAATCGTACTGGCTGCGGAACTCGCCGAGCGCGCCAGCGACGTCACCCTTCATCAGGCGTTCGAACAGGTCGATGACGCGGGCGCGGTCGGCAAGGCCGAGCATGTCGCGCACCGCCCCGGCCGTGACCGTGCCCGAGCCATGCGCGATCGCCTGGTCCAGGATCGACAGCGAATCGCGCACCGAGCCTTCCGCCGCGCGCGCGATCATGGCGAGCGCGTCGTCGTCGATCGAAACGTCCTCCTTTTGTGCGATGCCGCGCAGATGGGCGGTGAGCAGCCCGCCATCGACGCGGCGCAGGTCGAAGCGCTGGCAGCGCGACAGGACCGTGATCGGCACCTTGCGGATTTCGGTCGTCGCGAAGATGAATTTCACATGCGGCGGCGGCTCTTCGAGCGTCTTCAACAGGCCGTTGAATGCCTGAGTCGACAGCATGTGGACTTCGTCGATGATGTAGACCTTGTAGCGCGCGGAAACCGGCGCGTAGCGGACCTGCTCGATGATCTCGCGGATGTCGTCGATGCCGGTATGCGAGGCGGCGTCCATCTCGACCACGTCGACATGGCGGCCTTCCATGATGGCTTCGCAATGCTCGCCGGCAACGGAAAGATCAACGGTCGGCTGGCTGACGGCATCGGTCTTGTAGTTGAGCGCGCGGGCGAGGATGCGGGCGGTCGTCGTCTTGCCGACGCCGCGCACGCCGGTCAGCATCCATGCCTGCGCGATGCGGCCGGTGGCGAACGCGTTGGTGAGGGTACGCACCATCGGCTCCTGGCCGATCAGCGTCGAAAAATCGCGCGGACGGTATTTGCGCGCCAGAACCCGGTAAGGTCCTGAAGGACGGATCGTCTCGATCTGCGGAGTTTCGTCCATCAAGTCTCGCTCGTGCCATGGGCCGAAGGCCCGGATCGTCCTCGCGGCGCGAGTGTCGTCCCCCACATGGCCAGGCGTCAATGCCGCAAACGGCGCAGACGCTCGATCGGGGAATAAGGTGGGAGGCTGGCACGGTGACCCGTGCCGGGGCTCGTTAGGGCTGCTTCCTTCCGGACCTGACCCGGTTGGCGAGTGGCTCGTCCACCACCAACCTCCCGCGCCCCATATCGGCAATTCGAAAGGCGAATGCAAGGCCGGATCGAAACGGGAAACGATTCGCTTCCCACAAACCATGAAAGGCACTAGCCTCGTCATCCTGGCACAGGAGGGAGATATGGACATGCCGCACAGGGCTGGCGGTTTCGAGCTTGACAGGAAGCTTGAACGTGACAGCCGCGAGGTGATCTGGCTCGGCCTGTGCGAGCTTCGGATCATGAACGATGCGCGCTGGCCCTGGCTGATCATGATCCCGCAACGCCGCGGCGCGGTTGAAATCCACGACCTGACCCCGCTCGACCAGGCGATGCTCTCCTTCGAGACGACTTTGGTGTCGAAGGCGCTGATGGAAGTCACGCGCTGCGACAAGATCAATATCGGCGCGATCGGCAACATCGTGCGTCAGCTCCACGTCCATGTCATCGCGCGCCGGCGAGGCGACGCGAACTGGCCGGGCCCCGTCTGGGGTCATGGTCAGGCCGAACCCTACCGCCGCGAGGACCTTCACGGCCTGATCAACGACATCAAGGGCCGCCTGTGACCTTCGCATTGTTCGACCGGCCGACCGACGAGCCGAGCCGCTTCGTCGGCTTTGCCGGCAATCGCATCGACAGGCAGGCAGAGAACCGCTCCGAGAGGGTGCTGGCGGAGGCACTGGCCGATCCGCGACTGTCCGTCCTCATCCTGCGCGGCGGCCGGTTGTGCCTGAAGATGAACGGCGCCGGTCCCGATTGGCGTTTTTCGGCATCGGAGGCGAACGGCCTCAAGGCGAAACTCCAGCACGGGGTCCTGCTCGGACGTGGAGCCAGCGGGCCGGTCATCGCTGCGCCGGGAAGCCTCGAACCCGAGGAACTGCCCCAGGGCATCAAGGCGATCGACCTGCGCTCGCTCAACAGCCAGGGCCTGCTCGGCGCTGAAGACATGGGCGCCGTTGCGCAGGGCGCTTCGCTTCTGGCGTGGAACGGAAGTTGCCGCTTCTGCGGCCGCTGCGGGGCGGCGACCGAGGCGCGCATCGGCGGCTATAAGCGCGTATGCATCGGTTGCGGCGCAGAGCATTTCCCACGGACCGACCCTGTCGTCATCATGTTGACGGTCACGCAGGAGCGTTGCCTGATGGGCCGCAGCCCGCATTTCGTGCCGGGCATGTTTTCCACGCTCGCCGGCTTCGTCGAGCCCGGCGAGACGATCGAGGATGCGGTGCGGCGGGAGACCTTCGAGGAGTCGGGTGTTCGGATCGGCCGTGTCGCCTATCACGCCAGCCAGCCCTGGCCGTTCCCCCATTCGCTGATGATCGGCTGTTTCGGCGAGGCGATGAACGAGGATCTGACGCCCGATTTCAATGAGCTTGAAGCCTGCCGCTGGTTCTCCCGCGACGAAGTGCGATTGATGATTGCCGGCGCACACCCCGACGGTCTGATCGTGCCGCCCAACGCAGCCATCGCCAATCACCTGATCCGGGCGTGGGTGGAAAGTTAGCTTCCGTTGCGTTGCGCGATGCGAAACTCCGCCGCCGGATAGACCCCCAGAACCCGCACCTCGCGCGAGAAGAAGTCGAGTTCCTTCAGCGCCTGCGCGACATTGGCGTCGTCGGGGTGACCTTCGATGTCGGCGTAGAACTGCGAGGCGAAGAAGGTGCCGCCGAGCTGGTAGCTTTCCAGCTTGGTCATGTTGACGCCGTTGGTGGCGAATCCGCCCATGGCCTTGTAGAGCGCGGCGGGGATGTTGTGGACGCGGAAGATGAAGGTCGTCATCATCAAATCGTCGGCGGATCTGCGCGGCGCCCAGGATTCTTCCTTGGCAAGCACCACGAAGCGGGTGACGTTGTTGTCGGTGTCTTCCACGTTCTCCGCGACGATGTCGAGCCCGTAGAGTTCGGCGGCGAGGACCGGCGCGAGTGCTGCGGCCGTCCGGTCCCCCTCGTCGGCGACTTGGCGCGCGGCGCCGGCCGTATCGCCGGCGATGACCGGCTTCCATTTGTGCTTGCGGATCACGTTGCGGCACTGGCCGAGCGCATGGATATGGCTGTGGACGGATGCGATCTCGTCGATCTTCACGCCGGGCAGCACCATGAGCTGGAAATGGATCGGCAGGAAATATTCGCCGACGATGTGCAGGCTCGATTCCGGCAGGAGGTGGTGGATGTCGGCGACGCGGCCCGCGATCGTGTTCTCGATCGGGATCATCGCAAGGTCGGCCGCGCCACTTTCGACCGCATTGAACGCATCTTCGAAGGTCGCGCAGGGCATTGGCTCCATGCCGGGAAACATGTTGCGGCAGGCGGTGTCGGAATTGGCGCCGGGTTCCCCCTGGAATGCGATGCGGTTGGTACTGGACATGCGGCTGTGGCTCTTCCCTAGGACAATATGGCGCGGGCGCGCTCGAGATCTTCGGGCGTATCGACGCCCAGCGGAACGGAATGGACGAGGCCGACATCGATGCGCATCCCGGCTTCGAGAGCGCGCAACTGCTCCAGCCTTTCGCGCGTTTCGAGCGGGCTCGGTCCGAGTTTCACGAAACGTTCCAGCGCCGCGCGGCGATAGGCGTAGATGCCGATATGGTGGTGGAGCGGTCCTTCGCCCCAGGGGGCGGTCGCGCGCGTGAAATAGAGCGCGCGCAGCCGCTCGGGCGCGATGGGCGAGCCGACGATCTTGACCACGTTCGGGTTTGTCTTCTCGGCTTCGTCCTCGATCTCGACGCCAAGCGTGGCGATGTCGGTCTCGCCGCTTTCGAGCACGTCGGCAGTACGCGCGATAAGGGCCGGATCGATCGTCGGCAGGTCGCCCTGGAGATTGATGATGGTCTCGCAGCGCCTGCCGGGGTCGAGCGTCTGTAACGCCTCGAAAATGCGGTCGGAACCGGACTGATGGTTCGTCGACGTGATGACTGCTGCGAACCGATACGCCTCTACGGCGCGCGCGACCTCGGCGCTGTCGGTCGCGATGGCGATCTCGCCGACGCCGCTTTCGGCCGCGCGCCTTGCGACCTGCACGATCATAGGCAATCCTGCGATATCGGCCAGCGGCTTGCCAGGCAGCCGGGTCGATGCCATCCGGGCGGGAATGAGGATCAGTCGGGACATGCGCGAAGCGATGACGAGGCTCTCGGGATGGTCGGAAAAGTGGCAAAAGGTCTCACATGGAAACGTCCTTATATGTGTTGCAACATCCAAGCAAAAGACCTAGTTTCCGCGCGATTTTCACCGGCACGACCGGGTGGGGGACCCTTTGACGCGTGTGCGCCGGCCGCGCGGCGCATCACCCCGGTCGAACCTTGGAGCCTTGGGTAGATGGACTCTTTTGAACTCAACAAGCTGATCGGCGCGTTCCTGGGCGTCGTCTTCGTCGTCTTTTCGGTCAGCCTTGTGTCGGATGCGATCTTCGCGTCCCATTCTCCGGAAACCCCCGGATATGCGATCGAGGTTCCTGATGAGCCGGCTGGCGGCGGTGCGCCGGCCGAAACCGGCCCGAGCGCGCTCGACCTTCTCGCCAACGCCGATCCGGCTGCCGGCGAAGCGGCCTTCCGCCGTTGCGCATCCTGCCACACGATCGAGAGCGGCGGCGCCAACCGCGTCGGCCCGAACCTGCACGGTCTCGTCGGCCGACCCGTTGCGGAAGAGCCGGGCTTTTCCTATTCCGCTGCGATGGAAGAATATTCCGAAGGCGGCGCCAAGAACTGGGAATTCGAGAATCTCAGCGCATTCCTGGTCAATCCGCGTTCCTACATTCCTGGAACCACGATGGCCTTCGCCGGCATCCGCGACCCGCAGGAAGAAGCGAACCTGATCGCCTATCTGAACCAGCAGTCCGACAATCCGCTTCCATTGCCCGAGCCGGCCGCTGCGGAGGAGGCCGCCGAGGGCGAGGAGCAGCCGGCAACCGAGGGGGAAGAAGCGACCCCCGCCGAAGGTGAGGACGCTGCGCCGGCCGAAGACGCTGCGCCCGCCGCCGAAGAAACTGCCCCTGCTGACGAAGACGCATCTGCTGCCGACGGTGCGGCGGAACCAGCCGATGCTGATGCCGGTGCCGAGACCGAGGCCGCTCCGGCCGAGGCGACGCCCCAGGAGGACGGCTCGGCTGCATCGCCCGAGACCGACCCGGCGACGCCCGCCGCAGATGGCGAGGTTTCCGAGGAAGAGCAGCGGACTCCGGCTCAGAACTAACAAAGCCGTAATGTCGACGATCACGAAAAAGCCGGGTTTCGCCCGGCTTTTTTGCGTCTGTGGAAATGTCCGGCCACGCAAAGTTTAGCCACGTAGCCGGTTTCCAATCACGCCCGATGAGATAGGGTGCGCGAAGACGAAGAGGAGATGCGTCGCATGGAATGGAGCCGCTTCGGCGAAAAATTGCGCATGTCATGGATGCTGGTTGTCGCCCTGGCTGTCGGCAGCGGCGCAGCGCTGGCACAGGACGCCGAGGCGCAGTGGCGCACCACTTCCTCGCTTATCCAGACCGAGCCGCCAACAGAGGAATTCACCCGCTATTCCTATGTGAACCCCGATGCGCCCAAGGGCGGCACTTTGAATTCGGCCGCCTTCGGCACCTTCGACAGTTTCAACCCGTTCATCGTGCGCGGCACGTCTGCCGCCGGTCTCGGCCAGTTCGGCGGGCTCTTGTGGGATACGCTGATGCAGCAGTCCCCCGACGAGGCGGGCACGAGCCATGCGCTGATCGCGGAAGCCTTCACCTATCCGGACGACTATTCCTCCGCCATCTATCGCCTCAATCCGAATGCGCGCTGGCACGACGGCGAACCGGTCACCGCCGAGGACGTCGTCTGGTCCTTCGAGAAGCTGAAGAAGATCAGCCCCGCCTACAGCCGCTACTATGCCAATGTGACAGAGGCGGTCGCGATTTCCGAGCGCGAGGTCGAGTTCACCTTCGACCAGACGGGCAATCGCGAACTCCCGCATATCATGGGTGACCTGGCCGTTTTGCCGAAGCATTGGTGGGAAGGCGAGAACGCGCGCGGGCAAAAGCGCAACATCGCCAATCCGACGCTCGAAGCGCCGCTCGGCAGCGGTCCCTACCGGATCGCCGCCTTCGATCCCGGCTCGCGGATCGTCTGGGAACGGGTCGAGGACTATTGGGGCGCCGAGGAGCCGGTGAATGTCGGGCGCAACAATTTCGACCGCATGATCTACACCTATTTCAGGACGACAATGCGCAGTTCCTGGCCTTCACCCGCGGCGGCTACGAGGATATCCGGCAGGAGACGAGTACGCGGCGCTGGGCGGTCGAGTACAGTTTTCCGGCCTTCGAGCGCGGCGACGTCGTCAAGCGCGAGTTCATCTCGGGCGGCATCCAGCACATGCAGGCGTTCGCCTTCAACATGCGCCAGCCGCGCTTCCAGGATCGTCGCGTGCGCCACGCGCTGACGCTTGCCTATAATTTCGAGGAGCAGAACCGGCTACAGTTCTTTGAAATGAACGAGCGGTTCTCGAGTTATTTTGAACGCTCCGAGCTTGCGTCGAGCGGTCTGCCGGAAGGCGCGGAACTGGAAATGCTCGAAGCGCATCGCGACGCGCTGCCGCCGGAGCTTTTCACGGAGGAGTTCAGGCTGCCGGTCTTCGACACGCCGCAGTCCCAGCGCGACAATCTGCGCGAGGCGGTGCGGCTCTTCGACGAGGCGGGCTGGGCGATCCAGGGTGGCCGCATGGTGAACAAGCAGAGCGGCGAGCAATTCCGCATCGAGTTCCTGGGTTCCTCGCCGACGAGCGAGATCATCACCGGCGGCTACATCGCCAATCTGCGCCGCCTCGGCATCGACGCGACGCTGCGGATCGTCGACACGTCACAGTATATCCAGCGCTACCAGGCTTTCGAGTTCGACGCCGTGACGGCCCGCTTCCCGCAATCGGAATCGCCCGGCAACGAACAACGCGATTACTGGAGCACTCAGGCCGCCGATGCGGAAGGCTCGCGCAACGTGCCGGGCATCAAGGACCCGGTCGTCGATGCGCTGATCGACAGGATCATCTATGCGACCGACCGCGAGGAGCTGGTGGCGGCAACGCGCGCGCTCGACCGGGTGCTCCTGTGGAACTACTACACCGTGCCGCAATATTTCCAGCCGACCATGCGATACGCCTACTGGAACAAGTTCGGCATCCCCGAAAAGCAGCCCGAATATTCGGGCATCGACCCGCAATCCTGGTGGATTTTGCAGGACCGTGAGGCCGAGCTCGAAGAACAGATCGAGGATGTGGAATGAGTGGTGCATTTCTCGACCGCCGTGCTTTTCTCGCGCTGGGCGGTGCGGCCTTCGCGGCGCCGTTTCTGCCGCGCGCCGCGCTTGCGCAGCTTCAGACGGGGATGCCGCTCCATGGCATTTCGGCCTTCGGCGACCTGAAATACGGGCCGGACTTCACCCATTTCGACTATGCGAACCCCGATGCGCCGAAGGGCGGGCGGTTCAATTTCTCGGTGCCGAACTGGGGCTACAACCAGTCGGTTCTGACCTTCAACACGCTGAACTCCTTCGTCCCGCGCGGCGACGCGCCGCCGCGCATGGAGTTGTGCTTCGACAGCCTGATGGCGGGCTCGCTCGACGAGCCGGATTCGGCCTATGGGCTTCTCGCCGAAACGGTGACGATCGCCGAGGACCGCAACTCCTTCATTTTCAAGCTGCGGCCGCAGGCGCGTTTCCATGACGGCTCCAAACTGACGGCCGAGGACGTCGCCTTCACGTTCAATCTCTTCAAGGAGAAGGGCCACCCTTCGCTCGTCCTGCCGCTTGCCGAAATGACGGAAGCGGTGGCCGAGGATGAGGCGACGTTCCGGATCGCGTTCAGCGGCGATCAATCCTCACGGACGATCTTCTCGGTCATCGCGATGCCGATCGTCTCGAAGCCATTCTACGAAGAGAATCCGTTCGACGCCTCGCAACTCAATCCGCCGCTCGGGTCCGGACCCTACAAGGTCGGCCGGGTGAATGCCGGGCAGACGATCGAGTATGACCGCGTCGAGGATTACTGGGGCCGTGATCTAGCTGTCATGCGCGGGCTTTTCCACTTCGATACGATCCGCATCGAGTTCTATCGCGATCGCAATGCGGCTTTCGAAGCCTTCAAGAAGGGCGACATTCAGTTCCGTCAGGAGTTCACGGCGCGAACCTGGGCGACGGGGTACGATTTCCCCGCGATCACTGACGGACGTGTGGTCAAGCGCGAGTTTCCGAGCGAATTGTCACCCTCGATGCAGGCGTGGGCTCTGAATCAGAGGCGCGAGAAATTCGCCGATCCGCGGACGCGCCAGGCGATCGGCATGTGCTTCGACTTCGAATGGACGAACCGCAACCTCTTTTTTGACGCCTATGCGCGCTCCAATTCCGTGTTCGAGAAATCGGAATTCCGCGCCGAGGGAACGCCTTCGCAGGCAGAGCTTGCGCTGCTGGAGGAATTTCGGGGCGATATCCCCGAGGAAGCCTTCGGCGAAGCAGTGGTCGCGCCGATTTCGGACGGCTCCGGCCGCGACCGGCGTCTTCTGCGCGAGGCGCGCCGTCTTCTGATGGAAGCCGGCTGGCAGGCCGACGGCCGTCTGCTGAGGAACGCCGCCGGTCAGCCGCTGACGTTGGAATACCTCATCCAGGACGAGGTTTTCATCCGCTCGGGGTCACCCTTCATCGAAAACATGCGCCAGATCGGCATCGATGCCTCGATACGGCAGGTGGATTCGGCACAGTATCAGGCACGCCAGATCGATTTCGACTTCGACATGGTTGGCATGGCCGCGTCCTTCGGCGCGACGCCTACGCGCGATTCACTCGCCAACTTCTTCCATTCGCGTTCGGCCGGTCTTCCGGGAACGCGCAACTATCCCGGTACGAAATCGCCCGCGCTGGATGCGTTGATCGAGCGTGCCGGCAGGGCCGAAACGCGCGATGGTCTCGTCACGATCCTCAAGGTCGTGGATCGCATCTTGCGCGCGCGTCACGACTGGATTCCAAATTGGCACGCGCCGAATCACCGGGCGGCCTATTGGGACATGTTCGGCTTCAAGGATCCGAAGCCGGACTATGGCTTTCCCGTCGAGGCACTGTGGTGGTACGACGAGGAAAAGGCAAAATCGATTGGCCGGGCTTGAAACTGATTTGACCATCCTTGTAGCGAAGCGCACCTGATGGGCGCCTATATCCTTCGACGCCTGTTGCTGATGATCCCGACCCTGTTCGGCATCATGGCCATATCCTTCATCGTCATCCAGTTCGCGCCGGGTGGGCCGGTCGAGCAGGTCATCGCGAACATTACCGGCCAGGGCGGCGGAGCGGCGGATCGCATCGGCGGCGGTACCGGTGATTTCCAGCAATTCGATACAGGCGGCGAATCCAGCTATCGTGGCGCGCAGGGACTCGATCCCGAATTCATCGCGCAACTCGAGCGCCAGTTCGGCTTCGACAAGCCGCCGCTCGAACGCTTCGCCAACATGATCTGGAATTACATCCGCTTCGATTTCGGCGACAGCTATTTCCGCGACATCTCGGTCGTCGACCTGATCATCGAGAAAATGCCGGTGTCGATCTCGCTCGGCCTCTGGATCACGCTGATCTCCTACGCGATCTCGATACCGCTCGGGATCCGCAAGGCCGTCAAGGACGGTTCGACCTTCGACATCTGGACGAGCGGCATCGTCATCGTCGCCTATGCGATCCCCGGCTTCCTGTTCGCGATTCTGCTGATGGTGCTCTTTGCCGGCGGGTCGTTTTTCGACTGGTTTCCGCTGCGCGGCCTGACGTCGGAAAACTGGTCGGACCTTTCCTGGCCCGAACGGATCCTCGACTATTTCTGGCACCTGACCTTGCCGCTGACGGCGATGGTGCTGTCCGCCTTTGCGACGACGACGCTTCTGACGAAAAACTCGTTCCTCGAGGAAATCCGAAAGCAATATGTCGTCACTGCCCGCGCCAAGGGTCTGTCGGAGCGGCAGGTGCTCTACCGCCATGTGTTCCGCAATGCGATGCTGATCATCATCGCCGGCTTTCCAGGCGCCTTCATCTCGGCTTTCTTCACCGGCTCGCTCCTGATCGAGAACATCTTCTCGCTGGACGGGCTCGGGCTGCTCGGCTTCCGCTCGGTGCTCGACCGCGACTATCCGGTCGTCTTCGCCACGCTTTACATCTTCTCGCTGATCGGCCTTCTGGTCAGCCTCCTGTCGGACCTGATGTATACCTGGATCGACCCGCGCATCGACTTCGAGCGGAGGGACGTCTGATGTCGGATATCCTTTCCAAGGCGCAGGTCGAGGAAGTGCGCGAGAAGGTCGCGCGGCCATGGCTTTCGCCGCTCAACCAGCGCCGCTGGCAGAACTTCAAGGCAAACCGGCGCGGCTACTGGTCGCTCTGGATCTTCCTCATTCTGTTCGTCCTGTCGCTGTTCGCCGAGTTCATCGCCAACGACAAGCCGGTGCTGGCCTCCTACAATGGCGAGATTCTCTTTCCGACGATCGTCGACTATCCAGAGGAGAAGTTCGGCGGGTTCCTTGCGGTGACGGATTATCGCGATCCGATCATCCAGGAGGAGATCGAGGCGAATGGCTGGATGATCTGGCCACCGATCCGCTATTCCTTCCGCACGGTGAACAACGAGATTCCCGAGGCGGCGCCCGCCAAGCCGTCCTGGCTCTACGATCGCGAAACGCGCTGCCAGCGCTATTTCGAGGGCGCGGACGACCCGAACTGCACGCTCGGCAATTTCAACTGGCTTGGCACGGACGACCAGGCGCGCGATGTCGCCGCGCGCGTCATCTACGGCTTCCGTATCTCGGTCCTGTTCGGCCTCGTGCTGACGGCCGCATCTGCCATTATTGGCGTCACGGCCGGCGCGGTTCAGGGCTATTTCGGCGGCTGGACGGACCTGATCTTCCAGCGAATCATCGAGATCTGGTCGTCGATCCCGGTCCTCTATCTGATCCTCATCATCGCCGCGATCCTGCCGCCGGGCTTCTTTATCCTGCTCGGCATCATGCTGCTCTTCTCATGGGTGGCGTTCGTCGGCGTGGTGCGCGCCGAATTTCTGCGCGCCCGCAACTTCGAATATGTGAACGCGGCGCGGGCGCTTGGCGTCGGCAACGCGACGATCATGTTCCGCCATCTCCTGCCAAACGCGATGGTCGCCACGCTGACCTTCCTGCCCTTCATCCTCAACGGCTCGATCACGACGCTGACCTCGCTCGATTTCCTCGGCTTCGGCTTGCCGCCCGGCTCCGCCTCGCTCGGCGAATTGCTGCGACAGGGGCAGCGCAATCTGAACGCTCCCTGGCTCGGCATAGTGGGTTTCCTGTCGCTGTCGATCATGCTGTCGCTGCTCATCTTCATCGGCGAGGCGGTGCGCGACGCCTTCGATCCCCGGAAGACGTTCCGATGACCGCACCCCTTCTTTCCGTCCGCGATCTCTCCGTCGCCTTCGCCCAAGGCGGGCGTGAGCAGGTTGCGGTCAATCACGTCTCCTTCGACATCGCGCCGGGCGAGACGCTTGCGCTTGTTGGCGAGTCCGGATCGGGCAAATCGGTCTCCGCGCTGTCGGTCCTGAAGCTTTTGCCCTATCCGGCGGCCAGCCACCCGTCAGGGCAGGTGCTGTTCGAGGGCAAGGACCTGCTTGCGCTCGACGAGAAGGCCCTGATGCGCGTGCGCGGCAATGACATCACGATGATCTTCCAGGAGCCGATGACCTCGCTCAATCCGCTGCACACGATCGAACGGCAGATCGGCGAAATCCTGAAGCTGCATCGCGGCATGAACGAAAAGCAGTCGAAGGCGCGCACGCTGGAACTCCTGAACGAGGTCGGCATCCGCGAGCCGGAAAAGCGGCTCGGCGCTTTTCCGCACCAGCTATCGGGCGGCCAGCGCCAGCGCGTGATGATCGCGATGGCGCTCGCCAACGAGCCGAAGCTTTTGATCGCCGACGAGCCGACGACGGCGCTCGACGTGACCGTTCAGGCGCAGATTCTCGAACTGCTGGCCGAACTGAAGACGCGGAACAAGATGTCGATGCTCTTCATAACCCACGATCTCGGCATTGTGCGCCGCATCGCCGACCGGGTCTGCGTGATGACGAAGGGCAGGATCGTCGAGGAAGGGCCGACGGCCGATGTCTTCGCCAATCCGAAGCACGACTACACGCGCCATCTGCTTGCGGCCGAGCCCAAGGGCGAGCCGCCGGCGGCGAACGATGCGGCGCCCGTCGTCATGAAGGGCGACGACATCAAGGTCTGGTTCCCGATCAAGCAGGGCTTCTTCCGCAAGACGGTCGACCATGTGAAGGCGGTCGACGGCATCGACGTGACGGTGCGCGCCGGCCAGACGCTGGGCGTGGTTGGCGAATCCGGTTCCGGCAAGACGACGCTGGGACTGGCGCTCTCGCGCATGATCTCGTCTGAAGGCAAGATCATGCTCGGCGACAAGGCGATCGAGGATTTCTCCTTTCGCGAGATGAAGCCGCTGCGGCGCGAAATGCAGATCGTCTTCCAGGACCCGTTCGGCTCGCTCTCGCCGCGCATGTCGGTGTCGGAGATCATCGAGGAAGGGTTGCGCATCCACCGGCCCAAGCTCGATGCGGACGCGCGCGACGCGCTTGTAGTGGACGTCCTCAAGGAAGTCGGTCTCGATCCCGCGACGCGCTTCCGCTACCCACACGAGTTTTCCGGCGGCCAGCGTCAGCGCATCGCGATCGCCCGCGCCATGGTGCTCAATCCGCGTTTCGTCATGCTCGACGAGCCGACCTCGGCCCTCGACATGAGCGTCCAGGCGCAGGTCGTCGATCTTCTGCGCGATTTGCAGAAGAAGCACCAACTCGCCTATCTGTTCATCAGCCATGATCTGAAGGTCGTGCGCGCACTCGCAAACGAGGTCATCGTGATGCGCAACGGCAAGGTCGTCGAATACGGCACGAGCCGGCAGATATTCGAGAACCCGCAGACCGACTACACGAAGGCGTTGATCGCCGCCGCCTTCGACATCGCGACCGCGCCGGCCGGCGTCGTCAGCGAATAAACGAGAAATCTCAGGGAGCCGACCATGACCGACCAGCGCGCGGGCCGCATTCTTCTGTCCGTTCAGGGCTTCAACCCGAAAAAGTGGCATGAACTTCTGTCGGCCAAGCGCGATGTGGTGATCGAGCCGCAGGGCGAAAGCGATCCGTCGATCGACTATGCGGTGGTCTGGAAGCATACGCCCGGAATTCTCGGCAGACTGCCGAACCTGAAGGCGATCTTTTCGATCGGCGCCGGCGTTGATCACATCTTCGCCGACCCGAACCTGCCCGACGTGCCGATCGTGCGCGTGGTGGCGGGCAACCTGACCCAGCATATGGTCGACTATGTCGTCTGGCGCGTGCTGGACCATCAGCGGCAGGGCATGTTCTACCGCTCGGAACAGAACAAGAAGAGATGGCGCGAGATCGCGCAGCCGGCCTCGCCCGACGTGTCGGTCGGCATTCTGGGCCTCGGCGAACTGGGGCAGGCGGCGGCGAAGGCGCTGAAGGCGGTCGGGTTCAAGGTGAATGGCTGGACGCGGACGGAAAAGACCATCGAAGGTATCGAGACGTTCAGCGGTGAGGCGGGGCTGACGCCTTTCCTCAATGCGACGGACATTCTCGTGGTGCTGCTGCCGCACACGCCGGCAACCGAGGGGATCGTCGGCTACGATCTCCTGTCGAAGCTGCGCCGCGACAACGGGCTTGGCGGCGCGTGCCTGATCAATGCCGGCCGCGGCAAGCTGCAAAAGGAAGCGGACATCCTGCGCGCGCTCGACGACGGCACGTTGAAGGAGGCGAGCCTGGACGTCTTCGAGGAAGAGCCGCTGGCGACGACGAGCCCGCTGTGGACGCATCCGCGCGTCTTCGTCACGCCGCACGCCGCCGCCACCTCCGATGCGCATCATCTCGTGCCCTTGATGCTGGAGCAGATGGAGCGCTTCGAGCGCGGCGAGCCGTTACAGCATCTGGTGGATCGCAAGGCGGGCTACTGATCAGGGCCGCCGGAATCCTGTCGGCCCGCCATAGAGATGGCCGATGCGCGCCACTGCGTCGGCGAGCTTCTCTCGGGTGACGCTCATCGTATGACCGCTGGCATGGATCATGGAAACGGCATCGAGCATGATCGAGACATGGCCTTTCCAGAAGACGAGATCGCCGCGCTGGAGGCCGGCGAGATCGTCGCCGATGTCGAGCGCGGTGCCGATGCTCGTTGCTTGCATGTCGGTGTCGCGCAGCACTGAAATCCCCGTCATCCGCATCGCAAGCTGCACCAGGCCCGAACAGTCGATGCCGAAGCCTGAGACGCCGCCCCACAGATAAGGTGTGTGCTCGAAGCGTTCCGCGACCGTGACGTAGTCTGATTCGCGATGGCTGATCGGGCGCAAATGATCGAGGATCATCGCCTCGCCGGTTTCGAAGAAAGCGTAGCGCGTGCCGCGCGTCTCCGCCTCGCCGATGATTCGCACGTTCACACCCATCGAATGCACTTCTGTGGCGGGAAAACGCAGATCGGCGCCGCGATAGACGAAGCTGCGTTGGGCAACGACGACATGGGTGGGCTCCTTGATCTCACTCAGCGCCGACGCCGGCGCATAGCCGACATAACCGTCGGCATCGGCCTGGAGCCATGCCCAGCCCTCCCGCTCGTCGAAGACGCGAACCGTGGCACCATGGAGCAATTGCGTGTCGATGCCGGTGTCGGTGCGCGGTGCGGGACGCAGGTCGACCACGGGCGCAGTGATCTGTGCCGGTCGGCCTTCGACGAACTGGCTGGCTGCAACGCGGCCGCGCAGGTCGGCGGAAGCCAGATCGGGCCGGAAGGCGTGGAGACGGCGGTCGAGTGTCGTCATTTGCCGTACCGGGCTTCGAGGACATGCATCAGAGCGCGGATCGCCTGTGCTTCGCCGCCGACGGGCGCGTGAGGCTTTTCCACCGGGTTCCAGCCGAAAATGTCGAGATGGACCCAGCTTCGCGCGTTCTCGACGAATTTTTGCAGGAATAGCGCCGCGGTCACCGAACCGGCAAAGCCGTCCGTGGTGACGTTGTTCATGTCGGCCACGCGCGAGGAGAGCTTCTTTGCGTAGGGTTTCCAGAGCGGCATCCGCCAGACCGGGTCGGCCACCGTCTCGCCCGCGCGCGACAATTCGGCCGCGAGCGCCTCGTCGTCGGTGAAAAAGGGCGGCAGGTCCGGGCCGAGCGCGACGCGTGCAGCGCCCGTGAGCGTTGCCATGTCGATCAGAAGTTCGGGCTTTTCCTCGTCGGCGAGCGCCAGCGCATCGGCAAGGATCAGGCGACCCTCGGCATCCGTATTTCCGATCTCGACCGTCAGCCCCCTGCGGCTGGTGAGCACGTCGCCCGGCCGGAAGGCATTGCCGGAAATGGCGTTTTCGACGGCGGGAATGAGCACGCGCAGGCGCAGATTGAGCTTGGCGCTCATGATCATCAAGGCGAGGCCGAGCACGTTGGCCGCACCGCCCATGTCCTTTTTCATCAACAACATGCCGCTCGCCGGCTTGATGTCGAGCCCGCCCGTGTCGAAGCAGACGCCCTTGCCGACGAGCGTCACCTTCGGCGCGTCCTTGGCCCCCCAGGTGAGGTCGATCAGGCGCGGCGCCTCGGCGGAGGCACGTCCGACCGCATGGATCATCGGAAAATTCCGCTTCAAAAGCGCATCGCCTTCGACCACGGTGATCCTGGCCTTGTGTGCCTTGGCGAGCTTGCGCGCGGCCTGTTCGAGGTCGGCCGGTCCCATGTCGTTGGTCGGCGTGTTGATGAGATCGCGGGCGAGGATCACGGCTTGGGCTTCGCGGGTGATGCGGGCGAGATCGACGTTGGGAGAAAGCTGGAGGCGAATGTCGCGGGCGCTGTCCTTCCAGTAGCGCTCGAACCGGTAGCCGCCGAGCACCAGCGCGAGCGTGGCGAGATGGGCGTCGAACGCGCCCGGAGCGAAGGCCCATTCGCCCGACGGGAGGTCGCGCGCGAGGCGACCGAGCGCCAGCGCCGCCGTCGGTCCTTCGTCCTTGCCGATCCCGGCCAGCGCGCCGGCGATCCCGCCATCGGCATCGGGGAAGGCCAGTACCTTGCCCGACTGGCCCGAAAAGCCGCTCGCCTTCGCCCAGGCGCGCGCGCGCGCATCGATCGCCGCGGCGTCGATCCCGCCCTCGGTAACGACATGGATGGGCCTCGCACTTGCGAGCGGCGTTTCGGTAATCTCGATCGGCATGGATTCTCCTGAAAGGCGGACGCGAAGCAGTCGAAGCCTCTTTTAACGCTCCGTTAGGGTTAACGGAATATTGCTCGGGACATTAACGGGTGCTTCGGCACCGATGTCGCGTCGATGTGGAGGTCGGGCAAATGTCGATCAATCGGAAAGCCGGGACAGGCGGGGTCAGGACCACGGCGACGGTCCTGGCGCTGGCGGCAACGCTCGCGCTGGCCGGCTGCGCGGGGGGCAAGCGCATGACGACAGCCTCAATCGACCGCACGACCACAGGCGCGGTGACGCAGATGACGGCGCCGGAGTTGCGCGCGGCGGCCGACCAACTCGGGACGAGCTATACGCGCAATCCGTCCGACATGAACGTGGCCATGCAATACGCTTCGGTGTTGCAGATGGACGGCCGCAACGATCAGGCGCTGGCCGTCATGCGAAAGGCCGCGATCGATCATCCGAAGGAACGTCAGGTTCTGGCGGCCTATGGCAAGGCGCTGGCCGCCGCCGGCGATTTGCAGCCGGCGCTCGATGCCGTCCGCCGCGCGCAGACGCCCGAATATCCTGACTGGAAGCTGATGTCGGCCGAAGGCGCCATTCTCGACCAGCTAGGCCAGCCCGGCGAGGCGCGCCGGCTCTATGCCCGCGCGCTGGAGATGCAGCCGAACGACCCGAGCGTGCTTTCGAATCTTGGCATGTCCTATCTGTTGGAAGGTGATTTGAAGCAAGCCGAGGCGCAGCTTCAGAACGCCGTCGCCCAGCCCGGCGCCGACAGCCGCGTGCGCCAGAACCTGGCGCTGGTGGTTGGACTTCAGGGGCGTTTCGCGGATGCGGAGGCGATCGCCAGCCGCGAGTTGTCGCCGGAGCAGGCGCAGGCGAACGTAACGTATCTGCGGTCGATGCTGGCGCAGCAGAATGCTTGGAATGATCTGGCGAACGAGGAAAGTTAGGCAGCGGCGGTTCGCCGCTCCCCGACAGCCTTCTTCACCTCCGGCGCCACCCGCGTCCCCAAAATCTCGATCGCCTTCAACAGCTTGGCGTGCTCCATCACGCCGATCGCCATCTGGATGACGAAGCGGTCGAAGCCGAAGATCTCGTAATGGGCGAGGATCTTGTCGGTCAGTTCCGACGCATCGCCGACGAACTGCGCCCCGCGCGGGCCGGCGGCGACTTCGAAGTGATGGCGGCTCGTCGGCGGCCAGCCGCGTTCGCGGCCGATCCGGTTCATCACCTCGGCCTGCGCCGGGTAGAAGGTGTCGATGGCTTCCTTTCGCGTTTCCGCCACGAATCCGTGAACGTTGATCGAGGTCTTCAGCGTCGTCGGGTCGCGGCCGAACTTCTCCGCCGCCTCGCGATAGAGCTTGAAGAAGGGCGCGAAGCGAGCCGGCTCGCCACCGATGATGGCAAGAGCGAGCGGGAGGCCGAGCATCGCAGCACGGCCGACGGATTGCGGCGTGCCGCCGACGGCGAGCCAGATCGGCAGCTTGCCGCCCACCGGGCGCGGATAGACGCCGCGTTCAGTAACGCGCGGCGTGTGCTTGCCGCCGTCCCATGAGAAGATTTCGCCCTCGTTGAGCTTCATCAGCATTTCGAGCTTTTCGGCGAAGAGCGTGTCGTAGTCGGCAAGGTCGTAGCCGAAAAGCGGGAAGGATTCGATGAACGAGCCGCGCCCCGCCATGATCTCGGCGCGCCCGTTCGAGATGTTGTCGAGCGTGGAGAATTGCTGGAAGATGCGGATCGGGTCGTCCGAGGAGAGCACCGAGACGGCGCTCGACAGCCTGATAGTCTTCGTGCGCGGCGCGGCGGCCGCCAATGCGACGGCGGGCGAGGACACGGCGTAGTCGGGACGGTGGTGTTCGCCGAGACCGAAGAGATCGAGCCCGACCTGGTCGGCGAGTTCGATTTCCTCGATCAGATTGGCAAAGCGCTGTGCGGGGCCGACGACATTTCCCGTCACCGGATCGGTGCCGACATCGCCGAATGTGTAGAGGCCGATTTCCATCGTTCAAATCCCTTTGCGTGGCTGAGGCAGAGGTATGGAAACGGTCGGCCGATTGCCAGTCGCGGGCAGGTGAACAGTCTATTCGTCGTCGACGACCCTGAGGCGCAACGAGCCTTTGCGCGCCTCGACGGATTTCGCTTCCGCCTTGTCGTCGATCTGCGGTGCGTCGAGTTCCAGCGCCTCGATCTTCTCGCCGCGCTTGGTCAGTTTTTCGGTCGAGGTCAGGATCAGGTCGATGTCGCGGTTTGCTTGCCCGAAATGCGTCTGTAGCTTGCGCACACGCTCGTCGAGACGGCCCAGATCCTCCATCAGGCGAATGACCTCGCCCTGGATCAGATGCGCCTGTTCGCGCATCCGCGCATCCTTGAGCACCGCCTGGATGACCTGGATCGACAGCATCAGGAGGGACGGCGAGACGATGACGATGCGGGCGCGATGCGCCTTTTGCACCAGCGCCTCGAAATTCTCGTGGATCTCGGCGAAGATCGATTCCGACGGCACGAACATGAAGGCCGTGTCCTGCGTCTCGCCATTGATGAGATATTTGTCGGCGATCGCCTTCAGATGAACCTCGACGTCGCGGCGGAAGGTCTGCGCGGCATATTTCTGCGCTTCCGGGTTTTCGGCCTCGGCAGCAGTGCGGATGGCGTTCCACGATTCCAGCGGAAACTTGGCGTCGATGACGAGGTCCGGGGCGCCGTTCGGCATCCGGATCGTGCAGTCCGGCCGGCTGCCGTTGGAGAGCGTCGCCTGGAACTCGTAGGCGCCGTGCGGCAGCCCATCGGCGATGATCGCCTCCATCCGCGCCTGCCCGAAAGCGCCGCGCGTCTGCTTGTTGGAGAGGATGTGCTGCAATTGCACCACCTGCCCGGCAAGGGACTGGATGTTGTTCTGCGCCGTGTCGATGACCGCGAGGCGTTCCTGCAACTTCGCAAGATTTTCGTGCGTCGACTTCGTCTGCTCGGTGATCGAGTGGCCGAGCCGTGAGGTCATGCCGTCAAGCCGCTCGCTGATCGCCTTGTTGAGCTCGGCCTGCCGCGCGCCGAACACCTCGGCGATCGTGCCCATGCGCCCCTGCATCTCCGCTTGCGCGCGGGTGATTTCTGCAAGCCGCGCATCCGCCTCGCGCGCGCGCTCGGCGCTTTCCTCGGCAATTTCAGCCTGTACCCGCGCCGCGCGCCAGACCGACATGACGAGAAGCGCGACGAGGGCGAGGATGACCGCGGCACCGGCGATCAGCGCATGGCCGAGCGTGATCGTGGTCGAGCCGAGTTGGAGAAGGGGAGCGGCGAAGAGCGTTTCGGACGGGTTCATCGCGCGACACTAGACGATTCGCGACGCCGCAATAAGACCAAAACGTGAACGTCCACATGCCGAAAGCGTTGACGCGCGCGGTTTCACCAATTACCTGACGGCCATGACGATCAAGCCGCTCATCATCCTTCCCGATCCCGTCCTGCGCCAGGTGTCGAAGCCGCTGGAACGTGTCGACGACGCGACGCGCAAATTCGCGAGCGACATGCTCGACACCATGTATGACGCGCCCGGCATCGGCCTTGCCGCGATCCAGATCGGCGAGCCGATCAGGATGCTGGTGATCGACCTCGCCAAGGAAGGTGAGGAGAAAGCGCCGCACATCTTCATCAACCCGCAGATCGTTGCCTCCGGCGACGACATCTCCGCTTATGAGGAAGGCTGCCTGTCGATCCCGGACTACTATGCCGAGGTGGAACGGCCCGGCACCGTCACGGTCACCTATCTCGACCTCGACGGCAAGGCGCAGGAAATGGTGGCGGACGGGCTGATGGCGACCTGCCTCCAGCACGAAATCGACCATCTGAACGGCGTTCTCTTCATCGACCACATTTCCAGGCTGAAGCGCGACATGGTCGTGCGCAAGTTCAAGAAACTCGCCCGCGAGAAGGCGCCGCAGCGCCTCGTCGGCTGATCCGGTGGCCCTGCGCGTCATCTTCATGGGCACGCCGGAGTTCTCGGCGGCGACGTTGAAGGCGATCGTCGAGGCGGGGCACGAGGTGGTATCCGCCTATTCGCAACCGCCGCGCCCGGCGGGCCGGCGCGGGCTGGAGTTGAAGAAATCGCCCGTCCATGAACTCGCCGAAACTATCGGCATCGAGGTTCGCACCCCCGTTTCGCTGAAGGGCGAGGCCGAGCAGACGGCGTTCCGCGCGCTCAAGGCCGATGTCGCGGTGGTCGTCGCCTACGGGTTGCTGTTGCCGAAGGCGATTCTCGGTGGGACGCGGCTCGGCGCCTATAACGGCCACGCCTCGCTCCTGCCGCGCTGGCGCGGCGCGGCGCCCATACAGCGCGCGATCATGGCGGGCGATGCCGAGACCGGCATGATGATCATGAAGATGGACGAGGGGCTCGACACCGGCCCGGTGGCGCTGACCGAGCGTGTTGCGATCGGCGCCGACATGACGGCGGGCGAACTGCACGACGCGCTGCGCGCCGTCGGTGCGCGGCTGATGGTCGAGGCGCTGCGGAAGCTGGAAGCCGGCGACCTCCCGACCGTCCCGCAAGCCAGCGAAGACGCGACCTACGCGGACAAGATTTCCAAGGAGGAGACGCGGATCGACTGGTCGAAGCCGGCGCGCGAGGTGCATAACCGCATCCGCGGTCTTTCACCGTTTCCCGGCGCCTGGTGCGAAGCGCATATCGGCGGCAAGCCGGAGCGGTTGAAGCTGCTGCGCTCGGCATTGGACGAGGGCGCTGGTCTGCCGGGCACGATCCTCGATGACCAGTTGAAGGTCGCTTGCGGCAGCGGCGCGGTGCGCCTCGTCGAGGTTCAGCGCGCGGGTGGCAAGCCGATGGCGGCCGGGGCATTCCTTCACGGCGCCGGATTGCGGAAAGGTGACCTCCTATGATGCGCGGACTTCTAATCCGGCCCTTCGAAGCGCGCGATGCGGAAGACGTGCGCTGGCTTCTGGAGGAAGCCTTCGGCAATCCGGGCGAGGCCAAGCTGGTCGAGACCATCCGCGCGGCGGGCGACGACGTGCTCGAACTCGTCGCGACGCACGAGCAGCAGATTTATGGCCACATCCTGTTTTCGCGCCTCGTCGTGGAATCGAAGAACCGCAGCGCGGATGCCGTGGCGCTTGCGCCGCTGGCGGTGCGGCCCGACAAGCAGCGCACCGGCGTCGGCAAGGCGTTGATCGAGAACGCGCATCATCTGTTGAAGAACGCCGGCGAAGAGCTTTCGGTGGTCCTGGGCGACCCGGCATACTACGGAAAATTCGGCTATAAGAGCCAGCGGGCGGAAAAATTCGAGGGCGACTATCAGGGCGAACATCTACAGGCGCTGGCCTTCTCGCCGGAGGCGCCGACGATGGGGCGGCTCGTTTACGCCGCCGCCTTTGCTGAGTTGTGATGGCCCGCTTCCGGCTCGACATCGAATATGACGGGCGTCCTTATGCCGGCTGGCAGCGGCAAGCCGATTTGCCGACTGTCCAGCAGGCGATCGAGGGCGCGATCTTCCGTTTCACCGCCGAGCGCGTGTCGATCCGCGGGGCGGGGCGCACCGATACCGGTGTCCATGCAACGGGGCAGGTGGCGCATGTCGATCTTGCCCGGGACTGGGCGGCGGACAAGCTTATGGGCGCGCTCAACGCGCATCTGCGACTTGCCGGCGACCCGATCGCGGTCTTCGCGGTTGAGGCCGTGAGCGAGGATTTCGACGCCCGCTTTTCGGCGACCGCGCGGCACTATCTCTTCCGCATCCTGAACCGCCGCGCGCCTGCCGCGCTCGATCTCGGCCGTGTCTGGCATGTTCCCAGGGCGCTCGATGCCGGGACGATGCACGCGGCGGCGCAAACCCTTCTCGGCCGACACGATTTCACGACGTTCCGCTCGGTCCAGTGCCAGGCGAACAGTCCGGTTCGCACGCTCGATCGGCTGGAGGTGACGCGCAGTGGCGACATCGTCGAGATCCGCGCCACGGCGCGCTCCTTCCTGCACAATCAGGTGCGCTCGATGGTGGGAACGCTGAAGAAGGCGGGCGAGGGCGCCTGGACGGTGGAGGACGTTCGGGCCGCGCTCGATGCCGCCGATCGCTCCCGCTGTGGGCAGGTCGCGCCCCCCGATGGACTGTTCCTTACCCGAGTGGACTACGACTGAACGAAGCCGAACACGCCTTGCAGCGTGAAGAGCACGAATAACGACATCAGGAACATGGCGGTGAAGACGCCGGTTGCAAAGGCTGCCCCCTTGTCGAGCACCGTGTTGGTCAACCGCCAGGACAGCACCATGGTGAACAGGAAAAGGCCGAGCGAAAACGCCGTCACCCCTTCGCCGGCATCGGGCCAGAACAGCCTGATCAACGATGGCGGCAGCATCAGCCAGACATAGATCGCCGAGCCCCAATTGCTGGCGACGACGAAATGGACGAAGCGGTGCGCGATGCCCGCCGGGCGGGCGAGGAGCGCGAAGGCGGCGAGCGGCACGGTCCAGGCGAGGACATCGATGGTCGCGAGCCTGAGCACGATCGACAGGCGGCTGCCGATGCCGTCGCCCTGGAAGGCGAGTTCGTTGGCAAGCGTCACCCAGCCGACCGTCATCGCCGGCAGCGCGATCACGATGGCGAAGAAGGACGTCCAGAAACCGTCGGCCGAGATGTCGAGGAAACGCAGCCCGTCCTTCTTGCCGGCCATGAGGCGCGCGGCGCCGGAAAGCGATTGCTGAACGTAGTCGGCCGACGGCATCTTCTTGGTCTATCCGAACCAGTCCTCGAGGAAACGCTGGTAGATTTGCGTCAGCGTCTCCAGGTCGGCAAGAGCCACGCGCTCGTCAACCATGTGCATGGTTTGGCCCACGAGACCGAATTCGACGACCGGGCAGTAATCCTTGATGAAGCGCGCGTCCGAGGTGCCGCCGGAGGTCGAGAGCGTCGGCGTCAGGCCGGTGACGCTTGCCACCGAGGTGCTGAGCGTGTCGGTGAGCTTTTCGTTGCGTGTGAGGAAGACCGGGCTCGGCCGGTCGCGCCAGACCAGCTCGAAATCGATTCGCTCGTCCTTGCCCGGCCGCAGGCGTGTGCGCGATGCCGCGCGGTCGAGCCGGTTGTGGATTTCCGCCTGCAGCGTCTCCGCCGTCCAGATGTCGTTGAAGCGGATGTTGAACGAGGCTTTGGCCTTGGCCGCGATGACGTTGACCGCCGGGTTACCGACATCGACCGTCGTCACTTCGAGATTGGTCGGCTGGAAGTCATCCGTCCCCTCGTCGAGCGCGGGATGCAGGAGCGCGTCGAGCAGCGCCACCATCGAGCGCACCGGATTGTCGGCGAGGTGCGGATAGGCTGCGTGGCCCTGCCGGCCGTTGACGACGAGATCGGCCGAGACCGAACCACGCCGGCCGATCTTGATCATATCGCCGAGCGTGTTCGGATTGGTCGGTTCGCCGACGATGGCCGCGTCCCACGCCTCCCCTTTTTTCGCCGCCCAATCGAGCAGTTTGGTCGTGCCGTTGATCGACGGGCCTTCCTCGTCGCCGGTGATGAGCAGCGAGACCGAGCCCTTGAGCGCGCCGTGCTTTTCGACGTAGCGCGCAACGGCGGCCACGAAGCAGGCTATGCCGCCCTTCATGTCGACCGCACCGCGGCCATACATCATGCCGTTCGCGATCTCGGCAGAAAAGGGCGGATGCGTCCACGCCGCCTCGTCGCCGACCGGCACGACGTCGGTATGGCCGGCGAACATCAGATGCGGGCCGTTGCCCGAAAGGCGAGCGTAGAGGTTCTCGACGTCCGGCGTGCCGTTCTCGGAAAAAATCGGCCGTTCGATGGAAAAGCCGACGGGCGCCAGCATCGCCTCGAGCGCCGTGAGCGCGCCGCCCTCGGCGGGCGTCAACGACGGGCAGCGGATGAGGGCGGCGAGGTTTTCGACGGGATCGGTCGACTGGGTCAAGCTCGTCTCGCTCTAGTTCGGCGCGTTGGTCGCCGCGCCATATTTGTTCGGGCCGCGCTCGCCGGGAATGACGCAAAGTGCGATGAAGGCTATGAAGTTGATCAGGGGCACGAACATCGCGACCGCGAAGAGCCCCGGCCGACCAATGTCGTGCAGCCGTTTGGCGGCCAACGCCGCCTGGCACCAAAGCGATACGATGACGACGACACCGAGCACCGAGTTCCAGAATTCGAAGCCCTGGCCCGCTTCCTCGGCGGCCGACATCCGGTAGAGCACGAAGAAGGTGACGACCGTCATCATCAGGCCACCGAGCAGGAAGGCGACCCGGCTGATGCGGCCCTTGAGGCCGAAGAACAGCCAGAGGATCGGAAACTGGTTCACCGGATCAGGCCCGCAGCAATTCGTTGATCGAAGTCTTGGAGCGCGTCTTCTCGTCGACCTTCTTGACGATGACGGCGCAATAGAGGCTCGGTCCCGGCTCGCCATTTCCCATCGGCTTGCCTGGCAGCGCGCCGGCGACGACGACCGAATAGGGCGGCACCTCGCCATAGGTGATCGACCCGGTCTCGCGGTCGACGATCTTGGTCGACTTGCCGATGAAGACGCCCATGCCGAGCACGGCCCCCTCGCGGATGATGCAGCCCTCGACGACTTCGGAGCGCGCGCCGATGAAGCAATTATCCTCAATGATGGTCGGGCCGGCCTGCATCGGCTCCAGAACGCCGCCGATGCCGACGCCGCCAGAAAGATGTACGTTCCTGCCGATTTGCGCGCAGGAGCCCACGGTCGCCCATGTGTCGACCATCGCGCCCTCGCCGACATGGGCGCCGAGATTGACGAAGGACGGCATCAGGATCGCGCCCGGCGCGATGAAGGCGGAGCGGCGCACGACCGCGTTCGGCACCGCGCGGAACCCGGCGCGCTGGAAGTCGACCGCGCTCCAGCCGTCGAACTTGGAGGGCACCTTGTCCCACCAGACCGAATCGCCCGGCCCGCCCTTGATGACTTCCATGTCGTTGAGACGGAACGACAGGAGCACGGCCTTCTTCAGCCATTGATTGACCGTCCACGAACCGTCCGGCTGGCGCTCTGCGACGCGCGCCTCGCCGCGATCGAGCAGGCTCAGCGCGGTTTCGACCGCGTCGCGGATCTCGCCCTTGGTCCCCGTGCCGACCCCGTCTCGCTCGTCGAACGCCTTTTCGATGGTTTGTTCGAGCGCGCCGATATCGGGCTTGGTCATCAATTTGCTCCATTGCATAGATGTGAAGACCGCTCATTCGTGGGTTGAGGGCGGCTCCCGGTCGGCGCGGAAACTAGGCCAAGCGCGGTATCGGCGCAAGCCACGTGCAAGCGCCGCCAGTTCATGGTTTGACTGGGTGAAATCGACGGGCGCGAAGCGCTTCGGGCAAGATTGGGGTATTCGGCTTTCATGCAACGGACGAAAAAGAACGACTGGTCACCTCTGCCGCACTCGGACGAGGATCGCGCACGCGCCAAGAGCGTGCCGGACACGCCGCAAACCCGCGCGCCGACCTATCGGCTGGCATGGGACGACGAGGAGTTCATGACGCGGCGCGAATTGCGCCCCGTCCGTCTGCAACTCGAGCTCTTGAAGCCGGACATGGTTCTGGCCGAGCGCGGCATCGAATCGACCGTCATCCTGTTCGGCGGCGCGCGCATCCCCGAGCCCGGCGGCGAAGCCTGGGCGGCCAAGAACGAGGTGCAGAAGAAGAATCTTCTGGCCAATGCGAAATATTACGATGAGGCGCGCGAATTCGCCCGCCTCTGCTCGCAGTATTCGGCCAGCTACGGCTATCGCGAATTCGTCGTGGTGACGGGGGGCGGGCCGGGCGTGATGGAGGCAGGAAATCGCGGCGCGGCCGATGTCGACGCCCCGTCGATCGGATTGAATATCGTGCTTCCGCACGAGCAGGCGCCCAACCTCTACGTGACGCCTGATCTCTGCTTCAATTTCCACTATTTCGCCATTCGAAAGATGCATTTCGTCATGCGCGCCAAGGCGGTCGCCGTCTTCCCTGGCGGCTTCGGCACGATGGATGAGTTCTTCGAAACGCTGACGCTGATCCAGACCGGCCGTATGGAGCGGGTTCCGGTGATCTGCTTTGGCAAATCGTTCTGGGATCGCGCGGTCGATCTCGATTTCCTTGCCGAGCAGGGCACGATTTCGCCGGGCGATCAGGATATCATCGATTTTGTCGATACCGCGCAGGAAGCCTGGGACGTGATTGCGCGTTTCTATGAGATCGACGCTGAAAAATAGGTCGGAAAGGACCCTCAGGACCATGAAATTTGTCCCGCTTCGCCTCATCGCGGCCGCCTGTCTTGCGCTCTCGGGCCTTTGCCGCCCGGCCTTCGCCTCCGATGTGGAATGTCTCGAGGGGCAGGTGTTCGACGTGGCAGGCTGCGTCGATCTCGACACGGTGATGGCTGAAGATTTGCAGCTTTCCGGCGCATGGGTGCGGGCAATGCAGCCCGGCCAGAAGGTGGCGGCGGCGTATCTCACGATTCTCAATCGAGGCGAAACGGCCGACCGGCTGGTCGGCGCGACCACACTCGCCGCGTCGCGCGTCGAGATGCACGAGATGGCGATCGAGAATGGGGTGATGGAGATGCGGCCGGTCGAGGGCGGCATAGGGATCGGTCCGGGCGACAGGGTCGAATTCAAGCCGGCCGGGCTGCATTTCATGTTGGCCGGTATCGGCGAAACGCTGCTCGCCGAGGACGAAATCGAGATGACGCTGGACTTCGAGAAGGCTGGCACCGTCGTGGTGCAGTTTCCGGTTCGCGAGCCGGCCACGATCAAGGCGCATCGCCACTGAGGGGAACAGGCGCGGCGCGAACGGCGTTTCTCGTGCAAAGGAGAATTGCCATGGGCGGACGCACCAGCACCGACGACGAAACCATCCGGCACCAGCAGGAAAAAGACCTCGGCCATTCCGAGACGCCGGCCGAACATCCGCAGGATTCGCTCCCCGACGAGACCGAGCGCAAGGACGGCGCGTTCGACAAGGACAAGCGTCCCGGCGTGTCGAGCGCCGAGCAGCTCGGCAACCTGCCGCCCTCGCGCAGTGCCGGCGCCAGTCCGGACGACGCGGTCGATCCCGTTCCGGACCGGACAACCGACCCGCGCGTCTAGCGCTTTGCGAGGATCGAGGTCAGGAACGACGTCAGATCGTCGGTGACATAGTCGACGTCGTCCTCATGGTCCGGATCCTGTTCCCAGACTTCCGCGAAGGTCGGCTCGAAATTATTCGGCACGACGAGGACGGTGGTCATGCCGAGCGCCTTGGGAACATGGAGATTGCGCGCCAGATCCTCGAACATCGCCGCATTCGGACCGACGACGTCGTGCAAGGCGATGAACGTGTCGTAGGTCGCGCGGGCCGGCTTCGGGTTGAGGCCGGCTGCGACGATGTCGAAAATGTAGTCGAAATGGTCGAGGATGCCGAGCCGGCGCGCCGTGCTCTCGGCATGTTTGCGGTCGCCATTGGTGAAGATGAACTTGCGGCCGGGAAGCGCTGAAATCGCGGCGCCGAGTTTTGGTGAGGCTTCGACCGGCGAATAGTCGATGTCATGGACCTTTTGCAGGAAATCGTCCGGGTCGATGGCATGGCGCTCCATCAGCCCCTTCATCGTCGTCCCGTATTCCTTGTAGAGCTCTTTTTGCATCAGCCGCGCCTCGTCCGGGGGAAGCGTCAGCAATTCCGAAATATAGCGCGTCATCCGCACGTCGATCTGCGCGAACAAATTCGTGTGGTGTGGGTAGAGCGTGTTGTCGAGGTCGAACACCCAGTCCGTGACATGGGCGAAGCGGGCGGGATCGGGAAGATTGGTCATGGCCGTCTTGTGACGCAGCAAGAGGCGAAGCGCAACGGCCAGCTTGCGCGCATGAGTGTTATGCCCTAGCCGCTCTCGCGTCAGGGGGCAACATGGAACTTTGGATTCCGATCACGATCGCGGCGGCGTTCCTGCAGAATTTGCGGTCGGCCGGCCAGAAGCATCTGAAGAGCGTCATGGGCACGACCGGCGCGACTTTCGTGCGCTTCGGCTTCGGACTGCCCTTCGCGCTCGCCTTCGTTGCCGGACTGCACGGCCTCGCCGGGTTCGACCTGCCGCCGCTGAACGCGATCTTCGCGATATGGGTGGTGGTCGGTGCCATCGGCCAGATCACCGCGACCTTCCTGTTGATCCATCTGTTCTCGTTTCGCAATTTCGCGGTCGGTACCGCCTATTCGCGCACGGAGCCGGCGCAGGCCGCGCTCTTCGCGCTGATCTTTTTCGGCGAGCGCGTCACTGCCGGAACGCTCGCCGCCATCGCTATCAGCATGTTCGGTGTGATGCTGGTTTCGGTCGCCCACATGCAGATCACCTGGCGCAATCTCGTGACGTCCGTCGTCGCGCGCAACGCGCTGATCGGCCTCGCCTCGGGCACCGCCTTCGGCATTTCGGCCGTCGCCTATCGCGCCGCCTCGCTGTCGCTTGGCGGGCCGAACTTCCTGATGCAGGCGGCGGTGACGCTCGCCGTCGTCATCAGCTTCCAGACGGTGATCATGGCCGCCTGGATGTTGTGGAAGGACCGCGCGGAAATCGGCCGCATCGCGCGGGCCTGGAAGCCGTCGCTCTTCACCGGACTCATGGGGGCGACCGCATCCTTCGGTTGGTTCATGGCGATGACGCTGCAGCAGGCCGCCGTGGTCAAGGCGCTGGCGCAGGTGGAAATGCTGTTCACCTTCGCCGCGTCGGTCTTCTTCTTCAAGGAAGCGATCAACCGCATCGAGATCGCCGGTTGCGTGCTGATCGTGGCGGGGATCGTGGTTCTGGTTCTGGTGGGTTAGGGCACGATCAGCGTTCCCGCGCCATGTTCGGTGAACAACTCCAGGAGCACGGCATGGGGTGTCTTGCCGTTGAGGATGACGACGCCCTCCACGCCGCGCTCGATCGCCTCGATGCAGGTCTCGACCTTGGGAATCATGCCGCCGGAGATCGTGCCGTCGGCGATGAGTTGGCGGGCCTGGCTGACGGTAAGCTCGTCAATGAGGTTCCTGTCCTTGTCGAGGACGCCCGGCACGTCGGTCAGGAAAAGGAGGCGCGAGGCGTTGAGGGCTCCGGCAATGGCGCCGGCGAACGTGTCGGCATTGATGTTGTAGGTGTGGCCGTCGCGGCCCGGCGCGACCGGCGCGATGACCGGGATCATCTCGGAGCGCGCGAGGAGGTCGAGCAGTGTGCGGTCGACTTCGACCGGCTCGCCGACGAAGCCGAGATCGATGGCGCGCTCGATGTTGGAATCGGGATCCTTCACGGTCTTGCGCGCCTTTTCGGCGAAAACCATGTTGCCGTCCTTGCCGCAAAGCCCGATTGCCCATTCGCCTTCGGCATTGATGAGCGCGACGATCTCCTTGTTGATGGAGCCGGCCAGCACCATCTCGACGATCTCGACCGTCTTCTGGTCGGTCACGCGCAGGCCGCCCTCGAATTTCGATTCGATGCCCATCTTGGCCAGCATGGCGCCGATCTGCGGCCCGCCGCCATGGACGACGATCGGGTTGACGCCGGACTGTTTCAAAAGCGCGATGTCGCGCGCGAAGGCGCGGCCGAGTTCGACATTGCCCATCGCGTGGCCGCCATATTTCACCACGACTGTCTTGTTCTCGTAGCGCTGCATATAGGGCAGGGCGGCGGACAGAAGTCGGGCCTGTTCCGCAGCGGTTCCGAGTTGCTCGGGGGTCATGGTGATCCTCGCACGATTTTGGGGCGAGGGCTGTTTAGCTTCATTCGCCATTCCGGGCAAACGTCTTCGCCGTCGAAAAGGAAATGCGATCAGGCGTTGCAAAACGAGACATGGCCGCTAGTTTGATGCCAGATGACCCCGCCCGATATCTCGAAGCTGATCGTCAGAACCTCGATGCGCGACCGCGCAGCGTTCGATTTGCTTTATCGGCAAACGAGCGCGAAACTTTTCGGCGTGTGCTTGCGTGTCTTGAACGATCGGGCCGAAGCCGAGGAAGCGCTACAGGAAGTCTACGTCAAGATATGGACCAAGGCCGACCGCTTCGCCGTCTCCGACTTGAGTCCGATCTCATGGCTGGTGGCCGTGGCGCGCAATCATTCGATCGACCGGATCAGGGCGCGTCGGATGAAGCAGACCGGGCTCGACGAGGCCGCCGAGATTGCCGACCCCGCACCGGGGCCGGAAGCTCTCGCGCTGGCCGGCGACGAGGGCGCGCGCATCCACCTTTGCCTTGAAGAACTGGACGCCGACCGGGCGGCCGCCGTACGCGGCGCCTATCTGGTCGGCGAGAGCTACGCCGAACTTGCGGAGCGCCATGGCGTGCCGCTGAATACGATGCGAACCTGGCTGCGCCGCAGCCTCATGAAGCTGAAGGACTGTCTGGAAAGATGACGCCGACCGACCATCACGAACCGGAACTTGGAGGCGACGAAGCGCTCGCCGCCGAGTACGTTCTGGGCGTGCTGCCGGCGTCCGAGCGACAGGACGTCGCGCGTCGCATCGAGGCCGACATCATGTTCGCGCGTCTTGTCGACGATTGGGAGGCTCGGCTGTCCCCGCTCGGCGCGTTTTATACGCCGGTCGATGCGCCTGCGTCGGTCAAGCAGGCGCTGGATCGACGCATCTTCACAGGAAACGCCCGGCCGACATCGCGCGCCGGTGCGTCCTGGTGGAACAGTCTGGGTCTGTGGCGCGGCCTGGCCGCGGCTTCGGTCGTTGCGCTGGCTCTGGTCGTCGGCTGGAACCTCCAGCCGCCCGTCGAGGAGGCGCCTTCTGCGCGCTTCGTGGCCTCGCTCGAAAACCCCGACACGGATGTGCGCTATCTGGCGCTCTACGACGAGGCGCACGCGACGATCAGCCTGTCGCGCCTCGACGGGACGGCCGCCGCCGACCAGGATTTCGAGTTGTGGGTGATCGAGGGCGACGAGGCTCCAGCCTCGCTCGGCGTCCTTGCGGATGCGGATCATCTCGAAGTCCGGCCTTCCGAAGAACTGCGCGCGAAATTCGCGGCTGGCGCGGTGCTGGCCGTCTCGCTCGAACCGGAGGGCGGCTCGCCCACCGGACAGCCCACGGGGGCCGTGGTCGCCCTCGGGGATCTGCGCAGCATCTGATTGAATTGTCAGTAAAATATTGCTTCACGTCATCTTTTGAGAGGTGACTGGAATTTATTACGCGTTGGTCGACAAATCTATTTCATTCATTACTTTGAACATGGGTAGGGAATTCAATGGAATTTGAGGTGAAGGACATGTTTCGTATTCTGACTTATCCGCTTATTGCTTTGGGATTGCTGGTGATGGCTGCCTGCACGGATGACGCTGGCACGGACCAGCCCGCAGGGATGACGGAACCGCCGGCGACGACTGCCCCGGCTGAATAGACGAAACGGCCTCCTGGCCTTTCGAGACACGAAAACCGGTCGGCATTGCCGGCCGGTTTTCGTTTTTGCCGCTCCTTTTTTCTGCAAGCGTGAAACTCTTGCCTCTCCGGTTCGTGACTCCCTGCGTCGCCCCGTTCAGAGGGCCAACTCAGGAGGTTTCGAACATGCGCAACTTCACGCGTACCATTCTCGCCGGCTCCATCGCTTTGTCCGCTCTCGCCGGTTCGGCGTTCGCACAGGACAATCCGATGGTCGGCGGTGCCGAAATGTTCGCCGACAAGAACATCGTCGAGAACGCGATGAACTCGGCTGACCACACGACGCTGGTCGCGGCCGTCCAGGCCGCCGGCCTGGTCGAGACTTTGCAGGGCGAAGGCCCGTTCACCGTCTTCGCGCCCACCAATGACGCGTTCGCCGCCCTGCCGGAAGGAACCGTCGACAATCTCCTGCTGCCGGAGAACAAGGAGCAGCTCACCAAGGTCCTGACCTGCCATGTGGTCGCCGCCGACGCGATGTCGGAAGCGATCGGCACGATGATCTCGGATGATGGTGGCGAGCACGCCATCGAAACCGTCGGCGGCTGCACCGTGACGGCCAAGATGGATGGCGACAACATCGTTCTCGTCGACGAGAACGGCGGCGAGGCGACGGTCACGATTGCCGATGTCGATCAGTCGAACGGCGTGATCCACGTCATCGACGCGGTGCTGCTGCCCCAGATGTAAGAACCGTCTTCAGCAACCGGCCGGCGTTTTCCTGCTCCCGCATTGACCGTCGGCTGACTTGACCCCGCCTTTCACGTTCGCGTCTGCACCCGCGAGAGGGGCGGGGTCTTTTCATTGTCACGGCGCTTTTCAACGCGAATTGATTGCACCGTGCGCGAGGCGCCCATGTAAGGTGCGCCAAGCACGCAAGGAGATGAACCGATGACACGCAGAAAGTTTCTCTACGGCAGCGCCGGCGCCATCGGCTTTGTGGCCTTGGGCGGAAGCTTGTTTCACCGCCTGATGCCCGGCCCGGCAATGGCCGCCGCCGAGGGTGGTTTCGAGGTCACGAAGACCGAGGCCGAATGGCGCTCGATCCTTACCGACGTCCAGTATCGGGTGTTGCGCGAGGAGGCGACCGAACGCGCCTTCACCAGCCCGCTCAACGACGAAAAGCGCGCCGGCAAGTACCATTGCGCCGGCTGCGATCTTGCCGTCTATTCCTCGGAAACGAAGTACGATTCCGGTACAGGCTGGCCGAGCTTCTGGCAATCCGAGCCGAACGCGATCGGCACCAAGGAAGACAATACGCTGTTCATGACGCGCACCGAATGTCACTGCGCGCGCTGCGGCGGCCATCTCGGTCACATCTTCGATGATGGTCCGCCGCCGACCGGCAAGCGCCATTGCATCAACGGCGTCGCAATGACCTTCAAGCCGCAGGCTGCGGTCGCCGGCTGAGCCGGTGAGCCAATCTTTCCGTTGGCGTGGGTCTAGCCATTGGCGCCGATCGCGTTAATGGCGCGTCATGCTTCAATCCGCGCCAGTCCTGACGACCCGGTCCACATGGCGCGGTGAAATCCGCGCCATGCTCCTGTTGGCCTGGCCGATGGTTCTGACGAACCTTGCCCAGACGGCGATGACGGCGACGGACGTCATGATGATGGGACGCGTCGGCCCCGCGACGCTCGCCGCCGGCACGCTCGGCTCCAACGTCTATTTTGCGCCGATGATCTTCGGCCTCGGCCTCATTCTCGCCACCTCACCGATGATGGCGCGCGAACTGGGGCGCAAGCCGAGTTCCGTGCGCGACGTGCGCCGGACGGTTCGCCAGGGCCTGTGGATCGGACTGATCGTAGCGATCCCGATCTGGTTCCTGCTCTGGCAGACGGAGGCGATCCTCCTCGCCATGGGCCAGGATGCCGACCTGTCCGCGCAGGCCGGCGCCTATATGCGCACGCTGCAATGGGCTCTGCTGCCCTTCTACTGGTATATCGTATTGCGCTCCTTCACCTCGGCGCTGGAGCGGCCCGGTTGGGCGATGGTCATGATGTTCGTGGCCGTCGCGTTCAACGTCGCGGCGAACTGGGCGCTGATCTTCGGCAATCTCGGTTTTCCCCCGCTTGGCATCGTCGGTGCGGGCATCGCGACGACGGCGTCGAGCACGGTGATGTTCGCCGGCATGGTGTTCGTCGTCACGCTCGACCGCAAGTTCAGGCGCTACGCGGTTTTCGGCCGCTTCTGGCGATCCGATTGGCCGCGTCTTCTCGAACTCGTCCGGCTCGGCCTGCCGATTGCCGGCGTGCTGGCACTCGAGGTTTCCGTGTTCAACGCCGCAGCGCTGCTGATGGGCCTGATCGACGCGATTTCGCTGGCCGCCCACGCGATCGCCATCCAGATCGCGTCGATCACCTTCATGGTGCCGATGGGGCTGGGACAGGCGGCGACCGTGCGCGTCGGCCGCGCCTTCGGCGCCAACGACCGCGATGGCGTCACGCGGGCTGGCTGGACGGCCTTCGTGCTCGGTGTGAGTTTCATGGCGGTTGTGGCGCTGGTCATGCTCCTTGCGCCGCGCGCCCTGATCTGGGCCTTCATCGACATGGAAGATCCGGTCAACCTGCCGGTGATCGACATGGCGATCACCTTCCTGGCGCTTGCTGCGCTGTTCCAGATCGTCGATGGCGCACAGGCCGTCGGCGGCGGAATGCTGCGCGGCCTTCACGACACGACGGTGCCGATGATCTATGCGGCGATCGGCTACTGGGCGATCGGCATGTCGCTCGGCGTGGCGCTGGCCTTCCCGCTCGGGCTTGATGGCGTGGGAATATGGATCGGCCTTTCGGTCGGACTGGCCGTCGTCGCGGTGCTCTTCATCACGCGTTGGATGGGCCGCGAGCGCTTTCTTGCTCAGCCTGCCCTGTCGCCCAGCACGTCCTCGATATAGAGCCGCTTGACGAGAACCATCAGGACGGCGGCGAAGGGTGTCGCGAGCATGATGCCGACAAAGCCGAACAACAGACCCATGATGACCAGCGACGCCATGATGAGCGCCGGCGGCAGGCTGACCGCCTGCCGCTGGATCAGCGGTGTCAGGATGTTGCCTTCGAGGAACTGGACGACGCAATAGACGCCGAGAGCATAGCCGACCACCCACCAGTCCTGCGACATGGCGACCAGCACGATCGGGATGCCGGCGAGGATCGGGCCGAGAACGGGGATGAAGTTGAGGATACCGGCGGCCAGGCCCAGAAGAATCGCACCCGGCATTCCGACGACCGCCAGCGCGGCATAGACGACGAGCCCGATGATGCTCATGGTCACGAACTGGCCGATCAGCCAGAAGCGCAGTGTGATGCCGATTTCGTCGAGCACTTCGGCAAAGCGCGGCCTGCTTTCGATCGAGACGAGCCGCACCGCGCCGTCGCGGTAAAGCTGCGGCTGGGCAGCGAGGAAGACGCCGACGACGAGGATCACGCCGATATTGCCGATGACGCCGAACGTCGTCGCGAACGCCGCCCGGACCTGTCCGAACAGCCCGGACGGATCGGGCAGCCAGTCCGCTATGCCGTTCGACCGCGCGGCGTTTTCCTCATTGGCTTCCCCGTCTTCCTCCTGATCGGCGATCTCGGCCGTGACCACGTTGACGACGTTGTATTCCTGCAACATCTGTTCGATGCCGCGAATCTCGCGCTCCAGCGTGCGGATCAGGTCCGGCGTCTGCGAGACGGCGGTGACGCCGACGCTGGTGACGAAGCCGATGACGGCGGCGCTCGTCAAAAGGCACGAGATCGCAAGTCGAAAACCACGCGGGATGGGCAGGAGGCGGCCGAGTCCCGTCGTGAACGCGTCGAGGAAGACGGCGAAGAGGATGCCGGCGAACAGCAGCAGGAATCCGCTCGACGCGTAGATGATCAGGAAGAGGCAAAGCCCGATCGCCAGCACGACGCCCGCGACCGTCGCGGTGCGCCAGCCGAGCGAGGCGCGCGTCATGCGTTTGGCAGGCGTCGTAGGTCTTGCGATGTCGTCCATATCCGATGTCTCGCGTGTCGCGGCAAGCTTGTCCAGACGCGATTGGTCGATTGACAAGATCGATATGCCAGAATAAGTATATATCCAGAAGGATAGATATATGGATAAGATGCAATCGCTGGCGGCTCTTGCCGCGCTCGGACAGGAGACGCGGCTCGACGTGTTCCGGCTTCTGGTGCGCGCGGGCGAGACCGGCATCCCCGCTGGAGAGATCGCCGGGCGGCTGGGCGCGGTGCAGAACACGATGTCGGCGCATCTGAAGATCCTGACGGCAGCAGGTCTTGTCCGTTCGCAACGCGAAAGCCGCGTCATCCGCTATTTCGCCGACATGACCGGCTTCCGCGACCTGATGGCCTATCTCATGGAAGATTGCTGTCAGGGCGAGCCGGACATCTGTCGTCCCGTTCTCGACGCCATCATCTGCAAGTGCTGAAGGAGGGTGTGATGTCCGAAAGATCGTACAATGTCCTGTTCCTATGCACGGCGAATTCCGCCCGTTCGATCCTTGCCGAAGCAATCCTGAACCGATTGGGCGGCGGCCGGTCGCGCGCCTATTCGGCCGGGTCCTATCCGCGCGGCTCGGTGCATCCCTTCGCGCTCGACTTGCTTTCGAGCATGAAGATCGACACCACCTTCGCGCGCTCGAAAAGCTGGGACGAGTTCGCCGAACCCGGCGCGCCGCAGATGGATTTCATCTTCACCGTCTGCGACGATGCCGCTGGAGAGACCTGTCCCGTCTGGCCCGGCCATCCGATGACGGCGCACTGGGGCGTGCCCGATCCTGCGCGTGCGGACGGCACCGATGCCGAAAAGCATCTCGCCTTCGCCGAGGCATATCGAATGCTGGCCAATCGCATATCCGTCTTCACTGCCCTTCCTTTCGAGGCTGTCGGCCGGCTGGCGCTTAAGCGTCGGCTCGACGAGATCGGCCAAAGCGGCGACGCGATCGCCTGAACGGACTTTCTCCATGACGAACGAGACTGTGAGCGCTCCGGTGCCGGCGGGCATCGGCTTTTTCGAAAAATGGCTTTCGGTCTGGATCGCTGCCGCGATCCTCGCGGGAATTCTGATCGGCAATATTGCACCCGGCCTCGTCGGCTTCCTGGCCGGCTTGGAGATCGCATCGGTCAACCTCCCGGTTGCGATCCTCATCTGGGCGATGGTGTTCCCGATGATGGTCAATGTCGATTTCGCCAGCCTGCGCCATGTCGGCGACAAGCCGAAGGGGCTGTTGCTGACCGTGGTCGTCAACTGGCTGATCAAACCCTTCACCATGGCTGCGCTGGCGGTTCTGTTCTTCGAATATGTGTTCGCGCCTTTGATCGATCCGGCCGACGCGCAGCAATATATCGCCGGCTTGATCCTTCTCGGCGCCGCGCCCTGCACGGCGATGGTGTTCGTTTGGAGCCAGATGACGCGCGGCGACCCGAACTACACGCTGGTTCAGGTCTCGGTGAACGACATCATCATGGTCTTCGCCTTCGCGCCCATCGTCGCCCTGCTTCTGGGTGTTGCCGACATCGTCGTGCCGTGGGAAACGCTGCTGCTCTCGGTGGTTCTCTACATCGTCATTCCCCTTGTCGCGGGCGCGTTGGTTCGCAAATGGCTGGTCGACCGCGCCGATGGCAAAGGGGGGGATGCGGCCGTGTCCGAATTCACGGCCAGGCTCAAGCCGGCTTCCGTGATCGGCCTGATCGCGACCGTCGTGCTGCTCTTTGCCTTTCAGGGCAATGTGATACTCGACAATCCGCTGGTGATCGTCCTGATCGCAATCCCGCTGCTGATCCAGTCATACGGCATCTTCTTCCTCGCCTATTTCGCCGCGCGCGCCTGGACGGTGCCGTTCAACGTCGCTGCGCCCTGCGCGCTGATCGGTACGTCGAATTTCTTCGAACTGGCAGTGGCGGTCGCCATCGGCCTGTTCGGCCTCAATTCGGGCGCCGCGCTCGCCACCGTCGTCGGCGTGCTGGTCGAGGTGCCGGTGATGTTGTCGCTGGTCGCCTTTGCCAACCGCACCCGCCACTGGTTTTCCTGAGGGTTTCCAAATGGCCGTCACCATCTATCACAATCCCGCCTGCGGCACCTCGCGCAACACGCTGGAAATGATCCGCGCCTCGGGCGAGGAACCGGTCGTCGTCGAATATCTGAAGACGCCGCCATCCCGTGAAAGGCTGGTCGAACTGATCTCAAGGATGGACATGTCGCCGCGCGAACTTCTGCGCGAAAAGGGGACGCCCTATGCCGAACTCGAATTGGGCGAGGACAAATGGAGCGACGACGAACTCGTCGACTTCATGGTTTCCCATCCGATCCTCATCAACCGACCGATCGTCGAGACCCCGAAAGGGACGCGGCTTTGCCGGCCATCGGAGGCCGTCCTCGACATTTTGCCGAACCCCCTTCCCGAGGACTTCGTCAAGGAGGATGGCGATGTGGTGAAGGCGCGCTGACATGACCGATTTTCCTGCGTTGCGGGAGGAGGCGTTTCGCCCGATCGATCGCGACGTGCTCTTCGCCCCGGACCGGTTAGCGCACAAGCCGCGCGTGCTGATGCTTTACGG
This sequence comes from Mesorhizobium sp. YIM 152430, assembly GCF_029210365.1. GTDB lineage: Bacteria > Pseudomonadota > Alphaproteobacteria > Rhizobiales > Rhizobiaceae > Aliihoeflea. The sequence goes on from NZ_JARGES010000018.1 coordinate 225,414, forward strand.
TTCGCTGCGCGCGCGATCCTATTCGCGTTTTCTGGCGCTCGAGGCGGCGCGGCTTCTCGAAAGCTACGGCGCCGATGTCAAGGTCTTCGATCCGCGCGGTTTGCCCTTGCCGGATGCGGAAGGCGCCGACCATCCGAAGGTGCGCGAATTGCGCGACCTGTCGATGTGGTCCGAAGCCCATGTCTGGTGCTCGCCCGAACGCCATGGCGCGATGACGGGCATCATGAAGGCCCAGATCGACTGGCTGCCTCTGTCGATGGGCGGAATGCGCCCGACGCAGGGGCGCACGCTGGCGCTGATGCAGGTCAGCGGCGGGTCACAAAGCTTCAACACACTCAACCAGTTGCGGGTTCTCGGCCGTTGGATGCGCATGGTCACGATCCCCAACCAGTCGTCGGTTGCCAAGGCGTTCAACGAGTTCGACGATGCCGGCCGGATGCGTCCGTCGCCCTATTACGACAGGGTGGTCGACGTGATGGAGGAACTGATGAAGTTCACCCTCCTCCTGCGCGGCCGTTCGGACTATCTCACGGACCGGTATTCCGAGCGCGTCGAGACGGTTGAGGAACTGTCGAGACGCGTCAACCAGAGCGCGATCTGACCAAGGGTAAGTGTCGAATTCATATTAGACTTAAGTCGTAGAATTCGCGCTTGCGAACAGGGAAACATCTGATTTCATAACGCTTTGTGCGGTGCAAGGCAGCGTATTTCTACGAACTTGCATCTGCCGCGCTGGCATGTATTCATGCGGCAACGACAAGCGCCTGGACCAAGGGCGGTGCGATGGTGGGCCATGGGAGAGCCCGGCAACAAGCCACGCAGCGTTCGGACGGGTGCCGAGGAGGAACATATACGCATGACTGACAGTATCATTCTGTCGGCGCGCGACCTGACGAAGGAGTTCAAGGGCTTCTTCGCCGTGGAAGGCGTCGATCTGAGCGTGAAGCGGGGCACGATTCACGCGCTCATCGGTCCCAACGGGGCCGGCAAGACCACCTGTTTCAATCTCCTGACCAAGTTTCTGCCGCCCTCGCGTGGCCAGATCACCTACAAGGGCGAGGACATCACTTCGATGTCTCCGGCCGACATTGCGCGGCTGGGTCTGGTGCGCTCCTTCCAGATTTCGGCGGTGTTCCCGAACCTGACGTCGATGGAGAATGTCCGCATCGCCTTGCAGCGCCAGCGTGGCGACTCCTACGATTTCTGGCGCTCCGAGAAGGTCTTGACGCAATATGATGAGCGCGCCCACGAGCTTCTGTCCGATGTCGGCCTTCTGGAATTCGCGAACACCTTCGCCGGCGAACTCTCCTATGGTCGCAAGCGGGCGCTGGAGATCGCGACGACGCTGGCGCTCGACCCCGAGATGCTGCTCCTCGACGAACCGATGGCCGGCATGGGCCATGAGGATGTCGAGCGCATCTCCGCGCTGATCAAGCGCATTTCCGCCAACCGAACGGTGCTGATGGTCGAGCACAATCTGTCGGTCGTCGCCGACCTGTCGGACACGATCACGGTTCTCGCCCGCGGCAAGGTGCTTGCCGAAGGCGATTATGCCACCGTTTCCAAGGACCCGCGCGTGGTCGAAGCCTATATCGGAGCCGGCCATGCATGATGCCGCCCTTGCCGCCAAGCCGGCGACGCAGACCGCAGCCGCGCCGCTTCTGACGGTCCGCGACCTCAACGCCTGGTATGGCGAGAGCCATGCGCTGCACGGCGTCACCTTCGATGTCCGGCCTGGCGAGGTGGTTACGCTGCTCGGCCGCAACGGCGCGGGCAAGACCACGACGCTGAAGGCGATCATGGGCATCCTGGGCAAGCGCACAGGTTCGGTGACCTTCGAGGGCAAGGAGACGATCAAGCTTCCGGCGCGTTCCATCGCGCGACAGGGCATCGCCTATTGCCCCGAGGAGCGCGGCATCTTCTCCTCGCTCTCGGTCGAGGAGAACCTGATGCTGCCGCCACAGGTCAAGCCCGGCGGCATGTCGGTCGATCGCATCTTCGAGCTGTTTCCGAACCTCAAGGAGCGCCTGAACTCTCAGGGCACCAAGCTGTCGGGCGGCGAGCAGCAGATGCTGGCGATCGGACGCATCCTGCGCACCGGCGCCAAGACGCTGCTTCTCGACGAGCCGACCGAGGGCCTCGCGCCCGTCATCATCCAGCAGATCGGCAAGACCATCGCGCGGCTGAAGCAGGAGGGCTTCACCATCGTTCTGGTCGAACAGAACTTCCGGTTCGCCTCGACCGTCGCGGACCGTCATTTCGTCGTCGAACAGGGCAAGGTCGTCGACCAGATCCTGAACGACGAACTCGATGCCAACATCGAGAAACTGCACGCCTATCTTGGCGTCTGACTGAGGAAGGCGCTCATAAGCGTCGCAAGTGGAGGAGTGAGGACATGAAACTGAAAACGATTCTTCTCGGATCGATCGCTGCCGCGGTGTTCGCCGCGCCGGCCTATGCCGTCGACATCAAGATCGGCGTCATGAACGACCGCTCCGGCATCTATGCCGACATCGCCGGCGAAGGCTCGGTCGTGGCGGCCCGCATGGCGGTCGAGGATTTCGATGCCGCGGGCAAGGGGATCAATGTCGAGATCGTCTCGGCCGATCACCAGAACAAGCCGGACGTCGGATCGACGATCGCCCGCCAGTGGTATGATCAGGAAAATGTCGACGTGATCGTCGACGTGCCGACCTCGTCGGTGGCGCTTGCCGTCAACGACATCACCCGCGAATCCGACAAGGTGTTCCTGAATTCGGGCGCCGCCACGTCTGATCTGACCGGCTCGGCCTGCTCCCTGAACACGATCCACTGGACGTATGACACCTGGCAGCTTGCCAATGGCACCGGTCGCGCCGTCGTCGAGAACGGTGGTGATTCCTGGTTCTTCGTGACCGCGGACTACGCCTTCGGCCATGCGCTCGAGCGCGACACCTCGGCTGTCGTGGAAGGCGCCGGCGGCGAGATCGTCGGCACCGTGCGCACCCCGTTCCCTGGCACGGATTTCTCGTCCTTCCTGCTCCAGGCGCAGTCGTCCGGCGCGAAGGTCATCGGTCTCGCCAATGCCGGCGGCGACACGATCAACTCGATCAAGCAGGCGTCGGAATTCGGCATCACCCAAGGCGGCCAGTCGCTCGCCGGCCTGCTCGTCTTCATCAACGACATTCATGCACTCGGCCTCGACGTTGCCCAGGGCCTGCTCTTGACCGAGAGCTTCTACTGGAACCTCAACGACCAGACCCGCGAATGGTCGGCGCGCTTCGAGGAACAGAACGGCAAGAAGCCGTCCATGGTCCAGGCCGGCGTCTATGCGAGCGTTCTGCACTACCTGAAGGCCGTCGAGGCCGTCGGTGACAAGGGTGCCCAGGAAGTTGTCGCCAAGATGAAGGAACTGCCGACCGACGATCCGCTCTTCGGCCAGGGTGAAATCCGCGCTGACGGCCGCAAGATCCACGACTCCTATCTGTTCCGCGTCAAGACGCCGGACGAGTCGGAAGGCCCGTGGGACTACTACGAAACCGTCTCGACGACCCCTGCCGCTCAGGCTTTCCGTCCGCTCGAGGACGGCGGCTGCTCGCTCGTCGAATAGGACGTCAACCGGTGCGGCGCGGCCTTGAGCCGCGCCGCATTTCATCTCCAGTATTTCTCGACCACGGGATGCACACATGTTCGAGCTCCTAGGCATTCCGCCGCAAGCTCTTTTCGGCCAGTTGCTGCTGGGCCTGATCAACGGCTCGTTCTATGCGATGCTGTCCCTGGGCCTTGCCATCATTTTCGGCCTGCTCAATATCATCAACTTCACCCACGGCGCGCAATATATGCTCGGCGCCTTCGTGGCCTGGATGCTGCTCAACTATCTCGGCATCGGCTATTGGTGGGCGCTGCTTCTCGTGCCGATTATCGTCGGCGCGACCGGCATCATCATCGAACGGCTTCTGATATCGAGGCTCTACCACCTCGACCATCTCTACGGCCTGCTCCTGACCTTCGGTCTGGCGCTGATCATGCAGGGCCTTCTGCGCAACGAGTACGGCATCTCGGGCCTGCCCTACGGCATTCCGGCGGAACTGGCCGGCGGCCAGAATCTCGGCTTCATGTTCCTGCCGAACTATCGCGGCTGGGTGGTCATCGCCTCGCTCGCCGTCTGCCTCGGCACTTGGTTCGTGATCGAGAAGACGCGACTCGGCGCCTATCTGCGCGCCGCCACCGAGAACCCGACGCTGGTCGGCGCCTTCGGCATCAACGTGCCCTTGATGATCACGCTGACCTACGGCTTCGGCGTGGCACTGGCGGGCTTTGCAGGTGTCCTCGCCGCGCCGATCTATTCGGTCAATCCGAACATGGGCGCTGACCTCATCATCGTCGTCTTCGCCGTGGTCGTCATCGGCGGGATGGGCTCGATCCTCGGCTCGGTCCTGACCGGCTTCGGCCTCGGCCTCGTCGAGGGCCTGACCCGCGTCTTCTATCCTGAGGGCTCCGCCGTCGTCATCTTCGTCATCATGGCCATCGTGCTCATGATAAAGCCCGCCGGCCTGTTCGGGAGGACCGCCTGATGGTTTCCGTCACCGATACCGAAACGACTTCGGCCGTCGCCGAGCCGCGCATCCGGCAAAAGACGATGGGAATGCCGACCCACCACATGGCGATCTTCGCCATGTTGCTGGCGGCCGGCATCGTCGCGCCCTTCATGCTCTATCCCGTCTTCGTCATGAAGGTGCTTTGCTTCGCGCTCTTCGCCTGCGCCTTCAACCTGTTGCTCGGCTTTGGCGGCCTGCTGTCCTTCGGCCACGCCGCCTATTTCGGCTCGGCGAGCTACATCTCGGCCCATGCCGCCAAGGTGTGGGGCCTGTCGCCGGAACTGTCGATCCTGGCGGGGACCGCGACCGCCGCGGTGCTTGGCCTCGTCTTCGGTTCGCTCGCCATCCGCCGCCAGGGCATCTATTTCGCCATGGTGACGCTGGCCTTCGCCCAGATGGTGTATTTCTTCTCCCTCCAGGCTCCGTTCACCGGCGGCGAGGATGGTATCCAGGGCGTGCCGCGCGGCAATCTGTTCGGCATTATCAGCCTGCAAAGCCATTTCGCGGTCTACTGGATGGTGCTGGCGATCGTCTTTATCGGCATCCTGATCATCTACCGCATCATCCATTCGCCCTTCGGTCAGGTGCTGAAGGCGATCCGCGAGAACGAGCCGCGGGCGATTTCGCTCGGCTACCGCGTCAACCGCTACAAGCTGACGGTGTTCGTTCTTTCGGCGACGCTGGCCGGGCTTGCCGGAGCGACGAAGGTGTTCGTCTTCCAACTCGCCTCGCTGACCGACGTCCACTGGTCGATGTCGGGCGAGGTTGTTCTGATGACGCTGCTCGGCGGGATGGGCACGGTGTTCGGGCCGATCGTCGGTGCGGCGGTGATCGTGACCATGCAGAACTATCTGGCGACATGGGGCGCCTGGGTAACAATTGTGCAGGGCATCGTCTTCGTCATCTGCGTCATGCTCTTCCGCGAAGGCATCGTCGGCGTCATTCAGAAATGGACGAAGAAGTCGCTTTGAGACAGATGAACGGTTAAATGAAAAAGCCCCGGCACACGAAGATTGCCGGGGCTTTTTCATTTTCCGGGAGAGGCGTCTATCGACGCTGCGCTTGGCTGCTCCGTACAGGGACTGGTGCAAGGTCGCGTCCGTGCAAGACGACGCGCTTGGGCTCGCGCGCGGCCTGCGCGTTCTTGAGCAGCCGGCGGTACCACTCGATGTAGTAGGCAAGCGCGAATTGTAGCGCGATGCCGGCGGTCACGATGACGATGTCGGAAAAAACCGTCGGGGCGAAAACGCCGCGCCAGGCTTGCGCCCCCATCGACAGGATGGTGCCGACGACGAAGACCGGAAGCGCATGACGCCCGAGCATCGCCAGCGGATTGTCATGGCGTGTTCGGAAGAGGTTCGAAAGCTGCGGGAGCGCATAGAGAAGATAGCCGGCGGCCAGAACATGCAGCATTCGCGGCAGCGACAGGAACGTCTTGTCGAAGCCGGTGAAGATCTTCGGTAGACCCATCGAGATGTCGATGCCCCAGAGCGGGACGCGCACCCACAGGAGAGCGGTGACGAGATAGAGCACTGCCGCGCCGACCAGCCAACGATTGACCGGCAACGCACCACCGCGCTTGACGTGCATCATGACGGCCATGCCGATGACGAACAGGAACTGCCACGAGAACGGGTTCAGGAACCAGTAGCCGCCATTTGGGAACTGCGGTGGTGCGATCGGCAGCAGACCGGCGACCATCCACAACAAGCCGGATGCGACGACCATCCAGCCGATGCTCAACGTTCCGATCATGAGGAACAGCGGCAGGAGCAACAGCACGATCCCGTACATCGACAGGATGTTGTTGTAGCCGAGCTGGTGGCCGAGCGTGACGATGCCGACAAGCGAAGCGGCCGTGTCGGTGACGACCGGCTCGATATTGATCTTGGCGAGCAGATGCGGTGCGCCGAAATAGAGCGCAAAGAACGAGAAGATCCCGAGCGTCGCCATGGTGGTGCCGAGTTGTGCGATGTAGAGAACGCCAGCTCGCCGCCATGTCTTCAGGGTCGTGATCAGGCGATTGCCGGCCTCGAATTTCAGCCCGTATGCCAACGCCGCCGAGACGCCGGAGATCAGCACAAAGGCTTCCGCGGCATCGGAAAAGCCGAAATTCTTGTGCGTGATGACCTCGATCGGATTGCCCGGAACGTGGTTGATGAAGATTGAAAGCAGGGCGACCGCGCGGATCACGTCGATCCTGGTATCTCGAACGGGGGTCTTGGCATTCATCATGCGAATAGATTCCAACGGTGCGAAACGGATTCATGCCGCTTCGCAAGCCAGGCGTCCCTTCCTGAGGTGAAGACACCGCTCTGGCAGCACCGCCGGGGGAAAGTTGCGGCAATGCTCGAAGCATATCGTCAACGCGTTAATTACCCAAAGCGATCCTCCCGGAGGATCACGTTTCGCTAAACTTCGTTTCAGTTGGCGCTGAAATGAGCGGAACCGCCATTTGGCGGTCCCGCCCTGTGTGGGCTCGGATCAGGCCGCTTCGATCGACGGCGCCAGGCGGAAGGAGCGGCGCACTTCCTCGTCGTTCAGGAGTCCGCCAGCGCGCAGCAGGCCGGCGAAGCGGCCATTGCTCTGCGCGAGTTCGCCAAAGCCGCCCATCTCGACGATGCGGCCGCGATCCATGAAGATCACCATGTCCGCGTCGCGAACCGTCGACAGACGGTGGGCGATGACGAAGGTGGTGCGGTTTTCGCGCAACCGGTCGATCGCCTGCTTGACCTGCTCTTCGGTCTCCACGTCCAGCGCGCTCGTCGCCTCGTCGAGGACGAGGATCGGGGCATCCTTGAGGATGGCGCGGGCGATCGCGATGCGCTGCCGCTCGCCGCCCGACAACTGCCCGCCGCGTTCGCCGACGATCGTGTCATAGCCCCCGGATTTGCCCAGGATGAATTCCTCGGCCGCCGCCGCGCGGGCCGCATGGTGGACGTCGCCGTTCAGCGCGTCCTCGCGGCCAAGGCGGATATTGTCCTCGATCGAGCGGTTGAGCAGGCCCGCATCCTGGAACACGGTCGCCATCTGGTGGCGCAGCGAGTTGCGCGTGACAGTGCGCGTATCGATGCCGTCGACATAGATCGCGCCGGATTGCGGATCGTAGACACGCTGGAGAAGGTTGATCAGCGTCGTCTTGCCGGCGCCCGTCGGGCCGACGATCGCGACCGTCTGTCCGGCGCCGATTGAAAACGAGATGTCGCTCACGCCCTCGCTCGTGCCGGGAAAGCGGAAATTGACGTTGTCGAAGACGACATTGCCCTCAACGCGGTTGAGAACCCTTGCATCATGGGCTTCCACACGTTCCTCGACCGAATCCTCGATCTCGTAGAATGCTTCGAGCTTGGCACGCGCCTCGAACACCTGATTGACGAAACCCGTCACCTGGTCGAGGCGGCTGATGAGAAGCGTGGCGAAGCCGGTGAAGGCGACGACGTCGCCGATCCTGAGTTCGCCGCGCGAGACAAGCAGGGCGCCGATGATCAGTACCACCATCATCGAGATGGTCGAGGACAGACGTTGCAGCGCGCTCGCCAGCGCCCACCAGTCGAGGACGGGATGCTGGGCGCCGATCAGGCGGCCGATATGCTCCTTGAGTGCCTGCGTCTCCTGCTGGATGCGGCCATAACTCTGGAGCACCGAGACATTGGAGACCGAATCGCTCACATGCGCGAAGACCTTGTGGTAGTGCTGCTCGACCTCGGCCTGACCTTCCTTGGTCTTCTTCATGACAAGGCGGCTGATCACGACATAGGCGACGCCGAGGGTGAACAGCACCATCGACATGCGAAGGTCGAGCGAGATCGCGGTCGGGACGAGAAGCACGAGGGCGACGGCCGTCGACAGATGCTGACGCATGAATTCGAGCCACAGGCTGAACAGCGCCTCGACTGCCCGCAGGAGCGTATGCAGCGAATTGGACGTGCCTCGCTTGGAGTGCCAGGCGAGCGGCATCGTGATGACGTTCTCGTAAGACCGCGCAAGGACGTCGCCGCGCACGGCATGGGCGAGCCGGTCGGCGCCGCGCGAGACGAGTACGAAGGCGACGACGTTGAACACGCCGAGGCCGGCCCACATGGCCAGCGCCGGCGTCACGTCCGCCTTCTCGGAAATGGCGTCGATGATTCTGCCGAACAGGATCGGCTCGGCAATGGCGACGATCGCCAGCAGGACGTTGGAACCGCAAATGACGGCGACCTTGCCGCGGGCGGCGGCAAGATAGGTCAGCGCTCTCCAGTACACTTCCACTAGGGACACGGCATCAGGCCTTTCAAATTCCATGGTGCGCCGCAACATAAATGACGCTACGGCAGGGTGCGGTTCTGAACAATCGGGTATGTGGGGGACGGGTTGCGATTTTCGCTACAAGAAGAGCGAATGGTCGTTACTTTCCGTGATGCTTTAACAATCGGAAATGTTTGATCAATTGGGATCGTGCGCCGAAAATGCGGTACCAATGCGGCGCATGATGCCTAGCCCAATTCACCGTTTGCGACGGTAACGACGACCTCGTGATGGCCCTGATCGGAAAGCTTTATTTGCTGCACTTGCGTTCCGTCAAGAACAATCGATTCGGCTGATCCGCGGTTGATCGAAATCCGGTACTCGGCCTGTCCGAACCGCATTTTCGCGTGGAATCCCGGCCAGTTGGAGGGAAGACGCGGCGCGATCGAAACCGTCTCGCCCGCCCGTTCGATGCCGAGAATTCCCTCGACGGCGGCCCGGTAGAGCCATCCCGCCGACCCGGTATACCAGGTCCAGCCGCCGCGACCGGCGCGCTCGGCCTGCGAATAGACATCCGCCGCCACGACGTAAGGCTCGACGCGATAGCGATCCGCTGCCGCGCGATCGGCAGCGTGATTGACGGGATTGATTATGGAAAACGCCCGGTACGCGTCATCGCTGCGACCGAGCGCCGCAAGGGCCAGCACAAACCACGTCGCGGCATGGGTATATTGCCCGCCATTTTCGCGCACGCCGGGCGGATAGCCCTTGATGTAGCCAGGCTCCTTCGGCGTGTTCTCGAAGGGCGGGGTGAAGAGCTGGATGAGGCCGTTCTCGTCGTCGAGCAGCCATTCCTGCGCGCTCGTCATCGCCTGGTTCGCACGTTCCTTCGGTCCGAAGCCGGACAGGACAGCCCAGGATTGGGCGAGCGAATCGATCCGGCATTCGTCGGACTGGCTGGAGCCGAGCGGCGAGCCGTCGTCGAAATAGCCGCGGCGATACCATTTGCCGTCCCAGCCGGATTCCTCAATGGCGATCTTGAGCTGGTCGAGATGGCGGCGCCACGCCTCGGCGCGGCGTGTATCGCCGCGTTCGTCCGCGATGGCCGCGAAGTCCCGCAGCGTGGCGGCGAGGAACCAGCCGAGCCAGACGCTTTCGCCGCGCCCCGCTTCGCCGACCCGGTTCATGCCGTCGTTCCAGTCGCCGCCGAGGATCAACGGCAGGCCGTGCGGTCCGGTGCGCCTGACGGCAAGATCGAGCGCTCGCGCGCAATGTTCGTAGAGCGACGCGCTTTCCTTCGACGGCTGCGGCGTGAAGAACGCATCGTGCTGGCCTTCCTGCAACATCTCGCCTTCGAGGAACGGCAAGTTCTCGTCGAGGACGGCCGCGTCCCCAGTCACGGTGAGGTAGCGATGCGTGCCATGCGCCAACCACACAACGTCGTCCGAAATCATGGTGCGAACGCCGGCGCCCGAGCGCGGCAGCCACCAGTGCTGCACGTCGCCTTCGCGGAACTGGCGTCCGGCCGCGTTGAGAATTTGCGCGCGGGCGAGCGACGGGTCGTGCAGGAGAAGTGCGAGCGTATCCTGCAACTGGTCGCGGAAGCCATAAGCGCCGCTCGCCTGGTAGAAGGCGGCGCGCGCGCGGATGCGGCAGGCGAAGGCCTGATACGGCAGCCAGGTGTTGACCAGCGCGTCGAAGGCCGGATCGGGTGTCTCGACCTGCAACGCTTCGGCGAAATGCCGCCAGCTTTCGCCGTTGCGCTCAAGGCGCTCATCGAAGGATTGCTGGCGATGATGCTGGACGAGACTGCGCGCCTCGGCGAGCGAACCCGCATCGCCCATATAGAGCGTCAGCACTTCCTCGGTGCCGGCGCCGATGTCGATGTCGAAGGCGATGGCGCCGCATATGTCGCGTCCGGCCTCCGCCGTTCGGGATAGGGATGATCCCGAAACGACTGCCGCCGGCCGCTCCGACGAGCCGCGCAGGCCGAGAAACTCGGCTCGGTCGCATGTGAAGGACTGGAGCGGCCGGTCGCCGGCCAGAAACGCGACGCGGTCGCCATAGTCGAGATGGTAGGGATTGGCTGCCGTCACCATGTCGACGGTCGCGTCGAAGCCCGGCACGGTGGTCGCGCTGGTCCGCGTTCGGTTCACGCCCATCACCCATTCGACATAGGCGTAGACGCGCATCCGCTTCGGCGCATCTCCACGATTGGCAAGCTTCAGGCACGAGATGCGGACAGGGTCGGTCGGGTCGACGAGATGCGTCAACTCCGCTGCAATGCGATTGCGCTCGACCGAGAAGATCGACACGCCCTGGCCATGCCGCGCCTCATAGATCAGCGACGGATCGCGCAGGAGCGATGCAGCCGGTGCGAATGCCTCGCCCGTATCGCGGTCGACGACATAGAGCCCTTCGCCCGGCCGGTTGGTGACGGGATCGTTCGTCCAGGGTGTGATCTGGAAGTCGCGGCTGTTGCGGCTCCAGGTGAAGCCAGCGCCCTCGGCCGAAACGTGGAAGCCGAAACTCTCGTTGGCGATCACGTTGATCCAGGGCTGCGGTGTGTGCCGCCGTCCGTCGAGCCTGACGACATAGGTGCGGCCCTCGTCGGCAAAGCCGCCATAACCGTTCCACATGGCAAGCCCGCTTCCATCGGCTGCCGCCACAGGCGCCAGCCGCGCGGCGGGCTTGGCGGCTTGCGCGGGCGCCAGCGCCCGGCGTTGGCCGAGTTCCTGATGGGCGATGGCCTCGGCGCGGTCGATCTGGTCGAAGATCGTGCCATTGCGCGTGTGCAGGACGACGCGCGCGACGGCAAGCAGCGTCTTGTAGGTGCGCTCGTCCATCAGGTCGCGGCGCACTGCGAAGATGTGCTGGCGGGGGCCGAGTTCGCGGCCGCGCATCCGGCTGTTGTCGCAAAGCTGCTCGATCGCCTGCTGTAGATCCTGCACGTAGGAAGACGCCTGCTCGTTGACGATGACGAGATCGGCAACGAGGCCGTGCGTACGCAGATATTCCTGCATTCGCAGGGCGGAGGCGACGATTTCGAGATCGGCGACGTCGGCGATCCGCAGGGCGAAGATCGGGAAGTCTCCCGAAATGCTGGTCGGCCAGAGTGTGCTTTGCGAGCCAAGTCCCTCGACGATCGCTTCCGACGGCGCGCGTAGCGCCGGGTCGGGATAGAGCAGATAGCGCGCGAGCCTCTGGACGCCGGCGGCATCCGCCAGCGACAGGCCGACATGGCGGGTCTGCACCTGCGAGCGCGTCCAGGCGAGCATCGCCTGGCGTTCGAAGGATTCGGGATTGTCGAACCGTGTCGCCGCCGCGCGCGCATCATCCTCGCTCGCCGTCACGACGGTCCAGAAGGTCAGCGAGACTTCCTTGCCGGCCGGCACGCGCACCTTGCAGCGGATCGACAGGACCGGGTCGAGCGTGAATCCATCCTTGCCCTCGAAGCTTGCATTGCGGTCGAAGGCGGCGGGATCGACGATCGAGCGGCCGCGCCCGAGAAATTCGCGACGGTCGGTCTGGGCACGCGCCTCGCGTGAGATGCCAGCGCCCGCGGTGACGAAATGGGCGAAGGCGACGTCCGCCTCGCCGGGCGCGCGCTTGTTGCGCCGCGCCAGGATCAGGCTGCCCTCATTGGCGATGGTCGTCCTGACGAACATCTTGGAAAAGGCCGGGTGCGCCTGGTCGCTCGCTTCCGGCGCCAGCGCGAGTTCCCCATAGGAGGTGATTTCGAGATGCTGGTCGGCATCGCCATTGTTGGAAATGGTGATCCGCCGCGCTTCGCCGTTCGCCTCGGAGGTAACGATCGCCTCGACCTTGGTCGTGATCGGGCCGACGCGCTTCATGAACGTCGCCTTGTCGTCGCTGAAGATGGCTTCCGTGCGCTCGTTCTCCGCCGCCTTCGGGTCGCCGGTGGCAGACCACCATGCGCCGGTCGCCGGGTCCGAGACGAAGATGAACGTGCCGGAACGGTCCTCAACCGGATCGCCCGACCAGCGGGTGACGGCGATGTCGCCGCAGCGGCTGTAGCCGGTCCCCCTGGCCGTCAGCATGACGCTGTAGTAGCCGTTCGACATCAGGCTGGTCGCCGGCAGGGCGTGGACCGGGTCTGCGACGACGCGGATGTCCGAACTCGTCTCGATCTCCTCCGCAGTCGACCGGTCGCCTGCTTCCGCGCGGGCCTTGGTGGCCGGCACGTCGCGCGGCGCCTTTTCCTGAAGCAGCAATTCGGCCGCCTCGATCACCGCATCGGAATGGAAGCGGTCGCGCATCCGTCCTTCGAAGACGACATTGGAAACGGCGACGATCGACATGCCGGTGTGATGGGCCATGTAGTTGCGCACCACGGCGCAAGGAGCGCCGGCCGGAACGCGCGTCGGCGTGAAATCGATCGCGTCGTAATAGCCGTAGCGCCCGCGCCCGCCGATCGCCTCGAGTTCGGCAAGGTTCAGCACCGCCTCGCGCGGCTTGAACTGGGCGGCGAGCAGCGTCGCATAGGGCGCGATGACGGTATTGTGCGCCAGGCCGCGCTTGAGGCCGAGGCCAGGGACGCCGAAATTGGTATACTGGTAGGTCATCTCGCGGTCGCGCGCATTGTAGGCGCTCTCGGAAATGCCCCACGGAATGCCCTTAGAGCGCGCATAGCGGATCTGGCGGGCGATGATGAGATTGCTGGTCTGGTTCAAGATGCCGCCAAGCGGCTCCTTCATGACGAGCGGCGGCATGAGGTATTCGAACATGGAGCCCGACCAGGAGACGAGCGCGCCCGAAAAGCCGACAAGCGTCACCGGACGACCGAGCCGCATCCAGTGGTCAGTGGGAACGTCGCCCTTGGCGATGGCAAAGAGGCTCGTCAGCCGAGCCTCCGAGGCGAGGAGGTCGTAGCAGGCTTCGTCGAGCTGGCGCTGATCGACGCGGTAACCGATCGAGAGCAGCTTGCGGTCGCCGCGCAGCAGGAACGAGAAGTCCATCTCGAAGGCGAACTGACGCGCCCGATCGCGCAGCGCGATCAGGTCGCGGCGAAGCGCGGTGACATGCGCGTCCTCGATATGCGAGTCCGCGATATGCGACTGGCAAGTCGCTTCGAGCTTGTTGGCCCACAGCGCCAGCGTCTCGCTGGCATGGGAGCCGATTTCCTCGTCGATGGAGCGCGCCAGCTTGCGGATGTCGGCCGCCAGCACGGCCAGGTTGATTGTGCGGATTGCGGCCGTCTCCGGCTCGCTGCGGATCGTCTCGACCGCCCGCTGCATTCCTTCGATGCGCTCGCGCAGCCTTTGGCGCAGCGGACGCAGCGGACGGCGGTCGTCCGGCAGTTCATCGAGGCTTTCCTCGAGGATCGTCACGCAGTCGAGAATGCCGTTATAGTCGCCCTGAAGATGGGCGGCAGGTGCCTGGGCCCAGATGTTGCAAGTGGCGGCGACGGTAACGAGATGACCCGCCAGATTGCCGCTGTCGACCGAGGAGACATAAAGCGGCAGAAGCGGCTTCAGCGTCTGCGTGTCGTACCAGTTGTAGAGATGGCCGCGATGGCGCTCCATACGCTCGATGGTCGAGATGGTCTTTTCCATCTGCCGCACGGCATCGGCCATGCTGATCCAGCCGAAATCGCGCGCCGCGACGATCGAAAGCAGATAGATGCCGATATTGGTCGGCGACGTGCGCGGTGCGACGACCGGGGAGGGAATCTCCTGGAAATTGTCCGGTGGCAGGAAGTTGTGCTCGGCCGTCACGAAGGTCTCGTAATAGAGCCAGGTTCGGCGGGCGGCAGTGCGCAGCTTGGCGGCATCGGCGGGAGTGACGACGAGTTGGTCTTCGGTCTCCGCGGATCGGCTGATCAGCCAGGCAAAGCTTGGAGCGCCGGCCCAGAACAGGAAAAAGATGCCGGCCACGATGACGCCGGTGCGCTCGCCGATGACGGCGATCGCAAAGCCGATCAGCGCGATCAGCAGGGAACCGACCATCATCGCATGGTAGGTCGACAGCGTCTCGCCGCCGCGCGCCGCGTCCGAGGCGGTGCGCCATTCGAGCAGCTTGCGACGGGTGAAGAAGACGCGGGTGAGCGTGCGCATGATGGCGTCGGCAGACGCCCATGCCTGATGCGCGATGAGCACGACCTTCAGCACGACCTGAGCCGTCGCGAATGCGAACTCGCGCGCCAGCGCCGAGAAGTGACTGCGCAGCGTCGCCTCGGAATTGCGCGGCATCAGCGCGTCGACGATGGAATAGGTGAGCGCGAGGACGAGGCTGAGGATCAAGAGCGCCTGCCACTGCGCGGCATAGGCGAAGGGCAGCAGCGTCCAGCCGGCGATCGAGGCCAGCACCCAGGAGATCGGCGTCAGCGAGCGGCGCAGATTGTCGATCATCTTCCAGCGCGACAGGCCCGGAACCCCCGAGCGGGGATCGAGGATGAATGGCAGAAGCTGCCAGTCTCCCCTGATCCAGCGATGGTTGCGCGATGCATCGACCGAATAGCGCGTCGGATAGTCCTCGATCAGTTCGACATCGGTGACGAGCCCGCAGCGAGCCCATGCGCCTTCGAGAAGGTCGTGGCTGAGGACGGCGTTTTCGGGAATCCGGTCCTTGAGCGCGGCTTCCATCGCATCTACATGGTAGAGGCCCTTGCCGGTGAAGGTGCCGGCATCGAACAGATCCTGATAAACGTCGGATACCGCGAAGACGTAAGGGTCCATGCCGCGATTGGCCGAGAAGATGCGCTGGAAGAACGACGCCTCGTTGCCCGTCGTCAGCGACGGCGTGACGCGCGGCTGGAGGATGCCGTAGCCAGAGAGAATGCGGCCCGTCTTCGCGTCGATGACCGGCCGGTTGAGCGGGTGGGACATCTTGCCGACGAGCTTGGCGACGGCGTCTCGCGTCATGCGCGTGTCGGCGTCGAGCGTCAGCACATATTGCACGTTTGTCGGCAGCGGTGTCGTTGGCGCGATGAAGGTCGTGTCGAGATCGCCGCGCAGAAGCGCGTTGAGTTCGTGCAGCTTGCCGCGCTTGCGCTCCCATCCCATCCAGACGCCTTCGGCCTCGTTGTAGAGCCGGCGGCGATGCAGGACGTGGAAGCGCGGCCGGTCGTCGCGCGGATAGCGCGCGTTGAGCGCCGCGACGCGCTTGCGCGCATAGTCGAGGATCTCCATGTCCTCGCCGGTCTGCTCGGACTGGCTGTCCCGCCAGTCCGACAGGATGGCGAAATCGAGCTCTCCTTGCATGTTGGCGAGATAATGCACTTCGAGATTGTGAAGCGCATCCTCGACGTCGTCGCGCGAGCCGATCAGGATCGGCAGTGCGACCAGCGTGCGCGCATGGCCCGGAACGCCGTCCTTGTATTCGTAGCCGATCAGCCGCGTCGGCTCGACGAGAAGCGAGGCGATCGTGTTGAAGAGGCCGAGCGCCGCTTCGCTCGCCGGCAGGAAGAAAAGGGCGAGAAGCAGCGTCACCGCGAAGGTGGACAGACCGATGCCCTCCAGCGTGAAGCCGACGGCGGCGAGCAGCAGGCCGGTCAGAATTGCGGCCGGAAGCACGATCCCGATCCAGCCCGTGCGCTTGTAGAAGCGGCGCACGCGACTTGGCCATTTCGGCGCATAGCCGATCGCCTGTTCGAATTCGGGCCGCCGGGGGCCGACGACGAAAAGCCCGATGTCGGGACGGGTCTGCTGGCCGATCGCGATGGCGCGGTCCTGTGCCATCGCGATCGCCCGCTCGGTCACGTCGCGTTCGGAAAGGTCGGTCCCGGCGGCCAGTTCCTCGATGGCGCGGCGGTACTGGTCGCGGGACTGGAAGTCGAGGTCGGCGAAGTCGGTATGTTCGCGCAGCGTCCGGTCGACATGGCTGAGTTCTTCGAACCATACGGTCCAGTCCGTATCGTCGACGAGCCTCAACCCCTTGATGATGTTACCGGTGGTGACGTTGCCGGCGGACAAGGTCGCGTGCTCGCGCCGCGTGACTTCCTCCGCGTCGAGGTCGAAGCGCTCCAACTCGGTCTCCAGCCAGCCAAGCGCGCTGGCGGCATATTGCGTCCCGTCGCGCAGGCGAAAGAGCAATTGCGTGGCGAAGGTCGTGTCGCGCGCATGGGCCTCATAGGTCCCGAGCACGCGCAGTTCTTCTTCCACGGAACCCTGCGCGAGCGCCTCGTCCGCCACCGTGTTGGCGACGGCGCGCATCTGATGCGCGCGTTTTACCCGCACGGCGAGCCGGCGCAGATTTTCCACCAGCACGAAACGCAGGAGCGAAGGCAGCGCCCACAATTCGCCGATCGACAGCGGATCGACCTCCTGGAAGGCCGCGACCATGGTCTCGAAGCCGGCAACGGAGATCGCGCTATCGCATTGCGCGACATAGGTCCAGGCAAGGATGAGCGCGCGCGGCACCTGGCGCCCGTCCGGCAGCGTCATCAAGGGCAGCTTCCTGAAGAAGCGCGGCGGCAGGTCGCGCCGGATCTGAAGAATCGTGTCCTCGACGAGATAGTGATTGTCGAGCAGCCAGTTGGCGGCCGGCGTCACCGGTTCACCATTCTGCTGCGCGGTGCCCAGATAGGTCACGACGGCCAGAATGGTGTCGGCGTTCTCGTTGGCGCGCTGGCGCAAATCGAGTTCGAAGAGGTCGAATTCGGCCTCGAAACGGCCGGCCGCAAGGTCATGGCCGAGCGCGTGAAGCGTCAGGTCTTTTGCGGGTGTAAAGCGAATGGGCGTATCGACTGCGGCAGGCAGAAGCGGAGCGGCGTCGCGGATGCGGGCCGGATCGGTCTGGATGTTCATGCTCTACAAGAATCCGTCTAAGCGCTGTCAAACGCCCGACACATATCGGGCGGACGCTAAACCGATTCAAGCGCGATTGGTTTCGTCGGCGTAAGGGGGAGGCTGCTACACAATTCATTTCGGGGCGACATGGAATACCGCCCCTCATGCGAAAAGGCTGCTTCAATTTTGGGAGCCGCCTTTTCACTCAGGACCAGATTGCCGGCGTTTCTACTCCGCCGGCTGCGGCGAACCGTTCGCGACCGGTTTGCGCGTCGCCTCCGAGCGCTCCTTCGAGGTGATGAAGGTGTAAAACATCGGCACCACGAACAGCGTGAAGAACGTGCCGATCAGGAGACCGGAGAAGATCACCAGTCCCATCGCCTGGCGAGCTGCGGCGCCCGCGCCGGCAGCGATCATCAGCGGGATGACGGCGAGCGCCAGCGCGGCGGTCGTCATCAGGATCGGGCGCAGGCGCACCGTCGCCGAATAGACGATCGCCTCGCGGATCGACATGCCCTCGTCGCGCTTCTGGTTGGCGAACTCCACCAACAGGATGCCGTGCTTGGTGATGATGCCGATCAGCGTGATGAGGCCAACCTGGGTATAGATGTTCAGCGTCCCCAGCCCCAGATTGAGCGGCAGGATCGCGCCGAAGATCGACAGCGGCACCGACATCAGGATGATGAACGGATCGCGGAAGCTCTCGAACTGTGCGGCGAGCAGGAGATAGATCACCACGATCGCCAGCGAGAAGGCGATAAGGATCGTGTTGCCCTGCTGCACTTCCAGCCGCGACTGGCCGGAATATTCGATGAAGAACGAATCGGGCAGCGCCGCCTGCGCAAGCTCGGTGATCGTCTGGAGACCCGCGCCCGTCGTGATGCCGGGCAGCGGCAGGGCGGAGATGGTTGCCGAGTTCAACTGGTTGAACTGTTCGATCGCCGCCGGCGCGGCATTGGTCGAAATCGTGACGACCGATGACAGCGGGATCATCTCGCCGGTGGTCGCGCGGATGAAGAATTCGCCGAGCCTTTCGGGGTTGTCGCGGTATTCCTGCGGGACCTGGGTGATGACGTCGTAGCTGTTCGACTCGCGATCGAACTGGGCCACGGCGCCGCCGCCGACGAGCGCGCCGAGCGTGGTGCCGACATCGCTCACGGGTATGTTGAGCGCGGCGGCGCGTTCGCGGTCGATGGTGACCGTCACCTGCGGCGCGTCGAAGGCGAGCGAATTCTGGACGACGATGAACTGGCCCGTCGCCTCCGCCTCGCGGCGGATCTGGTCGGCCACTTCGTAGACCTGGCTCGGATCGCCGGTCGACTGGATGATGAGCGAGATCGGCAGGCCGCCGCCGGCCCCCGGCAGCGAGGGCGGCGCGAAGACGAGCGCCTCGACGCCGTCGACCGTGCCGATCCGCGCCTGGATGTCCTGCTGGATTTCCGCCTGGCTGCGGTCGCGGTCGGCCCAGTCCTTCAACGCCCAGACGACGAAGCCCGAATTGGTCTGGCCGCCGAGCCCGACGATGGAAAAGCGCGAGCGTACTTCCTCGAGGTCGCTGGTCGCCGCCTCGATCTGGTTGGCGTAGCCCGAGGTATAGGGCGTCGTCGCATAGCGCGGTGCGGTGACGAGCGAGAAAAGCGCGCCCGAATCCTCCTCGGGCGCGAGTTCGCTCGACGTGTTGAAGAACATGAAGGCGGTCACGGCCACGAGCGCGGCCGAGATGAAGAGCGTCACAGGGCGATAGTTCAGCGAGCCCGACACCATGCGGCCGTACCAGTTCGACAGGCGGTCGAAGGTGCGATCGACGAAGATCTGGAAGCGGCTGTGCCCGCCCGCCTTCAACAGCCGCGCCGACATCATCGGCGTGATGGTCAACGCGACGATGCCCGAGATGACGACGGCCCCGGCGAGCGTGAAGGCGAATTCGCGGAACAGCGCACCCGTCAGGCCGCCGGTGAAGCCGAGCGGCATGAACACGGCGACGAGGGTCAGCGTCATGGCGACGATGGCGAGCGAGATTTCCTGCATTCCCTTGATGGACGCCGCCATCGGGGACAGCCCTTCCTCGATGTGCCGGTGGATGTTCTCGACGACGATGATGGCGTCGTCGACCACCAGGCCGATGGCGAGGACCATGGCCAGAAGCGACAGGAGATTGATGGAATAGCCCATCATCAGGAGAAAGAAGCAGACGCCGATCAGCGACAGGGGGATCGTCGCCACCGGCATCAGCACCGAGCGGAACGAGCCCAGGAACAGGAGGATGACGACCACCACGATCGCGACCGCCTCGGCAATGGTGATGAACACCTCGTCGATCGAGGCGCGGATCGTGTCGGTGGCGTTGTAGACGAGCGAAACGTTCATGCCGTCCGGCAGCGTCGCCTGGATGGCCGGCAGTTCGGCATTGACCGCATCCGCCGTATCGAGCGGATTGGCCGACGGCGTCGGAAAGATGCCGATGAACGTGCCCGGATTGCCATTGAAATTGACGACCGTGTCGGTGTTCTCGGCGGCGAGTTCGACGTCGGCGACGTCCCGCAGCCGTACCACCTCGTCGCCGTCCGATCGCAAGGGCAGGGCGCCGAAGGCTTCCGGCGTCTGGAGCGTCGATTCGAGCGTGATCGAATAGGCCACATATTCGTTGCGGGTCTGTCCAGGGGCCGACAGGAAGTTCGAGGCATTGATCGCGGCAAGCACCTCCGACGCCGTCACGCCGCGGCTGGCGAGCCGAATCGGGTCGATCCAGACGCGCATCGCATAGTTCGCCGCGCCGAGGATCTGGACTTCGGCGACGCCCTCGATGGTGGACATGCGTGGGCGGATGACTCGTTCGAGATACTCGGTGAGTTGCTCGGCCGTCATGTTCTCGTTCTGGAAGGCGAGATACATGATGGCGAATTGCTGGCCGGTGCCCTTGACGATGACCGGGTCTTCCGAAGCCGAGGGCAGTTGTCCGCGCACCTGCTGGACCTTGGACATGACCTCGGTCAGCGCGACGTCGGGATCGGCCCCGAGTTGCATCTGGACCGTCACCGTGCTCGATGAGGGGCGGCTCGCCGAGGTCACGTAGTCGATGTTTTCTGTCGTTGCGACCGCGGAGGCGATCGGCGCCGTGACGAAGCCCTGGATGAGTTCGGCGCTGGCGCCCGGATAGACGGTGTTGATGGTGACCACCGTCTCCTCGACCTCGGGATATTCCCGGATCGACAGGTTGAAGAGACCCTGAAAGCCGAGGAGGAGGATGAGCGCGCCGAGGACGGTCGACAGGACCGCGCGGCGGGTGAAGAGTTCGGAAATGTTCACTGGTCGCTCTCCGCAGCTTCGACGGGCACGTCCTCGCCGGCCGGCGCGTCTGCTTGCGGGCTCAGCGTGACCGGCGCGCCGTTGGACAGCCGGTTCTGGCCGGCCACGACGACGCGGTCGCCGGCATTTACGCCTTGCGTCAGTTCGACGAGTTGGCCGTTGCGTCGCCCGGTCTGGACGAAGACCTGCTTGGCGACGAAGCGTTCGGCTTCGCCCTCGGCAGGTTCCTGCGCTTCCTCGGGCGCGGCGACGACATAGACGAAATCGCCGTAGAGGCTTGTGGTCACCGCCGTCTGCGGCAGGGCGATGACGTCGTTTTCGGCCGGCAGTTCGACGCGCACGCGCACGAACTGGCCCGGATTGAGCGCGCCTTCCTGATTGTCGACCTCGGCACGGACGCTGACGAGCCGGGTCTGCGGGTCGATGCGCGGCTCGATGCCTGTGATGGTGCCGGACGCGACGGTGCCGCCGGCTTCCGTTGCGATGTTGACGGTCTGGCCTATCGACAGGCGTCCGAGCTGCTGTTCGGGAACGGTGAAGTCGACCCGCAGCGTATCGAGCGCCTGCAAGGTCGCGACCGTCGTTCCGGCCGAGATATACTGTCCGACCTCGACGCGGGGCAGGCCGATCATTCCGGAAAACGGCGCCTCCAGCGCCTTCTGGCTGAGAACGGCCTGCAACCTCTCGATCTGCGCGCGCGCGGACGATGCGGCGGCCTCGGCCTCCTGCACGGTGGATGCCGAACTGACGCCGCGATCCGACAGCGTCTGCGCGCGTTCGAGCGCCTGGGTGCTGACGTCGACCTGCGATTGCGCGGCAACGATCTCGGCCCGTTCGATCGTGTCGTCGATCTGGACAAGGAGATCGCCTTGGTCGATTTCGTCATTGGCGCGGAAATTGACCTTGCGCACGACGCCCGTGGCCTCGACGGCGAGGTCGATGCCCCGCGCGGCGTAGACGGTGCCGATCGCCTCGATGCCCGGCTGCCATTCGGTCGGCTCGACGATCACCGAAGCCACCGGGAAAGCCGGCGCCTGCCTGTTGGCGAAGAAGTCCTGGATCGCCTGGTCGCGGAACATGTTGAACCCGACGATACCGCCGACGACGATCGCGACGAAGACGAAGGCAATGAGGAAACGTTTGATCATCGGTGGGCCCGTGACGAAGCTGGATGGCGCTCGAATGCGCTATGATACATGGAGGACTTGCAATTGTGCGGCGCATTACTGTACCGTCCGGACGGTATTGTCAACATTTGCTAATCTGCAAGGGCTCGGCGTGTCGATTTGAAAATTCCAGCCGGACGGCCAAGCTCAAGGAAGCGCATCCTCGAGGCTGCGGAAGCGCTCGCGCGCGAGCAGGGACCCGGCAACATATCGCTCGATGCGGTTGCCGCAAGGGCAGGTCTGTCGAAGGGCGGCCTGCTGTACAATTTTCCGACCAAGGCCAAGCTCCTGGAAGCATTGGTCGAAATGCACATAGAGCGGGCCGAGACCGCGCTTGAGCGAAGCATCGGCGCCGGCCCCGAAGGTCGTAATGCCATGGCTCTGGCCTATCTGCGCTATTGCCGACAGGAGATGATCGACCGGCCGGAGCCGGCTTCGGGCGTGCTCGCGGCAATCGCGGAGAACCCCGAATTCATCGACCCCGTGCGCCGTTATCAAAAGCAGGTGATGGAACGCCTGCGCGAGCGCTCGGCAGATTTGGAACTGTCGACGCTGGCCTTTCTGGCCATCGAGGGGTTCTGGTCACTGCGCCTGATGGAAAGCGACTGCATCCGTCCCGACGAAGTCCAGCGCGTGCTGGACAGATTGGAACGGGAACTTGAGGGCGTCGACCCCGCCTAGAGATTGCGCAGGTCGGTGATGACCTCATTGCCAAAGCCGTCCGACAGGAGATGGTCCGCGATCTTCGTGCCCGCCTCTGCCGGCGACGAGAGGACGCCGTCGGCCTTCATCGCCTTGAACTGGTCGATGGCGGGAAATTGCTCGACGGTCGAGCCGCGAATGTCTGCCTGCATGTCGGTGTCGATGACGCCGGGGGCAAGGCTCGAGATGCGCAGGCCGGCAATGCCGTCTTCGGCGACCGCGCGCGCATGATTGTCAAGCGCCGCCTTGGTCGCGCAATAGATGCTCCATCCGGCCATGCCGCGCCGTCCCGCACCTGACGAGATGTGGAGGATGCGACGGTCCCTGACTGGCGCCGCGACGGCCTGAAAGAGATCGGCCAGCACCAGCGGTCCGGTCACGTTGAGCGTCACCGCCTTGGCTATGGCCTCCGCGCCGCCGGTTCCCACCGGGCCGATCGGCTTGACCATGCCGGCATTGTTGACGAGCAGCACGCGCTCGGCGCCTGCACAGAACGCCTCGATCCGGTCGGCAAGCGCCCGGTCGGCGAGCGCCGCCGCATCGCCGAGATCAAGTGCAACCTGCGTCAGCTTCGCGCCGTTCGTCGCCGCCAGATGCGCGGAACTGCGCCGCGACAGGCCGAGCACGTCGACATGGCTGTCCAGCAGCGCAGCGGCGATCGCTTCGCCAAGCCCCCGGCTGTGTCCGGTCACGATAGCCTTCGTTTTCATCATTCCCTCCATCGTCGGTGCGCAAGGTGATGGCGTCGGACGGACCATGCAACTCTTTTCCAACAAAGCTGTGGTGCAACGCACCTATTTGTGGAAACGTCGGCTCGACTCGATCCCACATGGAAGCTCCATCCGCCCGATGTCGATCCTCGCTGCCATCAGCCATCTGACGCATTACAAATATGATCGCCCGGTCACGCTCGGCCCGCAGATCATCCGCCTGCGTCCCGCGCCGCACAGCCGCACGCGCGTCGTCTCGCATTCGCTGAAGGTCTCGCCCGACACCCATTTCGTGAACTACCAGCAGGACCCCTACGGCAACTGGCTGGCGCGCTACGTCTTTCCCGAGCCGGTGCGCGAACTGAAGATCGAGGTCGACCTCGTCGCCGACATGACGGTCTACAACCCCTTCGATTTCTTCGTCGAGGAGGAGGCCGAGCACTGGCCGTTCGACTATCCGGCCGCGTTGCAGGACGATCTCGTCATCTACCGCACGCCTGAACCGGCCGGCCCGCGTCTTCAGGCATTTCTCGACACCGTTCCGCGTGAGCGCACGCGCTCAGTCGATTTCGTCGTCAATCTCAATGCGCGGCTGGCCCGCGAGATCGGCTACGTCATCCGCATGGAGCCGGGCGTGCAAATGCCCGAGGAAACCTTCGAGCGCGCCTCCGGCTCGTGCCGCGACACGAGCTGGCTGCTCGTCCAGATTCTTCGACATCTGGGTTTCGCAGCGCGCTTCGTCTCGGGCTACCTCATCCAGTTGAAGCCCGATCTCGTCGCCCTCGACGGGCCGGCGGGGACCGACCACGACTTCACCGACCTCCACGCCTGGGCCGAGGTCTACCTGCCTGGCGCGGGCTGGATCGGCCTCGATCCGACCTCCGGCCTCCTGACCGGGGAGAGTCATATCCCGCTTGCCGCTACGCCGCATTTTTCCAATGCCGCGCCGATTTCCGGCATGGCGAGCTATGCCGAGGTCGATTTCGCCTTCGACATGAAGGTCATGCGGGTCGCCGAACATCCGCGCATCACCAAGCCTTTCTCCGACGAAGCCTGGACCGAACTCGACCGTCTCGGCGAGACCGTCGATAAGGCGCTCGAGGCGGGCGACGTGCGGCTGACCATGGGCGGCGAACCGACCTTCGTGTCGATCGACGATTTCGAATCCGCCGAATGGAACACCGACGCCGTCGGCCCGACCAAGCGCGCGCTCGCTGACCGGTTGATCCGGCGCCTGCGCGACCGCTTCGCGCCGGGCGGATTCCTGCATTACGGGCAGGGCAAGTGGTATCCGGGTGAGACGCTGCCGCGCTGGACATTTTCGCTCTATTGGCGCGAGGACGGCAAGCACATCTGGCGCGATGCCGACCGGATCGCGACGGAAACTGGCGGCGGCGTGGCAACGCCTCAGGAGGCCGAAAGTCTGCTGCGGGCCATCGCCGGCGAGCTCGGTCTTCGGGGCGAAAACGTCGTCCCGGCCTATGAGGACCCGGCCGAGTGGCTGTTGAAGGAAGGCCAGCTTCCCGAGAACGTCACGCCGGAAAATTCCGAACTGAAGGACCCGGAGGAGCGCTACCGCATCGCGCGCGTCTTTTCGCGTGGCCTGACCGAGCCGTCCGGCTATGTCCTGCCGGTGCAGCGCTGGCAGGCGGCGGCGGCCGCGCCGCGCTGGATGTCCGAGGTCTGGAACGTGCGGCGCGGGCATCTCTTCCTCGTGCCCGGCGACAGCCCGGTGGGTTACCGCCTGCCGCTCGGCTCGCTCCCCTATGTGCCGCCGGCGCAATATCCCTATGTGAACCCGGCCGACCCGACCGAGGCGCGCGGTCCATTGCCCGAGCCGCCGGACCCGGAGCAAAAGGTCGCGAGCTTCACCGCCGCGACGCCGCAGCAGGCGATCGTGCCGCAGGAGATCGGTGAACTCGGCGGTGCCGTGCGCACCGCGCTCTCGGTCGAACCGCGCGACGGGCGGCTCTGCGTCTTCATGCCTCCAGTCGAGCGCATAGAGGACTATCTGGAACTGGTGGCCGCGGCCGAGAACGCCGCCGAAAAGCTCGGCGTCAAGGTTCATATCGAGGGCTACGCGCCGCCTGCCGACCCGCGCATGAACGTCATCCGCGTCGCCCCGGATCCGGGCGTCATCGAGGTCAACATCCACCCGGCCTCGTCCTGGCGCGACTGCGTGGCGACGACCGAGGCGATCTACGAGGAAGCGCGCCAGTGCCGGCTCGGCGCCGACAAGTTCATGATCGACGGCCGGCACACCGGCACCGGCGGCGGCAACCATGTCGTCGTCGGCGGCCGCACGCCGATGGACAGTCCGTTCCTGCGCCGGCCCGACCTGTTGCGCAGCCTGATCCTCTACTGGCAGCGCCATCCCTCGCTCTCCTATCTGTTCTCCGGCCTCTTCATCGGCCCGACCAGCCAGGCGCCGCGGATCGACGAGGCCCGCCATGACGGGCTCTACGAGCTCGAGATCGCGATGGCGCAGATCCCCGATCCGTTGGATGGGAACCAGCCGCTGCCCTGGCTGACGGATCGGCTGCTGCGCAATCTCCTGACCGACGTGACCGGCAACACGCACCGCGCGGAAATCTGCATCGACAAGCTCTATTCGCCGGACGGGCCGACCGGGCGATTGGGGCTGGTCGAATTCCGCGGCTTCGAGATGCCGCCCAATCCGCGCATGTCGCTCGCGCAGCAATTGCTGGTCCGCGCCATCCTTGCGCGGCTCTGGCAGGCGCCGGTGAAGGGATCGTTCACGCGCTGGGGAACGGCGCTGCATGATCGCTTCATGCTCCAACATCACGTCTGGACGGATTTACTCGACGTCCTTTCAGATCTGAAGGATCACGGCTTCGCTTTCCGTTCCGAATGGTTCGAGGCGCAGGCCGAGTTCCGCTTCCCGTTCTGCGGCGAGGTCGAGTATGAGGGCGTGAAGCTCGAACTGCGCCAGGCGCTTGAGCCGTGGCACGTTCTCGGCGAAACCGGCGCGATCGGCGGAACGGTGCGTTACACCGACAGTTCCACCGAGCGTCTTCAGGTCAAGCTTCAGGCGGCCGATCCGTCACGCTACGCCGTCACCTGCAACCGCCGCCGCGTGCCACTGGAAAAGGTGGCGAACGGCGTCGCGATCGCCGGCGTTCGCTACAAGGCGTGGCAGCCCGCCATGGCGCTTCACCCCGTTCTCGAAGTCGATACGCCACTGACCTTCGACATCTACGACAACTGGACCGGGCGGTCGCTCGGCGGCTGCGTCTACCACGTTGCCCATCCGGGCGGGCGCAACTACGAAACCTTCCCGGTCAACGGCAACGAGGCCGAGGCGCGCCGGCTTGCCCGTTTCGAGGGCTGGGGCCATACGCCCGGCCGCTTCGAGGCGGTGCGCGAGACGCCGCATCCCGAATTTCCCTCCACGCTCGACCTGAGGCGTCCGGCAAACCTATGAGTGTCCCGTCGCCGCGCATCTCCCGCGAACGAAGGCGCACCGCGCTCCTGGAAACCTATCGCGCGTTTCCCGGAACGCATGACGAGCTTCTGGATGCCGGCGGCGCGGTGCGCCCGCTCTGGCGCGGCCTCGTCGATGACCTTGCGCGGATGCAGCCGGGCGAGATCGAGAACCGCGTCGCGCGCGGGGACGAATATCTGCGCGATGCCGGCGTCTATCTGCGCCAGTTCGGCGCGGGCGATGCCGAGCGCGTCTGGCCGCTCAGCCATCTGCCGGTCCTGATCCACGAGACCGACTGGTCCGACCTCGTCGCCGGGCTCGTCCAGCGCGCCGAGCTTCTGGAGACTATCGCGGCCGACATCTACGGCGAAAACCGGCTCGTCGCGGACGGGCATCTGCCGGCGGCGATCGTGGCGCAAAGCCCCGAATGGCTGCGCCCGATGGTCGGCGTGCCGCCCGCATCGGGTCACCGCCTGCACATCGTCGCCTTCGACGTGGCGCGCTCGGTCGAGGGGAACTGGTGGGTGCTCGGGGACCGCACGCAGGCGCCGTCCGGCGCCGGCTTCGCACTGGAAAACCGCGTCGCGACCGCGCGTATATTCTCCGAACTCTACGCCCACACCAACGTCCATCGCCTCGCCGGCTTCTTCCGCGATTTCCGCTCCAGCCTGCAATCGCTGGCGCCGGGTGGGGAGGGGCGCGCCGCGATTCTGACGCCGGGCCCGCACAGCGACACCTATTTCGAGCACGCCTATATCGCGCGTTATCTCGGCCTGTCGCTTCTGGAAGGCGAGGATTTGACCGTGCGCGACAGCCGCCTGATGGTGCGCACGGTTTCCGGCCCGCAGCCGGTCGGCGTCCTGTGGAGGCGTCTCGATGCGAGCTATGCCGATCCGCTCGAACTCGACGACCGCTCGCGGCTCGGCACGCCAGGTCTCATGTCGGCCCTGCGGCAGGGCAGCCTCGCCATGGTCAACGCGCTCGGCGTCGGCGTTCTCGAAACGCGCGCGCTCCTCGCCTTCCTGCCCCGCCTCTCCGAAATCCTCCATGGCGAACCGCTCGCGCTTCCCAATGTCGCCACATGGTGGTGCGGCGACGAAGCAACGCGGACGGCCGTCGCGGAGCGGAGCGATCTGCATCGCTCCTCCGCGCTCTCGACCAGCCTTCCCTATGAAGGCGACATACCGCTATCCACGCACGGCTTTTCGATCGACGCCTCGCCTGCGACGCATCCCGAACTCTTCGTCGCGCAGGAGATCGTCTCGCTCGGCTCGACGCCGGCGCTCGACGGCGAAAGGTTGGTCGCGCGGCCGTTCAGCCTGCGTGTCTTTCTGGCCCGCACGGCCGATGGCTGGCAGGCGCTACCCGGCGGCTATGCGCGCATCGCGGCGGGCGAGGGCGGTGCGGCGAGCCTCGCGCTCGGCGGCAAGGTCGCCGATGTCTGGGTCGTCGCCGACAGGCCGGTCGAGGCGATCAGCCTCCTCTCCGGCGAGCACGCGGCCAATCTCAAGGCGCAGCAGGGCGCGCTGCCGGCCCGCGCCGCCGACAATCTCTTCTGGCTCGGGCGCTATGTGGAACGCGCCGAGGACACGATGCGGCTCGTGCGTGCCTATCGCGTCCGCGCGGCGGAGGCCGGTGGCGAGGAGACGCCGCTGCTCGTTCATTTCGGCGAATTGCTGGAGGATTTGGGCATCGACCTTGCCCAGCGCATCCCAGAGGCGCTGTCCGCAACCATCGGCTCGGCCGTCTTCAGCGCCTCCAAGGTGCGCGACCGTTTCTCGGTCGATGGCTGGGCGGCGCTCAAGGATTTGGCCGCAACGACCCAAAGTATGAGCGAAAAAGACGAGGTTTCGGACGCAAACGGACGGATAATGGGCGTTCTTTTGCGCAAAATCACCGGTTTTTCCGGCCTTGCGCATGAGAATATGTACCGTTTCACCGGCTGGCGCTTCATGCGCATCGGCCGCTCGCTCGAGCGCGCCATCGCCACAGCCTCCATGCTCGGCCTCATGATCGCCGACGACGCGCCGGAAGGCGCGCTCGACATCGCCATCGAGATCGGCGACAGCGTTCTGACCCATCGCCGCCGCTTTTCGCTCGAGGCCAGTGTCGAAAGCGTGGTCGCGCTTCTGGCGCTCGACCCGATGAACCCGCGCTCGATCCTGTTCCAGGTCGCGGAGATCAACGATCAGGTGCAGTTGCTTCCCGATGGTGGCCTTGCCGGCCGCGCCGGCGATCTCGCGCGGGCAGCACTACGGTTGCACACGCAGCTTGCAACCACCCAGGCCGGAGAGGTCGACACCGCCTTTCTCGAACGCGTGCATGGCGAACTGGAAATCATCTCCGATCTCGTCGCCGCGGCATATCTGGGATGACGCGCCATGCTCTATGACATCAAGCTGACCATGCGCTTCGACTATTCCGGGCTTGCCGGCGGCGGGCGCCATGCGATCCGGGTGTTGCCGCAGACGCTCGGCGCGCATCAACGGATGATCGCCGGCCATGTCGACGTCGACCCGGTGCCGCGCGAGCGCTCGGCGCGGGTGGATTTCTTCGGCAATCCGGTCACCGACTGCGCCTTCGACGCCATCCCCGACGATCTGGTTTATACCGCGCAGGCGCGGGTGGAGCGCACGGCGCCGTCCTATGCCAATTCGGATTCGACTCTGCTAGCCGATCTGCGCGCCGAACTCGATGCCGACAGGACGCTTCTGGCGCGCTCGCCGGCGCATTTCCTCAACGCATCGGCCCTCGTCCCGCCCCATGCGGGCATCCGCGACTACGCGCGGCAACATTCATCGCGAACCGTCTATGAGACGGCGCTGGCTCTCAATGCGGCGCTGCACAAGGACATGCGCTACGACGCCGAGGCGACCGATGTCGACACGCCGCTGGCCGAAGCTTTCGAAGCGCGGCACGGCGTCTGCCAGGATTTCAGCCACATCATGATCGCCGGTCTGCGGCATCTCGGCGTTCCCGCCGCCTATGTCAGCGGCTATCTTCGCACCATTCCGCCGAAGGGCAAGCCGCGGCTAGAAGGCGCCGACGCGATGCACGCCTGGGTGTCGGCCTGGTGCGGGGCGAAAACCGGCTGGGTCGAGTTCGACCCGACCAACGACCTCGTGGTCGGCGCCGACCACATCGTCGTCGGCTATGGCCGCGACTATGCCGACGTGCCGCCGGTGCGCGGCGTCATCCGCACCGCCGGCGGTCAGACGGCAACGCAGGCCGTCGACGTGTTGCCGCTCGATTAGCTGGTCTACGACCTTCCGTAGCGGTCCTCGAAGCGCACGATGTCGTCCTCGCCGAGATAGGAGCCGGTCTGGACCTCGATCAGTTCGAGCGGAATCTTGCCGGGATTTTCGAGCGCGTGGATCTCGCCGAGCGGGATGTAGACGGATTCGTTCTCCGTCAGCATGATCGTCTCCTCGCCCTTATGCACCCGCGCCGTACCGCGCACGACGACCCAGTGCTCGGAACGATGATGGTGCATCTGCACCGACAATTTGGCGCCCGGATTGACAGTGATGCGCTTCACCTGATCGCGCTCGCCGACATCGATGGAATCGTAGTGCCCCCATGGCCGGTAGACGTCGCGGTGGTTCAAGTGCTCGGTGCGGCCTGCCTCGCGCAACTGGTCGACGATTCCCTTGACGTCCTGCACCTTGTCCCGGTGCGCGACCAGGAGCGCGTCCTTGGTTTCGATGACGACGAGGTTTTCGATGCCGACCAGCGCGACGAGGCGTCCGTCCGCGCGCACCAGCGTGTTGCGCGTGCCGATCGACAGCACGTCGCCCGAGAAGGAATTGCCGTCTGCGTCCCGCTCCTGCACCGACAGGAGTGCAGACCACGAGCCGATGTCGTTCCACTCTGCATCGAGCGGCAGGACGACGGCGTCTTTCGTCTTTTCCATCACCGCATAGTCGATGGATTCGGAGGGGCACTCCTGGAACGCCTTGGCGTCGATCCGCACGAACTGCATGTCTGGCGTCGTGGCAGCCATGGCCTGCCGACAGGCGGACAGGATATCGGGCCTGAACTTCTTCAGTTCTTCGAGATAGCGCCGCGCGCGGAACATGAACATGCCGCTGTTCCAGAGATAGTTGCCCTCGGCGACGTAACGCTCGGCAGTGGCGGCGTCGGGCTTTTCTTCGAACGCGGCGACCTCGAAACCGGCCCCGAGCGGATTGCCCTTGCGAATATAGCCGTAGCCCGTCTCCGCGCTTGCCGGCACGATGCCAAATGTGACGAGCTTGCCCTCGGTTGCCAGCTTGATGCCGGCGCGCACGCAATCGCGGAATGCTTCGGATTGGCGAATATGATGGTCGGCGGCCAGGACGAGCAGGACCGGATCGTGCCCGGCTGCCGATGCGCGGATCGCGGCGAGCGCAATGGCGGGCGCGGTGTTGCGCCCGACTGGCTCAAGCAGGATCGTCGCATCGCCCTGGCCGGCGACGCGCATCTGCTCGGCGGCGAGGAAACGCTGTTCCTCGTTGCAGATGACGAGCGGGGTCCGCCCGTCTAGGCCTTCGAGCCGCGTGACGGTCGCCTGCAACATGGTCTGGCTGCCGATGAGGGCATGAAACTGCTTCGGGTAGAGCTGGCGCGAGAGTGGCCAGAGCCGGGTCCCCGACCCGCCAGCCATGATGATCGGCAAGAGCATTCGCGCGTCCCCGCTGTCTTTCCCGGTTCTATCCGGGAGCATTCATGACAAAGTCGAATTTACATGTCGTGAACGCAAATCGTGCAACTTGCCCGATAAAGTCTTCCGTGGAGGCAGCGCAGTGGGATCGCCTTTCAAGGCTTACGATGTTCGCGGCCGCATCCCGCAGGAGGTCGACGTCGCCTTCATGCACCGGTTCGGCAAGGCGGTCGGCCGCGAATTGTCGCCGCGCGCGGTCGTTATCGGTCATGACATGCGCCAGGAAAGTCCCGCCTTCGCGCTGGCGCTGGCGCAGGGGCTTCTGGACGCAGGCGTCGATGTTCTGCCATTGGGCATGTGCGGTACCGAGGAGGTCTATTTCCACACCGCCGCGAGCGGCGCCGATGCCGGGCTGATGGTCACGGCCAGCCACAATCCGGCCGACTATAACGGGTTGAAGATGGTGCTGTCCGGCGCGCGGGCCGCAACGCGCGAAAACGTCCTTGACGCGCTGGAGAGCGTCGTCCTGTCAGAAATCCCGCTGCCGCCGGTAGCAAACTACGCGGCACGCGGACGTCTGCACGACATCCTGCCGCGCCGCGCCTATGTCGACCGGTTGCTCGCCTCAGTCGCCGACAAGGCGCTGAGGCCGATGAAGGTCGTGGTCCACGCCGGCAATGGCTGCGCCGGGCCCGTGCTCGACATGCTGGAGCCGCACCTGCCCTTTGAGTTCGTGCGCGTCGACCACGAGCCCGATCCGCGCCTGCCGAACGGCATCCCGAACCCGCTTCTGCCGGAAAAGCGCCTGCGCGCGAGCGCCGCCGTGCGCGAGACGGGTGCCGATCTCGGCATCGCCTGGGACGGCGATTTCGACCGCTGCTTCCTCTACGACCATCGCGGCGAATTCGTCGAAGGCTACTACCTGGTCGGCATGATCGCGGCGACCATGCTGCGCGACCATCCCGGCTCGCCGATCATCTACGATCCGCGCGTCTGCTGGAACACGATCGATATCGTCGAGAAGGCGGGCGGAGTGGCCAAACCCTGCCCGACGGGTCATGCCTTCTTCAAGCAGAAGATGCGCGAGGAAGACGCGGTCTATGGCGGCGAGATGAGCGCGCATCATTACTTCCGCGATTTCGCCTATTGCGATTCCGGGATGCTTGCCTGGCTTGCGATTGTCGCGGAACTGTCGGCGCGCGACATTGCCCTTGCCGATCTCCTCGCTGACCGTATCGCGGCATTTCCCTGTTCCGGCGAGATCAATTTCACCATTGCCGACAGCCGCAGGGTCCAGCAACGCATCGCCGACAATTTGGCAGGCAAGGCGCGTTCGACCGATTGGCTGGACGGGCTGTCGATGGAGTTCGACGACTGGCGCCTGAACCTGCGCGCGTCGAACACCGAGCCGCTTCTGCGCCTCAACCTGGAGACGCGCGGCGACGTCGCGCTCCTCGCCGACAGGCAGGCGGCCGTGGAAGCGATGATCCGCGACGATCGCACCTGACGCGTTGGGGCGCCAGCCTTGCGGCGGCAAAACCGCAATGCTATGGCCGCCGCAACATCATGCTGCGCGATCCCGTGTCCACCTGGAGTCGCGGTGCAGCTTTGCCCGAAATGGATGCCGCCATGCGGGGCGGCGCCTTCCCGATGAGGTCCTGATATGTGCGGTATTGTTGGAATCGTGGGCGTCCGCCCCGTCGCTCCCCTGATCGTGGACGCACTCAAGCGCCTCGAATATCGGGGCTACGATTCCGCCGGCGTCGCGACGCTGTCCGATGCCGGGCTCGACCGCCGGCGCGCCGAGGGCAAACTCGTGAATCTGGAGCGTCGGCTCGAGGACAGCCCGCTCGACGGCACGATCGGCATCGGCCACACGCGCTGGGCCACGCACGGCGTTCCGAACGAGACCAATGCCCACCCGCACTTCTCGGGCGGCGTCGCGGTCGTCCATAACGGAATCATCGAGAATTTCGCCGAGCTTCGCGAGGAACTGAAGCGCGACGGGTATTCCTTCGTCTCGCAGACGGATACCGAAGTCGTCGCCCATCTCGTCGCGCGCGGCATGAAGAACGGCGCGGGTGCGGTCGAGGCCGCCCACGCGGCGATCAAGCGGCTGGAGGGCGCCTTCGCGCTTGCCATCATGTTTGCCGACGATGCCGATTTGATCGTCGGCGCGCGCAACGGCCCGCCGCTCGCCATCGGCCACGGCGAGGGCGAAATGTTCCTCGGCTCCGACGCCATCGCGCTGTCGCCCTTCACCAACGCCGTCACCTATTTGGAAGACGGCGACTGGACCGTGGTCCGCCGCGACAGCTTTGCCGTGTTCGATGCCGCCGGCAACGCGGTCAATCGCGAGAGAAGGCAGGCGGCCAACGCCGCCTATGTCGTCGACAAGGGCAATTACCGCCACTTCATGGAGAAGGAGATTTTCGAGCAGCCGGAGGTCGTCTCGCACACGCTCGCCCACTATCTCGACTTCTCCACCGGCCGCATCCGCGACATGGCCGCGCCGTTCGATTTCGCGTCCATCGACCGTCTTGCCATCTCGGCCTGCGGAACCGCCTATCTCGCCGGCGTCGTCGGCAAATACTGGTTCGAGCGTCATGCGCGCCTGCCGGTCGACATCGATATCGCCTCCGAGTTCCGCTACCGCGAGATGCCGCTCGCGGCGAGCGACGCCGCGCTGTTCATCTCGCAGTCGGGCGAGACCGCCGACACGCTGGCCTCGCTGCGCTACTGCCGCCAGGTCGGCATGAAGATTGGCGCGGTGGTCAATGTTCGCGAGTCCACCATCGCCCGCGAATCCGACGGCACTTTCCCGACGCTCGCCGGTCCCGAGATCGGCGTCGCCTCGACCAAGGCGTTCACCTGTCAGCTTTCCGTCCTCGCTTCGCTCGCCGTCCGCGCGGGTGTCCAGCGCGGCACGATCGATGCGGCGGAAGAGGCACGGCTGGTTCGCCAACTCGCTGAGGCCCCGCGCTATATCAATTCGGCGCTCAAGGTTGTCGAGCAGGTCGAGAAAGTCGCACGCGAGCTTTCGCATACCCGGCACGCGCTCTATCTCGGCCGCGACACCAGCTATCCGCTGGCCGTGGAAGGCGCGCTGAAGCTGAAGGAAATCTCCTATATCCACGCCGAAGGCTATGCCGCCGGCGAACTGAAGCACGGCCCCATCGCGCTGATCGACGAGGATATGCCGGTGATCGTCGTCGCGCCGCACGACCGCGTCTTCGAAAAGACCGTGTCGAACATGCAGGAAGTCGCGGCGCGCGGCGGCAAGATCATCCTGATCACCGACGAGAAGGGGGCCGAAAAGGCAGGCATCGAGACGCTGGAGACCATCGTCGTGCCGACCGCGCCCGAGCTTCTCGCGCCACTCGTCTTCGCCGTGCCGTTGCAGATGCTCGCCTATCACACGGCCGTTCTGAAGGGCACGGATGTCGACCAACCGCGCAATCTGGCCAAATCCGTCACTGTCGAATAAGCGGCGTCTGGGTGCCTCCTGAGGCGCCGATGAAGCCGGCGCCGGACTTGCGAATGCCTTCCTGCGCCGTCTCGGGCGGCTGCCAGTCGAAGACGTGTCGGAACCGTGACGAATCGACTTCGAGATTGCCGAACAAGCTTTCGGCCATCTGGCCGCGTCCCATCAGTTTCATGAGCGCTGTCATGAGGCTCGGTGGCACCGGCAGGAGTCTGGCGGGCCGCCCCATGCCGCTGCGCAAGTGAGCGATAATTTCCGGAAGGCTGACGCTTTGCATGTCGCCGACGGCATAGGCGCCGCTGTTGACAGGCTGGCCGCGGTGGCACGTTTGACTGACGGCGTCGGCAAGATTGTCGATCGACACCATTGTCCGCCGGTTGTCGACCAGCCCAAAAGGCAAGGGAGCAGGGCTGGCAGCTATTTTCTGCAAGAGTCCCCAGTTTCCCTTGGCCCTTGCTCCGTAGACCATCGGCGCGCGCAGGCTGATGCCCGTGCGCTCGGGTGAAGAGAAGGCTGCGATCTGCTGCTCCGCGGCGAGCTTGGAGCGGCCGTATGGCAGTTGCGGCCGGGTCGGTGTCGCGTCGTTCACCGGCCCGTCATGTGCATTTTCCGCCACCGCGAAAATACTCGACATGAAGATGAGCGTCCGCACCCCTGCGGATCGGGCTTCCTCGGCCAATCGGGCGGTTGCAAGTTCGTTGATCTCGATGAAATCGCGGTCGCTCGTGCCGCCTCCGGGAACCTGTGCCGCCAGGTGGACGACCGTGTCGCATCCTTCAAGGTGGGATGCCCATTCCGTAGCTGCCGAAAACGATCCGACGACCGCCTCGTCGGGATCTCCTGAAGGCGCGCGAACGGCCTTGACGACGTGAAACCCTTCGGCTTGAAGCCGTTCCACGACAGCGTGGCCGATAAAACCTGAAGATCCGGTGACAAGGATTTTTCTCATCGGTTCACCTCGTAACGAACATTTGGCCTCGTGCCTGACAGGTGCGATATCGCAATGTCATGATTTTTCCAACTTGTTGTGGCGTCATTTTCCGCCACCAATTCGCACGCCAACCGTGTTAATATGTTGCCGTCAGCCCACTCGGCCTGTATGGGGCAGTGTATTTGGAGTTGAGTGGTTTTTCTTAAGCGGCGGTTTGACGATGGCGATATCACGAAGACGATTTCGTCTGGCCTTCTGGCGGGGCGTAAGCATTTTTTTCGATCTTGCCATAGCTTATCTGGCCTTTTACGGCTCCTACGTTATTGTGTATGACAGTCTCGAAGTCGG
This sequence comes from Mesorhizobium sp. YIM 152430, assembly GCF_029210365.1. Lineage (GTDB taxonomy): Bacteria > Pseudomonadota > Alphaproteobacteria > Rhizobiales > Rhizobiaceae > Aliihoeflea. The sequence continues at coordinate 261,702 of NZ_JARGES010000018.1, forward strand.
ACATGTTCCGGGACTTGAGGAAAAATCGCTCGCCTTTGCTGCTATTTGTGGATGCATGATCTTTGTATTCGGTGTGCATCGCAGCACTTGGCGCTATGTCTCGCTTCCCGATACGCTCAATCTGGTCAAGACGGTCGTGGCGACAGTCGCCTTCTATACGGTAGGCGCATTTCTCATGTCGCGCGGACAAAACGTGCCACGCAGCGTCATCGTTCTCAGTATGCTCCTTTTGATAGCGGGCCTGGTGACGCCTCGCCTGATCTATCGCCTTGCTGTCGAAGGACACCTGCTCAATCCGATCGGCGGCCGGCGTCCGGGGCCCGGAATGCGCGCGGTTATCGTTCTCGGCCTGACCCATCTGGCCGAGAACTTCATTCGCAACACGCGACGCAACCGGAAGCCGGAATTCTTCATCGCCGGCATTCTGGACTCGGCGGAAGCGTCGCGACCAGGCGCGGTTCAGGGCATCCGCATCATGGGAAGCCTGAACGACATCAAGTCGGCGACTGAAAAGCTCGCGCGCCAAGGTATCGAGGTTCAGGAACTCGTCATTGCCGAGCAGTCGCCGAGCCGACGCCGGCTGAGTGAAATCCTGCGCGCCGCCACGGCCGCAGGGTTGAAGACCACCCGCATTCCAGATGTGCTGGAAACGTCCTCGATCACCGACAGCGCGCTGATCGACCCGAAGCCAATCGAACTGCGCGACCTTCTGGGACGCCCGGAAGTCCAGTTGGATACGCAGGGTATTGCCGGACTGATTGCCGGCCGAACGGTATTGGCAACGGGCGCGGGCGGCTCGATCGGCTCGGAACTGACGCGCCAGATAGCACAGTTCGGACCGAAGCGATTGATCATCAGCGACAATTCCGAATTCAACACCTATATGCTCGACAAGGAAATCCGGGAAAACTTCCCGGAACTGGACTTCGTCTCCCGCCTGGTCAGCGTGCGTGACAGGAGGCGGCTGAATGATCTTTTCGCCAGCTACCAGCCGGACGTGGTCTTTCATGCTGCGGCGTTGAAGCATGTCCCCTTGGTGCAGGACAATCCGATCGAGGGCATCAAGACCAATGTGCTGGGCACGCGCAACGTCGTCGACGTCGCAATGAAGCACGGCGTATCGACATTCGTCATGATTTCCACCGACAAGGCCGTCAATCCGACCAATGTCATGGGCGCGACCAAACGAGCGGCCGAGGCTTACTGCCAGATGATGGACGTTTCATCCGAAACGACGCGCTTCAAGACGGTGCGTTTCGGGAATGTCCTGGGCTCAAACGGGTCCGTTGTTCCGCGCTTCCAGGAACAGATTGCCGCCGGCGGGCCGGTCACCGTGACGCATCCCAATATCGTACGCTACTTCATGACCATTCCGGAAGCTGTCCGGCTCGTCCTGCACGCGTCGGCACACGCCCTTGAACAGCATACCGAGCGCGGAAAGATCATGGTGCTCGATATGGGCGATCCCGTAAGAATTGCCGATCTGGCCGAGCGGATGATCCAACTGGCCGGTTTCAATGCGAATGAAGACATCGACATCGTCTATACGGGCCTGCGTCCAGGCGAGAAGCTTTATGAAGAGCTTTTCGATCCGAGTGAAGTGCAGAACGCCCGCACCAAAGAGGGCTTTGTAATCGCATCACCCCGAATGATCGACCGTGCGTTCTTGCTGAGCACGCTTGCACGACTGGAACAAGCGGTGGAGAAGGAAGATCCCGAACGGGCCGTCGAATTGCTGCGGCACATCGTTCCCGAATACCGGCAATCCCCTGACGCCACGGATGACGCGGACAAAATTCGCCATATCCAGCTTCAGGCGTTATGAGCCTTGCAGGAAGTCTCGTTGAAATGAATCGTACTCTGGAAATTCCTGCGGCACTTGCAGGAATCATCGTGGCGGCGCCTGTGATCTTTGTCCTGGTGTCTCTGATCCGGCGCGAATCCGAAGGTCCGGGGATATTCTCGCAGGAGCGTGTCGGTCTCGACGGGCGAATTTTTCGCTGCCATAAGCTGCGGACGATGCGCCGCGACGCGCCGAATGTGCCGACCCATGCGGCGGACGGCGCCCAGATCACCCCGATCGGCCGGTTCCTTCGTCGCACCAAGCTCGACGAGTTGCCGCAATTGTGGAACATCCTCAAGGGCGAGATGAGCTTCGTAGGCCCTCGTCCGTGCCTGCCATCCCAAGTGGAATTGATCGAGGAGCGACGCCGACGAGGGGTGCTGACCATCCGTCCGGGCATCACCGGACTGGCGCAGGTCAACGATATCGACATGTCCGATCCTGTCCGCCTTGCCGAGAAGGATGCCGAATATCTCGATCAGCGTTCGTTGAAACTTGATCTCAGACTGATCTACATGACGATCTTCGGCCGCGCTGGGCAAGGGGACCGTATTTCGAACGGGTGATTTTCGCCCCCCTGGCAAAGTAAGTTGAAAAATCGAAGGAGCAGATTGTGAAAGCGCTAGTCACCGGTGGGGCCGGCTTCATCGGGTCCAATGTTTGTAAGAAGCTGCTTGAGAACGGGGATGACTTTATTGTTGTCGACTCGCTAGTGACTGGCTATGCGGAAAATCTTCAGTTCTGCGATAGTGACCGTCTGCACAGGGTCGACATACGTGATCGAGAGAGACTGGCTCAACTATTTCAAGGCATCGACACTGTTTTTCATTTAGCCGCATCAGTTGGCAACAAACGCTCGATAGATGCACCCCACTTCGACGCCGAAATTAATGTGCTTGGGACCGTCACGGTTATGGAGTTGGCTCGTCAGGCTGGAGTCAAACGCGTGGTTGTCTCATCATCCGCTGGCACGTTTGGCGAGCTCAAAACTTTGCCAATCTCGGAGAACCACGCTGTAGAGCCGGACACTCCTTATGGAGCTTCGAAGCTATTCAAAGAAAAATTTTGCCTTAGTTACGGCAATCTATACGACATGGATGTCGTCGCACTCAGGTATTTCAATGTCTACGGGCCAAATCAGCGTTTTGATGCATATGGAAACGTTATTCCTATATTCGCCTACAAATTGCTCCGAGGCGAAAAACTAAAAATATACGGTGACGGCAACCAGACGAGAGATTTCATCCACGTAGATGATGTTTCTCGTGCAAATTATTTGGCAGCTAGTGTCGACGGTGCAAATGGTGCTTTCAATCTTGGCAGTGGGACAAGAATTACAATAAATGAACTTGTTGATATTCTGCAGAAAATTTCAGGTTTAAAAGCAGACATTGAGTATGTTTCTCGTCGTCCTGGGGACGTTATGCATTCTATGGCAGATATAAGCAAGATAAGAGATATGCTTGGCTTCCGCGTGTCTGTGGATATAACGGATGGATTGATAGAATATATAGAATGGCTTAAATTTGAAATTGATCGTTAATTTGCGTGTGAAATGTTATGCATATACTGATCGTAACTCAGTATTTTTGGCCAGAAGAATTTCGTATAAATGATCTCGCGCGTGGATTGGCTCAGCGAGGAATTCGCGTAACCGTTCTAACGGGCCTTCCAAACTATCCGGAAGGAAAGATATTCCCCGGATACAAGAATACAGGTCCCCTGCGCGAAATCTGGGAGGGTATTGATATAATCAGATCTCCAATGATTGCACGGGGAAATAACAGCAAAATTAAACTTGCATTAAACTACGTTAGTTTTGCGGTATCCGCTAGCGTAGTTGGGGCATTCCGGACACCTGCGGACGTTGATGCGATTTTCGTTTATGAGCCATCTCCCATAACGGTTGGAATTCCTGGAGCTGTATGCCGATGGCGGAGCAAGGCTCCTTCCTTTATTTGGATACTCGATCTGTGGCCGGAGAGTCTTGAGGCATCTGGTCTGGTTCGATCCCCGATAATAAAGGCCATCGCGGGATGGGTCGCTCGACAGGTCTATCGATTCTCTGACGTCGTTCTGGTGCCATCTAAAGGATATGAAGAGCCGATCCGAAAAGTCGCCAAGCGCGTCCTAGACGTCCGGTATTTCCCGCAATGGTCCGATGATGCAACCGGAGCCTCTACCGATGCCACATTCGATATCGGCGAAGGCTTTAACGTGGTATTCACCGGGAATGTTGGGGAGGCTCAAGACTTCGAAGCGATTATTGATGCTGCCGATCGATGTCGTTTGCATCCAGGCATACGTTGGATTATCGTCGGTGATGGGCGACGTCTCCAATGGGCAAAGCAGCGCGTTGTTGAGTTAGGGCTTTCAAACGTAGTTTTTACGGGTCGCGTGCCGAGCGGTGCCATTCCTGAAATTCTGCAGCAGGCCGATGTCTTGCTGGCCACACTTCGAGACGATCCAACATTTTCGCTTACTGTTCCGGCCAAAATCCAAACATACATGGCTGCCGGCAAGCCTCTGGTCACGGCGATTAACGGAGAAGTGGCTCGTCTCGTGTCGGAGGCCGGAGCCGGTGTGGCCGTATCATCTGGGGCATCCGATCAAATAGCTGCAGCCGTGATCCGGCTTTTTCAAATGAGTGACGACGAGCGCGGCAGATTGGGAAAGAACGCTTTGAGTTGTTACGATTTGAATTTTTCGCGTATTCAGTCGATCGATAAGCTGATCGGTTGGATCATAAAAGAGAGGAAAATAAGATAAATATATTCAGCAATTGTTCGAATGTTTCTACTTCATAATAATTATTGAATATCTCAATAAAAAAATCATTGAATTGCATCCATGAGGCAAATTAGCAATGAATTCGAGAACCCCAAAAAGGCTATTGATATTCGGAGCATCCGGGATGCTGGGCAATGCCGTGCTGAGGCTCTTCGCGCAGGACACGTCCTGGCATGTGACGGGGACGACCAGGTCTGCTTCGCAGCATCTGAAATTTCCCGATGATATACGCCGGCAGCTGCTCAACGGTGTGGATGTCGAGAATTTCGACTCGTTGAGCGCGGCGTTTGCCTCGGCCAAGCCTGATGTGGTCATCAATTGTGTCGGGGTAGTCAAACAGCTCGCAGAGGCGAACGATCCGCTTGCAGCAATCCCCATCAATTCGTTGTTGCCGCATCGTCTTGCCCGGCTATGCGCGGTGGCGGGGGCCCGCTTGGTGCATCTGAGCACGGATTGCGTCTTCGACGGCACGAAGGGGAACTACACCGAAAACGACAGGCCGGATGCGTATGACCTTTACGGTCGGAGCAAGTTGCTTGGTGAGGTGGACTACGAAAATGCCGTCACCTTGCGCACCTCGATCATCGGCCGCGAATTGGGTAGCGCGCATTCGCTGATCGATTGGTTTCTCGCCCAGGATGGCCAGGTTCGGGGGTTCACGAAAGCCATCTTTTCCGGTCTGCCGACAGTGGAATTGGCGCGGGTCATAAAGGACTACGTACTGCCCCGCCCGCATCTGCGCGGCCTTTACCACGTCTCGGCCGAGCCGACCAGCAAATACGATCTGCTGCAATTGGTGGCTCAGGCATTCGGAAAGACGGTCGAGATCGTGCCCGATGCGAAAGTGACGATCGACCGCTCGCTTGACTCGAGCCGATTTCGTCATGAAACGGGCTATCAACCGCCGAGTTGGCCGGAACTCGTTGCCCGGTTGCGCGACTTTGGCTGACATCGTGTTTAGAGAGAAGAGATAGAATGTTCGAAAACAAGACGCTCCTCATCACGGGAGGCACGGGCTCTTTCGGCAACGCCGTCCTCAGCCGTTTCCTGAAGACGGACTTCGCGCAGATCCGTATCTTCAGCCGCGATGAGAAGAAGCAGGAGGATATGCGGCTCGCGCTCCGTGACGACCGGGTGAAATTCCATATCGGCGACGTTCGCGACTACGACTCTGTCGATGACGCGGTTAAAGGCGTCGACTACATTTTCCATGCGGCTGCGTTGAAACAGGTCCCTTCCTGCGAATTCTATCCGATGGAAGCGATCAAGACCAATGTGCTTGGAGCCGAGAACGTTCTGCGCGCGGCGATCGCCCACGAGGTCAGCCGTTGCGTCGTTCTCTCGACGGACAAGGCCGTCTATCCGGTCAACGCTATGGGCTTGTCCAAGGCGATGATGGAAAAGGTGATGATCGCCAAATCGCGGTTGAGCGATAAGAGCCGCACGATCGTCTGCGCAACGCGCTACGGCAACGTCATGGCCTCCCGCGGCTCGGTCATTCCCCTGTTCCTCGATCAGATCCGCCAGGGCAAGCCGCTCACGATTACCGACCCCGAGATGACGCGCTTCTTGATGTCGCTGGAGGAATCGGTCGACCTCGTTTTGTATGCTTTCAGCCACGCTCAACCCGGCGACATCTTCGTCCAGAAGGCGCCAGCTTCCACGGTCGGCGATCTTGCGACCGCGCTTCGGGAACTTCTGGGCGGTGGCAGCGAACCAAGGATCATCGGCACGCGGCACGGTGAAAAGCTCTACGAATCGCTCGTTTCGCGCGAGGAGATGGTGCGTGCCGAAGATCTGGGTGGGTACTATCGGATTCCCGCCGACGCGCGCGATCTGAACTACGACAAGTATTTCGTCGAAGGCGAGCGCGAGATTGCGCAGATCGAGGACTACACGTCGCACAACACGCACCGGCTGGACGTGGCGGGCGTCAAGGAAGTGCTGATGAAGCTCGATATCGTCCGGGAGGCGGTGGGTGCCTGACGCTCAAGGCGACCGGGTGGTGGCGCGGGCGCGGCGCTGCTTCTGATGCTGCTGCGTCACACGCTGTTCAACCTTCTCGGCCTCGGCCTCCCTCTGGTCGTGGCCGTTTTTACCATTCCCCTGCTGATCGAGGCTTTGGGAACGGCGCAGTTCGGACTGCTCACGCTGATTTGGGCCGTTGTAAGCTATTTCGGCCTTTTCGACCTTGGGCTCGGGCGAACGCTGACCTTGCAGATGTCGGTCGCGGAGAGCCGGGGCGAACGCGAGCGCATCGCGCCGGCGGTCGCGACGGCATTGACGTTCATGGCCATCCTGGGTGTCCTCGTTGGCGCCTTGCTGGTCGTGGGAGCGGAGCGGGGCATCGACCTGCTGGCCGCTGTTCCCGAGCGCGAGGAGGCCGTCGCGGCGTTGATGGCCATGGGGATAGCGATCCCCGCGATCACGCTGACATCCGGATTTCGGGGAATGCTGGAGGCGCGCCATGCATTCGGCATCGTCAATCTGATCCGGCTGCCCATGGGCATCTACACTTTTCTGGGGCCGCTCCTCGCGGTCTGGCTTGGCGAGCCGCGCCTCGATGTCATCGCATGGATACTGGTGGCGGGCCGGTATGCGGGGTTGTTCGCCCACGCCTGGTTCGCCATGCGGCTCCTGCCGCCCGATTGCGGCGCGTTCCGGTTCCGCACGGATTTCGTCAAGCCGCTTTTTTCCATAGGCGGATGGCTGACCGTGTCGAACACGATCAGCCCGCTGATGGGTTATGCGGACCGTTTCATCATCGGCGCGCTGGTGTCGGCGACGGCGGTGGCGTATTACGCGACGCCTTATGAGATCGTGACGAAGCTTTGGATCGTGCCTGGCGCGTTGACGGCGGTGCTCTTTCCCACATTCGCCGCCCAGATGGCGCGGGACGTGGCCTCCGGGACGGCGCTGTTCCGTCAGAGCGTAACGGCGCTTGCGCTCAGTCTTCTGCCCGTCTGCGCCGCACTCGCCATCTTCGCGCACGAAATCCTCGGCCTCTGGATCGACGCCGAGTTCGCAGCCAACAGCGCGCTTCTGCTGCAGATTTTCGCGCTGGGGGTGGTGTTCAATGCCTTGGCAACGATCCCCTTCACATTGATCCAGAGCGCGGAACGCCCGAAATGGACGGCGATGATCCATCTCGCGGAAGTTGTGCCGTTCCTTGCGATCCTGTGGTGGGCGACGAGCATGTACGGCCCGGTTGGCGCCGCTCTGGCCTGGCTTGCGCGCATCGTCATCGATACGGTGGCGATGTTTGCAGCCAGCCGGTTCGTGCTCGAGGCGGGCTGGAGTGCGGTCGTGCCGGCCCGGTTCGGCGGCCTTGCGATGCTCACTTTTGTCGCGGCGGCTCTATGTCTGGTCGAAAGCCCCGCAATCCGCGCCGCAGGGCTGGCCGGACTGTCGGCGGCTGCCGCCATTATCCTCCTGCGCGAGCCGGCCGTGGTTGACCGCCTCGCAAAGCTCAGGGCGAGCGGGCCGGCCTGATTCATCAGCGGAGAAACAGTTTTCGGTTTGCCTCGATCGCTGCCGGGTCGGTGAGGACAGCCTGCGCATAATCTCGACACGCGCTGCGCATATCCGTCATGGCGTCCGCGTCGAGACCGGCGAGACGGTCGAGCTCGGCGGCAAAGGCGTCCTCGTCGAGCGGACCGTCATAGCCCACGCCCTTGGCCGCCAGACCACGCCAGGGCGTGCGGTCGCTGATGACGACCGGCAGGCCGACCGAAAGCGCCTCGGGAATCACATGACCGTAATTCTCGCCGAGGGTAGGAAGAAAGAAGACGTCGTGCTGCGCGAGCGCCCCATATATCCGGTCACGCGTGAGAACGCCGCCGTCCTCGAAGGTGATATGCGAAGGCAGGTCGCCTATGGCGCGCCGGCATTCGGCCCAATAGGCCGCGTCTTCCTTGGGGCCGTAAAGCGTGAAGACGGCAGGCGTCTTCATCTTCGCGAGCGAACGTACCGCACCGGCAAGGTTTTTCATCGGCGACACGCGCGCGAGAAAACACACGCGCAATGGCGCGCCGGGATTACGCGGCTGCCAGTTAGACAAGTCATTCGGGTTCGGCAAGGCGCCGAGATCGGGTGCAACATGGATGCGCCCGGCCGTCGCCTTTCCCAGCGCCGCCTCGATTTCCTCGGCCTCATGCGAGGTGGAGGCGTGCCATTCGATGTTTCGCAAAAGACCGCCGGCTTTCAACGCGGCGATATAGGCGCGCTTGCGCGGCGCCTTCAAGGCCAGCGCCCCGGCGGAAAATTCGCCGCGTGGCGCGAGGATCAGGCGTGCGGGTGGCAGGCGGCTAAGCCGCCGGGCAAGAAGGACGCGCGCGGTGAACAGCGTGTCGAAGAAGCTGTTGAGATAGATGGCCTCAGGCGTCGTATCGTGGACGATCCCATGGATCCTCTCTTGAGAAACCTCGCGAGACGCGAGATAGAGGACGGAGGCATCGCCAAGATCTGCCCACACGCCGGGCTGGATAGAGGGATAAGGTTCTGTGTCGCGGATATCCCGATCCGTTGTCACCAGCCGAAAGTCGATTTCACTGCCCAAGGCTGCGAACAGATTGCTAAGGGATACAATGGGTCCACCGGCCTCATAGCCGGGCAGGAAAAAGCGGTTCGTTACGAAAATTGTCATGACATTACACCAAATGCACCGCTAAATAGACATAAGTTCCAACGAACGCAATAGGCAGAGTTCTGGTTCTATGCCAGTAAGTGATTTAGTTTTTGCGTCGATTACAAGATTTTCTGGAAGTTTCGATGAAAAATCAGTTCGCCGTATCAATTCTGGTGCCAACGCATAATCGCTCGAAATACGCGATCAGTTGTTTGCAAAGCCTGCTCGCCATAAACGATCGTGGTGTTCAAGTCGTTTTCCACGATACGTCGAACGACGGCTGCGAACTGAAGCAGTTCGCCAGTACGCTCAATGACGACCGCCTGACATATGTTCATCATGCAGAACGATTGTCGATGACCGGCAATCACGAAGCCGCACTGGCTTATGCCAAAGGCGAGTTTGTGTGCCTGATCGGCGATGACGACACCGTGTTGCCTGCCATCACCAAGGCAGTAGAAATCGCGCGCGAGCAGAACGTGGATAGCCTCGTGCCGATCTTGTCGGCCAACTACTCATGGCCGGATTTCCGAACCATTTTTTTCGGTGACGCACATGCAGGGCGCCTCTATCTTGGGAAGTACAGTGCCGATATCAGGTCACACAACACCTCCCGCTCGTTAGATGCGGGGTTGCGCAATGCGTTTCAAGGGACGGATGGGCTGCCAAAGCTCTATCATGGGTTGGTCCGACGTGAGGTGATCGAACGCATCCGTCTTCGAAACGGCCAATTCTTCTATGGGACCAGTCCTGATGCTTCGGCGGCGGTTTCGCTTTCCCTGGAACTCGACCGGTACTGCACCTGGGACTTTCCGTTCACGCTTCCGGGGGCGTCGGGGGGCAGCAACACGGGACGCAGCGCTCTCAACAAGCACAAGGGCGACTTCAAGACAGACCCCCACATGGCAGCTTTCAAGAATGTCGAATGGGACGATGTCATCCCGAAGTTTTTCAGTGTTGAAACGGTTTGGGCCAATGCTGCGTGGGAGACGCTTCGACGTACCAGCCCCGATCATATGTCCCACTTCAACCTGAATCGGTTATATGCCCTTTGTCTACTCAAACATCGCGAGTATCAACCCCAGATCGCGGCTGCCATCGAAAGTGCGTCGCGACATCCCGGCTTGGATGTGAGAAAGGTCGGCATCGGAGCCGAAATCGCGCGCGCATTCGTCTTGAACGCGGTCGCCAAAGCAAAACGTTTGACTCGCCCTTCTGCCAGTGGAGGGAAGGCCGTGCTGGGTACATTCAAGAATGTCGAAGATGCGCAGCGAGAGATGCAGCGACGGTTTTCTTCCTGAATATATGTAGTTTATATTATAGGAAAACCCTCGCCGTATGTGATTACATTATTTATAAAACCTATGGATTTGAAGCTTAGATAAATCATTGGCAATAGTGCAAGCGGATGATTTATTCTGTTGTCTGTTAAAAGTGCATAGAAAAATACCGTATAAGCAATCATATTTACACGATCGGGCCCAACTATAGCCATAACAATGGCAACCGGAACAAAGAATCCGATTAAGCGCATCTTGCGTCGACTAATTAAAATTCCAAGCAAAAACAGTAGAAAGAAATTCAAGATCGAAAAAGGTCGGAAAACGTTGTTTTCAAAATAATAATTTATTTTATATAATATAGTTTCTACATAAGTATAAAATAAAAATGAAATTAAAATAAAAGAAAATACTGAAAATGCCAAAGCGTAAACTGCGATTTTCACGTCAAACCTGTTATTAAATGAAAAATATGGGGTTCGCTCAAAGGTGCGAGATAATAGATAGGAACAAAAGTATATCAGCGACTGCGCATGAAACGCCGGAGCTAGGAAGGCAAAAATCCAGCGCCAGTAAGTTTTGGAAAGGGCTGCCGCTATCATAAGAATATAGGCAAACTTTAAGCGTTCAGCGCCTGTAAGGGCAACTAAAAAATAAAAATTAGTAAATAAAAGTATTATTACAAATATATTTGCATGATATTTTTTTAGAATTTTTAAAATTAAAACTATTAGAATAGTATTGAAAAACGATACCCAAATTATTTTCGATACACCTATATTTGCTCCTATCCACATAACTAAGGTGAAGGCAGGTTCATTGCTTGTCAGGTGAAAATATTGCGCACGATATGAGTCAAGCAGCGACAGTTCGGCGATGGCATTATAGAAATTTGTATACGGAACTTGGTCGCCAAACCGATAAATCTGGTTCAGCCAAAGTGATGCAAAGAAACCAAGCAGGCCAGAAAATATGTATCCCGAAGCGGCTGCGATTTGAAATCGTGCTTCAAAAACACGTCTTGTCGAATGTACTAAAATTTTATCCATAATCTGTGAAAATTTACCTTATGCGGGAGTGGTTTCGCCAAGCGTCAATGAAGCTGCTGACGAATGCAAGAATGACGCCAAGGCCGATAAAAACAAGCATGGATATGGCCGGAAGCATGAGTGAATGCCCTTGGCGGGCAATCGAAGTCGACCTAATGCTGTATAGCTCTCGCAATCCAAGTTCACGACCCTTCAGGTATGAGTGAAGACTGGCAAGGTGTGGAATTGCATCATCATCTTTAGAAATGCCCTCAAGATACCGAAAAGTCTGGAGTTCTTGTTCATCAATCGAGCTGACCACGTTTTTCATAATGTTATCGATAATTGCAGCATCACTTTGACGGGATGGTTCGATGGTTACAAGCAATCCATTGTGCTTGACATTTTCGATGCCTGCACCGGCAAGTGCAAATGATGCTTGCTCTGCGATTGATGTGCCAATGGTGGATGGGGCGCCTGGCCCGTAAATGGAAATCTCTATACGCGTTGTTGGTGGAACATCACTACGGGAGTAGTAAACCACAGCAAATGCGATGCAGCCTGCGATCAAGCCAAGAACAATAAAAATGCGCTTTGCATAGATGATATCGGCGAGTTCCAAAAGGCTGATACTGCCGTCTGTCGTGGAGCTTGAACCAGCGTCTAATTCCTTCATCAGTCGAAATCTCCATTCACAGTGCCAGCCGCTGCACCAGGCTCCATATACGACGTAGGTGCAAAGATCGCTAGTGTTGGCTACGTTGCCCCTGCTTTAACAGCGAAAGGAATTTTATCCCCTCGCTGAGAGATCCAGTTACCCTTGGCTCCCCCAACCGGAGCCACACCATGCAGTCCACCCATCTCGAACTTCCCTACATCCTGCCCTCCCAGGCACAGAAGCACGTCACCCATAATGAGGCATTGCGGCGGCTTGATGCCTGTGTGCAGCTTTCGCTCGCTTCGCGCAGTCTCGACGCGCCGCCAGCGCAAAGCGTCGAAGGGGAAAGGTTTCTCGTTGCCGATGGCGCCGCCGGCTCCTGGGCGGGGCAGGCGGGGCGCATCGCGGTTCGCCAGGACGGCGGATGGTCCTTCCTGACGCCGCGCCAGGGCTGGCTGGCCTTCGTTGAAGATGAGGACCGGTTCATCGCCCGCGCGGCGGCGGGCTGGATCGCGCTTTCCGATGCCCTCGACGGGCCGCTCGGCCAGCTTGGCATCAATGCGTCCGCCGACGCGGTCAACCGGCTCGCCCTCAAATCCGCCGGCTCGCTCTTCGACCATGACGGCGCAGGTCACCGACTCGTCCTCAACAAGGCATCCGCGCCCGACACGGCCAGCATCCTGTTCCAGGAAGCCTATTCGGGCCGTGCGGAAATCGGCCTTGCAGGCGCGGGGGGCTTCGCTCTCAAGACCAGCGCGGATGGCGAGCAATGGACCGAGGCCATGCGCGTGGAGGGATCGAGCGGCCGCGTGACGTTCCCGAAGGGGGCGGGCGGCATCGCCATGCCGATCATGGGCAACAGCGGCTCCAGCGTTTCGGCCGGCCAGACGCGCTTTCTGACGCCGGGCCTGAATGGCAGCGGCCAGCCGGCGGTCTACGTCCCGGTTCCCGTGGCCGGCCGCTTTCGCGCACTGACCTGCGTGACGGGCGGCTCGCCCGGCATCGGCGAAAGCTGGACCTTCACGCTGCAAAAGCTGTTTTCCGATACCGCATTGACGACGACCATCCCGGCCGGATCCAATCAGGGCGTCGATGCGATCAACGAAGTGCAGTTCAACGCGCAGGAGCGGTGGTGCCTCAAGATGGTCGCTTCGCCGGGCGCCGCGAATTCAGGCAACGTCCTTTTCTCGCTGCTCTTCATTCCGGATTGATGAGCGGATGTACGGCTGGCGGCGCTTACGGACGCCGCCAGACCCTGCGGTTGACGTAATCGGTATAGCTCTGGACGATGCGCACCATCTTGTCCGAGACGTTGGCCGGGGCGTAGTCGGCCGGCAGGCGCAACAGGCGCGTCGTGCCGCGCGGCTGTGACGCGAGGATTTCCAGCGCCTCGACGACGCGCGTCGCATCGAGTCCGACCATCATCACGGACCCTTCCTCGAACCCCTCCGGCCGTTCATGCATCTCGCGCAGGTTCAGCGCGGGGAAATTGAGGATCGCGCTTTCCTCGGTGATCGTTCCGCTGTCCGAAAGGACGGCCCGCGCGCTCTGTTGCAGCTTGACGTAGTCGAGAAAGCCGAACGGCTTTTCGAAGCGCACCAGATCGTGACATTCGCGGCCCAGCCCGTCGAGCCGCGCGCGCGTGCGCGGGTGCGTGGAGACGATGACGGGAAGGCCGTAGCGCGTGGCAAGCTCGTTGAGGATGTCGAGCAGCTTTTCCAGCCGGTCCGGAGAATCGACGTTCTCCTCGCGGTGCGAGCTGAGAACGAAGAACTCGTTCTCGGCGAGACCGAGGTCGGCAACGATGGTCGACTGCTCGATGTCCGCCGCATAATGCTCGATGACTTCGCGCATCGGGCTCCCGGTGACGATCACCTGCTCGGGCGGAAAGCCCTCGCGCAGAAGATACTGCCGGGCGATCTGGCTGTAGGTGAGGTTGATGTCCGCGACATTGTCGACGATCCGGCGGTTGATCTCCTCGGGAACGCGGAAATCGAAACAGCGATTGCCCGCTTCCATATGAAAGACGGGAATCTTGCGACGCTTGGCCGAGATGGCGGCCAGGCAGCTATTGGTGTCGCCCAGAAGCAGGACTGCGTCCGGCCGATGGGTCTCGAGCGCCTTGTCGGCGGCGATGATCACCTTGCCGACCGTCTCCGCGCCGGTGGCGCCTGCCGCTTCCAGAAACATGTCCGGTCGGCGGATGCGCAGTTGATTGAAGAAAATCTCGTTCAGTTCGTAATCGTAGTTCTGCCCGGTATGAACCAGCGTGTGATCGAAGAACGTGTCGAATTTCTCGATGACCCGTGACAGACGGATGATTTCGGGCCTCGTGCCCACGATGGTCATGACTTTCACGGGCACTCCTAGTCTGAGGCGCCTTGGACGCCTTCACTTCCAGAACGGATTTGGCAAGACGCGCGATGCTCGACCGGCGCTCGACTGAACTGTCCCGATAGGGCCTCGTTCATTCTGCCGTCCGGCACGCGGGTTGCCGAAGATGGTCAGCGCTTCCCATACATGGGCTGGCCCTGGCCGACAATCGTGGATTGGTCTTGGCCGGGAGGGGCGGCGGACGTCGTGCGGTTCACAGGCGCGCACCAGCGGCATCGAAAGCGAAAATCCGTGACGGCTCGATGAACAATTCGAACGCATCGCCAGGTTGCACGTCGCGAGCGTCGCGCAGTTCGGCGGTGATCTGCGTTTCCTCGGTCAGCGAGGCGTGGAGGTATGAAACCGAGCCGAGACGTTCCATCGCCTGGCAGACGACGCGAACGCTGAACCCGGAACCGGCGGCTTCCGACAGATGCTCGGGCCGGATGCCGATCGTGATTGTTTCGGGCCGGTCTTCGGGCATCGCTCGCGCACGAACGGGTACGCCGCTCAGGCGCAGTGCAGGGATATCGACGACGAAGTGGTTCTCCTGCCGTCCGGTCACTGTCGCTGGGAAAAAATTCATGCGCGGCGAGCCGATGAATCCGGCAACGAAGACGTTGTCAGGATTCTCGTAGAGTTCGAGCGGCCGGCCGATCTGCTCGACCAGCCCGTCGCGCAGGACGACGATCTTGTCGGCGAGCGTCATGGCCTCCACCTGATCATGGGTGACATAGACCATCGTCGCGCCGAGATCCTTATGGAGCCTGGCGATCTCGAGACGCATCTTGACCCGCAGTTCGGCGTCGAGATTGGAGAGCGGTTCGTCGAACAGAAAAACCTTGGGGTCGCGCACGATCGCCCGTCCGATGGCCACGCGCTGGCGTTGCCCGCCGGAAAGCTGCTTGGGCTTGCGATCCAGGTAGTCGGTGAGGTGAAGACTTGCCGCTGCCTGGCGCACCTTCGCCATACGTTCGGCCTTGCCCATGCCCGACATTTCGAGGCCGAACCCCATATTTTCAGCCACGCTCATATGCGGGTAGAGCGCGTAGGTCTGAAACACCATTGCAATCCCCCGCTTGGCGGGATCGACTTTCGTCACATCGCGATCATCGATCGATATCTTGCCGGCAGTCGTTTCCTCGAGGCCGGCGATCATGCGCAGGAGGGTTGACTTTCCACAGCCGGACGGGCCGACGAAAACGATGAACTCGCCGCTCGACGCCTCGAGCGAGACGCCGCGTATGACTTCGGTGGCGCCGAAGGATTTATGCAGGTCGGTGAGAACGAGTTCAGCCATTCGGGCTCCTATTTCACCGCGCCTTCAGTCAGGCCGCTGACGAAGCCGCGCCCGATCAGTGCAAAAAGAGCGACGACAGGGACGATGGCGACCGTGGCACCCGCCAGCAGCAGGCCCCAGTCGATCTGATATTGTCCGATGATCCCGGAAAAGCCGACCGGCAGCGTGCGTTTCGCATCCGAGAGGATCAATACGGAGGCAAAGACATATTCGGTCCATGCGGTCACGAAGGCGTAGATGCCGACTGCGGCAATGCCGGGGGCGATGAGCGGGATCATGATCCGGCGCAAGATTTTCAGGGTGGACGCACCGTCGATGACCGCCGCCTCCTCGATCTCCTTGGGCACGCCTGCAAGGAAGGAGCGCAGCATCCAGATGGAAAACGGCAACGCGAAGGCGACATTGACGATGATCAGCGAGGGCAGCCGGTCGACGAGCCCGACCTTGGCGAAAAGGCCGAACAGCGGGATAAGCACGACGATGGACGGAAACGCATAGGCGAGCAGGATCGACCGATAGAGGACACCGCGGGCGGGAAACGTCAGGCGGAAGAAGGCATAGGCCGCCGGTATCGCCAGAACGAGCGTGACGAGCGTCGTACTGGTCGCCACGATCAGGCTGTTGATGAGATAGACCGGATAGTCCGACGCCTGGAAGAGCTTCTGGTAGTGCTGCGGTGTGAAGCTTTGCGGGAACATCGTCGGTAAGCGCGAGATGATTTCCTGCGGCAGCTTGATCGAGCCGGACACGACCCACCAGAAGGGCAGGCCGATCAGAGCCGTGAAGAAGGCGAGGCTTGCGCCGAGAAGGGCGTTGAGCGACAGGGACCGCCTCATCGATCGGTCCTGTCGAGTGCGCGCGTGGCAATGACGGCGAATGCCATCAGGAATATCGTCGTCATGACGGAGATCGTCGCCGCCTCCGACAGGCGGTACCCCTTGAACGCGGTCTCGTAGATGAGCACGGGAAGGGTGCGCGAGCCTCCGGCCGGTCCACCGCTGGTCAGGAGCCAGATGATGTCGAACACGTTAAATGACAGCAGGGTTCCGATGACGGCAAGCACACCGAGGGTCGGCGCCAGCAGCGGCCATGTGATGCGACAAAACCGCATCCAGGCATTGGCGCCGTCGAGACGGGCGGCTTCGTAGAGGTCGTCGGGAATCCGCGTCAGGCCGGCGAGCATCATCAGCGCGATGAACGGGAACCAGCGCCATGAATTGATGAAGACCAATGTCGCCATCGCGGTCCACGGCGTGGCGAAGAAGCCGACCGGGCGCTCCAGGATTCCCATCTGGATGAGAAGCGGGTTGATCATCCCGCCGGAGGTCGAGAACAGCCAGCGCCAGATGACGACGACGACGACCGTAGGCACGATCCAGGTCAGGATGATCCAGCTTCGCGCGATGCGCACGCCGGGAAACTTCTCGTTCAGGATGATGGCGGCGACGAGGGCGAGGATGGTCTGGACGATCGCATTGGCAACCACCCAGACGATGCTCAATCCCGTGGCATTCCAGAAGGCGGGGCCGGAGAGAATGCGCGCATAGTTGTCGAGTCCGACGAAACTGCCCGGCGAGCCGATGACGCGCACGTCCTGCAAAGAAAGCTGGATGGCCTGCACAAGCGGCCATCCGAGCGTTGCGCCAAGGAAGAGAAGAGCCGGAGCGACGAGCGCGAAGGCGAGGGCTTTCGACTGCTGCATCCGGCTTTCTTTCTCCAGCGCCGCCCTAACGGGCAACCTCTTCCATGCGCGCCTGGCCGGCAGCGACGGCCTCTGCGGCGGGCTGGCCGTTGACGACGATCGACTGCAAGGTCTCGGCGATGATGTTCTGCGCCGAGATCGCGGCTATGGAAGGAAAGGTCAGGCCGCTCGTGAAGCCGAAGAGACGGCCGTTTTGCGAGTTCTCGATGACGGTCTCGATCTGCTCGCGATACTTCTCCACCATCGGATCGGACCAGAAGCTCTCGGCTTGCGCGCCGTCGGCCGTCACCGGCATGAAAAGGCCCGGCTCCATGTTGAGGAAGCGACCGTAATTTTCCGGCTCGAGCAGGAAGGAGACGAACTTCTTCGATGCTTCCATCCTGGCTTCGTCACTCGACAGCAGCATGACGGCATTGGCATAGGAGATGGTGTTGTGGTCTTCGCCATCCTTGGAGGGGATGGCCGCCACGCCGAGATCCTCGGCATCGCCCTCTGCCTGCGTGTCGTAGGTGGAGATCACCGAGAACTGCATGACCATGGCGCAGCTTTGCGCAGAGAAGCAGGCTTCCGCCTCGCCCCATGTCCAGGACGCCGAATCGGCCGGCGAGAATTGGTGCAGGTTGGTGTAGAATTCATAGGCGGCAACCGTTTCAGGATTGTCGAAGCGCAGCGTGCCGTCCTCGTTGTAGATCTCGGTCGCACCGCCATTGACCATCACCGAATAGACGGTCTGGTCGGTATAGAGTTGTTTGTTGGCCGGCAGGCCCATGCCCGACACGCCGTCCCTGGAGAGCGCTTCGGCCGCTGCGCGCCATTCCTCCCAGGTCTGCGGAACCTCGACCCCCGCCTCTTCAAGCACGCTTTTGCGGTACCAGAGGTTCATGGCCATGTTGTAGAGTGGAACGGCCCAAACCCCGCCGTCGTAGGAATAGGCTTCGACGGCGGTGTCGATGAAGTCGTGTTTGCCGTCGAGTTCCTCGACGAAATCGGCGACCGACGTCAGCGCACCGATGTCCTTGAGAATCGGTGTGAAATCGGGAATGGCGAAGAGAAGATCAGGACCCTGGCCGGCGGCCAGCGCTGCCGGTGCCTTGGCGTAGACCTCACCCCAGTTCTGCGGTTCCTGCGAAACCACGATGTCGGGATTGGCCGCGTTGAATGCATCGATCAGTTCCTGGATTCGCTCGACGCGGTGCGGCGGCTGTTCCATATGCCAAAGCGTCAGGCGTACCGTTTCCTGGGCAAGAGCGGCGGCGGGCGTCAGCATCGTGGCGGCGCCGAGCGCGATTTTCAAAATGGTCCTCATCTCCTGTTCCCTTTCTTCTCGTTTGACGACCCCATTGACGTAGTCCTCTAAAGGTGCGGGTTTCGGGGCCGAAACCGCGCGACCAGTTCCTCGTTGATTTCCTTGGCGCCCGGCATGTTGGCGCTGAGGTAGATGGGAGCGTCTCCGGCCGGAGCCAGCCGGGCAGCGACGCTTGCCATGATTGCATTGATGATCGTCACGCCGATGGCTGTGGACACCGGCCCGACCTTGAGACCGCTTCCGGCGATCGAGAGCACGGCGTCGCCGGGAGGAGCGCCATTGTCGAGCACGATGTCCGCAATGTCCGCCAGACGCTCGGCGCCCTTGGCGGCAGCGGTCGAATAGTCGACGGAGGTGATGGCGATGACGGTTGCGCCTCGGGCCTTGCCGATCCGCGCAGCCTCGAGCGGGGCGGCATTGACTCCCGAATTCGACGAAACGAAAAGCACGTCCTCCGCACCGATCGCATATCTGTCGAGGATCGGGCCGACGATTCCCTCCATCCGTTCATAGGCCGTCCCGGCGACGGCCCCGCCATGGAGCATGGTCGGACCGGCAAGAATCGGCACGGTCAGCGCCAGGCCCCCGGCGCGGAAATGCACTTCCTCGGCCAGCATGTGGGAATGTCCGGTTCCGAACACGTAGACCCTGCCGTCCCGGCGCACCGTTTCGACGATCGCATCCTCGGCGCGCGCAATCGGCTCGGCGAGCGACGACCTGAGCGAGCCCAGGCGGGAGATGAGATCGGAGAAATAGGCGTCGGCGATCGTCATGCGGATATGCTCGCTCCAAGGGAAAGATCGACCTTCATGACGAAATAGTCGCCGCGATAGGTGGACCGAACGAATTCGAAAGCGTCGCCGTTCTGGTCGCGCGTCAACCGCGTCAGTTTCAGGACGGGCGAACCGATGTCGGTCTGCAAGGTGCGGGCGGTGGCATGGTCGGCGAGGCCGGCGGTCAATGTCTGCGCGGCGGTCGTGGGCACGATGCTGAAATGGGAGGTCAATATCCGGTAAAGCGACGCCTTGCCGAAATCCGCAATCTCCAGAAGTCCGGGCGCCCTGCTGGCGCATATATCGGTTGTCTCGAGGGCCACCGGAACGCCATCTGCAAACCGAACGCGCGCCAGCCGATGAACCTTGCGCGTGACCGCGATCGACAATGCACGCGCGGAAGGCTCGTCGGGATGGCGTGTGTCCGAAGCGATCACCACGCTCGACACGCGGCGTCCCTGACGGGCCATCTCATCGCTGAAGCCGGACAGAGTTTCGAGCCGCTGCTCGATCCTCGGCGTCCCCACGAAAGTGCCCTGTCCGGTACGCGTTTCGACGAGCCCCTTGGCGAGAAGATGCTGCAACGCCTGGCGCGCGGTCATGCGGCTGACGCCGAGCTTTTCGGACAAGGCGCGTTCAGACTTGATCTTGGAGCCGGTCGCAAGCGCACCTGAAACGATTTCCGCTTCGAGTTCGTCGGCGATCCTGAGATAGAGCGGCGCGTCCTGCATGGCGTCTCCGGAATGGTATAGGCCACCCGCATATTGGTATATACCAGTTGAGACTGACGCGGATCGAACGTTAAGTCAAGTGATCCCGAGCAGGCGGTCTCTTGCTTCCCGATAACGGGCCAGCGCAGGAGCCAGACGCGCAGCGCTCGCCCGGTCGGGTTCGAAGAGACGGCCCTTTCCCGCAACGGTCGCTGAAGCCGAATTGATCGTCGCGAACTGTCCCGCAGCCGTGGCCGCCAACAGGGCGGCACCCCTGGCGCCGAACTGCGATCCGTGCGGAACCTCGACCGGCGTGCCGATCAGGTCGCAGATCATCTGCGTCCACAGACTGTTCTGAGCGCCACCGCCTGTCAGCAATACGCGGTCACCGCTGAAATCGAGCAGATCGAAAAGATCGCGCATGGCAAACGCGACGCCTTCGAAGACGGCGCGGAACAGCAATGCGCGGTCATGCCGGGGGGTGAGGCCGACGAACTGCGCGCGGGCAATCGGATCGACGCGCGGCGCGATGATGCCGCTTTCGGAAAGATAGGGCAGATAGGTCAGGCCGTGTGCGCCTTCGGGCGTATCCAGCAGCATCTGCGAGGCGAGTTCGAACCGGTCGGGCCGTGCGGCGAGATCCGGTGCAAGCGCGCAAAAGGCCCAGTCGAGATTGAGCGTGCCGGCGACGTTGACCATCGCGCGATACCAGCGTTCGCCGGGCAAGGTGAACAGAAGTCCCAGATCGGAGGGCGCGAAGACCGGCCTGTCATGGACGACGCCCACCATGCAGGTCGTGCCGAGAACGGCGGTGGCGGTGCCGGCGGCCAATCCGCCCGCACCGATGACGGTCGCCGCGACGTCGCCGGCACCCACGCAGACCGGAAGGCCTTCGGGCAGGCCGATATGCCGCGCGGCGATTGCCGACAGGCCGCCGATGAAGGTTTCGGAATCGCGTATCGGAGGCAGAAGGTGCGCTTGCGCTTCGAGGCCGAACAGGGAGATCATCTCGGCGCTGCGGGTTCGGGTTGCCGCAGAGCCGGGGATGACCGAGGCTTCCGACCGGTCCGTCGCCGCAAGCCCCGTCAACCTGAACCGCAGATAGTCCTTGTAGCTGAACACGTAGCGGGCCGCATCGAGCACCGCCGGCTCGTTCTGCGCCAGCCAGGCGAGCACGGGCAGGGTGCAGCCCTGCTGCATCACCGAGCCCGAAGAATTGAAGATCCGCGACATGAATTGGGGGTCGCGCGCCATATGCGCCTCGATGAGCGGCTGCGCGCGGCTGTCCTCCCACGTGATGCCGGGCCGCAAAGCCTTGCCGTCACCGTCGACGATCCAGGCACCGACCATGGCGGCCGACAGGCCGATGCCGGCAATATCCGACGGATCGATACCGCTGTTGGCGACGACACGCCCAAGAACGTCCGTCGTTGCCTCCCAGGCCTCGTCGGGATCGAGTTCGCTCCAGCCGAAATGCGGGCGGTAAAGCGTCGTGCGCGCTTGTGCCTCGCCCACCTGGACGCCGGAAAGATCGAAGATCGCAGCTTTGGTCAGCGACGTTCCGGCATCGAGCCCGATGAAGAAGGGCGCGCTCACAGCTCTTCGCCCAGCCAGGTGCGTCGGACCGTGAGGTCGTCGCCAAGATGGACGAGATCGGCGCGCGCGCCTGCCGCCAGCCGGCCACGCTCGTTGCCCAGTCTCAAAAAGTCGGCAGGATCGGCCGTCGCCCGACGCAGCGCGTCCTCCGGCGGAATGCGCACCTTCTCGACGAGAAAGCGAACCGACGAGGCCATGTCTATGTCCGATCCGGCCAATGTTCCGTCGGGCAGCAAAAGGCGAGGGCAATAGCCTGATGCATCGCGGGTGATCGTGCGGCCGTTGAGGTCGAAGCGGTCAGCATCGCTGCCGACGAGTGCCATCGCATCGGTGACGAGAAAAATGCGGCCGGGACCGCTTTTGGCGGCGAGGGCGATCGCAATCGCGCGCGGGTCGATGTGCTGGCCGTCCGCAATGATCCCGGCCCATGCGTCGCTTCGCGCCAGGACCGCCCCGACGAGCCCCGGCTCGCGATGCGAAAGACCGCTCATTGCATTGAAAAGATGCGTGGCGCCGCGTGCGCCGGCATCGAAAAACGCGTCCGCCTCATCGGCCGAGCAGTCGCTGTGGCCGATTGAAACGATGACGCCTGCATCGGCGAGCTGCCGCACCTGGGATACAGTCGCCTGGTTGGCGGCCAGCGTGACGAGGAGCCGACCGACTTTGGGCGCGGCTGCAATGTAGGCGGCAACGTCCGCACCATCGAGCGGCCGCATGAACTTTTCGAGATGGGCGCCCTTTCGCGCCGGATCGAGATGCGGGCCTTCGAGATGCAGCCCGATGATGCCGGGCTGGCCTGCCGCTTGCCCGGCCGCGGCCAGCGCTTTCGCGGTGACGTCCGCGCTGTCGGTGATCAGTGTGGGCAGGAGCGCCGTCGTGCCGAAAGCCCGGTGGGCCGCCGCGATCCGCGCCATCGCAATGGGCGACGGAGCGTCGTTGAGCATGACGCCCCCGCCGCCATTGACCTGAACGTCGATGAAGCCCGGCGAAAGGATGCCGCCATCGAGCTCGATGCGCCGAATGCCGGCGGGCGGCGAGCCGTCCCTGATGGCGATGATCCGGCCATCGCGAACGACCAGATGCGCATTGTCATGGAAGCGTTGGCCATCGAAAATCCGTGCGCCGCAGAAGGCATGGGAAAGGGTCATGTCGTCTCCGTCACCTTGCGCAGATTGGCAGGGCGATCGGGATCGAGCCCCCGCCCACGCGCGACCGCTTCGATCGTGCGATACCAGAGGAGCGCCAGGACCAGCGTGTCGGTGATTGCATGGCCCGTGGAAGGCGCGCCACCGCCGCCCGGCATTGGGGTGGTCGATAGCGGAAGGACCATGCCGCCAAGCGCGGCAAGACGTTGAAGCGCCTCTGCATTGCCCTGTCGCGCGGCATCGTCGACGACCAGCGCGACGACGGGAAATCCAGGTTCGACGAGTTGCAGCGGCCCATGCATGAGTTCGGCCGTCGAGAAGGCCTCGGCATGAATGCCTGCCGTCTCTTTCGCCTTCAGCGCCGCTTCAAGGGCAATGCCGTAGGCCGGCCCCCGGCCCGTGACGAAGAGGGATCGCGTTCCGGCAAGGGCGTCGACGAGTTCCCTGATCTCGACCTTGAAGCTGCGTTCGAGTGCATCCGGCAAGGCGTCGAGGCCGGCTTCGAGCGCGCGATCCTCGGTGATGGCAGCGACCAGCGAATAAAGCCCGGCGGCCGAAGCGACGAAGGTTTTCGTCGCCGCAACGCTCTTTTCCAGCCCCGCATGGATGGGAAGAACGATACCGGCCGAGCGCGCCAAAGGACTCGCGGCGTCATTGACGATCGCGATGGTCGCAGCTCCACCGGCCGCGGCCGCTTCTTGCAAGGCGATGATGTCCGGGCTTGCGCCGGATTGCGAGACGGTGAGGTGAACGCCTGAAGGCAGCGTAAGCGGAGAGCGGTACACCGAGGCGATCGACGGTCCGAGCGAAGCGACCGGTCGGCCGGTTGCAATCTCGAAGGCGTATTTGAAGGCCGTGACCGCGTGGTCGGAAGAGCCGCGCGCCGCGACGGTGACGGGCCCGCGATGTGTGGCGAAGAGCTTGGCGATTTCGGCGATCCTCGTCCGCTCTCGCGTGCGAAGACGCCGGATCGCTTCGGCGGCATCGGCCGCTTCTGCAAGCATTTGCGTCGCGATCATGCAGCGCCTCCATTGGCGTCGAGTTCCGCGATGAAGTCGTAGGCGTCGCCGCGATAGTGCGAGCGTGTGAATTCGACCGGCCGGCCATCGGCGAGAAACGATACGCGCTCGATCAGAAGCGCGGGAGAGCCCGTCTGCACTCCGAGCAGGGCTGCGACGGCCGGTTCAAGCGAAATCGCGCGCAATCTTTGCCGCGCCCGCATCGGGCGGAAGCCCCGGTCGCCGAGATGGGAATAGAGCGAGTCTTGCCGGAGCGCGGGAATATCCGTGCCGAAGATGTCGGCGGGAACGGCAGCCGTTTCGATGGCGAGCGGCTGATCGTCAGCAAGACGCAGCCGCTCGAGCCGCACGATGGCGACGGAGCCGTCGATGCCAAGCGCCGTTCGCTCCGCCTGCGAGGCAGTGCTGATTTCCTGGCGCAGCAGCCTCGTGCCGGCGACGAGCCCCCGCACAGCCATGTCTTCGGTGAATGAGGACAGCCGCCACAACGCCTGCTCGATCAGGGGCTGGCGCACATAGGCGCCGCTGCCCGGCCGGATTTCTATGAGGCCGAGGCGGGCGAGTTCGGCATAGGCGGACCGCACCGTGACCCGCGCGAGGCCGAGTTGGCTGGCAAGGTTCCGTTCGGTCGGCAAGGCTGTGCCCGAGGGATGGTCGCCATTGCGGATGGCGGCCGCCAACGCATCTGCGAGGCGTCGATAGGTTGGGCCTGCTTCGGAAGCGCAAATGTCGGAAACGATGGTGCGGTCCATGATTGGTCCCATACCAATCTAAAACCAGTTTGGCAATCGAACCCACAAGCGACGGTCGCTGTCCGTGGCGGGAACGGAGGGGGTCGACATTCGGCATCACGCAATGCGCAAGGCGGAAGTGTCGCTGGCGCCATAGGAACCGCAGCCGCGATACGAGCTGCATTGCGACCATCCGTGACGGATCATTGGCACAAGGGTTTTCTTATTCCCGGTAGGTGGTCCATAACGAAGCCACCCGAATTTCAAGGAGACGCCCGATGCTGAAGAACGACATGCTCGACCAGTGGGACCGCGCACATTTGTTCCACCCGTCGACCCATCTTGGCCAGCATGAGCGAGGCGAGGCGTCGAACCGGATCGTGACCGGCGGCAAGGGCGTCCATATCGAGGACCGCGACGGCAATCGCCTGCTCGACGCGTTTGCCGGGCTCTACTGCGTCAATGTCGGCTATGGCCGCCCGGAAATCGCCGAGGCGATCGCGGCCCAGGCAAAAGAACTCGCCTATTACCATGCCTATGTCGGCCACGGCACGGAAGCCTCGATCACGCTCGCCCGGATGGTGCTGGAGCGCGCGCCGAAGAACATGTCGAAAGTCTATTTCGGCCTTGGCGGCTCGGACGCCAACGAGACCAACATCAAGCTCGTCTGGTATTACAACAACATTCTTGGCCGGCCCGAAAAGAAGAAGATCATCTCGCGCTGGCGCGGCTATCACGGTTCGGGGCTGGTGACGGGTTCGCTGACGGGCCTGAAACTCTTCCACGACAAGTTCGACCTGCCGCTGGAGCGCATCGTCCACACCGAGGCGCCCTATTATTTCCGCCGGCCGGACGCCGCGATGAGCGAGGCCGACTTCGTCGCCCATTGCGTCAACGAACTGGAAGCGATGATCGCGCGCGAAGGCGCCGATACCATTGCCGCCTTCATCGGCGAGCCGATCCTTGGGACGGGCGGCATCGTGCCGCCGCCGCCCGGTTACTGGCAGGCAATACAGACGGTGTTGCGCAAGCACGACATCCTGCTGATCGCCGACGAGGTCGTCACCGGCTTCGGGCGGCTCGGGACGATGTTCGGCTCCGACCATTACGGCATCGAGGCCGACGTGATCACCATCGCCAAGGGCCTGACCTCGGCCTATGCGCCGTTGTCGGGCTCGATCATCTCGCAAAAGGTCTGGGACGTTCTGGCCCGCGGAACGGACGAGAACGGCCCGATCGGCCATGGCTGGACCTATTCGGCGCACCCGATCGGCGCGGCGGCGGGCGTCGCCAATCTGAAGCTGATCGACAGTCTCGGGTTGGTGAGGAATGCCGGCGAGACGGGCGCCTATCTCAACGCCGAGATGCGCAAGGCGGTTGGCGGCCACGCCCATGTCGGCGACGTGCGCGGCGAGGGAATGCTGTGTGCGGTCGAGTTCGTCGAGGATCGCGAGAAACGCGCCTTATTCGATCCGGCGAAGAAGGTCGGGCCATCGGTCGCGGCAGCACTGTTGAAGCGCGGCGTGATTGCCCGCGCGATGCCGCAGGGCGACATTCTCGGCTTTGCGCCGCCGCTGTGCCTGACGCGCGGGGAGGCCGACGAGATCGTCGCGAAGACGAGCGAAGCCGTGCGCGAGGTGCTCGGCTGACCGGCCGGGGTGCGATCCTGCTTGTTCAGGCCGTCGCACCTGCCGCCGCAAGATCGTTCCAGACGTCCTGCCGACGGATCTTCTCGGCCTCGACCTCGAAACGGTCGATGAACCGGATGTCGGCGAAGGGCGTGCCGTCGAGCCATTCGCCATGGAGCGTTCCCGAAACGAAAACGGTCGTTACCGTGCCCGAATGGCTCTCGTCGACCAAGGCGATGGACTTGCGCACGAAGCGGTAGCGCGAGGCGGAGAACGCGACCAGATCGTCCAGGCTGGTCATCGCCGTGCCGTTCGCCTTGCCGGGAAACACCATCTCGAAGTCCGGGCTCAAATACCCTCGCGCGGCGTGAAGATCGCGCGCCTCCATCAGGCGCAGGAAATCGGCCACGATTTCGCCGGCCGGCCGCACCGCCGCGCCGGGTGAGCGTGGTGCGCGTCCGCGCATGTAGCTGCCGTCGTCGACTTCGTCGAACACCACTGTGATCGCATTGAGAGGGGCGTGGATCGTCGCGGCGACCGCGTCCGTCAGGCGCTCGGCAAGGCGTCGGCGAACATCGGCGCCATAGCCCCGGATCAACGTTCCGCGAATGATCGGCATGTCCCGGCTCCTGATGATGTCGAATCTTGCTTGCTATAATGGTATATTGTTATATCATTAGTCAAATGACGCAACGGCACCGCTCTTCCGGTGTCGGAAGCAAAGCGGGAAGCGGTGTGACGGAATTCGTGCGTGATATGGACCGGGAGCCGAATGTGCAGACAGGGCGCGCGGGCGCGCCGCGGCGGACGCTGATCGACCCGACGTCGCGCGTGCCGCTCTACCACCAGATCCTGATCATACTGCGCAACCAGATATTCTCCGGTGAGCTTCGTCCCGGCGCGGCGCTGCCCGGCGAACAGGAACTGGCCGAGCGTTTCGACGTCTCGCGCATAACGGCCAAGCGCGCGCTGAACGAGCTTGCCGATGCCGGCCTTGCGGTGCGCGAGCGCGGCCGGGGCACGCGCGTTTCGGACGCGCCGCCTGCGCCCACGGTCAAGACATCCGTCGAGGGCTGGCTGGAGAACATCTCGCTGATGGGCGTCGCGACCGATGTCGAGGTGCTGGAATTCGATTACGTGCCCGCCCTGTCGGAGGTGGCCGAAGCCTTGCTCGTCGCACAGGGCACGATCGTCCAGCGAACCGTGCGCGTGCGCTCGCTTGATGGCGAACCGATGTCGCATCTCGTCACCTACGTGCCGGAGGACATCGGACGCTCGTTCGATCGCGACGAGATGGGAAGTTTCCCGCTCCTGACGCTGATGGAGCGGCATGGCGTCAAGGTGGCCGACGCGCGCCAGAGCGTTACGGCGACCCTGGCCGAGCCGGAAGTCGCGCGCGCGCTCGCCATCCATGCCGGCTCGCCGCTGATCGACGTCCGGCGCATCGTGCGGGACGTCGACGACAGGCCGGTCGAATTCATTCGCGTGCTCTACCGGCCCGACAAGTACCAGTTCGAGATGAATCTGAAACGCGTGCGCCGGCGCGAGGGAATGCAGTGGCAGTCGCTCGGTCCGGGTTCCTCCGGCCGGTCGAACGAGAAGTGATCCAATCATAAGAAAAGAGAGGAACTGACATGAAGACGCTTATCCATACGCCCATCAAACGCAGGCAGTTTCTGGCGGGAGCAGGAACTGCTGCTTTGGTGACCGGTTTTCCGGCCGTTCTGCGCGCCCAGGAGCCCGAGGCGATCCGCCTCGGGCTGGTCCATCCGGTGACCGGCTTCGTCTCGTTCTCCGGAACACAGTGCCGCGTGGGCGCCGAGATGGCGATCGCGGACATCAACGCCGCCGGCGGCATCCAGTCGATGAACGGCGCCAAGCTCGAGGCGATGCTGGCCGACAGCCAGGGCCGTCCCGAGCTCGGCGCCTCCGAGACGGCGCGGCTCATCGAAGGTGGGGCGACCGGCATCATCGCCGGCTATTCGTCGGCGATCTCGCTCGCCACCTCGCAGGAAGCGGCCAAGACCATGACGCCGCACATCGTCGATGTCGGCGTCGCCGACAACATCATCCAGCGCAATCTCGAAAACACGTTCCGCTTCGCGCCCGGCTTCGGCTCGGTGGCGAATTCGGCCGTCGAGGCGCTGAAGGCAATCAATGCCAATGGCGACGCCAAGACCGCCGTCATCATCCACGAGGAATCGCTGTTCGGCACCGGCACGGCCGAACTTCTGGCCAAGGAACTGCCGAATATCGGCATCGAGGTGCTGGAAGTCATCCGCCACGCCAACCCGACGCGCGACTTCACCAACATCGCGCTTCAACTCCGCTCGCTCCAGCCGGACCTGATCATTCCGGCCAACTACTACAATGAATACGTCCTCCTCGCCCGCACGCTGCGCCAGCAGCGCATCGCGGCCAAGGGCATCTATTCGGTACTTGGCGGCGCTGCCTCGAACCTGCAATTCGTCCAGGAATTCCCGGATGCGGCCGAAAACATCATGGACTGCAACCACTGGTACGACCCCAATTCGGAGGTCGCCGTGCAGCGTCGCGCGGCCGCCGAGGAAAAGGGGCTGTTCTACACCTACGAGATCTTCCTGGCCTACAACGCGGTCGCCTTCCTCGCCGATGCGATCGAGCGCGCCGGATCGACCGAGAACGAGGCGATCATCGAGGCCCTGAACGCCTCGACCTGGGACAATCACGGTATGCCCTACGGCCCGACGGTGATCGAGAACGGCCAGAACATGGGCGCGCAGGCGGTGAACACGCAGGTCCAGGGTGGCGAGATCCAGGTTATCCTGCCCGAAGAATTCGCTTCGGCAGAGGCGATCTTCCCCGTTCCGGCCTGACACCGGCTGACATCGCTTGAACGAAACGGGCGCGGGAGCCGACCCCGCGCCCCAGCACAGGTCGCTTCATGGTCGATCCGGTCATCCTCATACCATCTCTGATCAACGGGCTGACGACCGGCGCGCTCTATGCGCTGGTCGCGCTCGGGCTGACGCTGATTTACGGCGTCCTCCACATCATCAATTTCGCCCATGGCGCGATGCTGATGATGGCGCTTTACGGCGTCTTCTTTCTGAACCGACTGTTCGGCATCGACCCCTATGTCGCGCTGCTGATCGTGCCGCCGGCAATGTTCGCCATCGGCTACGCGCTCCAGCGCGGGATCATCGGCCGCGCCAGCCATGGTCGTGACGAGAACATCCTGCTGGTCACGCTCGGCCTCTCGATCATCATCGAGAACATGGCGCTCTATTTCTTCCGTTCGGACACCCGCACCATCGAGACGCCCTATTCCTTCGAGGTGGTCGAGTTCGCCGGCGCCTTCGTCCCGGTCGCCAAGGTCGTCGCCTTCTTCGGCGCGCTGGTGACGGCGGCGCTGCTCTGGGCGTTCATGTCGAAGACCGATCTCGGCCGCGCCATCCGCGCGCTCGCCAAAGAGCGCAAGGGTGCGCGCCTCGTCGGCATCGACGTCGACCACGTTTTCGCCATGAGCTTCGGCATCGGCGTCGCCTGCCTAGGCGTCGCGGCGTGCCTCTTGATGCCGAGCTACTATGTCAACCCGCAGGTCGGCTACGGCTTCGTGCTGATCGCCTTCACGACGGTCGTGCTCGGCGGCATGGGCTCCTTCGTCGGCGCCATGATCGGCGGGCTCGTCATCGGCGTCGTCGAAGCCATGGGCGGATTGTTCCTTGGCGACAGCCTCGGCCAGTTCGGCATCTTCGCCATTTTCATCCTGATCCTGATGTTCCGGCCGACGGGACTTCTGGGCCACAAGGTCTGAGGCGGGCGGATGGTCAACACCAGGCAACTCGCCGCGCTGCTCGTCATCTTCGGGCTGATCGCCACCTGTCCCTTCTGGATCGTCTCGCCTTCGGCGCTGAACACGGTGATCGCGATCCTCTACATCACGCTGCTCGGCCAGGCGTGGAACATTCTCGGCGGCTATGGCGGCCAGTTCTCCTTCGGCCACGCGGCCTTCTTCGGCACCGGCGCCTATACGGTGGCGGTGCTGCAAATCCAGTTCGGCACCAATCCGTGGCTCGGCATGATCGCGGGCGGGCTGCTCGCCATGGGCGTCGCGCTTTTCGTCGGCTTCGCCTCGTTCCGCTACGGGCTGCGCGGCTCCTATTTCGCGCTGGTGACGCTCGCCTTCGCCGAGGTGCTGCGCATCCTGTCAAACTCGGTCGGCTTCACCGGCGGCGGCGTCGGAATCCTGATCCCGCTCGAACGCAACCTCGCCAACATGCAGTTCGCCGACAATCGCGGCTATTTCTGGCTGATCTGGACGCTGTGCCTGGTCTGTTTCCTCACCGTCTGGTGGATCGGCCGCTCGCGCTTCGGCGCCTGGCTGATGGCGGTGCGCGACAATGAGGATGCGGCGCGCGCGCTCGGCGTCGACGTGTTCAGGACCAAGATGGGTGCGGTCGCCCTGTCCGGCTTCTTCTCCGGGCTCGCCGGTGTCTTCTATGCCCAGTTCTACCTCTATCTCGATCCGCTGATCGCCTATGGCGCGGCGATCTCGATCGAATCCCTGCTGGTGCCGATCATCGGCGGCATGGGAACGCTGTTCGGCCCGCTGATCGGTGCCGCAGTGATCCACACCCTGTCCGAGGTCACGCGCCACAATATCGGCGACGTGCCTGGCGTGGCACTGGCCATTTACGGCGTGCTGCTGATCGTCATCGTCATGTTCCTGCCGCGCGGGCTGATCAGCATCTTCTCCGTCGCCGGTCGCGTCCTCTCGAGATGGAGGCCGGCCAATGCTTGAGATCAACGGAATCTCCAAATCCTTCGGCGGGCTGAGGGCGGTCGACAATGTGTCGATGAAGATCTCCGAAGGCAGTCTCGTTTCGCTGATCGGTCCCAACGGCGCCGGCAAGACGACGCTTTTCGCGCTCATCACCGGCTTCCACAAACCGGACAGCGGCACGGTGACGTTTGCGGGTAATGACATTCTGGGCGTGAAGCCGAGCGAGATCGCCCGCGCCGGCATGGTGCGCACCTTCCAGATCGTCCAGCCCTTCGCAGGCCAGACGGTGCGCGAGAACATCGCCGTCGGCGCGCATCTGCGTCATGCCTCGCGCCGCGATGCACTCGACCGCGCGCGGGAAGTGGCTGAAATGGTGGGGCTGGGCGACCGGCTCGATCAGGACGCCGCAGACCTGACCGTCGCCGGCCGCAAGCGCCTCGAAGTCGCCCGCGCTCTGGCGACCGACCCCAAGCTCGTTCTTTTCGACGAAGTTCTTGCCGGGCTCAATCCGAGCGAGATCCGCGACGTCATCCCGGTCATCCGCGCGGTGCGCGATTCGGGCGTGACCATTCTCCTGATCGAGCATGTGATGCAGGCGGTGATGAGCCTTTCGGAATACACCTTCGTGCTTAACCAGGGCCGGCTGATCGCCGAGGGCGAGCCGCGCGCTGTCGCGGCCGACCAGGCGGTCATCGAAGCCTATCTCGGGCCGGGCATGGCCGCGCGCCTGAAGGGCCAGTCGGCGCAGGTGCCGGCATGAGCGGGCAAGCGATTCTCGAGGTCACGGGCCTGCGCGCCGGCTATGGCGCCGTCGAAGTTCTGCGCGGCGTCGACCTGACCATCGGGCGCGGCGACATCGTCGCGCTTCTGGGCTCGAACGGCGTCGGCAAGACCACGTTCAACGCGGTGCTCTCTGGACTGATCCGACCTTGGGCCGGAAAGGTCGCATTCAAGGGCAAGGACATCACCGGCATCGGGGCGGTGAGCGTCGTCGACGCCGGCATGAGCCTGGTGCCGGAAGGGCGACTGATCTTTCCGAACATGACGGTGAAGGAAAACCTGATCCTAGGTTCCTATCGCCGCGCGCGAGACAATCGCGACGCCAATATCGACATGGTCGTCGCCATCTTCCCGCGCCTGAAGGAGCGGTTCGAGCAGAAAGCTGGCACGCTTTCGGGCGGCGAGCAGCAGATGCTGGCGATCGGACGGGGCATGATGGCCGAGCCGGAACTCCTGATCCTCGACGAGCCGTCGCTCGGCCTCTCGCCGCTTCTGGTCGAAGAGATGTTCCATCTCATCAAGCGACTGAACGAGGAGGGGCTGACGATCCTGCTGGTCGAACAGAACGTCGCGCAGTCGCTGGAGATCGCGACCACCGGCTACGTCTTGGAAAACGGCGCGATCAGCCTATCCGGTCCGGCGGCGACGCTCATGGATGATCCGAACCTCCAGCGCTCCTATCTGGGGATATGACCATGCCCCGCGCGATGACGCTTGCCGAAAAGATCATCGCCCGCGCCGCCGGCCGCGCGACGGTCACGCCGGGCGAGGTGGTGACGACGAAGGTCGACCTCGCGATGATCCACGATTCCGGCGGTCCGCGCCGGGTCGAGCCGATCCTTAAGCGGCTCGGCGTCGGTCTGTTCGACAAAAAGAAGGTCGTGCTGATCTCGGACCACTACGTACCCGGCGACACGGAGGAGGGCGCGGCGATTTTGGCGCTTACCCGCGCATGGGCGCAGGAAAAGGGCGTATCTTTTTATGACGGCGAGGGCATCTGTCATGTTGTCCTGCCCGAGCGTGGCCATCTCAAACCGGGAATGCTCGTGGTCGGCGGCGACAGCCATTCGCCGACCGGCGGCGCGTTCGGCGCCTATATGTTCGGCGTCGGCGCAACCGAGATGGCGGGCGTACTCGCCACCGGCGAGATCTGGCTGAAAGTGCCCGAGACGATCCGCATCGAATGGTCGGGCGCGCTTGGGCACCATCTGATGGCCAAGGACATGATCCTCGCCATGTGCGGCAGGCTCGGCATGGATGGCGGGCGCTACCAGGCAATCGAATATGCCGGCGAGACGGTGCGCGCGCTGTCGATGCAGGAGCGCATGACCATGTCGAACATGGCCGCGGAACTCGGCGCGCAGGCCGGGTTGATCGCGCCGGACGCAACGACGATTGACTGGCTTGCCGAACAGGGCGCGAACGACCTCCCCGATGCGACCGACTGGCAGAGCGACGAGGGCGCGGTCGTCGTCGAAACGCACCGCTTCAACGCCGCGACGCTGGAGCCGCAGGTCGCTGCGCCTCATTCGCCGGCCAATTCGGCGGGCATAAGCGACTACGAGCCGACCGGCATCGACGTCGCCTATATCGGTGCTTGCACCGGCGCGAAATATGTCGACCTGAAAGCCGCGGCTGACATCATTCACGGTCACACGCTGGCCAAGGGCGTCGAGCTTCTCGTCGCGCCGTCATCGAAGCGCGACCAGGAGCGCGCGGAGCGCGACGGCATCATGAAGGTGCTGGAGGATGCCGGCGCCAAGGTTCTCCCGAATGCCTGCGGCATTTGCGCCGGCTATGGCTCGGCGCGGCTCGGCGAGGATGTGACCTGCATCTCGACGACGGCGCGCAACTTCAAGGGCCGCATGGGCGCGAAATCCTCCAAGGTCTATCTCGGATCGCCCTATACGGTCGCCGCCTCGGCGATCGCCGGACGCATCGCCGACCCGCGCGAATTCGGAGATGCGACATGAACCGGGCTTTCGTCTTCGGCAGCGACATCGACACCGACGCGCTCGCGCCGGGTCAGTATATGGGCGGCGGGATCGAGGTGCTGGCGCAGCATTGCCTCGAAGCCGTCGATCCCGAATTCGCATCGTCGGTGAAGCCGGGCGACGTGATCGTCGCGGGCAAAAATTTCGGCACGGGTTCCTCGCGCGAGCAGGCCGCGCAGGCGCTCAAGCATCTGGGCGTCGCCGGCATCGTCGCGCGATCCTTTGCCGGCATCTTCCAGCGAAACGCCATAAATCTCGGCCTCCCGGTCTTCGTCGGCGGCGACGAGATCGCCGGGATAGAGGCTGGCGACGGCATCGAACTCGACGTTCGAAACAGCCGGCTAACGACCGCAAGCGGGACGATCGAACTACAGCCTTTGCCTGATTTTCTGATCGAGATGATCGCCGATGGCGGATTGGTGCCGCATCTCGAAAAACGCTTCGCGCGCGAGCGCGCAAACCGAGGAGAACAATAATGAAGCGCCTCAAAGCGCGCCTCGGCGACGAAGGCATCATCGTCGCGCCCGGTGTCTATGACGGCCTGTCGGCACTGATCGCCGCACAGGCCGGCGCGGAAGCCATCTATCTCTCCGGCGCCTCGCTTGCCTATACGCGCTTCGGCCGTCCCGACATCGGGTTGGTCTCGATGAGCGAGGTCGCAGATACCGTCGCAGTCATCTGCGACCGCGTCGAACTGCCGCTGATCGTCGATGGCGACACCGGCTTCGGTAACGCGCTCAACGTGCAACGCACTGTCCGTTCTTTCGAGCGCATGGGCGCGGCGGCGATCCAGCTCGAAGACCAGACGATGCCCAAGCGCTGCGGGCATCTCAATGGAAAGTCGCTGGTCTCGACCGGCGAGATGATCGGCAAGATCAAGGCGGCGACCGATGCGCGGTCGGCCGACGATTTCGTCGTCATCGCCCGCACCGATGCGGTCGGCGTGGACGGGTTCCAGGCCGGGCTCGATCGTGCCGCGGCCTATGCGGAAGCGGGCGCCGACATGGTGTTCGTCGAGGCGCCGCGCTCGCTCGACGAGATGAAGCAGATTGTCGCCACCCTTGGCGACCGCGTGCCATTGATGGCGAACATGGTGGAAGGCGGAAAGACGCCGCCGATGACGGCCAAGGATCTCGAAGAGCTCGGCTTCTCGCTGGTGATCTTCCCCGGTGGCCTGACGCGCGCGGTGGCCAGGATCAGCCGCGCCTATTTCGACAGCCTGCTCAAGTCGGGCTCCAATGCGGCCTTCCGCGACCGGATGTATGATTTTGCCGGCATCAACGCCGTCGTCGGCACCGAAGATTTGCTCGAAACCGGCAATGCCTATGACGAAAAGAGGTTCATTCCATGATCGATCCCGTCCTTCTGGCGATCCTCAAGGGGCGTCTGGAACAGATCGCCGACGAGATGGACGCGACGCTCTTCCGCTCGGCCTTCAATCCGATCATCGCCGAGGCGCATGACGCCTCGCACGGCATCTATGACGCAAAGACCGGCGACACGATGGTGCAGGGCAAGTCCGGCCTGCCGATCTTCGTCGGCGTCATGGCCTTTGCGGTCAAGGCGGTGATCGAGAAGGCGGCGAAGAGCGGTGGCCCGAAGGAAGGCGATGTGTGGATCTTCAACGATCCCTATGCCGGCGGCACGCATCTGTCCGATTTCCGGCTCGTGCGCCCGCTGTTTCGCAATGGCGAGGTGTTCTGCTACCTCGCCTCGGTTGGCCACTGGCACGATGTCGGCGGCAATGTGCCGGGCAACTACAATCCGGTCGCGACCGAAAGCTTCCAGGAGGGAATGCTGATCCCGCCGGTAAAGCTCTACGACGAGGGCGAACTTCGCCAGGACGTGATCGACATCCTGTCCTCCAACTCGCGTCTGCCGAACTCGCTCTTCGGCGATCTGAACGGCCAGATCAACGCGCTCGACCTCGGCGTCAAGCGGATGAACGAACTTCTGTCCGAATATGGCGACGAGACGGTGTCTGGCGCGCTCGGCGAACTCAAGGCGCGCGCGGCGATGCTGATGCGCGCCGAGATCGACAAACTGCCGCAGGGCACGATTTCGGCCGAAGATTACCTCGACAATGACGGCATCGTCGACGAACCGCTGACCATCGCGCTCGACCTGACGATCGCGAACGGCCGCATGGTGATGGACTTCTCGCGCTCGTCTCCCGCCTGCGCCGGGCCGGTCAACATCTCCCGCGCGACGACGATCGCCGCCTGCTATGTCGCCCTGAAACACGTATTCGGCGACGTGCCGGCCAATGCCGGCGTGCTCGAGCCGGTCGACTTCGTCATTCCAGAGGACAGCCTCCTGTCGGTCGTCGCGCCCAAGCCGGTGGGCGGCTACACAGAGACGATCCTGCGCCTGATCGACGTCGTATTCCAGGCGATCGCGAAGATCGCACCGGAGCGCTCGAACGGCTGCGCCTATGGCACGATCAACGCACTGTCGCTGGCAGGCTATCGCGGCACGGACAGGCAGCGCTGGGTGATGTTCTCCTTCTTCGGCGGCGGCCATGGCGGCCATCCGGAAGGTGACGGGCTGAACCACGGCAACGCGCCGATTTCGACCGCGACGATCCCGCCGCTCGAAATCCTGGAAGCGGCCTATCCGGTCATGTTCACGCAATGGGCTTTGCGCCCCGACTCGGGTGGTCCTGGCAAGAGCCGTGGCGGCCTCGGCGCGATCTACGAGCTCGAATTGCTGGAAGAAAATGCCGACGTGTTTCTGTTCGGCGAGCGCGGACGCTTTGCGCCGAAGGGTGTCGCCGGTGGCGGCGACGCCGTGCTGAACCGCTTTTCCTATGAGCAGGCCGATGGCGAGCACCGCCCGCCGATGGCCTCCAAGATGGTCGGCATCAAGCTGAAGCGTGGCCAGAAGGTGCGGTTGGAGACGCCCGGCGGCGGCGGATATGGCCCGACCTCCGAGCGCGACCCGGCGAAGATCGAGCGCGACATCGCGCTCGGCTACGTTACGCGCGAAGCGGCCGACCGCGACTACGGCCACGGATTGAAGAAGGATGCGGCGGCATGAGCGGAAAGCGCTATGTAATCGGCGTCGATGTCGGTGGAACCTTCACCGACATCTTCGTCTACGACCAGATCGACCACACCGTGCAGACGACCAAGATCCCGTCGACGCGCGGCGACCAGTCGAAGGGCTTTGCCGAAGGCATTTCCCGCATCGTAGCGGATTTCTCCGAGATCGCGACGGTCGTCCATGGCACCACGGTCGGCACCAACGCGCTTCTGGAGCGCAAGGGCGCGCGGACGGGCATCATCACCACGCGCGGCTTTCGCGACGTGATCGAGATGCGCCGCCGTGACCGGCCGACGACATGGGGTCTGTGGGGGCAGTACGCACCCGTCATAAGCCGCGAGCATCGCCTGGAAGTGAGCGAGCGCGTGCTGGCCGACGGCACGGTGCGCGAAGCGGTCAATGACGACGAGGTTCGCGCGCAGGCCGAACAACTGCGCGCCGCCGGTTGCGACGCCGTCTGCATCTTCTTCGTCAACGGTTACGCGAACGACGCCAACGAGCGGCAGGCGGTCGAAGCCGTCCGCGCCGTCTGGCCGAACGGTTACGTGACGGCGGCGACCGAGATCGTGCCGGAAATCCGCGAATTCGAGCGGCTGTCGACAGCGGCGCTCAATGCCTATCTCCAGCCCGTCGTCTCGTCCTATCTCGAACGTCTGGAAAAGACACTGAAGGCGCGCGGCTTTGCCGGCGACATCCTGATCGTCCAGTCGAATGGCGGGGTGAT
This sequence comes from Mesorhizobium sp. YIM 152430, assembly GCF_029210365.1. Lineage (GTDB taxonomy): Bacteria > Pseudomonadota > Alphaproteobacteria > Rhizobiales > Rhizobiaceae > Aliihoeflea. Next base: position 299,519 of record NZ_JARGES010000018.1, read on the forward strand.
GGCCATCGACACCGCCAAACGCTTCCCGGTCCGCACGGCTCTGTCCGGTCCGGCCGCGGGCGTCATGGCCGCGCAGGCGATTGCGAAAGCCGCAGGCTTCCCGAACGTGATCACCTGCGACATGGGCGGCACGTCCTTCGACGTCTCGCTGGTCGCCGACGGGCAAAGCGCGCTCGCCTCGCAGACCGCCATCGATTTCGGTCTCGTCGTGCGCACGCCGATGATCGAGATTTCGACCATCGGCGCGGGCGGCGGTTCCATCGCCGGCATCGACAATGGCGGGATATTGCAAGTCGGGCCGGAATCGGCCAGCTCCGATCCCGGTCCCGTCTGCTACGGTCTCGGCAATGACCGCCCGACCGTCACCGACGCCAATGTCGTCCTCGGCCGCATCAATGCCGACCGGCCGATCGGCGGCAAGCTGGCGCGTCTCGACGTCGAGGCCGCGCGGCGCGCGATCGAAACCCATGTGGCGGGTCCGCTGGGCCTTTCCGTCGAGGAAGCGGCCGAAGCGATTTTGAAGATCGCAAACGCCAGGATGGCCGGCGCGATCCGGCTCGTCTCGATCGAGCGCGGGCACGATCCGGCCGACTTCGCCGCCATGCCCTTCGGCGGCGGCGGCGCACTCCATACCGGCGCGCTGATCAAGGAGGTGGGGCTCAACTCGGCGCTGGTGCCGCGCTTTCCGGGCGTCACATCTGCGCTTGGCTGCGTCGTCGCGGACATGCGCCACGACCGCGTGCAGACGGTCAACCGCCTGCTTGACGGGCTCGATGCCTCGTCGCTCGGCGCCGAGATGAAGAAGGTCAGCGACGAGACGGCCGAGCTCCTCAAGGCTGCTGGCGTCTTCTTCGAGCGCGTCGACCGCATCTTCGAACTCGACATGCTCTATCTCGGTCAGACGCACACGGTCTCCGTGCCGCTCGACATGCCGGCGGGCGATCTGACGGTCGATGTGATCCGCGATGCGTTCGAGGCGGCTTACCGATCGGCCTTCGGGCGGCTTCTGGCAGGCATTCCGATGCGCGTCATGAACTACCGCGTCGCGGTCGTCGGTCGGCGCCCCGTCTTCGACATGGGCGCCTTCGCGCCGGTCACCGACAAGACGGCCGACCAGTGCCTGACCGGCAGCCGCAAGGTCTATGCCGAAGGCGCCTGGCACGACACGCCGCTCTATGACCGGCTCGCTCTGCCGGTCGGTGCAGAAATTGCCGGTCCCGCGATTCTCGAACAGGCCGACACGACGATCTTCGTCGATCCTGGCCTTATGGGCAGCGTGGACGACTTCGGAAACGTCGTCATCTCGCGGGCGGCGAAGTGATGGCGACGGGACCGATTGATGTCACGAGATCGGCGCTGCTGATCGTCGATCTGCAGAACGATTTTATCGACCCGAAGGGCGCCTATGGCCGGGCCGGCCAGACGGCGGCGATGATCGCCGAACTGCCGGCGCGCCTGAAGCCGTTGGCAGATGTCTTGCGCGCCAAGGGCGGGTTCGTGATATCGACGCAGTTTACGCTGGTTCCGGGCCGTGGCGGCAAGCCGATGATCTCGCCGCATCTGAAGGATCTGCGCCCGTTTCTGAAAAAGGGCGATTTCCAGCCCGGCGCATGGGGCCATCAACTGGTCGATGTCCTTCAGCCGGCCGATTTCACGGTCGAAAAGGTGGCATACTCGGCCTTCTTCCAATCGCGGATGGAATTCGTGCTGAAGAAGGCCGGGATCGAGACCCTGTTCGTCTGCGGCATCGTCACCAATGGGGGCGTCGCCTCGACGGTGCGCGACGCGCATGTGCGTGACTTTCGCACTTTCGTCCTGTTGGACGGCTGCGGTGCGTTCTCTCAAGCCACGCACGACAACGCGATCCGCGACCTGTCGACTGTGACGAAGGCCATAACTGTCGCCGAGGCGATCGGGATGGTTCAAGGCGCATGAGCGCCGTCCTGCCAGCGTCTGCGATGCGCGCGGATGCAGAGGTCGACGTGGCGATCATCGGCGCAGGTGCCTGCGGGCTGGTCGCCGCATTGCGCGCGGTTGAGGCCGGTGCCGACGTGCTGGTTCTGGAACGTGACACGAAGCCGACCGGCTCGACATCGATGTCGTCCGGCTTCATTCCCGCGCCCGCGACGCGCTTCCAGCGTGCTATCGGGGTCGAGGACGACACGCCGGAACGCCTCGCCGCCGATATTCAGGCGAAGACGAAGAATCGCTCAGATGCCGGCCTCGTCGCGACGGTTTCGGAGGCAATCGGTCCGGCGCTCGAATGGCTGGCCGACAGCCACGGTCTCGAATGGATCGTGCTCGACGATTTCCTCTATCCCGGCCATTCGCGCCACCGGATGCACGCGGTGCCTGAAAAGACCGGCGCGGCGCTGCTTCAAAGGCTGGCGACGGCTGCGGATGCGGCGGGCGTTCCGGTCGCAACGGGGGCGCATGTGACCGGCTTGTTCGCCGATGGCGAAATCGTCAGGGGCGTGCGGATTGCGCGCAATGACGGCGCCGAAGAGCACCTGGCCTGCACGGCGCTGATCCTCGCCTGCAACGGCTATGGCGGCAATGCCGGCCTCGTCGCGCGCCACATCCCGGAACTGGAGGATGCGCAATATTACGGCCATGCCGGCAACCAGGGCGATGCGGTGCTGTGGGGCGAAGCGCTCGGCGCCGACATCCGCGATCTTTCCGGCTATCAGGGCCACGGCTCGCTCGCCCACCCGCATCAGATCCTGATTTCCTGGGCGTTGATGATGGAGGGCGGCATCCAGGTGAATGTCGACGGGCGGCGGTTCTCCAACGAGCATTCGGGCTATTCGGAGCAGGCCGTCAAGGTTCTCGACCAGCCTGACCGGGTCGCCTGGAACCTCTACGACCAGCGCATCCACGATTTCGCGCGGTCTTTTCCGGACTATCGCGACGCGATGCAGGCCGGCGCGATCCGGCAGGCCGACAGCCTGGACGATCTGGCGCGGGCGATCGGCGTCGATCCGCGCGCGCTTTCCGACACGCTGCGCATGGTGGCGACATTGCAATCGGGCGAAGGCTCGGATGCGTTCGGACGCGACTTCACGACCAGGCCGGCGCTCAAGGCGCCGCTCTACGCGGTGAAGGTCACGGGTGCCCTGTTCCACACGCAGGGCGGCCTGATGGTCGATGGCGAAGCGCGGGTTCTTTCTGCCGAAGGCAAGCCGTTTCCCAATCTCTTCGCCGGCGGCGGCGCGGCGTGCGGGGTTTCCGGCCCGGATGTTTCTGGTTACCTGTCCGGTAACGGCCTTCTCACGGCCATCGCGCTCGGCTATGTCGCGGGGCGCAGTTCGGCGGCTGGTTGACGTGACCGGTAGCCGCAACGGGTGGCCGGCGATCAGGGAGCCGCAGTCGGCAGCGACTGCGTTTGCGCCACGCGGGCGGCGATGTCGACGACCAGTTCGACCGCCAGCGTATCGGGCGATTCGAGCCAGCTTGCACAGAAGGACAATTGCGGCATCCGCACATCGGACTGGATGAGTTCCAGCCTGCCCGAATGCAGTTCTTCCTTCACGAGTTGATAGGGGATGACGGCAACGCCGATGCCCTCCAATGCGAGATGGACCACCGTTGCCATCGATGCGCTTGCGTGCAGTTTGATCGCCGGCAGGTCCGGCCTGTTGAACAGCGATTTCACCAGTTCGTAGGGCTGGGTCTTGCGTGCGAATGTGATGATCGGGAAAGTCGCGAGCTGGCGGATGTCTGCGGGATTGGGAACCTTCATTGACGGGCTTGCAATGAAGCCGACCGCATATTCGCACAGCAGGCGATTGCGCAGGAGCGGCGCTGTCAGGGGCCCGAGCAGGAACGCGATGTCGATTTCCTGGGCCAAGAGGCGCGCGCGCAGCGAGGGCGAGATATCGACCTCGATCTCGACCGACAGATGCGGATAGCAGCGGTTCACCTCCTTGATGAAGTCTGGCAGCCATGTGTGGACGATCGTCTCGGCGACGCCCAGTCTGATGATGCCGCGAATGGCCGCCGTGTCGCGAAGTGCGGCGAGCATCTCGGCCCGCATTCCGATCATCTTCTCGGCATAGCCGAGCACCTGCCGTCCGCGCGCCGTCGGCGTGATGTTGCGCGCTTCGCGCGTCAGGAGCTTGAAGCCCAGTTCGTCCTCGAGTTGCGCGATCCGGTGCGAGATCGCCGGCTGGGTGGTGTTGAGCTTTTGCGCCGCGCCGCGAAAGCTGCCGAGCGCGACGACCCAGACGAAGGTTTCGAGCCCCTTGAAATCAACCATCCGCCGTGTCCCACGCCCCATGCCAGTTCCGGATAGAATGCTCATCGGCAACGCTTCAAGGCAAGCCGTCCATCATGCGCGCCGACGTTGCGCGAGGACCATCAGGACGATGGTGATAGCGAGTGAGGCCGCGAGCGCCGCTCCGAAGGCTCCCCATGGGGACAAGACTCCACCGGCGAGCGCCAGTGCCAGGCAAAAGCCGGCGAGGCTGACGACGCCGACGAGGCCGGCGTGAGCGGTCTGCCCGGCAATCGCGGCGCCGTGGTCCAGCCGCAGCGAGAGCAGGATGACGCAAAAGCCGATCGGAAAGGCCAGAAGCGTTCCTGCAAGTGAAGCGCCAAGGCGCGTTGCGGCGAAGGTCACGCATCCGACCAGTATGCCCGCCGCGACCGCGCGCAGGACCAGCAGGCTCCAGCGGGTCGAGGAGGAGGCGGGCTTATTGGGATCGATGAAGCGGCCGCCGATCGAGCGCGCGAGAAATGTGGTGAGTGCGAACAGGCCCGTGCCGACCAGCGGGTCGTGTGGTGCGAAGGCGAGCGGTATGGCCAGCACGCACCATGCCGCAATCGCGCAGGCGGTGGCGCCGAACGCCCCAAGCCGGGTGGAAGAGAGGACGAACGCGCCGAGGAATATCTGGGTCGCAGCGAGCGAGTGAATCGCCCCCGACGCGCTGGCGACGACGAACTCGACTGAATGCTCGCGCAGCATGAAGAAAAAGCCCGGCGCAAGAACGATCGGCAGGCCGATGACGACGCCGCCGATGGTGGGGCCGAGCCGGGCGGCGATCCAGGCGACGAAGACGACGACCAAGGCCGTGGACGAAGCCCTGATCGCGAATTCCGTCCACTGTCCGGCATCGCTCATGCGGCGAGAATGTCTTGCGCCTGCCGGGCAATGTCCAGCACGCGCCAGTCCGCCCCGCCGGGAGCGAAGATCGTCAGCCCCGTGGCGAGTTTCTGGTCATCTTGCATGGGCAGTGTCGCCGCGCAGCCGTCGAGGAAGTTCACGGCGGATGGATTGCGCAGCATCAAGGCATTCAGCCTGTCGAAATCGGCCTCGACGTCTGCGATGAGCGGCGCGACTGTGGGCAGGGTCGGCATGACGAAAGCATCGAAGTCACGTTTCATGATTTCGAAGGCGGCGACGGCGTTCCGGCGCCTTGCATAGGCGTCTGCTAAGTCCGACGCGCCAAATGTTTCGGCGGCACGGATGCGGCTCAGGACGCGTCTGTCGCCCACCTTTTCCAACGCGCCGAGCCTGTCCTTGTGAATGGCGTGCGCTTCGGTGGCGACGATGATGCGGTTGACGCCGCCGAAGCCTTCGAGCATGGGCAGGTCCACATCCTCAAATTCGAAACCGGCGGCCGCAAGACGCGTCAGCGCGATCTCGAAATCGCGCGCGACCTGTTCGTCGAGCCCTTCGGTCAAAAGACCGCGCGCAATGCCGATGCGAAGGTTGCGGACGGTGTCGGCTGCCGGGCGCTGCGTTTGCGACAAAACGGTATAGGCGTCCGCGCATTCCCCGATCGTTCGGGCCAGCGGTCCGATGCTGTCATAGGTTTGGGACAGTGGAAACGCACCATCCAGCGGCACTGACGCCTGCGTCGGCTTGAAACCTGACAGGCCATTGAGGGTGGCAGGAATGCGCACGGAACCGCCCGTATCCGAACCGAGCGCCATGTCGGCCAGTCCGAGCGCAACGGTTACGGCCCCGCCCGACGTCGACCCGCCGGTGATGCGCGCGGGATCGAGCGCATTGGACGGATTGCCGAAATGCGGGTTCAACCCGACGCCCGAATAGGCGAATTCGGACATGGTCGTGCGCCCGAAGGCGATTGCGCCGGCAGCCTTCAGTCGCCGGACGGCCTCCGCATCCCTTATTGCCGCCGATCCATTCGCCAGAATGGTCGAGCCGGCGGTCGTGATGATGCCGGTCTCGTCGAACAGATCCTTGACCGAGATCAGCACGCCGGCCAAAGGCTTGGCGCTTCGCTCCGGGTCCGCATCGAGCGCCCTGGCATCGTCCATGATGCGCGCGGCATCGAAGCTGGTGAAGATCGACGCCCGCTTATCGGGCGCAAGCGCCAGCGCGCGATCGATGGCGGCGCGCGCGCGATCCTCGGCGCCGGCAGGCGAAATATCGGTCATTAAAACCTCACGAAATGACGGGCAGGGGGATCATCTCGTAGCAGTGCTCGAGCGTCCGGCCCAGCCTCTCGTCGATCATTTCCATGCGGAAGAAGCGCGACGGACGCACGCCGCCCGAAAGAACCGCAAATGTGCCGCACATCATGGCCGTGCCGGCCGCAAGGCGCAGCTTGCCGGATGCGGCGGGCGAGGACGCGACCAGTTCGCCCAGCGGACGGATCGAGGCGAGCTTGCCGTCCTGATAGGGCGTCCATTCGGCACTCGCGTCGTCGCGGACGAAGGAGCGGATGCGGATCTCGTCGAGATGGCCTGCGACTTCCTCGAATGGCCACAGTGCGAACGCGACCGGCTTGGCGCAAATCTGCTTCGAAAGCGCGACGGAATGGGTTTCGAGCGCGCGGTCCGTGTGGTCGGAGCCGAGGCCGAGATAAAGCCGCGTGCCGTCATCGACGAGAACCGGCTCGGCTTCGCCGGATGAGGTCGCGTCGACGGTCTCGATCGTTTCGTCTGTCGTCAGCAGGCTGGCCGAGACACGGTAGAAGAGCGGAACGGTGCTCGGCGGCGGCACGCCGATCGCCTCCAATTCGGCGATGTGATGGTTGACGGCATCGGCATTGCGTCCGGTCCAGCCGGCGATGATGCCGCGTTTGATGTCGATGGATGCCTTGCCGTGGCCGGCGATGTCGAATTCGATTCTGTTGGTCATGTGTTTTCCAGGAAGATGATGAATGCGGTCAAGCCGGCGCGAAGAACAGGGCGATGCTCGGGAATGCGACGAGCAGAACCACCATCAGGAGCATGACGAACACGAAGGGCAGCACGCCGATCATGACCTCGCTCAGCCTGCCGTTCTTGCGGGCGCCCTGGACGACATAGAGGTTCAGCCCGACCGGCGGTGTGATGAGCGCCATTTCGATCAGCACGATCAGGAGGATGCCGAACCAGACCTTGTCGAAACCGAGGCCGGCGATGATCGGCACGACGATGGGGATCGTCGCGATCATCAGGGCCAGCGTCTCGATGAAGAAGCCGAGCACGATATACATCAGGATGATGGCGAGCAGCATTCCGTAGGGCCCGAGGCCCAGATCGTTCAGAAAGGCCGTCAATTGGCGGCCGAGCCCTGTCGCACCGAGCGCGTAGTTGAGAAAATAGGCGCCGACGATGACGAACATCACCATCGATGTGGTGCGGATCGTGCCGAGGAGAGCGGCACGCATATTGGCCATCGTGACCGCTCCATGAAACGCTGCGATGACAAGCGCCATGGCGACACCGATGGCAGCCGCTTCCGTGGGCGTCGCCCATCCGCGATAGATCGAGCCGATGATCACCGCGAAGACGAGGAGAACCGGGATCAGATGTGGAAGGCCGGCAAGCCGCTCGCGCCAGGTGAAGGAACGGCTGGGGCCACCAAGTTCCGGCTTGATCTTGCAGATGATGCCGGTGATCAGCATGAAGCCCAGCGCCATCAGGAGACCGGGAATGATGCCCGCCATGAAGAGTTGAGGAACCGATGTCTGGGTCAGGAAACCGTAGACGATCAGGTTGATCGAGGGCGGTAGCATGATGCCCAACGTCCCCCCTGCCGCGATGGCGCCGGCGAAGAGCTTAGGATCGTAGCCCTGTTTTTCGGCCTGCGGCATGGCGACGGTCGCAACGGTCGCGGCCGTGGCGACCGAGGAACCGGACGTTGCCGAGAACATCGTAGCGGTGCCGATATTGGCGTGGACGAGGCCGCCCGGCAGCCAGGAGAACCAGGTGTCGAGCGTCGCATAGGTGCGCTCGGCAATGCCCGCCCGCACCAGGATCTCGCCGAGAAGAACGAAGAGCGGAATGGCGATGAGAAGGAAGCTGTCCGAGGACGAATAGACCATCTGCCCAAGGCCGCGTATCAGCGGCAGAGGAGAGAAGAACGCGTCGAGGCCGAAGCCGAGGATGAAGAGCGCTGCACCGACCGGAATGGACAGCGCCAGCAGGACCGCAAGGCCGATCGCGACATAGGTGATCATGCCACTTCTCCCGTTTCGGAAGGAATGCCGGTGAGGTTCGTGACGAGGCTCCACTGACGCGCAAGGGCAAGGATGACGGTGCAGATCAGCATGATCGTCGCGGTGACTGCCATCCACGCCCAGCCGGCGAACCAGATCACCTGCGGAATCCAGAGCTGGATCGCCATCGGCGTATTGGATCGCGATCCGCGCTCGACCGATTTCGTCAGGACGTCATAGGCATAGTAGGCGACGAGAAGGGCGACGCAGAGCACGCTCGCAAGCGCGATCACGTCCAGCAGGGCGCGGCCGGGAGCGGGCAGTTTGGCATGAACGATGTCGATGCGCACATGGGCGCGCTCGACCAGCGCATAGGAAAAGCCCCAGGTCGCGATGCCGGCCATCACATAGCCTGCAATCTCGTCGGCGCCGCCGACGCGGAAGAAGGCAATGCGGCGGCCGAGCACCTCGCAAAGGATGAGGACGACGGTGATCATCAGGACCAAGCCGCAGATGAGCGCGATCCACCGGTTGAGTGTTTTCACAAGATCGGCGATGTGCATCGCCAATCCCGCCAGTGACCTTTGTCCAGACATCACGTCGCCCTCCGTTTCGCGGGGTTACTGCGCGATCGTTACGTCGAATTCCGCGCCGACGCTCTCGTTCCAACGCGTGGCCCAGTCGCCGCCGGCACGTTCCGCCCAGTCGGGCAGGATGGTCTCTTCCAGGACTTCGACGGCGCGCGCCTTGTCTTCGTCGGAAAGCTCGACCAGCGTCATCGACGCGGCCTCGCCCGCAGCGCAATCGCCGCCGGTCAGGCAGGCAATGTCACGTTGCAGCGCGCCGCCGGCATCCGCCCATGCCTTTTCCTCGAACTCGGTCGTGATCTGTTCGGTGAGAAAGCTTTGAACGGCTGGGTCGAGCCCTTCCCAGACGTCGAGATTGACGGCGGTGATGACCGGATCCCATCCGCCGAGCGGCAGGTTGACGAGATGCGTCGAGGATTCGAACCAGCCCGACGCATAGCCCGAACCGGCGCCGGTGACCGCGCAGTCGATCACGCCGCGCTCGAGCGCGCCCGGCACTTCCGAAAACGCCATCGTCACGCCTTCGGCGCCGAGCGCTTCGAGGAAGAGCGACGTCATGCGACCCGAGCCACGAATCTTCTTGCCTTCGAGATCGGCAAGGCTGGTCACCTCGGCGTTGCAGAAGACGATCTGCGGCGGGTAGGGCGCGATGGCGAGTGCGTGTGCATTGAAGCGGTCACGCATGATGTCGGCGACCATCGGCTTGGCGGCTTCCGTCATGCGGCGCGCGGATTCGGCATCGGTGGCGATCAGCGGCACGTCGAGACCTTCGAGTTCGGGCGCATCGCCGACCGTGTAGTCGCCGACCGTCATGCCGATGTCGAACACTCCGTCTCCGAGCATCCGGTAGACGTCGCCGCCGCTCACGCCCATCTGGTCGAAAGTGGTCATGTTGACGGTGATCTGGCCGTTGGAAGCGGTCGGAACCGTCTCTTCCCAAAAAACGCGCTCGAACTGTTGGTAGAGGGGCAGGTTGCTCCAACTCCCGACCACATTGAGCGTCGTCTCCGGTAGATCCTGGGCCGATGCGGCAAAAGCGAACGGAGCCAGAGCGGCGCCGGCAAGAAGTGTGCGAAGGATGGTTTTCATTTTCAGTTCCCCTTGGTCTTGTTGGTTGTGATCATCGGCCGGCGCGTTCGGCCGGCGGCGTTCAGGCGATCTCCGTTCGAAGGTCGGTCACCAGCATGTGGCCGGGAGCGTGGGTGATCGCGATTTCCGGTCTTGCGTGCCGGATGGCGGTTTGCGGCGTGACACCGCAGGCCCAGAAGACAGCGACGTCGCCTGGGCGAATGACGGGGGCATCGCCGAAATCCGGCTTTGCCAGATCGGCAATGCCGATTTGCGCTGGATCGCCGATATGCACAGGCGCGCCATGCGCCTGCGGCAGGTGCGAGGACAAGATCACCGCGCGGATCGCGTCTTGCGGCGCGAAAGAGCGCATCGAGACCACCAGGGGGCCGGTGAACGGACCTGCCGGGATGGTCTGGATATTGGTTTCGTACATCGCGACGTTGCGGCCGGCTTCGATATGGCGCACCGGAATGTCGGCGCGCATCAGTGCCGTCTCGAAGGAGAACGAACAGCCCAGGACGAAGGTCACGAAGTCGCCGCGCCAGAGCGCGCCAAGGTCCGTGACCGTATCGACGGCCACGCCATCCCTGAAGACGCGGTAGCGCGGCACGTCATGGCGGATGTCGAGATCGGCGCCGAGCGATGGCATTTTCGGGTCGCCGGCTTCCGAAACGGCAAGGATCGGAGCCGGTTTGGGATTGCGGACGCAAAAGCGCAGGAAGTCGTCGGCATAGGCGGACGGAAGAATGACGATGTTCCCTTGCTGAAATCCTTCGGCGAGACCGCTCGTCGGTGCGTCGAAACGGCCTTGGCGGCACGCCTGCCGCAATTGGGCAGCCGTGTCGAAGCGCGGGGTGTTCACATGGACCGTGTCTCGCATCTGGCTTCGCCTTTACCGCTGCCTGCGCCGCATCTCATGGCGCGACGCGACCTGTGCCAATTAAGGCGCGAGAATGACGATGAGTCGAATTTTAAGTTTTCATCGGCTTCGATCAATTTCGTTCATCGTCATGGGCGCGGCCGAACGGCTTCACAGAGTCGTTGGTGCAACTTCTTTCATGTCGATTTATTTATCGATTTTGATCCAAAACGATAATTCGACTTATCGAGTCGGATCGACAAGATTGCCGTCATCTTCAACCCGAGGGATGGCGAAGCGATGACACAGTGGGATTTCTGGATTGATCGTGGCGGCACGTTCACCGATGTGATCGGGCGCGACCCTGCGGGCGTCTTCCATCCGATCAAGGTGCTTTCCGAAAATCCGTCCGCCTATCGCGATGCGGCCGTCCACGGCATTCGCAGGCTGCTCGGCCTGCAACCCGCCGATCCCATCCCTGCCGGCCAGATCGGCGAAGTGCGCATGGGCACGACCGTCGCCACCAATGCGCTTCTGGAGCGCAAGGGCGAACGGCTCGCGCTGGTGACGACGCGCGGTTTCCGCGATGCGCTGAAGATCGGCTATCAGGAGCGCAAGCACATCTTCGCGACCGAGATCGTCAAGCCCGAAGCGCTCTATGACAGGGTCGTCGAGGTTGGCGAGCGGGTGCTGGCCGATGGCACGATCGAGACGCCGCTCGATCAAGATGCACTCCGTTCCGAGCTTCGGGTGTTGCGCCAGGAAGGACACGACGCGATCGCGATCGTGTTCATGCACGCTTACAAATACCCCGCGCACGAGATCGAGGCGGCGCGCATCGCGCGCGAGATCGGCTTTAGCCAGGTTTCCGTCAGCCACGAGGTCTCGCCGCTCATCAAGCTGGTCGGGCGCGGCGACACGACCGTCGTCGACGCCTATCTTTCGCCTGTCCTTCGCCGCTACGTCGCACAGGTTTCCGAAGAACTCGACGTCGCGCGCACCGGTGCGCGGGTCATGTTCATGATGTCGTCGGGTGGCCTGACCGCAGCCGATCTCTTCCAGGGCAAGGATGCGATCCTGTCCGGCCCCGCGGGCGGCGTGGTCGGGCTTGCCCGCACCGGCGATGCCGCGGGGTTCGACAAGGTCATCGGCTTCGACATGGGCGGCACGTCCACCGATGTCGCGCATTTCGACGGCGAGTTCGAACGCGCCTTCGAGACGGAGGTCGCGGGCGTTCGCGTGCGTGCGCCGATGATGCTCATCCACACCGTCGCGGCCGGCGGCGGCTCGATCCTGCATTATGATGCCGGACGGTTTCGCGTGGGACCGGATTCGGCCGGCGCCAATCCCGGACCGGCCTGTTATCGCAATGGCGGGCCGCTGACCGTCACCGACGCCAATGTCATGCTCGGCAAGCTCCTGCCGGAGCGCTTTCCGGCGATCTTCGGGCCGCGACAGGACCAGCCGCTCGACGTTGAGATCGTGCGCGAGAAGTTCGAGGAAATGGCGCGGCAGATCGGCGACGGCCGCAGCGCCGAGGACGTCGCCGACGGCTTCATCCGCATCGCGGTTGCCAACATGGTCGAGGCGATCAAGAAGATCTCGGTTCAGCGTGGCTATGACGTGACGCGTTATGCGCTGAACTGCTTTGGCGGGGCCGGCGGACAGCACGCCTGCCTGGTGGCGGATGCGCTGGGCATGAAAAGCGTTCTGCTGCACCCGATGTCCGGCTTGCTCTCGGCCTATGGCATGGGTCTGGCCGACATTCGCGCCACGCGCCAGAAGGCGCTGGGCGTCGCGCTCGACGACGACGCGCCGTCCGCCCTCATCCTGCTTGCCCGCGAACTCGACGCCGAATGCAGCGCCGAGCTTACCGCGCAGGGCATCGCCGAACGGTCGATCACGCGCCATCTTCGGGCCCATATCCGCTATGCGGGAACCGACACGCTGCTTGCCGTCGAGGCGAGCTATCCGCAGATCGACGATCCCGCACGGCTGCGCGCCGGCTTCGAGGACATCCACCGCCGCCGGTTCGGCTTCATCGCCGACAACAAGGCGCTCGTGATCGAGGCTGTCGAGGTGGAAGCGATCGGCGGCGGCGCGGTCGAGACGGAGCCAGAGGGCGCGGCGCAAACGCCATCTGCGGCGGTTCCGGCAGCGCAGACGCGGTTCCATTCGCAAGGGGCGGCTCACGATGCGGGCGTTGTCCTGCGCTCAACCATGATTCCGGGCCAGTTCGTCACCGGACCGGCGATCATCATCGAAGCCAACCAGACCATCGTGATCGAGGAGGGCTGGCAAGCCCGCCTGACCGCGCGCGACCACATCATCCTCGAGCGCGTGGAGCCACTGCCTGCACAACTGGCAATCGGGTCGAAGGCCGATCCCGTGATGCTGGAGATTTTCAACAATCTCTTCATGTCGATCGCTGAACAGATGGGCGTGACGCTCCAGAATACCGCCTATTCGGTCAACATCAAGGAACGGCTCGATTTTTCATGCGCGGTCTTCGACGCCGCGGGCAATCTGGTCGCCAATGCTCCGCACATGCCGGTCCATCTGGGCTCGATGGACGCATCCGTCGCGACCGCGATCCGGGAAAACCCGACCGTGCATCAGGGTGACGTGTTCCTCATCAACGCGCCCTACAATGGCGGAACGCACCTGCCGGACCTGACGGTCTGCACGCCCGTCTTCGACGCGGACGGGCGCACCATCCGCTTCTGGGTCGCAAGTCGCGGGCACCATGCCGATATCGGCGGCCTCGCGCCCGGCTCGATGTCGCCGCTCGCCACCACGATCGAGGAAGAAGGCGTCTACATCGACAATTTCAAGCTCGTCGACCAAGGCCGGTTCTGCGAGGAGGAACTGTCGCGGCTCCTGACCGGCGCGCGCTATCCGGTGCGCAATCTCGTGCAGAACATCAATGACCTGAAGGCCCAGATCGCGGCCAACGAGAAGGGCGTGTCAGAGCTCAACCGCATGATCGGGCTGTTCGGTAGGGATGTCGTCGAAGCCTATATGGGACATGTTCAGGACAATGCCGAGGAAAGCGTGCGACGCGTCCTCGACCGGCTTCCCGATGGCGAATTCACCTATCCGATGGATCAGGGATGCCTGATCAAGGTGCGGGTCACCGTCGACCGCGCGAAGCGGGAAGCGACGGTCGATTTCACCGGCACGTCCGCCCAGCGTCCCGACAATTTCAATGCGCCCGCGCCGGTGACGCGGGCAGCCGTCCTCTACGTCTTCCGCCTGCTCGTCCGGGGCGACATCCCGATGAATGCCGGCTGCCTGCGGCCGATCCACATCGTCGTGCCGGAGAACTCGATGCTGTCCCCCAGCTATCCGGCTGCCGTCGTCGCCGGCAATGTCGAGGTCAGCCAGGCGGTGACCAACTGCCTGTTCGGCGCGACCGGCGCCATGGCAGCCGCGCAGGGGACGATGAACAATTTGACCTTCGGCAACGAGGAATACCAGTATTACGAGACGATCTGCTCAGGCGCGCCCGCCGGGCCAGGCTTCCATGGCGCGGACGCAATCCACACCCACATGACCAATTCGAGGCTCACCGATCCCGAAATCCTGGAGACGCGCTTTCCCGTTGTTCTCGAAGACTTTCACATCCGGCGGGGTTCGGGCGGCCGTGGCAAATGGAATGCGGGCGACGGCACGCGGCGGACCATCCGGGCCCGCGAGACGCTGGAATTCGCCATCCTGTCGGGCCATCGGAAGATCCCCCCTTTCGGTCTGGAAGGTGGGCAATCCGGCGAAGTCGGGACCAATCAGGTTCGCCGCGTATCCGGTAAAGTCGAAATGCTGGGCGGGTGTGACCAGACCATGCTCGAACCGGGGGATGCCTTCATCATCTCCACGCCGACGGGCGGGGGGTATGGCTAAACTCGGCTAGATGATGCGGCGGATACTCGCGATGACCGCGTCGGGCTCGCAGTTCCATCGGCGGAGCGGGAACTCGCCGCAGGCAGCCTGGTCGTCCATTGAAAGGCATTGCCATGGGTGTCTCCTATCGCGGCCATTTCTTCGGATGCTCGCGCGCGAGCACCAACCGGCACACCATCAGGGTTTTTCGCGACCGGCTTTTGTCGGAGCTCGATGCTCCTGAAGCCATCTGGATCTTGCCGCCACGCGCTCCACACCTTCCGGGATGCGTGACGCATCGATCGACGAATAGGCCATGCGGAAATAGCGGCATGTCTCGGTCCGGTGCGCGAAGAACGGCGAACCGGATTCAATCAACACCCCGTCGGCGCGCAGCGCATCGGCAAGCGCATCGGCATCGAGATCTTCCCGCCCCTCGATCCAGAACGATGTCCCGCCAAAGCTGGACCGGCCGGCAATGGTCAGGCCGCATTTTTCGAGCGCCTCGGCCATCGTGTCGTGGCGCTTTGCATATTCCCCGCGCATCCGTCGGATCAGCGAATCATAGTGGCCGAGCGCGAGGAAATTCGAGACCGCGCGTTGCAGATGTCCGGGCGGATGGCGCAGCATCAGGGCGCGCAGGGCGCGTGCCTCGCGGATGAGTTCGGGCGGGCCGACGAGGTAGCCGAGCCGCAGGCCGGGAAAGAGCGATTTGGAGAAGCTGCCGATATAGAGGACCCGGTTGTGCCGGTCGATCGACCGCAAGGCCGGCGAGGGCGCCTCAAGGAAGCTCATCTCGAATTCGTAGTCGTCTTCGACGACGATGAAGTCACGCTCCTGAGCAAGTTCCAGCAGCCGGCGGCGGCGCGCCATCGGCATCCGCACCGCAGTTGGCGCCTGGTGGCTCGGCGTGACGAAAACCACGTCGACATCGGGCGGCAAGTCGTCGGGCGGCAGGCCGTTCTGGTCCACCGGCACCGTCGAAACCGATGCGCCGCTCAGTTTCAGGGAAGCGTAGATGTCCGGGTGGCTCGGTTCCTCGCAGACCGCATGGCGTCCGGCTCCCAAAAGGAGTTGCACGACGATCCAGATCGCGTTCTGCGCGCCGACCGTGACGAGGATTTCGTCGGCTGCGGCCTTGATGCCGCGGCGCGGTAATGTGCGTGACGAGATGTACTGGACGAGTTGCATGTCGTCGGCTGCCGCAAAGTCGCCCGCCATGAATTCGAAATCGGACCGCGACAGCGAGCGTCGCGTGCAGTCGCGCCAGGCGGCAAGGTCGAACAGGCTCATGTCGCTCTGGCCGTAGGTGAACGGGAAGGGATAGCTGCGCCAGTCGAGCGGCTTGCGGATCGAACGTGCGATGTCGAAGCGCTTCACGATCCGCGCCGACCAGTCCAGCGCGCCCGGCGCGTCGGCTCCCTGCGTCGCCCTCAGCCGCGCGATCGGCGCCGTCTCGCAAATCCTGTAGCCGCTGCGCGGCAGCGGATCGAGATAGCCCTGCGCCGCCAGTTCCTGATAGGCGAGCGAAACGGTGATGCGCGAAATCCCCAGATGCTCGGCCAGCCGCCGGGTCGAGGGAAGTCGCGCCAAAGGCTCCAGCCGCCCCGACAGGATCGCCGAAACGACCGCCTCGCGAATCTGCGCCTGTAGGCTGGTCGGGCGCGTTTTGTCGATCTGGAAGCTGTCTTCGGAAATGCGTGGCATCGACATGCTCCGCTTTTAAACTGGATATAGAAGTGTTTCCATCTGGCTATAAGGCCGCAGTATCGGACTGGCTAGTCTCTCATGGTCGCTGACGCCTCGAAGAAGGCGCGCCACAGCCGAATGGCACAGCCCAATGGGAGACAGGAACATGACTTTTCATCCAAGATACTTTCTGACGACGTCCGCGCTCGCCGTACTGATGGCCATGACTCCGGCAAGCGCCAAGACCTTCCGCATCGCGGTCGGCGACGGCCCTGGCGGCACGCAGGAAGAACTTGGCAAGGCTTTCATCGCGGCCCTTGAGGAAAAGAGCGGCGGCGAACATACGGGCCGCCTGTTCCTCAACGGACAGCTTGGCGACGAGCAGGCCACCGTCAACGATGCCGCGATGGGCACGCTCGACATGTCGATCCTGGCGATCAACAACGTGACACCCTTCTCGCCCACGGTCGGCGTCCTGACCCTGCCTTATGTCATCTTGTCGGTCGACGATGCCGAGGCGATCACGCAGGGCGAGATCGGCCAGGAACTGATCGACAACACCATCCGCGATGCGGGCGTGCGCATCATCGGCTGGGCCTATTCGGGCTTTCGCGTACTGACCAATTCCAAGCAGCCGGTCGAGACCGTGGACGATCTTCAGGGCCTCGTCATCCGCGTGCCGCCGAACGAGATCATGATCGAGACCTACCGGTCCTGGGGCGTCGATCCGACGCCGCTCCCGTGGAACGAGACCTTCACGGCGCTTCAGATGAAGGTCGTCGACGGTCAGGACAACCCATACATGACCAACTACGCGATGAAGTTCGATGAGGTGCAGACCTATGTGACGAACATTCGCTACATCTTCTCCATCGAGCCGCTTGTCGTTTCCGAACAGGTTTTCCAGAGCCTGTCGCCGGAAGAACAGCAGATGGTGCTCGACGCCGGACAGGAAGCGACCGCCCATAGCGGCCGGTTCATCCGCGAAAGGGAAAGTGAGATCAAGGAAACGCTCGCCGAACGCGGCATGGAGATTACCGATCCGGCCGACGGCGAGGCCGAGTTCATGGAGCGCGCGACGACCGCCGTCTGGCCGAAATTCTACGACAGCGTCGGCGGGGTCGAGCAGATCAACAAGGTGCTCGCCGCGCTGGGCCGCGACCCGGTCGAGTAAGAGTTTCATCCTCCTGCGACACTCTAACCGGGGAAGGCGCACGGCGCCTTCCCGTGGCGGAGCATTGCCATGTCGACCTTCTGGACCGTGATTGACAAGATCGAGAGCTATCTGTGCCGTGGCCTTCTGGCGACCTTCGTCACTCTTCTCTTTGCCCAGATCGTCTCGCGCCAGATTTTCGGACGCTCGATCTCCTGGATCGAGGAATTGTCCGTCTATCTTTTCGTGTGGTTTGTGTTCTTCGGCGCAAGCTATGCCGCGCGAGTGAACGCCCACAATCGGGTGACCTTCCACCTGAAGGCGCTTTTGGGAGCGCGGGCGAAATATGTGGAAGCCCTGGCCGACCTCTTCTGGGTCTCGTTCAACATCTATTTCGTCTACCTGGCGATCGATTTCATCTTCTTCCGGATGAACCGGTTCTGGAAATCCCAGACGCTCGGGATCGAGATGAAATACGTCTATCTCGTCCTGCCTATCGCCTTCACGCTGATGACCATCCGCATCCTCCAGGTCAATTACGACCGGCTGGTGCGCAATATCGACCCCAACGATCCCGACGCCATCGACGCCCAGGAAGGCGATGCGCGCGAGATGCCGCGCGTCGTCGCGGCGCAGAACTGAGGGCGCGATCATGGAAGGCACGGTATCTCTCGTTCTGTTCGGTTCCTTTGCGGCCATGCTTCTCATGGGCGCGCCGATCACGGTCGCACTCAGCCTGGCAGCGCTCGCCGCGTTCCTGTTCGTCGGCGAGAACCCGATCCAGTTCGTCCAGATCGCATTCACCTCGGTCGGCTCGTTTCCGCTGATGGCGCTGCCGGCCTTCATCCTCGCCGGGGCGCTGATGGAGGCCACGGGCATCTCGCGCCGTCTGATCGCGTTCGCCGAAAGCATCGCCGGACCGTTCACCGGCGGCTTGGGGGCTGCGGCGATCATCGCCTGCGTCTTCTTCGGGGCGATTTCCGGCTCCGGTCCGGCAACGACGGCTGCGGTCGGCATGTTGATGATCCCGGCCATGGCCCGCCGCGGCTACGACAAGGGCTATGCGGCATCTCTGACGGCTGCTTCCGGCGGGCTCGGCATCGTCATCCCGCCTTCGATCCCGATGGTCATCTTCGGCATTTCCGCGATCGGCCTCCAGGCGCCGCCGGAAGCGATCGAGCGATTTGGAAGCTTTGCGTCGGTTTCGATAGCCAAGCTGTTCATCGCCGGAATGTTTCCCGGACTGATGCTGGCGACGAGCCTGCTCGTGATGAACGCCATTCTCAGCCATCGACGCGGCTTCGTCGGCAATGGCGAGGCATGGTCCTTCGCCAAGGTCGTCACCGCCGGCCGGCAAGGCTTCTGGGCATTGCTGGCGCCCGTGGTCATTCTCGGCGGCATCTATTCGGGCTGGTTCACGCCAACCGAAGCGGCTGTCGTGGCGATCTTCTACACGCTCTTCGTCGGCCTGTTCATCTATCGGTCGCTGCGCTGGGAAGCACTCTTCCGCTCGCTCGAGACGACGACATGGATCACGGGCCGGGTTCTCCTGATCCTGTTCGCCGCCACCGTTTTCGGCCGCGTGCTGGTCACCTACGAGGTGCCGACGCTGATCGCGGACAGCATGTTGGCGCTGACGACCAACATCTATCTGATCTGGCTGTTCTTAATCGTCTTCCTGCTGGCCGTCGGCATGTTCATGGAGACGCTGGCGGCGATCATGATCCTGGTCCAGGTCATGCTGCCGGTCGCCTACAGCGTCGGCATCGATCCGACCCATTTCGGCATCGTCATGATCTGCTGCCTGGCGGTGGGCTTCCAGACGCCGCCACTCGGCGAAAACCTCTTCATCGCGGCAGGCATCGCAAACCGCCCGGTCGAGGAGATCGCTGTCAAGGCGCTGCCCTTCGTGGCGGTCAACACGCTCGCGATCCTGCTGATCGCCTTCTTCCCCCAGATCTCGCTCTTCCTGCCGACGCTGCTTGGATATTGAACGCCGGCCACCTGAAAGGATTTTGAATCATGCCGACCATTACCGCCTCGCGAAGCCTGACGACTGAGGATCTGAAGCAACTCTTTGACGCCTTCAACCGGCACGACATCGACGCCGTGATGGTCCATTTCGCCGACGACGCCGTGTTCGATGCGGTCGGCGGCGCGGAGGTCTATGGCACGCGGTTCGAAGGTCGGGCCGCGATTGCAGAAGCGTTCCAGAACGTCTGGAAGACCATGCACGACGCGCGTTGGGACCATCGCGGCCATCTCGTCCAGGGCGACCGTGCGGTTTCCGAATGGACCTTCTCCGGCACCAATCCGGACGGCACGCGGATCGAGGCCGAGGGCGCCGACCTCTTCCGCCTGAAGGACGGGCGGATCGTCCATAAGCAGGCGTTCCGCAAGCAGCGGCCGCCGGTCGCAAAGTCCTGAACCGGAAACGCGCTCGCAAGGCGACCGACGATGCAAAAGCACATCAAGCCACTCTTCGCTCCTTATGACCCGCATTACGATCCCGTGGTCGATGCGGGGCCGGGAACGAACCGCGACTACGCGCCGACCTACTGGATCGACACCGCCGGCCGGCCGCCCGAGGACGACGGTCCGGTGATGGGCGATATCGATTGCGACGTCGCCATCGTCGGCTCTGGCTACACCGGCCTTTCGGCGGCGATCCACCTGGCGCGGGAACATGGCATCAAGGCCGTCGTTCTCGAGGCCAACCGCGTTGCCTGGGGCTGTTCCACCCGTAATGGCGGACAGGCGCAGATGTCGTCGGGTCGGCTGAAGCGCTCGCAATGGATCGATCGCTGGGGCATCGACGTGGCGAAGAAGATGCACGCCGAAGTGGCCGAGGGTTTCGACCTCTTCCGCTCGCTGATCGCCGAAATCGACTGCGAGCCGCAGGATGGCGGGCATCTCTACATCGCCCACAAGCCATCCGTCATGCCGGCGCTGCAAAGGGAATCGGACCTGCTCAACGATGTGTTCGGCTATGGGAGCCGGATCGTCTCGCGCGGCGAGGTCCATGCCGATTTCGTCGGTGATGCCGAGGCGGCCGGCGCGATGTACGAGCCGGACGGGATCAGCATCCACGCCGCCAGGCTTGCCTTCGGCTACCAGAAACTCGCGCGCGATCTGGGCGCGACGATCCATCCGTCGAGCCCCGTCTCGGGCTGGGAAACGCAAGGCAAGATGCATCACCTGACGACGCCGGGAGGCACGGTGCGCGCGCGGGCGGTCGGCATCGCGACGGCGGGCTACACCAGCCCCGGCCTCAATTCTCTGACCTCGCATCGCCTGATGCCGATCCTGTCGAACTCGATCGTCACCCGCGTGCTGACGCCGGCGGAAATCGAAGCCTGCGGACTGAAATCGCGCATTCCGCTGACCGATACGCGCACGCTTCGCCATTATTACCGCTTCCTGCCGGACAACCGCCTCCAGATCGGCAGCCGCAGCGCGATCACCGGCCGGGATGCGGCGAACCCGAAGCATCTCAAGGTTCTGGTCGACGGCATGGAGCGCAAGTTTCCGGCGCTCGCGGGAATCGAACTCGACTATTCGTGGTGGGGCTGGGTCGATGTTAGCCACGACATGATGCCGCGCATCTGCCGGCCCGATCCCAGGCAGTCGATCTTCTACGCGATGGGCTATGGCGGCAACGGCGTCATGTATTCGGCGCAGGCCGGGCGCCGGCTGGCCCAGATGATCGCCGGCAAAAGCGGCGATCTCGACCTTCCGATCTTCACCTCGCCGCTGCCCCATCACGGTCTTCTCACACCCTTCCGCCGGCTCGGACAGAGCCTGATGTACCGCTGGTATCACCACAAGGACGAACGCCCATGACCGCGCATATTTCGCC
Source organism: Mesorhizobium sp. YIM 152430 (assembly GCF_029210365.1). GTDB lineage: Bacteria > Pseudomonadota > Alphaproteobacteria > Rhizobiales > Rhizobiaceae > Aliihoeflea. The sequence goes on from NZ_JARGES010000018.1 coordinate 321,012, forward strand.
TGCCACACTCGATAATTCGGCCAAGACCGGCCCGATCCGGATGACGACCGAGGAAGCCTTCGTGAAGGTCTTGCAGATGCACGGCATCCGCCACGCCTTCGGCATCATCGGTTCGGCCATGATGCCGGTTTCCGACCTCTTTCCGAAGGCCGGGGTCACCTTCTGGGACTGCGCCCACGAGACCAATGCCGCGCTGATCTGCGACGGCTACACCCGCACCACCGGAAAGATGGCGATGGCGATCGCCCAGAACGGACCGGGCGTGACCGGCTTCGTCACCGCGATCAAGACCGCCTACTGGAACCACACGCCGATGCTGCTCGTCTCGCCCCAGGCTGCGAACAAGACGATCGGACAGGGCGGCTTCCAGGAGGTCGACCAGATGGCGCTGTTCGAGGAGATGGTCTGCTATCAGGAGGAGGTGCGCGACGCTTCGCGCATTCCCGAAGTTCTGAACCGCGTCATCGAGAAGGCATGGCGCGGCTCGGCCCCGGCGCAGATCAACATCCCGCGCGATTACTGGACGCAGGTCATCGAGGTCGAACTGCCGCAGATCGTGCGGCTGGAGCGGCCCGCCGGCGGCGAGAAGGCGATCGCGGAGGCCGCAAGGCTTTTGTCGGAAGCGAAGTTCCCGGTGATCCTCAACGGCGCCGGCGTCGTCATCGGTGGCGCGATCGAAGCATCCAAGGCGCTTGCCGAGCGGCTAGACGCGCCGGTCTGCTGCGGCTACCAGCACAATGACGCCTTCCCCGGCAGCCACCCGCTCTCGGTCGGCCCGCTCGGCTATAACGGTTCCAAGGCGGCGATGGAACTGATCGCGCAGGCCGACGTCGTGCTCGCGCTCGGCACGCGCCTCAACCCGTTCTCGACCCTGCCGGGTTATGGCATCGACTATTGGCCGAAGCAGGCGAAGATCATCCAGGTCGACATCAATTCCGACCGGATCGGGCTGACGAAGAAGGTTTCGGTCGGCATCTGCGGCGACGCGAAGAAGGTTGCCGAGCAGATTCTCGCGCAACTGACGCCGACGGCAGGAGACGCCGGCCGCGGCGAGCGCAAGGCGCAGATTCACCAGCGCAAGTCGGCCTGGCTGCAGATGCTTTCCTCGCTCGACCATGAGGACGACGATCCGGGCACGGTCTGGAACGAGGAGGCGCGCCAGCGCGACGCTGACCGGATGTCGCCGCGCCAGGCGTGGCGGGCGATCCAGGCGGCGATGCCGCGCGATGCGATCGTCTCCACCGACATCGGCAACAATTGCGCGATCGGCAACGCCTATCCGTCCTTCGAGGAGGGCCGCAAGTATCTCGCGCCCGGCATGTTCGGGCCGTGCGGCTACGGCTTCCCGTCGATCGTCGGCGCCAAGATCGGGTGCCCGGACGTGCCGGTGGTCGGCTTTGCCGGCGACGGCGCATTCGGCATCTCGATGAACGAGATGACCTCGATCGGCCGCGAGGGCTGGCCGGCGATCACCATGGTCATCTTCCGCAACTACCAATGGGGCGCGGAAAAGCGCAACACGACCCTCTGGTACGACAACAATTTCGTCGGCACCGAGCTCAACCCGAAGCTCTCCTACGCGAAGGTTGCCGAGGGCTGCGGCCTGAAGGGCGTGACCGTGGCGACGCAGGACGAGTTGACGGCTGCCCTTCGGGAGGCGATCGAGGAGCAGGCAAAGGGCGTGACGACCTTCGTCGAAGTCATCCTCAACCAGGAACTCGGCGAGCCCTTCCGCCGCGACGCCATGAAAAAGCCGGTCAAGGTCGCCGGCATCGATCCGGCCGACATGCGCGAACAGGCGCCGGTTTGACGCACCGAGACGGGGCGGGCGCAATGCTCGCCCCGAAACCTCCCTTCCGGACAAATACACGATGACCGACATGCCGTCCGAATCCCCGACCGCGATGACCCGGTTCGCCGCCCCGGCCCTGCGGCTTGCGCCGGGCGTCGCCGTCTGCGCGACCGTGGCGCTTGCCGCGCAGTTCCTGTCGGACCATTACGGCGCGCCGGCCATGCTGATGGCGCTGCTGATCGGCATCGCCTTTCATTTCATGGCTGAGGAAGGGCGGGCGGTGCCCGGCATCGCCTTCACCTCGCGAACGGTCCTGCGGCTCGGCGTCGCTCTGCTCGGCGTGCGCATGAGCGCGGAGCTTCTGGTCGGCATCGGGCCGGCGACAATCGGCCTCATCGTCGCCGCCGTCGCCGCCACCATCCTGTTCGGCCTTGCCGGCGCGAAGCTTCTCGGTCGTGGCTGGCGGCTGGCGCTTTTGACCGGCGGCTCTGTCGCTATATGCGGCGCGTCGGCGGCGATGGCGATCGCGGCCGTTCTGCCCCGCAACGAGCATTCGGAGCGCAATCTGATCTTCACCGTGATCGGCGTCACGGTCCTCTCCACCGTCGCCATGATTGCCTATCCGATCGTCGTCGCGGCCTTCGGCATGGACGACCGCGCCGCCGGCATCTTCATCGGCGCCACCATCCACGACGTTGCGCAGGTCGTCGGCGCCGGCTTCTCGATTTCGGAAGAGGCGGGCGAGACGGCGACGCTCGTCAAGTTGGTGCGGGTGACGCTGCTGGCCCCGGTCGTGCTCATCTTTTCGCTGGCGCTGCGCAATGTCGGACCGGTTGAGCCGGGGGCGAGGCGCCCGCCGCTCGTGCCGGGATTCGTCGTTGGTTTCGTCGCGCTGGCCGCGATCAACTCGACCGGGCTCGTGCCGGCTGCCTTGTCCGCGCTTCTGGTCGACGTCTCGCGCTGGGCGCTTCTGTTCGGCATTGCCGCCGTGGGCATGAAGACATCGATGAAGAGCATCAGGGACGTCGGTGCGACCGCGATCGTCCTGATCATAGCGGAGACGGTCTTCATCGCCTTGTTCGTCATCGGCGGAATGCAAATCATCGGGTGAGGAGACTTCCATGAAACCGCTCGACCGTCTGATCGAAAAGGCAAAGGCCGCGCCGCGTCACATCGTGCTGGCGGAAGGGACGGACCCGCGCGTGCTCGATGCAGCCGTTAGGGCGGCGTCGGATGGCATCGCGCTGCCGATCCTGGTCGGCGACCGCGCGGCGATCGAAGCCGGGCTGCGCGAGCGGGGCGCCAATACGGGGCGGTTTCGGCTGGAAGACCCCGCTGCATCGTCCATGCGCGATCGGTTTGCGAGCCGCTATCTCGACCTTCGCAAAGCCAAAGGCGCGAGCGAGGCGGACGCGGTCGCGGCCATTACCGATCCGATGGGGTTCGCCGCGATGATGGTGCGCGAGGGCGAGGCGGACGGCATGGTCGGCGGCGCAGTCGCGACCACGGCGCATACGGTGCGCACCGCGCTCCGGATCATCGGCCGCGCGGACGACGCAAAGCTGGTTTCGAGCTTCTTCCTGATGATGCTGTGCGGGCCGGAGCACAAGAAGAAGGGCGCGTTCCTGTTCGCCGATTGCGGCCTCGTGGTCGATCCCGACGCCGATGAACTCGCCGAGATCGCGCTGACCTCGGCGCGCTCCTGCCGGTCGCTGACGGGCGTGGAGCCGCGTGTCGCGATGCTTTCCTTCTCGACCATGGGCAGTGCCAGCCATGCGCGCATCGACAAGGTGGTGCAGGCGGCGGCGAAGGTGCGCGCCGCCGATCCCGCGCTTGCCGTCGACGGTGAACTCCAGTTCGACGCCGCCTTCGTGCCGATGGTCAACGAAGCCAAGGCGCCGGGCTCGGCGACGCGCGGCGAGGCCAATGTCTTTGTCTTCCCGAACCTGGAAGCTGGCAATATCGGCTACAAGATCGCCCAGCGGATCGGCGGGGCAGTGGCGATCGGCCCTGTGCTGCAAGGACTGGCAAAGCCTGCCAACGACCTCTCGCGCGGCTGCGACGCCAACGACGTCCACGCCATGATCGCGATCACCACCGTCCAGGCGGCTGAGGCTCAGATGGCGAGCCGCTCGACGCCCGTCATGCTTGCCGACGCATAGAGGCCCTGCCGCGAGGTCGTCACGCCCATTCGCACCAGCGTTGCCGCAAGTCCGACTGCGCTCGCGATGCCGTCGATGACGGGCACGTTGAAACGGCGTTCCAGTCGTGCGGCAAGGTCGGCCATGCCGGCGCAGCCGAGCACGACCGCCTCGGCGCCGTCCTGGACGATGGCCCGCTCGACCGTCGCTTCGAGCCGCGCGAGCGTTTCGCCTGAGGCATGTTCGAGTTGAAGGACCGGAATGTCGGTCGCCAGGATCGACGCGCATTTGCGCGACAGGCCGTGCGTTTCCAGATTGTTGCGCAGGATCGGCACCGAGCGCGACAGGGTCGTGACGATGGAGAAGCGGTGCGCGACGAGCGAGGCGGCGTGGCAGGCGGCCTCGCCGATGCCGATGACCGGCATGTCGGTGACGCAGCGCGCGGCATCGAGGCCGGTGTCGTCGAAACAGGCGATGATGAAAGCGTCGGCGGGCGTGGAGGCGACAAGCGTAAGAAGGCCCGGAACGGCGGCTGCGCCGTCGACGACGCCCTGGATCGAGGGCGGGCCGTCGCTGTTCGTCAGGCCGATGATCGCCACGTCCGGTCCCGCGACGCGGCGTGCCGCAGCGGCGATGACGTCGCTCATCGTGCGCGTCGAGTTCGGATTGACGACCGCGATCCGCATGGCCGTCAGCCGGCGGCGCGGGCGAGCGGACGCTTGGCCGCAGCCCACTGGTCGACCGACATGGTCGGCAGGTCGAACTGGTCGCGCGTCGTCGAATAGCCGTGACCGCCCATGCGGCCGATGGCATCGAGCGCGAGCTGGTCGACATAGAAGCGTTCCTGGTCGACGAGGTCGGTGCGGATGTGCATGTTAATCACTTCGCCGAGCACGATTTCGCGCGACCGGCCGAGGCCGAGCGACACGTAGCGCCGGCATTCGAGCGCGACCGGCGCCTGAAGGATATAGGGACAGGCGACCATTTCGCCGGGCGCGGCCGTCAGCCCCGCTTCCGCGAGTTCGTCGATGTGGGAGGCGAACGGCACGGCGCAGACATTCATCGCGTCGACCATGGCGTGGTCCACGATGTTGACCGTGAATTCCTCGGTCAGGCGGATGTTTTGCGTCGTGTCCTTGAACGACATGTCGGCATGGTTCTCGACGCCGAGCGCGAGGATTGCCGGGTCGGCCGAGAGGCAGTTGAAGAAGGAATAGGGCGCGGCGTTGAGGGTGCCGTCCGGATGGCGCGTGGTGACGAGCGCGATCGGACGCGGCACGACGGTGCCGATCAGGAGCTTGTAGCGCTCGCGCGGGGTGATGGCGGAAAAATCGATCGCGACATGGGTCTGGTCGGCGGTGCGGTCGGGCATGTCGGTTCCTTTTCTCAGGCCGTGCGGGCGTATTCGCTGAGGATCGAGCGGATGTCGGGCGCATCGCCGGGATCGCGGATCTGCGCGCGCTCCTGCACGGCGCCCAGGTGATGCTCCATCACATGCATCGCCGTCTCGGGGTCGCCCTTGCGCAGCGCGTCGATGAGCTGGAGGTGTTCGTCGACGCCGCATTTGCCCGAATGGGGGCGACTGTAGAGCGCCAGGATGAGCGAGCAGCGCGAGACGATCTCGCTGACATAGCGCACCAGAGGTTTCGACCCGGTGAGTTCGGCAAGCAGGATGTGGAATTCGCCCGCAAGCCGCATCGAGAGCGGCCCGGACGTATCCATGGCCTTTTCCTCCTCGGCGACATGCGCCTCGAGTTCGGCAAGTTCGCTTTCGGTGATGCTGCGGCAGAGCCGCCCGACGACCTCGCGCTCGAGACAGCGGCGCAGGGAGAAGATGTCGAGCGCTTCTTCCAGCGTCGGCTCGGCGACGGCGGCGCCGCGATTGGGGCGGATATCGACAAGCCCCTCCGCGTTCAATCGCACAAGCGCGTTGCGCACGCTGGTGCGGCTCACGCCGAACTGATCGCCGATCGCATCCTCCGGCAGCTTCATGCCGGGAAGCAGCGCCTGCTCGATGATCGCGCGGCGCAGCGAATAATAGATCGCATCGCTTCGGGTTGCCTGGGTGTCCAACGGTCTTCCTCCCGCATCCAATGCGCTGAAAAATATGCGTGAATCCAAAAGATGTCAAGATCGTATACGATACTATTGTAAATTGGATACGAATTATGTATACGTAATGGGAACAAGGGCCAACCGCGCGACAGATGCGGCCATCGAGAAGCCCTCAGGAACCGCAAAGTCAGTCCGAACAGAGGAACTTCGATGACCAGGACCAGGATTTTCGCAGGCGCCCTGGCAGCCTGCCTGCTTTCAACCGCCGCATCGGCCGAGACGCTTCGCTGGGGCGCGAACCGCGACATCTTCTCGCTCGACCCCTATTCCTACGGCGACAGCTTCACCATCAACGTGCTGAATCACGTCTATGAAGGGCTGGTGCGCTACAATCGCGACCTGAAGATCGAGCCGGCGCTCGCGACCTCGTGGGAAACGGTTTCGGACAGCGTCTGGCGCTTCAAGCTGCGCCAGGGGGTGACGTTCCACAACGGCAACCCGTTCAACGCAGACGACGTGATCGCCTCGCTGAAGCGCGTCAGCGACGAGACCTCGCCATTGAAGGGCAACCTGCCCGCCTACAAGGGCGTGACCAAAGTGGACGACTACACGGTCGACATCGAACTGACCGGCGCCTATCCGCTGCTGCTCAACGACCTGACCAACATCCACATCTTCGATGCCGAATGGCTGGTGGAAAACAATGCGGAAAAGCCGACCGACGTCGGATCGAACATCGAGGGCTACGCGACTCACAACGCCAACGGCACCGGCCCCTTCGTGCTCGAATCGCGCCAGCCGGACGCGCGCACCATCTTCGTCGTCAACGAGGACTGGTGGGACGAGCCGCAGCATAATCTGACCCGCATCGAATTCATGCCGATCACCTCCGCCGCGACCCGCGTCGCAGCCCTTCTGTCGGGCGAAGTCGATTTCGTCGACGACACGCCGGTTCAGGACCTGCCACGTCTGGAAGCTTCGCCAGACGTCAAGCTCCTCGAGCGCACCGACATCCGCTCGATCATGCTCGGCATGAACCGGCAACCGGAACTCGTCGGCGGCGGCGAGAACCCGCTCAACGAATTGAAGGTGCGCCAGGCGATGCAGGCGGCGATCGACCTCGACCTCCTGAAGGAGCGCGTGATGCGCGGCAAGTCGCGCGTCGCCGGCACGGTCGTCGCCCCCGAAATTCCCGGCTGGTCCGAAGCGCTCGACGTCGCCGCCACCCATGACGCGGAAAAGGCGAAGGCCCTGCTCGAGGAAGCAGGCTATCCCAACGGCTTCGAGTTCGCTTTCGTCTGCGCCAATGACCGTTACGTCAACGAGGAGCAGGTCTGCCAGGCCATCGCCTCGATGTGGGCGCGCATCGGGCTCAAGCCGAAACTCGACATCGGCCCGCGCTCGGTCCAGACGCCGAAATTCACTTCCGGCAAGACCGACGTCTATTCGATCGGCTGGGCGACGGAACCGATGCTCGATTCCTATTCGATCCTGCTGCAGATCATGCATTCAAAGACGGGTACGGCCGGCGTCTTCAACTGGGGCGGCTGGTCCTATCCCGAGCTCGATGCGCTAGTCGACCAGGCCGGCAACGAACTCGACCGCGAAAAGCGTCTCGACCTCCAGATGCAGGCCCTGCAGATGGTCAAGGACGAGGTGCTGATGATCCCGCTGCACCAGCAGCCCATGGCGTGGGCGACGGCCGCCGATGTCGAGGAGATGCCCCAGTTCGCCGACAACAAGCCGCGGCTGTGGTACGTTCGCAGATAGAATGGCAGGCACGTCGCGCTCCGGCCCGGCCGGAGCGCATCCTCCGGCTGGAGCGTGACGGCGGCCCTTGGCTCGCCCTCGTGGCCGACCTGCACGCTCCCACTTTTATCGACTTGATCGCAGGCAGAGTCCCGGCGGTGGATGCGGCGGTCCAAGGGAGCAGGCGCGATGCTGGTATTCCTGATGAAACGGCTCTTCAACGCGGCGATCGTCATGCTCGCCGTCGCCGCCATGGCCTTCATGATCTTCCGCTTCGTCGGCGATCCGGTGGAGATGATGGTCAACGAGCAGGCGAGCCAGGCCGAGCGCGAAGAACTGCGCGAACGGCTCGGGCTCGACCAGGGCGTCGTCACCCAGTTCGGACGGTTCGTCGTCTCCGCCACGCGGGGCGATTTCGGCATCTCCTACCGCAACCAGCGCGAGGTCTCGAGCCTGATCGCCGAACGCTTCCCGGCGACGCTGGAACTGGTTCTCGTCGCGACCATCCTGTCATTGGTGATCGGCATCCCGCTCGGAGTCGTGACCGCGATCCATCGCGGCAGGTGGTATAGCGAGGCGCTGCAACTCGGCTCGATCGTCGGCGTGTCGTTGCCGAGCTTCGTGGTCGGCATCATGCTGATCCTGCTCTTCTCCGTCACGCTCGGCTGGGCGCCCGCTTTCGGACGCGGCGATGTGGTCGACCTCGGATGGTGGTCGACCGGGCTCCTGACGCAGTCGGGCCGGGCGGCACTGATCCTGCCCTCGCTCGCGCTCGCGCTCTTCCAGATCACCCTCGTCATGCGGCTGGTGCGCGCCGAAATGCTGGAGACGATGCGCGCGGATTTCATCAAGTTCGCCCGCGCTCGCGGCGTACCGGCCAGAACCGTTCAGTTTCGTCACGCGCTGCGTAACTGCCTGATGCCGGTGATCACCATGACGGGAATGCAGTTCGGCAATCTGATCGCCTTCGCGCTCATCACCGAGACCGTGTTCCAGTGGCCAGGCATGGGGCTGCTCTTCATCCAGGCGGTGACATTCGTCGATATCCCGGTGATGGCGGCCTATCTGTGCATCGTTTCATTCATCTTCGTCGCGCTCAACACGCTGGTCGACGTCACCTACGCGGTGGTCGATCCCCGTCTGCGCCATCAGGGCCATTGAGGAGGACGTCATGGCATCGACCGAAATCTCGCCGGACATGCCGACTGCTGCGCCCGCCAAGTCCCGCTGGCGCGACAGCGTTCTGTGGTGGTCGCTGAAGCACAGCTCGCTCGCCATCGCCGCCGGCCTGCTGCTCGTCCTGCTGGTCGCTTCTTCGTTTCTGGCACCGCTGCTGGCGGTGCAGGATCCTTACGATCTCGCCGCGCTCGAATTGTGGAACGCGGAACTGCCGCCGATCTGGATCGAGGGCGGACAGTGGCCCTATCTCCTCGGCACCGACATCCAGGGCCGCGACGTGCTGTCCGCCATCCTCTACGGCTCGCGCGCGTCGATCATCATCGGCCTTGCCTCCGTCGCCCTGTCGCTCGCCGTCGGGCTGACCTTCGGTCTGATCGCCGGCTATTCGGGCGGCTGGGTCGACAACATCCTGATGCGCGTCGGCGACATCCTGCTGTCCATTCCGACCATCCTGATGGCCATCCTCGTCAGCGCCGTCTTCCGCGAACTCCTGCCGACGGGCCTGCGCGACGCCTTCGCGCCGATGATCCTGATCGTCGCCATCTCGCTTGCCGCCTGGGTGCAATATGCCCGCACGGTGCGCGCACTGACCATGGTGGAGCGCTCGAAGGAATACGTGCAGGCGGCGCGGCTGATCAAGGTCAGGCCGGGCAAGATCATGCGCAAGCACATCCTGCCCAACACGCTGACGCCGATCCTCGTCGCCGCCACGTTGAATTTCGGGCTGGCGATCCTGACGGAGGCGACCTTGTCCTTCCTCGGCGTCGGAATGCCGCCCACCGAACCATCGCTCGGCACGTTGATCCGCATCGGCAACGAATATCTGTTCTCCGGTTCCTGGTGGATCGTGGTCTTCCCGGCCGCCCAGCTCTGCCTGCTCGTGCTTTCGGTCAACGTCCTCGGCGACTGGCTGCGCGACGCGCTCAACCCGAAACTCCGCTGATAGGTGACGACAATGTCCGCAAGGCTCCTGATCAAGAACGTGCGCCCGATGGGTGTGGCAGAAGCCGACATCCTGATCCAGCACGGTCGGATCGCCAGCATCGCCCCCGGCATCGCAGCCGAGGGCGTGCGGGTGGAGGAGGGCGGCGGGCGCATCGCCATCCCCGGCCTGGTCGAGGCGCATACCCATCTCGACAAGTCGCTTCTGGGCATGAAGTGGTATCGCAACGAGGTCGGGCCGAAGCTTCTCGACAAGATCGAGAACGAGCGTCAGGCCAAGACCGATCTCGGCATAGACCCTGCGCTCCAGTCACGCCGGCAGGCATTGCAATCCGTCACCTTCGGCTCGACGCATATCCGCTCCCATGTCGATGTCGACACCGTTCACGGGCTCGCCGGCATCGAGGGCGTGATGCACACCCGCGAGGAACTGGCCGACATCGTCGACATCGAACTCGTCGCCTTTCCGCAGAGCGGGCTGATGATCCGCGAGGGGACGCTCGACCTGATGCGCCAGGCGCTGGAGCGCGGCGTCGAGGTCGTCGGCGGGCTCGACCCCTGCGGCATCGACCGGGATCCGAAGGGCCATCTCGACGCCGTTTTCGATCTCGCCGACCAATATGGCGTGCCAGTCGACATTCACCTGCACGAGCCGGCCGAACTCGGCGCCTTCTCGATGGAGATGATCTTCGAGCGCACCCGCGCCCTCGCCATGCAGGGACATGTCACCATCAGCCACGCCTTCTGCCTCGGCATGAGCGATGACGCCTATGTCGGGCGGCTGATCGACGATCTCGCCACGCTGTCGATCCGCATCGTCACCACCGGCCCCGCCTCGCGGCCCGCTCCGCCCGTCGCGCGGCTTCGCGCCGCCGGCGTCGTCGTCGGTTCGGGCAATGACGGTATTCGTGACACCTGGGGGCCGTACGGCAATGGCGACATGCTTGAACGCGCCATGTTCGTCGGCCTGCGCAACAATTTCCGCCGCGACGACGAGATGGACATCGCGCTCGACACCGTCACGGCCGGCGGCGCGGCGGTGATGGAACTTTCCGACTACGGACTTTCCGAAGGCTGCGGCGGCGACGTCGTCCTCCTCGACGGCGAGACGGTCGCCGAGGCGATCGTCACCCATGCGCCCCGCGCGCTGGTCGTCAAGCGCGGCCGCGTCGTCGCCCGCGACGGACGGCTCGAGGGCGTCGCATGACGAACGGCCTCGAAAGCCTGACGCTGGGAGCGCGGCCGCAAGGCCCGACGCTTCTTCGCGCGCGCTGGATCGTCGGCAATGTCGCCGGCCGCCACCGCCTTTACGAGAATGCCGAACTGGTGTTCGACGGCGGCGAAGTGGTCTTCGTCGGCCACGACTTTCCCGGCGAGGTCGCCCGCCGCATCGATCTCGGCAATGTGTTGGTCGGGCCGGGCTTCATCGATCTCGACGCGCTCTCCGACCTCGACACCACCGTTCTCGGCCTCGACGCCCAGCCGGGCTGGAAGAAGGGCCGTGTCTGGCCGGAAAGCTACGTCGCGCGCGGGCCGTACGAAATGTATGATGGGGAAGAACTGGCATTCCAGAAGCGCTACGCCTTCGCCCAGCTTCTTCTGAACGGCATCACCACCGCCGCACCGATCGCCTCGCTCTTCTACCGCGAATGGGGCGAGACGGTCGCCGAATTCGACGCGGCCGCTGATGCGGCGGGCGAACTCGGCCTGCGCGTCTATCTCGGTCCCGGCTATCGCGCCGGCGGCATGGTCGTGAACGAGGGTGGTAATCTCGACGCGATCTTCGACGAAGAACGCGGCCTTGAAAGGCTGGCCGCCGCGCTCGACTTCGCCGCCCGTCAGGATGGCCGCCATGGCGGACTGGTGCGCGGTCTCCTCGCACCCGACCGGGTCGAGACCTGCACGGAACGTCTCTTGCGCGACACCGCGCGCGCCGCCGAGGAACGGGGCCTGCCGATCCGCCTCCATGCCGCGCAAGGCGCGATGGAAGTCGAGACCATGAAGCGGCTGCACGGGAAGACCGCGCCACGCTGGCTCGCCGATCTCGAAGTGCTGTCGCCGCGCCTCATCGCGCCGCACGCGACCCATGCGAGCGACGACGACCTCGAACTCTACCGCGACCACGGCGTCTCGATCGTCCATTGCCCGCTCGTCTCCGCGCGTCATGGCAGCGCGTTGCGCTCCTTCGGCAGATGTCGGGCTATGGGGCTGAATATCGCCATGGGCACCGATACCGCGCCGCCCGACATGATGATGAACATGTCCATGGCGTTGATGACGGCGCGCATGGTCGAGGGCAGGGCGGATGCGTTAAGCGCCGCGGATGTCTACGAGGCGGCGACGCTCGGCGGCGCGAAGGCGCTCGGCCGGGATGACATCGGACGCATCGCACCCAGTTGCCGCGCCGACTTCGCGGTCTTCGACCTCGCCAACCCGCGCACCGGACCGGCGATCGACCCGATCCGCACGCTGATCGTCGCCGGTACGGGCGCGATCGTAAAGGCGACCTTCGTCGACGGTCGCCTGTCGATGCGCGACGGCCACCTCGCCGGCATCGACCTCTATGAAGCGCAGGACCGTGCGCAGGCGCAGTTCGACGGGCTGGTCGCCAAATATCCCGACCGCACCCTTGGTCACCCGCCGGTGGATGAGATTTTTCCTCCTTCCTTTCCCCTTCAACACAAGGAAAGCGACGATGCTGATGCAGGTTGACAGACAATCGGCCGTCTGGTCGGGCATGACGGTCGCAGAGCCGGTGCTGGAAGTGCGCGGACTTCGGGTCTCGTTCCCGACGCGCTTCGACACCGTCAACGCCGTTTCGGACGTCTCGTTTTCCATTGCCAAGGGCGAGATCCTTGGCGTCGTCGGGGAATCGGGCGCCGGCAAGTCGATGACGGGACTGGCCACACTCGGCCTTCTGGAGCCGCCCGGTCATATCTCGGCCGGCCAGATATTCCTTGCGGGCCAGCGCATCGACAACCTGCCCGACCGCCAGATGGAGAAAATCCGTGGTCGCCGCATCGGTGCGATCTTCCAGGACCCGCTGACGAGCCTCCATCCGCTCTTCACCGTCGGCGCCCAACTCGTCGAAACGATCCGGCTGCATCTGCGGCTCACCCGCGCGCAGGCGAGGCGCCGCGCGGTGGAGCTTCTGAAGGAGGTAGGCATCCCCGCGCCGGAGGATCGCGTCAACGATTATCCGCACCAGTTCTCCGGCGGAATGCGCCAGCGGGTCGTCATCGCGCTCGCTTTGGCGGCCGAGCCCGAATTGATCATCGCCGACGAGCCCACCACCGCGCTCGACGTCTCTGTCCAGGCGCAGATCATGGCGCTCTTGCGCCGGCTTTGCGACGACCGCGGCGCCGCGGTCATGCTCGTCACCCACGACATGGGCGTCATCGCTGAGACCGCCGACCGCGTCGCCGTTCTCTATGCTGGCCGGGTGATCGAAATCGGCGCGGTCGAGGAGATCACGCGTGCGCCTAAACATCCCTATACGGCCGGGCTGATGGGCTCGATCCCGCCTCTTCAGGGCCGCGTGCCGCGGCTGACCCAGATCGACGGCGCGATGCCGCGACCAGATGCCGTTCCAGCCGGCTGCCCCTTCAATCCGCGCTGCGCCAAGGCCGGGCCGCGCTGCCGCCTCGACATGCCGCCGCTGGTCGAGATCGCCGGCACGAAAGCTGCCTGCTGGCTTTATTCGGGAGGAGTGAACTGATGGCAATGCTCGATGTCGCCCTGTCGGTGAAGGGCCTGACCAAGAAATTCGACATATCCGCGCCGTTCCTGAACCGGCTCGTCGAGCGCAAGCCGAAGCGCTATCTCTGCGCCGTCGACGACATCTCGTTCGAGGTGCCGAAGGGCGGCTGCGTCAGTCTCGTCGGTGAATCCGGATGCGGCAAGTCGACCGTCGCGCGTCTCGTCGTCGGGCTTTATGCGCCGACCACCGGCGCGGTCGCGTTCGGAGATCACCGCGACGGCAACGCCCTGTCGGTGCAGATGATCTTCCAGGATCCCTATTCGAGTCTCAATCCGCGCTGGCGCGTACGCGACATCGTCGCCGAGCCGATCCGCGAATTGAAACTGCGCGAGGGCGAGGCGGCGATCGACGAGCGCGTCGATGACCTCCTGCGTGTCGTTGGCCTGTCGCCGAAGGACGGCGCGAAATTTCCGCACGAATTCTCCGGCGGCCAGCGCCAGCGCATCTCGATCGCCCGCGCGCTCGCCGGCGAGCCGACCTTTCTCGTCTGCGACGAGCCGACTTCCGCTCTCGACGTTTCGGTGCAGGCGCAGATCCTCAACCTGATGCGCGATCTTCAGGACAGGCTCGGCCTGACCTATCTCTTCATCAGTCACGATCTGAGCGTTGTGCGTCACATGTCTGACCGCATCGCGGTCATGTATCTCGGCCGGATCGTCGAGGATGCGCCGACCGAGGCGCTGTTCGACAACCCGCTCCATCCCTATACGTGCCTGCTGCTCGAAACGATCCCGAACGTCGATATGCCGAAGAGGGCGCGCGAGGCGGCTGCCGGAGAGGTTCCAAGCCCGATCGACCCGCCATCTGGCTGCACCTTTCATCCGCGCTGTCCGCTGGCGAATGCCCGCTGCAAGGCCGAAAAGCCCTCCCTCCTCCAACGCGACGGAGACAGGCGCGTGGCCTGCCACGCCATCGAGGAAAACAGGACGCATCCGTAACCACAAAATCGTCTTGAAAGGCTGTTTGCCGGCTCGGAATGACCCGTATCGGTGCGTTTGGCGGGCGCGCCCGCGTGCTTTGGCCGGCAGGGCCGTCATCGTGCTATGCGGATTGCGAAACCATTTCGACGGCAAATTTAGAAACGATGAAATTCGCCTAAGTTATTGAAATAAAATGGCGCGCCCGAAAGGATTCGAACCTCTGACCCCCAGATTCGTAGTATGTAATCAGCCATATTGGAATGCCCGAGCGCCTACGTCACCATACTTTTCGTCTTGACACAAGATACTGATTTTGCTACTATTTTTAGTAGATGGTCGTGCTTTAGCGTAGTTTGACCGCGATGACTCTCGCCGGACACTTCCCCAGACTAAACCCAGACTAAAAATTGGGATGCCCGAAATGGCCGATAACCGGCAGCTTCTCACCGACAAGGCGATCGCGCGCCTGCCCTATGCTACCGACAAGCAATACAAGGTCCGCGACACCGAGCTTCCCGGCTTCTTCGTGCTCGTCGGAAAGAAGAAGAAGACCTTTATGGCGCAGGGGGAGTTCTGGCGCGATGGCGTCCGGGAGTTCGCCGCGCAGGTGAAGCTCGGCGAGTGCGGGGACGTGACGACGCGCGAGGCTCGCAGCAAAGCGAAGGTCGAGATCGGCTCCATCGCGCGGGGCGAGCGGCCAGGTGAAGAGCAGAAGATCAAGCCCGGCGCCGTCACGCTGCGCAAGGCGTGGGAGCGGTATCGGGACGGCCACATGGTCCGCAAGGGACGGGATGCGCGCACGATCGAGAACTATCGCGACCACATGGAGCGGCTGTTCGAGGATTGGCTGGACAAGCCGCTCGCTAAGCTCGGCCGGCAGCCGAAGCTGGTTGCCGAGCGGCACGACAAGATCAGCGAGGAGAACGGTCCCTACATCGCCAATGGCGCGATGCGAAGCCTACGGGCGGTCTACAACCACGCACGGAAGACCAATCCCGACCTGCCGCCGGTCAATCCGGTGACGGCGATCGACTGGAATACCGAGCAGCGGCGCGACACCGGCATGGGCACCGGCGACATGGCGTCCTGGTTCGCGGAGCTGACGGCGCTGACGAATCCGATCCGCCGCGAGTTCCACCTGATGACGCTTCTGACCGGCTCGCGGCCGACTGCGCTGAAGAACGTGCGGATCGAGCACATCGACTTCCGCAGCCGGCTGCTGCACATCCCGAAGCCGAAGGGCGGGGTGAAGAAGGCGTTCGACATTCCGCTATCGCGGCCGATGATCCGCTGCATCCTGCGGGCGATGCGCACCGGCCGCATCCTTTATCCCGACCAGGCCGAGTTCTGGCTGTTCCCGGCCGACAGCGACAGCGGGCATTTGATTGAGCACAAGGAAGAGCGGGACGTGCTGTCGAAGTGGGGCAACGACCTTCGCCAGAGCTACCGCACGCTGGCGCAGGCGGCCGGGGTGTCGGAACTGGACATCCATCTTCTGATGAACCATTCGCTGCCCGGTGTGAACGCGGGTTACATCACGCGCGACAGCCTGCTGCGCGACCATCTGCGCAAGCAGCAGGAGCGGATCTCGAAGGTAATCATCGACAGCGCGAAGGGTAAGGACGAGGGACCGGACCTGGGCTGGCTCCACCAAGCGAAGGTAGCCACCTTGCCGGTCTTGCCGGACGAGGAGTTGAAGGCGGCTGCCTGAGAGCCACCGACCGGGGAGCAGAGTGGCGCGTTGCGCCACTGTCCTCCACCACCGCGATCCGCGATGAAACTTAGCGTTCAAGATCGGCCATTTCTCACGCAATTCGCAAAATAAACTCGAACGATCAACGCATTGCTGCGGGTGCGGATCGGCCAAAAAGTGAAACCTGAAGGGGATAGCGACAGTCGATCACGCCGGGCAAGCGCCCCGAGCATTCAGTTGTCGTAAGCCTGTCGAACGTCTGGCGATGCCCCTAGACAGGCACGAAGAATGACGAGGGAATGTTTCAAGAGTGCCTCGCTGCGTTCAGGCGCGAACCAGTGGCCGTTGAACTTCCCCCCATGAAAGAGGTTGTTCCTGACGCGCCGCACATAGATCAGAATGCGGTCAGACTGGAGGTCCGTTTGAGGAACTCCATCTGCCCAGTCAAGAACACCTCCCGAGATGACTTGCTTTTTCGGTGGGTGCTGGAGGATGTAGCTGACGGCCTCGTTCAGCGTCGCTTCGCTGATGTTGTCAAACAGATCGGGGATGGACTCCGCGAACGAACGCCAGTTCGGCTCTGCCGCTCCCTCGCCCCTATGAAAGCCTGCGGCTTTAAGTGCGTATTCGAAGCGGGCGAAGGTGCGGAAGAGTTCAGAGGCGAGTTCGTTGAGTTTCGCGTGCATGTTGCTCTCCGACTCTCGGCCTGATGTTGTCATTTCCTATGGATAAGGAAGATCGACACCGCGCAGGCGACGCTGACGACCAGTTCCGCCTCATCGTCCCCGAGCTGCTGTCCCTCCTGGATATGCCTGGCCCTTTCTGAGGCGAAGCCCCAAAGCTTTTCGACGGCCTCGTCGAGCGGTCGAGGAAGGCCGAGGCGCGGTAGAAGTCGTCCAAGGGTCAGTCCGGGTTGCTTCGCAACGTCGCGTGCAACGCATTCCAGTGCTGCGATGGAATGCTGGATAGCGCCGGTTCTGTCCGGCGTCGGCCGCCGGGAAATATCCCGCAATGCCTCACGAATTTCGGAGGCCGCACTCAGGCGTCCGGTTGCCGTTAGGGCCTCAACCGCGTCGGCGGTTGCGGCCGCAAATGGAGCACTCCCACGATAGACGATGCCTTCGTGATCTTTCAGTTCCCAGCCGATGCCCTTCTCGCGGAAAAGCCCGTTCAGCTCGTCGCGAAACTGGTCGGCCTGCTGGTAGTGGAGGGTGCGGTGCAGCCGCTCGGCGATGTCATAGACCTTGAACCATTCGCAGTCCTCAAGTTGCCATCGAACCTCATCCCAGATGTTCGGGTATTCGGACCAGTTGTTGCGGTCAGGGGCGACAAAGAGGACGCTGCAAACTACATCCCTGATCTGACTCGGTGCCAAGCCTGCGTTGACGGCGATCTGCGCGACGGCATATCGCAGGTCATCCGGCGCGTCTTCCCGGATGGTGATGTCGGGTTCGGATGGCTTGTAGCCGTAGCGGTCTGAAAAACTCTGTGACATGACTGAGGTTATATGATCGGGGCAAAGCTGAAAGTGTCCCGGCACCGGAACCTGACTCTTGTCCACGTAGCTGAAAATTCGGTCGCCGTCTCGATACTATTTGAGGCTCAGCCAATGGAGATTTCGATTTCCTTCACCTCCACGAGAGCCGCAATCTCCGAATAGAGGTCGACGGCCTGCCCCGCGGCAGAGATCGAGATGACCAGCGAATAGCGCGCCTTGTCCGTTATCCGCTTCTGGCCTGTGTGCGACTTCCACCAGCCGCCGACCGGATAGACCGCGATGGCGTCATGGCCGGCAAGCTCGATCGCACGGCCGCGCCAGAGATCGCAATGGAGCGAGCCGGCCTGGATGGCCTTGGGTCCGAGCAGCCAGTAGCTCGCTTCTGCTTCAGTTTCCGAGCCATCCTTTTCCTGGCTGGCGGAGATGCGGCTTCTGAAGCGGGCATTCGTCTCGGTGCGCTTTTTCATGTCGAAGCGGAGCCCGAACGATCGGTAGGTGTCCGGCCGCGTCGCGGCCTTGCCGGTGATGTTGGGCTCGATGAAGTAGGAGAGCGTCACCTTCATGACGACGATCTCGTTCTCGATCTTCTCCAGGGCCGCTTTCGGCCAGGGTAGATCGTAGAAGTGCATTTCATTGAAGACGCCGCTGCGGCCATCGGTGCCGATCGCAAAAGGCTGGATTTCTGCTTCAGCGACGAGGGTAACGTCATTGCGTGCGGAGAGGATCGCACGCCCGAGGTCGGGAACGCCGTAGCCGAACTCGCGCAAGAGCTGCTGCTTCTCGGCCTTTGCCCCACTCTTCCAGTGCGCCCCGCGACCGATGAACCGCCTTCGGATCGGTTGCGGCCATTGCGCGGAGTCGACTGCCAGCGCGCGGTACGTTTCCGGCCAGTGGCCAGGCAGCGCCGCGTGCAGGCTACCCATGAAGTATCCGGCTACCCCCACCGCCGCGCTGGTCGCCCAGAACGGCACCAGCGGCTCCGCGGCTACGTCCGATCCGGGCGCAAGCAGCGAGACGGACGGTCCCCAGGCGCAGAAGCCGGTGGCGTCGGAAAGCATGTTGCCGGCCTCGAACAGCACCTCCGGCTTGATCGGCGTGAGGTCGTCGGGAAGCGACTGCGAGCCGCGGCTGAAGGGGCTGCGATGGTTGGCCGGAACGACGGGATCAAGGACCGGCGGCGGCGCGGGAGCCTGCTCCTTGCGCGTGAAGCCGCCAATCGTCAGGGCATTCCAGCTTTGCGCTGGATCTTCGAGCGGCAGGGAGGGCACGACGTTGACCATCATTCCTCCCGACACATTGCCGGTTGCTGCAAGGACAAGACGCTTCGGGCGCTCCGATGCCGGCACGTCGTCGGCAGCATCACCAGGCATTGATCCGGCGGCGACCTGATCGAGCGCGCCGCTCCATGTGGAGGGGCGGCCCGGCGGAAAATCGGTTGCGGTGGCGGCGAGGCAAAAGCTGCGGGGAATGCCGGGGCGCTCGATCTCGACAAGCGCGACGGCGCCTTGCGTCACGACACCGTAGCTCGGCGGTTTCGTAGGCGGAAAACCGTGCGGAGGGAGCAGCTTCATCGACTCCGCGGCATGGGTGAGCGTGACCGGCTGGCTGCCGTTCATGAGCGGCTCCAGATCGCCATAGAGGACGAGACCAGCGAGCGGCGTGCCGTGCCCGCCGTCAGGATGATGGTCGTCCGTTCCCCAGGCCACGTCGTAGGCCCATGCGCCGGCCAGTCCGGGCTCGATCAGCGGATGGGCGGCGCTAACGCCGGTATCGAGCGCGCATACGGCCGGTGCGTCGCCTGCGGGCGGGATCACGCGATCGGCAAGCTCGGCCACCCAGTCGTGCTGGCCCATTCCGTTATCGCCGCGATCAAGGAACGGCTCGATCGAACCTGTCGCCTTCCTGATTTCGGTGAGCGCGCCCGGCACCTTCGCTGCGAAGGCAGACAGCGCGCCGGCTGCTGCATGGACGAACAGGACCGTCGTATCGGGGAAGATGAGCCGGTCGGAATGGACATCGAAATTCGCGCCGCGCGCCAGTTCGGCGAGGCGATCGGAGATCGCCGCAGGCTGGCGAACCCAAAGCTCCCACCATACGATGTCGGGCGCAGCAAGATCGACGTCGCCGGTGAAGAGTGAAAGGCTCTCGGTGGCGCGCACGGTTTCGACGGACTCGAATTTCTCCAGGTCCGGGCGCCGCTGGTTGCCGGGATCACGCCCATAGTCTTCGATCCTCCCGCGCAGAAAGGCGCGCGTATCGTCGGGCACGAAGAGCAGCGCGCTTTCTGTGCGATCGTCGTTTCGCTCCGAGCGGAGCACGACGACATCCTGAGTCGGGAACTCCAGCGTCGCCGGCACTTTGACCGCCTTGACGCGCGAACCTTCGGCCGGCGGAAGGGTCGTCACTTCGACGATCGTGCCTGGCTTCAGACCCTGGACGGGCAGCCGCGCATCGGCATCGGTTACCGGCAGCTCACCCAAGGCTGCGTCGAGTTGATCGAGCAACGCTGCTGCATGGGCTGCATAGTTGGCCCGGAGCGGCTTCCGCTCCTGCTTGCGGGACGGGTAGGTGTAAGCCGCCGTTTCCGCGAAAGCATTGATCGAAATGTGCGGGCGATTCCGCCCCCCATAGTCTTCAGACTCCACCATAAGACCCTACCATAAATGAGTCGTTCCATTTCGTCCGGTCCGAAGAGATTCACTAAAGGCGGGACTGTCGACGGAACTTCTCCTTGAGGGTCTGACGGTTTTGCAGGGCGTCGCGCAAAGCCTCGACCGACACCTTTGCAGCGTCTTCGAGAATGGCGTCCTTGACCACGGCGTCGGCGGCGCGCACCAACTCGCCTTGGCTCAGCCCGTCGAGCGCGGGCGCAAGCTCGGACCAGGACTTGGCTGCAATCTTGAACTTGCCGAGCCGACGTTCGATGATTGCCCGCGCGGCGGCAGCATCGGGCCGCGCATATTCGATCACTTCGTCGAAGCGACGTGCCAGCGCTTCGTCGAGGATTTCAACATGGTTGGTCGCGGCTAGGACGAGACTGTCTGTCGAGTTGGGTTCCTCCATGAAGGCGAGCACTGAGTTAAGCACGCGCCGGATTTCTCCAACGTCGTTCGGTTCGCCGCGACGGGCACCGATGGCGTCGAACTCGTCGAGGAGATAGACACCGCGCGTCTGCGCGATCTGGTCGAACAGCAGCCGCAGCTTGCCGGCAGTCTCGCCGAAATAGCGGCTGAACAGGGATTCCAGCCTCACCGTGAACAGGGGAAGTCGCAGTTCCCCGGCAAGTGCCGAAGCCGTCATGGTCTTTCCCGTTCCTGGCGGCCCCACAAGCAGCATATGCGTCGTCGGCGTTTGCCCATGCTCGCGAAGCGTTGCCCGCTCCTGCTGCTGGCGAACGACCCGCATCAGGCGCGCACGAACATCGTCAGCCAGCACCATGCTCGCCAGCGTGATCTTGGGATAGCTGCTCTCGACGAGGCCCTGAAGTTCGCCGCGCGGCCGGGCCAGCGGGATTGGCGTTTGTCCGCCGGCCGGCGTTCCATTCCGTTGCCGGTCCCGCGCCTTCTGAACGAGGCGCTTCAGCTTATCGGCCTGTTCCGTGTGCCCCTGCCGGGCCTCCTGGGCTGCAACCTGAAGCGCGATCGAGAGAAATTGTTCCTCGTCCCCTTCGATATGGGAGTTCAGGAGCGCGAGAAGGTGCTTGGTCGACATACTCGCCTCCTTTCTTCGATTGGGCTGGACTCAGAATGACTACCGCCGCCTAAGATGGGGTAAAGGCGAACAAAACACTAACGGAACAGGGCGGGAAACGCCAGAGTCACCGGGATAGAAGGCTGGGGGATTCGGCTATTACGGGCGGGAAACCGCCGGCGCCGTTGCGGTGTTCATATCCGGCTGATCTGCCCTCCGCGCCGACGGCAGGAACTCCAGTCTATAGGTCATCGAGGTTGACCGGCACGCCCGTCTCGCCGGCCCGCGCCTTCGCGATCTCGATAAGCGCCTGGTCGTCGAGCGCATCCATCATCGCCTCATAGGTGCCGGCTGGCACCATATACGCCATGACGCGGTTGCGATTGAAGATCGCGACCGCGCTGCCGCGCGCACCATCGACAATGGCACTCGGATTCTTCTTAAGGTCGGAGACACTCACGGCGATCTCGGCTTCGATACGCTGCATGGCCAGGCCCTCGAATGACTGCACTGAAATCAGTTCAGATTTCAGTGCGGAATTTCGATCTATAGAGCGCATCGCCGCTCTCCATGCCAGAGGGTCGGAAGGCAGGGACGGCGTTTTCCTGCCGCAGGCCGGAATTATTGTGGAGGCGCTCCCGATAGAGCCCTAAGCAGCCACCGAACTTTCTACGCTCCTTTTGCTCGTGCTAACAACCTGACTTGGGCGAGACGTTCTTCAAGCTCGCAAGGCAGAACTGGAACGACGCCGGCGACAACGCACCTGACGCTGACGGGTAGCACTTGGGAACTAGGGGACACGACAGATGCTCACCGACGTGTTGCTTGAGGAATTGCGCTACAAGGGCGAAGGTTCCGATCTGGACTACAAGGCCGAGCGTTATCCGTTCGCCAAGGCCACCGATGACGAAAAGTCGGAGCTTCTGAAGGACATCCTCGCGCTGGCCAATGCGCATCGGATCGGAACCGCCTACATCCTGATGGGGTTCAAGGAGAAGCCACCGCATCCCGCGGAAGTGGTCGGACTGGCTCCAGAGGGCGCGATTGATGATGCCCGTCTCCAAGAGTTCGTGAACGGGAAGCTGGAGACCAAGCTCGACTTCCGTTACGAGGAACGGTTGTTCGATGGCAAGCATATCGCCGTGATTTCTATTCCGAGACAGCAACGGCCTTTCTACCTCAAGAAGAACTACGGCAAGTTGTCCAAGGAGGAGGTCTATGTGCGCCGGGGGAGCGCTACTGCGATCGCTGCACCCCGAGAGATCGCGATGATGGGAGCAGCCAATACGGCGAGGGCTGAAGCCCAGATTTTGCTGTCGTTTCAGACTCCGGAGAACCAGCCGCTGCCGGATGCCTTTGAGAGAGAGTTCCTGATTTTCCCAAAGGATTTGCCTGATCTCGAACCAGATCGAAGCAGCATGTTTCGCGTTCCTGGCCTGAGCGTCAATGAAAACTACTGGCGAGACGGAGCATACTACCATTCGAGCTGGAGAAGAGTAATACAAGCTCGATTATCGTTGGAAAATCAGTCTGAATACTCGCTCGGAGACACGCACCTGGAAGTGACATGCCGTTGCCCGGAGGGTGAATCCGTGTCGCTGCTTCGCGCCGACCACATGCCCGACGAGCCAGACTCCTCCTATTTGGCCCACATCACCTCCAACTTTGAGCATGCCAATCAGCGGGTGAGCATTGACGAGCGAGGCAGCGAGCCGGTGGCACACGTCGCATTGGGAACGATACGGCCGGGCCAGACGATTCGCGCTGAGGAGGATCTGGCGTTGTTGCCATCAGGTCCGGGCAGTTATCTTGTTCAGGTTCGTGTCATGGCCAATGAAATACCGACCCCGCGACTGATCGAACACCCGTTTGAGGTTGCCGGCCCGGTGACGGAGGTTAGCCTGTCGGACTTCGTTGCGTTGATGCAACCTTCCTCGGACGCGAACGAGGACTGAGCGCTCCATGATGACGACTGATGGCGTATCGTCCGAAGCCAGACCACTAGGCGGAACGCTGCGACAGATCGGTGCGCTTCGCCTTGCTGAATCCTTTGTCGGTGGCCATGAAGCGCTGGAGCATCGGCGCCACCAGCTTCGCCGGATCGAGCGCGGCAGTCTCGCCGGCGGTGCGGGCGAGGATCTCCGCATAGGCGACGAGATCGCGGTGGACGGCGGCCGGCAGCTCGACGGTGATCTTGACCGGCCGGTCGTCGGGGATGGCGGAGAGCTTGAGCTTGGTCATGACGGCTCCCTCGCCGCGCCGTAGGGCTGCATCACAAGATCGCGCTGGACGATCACACGGACCGGGAAGCCGGGCCTCACGGTGAGCGTCGGCTGGATGTTGAGCTGGCGGCGGACGATCTGCTGGCCGATGTCGGAAGCGGTGTCCTGCGCGCTCTCGCGGATGGCGCGGGCGATCTCGCTCTCGTCGCCGATGGCGAGCTGCGTGCCGACGCCGAGCAGCGTCGAGAGCGCGGCCGCGCGGAAGAGCTGGCCCCAATGATAGTCGACCTGATCCTCAAGGCCGGAGAAGCCCTGCGGGTCCGTGCCTTGCAGCCGCTCCAGCACGATCGAGGTTCCGTCCGGCATGACGATGCGGTTCCAGACCAGCAGGACACGGCGCTGGCCGAAGGCGACCTGGCTGTCGTATTGGCCGATCAGCCGCGCACCCTGCGGGATCAGGAGGTACGATCCGGTCGGGCTGTCGTAGACATGCTCCGTCACCTGTGCCGTGACCTGGCCCGGCAGATCGGAGCGGATGCCGGTGATGAGAGCGGCGGGAATGACGGCGCCGGCCTGAACGACCCAGGGCGACGCCTTGTCCTGCACGCGGTCGGTGCTGACGGTGCGGCGGTCCGTCTCCGCGTTCACGAAGGCGAGCTTGCGGTCCTGCATGTTCTGCGCGGAGCCGGGATCGAGCGAAGGCGGCTCGGCCGGAAGGGTCAGGCCGGTCATCGGATCGACGGCGGGCCTCGTGCCGAGGGACAGGCCGTCCGTCACGCGCTCGCCGCGGCTGTCGGTGAACAGCCTCGCGGTGCGGGCGGCCTCGATCTCGGCGAGGCGGCGCTGCTCCTCCGGATCGGCCTGCGGGGTCTGGATCGCCGGCGGCGCGACCGGCCTTCCTTGCTCCTGCGCGCGGCGGATCGGTCGGCCGAGATCGCCAGGCAGCGCCGGCCCTAGCTCCGGCACGTCAGGACGCGGCAGGCCGGTGTAGTCGCGGGGAAGGCTCTGCAAGCCGTCCGCCGTCGAGCGGTTCTCGGTGCTGTAAAGCTCGGAAGGCTGCTGTCCGCCGCGCCGGCTCGTGTCGAGCGCCCAGACCAGCGCGCCGAGGACCGCGACGGAAGCGACGCCGCCGAGGCCGATCAGCACCTTGCGCGAAAGCCGGGTGACGCGCGGCGGCTCGGGCCGCAGGCGCAGCTCGGCGCGGATGTCGCCGCCGGGAGAGGTATGGGCGTCGGTCATCGCCCTTCTCCCCTGGCGAAGATCGCCGGACGGCGCGCCGCCGGCCTGCCGTCCGTGCGGACGATGCGGACACGGCGCTGCGCTTCCTTGTCGCCCATGCGCAGCTCGGCCGCCGCGAACAGCCGGTCGACGACGTAGTAGTTCTGGTTGGCTCGGTAGTTGACCAGCTCGGAGTTGCCGGACGGGCCGATGACGAAGAGCGGCGGCATCTCGCCCTGAGCGATGCCGGACGGGAACTCGATATAGACCTTGGAGCCGTCGTCGAAGGCGCGAAGCGGCTTCCACGGGGCGCTGTCGCCCTCGATCGCATAGCGGAAGTTGAGCCTGGAGATGTCGACGCCGCTCGCGACGGGCTGGACCTGGGCGGCCCTCGCGTTCTGGCGGCGCAGCGCGATGAGCTGGTCCTGCGGATATTGCCATGACACCGACGCCATATAGGTTGAGGGTGTCGAGCGCAGCTCAAGGTGATAGGTGCGGCGATCGGTGTTGATGACGAGGTTGGTCTGAAGATCGGGCCGCGTCGGCTTGACGAGGATATGGACTTGGCGGCGATCGCCGCTGCCGCTCTCGGTGTCGCCGATGATCCAGCGCACCGTATCGCCTGCGGCGACGGGGCCGGAGCCGACGAGCTGCTCGCCGTGCTGGAGCGCGATGTCCGTGACCTGGCCGGGCGCGGCATAGACCTGATAGAGCGCCCCGGCCGAATACGGATAGACCTGCACGGCATTGATGAAGCCGTCCCGGACGGGCTGCATGCGTGCGGCTTCGTTGGCCTGGGTGATACGCTGGCGCGGATCGGCCGGCTCGGGCTTCGCCGCGGCTCCGTCGACCGGCTTCAACTGGCCGGGAAGCGGAAGCGGCTTAGGCGTCTCGACGATGCGGACCGGACCGGGCGGATCGGCCGTGAGCACGGCCGGCGCGGCATCGTCGTAGTCGATCTCCGGCGGAATATACTTCCTGGCGCAGCCGGCGAGCGCCGTCGCCGTCACCAGCACGACCAGCGGCAGCGAAGTCCTTCTCCTCAAGGCCCCCATCATGATCCCATCTCCCTCGACCAATTGATTGCGTTGACATAGACGCCGAGCGGATTGGCCCGCAGGCGTTCGGCGGTGCGCGGCGGCTGGATCACCACGGTCAGGATCGCGGTCCAGCGCTCGGTGGCGGCGAGCTGGCCGTTCTCGTATCGGCGCTCCGTCCAGGCGATGCGGAAGGAATCCGGCGAGGCGCGGATGACGGACGAAATCTCGACCGCAACCTGCTGCCGGCCGACGCGCGCGAACGGATCGTTGGACCTGGCATAGTCGTTGAGCGCGATTGCGCCGCGATCGGTGGTGTATTCATAGGCGCGCAGCCAGTTCTGCCGCACGATGATCGGATCGACCGGAATCGCGCGGACCTGCTCGATGAAGCGGCCGAGATGCCATGCGATCTGCGGATCGGTCGGCCGATAGTCGGCCACGGCCGAGGCGACCGCCTGGGCCTCGCCGAAGCGGTCGATCTGCACCACCCAGGGCACGACGGTCCCGCGCGTCGACTGCCAGACGAGCGCTGCGGCAAAGCCCCCGGCGAGCAGCAGCGATCCGAAGGCCATGAGCCGCCAGTTTCGGGCCTGCGCGCGGGCCGAGCCGATGCGCTCGTCCCAGACCTGAGCGGCTCGTCTGTATGGGGTTTCGGGTTCGGGCGTGCGCGCATAGCGCACGGTTGGTCGTTTGAAGAGGTTCATCCGCGGTCGTCCTGATTGAGAGAGACGTTCATGGAACCGCCGCCGGAATCGCCGGAGCGGACCGCATGGGCGGCCGCGGTGGTTCCGTGGCTGATGGTCTGGCCGCGCTTCATGCGCGCGGCCCATGCAGGCTGTCCGGAAGGCGCGGCGGCTTCGGCGGCGCTGCCTGCGCCCGACGCCATGCCGGCGACTTGTGACTGGCCGCCGGTGGCGGTCCATGCGCCGGCTTGCCCGGAGCGGAAGCTGGACCGCATGGCATCGGCCGCGCGCGACATGGCCTGACGGGCGGGTTGAGCAGCGGCGGACGCGCCGGCCTTGGCGACACCCCCGATACCGGCGGCGACGGCGCCCATGCCGGACTGGCCGGAGGTGGAGGCGGCCAGCCCGTAGGCGGCCGACGTGCTGCCGGCGAGATGCGCGCCGCCGCGTGCGGCAGCGGCCGACATGCGCCCACCAGCCCCGATCGCCGCAGCACCACCGCCGGCCGCCGCACGCGCGCCCATATAGCCCGCCGCCCCCATACCGGCCACCGCCAGGCCGGTGCCGACGGCCGCGCCTGCGCCGAGCTGCGGCGCACCGGAGACGAGGCCGGTCGCGATGCCGGGACCGAAGATCGACAGGCCCATCAGGGCGAGAGCGCCGAGCGCCAGCGACATGGCGTCGGTGATGGTCGGCTCGGGCGGGAAACCGGAGGTAAACTCGCCGAACAGGCCGGAGCCTATGCCGACGATCACGGCGAGCACGAGGATTTTCACGCCGGAGGCGACGATGTTGCCCAGCACCTTTTCCGCGAGGAAGGCGGTCTTGCCGAACAACGCGAAGGGAAGCAGGACGAACCCCGCCAAGGTGGTGAGCTTGAACTCGATCAAGGTCACGAAGATCTGGATCGCCAGCACGAAGAAGGCGATCAGCACGATCGCCCAGGCTGTCATCAGCACGACGATCTGGACGAGGTTCTCGAAGAAGGACAGGTAGCCCATGAGATCGCCGGCGGCCTCGAGTATCGGATTGCCGGCGTCGATGCCGACCTGTGCCACGCGGCCGGGCTGGAGAAGCTCGGCGCCGGAGAGCGAGCCGCCGCCGGCCTGAAGGCCGAGACCGGAGAAGCTCTCGAAGACGATGTTGGCGAGCCAGTTGAAGTTGCCAATGATGAAGGCGAAGAAGCCGATATAGAGGGTCTTCTTCACGAGGCGCTGAAGCACGTCCTCGTCGGCGCCCCAGGCCCAGAACAGGCCGGCAAGGGTGATGTCGATGACGATCAGCGTGGTGGTCAGGAACGCCACCTCGCCGCCGAGCAGGCCAAATCCGGAGTCGATGTAGCTGGTGAAGACGCTGAGGAAGCGGTCGATGACGCCGACATCGTTCATGGCCGGACGCGCTCCCCGGACGATTCCAGAAAGCGGCGGCGGCTCTCGACCCATGCTCTTTTGCAGGCGGCATCGTCGGCGGCCGCCATGCCGAGGTCGCGGCAGCGGACCAGCTCGGCATTGGCGGGCTCGCCGCCCGGATCACGGAGGCGGGTGGCGGGGGCGTCATCCTCCGAGCCTGCCTCGCGCAGCGCAGCGACGGCAGCAATCATGGCTGCGCCGATGGCGAGGACGGCGATCATCCGGGCGGCGATCTTCAGGTCCATCGTGTGCGTGTCCTCAGTCGTTGAACATGCGCACGCTGGACGGGCTGTAGTCGCGGCCGGACATGAAGCGGCCGAACTGCTCGCGGGCCTGCTCCTGCGCAGCCGCGCGGCGGGACTGCTCCAGCGCCTCGGCGCGACCCTGCGCGGCCAGCATGGCGGTCAGGTCGGCGATCTGACTCGCCTGCACGGCGAGCAGCTCGTTGCCTGCCTGGGTCGCCTGAAGGATGCCGACCGCCGACTGGCTGGCGCCGACCAGCGATCGGGTCTGCGCCTGCGTGCCGTCGATATTGCCCACGGCGGTCGCGCCGGCCTTCAGCGAATGCTCGTAGGCCGAAAGCGACTGCTGCCAGCGCTCGCGGGCGGCGGCGACAAGCTGCTCGCCGGTCTTGTCGCCGGCGAAGTCGCGATAGGTCGAGGAGAACTGGCTCTCGATGTCCTGCACGCTGTAGGCCAGCCGCTCCGCCTCGCCGAGCAGGCTCTTCATCTCCGAGAAATTGCCTTCGATCTCGGAGATCATGGAGGTGGGCAGGCTGGTGAGATTCCTCGCCTGGTAGAGCAACATCTGCGCCTCGTTGGCGAGGGACGTCACCTGATTGTTGATCTGCTCCAGCGCGCGGGCGGCCGAGAGAAGATTCTGGCTGTAGTTGGTCGGGTCGTAGACGATGCGGCCGCCGAAGAACTGCGCGTGCGCGGGCACGGTGACGGCGACGATGGCGGGCGCGGCGAGCGACAGCGCCATCGCGCCGGCGAGCGCGCGGCGAAGGTGGGCGTGTCGAGTGGTGTGTGGCATGGTCAAACCTCCTGTTCGGGTGACGGGTGGACGGGATCGGTCTCGCCGGCCGTGCCGGTATCATGCGAGGCGATCGGCGCGTCGGTGACTGCGGATCGGTCGATGACGTTGGAAAGCTCGGGCACGAGTTCGGCCGCCCAGGCGAGGCCGTTGGCGTGGAGCCAGGCTTCGAGGAAGTAAGGCCGCGAGCCGTCGCGCAGCAGCTCGTCGATCAGCGCGTGGGCGGCCTTATCGGAGGAGGCGCAGAGCGCCAGCGCGATGTGGCCCAGCCCAAGCTCGAACAGGCGGTTGCCGCGCCGGGACTGGCAGTAGTAGTCGCGCTTCGGCGTGGCGCGGGCGAGGATCTCGATCTGGCGGTCATTGAGGCCGAACTGGCGATAGACGGTCGCGATCTGCGGCTCGATGGCGCGCTCGTTGGCAAGGAAGATGCGGGTCGGGCAGCTTTCGACCAGCACCGGCGCGATCGGCGAGGCTTCGATGTCCGCGAGCGACTGCGAGGAGAAGACGACGCTGACATTCTTCTTGCGCAGCGTCTTCAGCCATTCCTTGATCTTGTCGGCAAAGCCGCCATCGTCGAGAGCGCGCCAGCCCTCGTCGATGATGAGCAGGCTCGGCCGTCCGTCGAAGCGGGCCTCGATCCGGTGGAACAGATAGGAGAGCACGGCGGGCGCAGCCCTGGTGCCGACCAGCCCCTCGGTCTCGAACGCCTGCACCTCTGCCGCGCCGAGATATTCGTGCTCGGCGTCGAGCAGCCGGCCATGCGCCCCGCCGATGCAGTATGGCCGCAACGCCTGCTTGAGTGCAGTGGATTGCAAGAGCACGGTCAGGCCGGTGATGGTGCGTTCCTCAAGCGGCGCGGAGGCGAGCGAGGTCAGCGCGGTCCAGATGTGCTCCTTCACCTCCGGCGTGATGGCGACGCCTTCGCGCGCGAGGATGTCGACCAGCCAGTCGGCGGCCCATGCCCGCTCCGGCGTATGCTGGATGTGGGCGAGCGGCTGGAGCGAGACCGAGGAGGACTCGGCGTCGTCGGAGAAAGAGCCGCCGAGATCCTGCCAGTCGCCGTCCATCGCCAGCGTTGCGGCGCGGATAGAGCCGCCGAAGTCGAACACGAAGACCTGGCTGCCGGGATAGCGACGGAACTGGAGCGCCATCAGTGCCAGCAGCACCGACTTGCCGGCGCCGGTCGGCCCGACCAGCATCAGGTGGCCGACGTCACCGACATGGAGCGCGAAGCGGAACGGCGTCGCGCCTTCGGTCTTCGCATAGAACAGCGGCGACGCGTCGAGATGCTCGTCCTTCGCCGGTCCTGCCCACACCGCCGACAGCGGGATCATGTGGGCAAGGTTCAGCGTCGAGATCGGCGGCTGGCGGACATTGGCATAGACCTGTCCGGGGATGGAGCCGAGCCATGCTTCGATGGCGTTGACGCCCTCGACGATGCAGGTGAAGTCGCGCGACTGGATGACCTTCTCGATCAGGCGCAACTTCTCGTCGGCGATCGACGGGTCGGCATCCCACACCGTCACCGTGGCGGTGACGTAAGCCTCTCCGACCTGATCGGAACCCAGATCCTGAAGTGCGGCGTCCGCGTCGGCCGCCTTGTTGGCCGCGTCGGTGTCCATCAGCACCGACGCCTCGTTGGTCATCACCTCCTTGACGATGGCCGCGATCGACTTGCGCTTGGCGAACCATTGGCGACGGATGCGCGTGACCAGCCGGGTCGCGTCGGTCTTGTCGAGCATGATGGCGCGCGTCGACCAGCGATAGAGGAAGGCGAGCCTGTTAAGGTCGTCGAGGATTCCGGGGAATGTCGTCGTCGGGAAGCCGATCACGGTCAGCGTGCGCAGATGGAAGCCGCCCAGGCGCGGCTCCAGCCCGCCGGCGAGCGGCTGGTCGGCGAGCAGCGCGTCGAGGTGCATCGGCGTCTCGGGCACACGGACGCGATGGCGCTTCGTGGAAATGCAGGAATGCAGGTAGGTGAGCGTCTCGGCGTCATCGAGCCATTCGGCCTCGGGGACAAAGCCCTCGACCAGATTGAGCACGCGGTCGGTGCGGTCGACGAAGCCCTTGAGCAGTTCCCACGGATCGACACCGCTGCGCTCGCGGCCCTCGTAGAGCCAGGATTCCATGCGGGAGGCTTCCTCGGCCGGCGGCAGCCAGACGAAGGTGAGGAAATAGCTCGACTCGAACAGCACGCCGCTGTCCTCGAACTGCTCGCGGCGCTCGATGTCGACCAAGGCGGATGCGCTGTCGGGAAACCGGCTGTCGGGATAGTCGGTCGCCGGATTGCGCTGCGCCTCGACGAAGATCGCCCAGCCGGAGCCGAGCCGGCGCAGGGCGTTGTTCAAGCGCGCGGTCGTGCCGACCAGCTCGGCCGGCGTGGCGCTGTCGAGGTCGGGGCCGCGGAAGCGCGCGGTGCGTTGAAAGCTGCCGTCCTTGTTCAAGACGACGCCGGGCGCCACTAGGGCCGCCCAGGGCAGGAAGTCGGCGAGGCTGGCGGAACGCTTGCGGTATTCGGAGAGATTGAGCATGGCCGCCTCACACGCCGAGATGGGTCGGGTAGCGCAGGTGCCGGCGCACCACGTCGACGAACAGCGCATCGCGCTTCGCCGCCCAGACGGCTGCGAAGTGGCCGATCGCCCAGATGGCGAGGCCGGCGATCCAGAGCCGCAGGCCGAGACCGACCGCGCCGGCCAGCGTGCCGTTGAGAATTGCGACGGCGCGCGGCGCGCCGCCGAGCAATATCGGCTCGGTCAGCGCCCGGTGGACCGGCGCGAAGAAGCCGCGAACGTCCTCGTCCATCAGCGATCCCGGCATCACGCCAGCGCCCCGCCGCCGAAGGAGAAGAAGGACAGGAAGAAGGAGCTGGCCGCGAAGGCGATCGACAGGCCGAACACGATCTGGATCAGCTTGCGGAAGCCGCCGCCCGTATCGCCGAAGGCGAGCGTCAGGCCGGTGACGATGATGATGATGACGGCGACAATCTTGGCGACCGGCCCCTCGATGGATTCGAGGATCTGCTGAAGCGGCTCCTCCCACGGCATCGAGGAGCCGGCCGCCCAGGCGGGCGCGGTGTAGAGCAGCCCGGCGGCGGTGATGCCGGCCGTGCCGAGGCTGTCCAGGAACGTGCCGGAAAGCAGCCGGCTGCGCAGGCTGCGGATCGGATCGGGCTTCGTCGTCATGCGGAGTCTCCTTGTGTGGGGCTGGGGGTTTCGAGCGTTGCGTGGAGGGTGCGGTAGTCGCCGGTGGCGGGATCGAGCCCTTCGACAAGGGCGATCTCCGCGAGGCGGCGGGCCGAGCCGCGACCGGAGAGCACGGCGATCAGGTCGATCGTGTCGGCGATTAGCGCACGCGGGACCGTGACCACAGCCTCCTGTACGAGCTGCTCCAGTCGGCGCAGCGCCCCGATCGCGGTATTTGCGTGGATGGTGCCGATGCCGCCCGGATGGCCGGTGCCCCACGCTTTGAGCAGGTCGAGGGCCTCGCTGCCACGAACCTCTCCGATCGGGATGCGGTCTGGCCGCAGCCGCAGCGACGACTTCACGAGATCGGAGAGCGAGGCGATGCCTTCCCTGGTGCGCAGCGCCACGAGGTTGGGCGCGGCGCATTGCAGCTCGCGCGTGTCCTCGATCAGCACTACGCGGTCGTCGGTCTTGGCGACTTCGGCGAGCAGCGCGTTCGTGAGCGTGGTCTTCCCGGTCGAGGTGCCGCCGGCGACCAGCACGTTCTTGCGCCTCTCGACCGCGAGCCGCAGCACCTCGGCCTGGGTGGCGGTCATGATGCCGGCGGCCACGTAGTCAGAAAGGGTGAACACGGCGACGGCCGGCTTGCGGATGGCGAAGGCCGGCGCGGTGGCGACTGGAGGCAAAAGACCCTCAAAGCGCTCGCCGGTCTCGGGTAATTCGGCCGAGACGCGTGGGTTGCCGGGATGGACCTCGGCGCCGACATGGTGCGCGACCAGGCGCACGATCCGTTCGCCATCGGCCGGCAGCAGCATGTCGCCGGTGGCGACGAGGCCCTCGCGCAGCCGATCGACCCAGATGCGGCCGTCCGGGTTCAGCATCACCTCGACGATAGATGGGTCTTCGAGATAGCGGGCGATGGCCGGGCCGAGCGCGGTGCGCAGCATCCGCGCGCCTCGCGACAATCCCGCGCTCTGGCCTTCATTCTGATGACGATGCGCCGGCATTCCGCCCCCGTTTCCGGCCATCCGCACTCACGGTCGGATGGCGACGGGGACAATCAAGAAAGGCACAAACTATGGGTGGGCAACCAGATTATTTGCGATTTCGTAGCCGGTCGTAGGCGAGCGAAAAAATACTTGAAGCATGCGGCGGCCGATCTGGCGTCGATCACGTGGAAAAGCCCGCCCGGCCGAATCACGCTCAGGGCTTCAAGGCGTCGAGGAAGGTCTTCAGCACGGGATTGATGTTGTCCGGCTTCCAGCAGGCGATGTATCCGAGACGTGTTGCCCCGTTGCCGTCGTGCAGCGGGCGGAACACTACGCCGAGGCCCGAAAGCCCGACAGCGGATTCGCATTGCAGCGCGATGCCCTGGCCGTCCGCGACCTCGCTCAGCAGGCTTTCGCGGCTGAGGCGGCGAGTGATGATCTCGGGGTGGTCGGACGGTGCGGCGAGGTGGCGAAGCAGCACGGCACGGATGTCTGGGCCGGGATCGTGGTGGGTGATGATGAAGCGCTCGCGCTTCAGCTCCGGCCAATAGATGACCGGCTTCTCCGCGAGCGGATGGTTTTCCGGCAGGGCAACCACAAGTTGATCCGACCAGAGCGCCACAGTTTCCAGAGTGTCGCACTTGCCGGCATCGCCGAGGATGATCGCGGTATCGAGTGTGCCTGAAAGCACGCCGGCCGATAACTCGACAAACGGCGACTCGACCAACTCGACCTCGATCTTGGGATAACATCGGCGGAAGCCACGCAGAGCTGTACGGAAGCCTCCCGTAGAAAGGGACTTATAGAACCCGACGACGACTCGACCGAGCTTGCCAGCAGCACTCGCCCGCATATGTTCGCCCAGCCGCTCGGCTTCTTCAAGGATGCGTCGGGCCGCGACAACAAATTCCTCCCCTGTCGGCGTCAGTCGCGCCCCGGCTGTGGAACGGTCGAACAGCACGACGCCCAACTCGCTCTCCAGTTCCTTGATGCGCTTACTAACGATCGGCTGCTTGACGTTGAGCTCGTGCGCGGCGGCACTGAAGCTACCGTTGCGGGCGGTGGCGACAATATAGCGGAGGTGGCGCACTTCCACCGATTATCCTCCAACGTTTGATGCGCTGCGCTTTTCTTTCGAAAAGCGTGCTCAGGTCCGAAAGTCGATTTGCAGTGATAAAACCTCAAGCCCCTTGAGCATCAAGTTTCAAAGCTGTGTTGAACTAGAAAGAGCCCCGAGGAATTAGCCCCCTTAGACAGACGGGAAACGCAGGAGAATGCTCCCGGCATCACTCGGCAGTTCTGCGGCCCTGTTGACATCGCCTAACATCCTGTTCGGCGCGCGTCACAAGGGGATGAATGTCGTCTCCCGATACCTTGAAATGGTCGGTCTGGAGAGCTTCGAGAGACGCTATGAGCCCGACTTCGTCGCCGCCGCTCCCGGTGACACCGTCACCTTCGTTCCGACCGACAAATCCCACAATGCCGAGAGTATCGCGGGGATGTTGCCTGCCGACGCAAAGCCCTTCAAGAGCAAGCTCAACGAGTAGGTCACTATCAACCTCGAAGGGGAAGGCCTCTATGGGGTCAAATGTACGCCGCACTATGGCATGGGGATGGTGATGCTGATCTCAGTGGGCGCCCCAACCAACCTAGAGGAGGCCGGAGCGGTGAGGCATCCGCCCAGGGCCAAGCAACTTTTTGACGAGCTCCTAGCCGCCGTTCCGACCACCTAGCGCAGAAGAATATGTGGATGGGGCGAACCCCATTTGCGCTCGCCAACTAGGCGACTTCTGCTGCTCCTATAGAATACCCGATCTGTTGCGTTCGAATCTGGGAGGCCGACCGGGAGAATCAGGAGCACGAATCCGGCGGCCAGAGTGTGTGAAGGTGCTCCCAGAGTCCAGGTCTTGCGTACACTCAGATTTTCAGCGTCGGTTGACGCCGCCAGCCCCGTCCGACCCGCTTGCTGGCGGCAACAAGCGCATTGACATCCAGGTAGCCAGGATCGTTTACACTCATGATGGAGATGAGACCCGCTCTTTCTTATCGGATCGAGAGATGGCACAGGGAAAATTCCGCCTGCCGACCGGAGTGTTGATGGCATCTGCAATTCTTGCCGGGATGAGTGCCGGCGCAGTCGGCGTCTACGTGTTCGGTGGCCCTTTTGGTAGCGGGCGGCAATCAGCCACCGCCTCCGATCGGACCCAAAGCTGCCCTGCGCGTGACGACAAGATCGCGGCTGTCGACAAGGCTGCCCAAGGAGAGGTGGCGGCGATGCTTCCGGCCGATCCTCCGCTTTCGATGAGCAGCCTCGCGTTCAACGGGCCTGATGGCGCTGCCATGACTGTCGCGGAGCTGGCCGGCAAGACACTGCTCATCAATCTCTGGGCGACGTGGTGCGCGCCCTGCCGGGAAGAAATGCCCGCCTTAAACGAACTGCAGGCCACGATCGGCGGCCCGGACTTCGAAGTGGTGGCCGTCAACCTCGATACCGGCGGCGATGAGAGGCCGAAGGCCTTTCTGCAAGAGATCGGCATCGACGAGCTCACCTATTATCGAGACTCCACGCTCGCGCTCTTCAACAACTTGAAGCGCCGAGGGCTCGCCATCGGCCTGCCGGTTACGTTGTTGGTAGACGAGGAGGGATGCCTTCTCGCCCACATGAATGGCCCTGCCGAATGGGCCAGCGACGATGCCAAGCGGCTTATCGAAGCTGCGATGTGAACTGCTGTCAGGCTGTCCAACCTGGCCGGTTGCGCGAATATCGAGCTAGAGTTGCTGCGACACAGGCGCCGTCACTCCGCTGGGACATCCGATCGGGCGAGTGCGATCCGATTTCGACTCGGCGCGCCGACCCGAAACCGACGATCGAACAGCGATATCGCGCCACCAGCCATCATCGCCACGCCGCCGAGCCAGAGCAGCAGCACCAGCGGCTTCCACCATACGCGCACCACGACGCCGCCATCGGGGGTGGGGTCGCCGAGCGAGACGTAGAGCTGGCTGAATCCGCGGGTGGCGATGCCTGCTTCCGTGGTCGGCATCTGGCGCGCGGTGTAGAGACGCTTGGACGAGACTATCTCGCCGCGTTGCCGGCCATCGCTGTCGAGATAGACGAAGCGGCCCTGCTCCTCGGTGAAGTTCGGGCCGCGATGCGGCGCGATACCATCGAAACGCAACGTATATCCGGCGATCGGCATCGTGTCGCCGGGTTGCATCACGACGATTCGCTCAATCTCAAGCGAGGTGACGGCGGCGATGCCCAGCACCGTCACGCCCAACCCGAAATGTGCCGCAGCAGTGCCGTAAACCGAGCGCGGTAGGCCCTTGAATCGCTTCCACGCCACTGCCGCACCCACGCTGCCGATGCCTGCCTTCAGCGTCAGATCGGTCAGCGCGCCCAGCATCAGCCAGACGGCAAGGCCGACGCCGAATGCGGCGAGCGCCCCTTTGCCTTCCACGAAGAAGAAGACCACGAGCGCCGTCAGCAGCGCCGCGCCGAGGGCGAAGTAGAGGCGCTGGGCCACGGCGTAGAGGTCGCCGCGCTTCCAGGCCAGCAGCGGCCCGAACGGCACGGCCAGAAGCAGTGGGATCATGAGGGGGATGAAGGTGAGGTTGAAGAACGGCGCGCCGACCGAGATCTTGTCGCCGGTGACCGCCTCGATCAGTAGCGGATAGAGCGTGCCGATCAGCACCGTGGCCGCCGCCGTGGTCAGGAACAGGTTGTTGAGCACCAGTGCGCCCTCGCGCGAAACGGGGTGGAACAGCCCGCCCTGCGTCAGTGTCGAAGCGCGCGCGGCGAACAGCGCCAGCGAGCCGCCAATCAAGGCGATCAGGATCATCAGGATGAAGACGCCGCGCGCCGGATCTGTGGCGAAAGCATGGACGGAGGTCAGCACGCCGGAGCGCACGAGGAAGGTGCCGAGCAGAGACAGCGAGAAGGTGAGGATGGCGAGCAGCAGCGTCCAGATCTTCAGCGCCGAGCGCCGCTCCATCACGATCGCCGAGTGAAGAAGCGCAGTGCCGGACAGCCACGGCAGGAACGAGGCGTTTTCGACCGGGTCCCAGAACCACCAGCCGCCCCAGCCAAGCTCGTAGTAGGCCCAGTAGGAGCCCATCGCGATACCGCCCGTCAGGAACAACCAGGCCGCAAGGGTCCACGGCCGCACCCAGCGCGCCCAGGCGGCATCGATACGGCCCTCGATCAGCGCCGCGACCGCAAAGGAGAAGCAGACCGAGAAGCCGACATAGCCGAGATAGAGCAGTGGTGGATGGATCGCGAGCCCGATGTCCTGCAGGATCGGGTTGAGGTCGCGGCCCTCGATCGGTGCGGGGTTGATTCGAGCGAACGGGTTCGATGTGGCGAGAATGAACAGAAGGAAGGCGGCTCCGACCAGACCCTGCACAGCCAGTACATTCGTGCGCAGGCTGGCCGGTAGATTGTCGCTGAACCACGCCACAAGTGCGCCGAAGAATGCCAGGATCAGGACCCAGAGCAGCATCGAGCCCTCGTGGTTTCCCCAAACCCCGGTGACCTTGAAAAGCATCGGCTTCAGCGAATGCGAATTCTCCCAGACATTCTGAACGGAGAAGTCCGAGGTGACATAGGCTGCCGTGAGCGCGGCGAACGACAGCGCGACGAAACCGAAAACCGCAACCGAAGCCGGCCTGGCAACGGCCATGAGGCGATCGTCGCCCAGTTGCGTGCCGATCCACGGTATGAAGAATTGCACCGTGGCCAGAACACATGCCAGCACGAGCGCGAAATGTCCCAACTCAACAATCATGGCGATGTCCCGAGCAGCCTCCGAGGGGCAATACAGTTGGAGATCGCGCGCGCAAACCGTTTCGCCGCGACGGGGCGGTCCGTACGCATGAGCACCGGGTTCGCCAACGCCAACTCCCTTCTCCGATCAACAGCCAGGAATGGCGGAGCAAACCGATGTCGCCGACCCGACCAAGCCCTTTATGCAACCTCTAGCAGGATGAGGTGCAAGAGCCCGACCACGTCGCTGAGGTCCCGGCAACCGGCCTCGGCTCTAGGGTTCACCACCGCTCGCCCGCGTTGTCGCGCTTCCCCGCCGTCGGATAAACACGTACGGCACCGCGCCAAGTACGAACACGCCGGCGAACGTCAGATAGACGGCCCAATCATATTGAGTGGCCAGCAGGAGTGAGGTCACCACTCCCAGGACCGCCGTCGGCGGCACGTTCGCGATCGATGGCAGCCGGAAAGGCCGCTCGAGGTCGGGCTGTGTAAACCTCAGGACGATCACGGCCGTATTGATCGCGGCGAAGACAAGGGTCACTCCCAGCGAGGACAGGCTTGCGACAAACGCGATTTCCCCGACGGCTACGAAGGCGCATGCGATCACGAGATAGATCAGTGCGGCGATCCACGGGCTGCGACTGAAGCCCAGGGTTCTGGATAGGGGACTGGGAAGATCGCCGTCGCGGGCCATGCCGAAGAGGAGCCTGCTCCCCGACAGCGAGGAACTCACGACGGCGTTCGCGGTAGCGATGAGGGCGGCAGCGATGATGATCATGCCGAAAGAGCCGCCCAGTTGCGCGGCCGCATCGGCGAGCGGAGATTGGGAACCTGCAAGACTGTCGGCGCTCATCAGGCTCAGAACTCCGAAGATCACGGCCATGTAGACGACGGTGGTGATGCCCAGCGCGATCATGAAAGCGCGCCACAAATCGCGGTCGGGACGCTTGGCCTCTTCCGAGAGGGAAGCCATGTGCTCGTAGCCGGAGTAGATAAAGAACAGGATAGCCGCACCCTGAAGGATGCCGGCGGGATTGTCGGGCCAGACCGAGACGTCCTGCAAGCTCCTGCTGCCAGATGGTATGGCGAACAGTGCAAAGCCCACGAGACATGAAACCTGGAGAACGGTCAGGGCCGCGCTGACGAAAGCCGCCTTGCCGATCCCGGCAATATTGATCATCGTGGCGACGCCCATGAGCGCAATGGCAACGATGACGGGCGCAAACGGAAGGAGTGTCTGCGCGTAGTTGCCGAAGGTGAGCGCCACCGTTGCCAGGGTAGCCGCGCCATGAACGGCGATGAACAGCCCGATCATGAACGCCAGAGCCGGAAACGAAGGAAACGTCTTACGCAGGAAGTTATGTTCCGCACCAGCACCTGGAAGCGCCGAGGCGATTTCAGCATAGGACAGGCCGGAAAATGCCGATATCACGGCGGCAAGCACGAAGCTCAGCCAGATGGCATCGCCCGCTGCCCCGGCCGCCGGCGCGATGACGGAATAGATCCCGGCACCGATGATCGTGCCGACTCCATAGAGCGACAGCCGTACAACGCCGAGCGACTTGGCCAGCGCTGGATGCTCGTTTCCGCTGCTCGACATCTTTCCTCGCATCCTTGCCTCGATCGGATATCTCGAACGCCGTTCGTGCGCTTCCGACAAAACGGTCAGTGGATTTCTAGGACCTCGACCTGCTAGAGGTTCAACCGAAAACGACAACTGCCGAGGGATCGGGTCTCACCACGCGGCGAGAGACACGGCGTCAAGGCAAGATCTCTATGCTGGTTCCCGACCCTACCGGGCCCGAGTGCCCGATAGAACATTCCCCCTTGCTCCTCTAGCGACTAGAGCTGCTAGCCTTCTCGATATCGCAGCCGAGCCACAATGTCTGTACCCGGTAGTGTGCTGGTCACAGGTAGATCAACCAGAATGCCATCGCGATGGGGTTACCAGGCAGTCTCGGCAGTGCATTCATCGCGCAAGGGCTTCGGCGGTTTCAGTGAAGCTTTCGTCGCCTTGCCAAAAGGAGTCGAAAAATGGCGACCATCAACCTTTCGCAGTCCGACAAAAGCGGTAGCGGCTTCGGCTACAGGGAACTGCCTTTCCTCCTGCCTTACATTGTGTTTGTCCTTCACACGCTATAAGAGCTGCCCGGATTTGCGGCCTGGGTCACAAGGAACTTCGGGCCGGAGACCACCGAGGCTTTCGCAGCGAACCACATACCGCTTTTTCTCCTGGTGCTGGTCTGCGCGTGGAGGGCGGGGGCTGCCCAGTGGGTCGTGCTGACGATGGCCTTTCAGTGGCAGTTTTTCGTCAACGCCTTCTTTCACCTCGCCACCTGGGTAATGTTCGCGGAATACTCCCCCGGAGCCGTCACCGGCGCTGTCGTTGCGATTCCGGCGACGCTCTTTTTTTACATGGATCATCCGTGAAGAGCGAGCAAGCAAGGGAGAGGTCGCGCTGGCCCTCGTAGTCGGAACGATGATTGCCGCCTTGGCGATCGGCTCTTTGTTCGTATGATTTTTCGGTAGGAGCGCGGTATGCACTCCCGCTCCTTCCGACACTTTTTGCCGCTAGACGGGAGCACGTATGGAAGTCGTTGTGCGAGCTTGTTCCAGAATCAGAGCTCCATCGATCCTCGCTCGCTCGGCCAGGAAGGCCTGCAGCTCATCTCCTGCGAGCATTCG
The DNA here is from genome assembly GCF_029210365.1 of Mesorhizobium sp. YIM 152430. Taxonomy (GTDB): domain Bacteria; phylum Pseudomonadota; class Alphaproteobacteria; order Rhizobiales; family Rhizobiaceae; genus Aliihoeflea. Next base: position 361,662 of record NZ_JARGES010000018.1, read on the forward strand.
CTCCGCCGGCAGACGGACTCGCATCGGGTCCACCTTGGTGTCGTTGACGATGAGTTCGTAGTGAAGGTGGTTTCCGGTCGAAAGGCCCGTCGAGCCTACATAGCCGATTATCTGGCCTTGCCGGACGCGTGCGCCTGGTACCACTCCATCTGCGATCCTGTCCTGGTGATTGAAGGTCGTCTGATAGCCGTTCGCGTGACTGATGATGGTCTGACGGCCATAGCCGCCACTCCAGCCGGCCTGTTCGACGACGCCGTCCCCGGAAGCGATTATCGGCGTGCCTCGTGGGGCCGCCCAATCGACTCCAGTATGAGCGCGGGCGTAGCCGAGTATCGGGTGGCGTCGATTGCCGAAGCCAGACGTGAATCTCCCGTTAGGAATCGGATTGCGGAGGAGAAACTGCCGGGCACTACGCCCGCTCTCGTCGAAGTAGCCGATAGTGCCGTCCTGCATCTGAAAGCGATAGAATGCGCGCTCGGCACCACCCATGGTGGCCCGCACGAACAGGAGTTCCGACTCTTGCGTAGCGTTGTCCTCGCCATCAGGCTGTGAAAAGAAGACCTCGATGCTGTCCGCTTGATTGAGACGCGATTGAAGATCAGCATCGGCGGCGAGCAGCCGAACCAGCTTTCGGGTCATGGAACGCGTCAGCCCATGAGAAAAAGCGGCTCGGTAAATTCCGTCATAGAGGGTTGGTGGATCTTCGCGGCTGTACATAGCGGGCGGGTGAGTGGTGTCGAAAGCCGCCTGCAACGCGGGGCTAGGCTCCGGCTCGCTTCCTGGCACATACTGCCGCCTATCGTTGAGAGCGACTGTGGACACATGCCGATCTACATCGTAGACGCTCGCGCGCACGATGCGGCTTTCCCCAAGACGCGCCTCGATACCGAGTCGCAGAACGCTGCCAGCCTTCAGCACCGGCGTTCCTAGCATGGTGGAAAGGGCCGACGCCATCCCATCTGCATTAGCGCTTGTGTAGCCTGCCCGCTCCAGCGCTTCCTCAATTTCGCCTTCGGCATGAAAGGGGATGACGTCCTCAGCATAGTCGAGGATGGGATCGCCGCTCCTTGCCCGGATAGCAACCGAAGCATTCTCCGCCACGATCCGAATGCCGGTAGGCCCTTGCAGATCACTTATGGTCGGCGAACTGCCGAAACGCTCAGGGTCAACGAAATGGAGAGCCGCGACCCGCACGTCGCCATCGGTGAGGAGGGCACTGAGATTGCGCACCACGACCTCAACCTCTTCGGCTGACAAATCGCTACTTGCGTCGGAGACGTCGGTCTCGAGAGGAAAATCGATCGTTCGCAGACGGACTACGTTCTCGACGCTGGCGCCGTAGATGATGCCCGCGCTCGAAGTGGGTTGAGCGACTCCTTCCTCGGCAAAAATCTCCAAGCCGTCGAAGGCGGGATATGCGCGGCTCGTCGCATGGCCGGCCGCCAGCGACATCCGGGCCTGGACAAACGGCATCGTGCGCAACACATCGCGGTCGCCCGACCGGGTCATCGTTGCCAGTTCCATCCGTCTGCGGTCGGTCAGACTCGCCAGATTGCGCGGCGGAACGAGTCGACCCGCCTTGGTGGCCAACTGGCTGTCATTGGACCAATCGGCTGAAAGCAGGCTTAGAACCTCGGGCGGCGTGGCAAGAACTTCGCGACCGTCGAGGGCCGCAAACAGCGCCACGCCCATCAAGATACTTGAGGTGACGCCGGTCAGAAATGTTCCCGATAGCCATCGGATCGAGACTTCACGCCGGTCCGGTGGCTTAGTGCGGCCGCCGACAACCAACGGAGGTTCGTTCCCTAACGAAGCAAGGGGGTCATCGACAGACGGCATTTTTTGTGGCTGCTATCCCTCAGGCCTTCACAAGTGTCTCTCATAGCGCGAAGACCATCGTGGTCAACACGCGTATCGCTCCCGCTAGGAGGAACTCCTCCCCGCCGCAAAAATGTTGCTTGTCTTGGAACGCCCCCTATGGGGCTGCACCGACGGCCTCGTTCGCGGCTTTCTGTAGTCCGACTATGAAGAGAATTAGGCTCGAATATGACCCGACCGGTTCAGAGGTTCCAGCCCGCGCACTTTGCGGATCCATTCGCCATCGACGATCACCGTCTGGCCTGGCCAATGCCATGATTGTGGTAGGGCTCCTCATAGAGTCCGCCAAATTGGTGCCTGTTTTAGAGTCCCCGATAGGGGATCAGGAAACCCCCACGCTTTTAGGCGGTGGGGAGGCGGAAGCTCTTGGGCAACTTTTGTGCGCCACGAGCCCTCGAATTGCGGGACGCGACTTTGTGGTCGAGAGCGAAAACCAGTCTATGATGCGCATCGACAGCTTTCCTGCATCGCGCAGTGCCCTGTACCCGTCAGCGCAGTTCGGTTGACGGCCGTCGATCGTGATTTCGTCCTGCGGACACGAGCGAGGGCTTGAACCTCATGCTGCTAGAGGTGGGAACATCTGGCGGCTATCCAACTGACTGGCTGATTCGCAGGGAAACCTCGAGGCCGTACCGGCTGCGAGCGGCTTCACCCGGCAGCGAGAGATCGAAACAATGCCCCAATCGGCCGACAGGCTAACTTTCCTGCGCGCATGGGTCGCCAACCCGCTGCGCGTCGGTGCCGCCATCCCCTCGAGCGCGCACCTCGCTGCACTGATCACCAGGCATGTTCACCCGGGGATCGGGCCGGTAATCGAATTTGGCCCTGGCACCGGGGTTTTCACGGAGGCGCTGATCCGCCGGGGCGTAATGCAAAATGAACTCACCCTGGTCGAGCTGGGCGAGGAGTTTGCTGACATTCTCGCGCAGCGCTACCCCGGGGCGATGATCGTGCGCGCCGACGCTGCGCGTCTATCCATGAGCAATCTCCCCCAACCAAGGCTTCATGGAGCGGCCATCAGCGGACTGCCGCTGCTGGCAATGCCGGCTTCCAAAGTTCTGCGGATTCTTGCCGGCTCATTCAGGCTGCTGGAACCGAAAGCGGGCTTTTACCAATTCACATATGGATGGCGAAGCCCAATTCCCGAAAGCGTCCTTCGACGTCTTGACTTGAAGGTTGAGATGATCGGAACGGAATTCCGCAACTTTCCACCCGCGTCTGTCTATCGGATCAGTCGTTGAGGGTTGGCCAACCGGGCGCGAGCCATGCGACAATGGTGGGTCGAGCTCCGCATCTTAGTTCGCTGCGGTGAGCAAGATCGGAATTGAACCTCAAGCAGGTCGAGGTCCTATAGTCTGTCCCGTGGAACCTTAGATGAAGGCATTGCATGACGAACTCCATGCGACTCTGGGCTATCGACGCCGTCCGCGGCGCTGCTATCGCCGGTGTGGTATTTTTCCACTTCGTCTGGGATCTGGAGTTCACGGGCTTTATCGCCGGCGTCGCCAACCATCCGTTGTGGTTGGCCTTCGGACGTAGCCTTGCCGGCACTTTCATGATCCTTGTCGGTGTCGGTCTCGTATTGGCAGACAGGGCCGGCTTTCAGCCTTCCAGCTACTTCATACGCCTGGCAAAGATCGCCGCGTCGGCCGCTGCGATCACGGTTGTGACGTGGTATGTCCTTCCGGGGACCTTCATCTACTTTGGCATCCTGCACGCGATTGCCGCCGCCACATTGATCGGTACGCTGTTTCTGCGGGCACGCGCATGGACATGCCTCCTGGGTGGCATCGCCGTCTTCTCCATGCCGATGCTTTGGCGGTCAACGATCTTCGACACGCGCTGGCTGGCCTGGATCGGGTTCGCGGAGCAGGTGCCGCCAAGCAACGATTTCGTGCCGATCTTTCCGTGGGTCGGCCTGACGCTGATGGGCGTTGCCGTGGCAAAGTGGCTTCTGTCAGCTGACTTGAATACCAGCTTCGCGAACTTGCTCGCTGCCGGGAAGCCAGCACGTCTGCTCGTCTGGATGGGGCGGCACAGCCTCGCGATCTACCTCCTGCACCAGCCCATCCTCCTCGGGATCATCGTGCCGCTGTCCTGGCTTGCACAACGATGAAAGCTGCCCCCCCTTGCGCGAGCCTGGTTCAAGGATCGACGAGTTTGCCGTGAAGGTGACTGCTGTCCGCGAGGATCTCGATGACGCGACATTCGCTGATCCGGCCCGAAGCGCATTCGTGCATCATCTTCTTGAGCTCGACGCGCAGCAGTTTCAGGCTTGAGATGCGCCGCTCGACATCGTCGAGGCGCGCCTTTGCAATCGCGTCAGCGGCCTCGCATGATTGGTCGGGATCGTCCTGCAATTTCAGCAGCGTGCGGATCGCATCCACCTCGAAGCCAAGTTCACGCGCATGGCGGATGAAGGAGAGGCGGCTGACGTCGGACCGGTCGTAGAAGCGCCGATTGCCGTCGCTGCGCGCGATTCTCCCTAGCAAGCCGATATCCTCGTAGTAGCGGATTGTCGGCACCTTGACGCCGCTCTCTCTTGCTGCCTCGCCGATCGAGTAAGTCCTTGCGCCCATGGTCTTTGCGGTCCTCTTGTTTTTCGCCGATGTAGCACGGTTGAGATGATGCTCAAGGTGCCCGCCATCTCGCCTCCTGTGCTGGGGCCTCGATGTCATGGGGACAAATTTGTCGCATCTAGAAGTCTCGAAGGGTCTTGAAGCTCAAGCAGCGTGAGGTGTTACGGACTCCGGATTGTACGATCGGAGATCGACCGGATCAAAGGAGGGGAACAGAATGTCGGGGTCGCCATCCAGATACGTCCCAAAGTCAGGTATTGGCCGCTGGGTCGATGCGCGCATGCCGCTTCCGCGACTGATCCATGATTCCTTCGTATCCTATCCTGTTCCACGCAATCTGAACTACGCCTATACGTTCGGCGGCATTCTGACACTGATGCTGGTCCTCCAGATAGCGACCGGAATCGTGCTGGCGATGCACTACTCGGCGAGCACCGCAACGGCGTTCGATTCGGTCGAGAAGATCATGCGTGACGTCAATTCAGGTTGGCTCCTGCGATATCTGCATTCCAACGGAGCTTCATTCTTCTTCATCGCCGTCTATCTCCACATCTTTCGCGGACTGTACTACGGCTCTTACAAGGCTCCTCGCGAGCTGCTTTGGATCCTTGGGTGCATCATCTACCTCCTGATGATGGCTACTGGCTTCATGGGCTACGTCCTCCCATGGGGGCAGATGAGCTTCTGGGGCGCGACGGTGATCACCGGATTTTTTACGGCCATCCCCTTGGTCGGGGAGTGGCTCCAGCAGCTTCTGCTTGGCGGTTTTGCGGTCGACAGTCCGACGCTGAACAGGTTCTTTGCACTTCACTACCTGCTGCCCTTCATGATTGCGGGCGTGGTCGTCCTGCATGTCTGGGCGCTGCACGTCACCGGACAGACCAACCCCACAGGCATAGAGGTCAAGCACAAGACGGACACGTTGCCCTTCACGCCTTATGCGACCACGAAAGACGCGGTCGGCATGGTGATCTTCCTGATCGTGTTCGCATACTTCGTCTTCTATATTCCGAACTATCTGGGCCATGCGGACAATTACGTGCAGGCCGATCCGCTCAGGACGCCCGCGAAGATCGTTCCCGAATGGTATTTCCTGCCGTTCTACGCGATCCTGAGAGCGGTCACTTTCAACATCGGGCCTATCGACGCAAAGCTCGGCGGCGTGCTTGCGATGTTCGGCGCTATTGCGGTGCTGTTCTTCGTGCCTTGGCTCGACACGTCAAAGGTTCGCTCGGCGGTCTATCGCCCCTGGTACAAGTTGTTCTTCTGGCTTTTCGCAGCCAACGCCCTTTTCCTCGGGTGGCTGGGAGCGAAGCCTGCGGAAGGCATCTACATACCGTTGATGCAGGTCTCTTCGCTGTTCTATTTCGGCTTCTTTCTGATCGTTATGCCGCTGCTGGGACTTCTCGAGACGCCTCGTCGCGTTCCCAACTCGATCACCGAGGCGGTGCTTGGTAAGGAACCCGGCAATGCGATCAGCGAGCCGGAAAAGATCAAGCAGGTGCAGAGGGCCAGTTGAGTTTTCAGACATTTGCTGTTGGCGCTTCCAAAGAACTGTTCCGACGGTTCCTCACATAGTCTGCTGAGGGGCCGGCTCGACGTAACAACACCCAAGATGAGTTGTGTGCAGTTTTGTGCTATCGCGGTTGGCTTGTTTGAAATGTTTGTTGGCGGGAGGAGTTGCTATTGTTAAATAGTGTTCCTGCGATCGTCGCGGTTTTTGGGCGCGCTTGGGTGGGGTAGGTGGGCGAGAAACCTGTAAGCATAAGGCTTGCTCCAGATTTTTCCTTCGTGGAAATGCCGGGCGGCAAACGGATTTCATTCACGCGCTCCGAGAAGCGGGCGCTCGCGGTGTTGGTGCGGCATCCGAACAGAATCCTGACCCGCGATCAGATTCTGGATGCGGTCACAGGGTCAGGCTCCGACAATGGCGACCGGAACATCGATTTCCTGGTCAATCGGTTGCGCCGCAAGCTTTCGGACAACGCCCGCGAGCCGCGATTCATCGCGACGCGCTATGGGGAAGGCTATGTCTGGATCGGTGGCGCTCCGAGCGTCGATGCCAACTACGCGGCCGCCTATCTCATAGTAGGCCCGCTCAAGGGAATCGACAATCTCGACGACCGCCGCGCCCTTGCCGAGAGGTTCGCGTCACATCTGCACGGAGCGTTCCGATCCGAATTACCACCCGAACGGCGAGTTATGCTTGCGCCGGATTGCCCGCCTGCACCCGACTTCACCGATACTATGCCTACCCTTTCGGTTGAGTTGACATTCTTCGAGGAACGCGGTGCGGTGAATTGCGTCGCCACGACGCGGCAATTTCGCTCAGGCCGGATATTGGCGGTTCGCCGCGTCATGGTGCCAGATGACGATCCAGCGCATTCCATACGATCCGCCGCCGAGGTGACAAGGCTCCTTCTAGCGGAGACCTGGCGGTCATTGGCCACGTATGTCGGGGATGATCTCCCGCTGCCGGTGCTGATGCAATCGGCCTCAACCCATCTGGAACTCGGCCCCGGCGTGCCGACCGACAGCGACGGGCATCTTCAGAAACTGGTGTCGCTGCACGAGAGCCGGGTCGTGGCTGCATGGAAGGAGAACGAGGTTCGGCTCAGGCATCTGCGGAAGGACAGCCCAGACGATGCGTCCCTCAAGGTGATGTATGCCACGCACATACATTCGAAGTACATCCAGTTCGGCTACAATCTGTTTCAGAACGGCATCGACGACCGGCCCCAGGACGAGAACGACATCGAGGCGCTGGTTCTCGAGGCGCTGCCTCATATCCAGTCCCAGCCGGAATACGCCATTATGGCGGCCAAGCTGCTTCATTTCCTTCAGCGCGGCTATTTCGACCTCGCACGCGAGTTATCCGAGGAAGCCTACGCTTCCAGCGTATCGGCGGCCGGATCGCTGGCGATCGTCGGCCAGTTCCGGGCGTTCGCGGGCGAAACCGAGGCTGCGCTGCGCTGCATCGATCAGGCGCTGAATCTCGTGCCTCCGGGCTCGAAGACGCATTTCTACACCCTCACCCTCAAGCTTCAGGCGTTGCGCGCGGTGTCGGACTACGAGCGCCTCCACGAAGCCAAGCGGCAGCTCTACCGCATGTCCGCCGCCCTTATGTTTCTGTACGAGCCGCTGTTTTCGCATCCCGAGAAGCTTTCACTTCGGGCCAAAGCGGTGACGATGACGCTTTCGCGCGGAAAGGCGGCGGCGCTGCTGAAGTGGCAGAGCTACGTATCGGCCCGGCTGTTCAGCGATCCGGCGCACAGGGAAAATGACATTCGCACCCTGTTGACGCTTGTCGTTCGGCGCTTCGGAAAGGCGGCTGTTCCCGATGAGCTTGTCGTGACGCATCCGCGCCTGCCCGACCGCTTTGCTTGAGGCGGCAGAGCCGGCGTCCGCGCCCATCCTTATGTGGATCCACATCACGCTCCGAGTGAGAGCGGGAAAACAGAACACAAAAAGAAGGCGCACCGAGCTTCGCGGCACGCCTTTAAGTGGGCATGTTTTATCCCGCCGTCCGACGACTGCAGGATGTGACTTCGGTGACGCAGACTACCGAAGACCTTCGAGATTCGGATCGAGGCGTGCGGCCGAGCCCCTGCCCCTGCCCGCACGCGTCAGATCGATGCCAGCATCCAACAACTGACGGTCGCTCAAGGAAGCCAAATAGCGCCTGTGCCATGCACGCAGCGGAGCTTTCCACAATCTTACAAGCAGCCTGTAGAGCCAGATGTCCCTCCCGTGACTGACCGCCGCGACACGCGTGCCCGCATCCTGGGCAACAAATTCAAACTTCTGCTCCTCCAACATGACCCCACCCATCGTTACCCCAAGTTTCAAGCGGAGACTGTTAGAGGCCAATTGTTGCACGACTATTTGAAGTTCGCTCTCTCGTTAGCCGCACAATTCCTAGGTTCCGCTAGCCGAGGCCGAATACTGCTTCTGCGCCGAGAGAGCGAGAGGCAGGCGGCGCGAGGCAAAAATCCAACACCATGTCGCAAACCATGAGGAGCCCCTCGAAAAGACGTCTAGCGGAAATGGCCCAGAAGTTTTCCGACCTGCAAAATTCGCTTGCTCCTCTAGCGGCTAGAGGATGCAGTCTTAATCAAGTCAGGATCAGGTGAGCCGCCGATGTTCCGCGAAACCACATTCAGAAAGCAGCAGACCGGAGGCCCTTGCGCGCTTCCGACCGATGCCGCGTTGTCACACACTTTCAAGGCCCGCGGGGCGAACAAGCCCGATCAGGCTTTAGTCCTCCGAGCCTCAACATCCGCGTTGCGGGGTCGGCCATGACCAGCAATCCCACGACCGTCACAGCGGCATTCCTTTTCACCGTTGCGGTTCTCGTTCTTGGCTATTCCGCCTTCGGCTTCTGGACGATGCTGATCTTCACCTCCGGATTCCTCGGCGGGTTCGTGCTGTGGCTGATCTTTCCGACAACCCCGTCCTTCACCGCGATCAGGACCCCGTACTTTCTTGCACTAGCGCTCTTCGCCCTTCACCGCATCGAAGAATACTCGATGGGCTTCTTCGAGAGGCTGGCGGAGATTACCGGCATAGTGACGCCCGAAGCCGCTTCCTGGCAGGTGATCCTGCTGGTCCTGCTGTCCGTTGGAGCGTGGCTGCTGATGCCCGTCCTGGTCAGCCGCGGGTACAGTTTCGGCACCTATCTCGCCTGGACCTTATTCGCTGCCATGGGCATCACGGAGCTCGCGCACTTTATCGTCTTCCCATGGTTTACCCCAGAGCCTTTTGCCTATTTTCCCGGCATGGCGACCGTCGTGCTGCTCGCGCCTGTAGCGTGGTGGGGCATGTGGCGTCTTTCCAAAGGAGCTTGATGTGACCGGCAATCCAGAGATCTCGAAGACGGGCCATGAAGGGCACGCGCACGAGGAGGGCCACGATCACGCACAGGTCGTGACCGCTTCGAACGAGCGGCGCATCCGATTCGTACTAATCTTCACGGCAAGCTACGCCATCGTGCAGGCGATCGGCGGCTGGTACTCAGGCTCGCTCGCGCTAATCGCGGATGCGGGCCACATGGTCTCCGACGCGGCCGCGCTGCTGCTCGCCCTGATCGCCTATCGCATCGCTCGGCGCGCGGCGGACTCCCAACGCACCTACGGTTTCCACCGGGTAAGGGTACTGGCGGCGCTCGCCAACGGCGCGACGTTGCTCCTGCTCGTGGCCTGGATCGCGTGGGAGGCCGTGCAGCGCATCAACGCGCCGGTGGAGATTCTGGCGGGCCCGATGCTGATCGTCGCGGTGATCGGCCTGGGCGTGAACGTCGCCGGCGCCTGGATCCTCTGGTCGGGCAACAAGGGCGACAGCAATCTCAGGGGCGCCTTCCTGCACGTCATCGGCGACCTGCTCGGCTCCGTCGGCGCGATCGCTGCGGCGATCGGGATCATGCTGACCGGATGGACGATACTCGACCCCATCCTGTCCGTGCTGGTGGCGGGGCTCGTCGTCAGATCCGCATGGAGCCTGGTCTCGGATTCGATCCGCGTCCTGCTGCAAGCTGTTCCGCGTGGTGTGGACGCGATCGAAGCGGAGCGCGGGCTCGCCGGCGTACCGGGCATCGCCGAGGCCGGGCACTTTCATGCCTGGACGCTGACGGACGAGACGAGCGTCGCCACAGTCCATGTCAGCCCGGCGACCGGAACGGATCCGCTCAGCCTCCCGCCGCTCGTCTCGGCCTGGCTCAAGGAGCGCTATGCGATCGACCACGTCACCGTGCAGGTCGACCCACGGGGCGAACTCAAATCCAATCATGAGTGATCCGGCCCCACAGCCGGATGGCTCATCCGCTCTCGCGAGCGGATCGCACTTCGGCGGAGACAAGATCAATCAGCTGCTGCGGCCCGAAGGACTGAAGGCTCTTGCCGTTTACGAAGAATGTCGGCGTCTGTCTGACCCCCAAAGCGTCGACATCGCTGGTATCCTGCCGCAGCACAGCCGCGACCTCGGCCGTGGTTGCGTCTTCGCGCGCGCGCTCGAGGTCGAGGCCTGCTGCGGCGGCGGCCTGCCAGGCGCGGTCGAGGTTCGGGTTGCCATGAATTGCCCACTCCGGCTGCGCGTCAAGAAGTGCTTCGAGCACCGGGACGAAGAGGTCCTGCCGTCGTGCCGCCTCGATGATCCCGACCGCCTGATCCGACCCGTCGTGGAAGGCCGCGTACCGGAACACGACCCTGACGTCATCGGGATACTGCGCAAGGATGTTCTTCACGAGGGGATGGAAGGCCCGGCAGGCTTCACAGGAGGGATCGAAGAACTCCACGATCGTCACAGGAGCATCCGGTGGCCCCATAACGGGAGAATGCTCCCGCACGAGAGCTTCGGCGCCGGACGGATCGAGGCTGCGCGCGCGGTTGTAGTAGAGCGCTGACGCCCCGAAGATTGCTCCTGCGACCAATCCAACGGATAGGATGGTCACCTGTCGACGGTTCATTTGAAAACTCCAGGTCGGCACAAGGCAAGACTGCCGCCGATCGCGATGAACGCGAGCAGCGACACGAGCGGCAGCGGCACGCCGCCGAAAATGGTCATGTCGGCTCCCGAGCAGGACGGGCCGTCGCGGGCGCACGGCGTTATGCCCTCATCAATGAGGCCGAAGTACACCAGCGAGTGAAATGCCGCGATTGCAGCGCCGATTGCCACCAGCGGCAAGGCGTAGATCCTGATACCGACATCCAGCCTGAACGCCGCGATGCCGAGCACAATGGCAAGCGGGAACATGAACACCCGCTGGAACCAGCAGAGGTTGCACGGGGTCTGCCCCACGATCTCACCGATGAACAAGGCTGCCAGCGTCGACCCGGCCGCGATCAGCCAGGCCACTAACAGCCACCAGGAATTCCAGTCTTCAGCCGATTTGTTGGACACCTTGTCGAGCATCGTCTAGTCCCGGTCAGGCGCTCGCGAGACGGCGCAGTTTTTCCAGCCTCGTCTCGCGGGGTTCGTGCATGTCGAGAACGCCACCGAAGCTGCCGTCGCCGCGCATGAGGAAGACGCCGGCCGTGTGATCCATCGTGTACTGGCCGGCTTCGAGAGGCACCTTTGCCGCGTAGGCCGAGAATGCGTTCAGTGCGGCCTCGGTCTCTTCGGCCGTCCCCCGCAGCGCGGTGATGCGGCTGTCAAAGGAGGTCATGTAGCCGGCGAGCATGTCTTGCGTGTCCCGCTCCGGATCGACGGTGACGAACAGGACTTCAAGCTTGTCTGCATCCGGGCCCAGTTCGCCCATCAGGTCGGTCAGCTCGAACAGCGTCGTCGGACAAATCTCGGGGCAATGGGTGAAGCCGAAGAACACGACGTAGGGACGCCCCGCCAGCGACTGATTGTCCACCCGCTCTCCCTCATGCGACACGAGCGAGAACGGGCCGCCCACACGCGCTGCCCCGGTCGAAGCTTCCACAGGCTGGCGCTGCGCGGTCATCTGCGTCGACACCACCAGGTACGTGCCCAGCACCGCGATTGCGACCCAAACGCCGATGCGGAACAGCCTGACAAAGCTCATGGCGCATGGCCTCCATGTTCATCCTCTTGTCCCGCATTTCCACCCGGGTTCCTTTGCACCACGAACTCGACGGCCACTTCACCGGCATTCGCGAACTCGAGCGTCACCTCGAAGCGCTCGCCTTCCGAGAACGCACGTTCAGGATTGATGAACATGAGATGGGTACCGCCCGGCTGGAGCTCGACCGTCGCTCCGGGAGCTATCTCCTGCCCAGCGGGAAGAGGCCGCATACGGGCCACCCCGTCCTCGATACGCATCTCGTGGATCTCGACGCGTTCGGCGATCGTGGCACTTCCGCCGACCAGCGTATCGGGCTGCGACCCTGTGTTGGTCAGCGTCAGATAGCCGCCTATGACCGGAGCGTTGGCCGGTGCGAGACGCGACCACGGATGGCCGACCGCAATGTCGCCGACCGAAAAGTCGTGCGCCGCTGCGGGCGAGGCAATCAGCAAGCTGGACATGAACAGCGTCGCCATGGCGACGGCTTTGTTAGCATTGAACAATTTTTCCACTCCATATCGCACTCGACATGAGGCGTTCTGCGCCATCTCCGCCTTGCAGGAACAGGATGCACATCGCCGCATGTATGTGTCAGGCATCGCGAATGCCGCGCCAGGCCAACAAGCGCATGGCGTTGGCGGTGACCAGAACGGTAGCGCCGGTGTCGGCCAGGATCGCGGGCCACAACCCGGTCACGCCAAGGACGGTCGTGACGAGGAACACCGCCTTGAGGCCAAGCGACATGACGATGTTCTGCCAGATGTTGCTCATGGTTGCGCGCGAGAGCGAGACCATGTTCGCCACATCCTTGACACGACCGTGCAAGACCGCTGCGTCCGCGGTCTCCAGCGCGACGTCGGTTCCGCTTCCCATGGCGATGCCGATGTCGGCGGCGGCAAGTGCGGGCGCATCGTTGATTCCGTCGCCGACCTTGGCGACGAACGAGCCTGTCGCCCGCATCTCGCCGACGATCTTCTGCTTGTCCTGAGGCAAGAGCTCGGCGCGCGCTTCCATCCCGAGCGAGGCGGCAATCGCCTTGGCCGTGCGCTGGTTGTCGCCCGTCAGCATCACAGAGTCGGCGCCCAACTCGCGCAGCGCGGCGATGCCGGCCTTCGCGTCATCGCGTGGCTCGTCGCGCATGGCTATCAAACCGGCGACCTGTCCGCCTGCCAACAGCACCGACACGGTCTTGCCCTCGTCGTTGAGCGACGCAATGCGTGTGGTAAGGGCCTCGTCGAGCATGACCTGCTGGCCCGCCGCACGTGGCGAGGCGAAGAACAGCTTCACACCATCGAGCGTCCCCACAACGCCCTTGCCGCCAACAGCGCCCGCCTCCGATGCCGCGACCACTGGCACATTCTCCGCTTCGGCTTTTGCGAGGATCGCGACCGCAAGCGGATGGCTTGAGCCCACCTCCAGCGACGCGGCGAGGCGAAGTGTCTCGCGCTCGTCGCGCCCTATGCCGACGATGTCCGTCACCTTCGGCTTGCCCTCGGTCAGCGTCCCGGTCTTGTCGAAAGCCACGCTGTCGACCTTACCGAGGTTCTCCAGCACGGCTCCACCTTTCATCAGCAGGCCGCGCCGGGCGCCGGCGGAAAGCCCAGCCGCGATTGCGGCCGGCGTCGAGATGACGAGCGCGCACGGGCAGCCGATCAGCAGAACCGCGAGACCGCGATAGATCCATGTGTTCCACTCGGCTCCGCCCAGCAACGGCGGCAGGATAGCCACGAGCGCTGCCACGACCATCACGCCTGGCGTATAGTATTTGGAAAAGCGGTCGATGAAGCGTTCGGTCGGAGCCTTCGATTCCTGCGCCTCCTCGACCAGCGCAATGATGCGAGCGATCGTGTTGTCTGCCGCGGCCGCCGTGACGCGCACGCGCAGCACCCCTTCCTGGTTCACCGTGCCGGCGAACACCTTGTCGCCTTCCTCCTTTCGCTTGGGGACCGACTCACCGGTCACCGGCGCTTCGTCTACCGCGCTTTCGCCGGAAAGCACGACGCCGTCGGCCGGCACCCGGTCGCCCGGACGGATCATCACGATCGAACCGACCGTGAGGCTGTCCGCCGGAACGGTCCGTGTGCCTCCCTCGCTTTCAAGCAGCGCGGTCTTAGGCATCAGGTTCGAGAGCGCACGGATCGACGCTCGCGCCCGTCCCGTTGCGATGCCTTCCAGCAGTTCGCCGACAAGGAACAGGAAGACGACGACTGCGGCTTCCTCCGCAGCATCGATGATGACGGCGCCCACCGCCGCCACGGTCATAAGCGTCTCGATCGAGAACGGGCTGCCGTTCATCGCCCCGAACAGCGCCCGGCGCGCGATCGGCACGAGCCCGACGGCCATGGCGATGATGAAGCCCCAGGGTTGCGTTTGCGGAAAGAGTTGCGACAGCCCGAAGGCGATGGCGAGCGCCGCGCCGCAGACGATGGTCAGCTTCGCCTTCGATGTGCTCCACCACGGACCGTCGATCGGCCCATGGTCATGCCCGTGCATGCCGTGAAGCGAGTCGCCGGTCGGCACATTCGAGGCCCTGGATGGAGGGACACCGTCATGCGCGTTACCGCCGCCATGCGCATGGTGATCGTTGTCGTGCGAATGCTCATGCCCCTCGTGACGGCATTCCGGACCGTGGACATGACCGGAGGCGGGCGCCTTCTCTCCGGTTCGCGTCAGGGGGGACGCCTTGTAGCCAAGGCTGCCGAGCTTGCGCGCGACACCGTCGAGGTCGGTTTCCGGCCCGTGTGTCACCGTCATCGTGCCGGCGACGACCGAAACTCCTACATCTGTCACGGCCGGAATGCGGCGAACGGCTGTCTCGATCTTGGCCGCGCAGCTCGCGCAATCCATCCCCTCCACTCGAAAGCGCGTCTGGCGTTGCGGGACCGTCATAATCTACACTCCTGTATGTCAGGAGCAATTCCATACGACCTAGAGCAGCTAGAGGATCAAGAGGAAATTTCAGATTTTTCAGTTCCCGCTCTGCCGTGTGCTTCCCGTCAGTACATCGCGCTTCGGCTGGAGCCGGCGCGATGTTTCGTTACCGTGTCTAGCAAGGCCAGCGCCAGCTCGGTCATGAGGTGCTCGTTCACCTCGCAGGAGTGGAGACCTTGAGTATGCACGGACCTCTGCCTTGTACGCTTTTTCCCTGCCCTTTTTGGGCCGCCGCGCAACAAGCGCCGAATTCATGCGGGACTTCCAACCTGTCGCTAGCCCCATGCGCCAGATTGCCCCATTGGCCGAAACCTGCACCGCAGAAATAATCTGCTCCTCGCGGCGCTTTCAGCAGGATCGACACCGGTGCCCTTCTCTTCAGCCAGCGGCCGCACGCCGAAGCTTTTCCTCGCCGTCTTGCTGCTGGCGCAGCTCGCCTTTGCCGCGGCACAGTTCGTATCCGTAGCGCTATCCCGAAATCTATGGGCTGCAGACCTGGCAAACTTCATCCGTCCCCACCTTCTCGTGGCGGGCGTCATTCTTTTCGTCATAGGCTTCGCGCTTCCTCGGCGCTCCACGAAGATCGCGGGAGCAATCGCGCTTCTGGCTGCCGGCGTTCCCTATCTTTTCCTCCCGCCGCCGGCGCCCGCGGCGGCGGGAACGACGTTCACCGTGGTCTCCGCCAATGTCCTGGTCGACAATCTGGATCCGCGTCCCTTTCTTGCGCTTCCCGAGGTCGGCGAGGCGGATATCCTGGTGCTGCAGGAGGTGAGGCCGTTCTGGCAGAACACGTTGATCGCCAGAGGGCGCTGGCCCTTCGAAAGCAGCCGCGACCTTGCCGGCAACACCGACATGAAGGTTCTCAGCCGGTTCCCGATCCTCGACGAACGGACGGTCTTTCCCGAGAGCGGCGACACATACGGCAGGTTCGCCGTGCGCTTCGAGCTGTCGGTCGAAGGGAGGACGGTTGTTCTCTATGCAGTCCATCCACAGACTCCGCGCAGCCCCCGCGCTTGGGAAGCGCGCGCCGCGTACCTTCGGGATCTGGAAGCAGCCGTGAAGTCGGAGCCGTCGGACGCTCTGGTCGTCGTCGCCGGCGATTGGAACACGCCACCCTGGTCTCCGTTCTTTCTCGACTTCCTGTCCTCGACGGGATACCGGACGACCGAATCCCGGTGGTGGCCGCTGCCGACACGCTTCAGCATACGTCTCTGGTCGCTCACGCAGATCGGCACGCCAATCGACCGCATCGTCTTGTCGCCAACATTGGGGCTGGAGGATCTGACCCTGGGGTCGAAATTTGGCTCCAATCATCTGCCAGTCGTGGCGCGCGTGGTTATCCCGGATTGACGACCACCTAAAAGCGAAAACGAAGGACAGCCGCGCCGGCTGTGTGGGAACATGAGATGCGACCGCGCCTGACAGTACATGCGTTCGGAGCTGCCTTGTGGCTGGCCGGTGCGGGTCATGCCCTGGCGAGCCCTCCGACCGGCGTGTTTCTCTGGTATCCGGAGCAAGGCACGCCTACATCGCAGGACTGCGACGACATCGTCGCGCGTGTCGGGCCCTCACTGGAAAAGGCCGAAGCTTGGCTCTGGGGCCGCGCACCCTTCGGGTCGGAGCTGGAGTTCTATCTCTTCCTTACAAAGGACCGGATGGAAACGACGTTCTCCGCGGAAGGGGACTACGATACCGGGACATTGCGCCTGGGCCCAACGATCGGCGACGAAACGACGTTCGAGCTGGTTCCGGAGGATCATCCGACGATCACGATATCCGGCTCGATCGTGGCGCCAAAGGATAGCTCGGCCGTCACCATCATCCTTCGCGACGTGCCCTCGACGAACGGCCCTGCCGACAGGGTAGCGCACTACTGCCGGTTCGATGACGAGACCGAGGTCTAAGCCGACTCTCAGTGCTCGTTCGAGCACAGTTCGTGGTTGGCCAGAGACTGAATGACGTAACAGTCCCTGATCTGATCGCCGTGGCATCGGGTCGCGATGCGTTCGAGTTCGCGCTCAAGGGGCCTGAGCTTTGCAATCTTGTCCCGGACAATCTGCAGCTGACGAACCGCGATGTTGTCGGCATCCGCGCATGGCCGTTCCGGATGCTCGCTCAGCTCGAGCAGTTCACGAATGGCCCCGATCGTGAAACCGAGGTCGCGAGCGTGCTTGATGAAGGACAACCGTTCCCGTTCGCCAGGCTCATAACGCCTTTGATTGCCGCCCGAGCGGCCCGGCGCCATCAACAGACCCATCTGCTCATAGTAGCGGATGGTCGGAACTTTCACCCCGGTGACGCGCGACAGCTCTCCGATCGTCAGCATGATTACCTCCAGCTCTTATAGATATTGAAGGATGAATCGGTGTCCCGCAACAGTGCCGAATTGCCGCATCCCGAAGGCGGGCGCGGTTCACAGCCTTGCCCGATTCATCACGGACGTTCACGGCCACTAATCGTGGAGGGGACATAAGCGATGTACACAGGGATTTCTCGCCGGCTGCCAATCGCTCTTGACGCTGACAGTCGAACATGCCGAGATCTTGATTGCTGATGGTGACGGCTCCCCGGCCAGAGGCTTCCTGACGATCTGGAACGGCACGGATACTCACGCCTATCTCGCTAAGGTGAGCAGCGAAGCCTTTGCAAACATCAGGTTGATGCGTACACCATTCAATTCCGACGATGACGCGGCTGGGCCGGTCGGCGGCCCGCTTCTGGTTCCCGCGCACGCCGAACTGCAGATGCGTATTGGCGGCATCCACCTCCTGCTTGCCGATCCCGCGTCTCCGATCGACCAATCGGAAAGCCAACGCCTGATGCTGATCTTCGACGATGGCCAGGAAGTGGAAGTGTCAGCCTATCTCGTGCCGAGCTCCGATCGGCTGACCAGCCACCGGCACGGCGAGGCCGATCGTAGCGCGAACTAACGTGCAGCAAGCCCGCCGATCCTGGTAAAGGAAGGATTGCGAAAACCGCTGCGATTTGCAGCGAGTTTGAATCGAATACAAGCCATTGATTTTCTTCGATTTTGAGGTTTCTACGCTAGGCTTCTTCCCATCACTTCGGGGAGAGTCAAACAATGAAAAAGCTTTGGATGAGCGCACTCGCGCTCCTGGTTTTCTGCACGTCCGCATGGGCGAGTGCGTCACAGTTCAACCCCACCCAACCATACAACGCACGGAACATGGCGACGTTCGGTACGACCTCGATGCCGGTCGGATACTACGAGTATTGCCGTCGATATCGAGACCGATGCGCTCGCGCTCCGGCCGGCACGATGATCGAGCTGACGCGTGCGGCCTGGAGCGACATCGTCAGGGTCAACACGAAGGTAAACACTATCAAGGCGCTCACCGACATGGAAATCTACGGCGTCGAGGAGTTCTGGGAATACCCTACGACGGCAGCCGACTGTGAGGACTACGCGCTGCTGAAGCGCAAGCGCCTCAATGAAATGGGCTATCCGCTCGGCGCGTTGCTGCTGACAACGGCTCGCGACGCCCAGGGCGGGGGACACGCCGTGCTCACCGTCGTGACGAGCCTTGGCGACTTCATCCTCGACAATCTCGAGCAGAAGGTGCTGCTTTGGAGCGAGGCGAGAATCTACTTCCTCAAGCGTCAATCCCAGCGGGATCTCAACCAGTGGGTCAGCCTCATGAACGAGGACGATCTCCTGATATCCTCCGGCAACAACCACGCGCCCTCCACGGCGGCGGCCAGGGTCAGGAGATAGAGCGCGGTCGTTCCATAGAGCATCTCCATCCTGTTGTGCCCGATCCCGATACACACAAGCCAGAAGATGGTGGCAAGGGTGATATAGGCTGTCGAACCAGCAGCCAGCAGAGAGACCAGGCGCAAAAACATTGGTGGACCGGCAATTGGACAAATGCCGGTCCACTCTTTCATTGTCGGCTTCCCGACGCCACTCAACCCTATGTGACTATTCCGCTATTCCGGTTGGGTCTCCACCTGGGCCGGGCGCATCTCGCCCAGGATATGGCCGAAGCTGGCGAAGAACACAGCGCCGACAAAGCCGACGAGCAGAAGGACGACCAACAGGTTCTTGCGCGCTCTCCTGCGTACAAAATCGCGAGATTCTTCCAGGGTCATCTGCTCCAGCGAATTCATCGCATCCTCAATCCAAAAAGCCCTGACAAGGCGGCGCAGCCTCAATTCCGTCCTTCTTATCGGCTCTCCCCCGAGGACGGATAGTCGAACGTGCTGCGGTTCTTTGCCGCTCGCAAACATGTTAGGGGCAACATCTTCTTAACTATGATAGCCCCAAACTTACGGCTCGATCCCGAGGTCGGATCGGCGCGAAGGATCATGAAAGCGCGAACATGTTGCAAGCGATAAGGATAGGCGTGGTCGTTTTGCTTGCCCTTTTGGCGAGCGGGTGCGTGTCGACAGTTCTCGACGTCGACAACAAGGCGTCGCAGCCCATCCCTGCCGCCCTCCTTGCCGAAATGTCGCGCAAATCCATGTCGCCCTCTGCCCCGATCCTCGTCAGGATCTTCAAGCAGGAAAGCGAGCTCGAAATCTGGAAGCGCGACCGCAGCGGCCAGTTCGCCCTGCTCAAGACCTATCCCATGTGCCGCTGGTCCGGAAAACTCGGACCCAAGACGCGAGAGGGCGACCGCCAGGCCCCCGAAGGGTTCTACCACGTCAACGCGGGCATGCTTAACCCGAACTCGCAGTATTACCTCTCCTTCAACCTTGGCTATCCCAACCGCCTCGAGGCGGCGCTCGGCTACACGGGCGAAGCGCTCATGGTGCATGGCGCCTGTTCGTCGTCGGGATGCTTCGCCCTGACGGATGAGGGCGTGGCCGAGATCTACGCCGTGGCCCGCGAGGCCCTCAGGGGCGGCCAGCCTGCTTTCCAGGTGCAGGCGTTTCCATTCCGAATGACCGCCCAGAACATGGCGAAGCATCGCGACGACCCGAACTTCTCTTTCTGGACCGACCTGAAGCGCGGCTACGATATCTTTGAAGTCACCCGGCGCCAGCCCAGGGTCTCCCACTGCGGCCGCCGCTACGTCTTCGACATGGAGTTCCAGGGTGGAGAGCCGCGCGATCCTCTTGCCGCCTGTCCGCCGGCGGTGAAAGGGGACGACCCCGTCGTCGCTCGCAGGACGGAAGCCGACCTCCTCGCGATGCAGAGCATGGTGGAGAACGGCACGGCGCTCAGCGCTCATGCTTATGTCGACGGCGGAATGCACCCAAGCTTCCGTAGTCTTCTGGAGCGTTCCGGCGAGCAAACACTGGCAAAAAGAACGTCGCTGAGCTCCGTCCCTATCAGCCGGCCTTCCGCGGCGCTTGCAGACCCGCATTCGCCCAGGGAATAGAACGACAGCACGATGATCCGATTCCTCGCATTCCTCCTGGCTTTCATGGTCGCCGTCCATATGGCGGCGCCCACGGCCGTGGCTGCGAAGATGTCGTTTCAGGAGTTCGCGACGGCCGAGATCATGGCTGGCAGCGGCGGTTCCGAACTGCCGAACGATAGCAACGATGATGCGTTGCCACTGTCGCCGCACGCCACGACGAAATGCCATGACCACTGCGCCGGATTGACGATCTGGCTTTCACCCCACGCTGCCAGCGCGGGCCTGCTGTCGATACACGGCCGGGAGCAGGACCTGACGTTCGCCTTCATTCCCATCATCGTCCCACCGCCCCAATAGCGTCGAGCAGGCGAAACGGCCGGTAGGAGATCGAGTTTCTTCGGGCGCAGCCCCGAGGAAAGGCGGCTCCGATCCAGACGGTCGCAATTCGTCCTCACCAATTGCTTTCCGCGGGGAGCAATGGACCACGACCGTATTGGGAGCAAAGCATTGACAACCACACCATCACGCACAGGCCTGTCCCGACGGCAAGTCCTGACCCTTGCCGCATCCTCGGCCGCATCCTTGACGCTGGCCGGCTGCACGACCACCGATATCCAGCCCGTCGCGGTGGTGCCGGAAACGCCGAGCATCGATCCCTCCTTCGTCTCCATGTACCGGGCGATGCCGGAAGAGGATTTCCCGATCCCCGCCGTCGACCTGAGAAGGGTCGACCGGCAGTTCTACCGTCAGTTCGTCGACGACCCGACGGGCGAACGTCCCGGAACCGTCGTCGTCGATACGCAGTCCTTTTTCCTCTATCTGGTTCTGCCCGACGGCAAGGCGATGAGATACGGCGTCGGCCTCGGGCGGGCGGGGTTCACCTGGTCCGGTGAAGGGGTCATCCAGTGGAAGCGGCCCTGGCCGGTCTGGACCCCGCCGGCGGAGATGATTGCGCGCCAGCCCGAGCTGGAAGAATTCAGCGCCGAGAACGGGGGCCAGCCGCCCGGGCTCGACAATCCTCTCGGTGCGCGGGCGCTCTACATCTTCCAGAACGGGCAGGACACCCTCTACCGCCTGCACGGCTCGCCCGAGTACTGGACCATAGGGCGCGCGGTGTCGAGCGGCTGCGTCCGTCTGATCAACCAGGACATCATCGACCTCTACGATCGTGTCTCGATCCCCTCGCCAATCATCGTGCGCAGCGGTCCGAGAGCGATCGCCTGACGCCAAATTAGCGCTTGCTCCTCCAGGGGCTAGAGCTTGCAAAGTAGAAGCTCACCAAAGGAAACGACCATGAAACGTCGAAACGTTCTATATGGCCTGTCCGCTCTCGGAGCGGCGGCCGCCTTTCCAGCTCTGACGCTTGCCCAACCGACTCCCGAAGACCTGCTCGCGCCGGGAGCGCTCGCGGAAAAAAGCTTCGGTCCGGAAGATGCTCCGGTCACCGTGATCGAGTACGCGTCGCTGACCTGCGGCCACTGCCGCAACTTCCATCTGAATGTCTGGCCCGCCTTCAAGGAGAAATACGTCGATACGGGCAAGGTCCGCTTCATCATGCGCGAGTTCCCGTTCGATCCGCGCTCTTCGGCCGGATTCATGCTGGCCAGGTGCGCCGGCGACGACAAATGGTACGCCACCATCGACCTGCTCTACCGGACCCAGGACAACTGGGCGCGGTCCTCCGACGGCTCAGGCTCGCTCAAGGCCGTCATGGGCATGACCGGGATGGACGAGGCCGCCTTCGAGGCATGCCTGCGGAACGAGGAACTGCAGCAGCAAGTGCAGGCTGTATTCGAAGCAGGTCGTGAGTTCGGCGTCGATTCGACGCCGACCTTCTTCGTCAATGGCGAGATGTACAAGGGCGTCCTCAGCATCGACCGCTTCAGCGAGATCGTCGATCCGCTGATCGCGGCGAGCGGCCAATAGGGGGAGGGCGCATGATGGGAATTCGCTCTCTCACTTTCCGGCTGAAGGTCCAAGGGTTCGTTGCGGTTGCGATGATGGCGGCGATGCTGCCGCCACTGGCTCACGCTCAGGATGACGAAGTCGTCGCGCGCGTCAACGGCCAGGAGATCACGGCCGCCGATCTCGCAATCGCCGAAGAAATGTATGGACCCCAGCTCGGCCAGATGCCGGAAGACGCCAGGCGTTCCGTTCTCGTGAACGCGCTCATCGAGCTGCGCATCGTGGCCGACGCCGCTCGCGAGGCAAACGTCACGGAACAGGACGCGTTCAAGCGTCAGCTGGCGTTCTTCGAGGCCCAGACGCTTCGATCCGTGTTCATAGAGCAGCGCGTGGCCGATGCGGTGACGGACGAGGCGATAAGGGCCGCCTATGATGGCCAGGTAGGCAGCTTTCCGACCGTGGCCGAACGGAAGTTGCGGCATATCCTCGTGGGCACCGAAGACGAGGCAACAGACATCATCAACGCGCTGGAAGCCGGGCAGTCCTTTGCCGATCTAGCGCAGGAACGCTCCATCGATGCGGTGTCGAAGGCAAAGGGAGGGGATCTCGGCTTCGTCGCGGAAGGGGAGATCATGCCGGAAGTCGAGGAGGCCGCGGCCGAGCTCGAACCGGGACAGTTCACCCGGTCGCCGGTCGCCACCGCCTTCGGCTTCCATGTCGTGATGCTGGAGGAAGCACGCAATCGGCCGCCGCCTGCATTCGAGACGGTCGAACCGCAGATCCGGCAGGCGCTCGCGTCCGCCGAAGAGCAACGGCTTCTCGCGGGGCTACGCGCCGCCGCCCAGGTCGAAAAGCTCGTTCCCGACGTCACGCCGCCACAGGCGGACGACGGGCACGATCACTGATCGCACACTTCAGCAGCTATTGAGGGGCTTACCATGATGGATCGCAGATCGTTCGCAACAGGGTTGATCGCAGCGCTGTCGGCAGTCCAACTGCCGACCGCGGCGCTGGCTCACAGAAGGGTCGAACTCGACCCGCGCTTTCTTCCCCAAACCGTCGTCTCGCCATACGCTCAGCCAGCCGGTACGATCGTGGTCGCCCCGCGGGACCGGTTCCTGTACCTGATCGAGGGCAGAGGTGCGGCACGACGCTACGGGATTGGCGTAGGCAAGGCGGGTCTCGCATTCTCCGGCTCCGCGATCATCGAACGCAAGGCGAAGTGGCCCGCCTGGCGGCCGACCGCCAACATGATCAGACGCGATCCCGCGAGATACGCGAGATACGCGAATGGCGTCCCCGGCGGGCCGGGCAATCCGCTGGGTTCCCGCGCGCTCTACCTCTACCGCGACGGTCGCGACACGTACTACCGCATCCATGGCACGACCGAGCCATGGACGATCGGTCAGGCCGTATCCAACGGCTGCATCCGCATGGTGAACGAGCATGTGGAAGAGCTCTACGAGCGTGTGCCGCTCGGCGCCCGGGTCGTGGTGGTTTGATGGAAAGATCGGTGCTGGTCATCGGAGCCGGGCAGGCGGGTCTCGCGGCCGCGTACCACCTGGCCCGGGCCGGCGCCGACTATTCCATCGCGGATGCGAACCGGCGCGTCGGTGACAGCTGGCGGGCGCGCTACGACGCGCTGACCCTGTTCACGCCGCGCCAGTTCAGTGCGCTGCCCGGACTGGAGCTTTCCGGAAATCGCGAGGGCTACTCCAACCGGGACGAATTCGCCGACTATCTGGAAGCCTATGCGTCGCGCCTGAAGCTGCCGGTCGAAACCGGAAGACGGGTTGTTCGCCTTTCCAGGCTCGACGATGGACGTTTCGAGGCGACATTTGAGGACGGCGGAAAGCGGCAAGCGAGCGAGATCATCGTGGCGGCTGGCGCCTTCCAGGTCCCCAGAATTCCAACTGTCGCCGGGAAGTTCGGCAGCGATGTGCTCCATTTGACGACCGACATCTTCCGCAACGCCAACCAGTTGCCGGACGGCCCTGTGCTGATCGTGGGGGATGGTGCGAGCGGCCGCGACATTGCTGTCGAGTGCAGAAGAACTCAACCGGTGATCCTGGCGACCGGAAAGCCTCGAAAGCTGCTGCCCGAACGCATTCTGGGAAAGTCGATCTGGTGGTGGCTTCATCTTACCGGCGCTTTGACGGCATCGCCGGACTCCTTGCTAGGCAGCAGGGTCAGGGCAACCGACGCCTTCCCCGACCGTGACCGCAGCCTCGAAAGCCTGAAAAGAAAGGACATACGGATCGCGCCGCGGCTCGTGAATGCAGACGAGACGACAGCGCGGTTTTCGGACGGAAGCTCGGCCGAGGTCCGAACCGTCGTCTGGACGGTCGGCTACCGCGACGACAGTTCCTGGCTCGACGTTCCTCTTGCCGTGAATGAAGACGGTTCCTTCCGCCACGAAGCCGGGGTTTCGCCGGTCAAGGGCCTTTATTTCGTCGGGCGACCCTGGCAGCGAAACAGGGCTTCGGCGCTGATCATGGGAGCAGGACCCGACGCCGAGCTTGTCGTCCAGAGGCTTCTGGCTGATCGGGGGGGATGAGCGCGGCCGACCGGTCGATCACTCACGCACCGATCGCACGGCCTCCGCCAGCGGCTCCTTGCCCACGGCGCCAACGACGATTCGTTCGCCCACGACGAACGATGGGGTTCCTGTCAGTCCAAGAAGCTGAGCCAGCGCCAGGTTCGAAGCGATGACCGTCTCGATCTCTGGAGACCCCATCTCTGCCTCGACACGCGCGCGATCAAGACCCATTTCCTCTACAAGCGACAAAGCTCGGCCTGCGTTGGCCTGACCCTGCATGGCCATCAGCCGGGCATGGAAATCGCGCGCGCTCGCGTCGTCGCCCAGGCGTTTCACGGCGAGGGCGACTTTCGCAGCCTCGATGGATCCCGGACCGAGGATGGGGAAATCCTTCAGGACGACACGCAATTGTGCATCCTCGGCCAGCAATGCCTTTATGTCTGGAAAAGCTCTTTTGCAGTAGCCGCAGTTGAAGTCGAAGAACTCGACCAGCGTCACATCGCCATCGGGATTGCCGAGGACGAGATCGGCGGCGCTCCGCAGCAGGACGTCCTGCTCGGCCCGGATCGTCTCCGCCCTGGCTTCTTCTTGCGCCTTCTGCGAGCGGTTCTCAAGTTCGAGCAACGCTTCCTTGATTATCTCGGGGTTCTCGAGAATGTACTCGCGGACGATTTTCTCGACCTCCGAGCGATCAATCGTCTCTGCGATCGCCGCCGGGGTCGCCATCAGGAGAATGGCGAAGGTTCGGACCAGCGCAACACGCAACAATTTGATTCTCATCGGTTCCTCACCGCGCTAGCTCCAGCCCCCGCCGAACGTGCGATAGAAGATGTGCTTGCCGATCTGCGTCATCCGTTCCATCGACTGAGCCCATTTAGGATGGACGTAGGTGGCGTTGTAATGTGTCGACGACGCGACTTCCGGCAGGAAAATCTTACCCGCGGTGACGGCAAGCGCAACATCCTTTGCGAGCCGATAGGCCCGGCGATCCGAAATCACGTCAGGGACTCCGTCGCAAGCGAACGAGAACTGGCATCTGTTGAGCATGTGCTGATTCTGATAAACCACATCGCAGACGGTGTCGGGATAAGCCGGGTTCCTAACCCGGTTCAAGATTACCTGGGCGACAGCCGCCTGCCCTCTCGATTTCTCGCCGCGCGCCTCGAAATAGATTCCGGTCGCGAGGCACTTCTGCTCGGCGGCGGAGAACACCATCTTTGGAAGTGGCACCCTCATCCACGGGTGGTCACCCTCCGCCATGGGCGGAACGAAGCGGCCGCCGGCGTCCTGACCGCCAAGCAGCGCATCGAAGGGTGCGGACGTTGCGTGGTATGGATCGCTCGGAGCGTAGGCGGTCGCCAGAACGTCGGCACGGTCGTTGCTGACGAGATCCGCCAGGATCGGAGGCACGCCCTCAAGCCGGTGAGTCTCCGCGCGGTGAAGGATCGTTATTGCGTTCCGGACACCCGGAGCTGCCTCCGGCAGGAAGCCGCGCAAGCCCTCCGGAGCGTCAAGGCGGCTCGAGAAGAGGATGGCAGCCAGCCTCGTTCCATCGAAAACGCCTTTCGAGGCGGTTACGGAAAGCGTTGCCGTTTTGCCTGAATCGGAGGTCTGGCTTTGCAGAAGATCTCGCTTTGAGGCGTTATCGGAGAAATCGCCGCTCCGGCTCGCGGACGGCCCGGTCGCAAACGTTTCCACCCCAGTAGCCGACCCAAGTCTGAGCGTCCGAAGATGGGAGCATGCATCCTCACCCCGAACACCATTGCGCTGTACGAGAACAGTGCCGGTCGCAAGCTCGGAACGCATGTCCTGGATGGCGGTCGGCGACGCGAACCCGAAGGTCAGCGAGCTTGCAAACAGGATTGCCAGAATCCGACCTCGGCGGGCCATGGAAGTGGATTCCGAGCCTTGGCTTTGCTTCGACGACAACGACCGATCTCCTGAGGTGGTCTCGGAAGCAAAATGAATTGTTAACCTTGATGATCGGTTAAGACGCTGCACACGGGGCGTCTGTTTGAGAGATAATCGGTCGGCTTGTCCGCTATAGACCGACATGAACGGCTGGGAGCGCGGCCGATTGTTCGATAATCATGAGGTAGGGGCTTCAGCCCTATTCTCACCGGTCAGAACTCGCGGGTGCAACTACGCGCTACAATTCCCATTGTGCGACTTTCGAAGGTTTCGGGTAGACCATCCTGCACCACTGCGTACGTAGATTTTCCGATGATCAGCCTTACGGGCGGCATGTGGTGTCAACAGGGTCTTTCCAGGCGACTTTTGTTGCCCGACAGGGTTGTCGCCTGACGAGACGTATCACCAGGCCGCAGATCTCGTGAATTCTCCGATGGTCCGTGCCTCTGACTGCGGTCAAAATGCGCAAGCGGCTACCATCCTATCACGGCCACGGACCAGAGCAGGTTGATGTTGAGCGCGATGATGGTGACGGCGATCAGCGCGCAGAGCGCGGTCAGCCAGAGCGGGGCGACCATGTCGCCCATCTTGGCCTTGCTCGCGGTGAACATGACCAGCGGCACGATGGCGAAAGGCAACTGGAAGCTCAGCACGACCTGGCTGAGGATGAGCAACTGGCCGGTGCCTGAACTCCCCCATATCAAAATCACGATGACCGCCGGGACGATCGCGATCGAGCGTGTGACGAGCCGGCGCAGCACTGGACTGATACGGAAATTGATGAAGCCTTCCATGACGATCTGGCCAGCCATTGTGGCGGTCACGGTGGCGTTTAGGCCGGAGCACAGCAGTGCGATGCCGAACATCGTCGGTGCGAGCGAACCGCCGAGCAGAGGCGCTAGCAGCGCATGGGCCTGATCGATCTCGACAATCTCGGTGTTGCCGCTCGCGTGAAAGGTTGCCGCAGCGAGGATCAGGATAGAAGCGTTGATGGTCAGGGCGAACATCAGCGCGATGGTCGAATCCCAGGTCGCCATACGCAACGCCTCGAACCTTCGTGCCGGCGTCGTCTCCCAGTTGCGCGTCTGCACGATGCCGGAGTGGAGGTAGAGATTGTGGGGCATCACGGTGGCGCCGATGATGCCCAGTGCGATGTAGAGCATCTCCGGATTGGTCACGATATCGGTCGAGGGCGCGAAGCCTGCGATCACACCTGCCCAGTCCGGATCGGCCATGGCGATCTGCACGAAGAAGCAGGCGGTTATGACCGCCAGAAGCGTGATGACAAATGCTTCAACCCAACGGAAGCCGCGGTTCTGCAGCCACAGGATCAGAAACACGTCGGCGGCGGTGATGAAGACGCCGATTTCGAGCGGGATACCGAACAGCAGGTTGAGACCGATTGCCACGCCGATGACCTCGGCAAGGTCGGTGGCGATGATCGCGGCCTCCGCGAAAATCCACAGCGGCCACGACACCCATGACGGATAGGCATCCCGGCAGGCCTGCGCTAGGTCGCGCCTGGACGCGATGGCGAGGCGCGCGCACAGCGATTGCAGCAGGATCGCCATTACGTTGGACAGTAGCGCCACGAACAGGAGCGTGTAGCCGAACTTGGCGCCGCCGGCGAGCGAAGTCGCCCAGTTGCCGGGGTCCATATAGCCGACTGCGACCAGATAGCCTGGGCCGACGAAGGCGAGAAACCTTCGGAACACCGTGCTGCCACGCGGCACGACGATCGAGCCAAAGACTTCGGAGAGTGACGGCGTCGGGCTGGTGCGACGCCAGCCATTGTGGCCGGCCACGGACAACGAGGGTTCCGAATCCAAGGATGGAGAAGACATATGGCTGTCTGTTGCGAATGATTTTCAATTGCAAGATAGATATATCGCTGACAGTCGTCAATGCGTTTGTCATGGCAGGTTGCAGTAAGGTCTCACTCGTCGGCAAGGTTGCTTTGATGATAGCGAAAAGAGCTGCCCCCGCTTCAGCATTGTGGCGTGTCGGGTACCGTAACCCTTGGTGCGACCAAGGCTCGATAAACGTGAGGGGACGAATGATTGACAACAGCTTTGCGCCCATGCGCTCAATGGCAGGGGTGAGCAGTTCTAGGTAGTCACTAGCCACGACTCAGCCGAATATCGCGCGCGGCATCCGGCATTTTCATTCTGCTGAAATCGCAACTGCGTTAAATCAATATGGGTGCGACTGAAGACGATCCGACACAGTGATTCAGCTGAAACTTTCACGCTGGGTGCATGCGGTTGGCCTGCTGCCGATTTTCCTACGCGTGGTTACGGCAAAACGCGCGCTACGGCGCCTACGACACGCTCACCCCGGCTCTGGAACCGCTTCACCGCTCCCCTACTTCCATGACGCTCGCTGCCGACGCCCGCAAGCGTGATGACTGGTTCGACAGCCGATACCGGCTCGCTCTAACGGAAGGCGAGCGCGCAGACCTCACGGCCTACCCGGAGGCCGCTGGCAATGCCGACGAGCCCTATCGGAAGTTCGAGGGACCGGGGTCGGTATTCCACTTCGCCTGGAAGGAACTGACGACGTTCGTCTGCACGTTGAAAAAGCTGTTCAATGGCCGACGCCGAGATCACCTCTGCCTAGCTGGCGGGCCAGGGGGGCGTTTTGGCGCCTGGCCACAGATCGCGCCCGACATCGTGCGCGACACGCTTTTCCGCTTCGAGATGAACCTGCGGGAATCCCCATCCTCGGCCTCGTCGGTGCCGGCGGGATCGGCTTCTACATCAAAACCTATGTCCGCACCTTCCAGTAAGAAAAGGTCGCCACGCTGACGATCGTCGTCGTCCTGTTCGTCGTCGTGATCGAACTGGCCAACAACGCGATCCGCACGCTGCTGCGATAGAGGCAAGATAGAAGACTTGCACGACGAACGCGGGCTCAATGCCCGCGCCCCGGCCTCGATCGAGCGGCGCGGCGCAATGTCACGCGGGACAAGCCTCGATCCGGCCTTGAACCTCATGTTGCCAGAGCATGTATGGGCACTGAGTTCGTCCACACCGAATCCGACGAAAGAAGAGGACATGAAATGACGATCGACGTCTCGGCAGTCGGTCTCGCAACGGCAGTCGTGGCCGGCGCGGTGTCGTTCGTCTCGCCCTGCGTCCTGCCTCTCGTGCCGGGGTATCTCTCGTTCGTGTCCAGCGGCGTGAATCCGCATTCGGCGCAGCTCGCCGACCGGTTGCGGATCGTCTGGTCAGCGATGTTCTTCATCGCCGGGTTCACGACGATCTTCGTCATTCTCGGGCTGGGCGCGCAGTTCCTCGGCGGCCTGCTGCTTCGCTACAGCTTCGAAGCCAACCTCGTGGGCGGCGGCCTGCTGGTCCTGTTCGGCCTGATGATGACCGGCCTCATCAGGCTTCCCTTCGTGATGCAGGATTACCGCGTAGAAGGACCGCAAGCCGTATCCGGCCCCGCCGGCGCCTACACTCTCGGCCTCGCCTTCGCCTTCGGCTGGACGCCGTGCATCGGCCCGGTTCTGGGCTCGATTCTGACGATGACCGCGGTGTCGTCCGGAAGCGGGGCGGTACTCCTCGCCGCCTACAGCCTCGGCCTCGGTATCCCGTTCCTGGTCGTCGCGCTCGCGTTCGGGAAGGTTGCCGGCTTCATGAAACGGGCGCGCTACGCCGGCCATGTCCTCAACATTACCGCCGGCGCGATCATGATCACGATGGGCGTGCTGATGATGACCGGCCGCATGACGCTGATCGCGTTCTGGCTTCTGGAGCGCTTTCCAGGACTTGCCTATATCGGCTGACTGATATGACGGACCGGGGGGCGATCGAACCGGAAGAAGGCGGCCTTGGCCGGATAACGTATCCGGACTCGGGATTGGCCGTGTCGCTCCCGGTATGCGCGTTGATGGGCGCGCTCACGGCCCTTGCTTTTGCTCCGTACTTCGTTCTGCCGCTCGTATTGGTCGGCTTTGCCGCCTTCGCCCTGTTCATCCGTCACGCCCGTGGCTCGTGTGCCGCCTTCCTGATCGGCTGGGGCTTCGGCATCGGCCAGTTCGCAGTCGGCCTGCGGTGGATATCCGAGAGCTTTTTCGTCGACGCGGATCGGTTCGGCGCACTCGCCTGGCCGGCAGTGCTGGGCCTTTCCGGCTTCCTTGCCCTGTTCCCGGCATTCGCAGCCGCGGCAACGCGCTATCTTGGCGGACGCGGACCGACCGTCTTTCTCATACTTCCCGGATTCTGGACCCTTGCCGAAATGGCGCGCGGCGTCCTCTTCACCGGCTTTCCCTGGAACCTGACAGGATATGTCTGGGGTTTCAGCGACGCGACGCTCCAGCCTATGTCGGCGATCGGCGTTCACGGAGTTGGTTTCGTCACCGCGACCCTATGCATGGTTCCTTTGGCGCTCGCGGAACGATACCGTCTCGGACCATGGGCTCTGGCGGTGACGATGCTCGTAGTGCCCATGCTCGGGGCAGGGTTCTTCTGGGCTTTCGGAGCGGTCCGGCTCGCAAACGCCGAAACCGCCGATGGCGCCGGTCCCCGAATCCGTGTCGTCCAGCCGAACATCCCGCAGGATCAAAAATGGGATCCAGACGCGGCAACGCGGAACCTTCAGAAGCTGCATGACCTCAGCACATCGGGCGCTGCCGGGCGGCCACGCGTCGTAGTATGGCCGGAAACGGCTTATCCGTATCTCTTTTCCGAGGTCGTCAGGTTGCCTGAAGCCCTACTTGGGAGCATTCCCGAAGGAGGATTGCTGCTGTTCGGCGCGGTACGAGCTGTCCCCGGGGACACCGCTGAGGTTGGGGGGCTGCTGAACAGCCTGCTCGCCGTCGATCATACAGGCAAGGTCGTTGCCGACTACGACAAGATCAGGCTGGTGCCGTTCGGCGAGTTCACGCCTTTCAAAAGCTTGCCCGGCATCAGCAAGCTCACGGCAGGCGATATCGACTACGTGCCGGGTTCGGTCAGCTCACCAATGACCCTTCCGGCAGTACCGCCCTTTCGAGTGCTGATCTGCTATGAGGCGATTTTCCCGTCGCCGAAGGTCGATGAGGAGCGATGGCTACTCAACGTCACGAACGACGCCTGGTTCGGCGTATCGGCGGGACCCTACCAGCATTTTCTTTCGGCAAGAGTCCGCTCGATTGAATCGGGCCTGCCCATGATCCGCGCCGCGAACAGCGGGATCAGCGCGGTCGTCGATGGCTATGGCCGGATTCAGCAGATGCTGCCGTTGGCGGTCGAGGGGGCTTTCGACGCCGCCCTGCCTGGACCCACCCCGCAGCGTACGCTCTACAGCAAACTTGGTGACATGCCGACTTTGATTGTCGTCGGTCTCGTGATCGGCATTGGGGCGTTTTGCCGGAGAAGGAGGCGTGACGCAGTGATTAAGAGCGAAACAAATCCCTAGTGCAGGGATCCTACAAGGGGAGCATCGCCTTCACGGATCGTGACCCACCGGCCTGTGTGCGTTGTCGCCTGCCGTTTGAGATAGAGATACTCGGTTTCATCCCAGTTCAGAACCGCATCGGTGAGATTGTCCAGGACCACGTCGCCGATGTCCGTTCGCACGGTCAGTACAGCATGGCCTTCGCCGTTCGGCCGCCGAAGTACAGTCAAAAGGAGATTCGAGGTCGAGACGCCTTCCTTGAGCAGGATGCGACGTTTCGCCAGCGCGTAATCCTCGCAATCTCCAGCATCTACAGGATAGGTCCAATACTCGTCGACCCCATATATCTCAAGGTCGCTTTTCGGCTTAATCGCCTGATTGACCTTGACTGTAAGACGCTCCAGCCGAGCAAGCAGTTCCTCCGACATCGGCAACGTGCCGAAGTCGCGTGTTCTGATGGAGCACTCCGCCGGCTTGCGCTTGCAGAACTCATAGTGCCCGATCGGTTGTGACGTGAAACCGCCGGTGATCATCGGCGATGGGTGCGCTTGGACCGTAGAAGTCGAGGCAAGCGTTGACAGCACGATAGCGAAGGTCGCCAGCGACCAACACAATGCCCCCATCGGAGCCCCCACTTAATCGGTTAAACTTTGTTACCAAAGGCCTAACGGCAATAGGCCGTAAGGTCCATTGCAGCACCGTAACATTCTCGTGAGTGCGCGCCTCCTCCCGAGAACTGTTTTTCCACAGACACCTTCAGCCGCCCCCTTGAAGCTCAGCTAACTAGAGGTGCGAGCGATATGTGGTCTACAAACCACGGGAGACTGCGATGATGCGAGGCACCAACACAACGCGCATTCTGGTTGGCTTTATCTGCATCCTTTCGGCATTCGCGATCGATCAACTTACGAAGGCCGTGATCGTGGAAATAGTAATGCAGCCGCCTCGTGTAATCTACGTCACGTCATTTCTGAACATCACGCTCAGTTACAATCAGGGCATCAGCTTCGGGTTGTTCTCGGATTTTTTGAGAGACCGATTGACCCTAGTGATCTGGATGACGGTGGCGCTGGTAATGGTGTTGCTGGTCTGGATGATCTTCTCCCATCGCGTCGTTACGACCGCGGCTCTGGGCCTGATGACCGGTGGCGCGCTTGGAAATGTGTTCGACCGCGCACAGCGGGGCAAAGTAACAGATTTCATTGATCTCCATGCCGGCTCATGGCACTGGCCGACGTTCAACATCGCAGACGTGGCAATTGTAGGTGGAGCCATCATCCTGATCCTCTGTTCTCATCGATCCACTTCGTCGTTGATCTAGCGATGTAAGGACCGGTCCGAACGCAACTTCGTAAGGCACCCACAGACGGCGGACGTGAAAGACGAATCGTATGAACGACCCTCAAAAGCAGAGAGGAATTCCGTATCGGTCAGCCATCATTTGGCACCTCCTGCCTCAGACTTGGCCCCCTAGCTAGGCGCCGTCCGAGCGCCTCGAGGAATTTGTCGTAGCGCTCGCCGCCCTTCGCGCGTGCGGCGACCTGTGCAGCGTCAGGCAACGGTGCAATCGAGGTCAACCAAGCGCGGATGAAGATGGCAAAAGCCTCATTCACGATGTTTAGATCACGTTCAAGTCGCTGGACGTTTCGGTCGATCCGGTCGAGACGCTTGACGATAGCGGCCTCCTGCCGCTCATCTGCGTCAGGTGACAGGAAGGAGGCAATTGCCGCCTCGGCTATCAGCGAGCGGGATTGCTGGCGCCGATCGGCGAAGTCGGCCAGCCGGCGCATGAGATCCGGATCGAGATAGACGGAAAGGCGCTTCTTCTTGTCGGGTCGCTCAATCATAGCTCAAAGCTCCATGCCGTCGCCGGGGTCCATCGAAACCTGCCGCGCCATCTGCCGCATGTTGCGGACGAGCGTCTGGTTGGCCGCTGCTTCGCCGTCTGGTTCTTCAGGATCGGGATCGAACTCGTTGACGGGCGGCTTCGGCGGTTCCGGCGCGATGTCCTTGTGCGGCTCAAGGCCCGGTTCTCGGCGCAGGCCGGCATTGGCGGGGTCGTCGTCCTGTTTGCCATTGGTGGGGGGCTTTGCCACGCGATTCGCAGCCGATGCAGCAGCGTGGGGAGCCAGACCATTTGCGGAAGTGACATTTGCTTGCTCCGGGATCGGCGCGACGATCGGCTTCAGCGTCGACCAGTCGTCCGGCCGCTGGACAAGACCTGCGCGGGGGTTCGCGGGAACGGGAAGGAGGCGCTCCGTTAGACGGGTATCCTCATAGTAGCGCGCCTTCTTCGCCTGGATCGGCGGGATGCCGGCAACCATGACGATCTCGTCGTCGGGCGGAAGCTGCATCACTTCGCCGGCGGTAAGCAGCGGCCGGGCGGTCTCGGAGCGCGAGATCATGAGATGGCCGAGCCACGGCGCGAGACGGTGGCCGGCATAGTTCTGCATGGCGCGCATCTCGGTGGCGGTGCCGAGGGCGTCGGAAACGCGCTTGGCGGTGCGCTCGTCGTTGGTCGCGAAGCTGACGCGGACATGGCAGTTGTCCAGGATGGAGTTGTTTGCTCCGTATGCCTTTTCGATCTGGTTGAGGCTCTGCGCAATCAGGAACGCCTTGATGCCGTAGCCGGCCATGAAGGCAAGCGCCGATTCAAAGAAGTCGAGCCTGCCTAGCGCGGGGAACTCGTCGAGCATGAGCAACAGGCGATGGCGGCGGCCGCTGGCGTGCAGTTCCTCGGTCAGCCGGCGCCCGATCTGGTTGAGCACGAGACGAACCAGCGGCTTGGTTCGAGATATGTCCGAAGGCGGCACGACGAGATAGAGCGTGGTCGGGCGTTCTCCGGACACGATGTCGGCGATGCGCCAATCACAGCGCGCGGTGACGGCGGCAACAACGGGATCGCGATAGAGACCTAGGAAACTCATCGCCGTGGAGAGAACGCCGGAGCGCTCGTTATCAGACTTATTGAGCAGCTCACGGGCGGCACTTGCGATGACGGGATGCGGACCCTTCTCGCCAAGATGCGGCGTGTTCATCATGGCAGCCAGCGTCGACTCGATCGGCCGAAGTGGATCGGAGAGGAAGGCGGCGACGCCGGCAAGGGTCTTGTCCTTCTCGGCATAGAGTACGTGGAGGATCGCACCGACGAGCAGCGAGTGGCTGGTTTTCTCCCAATGGTTCCTTTTCTCAAGGCTTCCCTCGGGATCGACCAGCACGTCGGCAACGTTCTGCACGTCGCGCACTTCCCATTCGCCGCGCCGCACCTCCAGCAGCGGATTGTAGGCGGCAGACTGCGCATTGGTCGGATCGAACAGGAGCACCCGGCCGAAGCAGGAGCGCAGGCCGGCAGTCAGATCCCAGTTCTCGCCCTTGATGTCGTGGACGATGGCGGAGCCCGGCCAAGTGAGCAGCGTCGGCACCACGAGGCCGACGCCCTTGCCGCTTCTCGTTGGGGCGAAACACAGGACATGCTCGGCACCGTCATGCCGGAGATAATCGCGGTCGAGCTTGCCGAGGACGACGCCATCTTCGCCGAGTAGGCCGGCGGCCGCGATCTCCTTGCGCTCGGCCCATCGCGCGGAGCCGAAGGTTCTGACGTCTTTCGCCTCGCGCGCGCGATAGATCGACATGAGGATGGCGGCCGCGATGGCGATCAGCCCGCCGGAAGCTGCGATGCCGGCGCCCCCGTAGAAGATGGTCGGCGCATAGGCGTCGTAGAAATACCACCACCAGAAGAAGGCCGGTGGCGGATAGACCGGCAGGCCGGCAATCTCGAACCAGGGCTGTCCGAGCTGAGCCTGAAAGCCGAGCCGCCACGCCGTCCATTGCGTCGCGGACCAGACCGCGACGAGCACGATCGAGAACACCACGACGATCTGGCCCCACATGACGCGGCTTGCAGACAAGGCAGCGAAACTCCCTCGCGTTTCGGTCCAAGAGCGCGAAGAAGAACACGCTGCACACGGGTTTCAATGGCGGGTTGAGGGCAGCTCGAAGCCGGTCGTAGAAGGTGCGGAAAATACTTGCGGGTTGCGGCTGACAAACGCGGCCGTTGCTCATAGCCCGAGCCCGCGCTTGCGTCCGAACGACCAATCCACGCCGCCATTGGAGCGGGCAACGCCGGAGATGTGCTGGCCGATGTGCTTCTCGACCGATGGGGTCCAGGGCACCAGCTTGAAGCCGAGTCCGTCGTCAATCATGGCGAAGCGGCCGGAGGCGAGCGCGAAACGCTGCCGGTAGGTGCCGGCGACGTATTCGCCTGCGGCCGCCTTCTGGAAGGACGTGCCTGTCTCGGCCGCGAGCTTCTGGCCGAGCGCGTCCAACTCGCGCTCGCGCAGCGTGGCGAGCAGGTTGCGGGCGAAGACGATACGCTGGCCCTCGCGCCGTGCGAGGCCCTCGGCTACGAGATGATCGGCGCGGGCCTCCATCGCCTGCTTCACCTCCAGGCCGAAGCCGCCGCCGGTGTCGAGGGGATCGCGGGCGATAAGCTGGCGGTCGATCCAGGTGGAGCCGGTCGCCGTGGTCTGGGCCTCGATCGAGAGGTCGGCGCGGACGGCGAGTGCGGTACGGGTCCAGCCACCGCTATCCTCATAGCGGCGCAGCTCGACGACGGAGCCCGGTGCGGAATCGCCGGCCGCGTCGAGATCGTCGAAGCGGATGTGATGGGTGTGGCCGTCGATACCGTCGATCACGGCATAGGCGGTGCCGCGCAGCTCGTCGTCCAGACCGCGCTCGACCAGCCGGCCGAGGACCGGCTCCGGACCGGCTTCGCCGGCTAATACGTAGCCAGTCAGGCCGCGATCTATGCCGCTTTCGGTGAGCGCACGGTGCATGCGCTTGATGATGTCGCCGCGCTCGCCCAGCTCGCGCAAGGTGGCTTCGGCGTCGTCGGCCATGATCCATTGGCCGGGACCGATGGTCTCGGCGAGGCCGAGACGTTCGAGGTGCCGAAGCCGGCCCACCTTCAGCGTCACATACTCGTCGGGCTGCCTGTCCGGCGACGGGGCAACGTCGATGATCCCATGCTTGTTGGTGTCGCGGGCAAGCTGGCTGTCGAGCTGGGTCCAGCGCTCGGCCTCGACCTGCCGCTCCAGCGCGCGGCGGATGTCGAGATCGGTGCGCGGGCCGAGCTCCTGGGTGATGAGATCCTGCGCGCGGTTGCGCATGCCCTCCTTTATATAATCGCGAGCGATCACGAGGTCATAGCCGTCATCGGCGCGGCCGCGCAGGATGACGTGGACATGGGGATGCCCGGTGTTCCAGTGATCGACGGCCACCCAGTCGAGCTTCGTGCCGAGGTCCTTTTCCATCTTCGCCATCAGATCGCGGGTGAAGGTTTTCAGGTCGGACATTTCCGTCGCGTCGTCCGGGGAGACGATGAAGCGGAAATGATGCCGGTCGTCCTCGCAGCGTTCGGCGAAGCCCTTCACGTCGGCGTCGTCGGTCTCCGGGCTGAACATGCGCGCCTTCTCGCCGTCGCGGGTCACGCCGTCGCGGCGCAGATAGTTGAGGTGGGCGGTGAGCGGCGCGGAGCGCGCGCTATGCCGGACCACGCGTGTCTTGATGATGGCGCCGCGCGAGCGGCTGGATATGAGGCGGTTGGCGCGCACGCTCGCAACACGGCCGCGGCCAAAGCGCGAGCCGTTGCCGGAGGTGATCCTGCCGGAGCGGGAGATACGGCCGCCTGCCTTCTGCGCGGCGGCGAGCGCCTGGGCGACGAAGGGCTTCGCTCGCTGCGCCCGGCTCGAACGGATGCGGCCCGGCCGGACGCGGAAGTCGTCGTCCCGGCTCATGGCCGCTTCCTGTGCGATGTGCGGTTTCCGCGGAAATCGCAGGAGAATATCTTGGCGCGCACCTCGCGCGCCTGATCCGCGATGTGCGCGGAAACCCGAAAAGCGCAAGCGAAACAACACCCCAACCGAGCGGCGATGTGCCGCTTTTTATCCCGCCCTCCTTCGGCCTGATGTGCCGCTGTCCCGCAGCGCACCGCAATCCCTGCGATTGCGCACCACGCGAAGCGAGGAAATGCGATCTTCAACGCCGATCTCCTTCCCTTGCCGGCCGTTCCACGAACAGACCGTCGGATGGTGGCACGAGCGCCGACAGATCGACGATCGGCGGGTCGTCGGAAGGTCGGCCGGAAAGAGGGAGGGAGTCGTCCGCATCGTCGTGATCGCGGTCAGTGGAGCGCGTGAAGAAGAGCGGAGCGCGACGCCATGACGGCGATGACGATGAACCAGCCGTGCGTGTGATCGGTGCGGTGCCGTCGATCATCGGCGCGATTTTCGCGACGTAATCGACAGTCTCGGCCGGCAGCGCGCGGCCGCTCGCGAGATGCTCGTCATAGCGGCCGGGGCCGGCATTGTAGGCGGCCAGCATGGCGTC
Source organism: Mesorhizobium sp. YIM 152430 (assembly GCF_029210365.1). Lineage (GTDB taxonomy): Bacteria > Pseudomonadota > Alphaproteobacteria > Rhizobiales > Rhizobiaceae > Aliihoeflea. The sequence continues at coordinate 400,029 of NZ_JARGES010000018.1, forward strand.
GACCGAGCCATAGCGGTCGTGCATCGCGCGCAGATATGCGGTGCCGGCGAGGATGTTGTCGCGCGGCTGCCAGGGGTCCGCGCCGAGGCCATGCTTCGCGCGCAGCTCCTCCCATGTCGCAGGCATGACCTGCATGAGGCCGATGGCGCCCTTTGGCGAGAGCGCGGCGGGATCGCCAACGCTCTCGACGGCCAAGACCGCGCGTATCCATCGCTCGGGAATGGCGAAGCGGCGGGCGGCCGCGGCGACATGGGGCGCCCACGGATCGGATCGCGGAGCGGCCGAGACGGTGGCCGGGAGCGGTTCGCCGGGCGGCGGCTCGGCCGACGCAGGAGCCACCATGACGACGATCATGGCGCATGCGAACAGCATCGTCATGAGGGTCGGGACGGCAGCGCAGGCACCGCCGTCCCGATGCGCGACAAGCCTGCCATCGTGCTCGCTGCGGCCAAGGGCGAGGCTTCGCCGGCGGCCGACATTTTCCGGACGGGCATCGTCGGGCGATATGACCGAAACCCGGAAAACAGGCCGCCGCCCTTGACCTCCGCTGCGCGCGACGGCCGCCCGATGGACGATCGGGTCGAGGGGAGTGACCGGCATTCGACCGATCAAGGAGAGTGAGCTTGAAGGATGACGAGAACGATGGCAGCGCATGATCGGTCATGCCTCGCCGTCGTTCTTCTTCCGGCGCGTCCAGAGCAGGTTCCACGCGCCCTTCTTTGTGTCGGACTCGAACAGGCGCGCGCGGATCGGCTCGAAGAAGGACGGATCGTCTATAGTCAGGGACAGATAGCTTCCGGCCTTGTCGCCGGTGCGGTCCCAGGCCGCGCCGACTTCCTGCCCGTCGAGGAAGACGCGATGCTCGGGCGCGTTCTCGGCATCCGATTCCTCGGCCGGCAGGATGGCGACTTCTACATCGAGCTTGAGCGTGCGGACGCGGCCAAAGAAGCCATCATCGTTGCGGGTGAAGGTGCCGATCTGGGCCATGCGATGTTCCTTTCGCGAGGTTGGAGAACGAGCCGTCATGGCTCGTCGGGGACCGGCTCACGGAAGGATTCCGCGTCCGGATCGGGGTCGTCGGTTGTCCAGACGGGGACCGCCCGGCCGACTATGGTTGCGACGGGGAGCGGCCCGAAATAGCGGCTGTCGAAGCTGTCCGGGCTGTCCCAGTTCATGAAGAAGGCTTGGCCTTCGCCGAGCGTGCGGCAGCCCTGCCAGACAGGTAGCGGGCGGCCGTGCGTGTCGAGCGCGCGAGCGTCACCATAGGTCGCGCCGTAGGCGGTGATGGTGCTGTCGTGCCGGCAGACCTCGGTTCCGGCGAGTGCCAGCACGCGCTTGATGAGCGGCAGGCCGCGCGGCAGGTAGCCGCGTTCGGCGAGGAAGTCCGCCAGCTCGTCGGGCGGCATGACGACGGCGAGGTCCGTGACCTCGATGCGGTCGGCCGGGACGATGCGGTAGAGGCCGACCGGCACGCTGGCCGATGCGTTCCAGATGAAGCGCAGATCGGGCCGATGCCATGCCGGAGCCGCGACCAGCACCGCGCCTGCGATCATGGTGATGAGCGTCACGCGGCGCGCGATCATCGCGTCACCTCGCGGCGCCGGAGCCAGGCACGGTGCTGCTCGGCGGAATAGACGCGGAACGGCTCGTTGACGCTGATGCGGTTGTAGATGTGACGCCAGTGATCCGGCGCCACATCGGCGGGGTCGATGCCAAGCGCCTCGATCGCATCGACCACCTTCAGCACCGCCTCGACCTTCGGCCAGCCGGTGATGCGCAAGAGAATGTCGCCGCCCGGTCGCACGAACGGGAGCGTCTGGAAAGGCTCGCCACTTGCTACGGCGCGCACGATGTCGATGCGCGAGATGATCGTGCCATGCTCGTTGCCGGCCCAGCGGACGAAGGCGAAGATGCTGCCCGGCGCGAAGACAACGACACGGCGATGGCGGTCGAGGCGCTGGTCCTCGGCGGCGCGGCCGAAGCGTATCCAGTGTTCGACGTGGTTCTCGCGCCAGGTCAGCTCGACCACCGTGCGGTCGGCCGGCAGGCCGGCGTTGCGGATGCTTGTCGTCATGTTGGTGTCCCTTCCGTGAAGGGCAGCACGGATGCGATGCGCGCTCGCGCGCGCTCGGCCATCGCCGCGTCGATCTCGCAGCCGAGATAGCGGCGGCCGGTCAGCCGGCAGGCTTCGCCCGCAGCACCGGAGCCCGCGAACCAATCGCCGACCAGGCCGCCAGGCGGGCAGCTCGTACGGATCAGGATTTCGAGGAGGAAGACGGGCTTTTCAGTGGGGTGGATGGCGCGACCATGCGCGTTGCGCAGGAAGATCACGGAGCGCATCAGGCGCGGGCCGCCGTCCTCGCTGACATAGTGGCCGGCGTCGATCCGGCCGGTATGCGGCGGTCGCTTCTTGCGCCGCACGGTGCGGGCCGTGGCGTCCGGAGTCGTCTGCACCTCGTTGTAGACGGCGCTCCACGGCACGTCGGCACGGCGGAACTGGACGGCCAGCTCGTGGACCCTGCGAAAGCGATCCGCGTGGAAGGAAGAGCCGTTCTGCTTCTCCCAGACGATCTCTTGCGCATAGGTCAGGCCGGCATCCGAGAACGCTCCTCCGGTGGTCATGAACGAACGCAGCGAGCCGAACACCCAGAGCGAGCCGGACGGCTTCAGGGAGGCGCGGGCGAGCGGCAACCAGCCGTCGACCTGCCGGTCCCAGGCGAGCGACGTGTCGCCATAGGGCGGATCGGCGAGGATCAGATCGAACGGGCCGTGCGCCGGCATCAGGTCGCGGCAATCGCCGGTCAGGATCGTCATGGCGCGATCCTCCGCATGCCGATCAGGCTGCGGCGCCGTTGTCCCCGATTCCGTGAAATGGGAGGGCGCGTTAGCAAGAATCCGAAGGATTCTTTAGTTAGGGAAGTTAGAGGGGCCGGATTCCGCCTGTCGAATCCGACGCTTGCCGGCGGTTGGCGTTCCCGATGGTACGGGATTCGCGTTCCCGAAAAGACGGGAATCAGCGTTCCCGATAGTACGGTTCCGTCCACAGGCTTTCCACGGCTGCGGTGGAGCGATGTCCCGGCTCCGATCATGACGTCGCTCCCGCACGCTTGCGGCGGCGCGGCATGGGCTGCTCGTCGATGGGCTGGAAGGTCAGACGCTGGCGACCATCGGGATCGTCCACCAGCGCCAGGCGGTAGCCGGGAAGCGGCTGGCGCTGGACGATGGCGCGCAGCTCAAAGCGGAAGCGCCGGAGCGGCGACAGGCTGCCGGACTTCAGATGAAGATGCGGAACGTCGAAGCTCCAGCCACCGCTCTGCCGGCCGCCATGCTTGCGCACGAGCCGGTAGAGCCAGCGTTCGAGGCCGCCGGTCAGCCCGAAATAGTCGCGGTCTATGGTCAGCACGAGCGCGTCGTCGAGGACGCCGGCATAGAACCAATCCGGCAGGATCAGCTCGATGCCGAGCGATCGCCCCTGCGCGTCGAGCCGCTCCTTCCACTCGGCGATCCACGAGAAGCGATGCCGGCGACGCTCGGAGGGCTGGCGGATCGAGGTGAGGATGGTGGTCGATTGCAGCCTGTCCAGCGCCGCCTTCAGCCTGTCGTAGTTCAAGCCGGAATCGGTGCGGCCGATGAAGGTGAGAATCTCGTAGGAGGTGGACGCCATGAAGCGCGAGGTGGAGAGGCCACGGTCGCGCGCGTCGACGATCTGGCTCGCGGCCCAGATCAGCACGTCGGCATCCCAGATGGTCGCCATGCCGTGCTCGGACGTCGCCTCGACGCGGATCGACACGTCGCCCATGCGGAAGTCGATCGGCGTGACGCGGCGCGATTTGCCGAGCGAGAAGAACGGCCAGGACATCAGGTCTTGTGCGTCGCGCGCGGCGATCTCGCCGGAGCGTGCCCTGAAGAGTTCGAGCTGCTGGCCCTGATATGTGCGGCGCGCGGTCATGCGGTGGTCAGCGGGTCGCGTCGGCCGCGCCCGTGTCGCGCGGCGCGGGCAGGCTCGGCGTCGCCGGCTCGGAGGTGGATTGACGTGCGCTCGCCTCGATCCAGGCTTGCAGGTCGGCGACGGCGTAGACCACGCGGCCGCCGAGCTTGTGGTAGATCGGCCCGGTGCCGTCGCAGCGATGCTTTTCCAGCGTGCGGGGCGAGAGATCGAGGAGGCGGGCCGCCTCCGGCGTCCGCACGAAGCGCGGCCAATTGCTGTCGGTGATATTGTCCATGATCGGCCTCCGTCGCGGCCGCCGTGAGAACGGCGAGTCAGATGCGACGATGGCGAAAAATCAGCGGTTGGGCGGAGTGACAAAAATCGGGGTGTCTTAGGAGAAGTGTCCCCCCTTCGAGCGCGTGGGTCTGCTGGCGAGTCAGTCTCGATCGCTTTCGCGCCGACCACGCGATGCGTGGGGCACCAGCCAGCGCAGATAGCCGCTCTCGATCTGCCGGCGCGCGGCCGCGAGGATACGTGCGAGCCGCCGCCGCTCCGGAGCGTTCTGCCAGTCGAGGGCGCGCATTGTCTCGACGGTCCGGTTGATGAGAACGGCGGCGATGACGCGGCGCGAGGCGCCGGATTCCACGCCGTCCCAGGCACGCAGCATCAGAGCGGCGCGACGAATCTGGAATGCGGATAGGCGCTGCTGGCGTGGCGAGGGACCGGCCGGCTTCCTGTCCAGCCGGCGCTTCAGGCGGCCGGCATTTCGGTGACGCCACCAGAAATGCTCGTCGAGCGGAAGGAAGATACCGGCGTTGGCCGGTTCAGCACCATGCTGGAGCCAGAGCCGGTGATCCCCGGCCTGGTCTTCAGCAACGGCGTGCAGGCCGTCGCCGGCCAGTTCGCCCAGTAGCGGCAGCGCGCGAGGATCAGGAAGCGAAGAAGCTGCAAAGCCTTCGGGGACAGCCATGACAATGAGCACGGCAGGGAAGATTCGAGGCAGCCAGACGGGTCGAGCGGTCAACGCCGATGCAGAAGGGTCCGCCGGGAAAGGCGAGCCCCCAGCGACGGGACAGGAGCGCTATCGCGTCCTTCTTGTCCGCGCCGCCGGAGGCCACCCTTGCCAGCGTCTCGGCATAGTCCTGCCGGTATTCACGGTTGCGACGAAGAAACTCGAACGACACGCCGCCCCGGTCGAGACGGCCCAGATGTTCCTCGAACTGCGGTGATCGCCAGTCGTGCAGCGGCTCCATGACGAAATCCTCCCCGCCCGGTCTTTGCCATCGGGATGATTCGAGTATTGGCGGGGTCGACCTCACGTGAAGATGGAAAATCGGAATGGAAATCTCGACCGTGGCGAGCAATCCGGGGTCGCGCTGTCGTCGGCGATGCGGTGATGCGCCGCCCATCATTGCATGCGCGGTTCCAGCAGGTGCTTGTAGCCCTTCTCGGTCATCCAGCGGGCGCGGGCGAGATGGGTGTCGTGCATCCGCTTCGCGCGTTCGGGATCGGCGTCGACGTCGAGGCCGAACACGATCTTCGCGACTTCCCGCCAGTCCTCGCCCTCGGCGGCAGCGTCGAGCAGGCGCAGATAGGTTGCGAGGTTGGCTTCGTCATAGGCATTCACCCTGTCGGTCAGCGGAGGGCTGTCCTTGAAGGGAGATTTGCTCATCGTAGTGTCCTTACTTCCTCGCGCATGTAGTTCACAAATACGTCATCGCTTTGAGGTCCAATAGAAGTTCCGCGACTGGCATCGAAGATTCTCGGAATGCTTCCATTCCGCGATTCGACAGAAAGTCGACGGGCTGCGACGCACTTGATCTCAGCGCATGTGGTCGACCATACCGAATCGGAACGATCATTCCTAGAACGATAATTCCGGTTCTGGTTCCGATGCGTCATGGACCTCAAAGAGGTCATGGCGATCAACATGCGTCGGCTGCGCCATGACAAGGATATGACGCAAGAAGAAGTGGCCGAGCGCTCCGGGCTGAGCGCTCGCTACATCGGCTCGATCGAACGCGGCAAGGTTTCGGCGAGCGTGAGCATTCTCGGAAAGGTGGCGGACGCGCTCGACGTCGACCCCTGCGAGCTGATCCGCGTGTCGAGACCCTGACGTTCGCCCTCAAGGGGCGAACGGGTCGATCTCGCGGATGATGGCTTCGTCGTCGCCGTCATATTCGGCGGCGGGCATGGCGCCGACCGTGCCGTCGCCGGCGCGAAAGATGACGATCGTGACCAGCAGGGTGGCGGCGAGGCTGAAGGCGAAGGCTTGTGCGTCTGGAAGGGACATTGCTGCGGCTCCTGATCTGGAGCGGGGGCCATCCCCGCTCGACAGGCGCCCGATGGGTTTCGGCCGCGGCCGCGATCACCGCCGGGGCGAAGCCTCCGGCGGCGGCATGCCGTGCATAGTCCGACCCCTTGGGGTTGATCGTGGAAGGCCGCGACTGGAACGAAGGTAAGCCTCAAAGAGCGGGGTGGCATTCCTCCCCACGGAGCTGCACGTCCTCGCCCGGATGCGCCGGTAGGTTCGGCCTCGCGTCAATGCCACGCTCGGGCGTGCGCGCGGGTGGCACGCCGTCGATGCCTGCCCGCCACCTGGCAGAGGATCGGCGGCGGATATGCTCGGCCCAGACAGGGCGAGACGTCGAGTGAGCGTTGCGGGAAGGCTCGAAGCCGGGTCGCGAAGTTTCTGGCCGCGAACATGAAGAAGGCCCGGCGGCTTTCGCCGCCGGGCTCTCGACACCTCCTTTCAGAACGGGATCTCGTCGTCGGGATCGTTGGCGCCGCGGCTGTCGTCCTCCCGCTTCGGCCAGCTCAGGAAGTCCACCGTCTCGGCGATGATCTCCGTGCTGTAGCGCTCGACGCCTTCCCGGTCGGTCCACTTCGTGTAGTGGATGCGGCCCCGGACCAGCACCTTCATGCCCTTCTGGCAATGCTGCTCGACCGTCTTGCCGAGGCCGTTGAAGCAGGTGATGCGGTGCCATTCGGTCTCCTGGACCCGGTAGCCGTCCTTGTCCCGCAGAACCTTGCCTTCCGCGTAGCGGGGGCGCGAGGTGGCTAGGGTGAAGTGGACGATGCGGGTGTTGTTGATGGTGGTGCGGCCCTCGGGGTCCTGACCGATGTTGCCGGCAAGAATGACGATGTTCTGCATGGTAGTTCTCCGTTGCTTCAATCGGAGGGACCGTCCCTCCGACGAGACCCGGCCACGGTCGCCGGGAGCCGACAGCAACCCTTAAGGCCCGGAGTGGGGCGGGCAGGCGCTTCGCGCCAACACGGTCCGGAGCCGCGGGGGTTGAGGGCGGAAACCGCTCGGCCGTAGGGGATCAGTCAGTCGGAGGGCATGTCCTTCCGCGAACGCATCACGGAGAAACCGCAGAACCTTCCTCCTTGCCGGCCCGGCCATCGGTCGTGGCCTCTTACCCGCGCCATCTCGGGAAACAGCGCGATCGCCGCGCCTGTCTCAAGCGCATGCCGATCTCGGATTGCTGATGAGGAACAGCGCCGGCACCGGCGTCCGGGCGAATGGCGCCGTTACCATCTCCGGGGCAACGGTGACGGCTCGTGCGCGCCTGAAGGGATGAAGCATGGCTCCGGCTCGCCGCGCTGCCACGCCACGGTGGGCCGACCGGGAAGGCGTCGAGAGCACCAAAGACGCGATCACGCTGATTGGGACGTCCCGCGCCGGCTAGATGCGGAGACGGCGATGCGAAGACGGAGCGGATACCGGCGGCCAGCCCGTCATGGGCGAGGTTCGGAGAGCTGGTGGAGATGCCGTCGAGGCCCTTTGTCATGGGAGCGGCCACTTGCATCGCCGATTGGCCATTTTTGATTTCATCGGAAAGTGCGATGATGGCGTGGCTGGAGGGAACGACCTTGGGTAAGGAAACAGAGGAGGCACCTGAAGCGATACGGCTGGCTGTCGCCGACCTTTGGCGTGCGGCATGCCGAACGGAGGAAGAAGCTTATAGCTCGGCAGCATTTCGGTTGCTTGAGAGCAATTGCGCTTTGATCTATCCCGACATGAGCGGTTCTCGGCTCTCGAAACGTCCTTCCGGTGATTCATCGCGAAAGGAACTGCGGACGGCACTCGAAAACTTCTTCCGCTGGAATGAGGCACCTTGGCATTCAGGCAGCCTGCAAACTGCCGATGACACAGCACGGAAGCTGCATCGCGCTTTCTTGGTCGAGGAAGTGACGCGATTCCATTACGCGCCCCTCGATCGCCTCGATCTGGACGATTCAAGTCAGCGGCCGCACCAAAGCGTCGAGAATGTGCGTTTCGGGACGAACGAGATCGCCCTTCTCAGACGCGGGGAACTCGGTCGGCGCGTGCGGCATGATGCGCTAAAACGCTTCGGCCGTTGGCAGCAATTTCCCGTCGAAAGATTGGATGGGTTCTATTGGCTTGTCACGAGCGAGTCCGAGCCGGCTGGTGCGCTATGGGAACGCACTTGGCTTGGCGTGCTTCACAAGCGATGGGATGAGATCGGCAAGGTTCCAGTGTTCGAGCCGACGTTTCCGTCGCCTGTGGAGGACGCGCTATTTGTGCTGCTTTTGTGTCTTAGCAAGGAGTCGATTGACGGCTCGTGGGAACCGTTTGACGTTCCCTGGGTCTATTCGTTCTCCGACGATCCGTTCGCTGACGCGCCGCGCGCGCCCGACGCGGCGGCTATGACCTGGACCCTCATCGGTCATCCGGACGAGGAGATCGAAGTTCCCGATCGGTCGGAGTCTTTCGAGCTTGGCCGACAACAACTCGACACACTCGAACAGCGATGGCGGTTGCTTCAAAAGGTGCTTGCAAAGCGAGGCACAGAGAGAGCGATCTTACATCCGCTGACTAAGCACTTCTTCGTCAAAGCTCTCTCGGAAGAAGGGATCGACGAGATCGTTGTGAACATAAGCTGTATCGAGGCGACCTTGATGCTCAGGGAACATCGCGGCCGCGAGAAGATGAAGCGCAGATACAGACGTCTCGTTGATGACGACAACGAAGCGGACTGGCTGGAGCGCGGTTACACGTTGAGAGACGAGTATCTGCACAGTCTCGGCCATCCGAATGGGACGATCTCGTGGGATGACCTCGGGCACATTCGGCTAAGCGTTGCCAAGGCGGTGGAGCGGTATCTTGATCTGATTGACGAGAAGGCTGAGTTGAATCGGGAAGAACTGCTCCGTTCTTTGGAAACGTGAGTGTCGGGCTCGCGTGACCCATCGGCGTCGACCATGTGAACCATTTCCCGGCAGCGATCTGATCAAGTCCGCCCGGAGGGGCGATAGAAGGCTTCAGCGCGGCGTGAAGGCGGCGGCGTGGGCGCTGATGTTCAACAGCGCGGCGATGCCGACGAACAGGCCGCCGGTGCCGCATAGAAGATTTAGCGCAACCGTCGACTCGATGACGTTCTGCGCGACGCCATGCACCACCGCATAGCCTGCCAGGGCGGCGGGCGCGGCGAATAGCACGAGGACGGGAAGACGCAGGAGGGGTGCCCGCACGAAGGCGAGGACGGCGGCGGCGACCAGAACGGAAAGGCCGGCAGCGCCGAGCGCGGCGACGATGGACATGGCAATCCCCGCATCGACCGCATGGACGTAGCGGAACGCGGCAAGCCCGACCATGAACGGGAGGGCGTAGACCGCGAAGTGCCATGCGATCATGGTGAGCGCGATCGACAGCGAGACGGCAAGCAGGATGAGGGTCATGGAAGCCTCCGGATGATCGGTCCAAGGATCACGACAGGCTGTCCGACGATACGCTCCGCCTGCGACTTTGCTTCTATGCCGGTGCTGCGAGGATGCACGGATTTGACTCCTTTTGCTGGCGATCGTCAAGCGGCGGCGCCTAAGCGCCACCCCGATCGCGGAAATCGTAGACGTTGATGCCGAGCTTCCTCGCCTTGTCGGCAAGGTTGCCCTGGATGCCGCCGCCGGGAAAGACGATGACGCCGATCGGAAGCGTTTCGAGCACGGTGTCGTTGCGCTTGAAGGGCGCCTGCTTCGCCGGATACTTGGCGAAGTCGGGCGGGAACGGAACGGTCGGCACCTTGCGGTTCGCCGCCCACTTGTCGGCGATCAGGTCGGTGCCGGTCCTGGCGCCGCCATGCAGGAGGACCATCTGCGGATACTTGGCGTGAACCTTGTCGAGCACGCCCCAGATGAGAGCGTGGTCGTTGAAGGTGTTGGCGCCGGAGACCGCGATCCTCGGGCCTGCCGGGATCAGCACCTCGGCGTCCGCCCTGCGGCGGGCGGAGATGAAGTCGCGGCTGTCGACCAGCGCCGAGGTCAGGTTGCGGTGGTTGACCATCGAGCCGGAACGCGGCCGCCAGCTTGAGCCGGTGTGGCGCTCGTAGTGTTCGGCGGCCTGGTCGCGCATCAGCTCGAAGGCGTCGCGCCGCTCGATCATGGTCTGGCCCTCGGCCGTAAGGCGCTCCAGCTCGACCGCCTTGATCTCGGTGCCGTCCTGTTCCCGCTGGAGGCGGCGCTGGGACTGCTCGTTGTCGTCCAGCGTGCGCTCGATCCGCTGGACGGCGCGGTGGAAGAGATTGACGGTCGACCAGAGCAGGTCGTCGAGATCGGGTTCGAGGCGGGTGTCGCCAAGCGTGGCGATGAGGGCGTCGAAGATGTCTGCGATGGCTCCGGCCACCGTGCTGCCCTCGGGCAGCGGCCTCGGACCGGGCTCGTCCTCGAAGGGGCGCCAGCCATAGAGCTGGAGTTCGGTGAGCAGGCGGTCGGTTGGGGATGAGGCGTGCTGCGGCTCGAAGCCGTCTTCGTGTTCGCTTCCCATCTGCGTGGTCTCCTTCGTCGGTCCGACCGCGACCCTCGCGGCCTTCATGGCGTCGGAAGCCCACGGGCGGCCCGGACTGGCAGCCCTCGCTCGCGAGGGCCTTGATGGCTAAGCCCGGCAATCTTGTTTCGCGATGCAAAGGCGGGGCTCGCCCCGCCGGCGGACGATAGCCGGAGCGCCGCCATTGCTTGTCCGGGCCGTTTGTGGGCTCGATCGCCCTCTGGGAAGGCCGGGTGGCGGTCTCTGCCGACGATCGCGGGAGCCGCGCGGAAGCGAACCGGGGACGGCGGCCGCGCCGCCTGCTCCATCCCCGATCCCGACTATGCCGCCAGGGCCATGAAGCGGCTGGCGTCCTCATGGACGAGCTGAGGCCGCATCTGCGCCCGAAGGGCCTCCGGGCCGTGGAGCCGCAGATCCTCGTTGAAGTCCTCGAGCCGTGGCGACAGCACGATCGCCTCGATCCCGGCGCTCGCCGCCCGCTCGACCAGACGGTCCCGCGCACCGTCGCCGGCCGGATCGCGGTCGCGCAGGATGTAGAGCCTGCGCAGCGTCGCCGGGAACAGGATCGCGGCGAGATGGGCGGCCGAGGTCGCCGCCAGCATCGGCATCATGGGCAGGACCATGCGGGGCGACAGCACCGTCTCGATGCCTTCGCCGGCCGCCAGCACATCGTCCGACGCGCCGAAGCGGATGCCGTGGCCGAGCAGGTCGCCCATCGCCCGCCTCGGCGTGTCGACGGCAGCCTTCCCCGATCCGTCCGGCGCGAGCCAGGTGCGATGCGCCCCGGTAAGCCGGCCGTCAAGGTCGGTGACGGCGGCGATCAACGCCGGCAAGGTCTTTCTCGGGCTGTGCTCGTCAGGCCGGTAATAGCAGCGCGGATGGAACCGTAGGCTGGAGATGCCGGAGAGGTCCGTGATGCCGCGCCGGCGCAAATAGGTTTGCGCGAGCGTGCCGCGGATCGGCTTCGATATGCCGAACAGGCGCCGTGCCGCTTCGGGCGAGCCGGATGCGCGCCGGCTCGCCTTCCCGGCCGCCGTTCCGGTGTCCGGTTCGGGATGAGGCAGGCTGAGGAAGCGTCGCGCCTCGTCGGCTATGTCCTTGAAGTCGACGAGGCCGAGGCTTTCGCGGACAATATCGAGCATGTCGCCATGCTCGCCGGTGGCGGCATCGGTCCAGTGGCCGGGCGGTCCCTTGGCCGAGCTGCGCAGCCGGACGAAGGTGGAGCGGCCGGGCAGGTTCCGGGCGTCCCCGACCAGCCAGTAATTGCCCTGGCGTCGTCCGTTGGACAGATAGTGGCGGCAAGCCGCCTCGGCATGGAGGCCGAGACGGCGGGCAAGCTCGGAAGCGTCGAGACGGGGCATTATGCGGCCTCCCGTTCGCTGAAGCGCTCGACCGACCATCGGTCGAGCAGCCTCGCCAGCACCGCGACCCCGCTCGCGTCGGTGGGAACGAACATGCGTAGTTTCCACGAGATGATCTCGTGGAACAAGCCGTAGGCCGAGAGACGCTCGCGCATCGTGTCGGTGAAGCCCGACAGCTCGATGCGGTGGGCGCCCATGACGCGGACGCGGCGAAGCTGGAGCCCATCGTCGAGGTCGATGATGGTCCTCCCCTCCATCAGCGCCGCGAACGCCTCGTCGGCAGAGAGCGAGACCGATCCGGTCGTCACCGCGTTCGCCGCCCATGCCGGCGAGACCCTGCGGCCGATGATGCGCTCGCCGTCATCGGTCTGAAGCCGGTAGACGCGCGAGGACTCGTTGGGCAGGCGTCGCCAGATCGGCAGCAGCAGGCCGGTGACGATGTGGATGGTGGAATCCGAGAACTCCGGCACCTCCGCCACCTCTGCCTGCCAGACCGATGCGAAGGCGTCTCGGTCCGCCTCGACCCAATGGCTTCCGACCATCGCACCGAACGGGATGGTGTGAGCCTCCATCGGCCGGATCAGCCGGACGCGATACTGGACATCGCCATCGTCGGTCATCACGGACGGCGCATGGACCCGCACCGCGGCGCGGCCGGAGCGTTCGTTGACCAGCAGCTTCGCGCGCGGGTCAAGGAGATGGTCGAGCGCGGCATCGAGCGTGACCGGCCGGTTGCGCTTGCGCTCGGAGATGGTGAGAAGCCGGGTCTCGGCGCCGGTGCCGGGATGCGTGTAGATCGTCTCCCTTCCGGTGACGACGAAGCTCTCGGCGCTCAGCGTCTCCAGGCCGGCATCGTAGCTGCCCGACGCGATGGCGCCTTCGATCCGCGCGTTCAGCAACCCCTCGAAGGCGGTGAAGATGATGCCTTGCATCTCGATGGTGAGCGCGAGCAGCCGGTTGAGGAAGGTGGTGATCGGCGGCAACTCGTCCTTGATGCCGGTCGAATCCATCAGCTTTAGGCCGGTCGACGCCTCGAACTTCCCCAGCGAGCAGCCCTCGACCTTGCCGCGCACGATCAGCATGTAGAGCTGGCGCAGCGCGTCGCGGGCATAATGCGATTCCAGATTGTCCTCCGGGCGGAACAGGCCCTGACCGCCGGTCTGCCGCTGGCCGCGCGTGATCGCGCCCAGCGTGTCGAGCCGGCGCGCGATCGTGCTGAGAAACCGCTTCTCGGCCTTGACGTTGGTGGCGATCGGCCGGAACAGGGGCGGCTGCGCCTGATTGGTCCGGTGCGTGCGGCCGAGCCCCTGGATGGCGGCGTCGGCCTTCCAGCCGGGTTCGAGGAGATAGTGGACGCGCAGCCGTGTGTTCCGCGCCGACAGTTCGGCGTGGTAGCTGCGGCCCGTTCCGCCCGCGTCCGAGAAGACCAGAACCCGCCTCTGGTCGTCCATGAAGGCGGCGGTCTCCGCGAGATTGGCCGAGCCGGCGCGGGTCTCGACGACGAGCCGATCGTGGCCGCCATTGCTCGTCCTGCGGACGATGCGGCGCGACCGGCCGGTGACTTCGGCCACGATGTCGGTGCCGAAGCGCTGGACGATCTGGTCGAGCGCGCCGGGAACGGGCGGCAGGCTCGCCAGCTTCGCGATCAGCGTATCCCGGCGGGCGACGGCCTCGCGGCTCTCGACCGGCTGGCCGTCGCGCGTGACGGGCCGCGACGACAGCCTGCCCTCCGAGTCGGTGAAGGGCTCGTAGAGCTGCACCGGGAAAGAATGGCGAAGGTAGTCCAGGACATACTCGCGAGGCGTTATGTCAACGCGGACGTCGTTCCATTCCTCCGTGGGAAGCTCCGCCAGCCTGCGCTCCATCAGCGCCTCGCCGGTCGAGACGATCTGCACCACGGAGGCATGGCCCGCCTCCAGATCGCGCTCGATCGAGCGGATCAGGGTGGGCGTCTTCATGCTGGTGAGCAGATGGCCGAAGAAGCGCTGCTTGGCCGACTCGAATGCGGAGCGCGCGGCGGACTTTGCCTGCTTGTTCAGCGTGCCGGAGCCGCCTTCGCCTCCGCCGATGATGTTGGCGGCCTGCATGGCGGCGTCGAGGTTGTTGTGGATGATGGCGAACGCCCCGGCATAGGCGTCGTAGATGCGGGTCTGCTCGGGCGTTAGCTCGTGCTCGACCAGCTCGTATTCCACGCCGTCGAAGGAGAGCGAGCGCGCGGTGTAGAGGCCGAGCGCGCGCAGGTCGCGGGCCAGCACCTCCATCGCCGCAACACCGCCGGCCTCAATCGCCTCGACGAACTCGGCCCGCGTCGAGAACGGGAAGTCCTCGCCGCCCCACAAGCCCAACCTCTGCGCATAGGCCAAATTGTGAACCGTGGTGGCGCCGGTCGCCGAGACATAGACGACGCGGGCGTCGGGAAGCGCATGCTGGAGACGAAGCCCGGCGCGGCCCTGCTGCGACGGAGCGGCATCGCCCCGCTCGCCCTTGCCGCCGACGGCGTTCTGAAGCGCGTGGCATTCGTCGAAGATGACGACGCCATCCCAGTCGGCGCCGAGCCAGTCCACGATCTGCTGGACGCGCGACGCCTTCTCGCCGCGCTCGTCGGTCCTGAGCGTGGCGTAGGTGGTGAACAGGATGCCTTCCGGCAGCGTGATCGGCTTGCCCTGCGGGAAGCGCGACTGCGGCGTAATCAGCAGGCGCTCCATGCCGAGCGCCGACCAATCCCGTTGCGCGTCTTCGAGCAGCTTGTCCGACTTCGAGATCCACAGCGCCTTGCGGCGGCCTCTCATCCAGTTGTCGAGGATGATGCTCGCGGATTCGCGGCCCTTGCCGACGCCGGTGCCGTCACCGATCATGAAGCCGCGCCGGAAGCGGACGGAACCACTCGCGTCGTCGGCAGCGGCCGTCACGACGTCGAAGGTCTCATCGACCGTCCACGCGCCGGCGAGATAATCGGAATGGGCCTCGCCGGCATAGATCAGGGTTTCGAGCTGGGCATCCGACAGGAGGTCGCGGATGTTGGCCGGCAGGCGCGGCCGGTAGCTCGGCTTCGGCGGCGCGACGGACGCCATCGCCGCCGACTGCACCAGCTTGGTCGGATGAGGCTGCGCGCCGGGGATGCGGATCGACTGGAGCGCGTATTCCTCATAGATGGAATCGGTGATGCCGGCGCTCCCGGCATCCTGGCGGTCGATGATCTCGTAGCTGAGGTCAACGCCTTCCGGCTCGGCTAGGGGCTTCCTCGGCGCGGCCTTTGCGGAGCGGGCGAGATAGCCGCGCACGGTGCGGGGCGCGGGCGTGGCGGCGACCGGAACCGCGACGGCGGGATCGACCGGCAGGCGGGCCGGCACATGCTCGGCAACCCAGCCCATCAGCGCATCCGCGTCGGGCGCGATGCCGAGCGACGCGGGAAAGACTGTGGGATCGTCGGCCGGCTGCTTGTCGATGACGGTCAGCCGCGTCGGGAACGTCGTGCCGTGCTTGGCATAGACGGCGCCGTCGATGGCGGCCGTGAATACGACACGGCCGCGTTCCTGCAGACGGGCGTAGGCGGAAGCCCATTCGGGTGCGTCGGGTGCGAAGTTGGCGCCGGTGATGGTGACAAGGCGGCCGCCGGGAGCGAGGCGCGCCAGCGCAGAGGCGACATGGCGGAATGCCGCGTCCGCCATGCGGGTCTCGACATGCGCCATGACCGAGAATGGCGGGTTCATCAGCACCACGGTCGGCGTCACGGCCAGGTCGAGGTGGTCGTCGATCTGGGCCGCATCGAAGCGCGTGACGGACAGGGCCGGAAAGAGGGAGGAGAGGAGCGAGGCGCGGGTCTCGGCCAGCTCGTTGAGGACGAGCGTGCCCCCGGCGATCTCGGCCAGGATGGCGAGCAGGCCGGTGCCGGCCGAGGGCTCCAGCACGCGGTCGGCCGGCGTGATCGCGGCGGCGGTGGCCGCGACCAGGCCGAGCGGGATCGGGGTCGAGAACTGCTGGAAGGATTGCACCTCCTCGGAGCGGCGCGTGTGGGTCAGCATCAGCGCCGCGATGCGTTCCAGCAGCGGCAGGCTCGCAGCGGGAGAGCCGCTCTTGCGGAGCAGCGCCTTGCCGAACTTGCGCAGGAACAGCACCGTGGCCGCCTCGCAGGCTTCGTAGGCGGTCTTCCAGTTCCATGCGCCCGCCGCGTCGGAGCCGCCGAAGGCGGTTTCCATCGCGTGGCGCAGCGCCGGAGCGTCGATGCGCTGGCCGCGTTCGAGATGGGGGAGAAGGAGCTGCGCGGCCGCGAGGATGGCGGCGGCGGTGCCGGGCTCGGAGGCGAGCGGGATCGGCGCGGCAGCGTTGGCGGCCACGGTAGCGGGCATCATGTTCATATGGGAGCCTCAAGGAGAGCGGGAACGGGACGAGCCGACCGGCGCTCTCTCTCGACCGCACCGGCTCGAACCCGTCCCGGCCTTCCTCTCGCTCTCGGACCACCGGGACCGGCAAGCGCCCGCGCGATCTGCCGGAAGCGGATCAGCCGAAGCGGCGGCCAGATGAGGTGAAGGTGTATTCGTTCGCGGCAATGGCCTCGTCGACCACCTCGTCCGACAACAGAAACTCGTATTCACGCTCAAGCTGGCGGTAGAACCAGCGTGCGAGATCGCGCAGCGCCTCCGTCACGGCGTCCTCGGCGTCGGCGGTCATGTCCTGATAGATAGGACTGTCGCGTTCCACCGATATGACCATGCAGTATTCGTGGCAGTAGCGGCCGCGATGGCTGACGCCGGCATGGAGCTGGTAGAAGTTGCGGCGCTGGATCGCCTGGAGCGCGTCGGCGATCCGGTGAAGCTCGCCATCCTTGGGAGCATGGTCGCGGATTTTTCGCGGTGCGCCCCTGGCGTGGCTGTAGCTTCCCTCGAAACAAGCACCGTCGCCCTGGCTCCAGAAGCCGGAGAAGTAGATGCACGGCTTCTGACGGGTGCCGCCGCCATAGAGCGGAACGGTGCGGGTCCGGAGCCGCACGCCGAGAATCTCGCAGACACGCTCGAAATCATCGAAGATGAACTCGTGCAAGTCATGGTCGAACGCGCCTTCGCGATACCATGCACGCGCCCTGTCCTTCGCGTCCGCGGACAGCTCACCGAGGCGGTAGACGGTGGTTTCGACGATCTCAGGCATGGCGGTCGCTCCCCTTGGGATCGCGGGCGGCGGCCATCATCGCTTCGGCCTTGGCGATTGCGGACACCGCACGTTGCCGCCAGAGCGCGAGTTCAGGCGCTGCCGGATCGGCGGCGGCGAACATCTTGAGAAGGCCGAGCAGCACCTCGAAATGCCGGGCCTTCCGGCGCATGGTGTCGCCATATTGCGAGGGAACCGGAAGGCTGCGGGCCGAGTGGGGAGCGCCGGTTCCTTCCCAGATGCCGCTGACGAAGGTTTCGCCGGGGGTGTCGTGAGAAATCTTGCGGATCGACCAATCGCCGTCGTCCACCGCCAGCCGGCATGCCTTGTCGACGGTATCGGCCTCGTAGCTGCGAAGACGGTAGACCGGCACGTCATGCGCGGTCTCGATGGTGAAGGTGGGCATGGAAGCCTCCTGAAACGAAAAATGCCCGGCAAGAGGCCGGGCGAGGTTGGGAGAAAGGGAGGGAACGACGTCAGTGGCGGGTTCGCATGAAGCCACGCTGGATCTCCGCGTGGCGGCGAAGCATCGCGCAGTAGAAGATCCTGCGGAGCAGCCGCCGGCACGGATCGGCGCGGACTTCCGGCGACAGAAATCTTACCGCCGCCCGGAGCACGGCCCGGTCCGTATCGAGCGGGGTGACGCCGAGATTGGGATAGAGCGTGTGCAGCATCACCGGCCTCCGTCGTCGGGCGCCAGGAAGCCGGACGGATCGTCCGGGTCCGGCGGAAGATAGGCGTCGTAGGGATCGCCATCGGCCAGATGGCCGAACGGCGTGAAGACGTAATCGCCGCCGTCGCGGCCGACCGCGCAGATGACGTAGCGCAGGTTGCCGGTCGCGGCGTCCTGGCACTCCATCAGGGCGAGGTTGCCATCGCCAGCCGCTCTCAGCAGCGTCTTGAAGTTGGTGCGTGCATGGTCGGGAATCGCCATGTCGATCTCCTGAAACGATAACGGCCCGGCGCATGGCCGGGCCGAGAGTGAAGGGATGGAAGGGAGCGGCCGGAGCCGCTCCGCGACTATTCGGCGGCGACCAGATGCTCGGGATCGCCCTCAACGCTGCCGACCGCCTCCTCCTCATCACCGGCGAGGAAGGCGGGAAGCGCCTCGCCATCGCCCTCCGTGCCCGCCTCAAGCTCCGGCTCGGCGTCGAGCGGCCGCAGCGGCTCGGGCAGCCAGCCGGTTTCAGCGAGCAGCCGTTCGGCTTCCTCGGCCATGTCGCCCTTCTTCAGATGGGCGATCAGGTCGGCCGCGCGATCGCCGGCGCCCTCGCGGACGGCTTCGAGGATGCGGGTCTTCGGAACGCGGCCGAGATAGTTTTCGACCGTGGGCCGGAAGCCCGCCTCGATCATGTCGAGGCCGGTGGTGCGGGCGAGCCGGTCGGCCTCGGCCATGCGAAGGTCGAGACCGTGCTGCGAGATGCCGCTGGCGCTGATCGGGTTCGGCCGCTCGTAGAGCGCGTTGACGCCGTAGCTCACGCAATGGGCGAGCAGCGCCAGGCGGCTGGCCTCGTCGAGCGCGGCGAGCCAGTCCCAGAGCGCGTCGTCGTCGGACGGAAGGTCCGCCTTCCAGCCGTCGTGCCGCTCCTTGACCGACTGCGCATAGGGGCTGTCCTTGAGGTCCGGACCCTGCTCGCGGAAATAGACCTCGCGGACGGAAGCCCCGACCGCGGCGCCGGTGGTGGAGCGCCCGAACGTGTCGCGCACCAGCTTGTGCAGCAGCGCCGTGAGCGCGACCTGCGGGTTGGCGCCCACGGCGTCGCGCAGGGCGAGCGTGCGATGCGCCGTCAGCTCGGCCACCAGCCTTTCCGACAGGGGACGGATGACGTCTTCCTCGTCCTCCTCCGGCTCGGCAGGCTCGCCGCCGATGGTGATGACGGTCCGCATGACTCGCGGCTCCTCCGTGCCGTCGCCGTCGGCGCCTACGGCCTCCGGCGCTTCGCCGTCGACGGCCGCGGCCGGCTCGTCCTCGGGCCGGACATAGCCGCGTTCGACGACAAGATCGCCATCGGAATCGACCGAGATGAAGGCGCCGGCGCCGGCGATCTCGGCCGGGTCATAGATGGCCGGGCGGTTCTCGAAGGCGTCAAGCGCCGCCTCGATCTCGCTGAGCCGCTGGTGGATCTCGTCGGGCAGCTCGTCGCAGCCGTCATGCTCGGCCATCAGGGCGTCGTACTCGTCGCGCAGCGCCTCGCGCTGCTTGCGCTCCTTCCGCGTGAGTTCGGGCAAGGTGCCGGCGAGCACGCGAAGGCCCCGCTCGTGGCCGAGCGGGAGGTCGAGGCTGACGGCGATCCACTTCCAGCCCTCGGAGGCCACCTCGTCGGCGACGGTCCTGAGCTTGTCCGCAACCAGCCTGTCGAGCAGAGGCACGTCGTCGAGCCAGCCGCCATCCTCCTCGTCGAACAGGTAGCGGGGCAGCACCGGGCCGCCGGCCGCGACATAGGCGTCGAGGCCGATGAACATGGCGCGCTTGTCGGACGCGGGAACGCTGGTCTCGGTGAGCATCTGGCGGACGTGCCAGGGTTCGCGGTAGTGCGACTGCCTCACGGCATCCCAGACCTGCTCCTGACGGGCATGATCGGGATTCGCGGTGAAGGTCTCCAGCAGCGCCAGCGTCATGCCGTTCTCGGCATAGACCTCCAGCAGCTTCGGCGAGACCTTGGCGAGCGCGAGGCGCTGCGCGACATAGCGCTCGGTGGTGAAGTAGGCGGTGGCGACCTCCGCCTCGGACATGCCGCCGTCGACCATGCGCTTGAAGGCGCGGAACTGATCGAGGGGATGCAGCGCCAGCCGCAGCACGTTCTCTGCGAGCGAGTCGTCCACGGCCGAGGTCTTGGCGTCGGCCTTCTTGACGATGCAGGGAACGAGCCCGTCCTCGGGGAAACGCCCCGCCTTCACGAGCCGGGCGATCGACCTGTAGCCGCGCCCGCCCGCCGGCGTCTCGAAATCGCCGGTCTCGTTGCCGTCCGCGTCGAGGATGGCACGGACATTGAGACCCTGCACGAGGTCCTCGCGGCGGTCGATGTCGAAGGTGAGTTCGTCCAGGCCGGCCTCGACGTCGACCTCGCGGACATTGCTGTCCGACAGCCTGATCCGGTTGAACGGAATATCGCGCGCCCGCGAGAACACGATCATTGGGACGGCGGCGGACTTCTTCCTGGCAGCTCTTGCCATCGTGGTTTCTCCACGACGGGCGCGGAGAGCCTCTCTCTCCGCTTCCAACCCGTCACGGAAACCCCGGCACCTCTCTTCCTCTCGGCTGCGCCGGCACACACCGGCGCAGCCATCGGCCGGAACGGTCACAAGGCGTACTGCCGGGGCCGTTCGTCGTTGATGCGGTATTTGCAGCGCAGCGCTAAAATCGCGCCGTTCTGCCGCTCGACCTTGCGGCGAAGCCGCTCAAGCTCGGCCTGCGCGGCTTTGGACGTACGATCGAGGATGCGCCGGTATTCGGCCTCGTCGGCTCCGGTCCAGCGGCTCATCCGGCGATGATACCAGCGCGACTTCGGGCGCCGCCTGATGGTCTCGGCTTCCGCGCCGTCGCAAAGCCGGCGCTCGACAAGGGCGAGGTTGTGCCGGGTCTCAGCCAGGCTCTCCTCCATCCGAGCGAGCGCGGTGCGCAATTGCGCGTAGGTCATCATGCCGCCCTCCTGTCGATCGAGGAGGCGGCATCGACGGCGGGCTGCTCGTCGGCCGGCAGGAAGGAGAGAAGCCAGTCGGCCGCCTTGCTGGCCTGCGACGCGGCGCGGAAGATGGCGCGGTTGTCCTCGCGCATCGTGTCGATCCACGCGCCGATATAGTCGGCATGGCGCACGGTGGGCCTGATGCCCAGCGCCGCGCAACAGAAGGCGCTCGAAAGCTCGGCGACGCATTCCTCGACGAAATACTTCTTCGAGCCGAAGGAGCCGCCGAGATCGCGAGCGAGGCGCGAGTGATGGCCGCTGGCGTGCGACAGCTCGTGCAGGGCCGTGCGGTGCCAGTTGATCGGCTCGAAGAAGGCGGCCGGGGGCGGCACGACCACATAGTCGGGGGCCGGCATATAGAATGCCTTGTCGCCGCCGATGCGGAAGTCGATGCTGGTGGCCTTGATGAGCGCCTCGACGGTGGGCTCGATCTGGCCGGGCGGCGGAGGCGGTGCGGCGACGGTGACGTCTTCGGGAAGGTTCTCGCATTGCACGGTGTTGAACACGGTGAAGCGCTTCAGGAAGGGAATCGCGTGGGCTTCCTCGCCGGTTTCCTGCGCGCGCTTCTTTTCCTCGTCGGGGATGAAGCGGTCGGCGTAGACGACCGTGGTGCCGTGCTCGCCCTTGCGAACATTGCCGCCGAGCGAGAGCGCCTGGCGGAAGGTGAGCCAGCCCTGGCCGGGGAAGCCGCGCTCGACCACGGCGCCCCAGAGAAGAAGGATGTTGATGCCGGAATATTGCCGGCCGGTGACGGCGTTCTTCGGCAGGCCGAGGAGCGCGTCGGCCTCGGGGGTGCCCCAAGGCTGCACCCAGGGCACGCGGCCCGCCTCCAGTTCGGCGATGATCTTGTCGGTGATGTCGTCGTAAAGGCTCGTCCGGTCCGAGCCGGCGCGAGCGCTGCGGTCATGTCTGGCCATCGGGATTACTCCGCGACGGGCCTCGGGAGCCTCTCTCCCGATCCCAGCCCGTCACGGCAAACCCGGCCTGCCTCTCACTCTAGGGGGGCGTTGCGGGGTCTCCCCGCAGAAGGGGGTGCGCCGGCAACGAAGTGCCGGCCAGGGGGAAGGCTTTCCCCCCGAGACCATCATCAAATTCGCCCCACCAGCTATCAAAAAGTGGGAATCACATGCTGCCGATGCCGACATTCCGCGTCTATCTGCAACAAAAACCCCAGACTAAAACCCAGACTAAAATGGATTTTTATGCTGGGGAGCTATCGCGCTGAAGGCAGAAAATGAAGTGATTTCAGTGGGTTAAATGGCGCGCCCGAAAGGATTCGAACCTCTGACCCCCAGATTCGTAGTCTGGTGCTCTATCCAGCTGAGCTACGGGCGCGCAGCGATCACTAAGACCGCGAAGCCGGCGGACCGGCATCTGAAGTGGCCGTTACCTAGCCATTGAGCCGCTGAAAAGCAAGCGGGGTTTGGAGAAAAATGCGCGGCGTCCTCATTCCCTTTGGGCAGTCTTGTGATGCAATCGGATCGCCGGGTGCTAACGCAGCAGGTCAGGCCGGGCGGCGGATCGACTTGCGGGCTTCGTCAAGCGCGATGGGCTGGTCGGGAATGCAGATCTCGAAAACCGTGCGTCCGCCACGCGTCTCGACGAGTTCCAGGGTACCGGCATGGGCGCGCACGAGTTCGTGCGCGATCGCCAATCCGAGGCCGGTGCCGCCGCTGCGCGCCGCGCCGCGAAAGGCGGCGAACAGGTTCTCGCGCGCTCTTTTCGGCAAACCGGGGCCGGTATCCTCGATCGTGATCTTCGAGACCGTTCCTTCCCGCATGGCGCCGATCGTCAACCGCTTGACGACGGCGGTTTCCGTATCGGTCTGCATGGCCTGCACGGCATTGCGCGCCAGATTGGCTAGGACCCGGAAAAGGTGATCGGCATCCGCCTCGACTTCCAGCGCCGGATCGACCGCGTTGACGAACTCGATGTCGCCCTCGGGCGCAAGCCCCAGTATCTCGCCGACGTCGTCGACCATCTGCGCAAGCCGCAGCCTGCGCCGCGAAGGCGGCGCTTCCTGCGTGCGACCATAGGCGAGAACCCCTTCGGAATAGGACACCGCCCGATCGAGCGTGCGTACCAGTTTCGGCACGAAGGACTGAACCGTGGCATTGTCGATCAGGCGCAGCCTGTCGGACATCAACTGCGCCGCCGCCAGCATGTTGCGCATGTCGTGGTTGATCTTGGAAACGGCGAGCCCGAGTTCGGCGAGATGCCTCTGCTCGCCGAGCGTACGCTGCAACTCGCCCTGCATGGTCGCCAGTTCGTGCTGCGCGATGCCGATCTCGTCGGTCCGGCGGTCGGGGCGGATCACGCGGGCGGGGTCGTCGGGAGCGGCGGAAAAGGCCAGCATCGAGTGTGTCATGCGCCGTATCGGCCGGATCATCATCCGGTTGATGGCCCAGAAGACGAGACCCGCGGTGATCACCGAAATGATCAGCGACAGGATCGCGACATTGCGCGCATAGACCATCATCGCTGAACGGAGGTCGCCATCGGGAATGATCAGTTCGAACTCTTTGGTGCTGTCGCCGACGGGGCCGAAGACACGCAACATGCGATTGCCGCCCCAAAGTGCCGTCGACAGGGCGTCGCGCACTGCCGCGATCGGCGATGTCGCCGCGATGGAGACATGCTCGTCGATCTCGGGCGGCATGTCCGCGGCGACCAGGAGTTGCGACATGCCTTCGTCGCGCACGGCCACCGCCTTGGCGCCGAGCGAGGCGAGCACATCGTCCTGCGTCGCACGGGAGAGGCTGGAGGCATCTTCGTCGACGAGGACCGTGGCCACGGCCGCTGCCGTGCTCAGGCGTTCCTCGAGCCAGCGCAGGCGGAAATTCGCAATGGAGGGGATGAATATCAGAACTTCGGCGATCAGCACGAAGAGCATGGTGAGCAAGAGCAGTTTGGTCGACAGACCGCGTCCCAGCGCCACGCTCGCGCGCCTGTCGAGCGATTCAGCCTTGCCATCCGTCTCGCGATCCTTCACGCGGCGTCTCCTGCCAACCCTGGAGCATCGGGCCGAAAGGTTGAAACCAGTGTCGGATTGTCCCGATGCTCCATCTAGCCGAATGCCTGAAGGAAGCGGATGATTCGCCTCACGACGGGCTTGCGGGTCATATCGGCAAAATAGGACATGGCGGCACGTTTGCCAATTTCCCCCGTGGTGGGGTAGGGCGAAATGAAGGCGGTCAGGTCCCGCAGACGCATTTTCTTCGCCAAAGCGAGCGACCAGAAATTGCCCATCTCGGAGGCTCCCTTGGCGAGGATCGACACCCCTACGACGCGGCCGCGCCTGTCTGCCACGATCTTGATCAGTCCTTTCGTCTCGCGCTCGGCCTGTGCGCGGTCATTGTCGTGAACCGGCCAGGGCAGCGTGCGGATGTCGCCATACGCCTTGCGCGCTTCCGCTTCCGTCAGTCCGACCTGCACCAGTTCGGGGTCGAGAAACGTGACCCTCGGCAAGGACGCATAGTCCACCCTTGCGGGGAGACGGAACAGGAGAGCGCGGATCGCGATGCCGGCATGGTAGTTGGCGACATGGGTGAATTGCGGTCCGCCCGCAACGTCGCCGATGGCATAGACCCGCCGGTTGGAACTACGCAGGCCGGCATCGACGGCGATGCCCTTCTTGTCGTGGCGTATGTTGGCGGCGTCGAGGTCGAGTGCGGAAACATTCGGCGCGCGGCCGGCGGCGACGAGCAGATGCGAGCCTTCCACGACGCGCTCATCGCCGCTTTCGGCCTTCGCGAAAAGACGCAGACCCTCATTCGTCCGTTCGACGCGCAGGACCGAGTGACGGTCCAAAAGCGCGACGCGTTCCTCGCGAAGCGTATCGAGAGCGATGGCTGCCAGATCCGGATCGTCGCGCGACAGGAACGTGGCTGCCTCGACGACCGTGACGCGCGAGCCGAGCCGGCGATGCGCCTGAGCGAGTTCGAGGCCGATCGGTCCGCCGCCGATGATGACGAGATGGTCGGGCCTTTGCTCGATCTCGAAAATCGTCTCATTCGTCAGCACCTGGACACCGTCGATGCCGGGGATCGGCGGGATGACGGGGGAGGAACCTGTCGCAATGACGAAACGCCGTGCCGAAATGCGATGACCGCCCGCCTCGAGCGTCCTGTCGTCGATGAAGCGCCCTTCGGCCTTGATCACCTTGACGCCGAGGCTCTCGAAGCGCTCGACGGAATCGTTCGGCGCGATGGCGTCGATCACGGATCGGACATGAGCGTGAACGGCCTGGAAGTCGATCGTCGGCTCGACCGGTGCGATGCCGAATGCAGAGGCCGAACGCATCGCCTGCGCGCGTTTTCCGGCTGCGATCATCGCCTTGGACGGCACGCAGCCATAGTTGAGGCAGTCGCCGCCCATTTTGCTCCGTTCGACCAGCACCACATCGACCCCGAAAGCGGCGGCTGCGGCGGCGACCGAAAGTCCGCCGGAGCCAGCTCCGATGACGCAGATATCGGGCGTGAGATGCGCTTGCATGAATGATCCGATCAATCGGCAGCGGGCGCCTTCGCCGCGGTCCTTCGGGTCCAGTAGGCTTTGATGAGCATGGCCGAAATGGCCAGCAGCGCAAGGCCCGCAAGCGCCAGCGTGATCTGCGGCGTGACGATATCGCCGAGGGTCGGCGTCTCCCCCGCGGCATTTGCTGCCGTCAGGACGCTGTCAACGCCGGCGCCGAGATAGGCGAGGACGAATGTGCCCGGCAGGATTCCAAGAAACGTCGTCGTGACATAGGTTGCCAACCGAACCTTGAAGAGGGCGGGGGCCACATTGACCACGAAAAAGGGCAGGATGGGGGTCATGCGCAGCACCAGGAGATAGCCGAAAGCATTCTCCTCGAAGCCTTTGGACAGAGCCTCGGCACGGCCCTTGACGCGGCTGCGCAGCGTATCGCCGAGCGCGGAGCGAGCGGCAAGGAAGATCAGCGTCGCGCCGATCGTTGCCGACACGGCGACGACGGGGCCGGCGACCGTCCAGCCGAAGAGAAACCCGCCGAAAACGGTGAGCGCGCCGGCCGCCGGGAAGGCGAAGGCGGTCGCGACCATATAGAGGAGCCCGAACAGGAACGGCGCAAGAATGCCGTAGGACGCTGCATGGGCCTGCAACTCTTCCTTGCGCGCTGCGAGTTCGCCAAGGCTCAGATGTTCGTGCCAGCCGAGCCCCCAGCCGAAGGCAAGTCCGCCGGCGAGGATGGCGAGCGGCACGAAACGCCAGATCGAATTCGATCGGCCCGCTGTCATGGCGCCATCCTTTGTCCGCTCGCGCGCAGTCACCGTCGCAACGCGAAGGGTCGGTCGCGACTTGTTGGTCATGCCTTTGGCATTGGCGAGATTGGCTGGCAAGGAAAACTCCCGATGCGGATGTCCGTCGGGCACACACATGGCGCGCAAATCGATCGCCCACAATGCCACACGCGCGGTCTCAAGCTGTGTTGACAAGCGTCGGCTCACGCTTCACCGCGTCGTGACCGGCATTGATTGACTCGCGCGGGCGATCTTTCTATAAGCCGCCCCACGCTCGGGCCGAGGTCTTGGCGCGACTGTTGTTGCGTGTATGACCGGCCGATGCTCCTCGTCCGATGAGACAGCTATCCAAGAAGGGCCGCACGCCGCGGTATTAAATAAATGAAGCGCACCTACCAGCCGTCCAAACTCGTCCGCAAGCGCCGCCACGGTTTCCGTGCGCGCATGGCCACCAAGGGAGGCCAGAAGGTCATCGCTGCCCGCCGCGCCCGCGGCCGCAAGCGTCTGTCCGCTTAAGCCGTCGCGGGCCGGGCGCCGAAGGGCAAAGGGTTTGACCGACCGGCCGCATGAGAATGCACCGGGGCGCTTGAAGAAGCGCGCCCAGTTTCTGGCCGTTCGCCGGGGCGAGAAGCGCCGGGGGCGGCTTTTCTTGTTGGAGGTGATGCGACGTGACGACGCGGGCGAACCGCGTCTGGGCATCACCGTCACCAGGAAGGTCGGGAATGCGGTGGTCCGAAACCGCATTCGTCGCCGGCTGAAAGAAGCCGTTCGCGTCCATGCGGCGCGTGACATGGCGTGCGGCACCGATTATGTCATCGTCGGCCGCCGCGAACTGCTCCAGACGCCGTTCGACGAATTGAAGGCAGAACTCTCCCGCCGATTTCGCTGAGCGGGGATAGGGATCCCTTGATGGAAAACAATCGCAACTTCTTCATCACGATCGCGCTTTCCGTCGTGATTCTGACCCTTTGGCAGGTGTTCTACATGAACCCCCGCATCGAGGCGCAGCGCCAGGCGGCCGAGATTCAGGCGCAGCAACAGCAGGCGGCCACTCCTCAGGAGCAGGGGCCCAGCGTCGCGCCGGGTGATGGAGACTTGCCAAGCGCGCCCGGCACGCAGGCCGAGGTGCCCGGCGGCGGCGCGTCATCCGCCGCGCCGCAGACACGCGAGGGCGCCGTCGGCGCGACCGATCGCGTCGCCATCGACACGCCGCGTCTTTCGGGTTCGATCAACCTGACCGGTGCGCGCATCGACGACCTTCTCCTGAAGGATTATCGCGTTACGGTCCAGCCGAACTCGCCGAACATCTCGCTTTTGAACCCGTCCGCGCTTGCCGACGGCTATTACGCCGAAGTCGGCTATGTGGGGCAGGGCAATGCTGGCGCGGTTCCGGGACCGCAGACGGTCTGGTCCGTCGAGGGCAACGCGCAGCTTACGCAGGACACGCCGGTCACGCTTTCCTACACCAACGATGCCGGCCTGACCTTTGAGCGCACGATCGCGGTCGACGCCGACTACATGTTCACGATCTCCGACAGCGTCACGAACGCCGGTGGAGAACCGGTCGAACTGATGAATTACGGCCGCATAACGCGCGTCGGCACGCCCGACATCGAGGGCATCTTCGTGCTTCACGAAGGGCTGATCGGCGTCACGGGCGAGGAAGGGCTTCAGGAAATCGACTATTCCAAGCTCGCCGAGGATCGCCAGATCACCCCCGGCAAGAGCAATGACGGCTGGCTCGGCATCACCGACAAATATTGGGCCGTGGCCCTGGTGCCGTCCGACGGGCAGGCGTTTCAGCCGCGCTATTCCTATTTCGACGACGGGCGCGTGCGCTACCAGGTGGATTACCTGTCCGATCCGGTCTCGGTCGCACCTGGTCAGTCGACCGATATCCAGACCCGTGTCTTCGCCGGTGCCAAGGTCGTCGGTGTCATCGACGGCTATGAGGAAGCCTACGGCATCCGTCAGTTCGAACTGCTGATCGACTGGGGCTGGTTCTATTTCATCACCAAGCCGATGTTCTTCGTCATCGACTGGTTCTTCCGCCTGTTCGGCAATTTCGGCGTCGCCATCCTTGCCACGACCGTCCTCGTCAAGCTGGTCTTCTTCCCGCTCGCCAACAAGTCCTATGTGTCGATGGCGAACATGAAGAAGGTGCAGCCCAAGCTGATGGAAATCCGGGAGAAATACGGCGACGACCGGATGAAGCAGCAGCAGGAGATGATGGAGCTCTACAAGAAGGAAAAGATCAATCCGATCGCCGGCTGCTGGCCGATCCTTCTCCAGATTCCGGTCTTCTTCGCGCTCTACAAGGTCATCTACGTCACGATCGAGATGCGTCACGCGCCGTTCTTCGGCTGGATCAACGATCTGTCCGCGCCGGACCCGACGTCGATGTTCAACCTGTTCGGGCTCCTGCCATACGACGTGCCCTCCTTCCTGATGATCGGCGTCTGGCCTTTGATCATGGGTGTCACGATGTTCCTGCAAATGCGCATGAACCCGACGCCGCCCGATCCGACCCAGGCCATGATCTTCAACTGGATGCCGGTCGTCTTCACGTTCATGCTGGCGACCTTCCCGGCCGGCCTCGTGATCTACTGGGCCTGGAACAACTTCCTGTCGATCCTGCAGCAGGGGCTCATCATGAAGCGTCAGGGCGCCAAGATCGAGCTTTGGGACAATCTGGGCGGAATGTTCCGCCGCAAGCCCAAGGAACCGGCCGAATAGGCAACGGACCAAAAGCCCCGCCGAACGCAAGCGGGGCTTTTTTGTGGTCACACTTCGGTGAACCCCGAAACTGCACGCAGGACCCTCCCGTAACTGGACATGTCAACGACAACATTCCTTGGGAGAGGCATCATGAAGAAGCTTTCGATCACGACCCTTATGGTATCCGCAGCAATTGCGCTGGCCGTGCCGGCATCGGCTCAGGACAATCCGACAGTGGGCGGCGCGCCGATGCTCGTCGAGCGCAACATCGTCGAGAACGCCGTGAACTCGCCGATCCACACCACGCTCGTCGCCGCCGTCCAGGCCGCCGACCTTGCCGGCACCCTGTCCGGCCCCGGCCCGTTCACGGTTTTCGCGCCGGTCAATGACGCGTTCGCGATGCTGCCCGCAGGCACCGTCGACACGCTGCTCATGGCTGAAAACAAGGGCCAGCTCACGAGCGTCCTGACCTATCATGTCGTTCCCGGCAAGCTGAGCGGTCCCGAGCTTCTGCGCCGCGCCAATGCAGGTGGCGGCGAAGCCCAGTTGACCACGGTGCAGGGTGGAACGCTGACCGTGGTGCCGTCCGGGCGCGGCGTCGCCGTGACGGATTCGAACGGCACGACCAGCGTCGTGACAACGGCGGACGTCAACCAGTCGAACGGCGTCATTCACGTCGTCAACCGCGTCCTTCTGCCCTGATGATCGCTTGCCCGGCCGGATCATCATGTCCGGCCGGGCGGCATCGGTCCGCCTGCGCTTGACAAGGCGGGCTGAAAGCTCAATGCCATCCACGGTCCTTATGGCCGTGGAGATTGACGTTGAGCGATATGGAAGACCCCCGGCCGGCCCCGATCGTGGCGGCGCCGTTCCCCAAGAACTGGATCTTCATTCGCGGCGTCCCGTCGATGAAGTTCCTGCCCCCTGAAGGCCCGCCCGAAATCGCCTTCGCCGGAAGGTCGAATGTCGGCAAGTCGTCCCTGATCAACGCGCTCGTGGCCCGTAAGGGCCTTGCGCGCACGTCGAACACGCCCGGCCGCACGCAGGAACTCAACTATTTCGTCCCCGATGGCTTTTCGGGACAGGCAGGCGACCTGCCGCCCATGGCGCTGGTCGACATGCCCGGCTATGGCTTCGCCAAGGCGCCGAAGTCACAGGTCGACGCCTGGACGAAACTCGTCTTCGACTATCTCAAGGGCCGCGTCACGCTTAAGCGGGTCTATCTCCTCATCGATTCCCGCCATGGCGTGAAGCAGAACGATTCCGACGTGATGGACCTGCTCGACAAGGCGGCATGTTCCTATCAGGTGGTTCTGACCAAGACCGACAAGATCAAGACCGCTGGCATCCAGCCGCTGATCGACGAGACGACGCTGAAGATCAAGCGCCGGCCGGCGGCATTCCCCGTCGTCCTGGCCACCTCGTCCGAAAGGAACGAGGGGCTCGAGGAGTTGCGCGAGGCGATCATGCTGGCCTGCGTGACCTGACAGATCTTCGGCAAAGAGTGCGACCGGAAGAGGCGGCAATGAATTTCGATCTGATCATCAAGGGCGGAACGCTGGCTGACGGACGCGTTGCCGACATCGGCATTCATGGCGGCCGCATCGCGGCAATCGAACCGCATATCGATGTCGATGCGGGCGAAGTGATCGACGCCGCCGGCGATCTCGTCGCACCGCCTTTCGTCGATCCGCATTTCCACATGGACGCGACGCTCTCCTATGGCACGCCGCGCATCAACGCGTCCGGCACGCTTCTGGAGGGCATCGGCCTTTGGGGCGAACTGAAGCCACTGCTGACGCATGAGGCGGTGAAGGAGAGGGCGCTCGCCTATTGCGACTGGGCGGTCTCGATGGGCCTTCTGGCCATCCGCACCCATGTCGACACCTGCGACGACCGGCTGCTCGCCGTCGAGGCGCTGCTCGACGTGAAGAAGACCGTGGCGCCCTATCTCGACCTGCAACTGGTCGCCTTCCCGCAGGATGGCTTCTACCGCGACCCGACGGCGCGCGAAAACACGGTCCGCGCGCTCGCCCTTGGCATCGACATCGTCGGCGGCATTCCCCATTTCGAACGCACGATGGAGGACGGCCGCCGCTCGGTGACCGAACTATGCGAAATTGCCGCCGAACGTGGCCTGCGTGTCGACATGCATTGCGACGAAACCGACGATCCCTTGTCGCGGCACATCGAACAACTGGCATATGAGACGCAGCGTTTGGGGTTGCAGGGCCGGGTCAACGGCTCGCATCTGACCTCGATGCATTCGATGGACAACTACTACGTCTCCAAGCTCCTGCCGCTGATGGCGGAGGCGGAGGTCTCGGCCGTGCCGAATCCGCTGATCAACATCGTTCTGCAAGGCCGCCATGACAGCTACCCCAAGCGCCGGGGCATGACCCGTGTGCCCGAGATGCTCAAGGCCGGCATCCGCGTCGGCTTCGGCCAGGACTGCGTCCTCGACCCCTGGTATTCGCTGGGCACGGCCGACATGCTCGACGTCGCCTTCATGGGGCTTCATGTGGCGCAGATGACGAGCCCGGCCGACATGCGCCGCTGCTTCGACATGGTGACGAGCGAAAATGCGGCGATCATGGGCCTCGAAGCCTATGGGCTCGCGGTCGGCAACATTGCCAGCCTCGTCGTTCTCGACGCCGGCAACCCGATCGAGGCGCTGCGGCTGCGACCGGACAGGCTCTGCGTCGTCTCGAAAGGGCAGGTCGTGTCGCGCAAGGCGCGTAACGATTCGCGTCTTGCGATTGCCGGGCGTCCTGCATCGGTGCGCCGGCGGCACACGGCGTCCTGATCAGGGCCATTCCGCAAAGCTCGGCACATGCACGGCACGGCCGTGGTCGGCCCGCGCGTCGATCACGGCGCGGCGATAGCGACCGGGCGGCGTCCCCGTCATCTTGCGGAAAAAGCTTGAAAAATGTGCCGGGTCGGAAAAGCCGAGCGAATGGCCGAGTTGCTGGATCGTCAGCGACGAGCGCTCCAGCCGCAGCATCGCCTCGCGCGCAAGGCGTTCTGAAACAAGCGCCTTGGGCGACTTGCCGATGCCGTCGGTGCAGATCGCGTGCAACCGGTCGGGCGTGACGCCCAGCGCATCTGCATAACGCGCGACCTGCCAGTGATTGCGGAAATTCATCTCGACGAGCTGGCGGAAGCGTTGAAGAAGGCTCATCCGCTCGCCGATTCCTGGCAGCGATTCCCGTCCGCCCGAAACGCGCAGCATCGACACGAGCACGATGCGCAAAAGCGCCGACAACAACAGTGCGGAAGCCTCCTGCGGCTGGCGCCGCTCCGCGATCGCGGCGCTCAGGCAGCGCTCGATCACCCCCAACGCCTCCGCGTGACCTGCGAGCGAAAGCGTGAAGTCGCGGTCGACGAGGTATCGCAGGGCGACCGAGTGCGCCTCGTCGCCGATGGCCTCGACGAGCGTGTCGTCGCCGATTTGCGCGCGAAGTCCCGTTGCGCCGGCTTCAAGCCGCAGGCGGCCGGGCTTCATATCGCCGAGCCACAGAAGTGCGGGAGCGGCGATGGCGAGCCTTTGGCCGCCCGCGTCGGCCTCGCCGCCGCCATCGGTCAACAGGACGAGTTGGCGCGTCATGGTTCCCGTCGGCCCGTTGAAGGACCAGAACCGCGCGTGCAACCCGCAATCGATCGTGCCGACGTCCATTTGCCCTCCAAGCCGAGGCCAGATATTTACAATAGATCACCGGATTTATTCATATCAAGTGCCGATGGCTTGCGCTTCAATCGAAGTTGTCGCCGGGAGAACGGAGCCCGAAACGGGCCGTGGCGGCTGAAGCGGAATTCACGCTTCGCTGGGAGGATGATTTGGCGAAGGCAGCGCGGCTCGCGGCGCCCATGGGGCAGGCCGTCGAGGCACCCCATCTGGAACGCGTCGGCCCCCTGACGGGGACGGTCGTCACTCGCGTCCACGCCTCGAACATCCCCGAGGCCCGCCATGCGGCCAATCGCGCGGCCGCCGCATTCCCGCAATGGTCTGCCACATCGCCGTCCGATCGGCGCGCCATCCTGAACCGCGCCGCCGACTTGCTTCTCGCGCGCACCGAAATCTTCGTCGCGAAGATCGCCGAAGAAACCGGCGGCACCCGCGCATGGAGCGAACTGAACTGCCGGCTCGGTGCGTCGATTCTGCGCGAGGCGGCCGCGCTGACAACACAAGTGGCGGGCGAGACCATCCCCGCCGATCGCCCGGGCTCCTTCGCGATGGCGTTGCGCCAGCCTTGCGGCGTGGTGTTGTCGCTGGCGCCCTGGAATGCGCCGGTCGTGCTCTCGGTGCGCTCGATCGCCATGCCCCTGGCCTGTGGCAATACGGTGGTATTCAAGGCATCGGAACTGTGTCCCGGCACCCATGCGCTGGTCTGCGACATCTTCGCCGATGCCGGACTTCCCGAAGGTGCGATCGCGGTGGTCCACAATCAGGAGGACCGCGCGCAGGAGATCGTCGAGGTCCTGATCGCGCATCCGGCCGTGCGGCGCGTCAACTTCACCGGGTCCACCAGGTCGGGCCGGATCATCGCGGAAATCGCCGCACGTCATTTGACGCCGGCGCTGCTGGAACTCGGCGGCAAGGCGCCTCTGATCGTTCTCGACGATGCGGATCTCGACGAGGCCGCCCGCGCCGCCGCTTTCGGCACCTTCTTCAACCAGGGCCAGATTTGCATGTCCACCGAGCGGCTGGTCGTGCAGGAGACGGTCGCCGATGCATTCCTCGAGCGTCTGAAGGCGCAGGTAAGGCGCCTGAGGCTCGGCGATCCGCGCGACGGCGCAAATGAAATCGGCCCGATGATCAGCGAGCAGGCGGCCGAACGCGTCAAGGCGTTGATCGACGATGCCGTCCAGAAGGGGGCACGCCTCGTCGTCGGCGGCGAACAGCGCTCGGTCTGGCTCGATGCGACGGTCCTCGACGGTGTGACGCCGAACATGCGCCTCTATTACGAGGAGAGCTTCGGCCCCGTCGCTTCGCTCATTCGCTTTTCGGACGTGGATGAGGCCGTCTCGATCGCCAACGACACCGAATACGGGCTTTCGGCGGCCGTGTTCGGTCGTGATGTCACGCGCGCGCTTAGCCTCGCACAGCGCCTTGAAACCGGCATCTGCCACATCAATTCGGCGACCATCCACGACGAACCGCAAATGCCGTTCGGCGGGGTCAAGTCGTCGGGCCATGGCCGTTTCGGCGGCCGGGCGGGCATCGACGCATTCACCGAATTGCGGTGGATCACGATTCAGAGCGGCCAACCGGACTATCCGATCTGAAAACGAAGACCGGCAGGAGGATGCCGGACCTTGGAAACATTGGGAGGAGACAGGACATGATCAGACGCACGTTCATCGCACTCGCAGCCGGCGCCGCGACGCTGGCACTCGCCGGACACGCGGCGGCGCAGGAAACGATCAAGATCGGCGCCAGTGCGCCGAAGACCGGACCGCTCGCGGCCGGCGCGACGGTCAGCCACTGGCCGAACATCCAGCTTTGGGTTTCTGAAGTGAACGGCCGCGGCGGTCTTCAGGTCGGCGACCAGCAGATGATGATCGAACTGGTCGAGTATGACGACCGGACCTCGGCCGAGACCGCCGTCCAGAACATCCAGCGCCTGGCGACAGTCGACGAGGTGGACTTCATCGTCACGCCCTATTCGACCGGGCTCAATGTCGCCACCGCGCCGATCATCGCGCGCTATGGCTATCCGCACATCACGACCAGCGCGATCACCGACGGCGTCGAGGAGTTCGCCGAGCGCTGGCCGAACTCGTTCTGGATGCTGGGCACGTCGAGGGAACTGGCCGAAGGCACGGCCGAGGCCCTGAAGAAGCTGTATGATGCCGGCGAGATCGGCAACAAGGTGGCGCTCGTCCACGTCGCCGACGCGTTCGGACTGGAACTGGCCGGCGCCGGCAAGCCGGCGCTCGAAGCGGCAGGCTTCGAGATCGTCTACGAAGCGTCCTATCCGCTCGGCACGCAGGACGTCGCACCGATCGTCAGCCAGGCGAAGGCCGCAGCACCCGACGCCTTCGTCGGCTTCTCCTATCCCGGCGACACCTTCGCGCTCACCGAGCAGGCACAGATCCAGGACCTTGACGTCGGTGCCTTCTATGTCGGCGTCGGCGCGTCCTTCCCGGCCTATGCCGGCCGTTTCGGCGCGACGGCGAACGGTGTCCTGGGTGCCGGCGGCACCAACCCGGATGACGAGAAGATCAAGGAATACCGCGCCAGGCACAAGGAAGTGACGGGCGCGGATGCCGATTACTGGGCGAGCGCGGTCACCTATTCGGGCCTCCAGGTGCTCGAGCAGGCGATCGAGGCGGCCGGCACCAAGGATCGCGAGACCGTCGTCGAGGCGATCAGGACCGGCACTTTCGACACGGTGATGGGCGAGATTCGCTTCGACAACAACATCAACCGCAATCTGTGGACCGTCGGCCAGTGGAAGGACGGCACCTTCTACGGCGTCGCCGCCAACGGCATCGACGGGGCGATCGAGCCGGTCAAGAAGGACGGCTGGGAATAAGTCTCCAGACCGCGCCATCCCGGCCTGTCCGGGATGGCGCTTCTGGCTCTGCCGCGACAGGAACGGAGTGGTAGCTTAGAGAATGCAGATCATCATCACGGGCATATTGCTGGGAGGAACCTACGCGCTGATCGCGCTCGGGCTGACCCTGCAATACGGCGTCGCGCGCATCATGAACCTTGCCAATGGCGAAACCTTCGTCGCGGCCTGCTTCATCGCCTTCTGGCTGTTCACGGCGATGCAGATCAATCCATTGGCCGGGCTGTTTCTCATCGCGCCGGCAGCCTTCATCATCAATTGGGCGATCTACGCGGTCCTTTTGAAGCCGCTCGTCGAGAGGGCGAAGAACCGCGGAATGCTCGAGGTGGATTCCATTCTCGCGACCTTCGGCCTGCTTTTCCTCTTGCAGGGCCTGATGCTGCTCGCCTTCGGCGGTTCATATTTCTCCTACACCTTCCTTGCCGAGCGCTTCGTGATCCTCGGCAACCCGTTCGGGCTGAACCGCGTGGTGGCTTTCGGCGCAGCGGTTGTCATCGCCCTTGCGCTCTATGTTTTCCTTTATCGAACCCGGCAGGGCACGGCCGTCCGCGCCGTTGCGGCCGATCCGAATTCGGCCAGGCTCGTCGCCATCGATGTGGCGAAGACGGCCGCCTTCGCCTTCGCGCTCGGCGGCGCATTGACGGCCTGCGGCGGGGCGTTGCTGTCGACCTTCTATACGTTCAACGCGTCGATGGGCGTCGTCTTCACCATGAAGGCGCTGATCATCGTCATCATGGGCGGCGTCGGCGACATTCGCGGCGCGGTGCTCGCGGCACTCATTCTCGGCGTGACCGAAACCGCGGTGGCAAGCCTCATCGATCCGGGCCTGACCATCGCCGCGACCTATGCGCTCTTCATCATCGTGCTTCTCTTCCGCCCGCAGGGAATGTTCGGGAGGCAGTCGACATGACGCTCGACCAGTCGGAAGTCCGCGTCGGCCTTCTCGGCGCCATCGCCGTGGCGGCACTCGCGACGCTGCCGCTCTTCAGCCAGGGCTATTACCTGTCGCTCGGCGTCAACCTGATGCTTTATGCGGCGCTCTGCACGGCCTGGACGCTGTTCTCCGGCCCAACGCACTACATCTCGCTCGCCACCGCCGCATTCTTCGGCCTCGGCACCTATACGGTGGGGCTTTGGGTCGACCATGTGCCGTTCTTCGTCCTCGTTCTTGGAGGGGGCCTCGTCGCGGCGGTTCTCGCCGGGCTTGTCGGCGCGGCGACGTTGCGGCTTTCGGGCGTCTATTTCGTCATCTTCACGCTGGGCCTCGCTGAACTCGTCCGCCAACTCGTCTCGTGGACGCAGACGAAAGTGTCGACCCGGATGGGACTCTACGTCTTCACCGACTTCACCGAGGTTCACATCTACTGGATGCTTCTCGCCTTGACGGTCGCCGTCTTCGTCACCGGCTGGCTGATCGGCCGCTCGAAGCTCGGCTTCGCAATGAAAATCATCGGCAATGACGAGACGGTCGCGCGCCATGTCGGCATCGACACCGCCCGCGCCAAAATCATCCTGTTCATGATCTCGGGCGCCTTCATCGGCATCGCCGGCGCGATCTCTGCCCCCCGCTACGCCTATATCGAGCCGCCATCCGCCTTCAATCCGATGATCTCCTTCCTCGTCGTCATCATGGCGCTGCTCGGCGGCACGAAGCGCCTGTGGGGCCCGCTCGTCGGCGTCATTCCGTTCACGATCCTGTTCGATCAGGTCTCGGCGCAATTCCCCAACCACACGCCCATCGTCATGGGCCTCGCCTTCCTCGCCATCGTCTATCTCCTGCCGGACGGCGTGACGGGACGGCTGGAGCAGATGCGAGCGCGGATGAAGCGGTCTGAAAAGACCGTGGGCGGGGAGAAGGTCGCATGAGCGCCATCCTCTCCGTCGACCGCGCGCAGAAGAAGTTCGGCGGTCTCGTCGCCGTCAACGATGTTTCCTTTGACGTCCGCGAAGGCGAACTTCTCGGGCTCATCGGCCCGAACGGGTCCGGCAAGACGACGATGCTCAATCTGATCTCCGGCGCGCTGCGCCCGAGTGCCGGCGAGATCCGGCTGAAGGGCGAGCGCATTTCCGGCCATGCCGCGCATCACATCGCGCGCCAGGGTGTCGCGCGCACATTCCAACTCGTGCGCATCCTGCCGTCGATGACGGCGGAGGAAAACGTCGTGGCAGGCGCCGTCTTCGCGCGCAACCGGCTCTGGGGCAAGGACGCCCATGCGCTGGCGCAAACGCTGCTCGCTCGCGTCGGGCTCGAAGGCCGCGCCGACATGCCGGTCGCCGCCATGACCTATATCGACCAGAAGCGCATCGAACTGGCGCGCGCGCTTGCATCCGATCCGCGCGTGCTGCTGCTCGACGAGTGGCTCGCCGGCCTCAATCCGTCCGAGTTGCAGATCGGCATCGCCCTGATCGACGATCTGCGCCGCGAGGGTCGCACGATCATCATGGTCGAGCATGTGATGGACGCGATCCGCACTTTGTGCGACCGCTGCGTCGTCATGAACACCGGCACCAAGATCGCCGAAGGCGACGTCGCCGAAGTGTTGTCCGACGCGGAGGTCGTGCGCGCCTATCTCGGGGACGACGACGATGCTTGAGGTGAAAAGTCTCGGCGTCCGCTACGGCCGCCACCTCGCGCTCGAAGGCGTCTCCGCGAAGATCGCCAAGGGCGAGATTTGCGTCATGCTGGGGGCCAATGGTGCCGGCAAGTCGAGTCTGCTCAAGGCCATCGCGGGTCTCGTCAAGACCGAACCCGGCACCGAGATCACGATGAACGGCAAACCGATCACGAGCGTCAAGGCGCACCGGATCGTGGAGGAGGGCGTTGCGCTGGTGCCAGAGGGGCGCGGCATCTTCGGCGATCTGACGGTGGCGGAAAACCTGCAACTCGGCGCCTTCGCCGGTCGTGCCCGCAAGGGTGAGGCCGATGCGCTGAAGCGCATCTACGAGCTCTTCCCACGCCTTGCCGAGCGCAAGGGCCAGATCGCGCGCACTATGTCGGGCGGCGAGCAGCAGATGGTGGCGATCGGCCGCGCGCTGATGTCCAAGCCCGACATTTTGATGCTCGACGAACCGTCGCTCGGCCTCTCGCCGCTTTTGTCGAAGGAACTGTTCAAGTCGCTCAAGGCCGTGGCGGCGACAGGCGTCGGCATCCTGCTCGTCGAACAGAACGCCAAGCTCAGCCTGCGCATCGCGGACCGCGGCTACCTGATCGAAAACGGCCTCATCACCGGGGAAGACACGGCGGTCAATCTGGTGAATGACCCCGCCGTCGTGAACGCCTATCTCGGCGGCGGCAAGTCGGATGGCGCCAGGCGCCGCGCGAAACGCGGCATCGCTCTGCCGCCCTTCCTCGCTTTGCCGGCCACGCTCGATGCAATGGCGCGCATGGCGGGTGATCTCGCACGTCGCGCCGGCGCGATCCAGACGGCCTTCGTGCGCTATCTGCGGCGGGAGAAAGCGGCTCCGAGCGCCTTTGCCGGCCGCTACGAGCCGAAGGCCGGTCCCGATCCGTGGGACGTGGCGGCAAGGGAAGCGTCACTGCCGAAACCCGCCTCCGTCGATGCCGGCCGCCTGTCCGATCAAGCTGCGGACTTGGCGCGACGCGCGCAGGAGCGGCTCGCCGCCCATGTGGCGTCCAATCGCCTGACGCGCGGAGCCTGCACGTCGCCTGCACCGGAGCGCCCGGCCTTCCTCAAAAGGTCGACCGCGCCGCGCCGCACGGAACTTGCCCTCGATGCAGCCGCGCTTGCCGACCGCGCGGCGAAGCGGCTTGCCGTCCATGTCTCGAACCGTCGCAAAACGATCGAGCGACCCGTCCTGCCGCGCAAACCGGCTGCCGCACCGGCACCAAAGCTGAACGGCGGCCACGGCCGCGTCGGGCACAACAGCGCCGGCTTCGACATCGACGATGAGGTGCAGGTCCCCGCGGCGCCGCAGCGTATCGACCTGTCCGACGTGGTGGCACGCGCCGCCGCCATTCAGGCGGAGCACGTCGCTGCGCGCCGAAAGACCCTCACCGCGTTCACGATCCCGCCGCAGCCGGCGGCGAGGCTGGACGCCGACTCACAACCGAAAAAGAAGTCCGCCAAAAAGCGGAAGAAGCATAAGGAGGCTTGAGAATGGCTCGTGTTTTCGAAGGCATGTATATCGGCGGCGGCTGGTCCGCGACGAAGAAGACCTTCAAGGATCTCAATCCGGCCGACGGCTCGGTCTGGGCCGAGGTGCCGGATTCGGGTCGCGCCGAGACGGCGGCCGCCATCGAGGCAGCGCACAAGGCGTTTCCCGAATGGGCCGCTCTGCCCTTCTCAAAGCGCGCTCACTATCTTCACAAGGCGGCCGAGATCTGGGAACGCCGCAAAACAGAAATCGTCGACGCCATTCAGGCCGAAGGCGGCGGCTGGTTCGGCAAGGGCATGTTCGAGACCGGCTACGTCACGGAAGTCTTCCACGCCGCCGCAGCGTCGGTCTGGAACCCGATCGGCGAGGTCATGCCGTCCGAATATGGAAAGGTCTCGATGGCGACGCGCCGGCCGATGGGCGTCGTCTCGGTCATCTCGCCTTGGAATTTCCCCTGCATCCTCACCGCCCGCGGCTTCCTGTTCCCGCTCGTCGCCGGCAACACGATCGTCTTGAAGCCGTCCGAGGAAACGCCCTATCTCGGCGGGCTGCTCTTCGCCGAAATCTTCGAGGAAGCCGGCCTGCCCAAGGGCGTCTTCAACGTCGTCACCTGCTCGCGCGAAAACGTCCAGGAAGTCGGCGACGAATTGATCGAACATCCTTACGTAAAGGGCATTTCCTTTACCGGCTCGACGGCGGTCGGCCGTCAGGTCGCGGCCAAGGCCGGCGCGCATCTGAAAAAGTGCTGCGTCGAACTCGGCGGCAAGGATTCGCTGATCGTGTGCGACGACGCCGAGATGGAACGCGCCACGCAAGCCGCCAATTTCGGCTCCTTCATGCATCAGGGCCAGATCTGCATGTCGGTCGAGAAGGTGCTCGTCCACGAGAAGATTTTCGACGATTTCCTGGCGAAGTTCGTGGAACGCGCGAAGAAGCTCAAGGTCGGCGACCCGACCAAGAGCAAGGAGCACATCATCGGCCCGCTCATCAACGACAAGCAGGTCGCCAAGGTGAAGGAACAACTCGATGACGCCATTGCGAAAGGTGCGAAGGTCGTGCTCGGCGGCAAGATCGAGGGCCGTTTCGTCGAGCCGACGATCCTGACCGGCGTGACGCCGGACATGAAGCTCTATCAGGACGAGACCTTCGGCCCGGTCGTGCCCGTCATCCCGTTCCGCACGGACGAAGAGGCTGTCGAGATCGCCAATGACAGCGAGTATGGCCTGTCGGCCGGCGTCATGACGCGCGACGAGGGAAGGGGGCTTGCCATCGTCAACAAGCTCGACACGGGCAACTGCCACATCAACTGTTCTTCGGTGAACGACGAGCCGCATGTCCCGTTCGGCGGCTTCAAGGCGTCGGGCGTCGGCAAGCATGGCGGCCGCTGGTCGCTCGAAACATTCACCGAGACGCGCTGGATCACGCTCGACCGCGGCGGCCGACCCTATCCGCCGATGTTCTGATCGCAAGCGAAAAGGCCGGGCATTCCGGCCTTTTCCTTAACCCTGCGATGCGGCGATGCGTGACTTGGTCTCGCCTGATTCCTCGCCCTTGTCGCCCGGCACGCCGGCATTGGCCTGGCGGGACTGTTCAGGGCTCACCGGCTGGCCGGGCCGGCGGATCGAGGCTGCGGCTTCGAGCACGATGGGCTTCAGCCCTTCGCCGCCCTTGTCGACCACCTCGAAGAAGTGGCCGCGCATTCGCGGCTCCCAGAACTTGTTGATGTGCTCCGCCACGCCGGCGACGCCGAGATGACGGGGCTTCGATTCGAAGAAGGTGCCGATCTGGTTCGCCATGCGGATCAGCTTGGTGTGGGGGTTGAAGACCTCATGCGACATGGGCGCTGCTTTCGGACGTCAGGCGTTCGGGATGGGTGAAAATGTCGAACTCGTCGCCGCGCACGAGCGCGACCAGGGTCATGCCGGCCTCCTCGGCCGTGCGGATCGCGAGCGCCGTCGGTGCCGAAACCGCGATGATGAACGAAGCGCCGATGGCGGCCGTTTTCTGCACCATCTCGACCGAGACGCGACTGGTGACGACGATCGCGCCGGATGCGCCGTCGATTCCGGCTTGCGCCAGCGCACCGGCGAGCTTGTCGAGCGCATTGTGCCGCCCGACATCCTCCCGTGCAATCAGGATGCCGCGACCCGGCGCGTAGAAGCCGGCGGCGTGGACGGCACCGGTCTCCTTGTGCAGCGGCTGGACCTTTGACAGAAGCCGCACGGCCTGCGTGATCTCGTATGCGGGTAGCACCAGCGTCGAACCGCTCACGTCGCGGACCGCACGCATCGCCTCGTCGATGGATTCGATCCCGCACAGCCCGCAGCCGACCGGCCCGGCCAGCCGCCGGCGCCGCGCCTCGAACCGCTTGTTCGCCTTGTCGAACAGCCGGATCTGGATATCGATCCCCGCGCCATGATCCTCGACGTCGATCGCCTCGATCTCGTCCGTCGAGGCGATGATGCCTTCCGTCAGAGAGAAGCCGATCGCGAAATCCTCGAAATCCGCAGGCGAGGCCATCATCACGGCATGGGTCGTCCCGCCATAGGACAGCGCGACCGCCGTTTCCTCCGGCACGTTTCGGTCGGCCCTGGAGGTGCCGGTCGCCCGGTGAGCGAGGCGCGGGAGGGGGGTGATCGGAGGGCGGGTCATCGGCGCGAACTCGCCATCTCAGGTTCCCTTCACTCCGCCGCCTCCAGCCGCCGCGCGATCCGCCGCGACTGCCGCGCCTGGTCCTGATAATCCACCTGCCAGTCCGATGGGCCGTTGGACGGCGTCACCTGGACGGCAGTCACCTTGTATTCCGGGCAGTTCGTCGCCCAGTCGGAGAAGTCGGTGGTGATGACGTTCGCCTGCGTGTTCGGGTGGTGGAAGGTCGTGTAGACCACGCCCGGCGCGACGCGCTCGGTGATCAGCGAGCGCAGCGTCGTTTCGCCGGCCCGGCTTGCCAGCCGCACCCAGTCGCCGTCGCGAAGGCCGCGCTGTTCCGCGTCGTGCGGGTGGATTTCCAGCCGATCCTCGTCATGCCAGACGACATTGTCCGTCCGCCGTGTCTGCGCGCCAACATTGTACTGCGACAGGATGCGCCCGGTGGTCAGAAGCAGCGGGAAGCGCGGCCCGGTCTTCTCGTCGGTGGCGACATATTCGGTGCGGATGAACTTGCCCTTGCCGCGAACGAAGCCGTCAATGTGCATGATTGGCGTTCCAAGCGGCGACTTCTCGTTGCAGGGCCACTGAACAGAGCCCATCTTGTCGAGATAGTCGTAGGAAACGAGTTGGAACGACGGTGTCGTCTTGGCGATCTCGTCCATGATCGCTGACGGGTGAGCGTAATTCCAGTCGAGCCCCATCGCCTGGGCGAGTTTCTGCGTCACTTCCCAGTCGGCAAGCCCGTTCCTGGGTGCCATAACCTTGCGAACCCGGTTGATGCGGCGCTCGGCATTGGTGAACGTCCCGTCCTTTTCGAGGAAGGTCGAGCCCGGCAGGAAGACATGAGCGTAGTTCGCCGTCTCGTTGAGGAAAAGGTCGTGGACGACGACGCATTCCATCGCGGCGAGACCGGCGGAAACATGCCTTGTGTCCGGGTCGGACTGGAGAATGTCCTCGCCCTGGATGTAGATGCCCATGAACGTGCCCTCGACGGCGGCGTCCAGCATGTTGGGAATACGCAGGCCCGGCTCGTTGTCGAGCTTGGTGCTCCACAGGCTCTCGTAGATGTCGCGCACGGCGTCGCCCGAGATGTGGCGATAGCCCGGCAGTTCGTGCGGGAACGAGCCCATGTCGCACGCGCCCTGCACGTTGTTCTGGCCGCGCAGCGGGTTCACGCCGACGCCCGGTCGGCCGATATTGCCCGTCGCCATGGCAAGGTTCGCGATCGCCATGACGGTGGTCGAGCCCTGTGAATGTTCGGTGACGCCGAGCCCGTAATAGATCGCGCCATTTCCGCCCGTGGCGTAAAGGCGCGCCGCGCCGCGGATTTCTTCCGGCTCGACGCCGGCCAGCGCGCCGACCACCTCCGGCGAATTCTGCGGCTCAGCGACGAAGGCGGCCCAGTCCTCGAACTCCGACCAGTCGCAGCGTTCACGGATGAACGCCTCGTCGAACAGCCCCTCGGTGACGATTACATGGGCGAGCGCGGTCAGCATCGCGACGTTGGTGCCGGGCTTCAGCGGCAGGTGGTGCTGCGCCTCGAC
This sequence comes from Mesorhizobium sp. YIM 152430, assembly GCF_029210365.1. Classification (GTDB taxonomy): domain Bacteria; phylum Pseudomonadota; class Alphaproteobacteria; order Rhizobiales; family Rhizobiaceae; genus Aliihoeflea. The sequence continues at coordinate 443,793 of NZ_JARGES010000018.1, forward strand.
ATGGGCCGAGCGCACGATGTCGGTGCGGCGCGGGTCAAGAACGATCAGCTTGGCACCCTGGCGCAGGCGCTTCTTCAGCCGAGAGGCGAAGACCGGATGCCCGTCGGTTGGATTGGCACCGATGATCATCACAACGTCGGTCGCTTCGACCGAGTCGAAATCCTGCGTTCCGGCGGACGTGCCATAGGTCTGGCCAAGCCCGTAGCCGGTCGGCGAATGGCAGACGCGCGCGCAGGTGTCGACATTGTTGTTGCCGAAGCCCTGCCGCACGAGCTTCTGGACGAGATAGGTTTCCTCGTTCGTGCAGCGCGAGGAGGTGATGCCGCCGATCGCGCCCTTGCCATACTGGTACTGGATGCGCCGGAATTCCTTCGTAATATGGGCGAAGGCTTCGTCCCACGTCACTTCGCGCCATGGATCGGTGATCTTGTCGCGAACCATCGGGTTGAGGATGCGGTCCTTGTGGCTCGAATAGCCATAGGCAAACCGGCCCTTGACGCAGGAATGGCCGCGATTGGCCTTGCCGTCCTTCCACGGCACCATGCGCACCAGCTCCTCGCCCTGCATCTCCGCCTTGAACGAGCAGCCGACGCCGCAATAGGCGCAGGTGGTGACGACCGAACTCGTCGGCATTCCCATGGCAAGAACCGACTTCTCGCGCAGCGCGTCTGTCGGGCAGGCCTGGACACAGGCGCCGCAGGATACGCACTCGGATTCGAGGAAATTCGTCGGCCCGGCGGCGATGCGCGATTCGAAGCCGCGACCCTCGACCGTCAGCGCGAATGTGCCCTGCACCTCCTCGCAGGCCCGCACGCAGCGCGAGCAGACGATACACTGCGCCGGGTCGTAGGCGAAATAGGGGTTGGAGGTGTCTCGCGCGATGTAGTCGATGTTGAGAGAGCCGTTGCCGGGCGCGACATGGTTGCGGCCGTCCGTGCCGTAGCGGTTTTCAGTGAGGCCAACCGACTTCACCACGGCGTCGAACTCGCTGCCTCCGAGGCCCGAATTCGCGTCCCAGCCGAGCGGGTGGTCGGAGACGTAGAGCTCCATCACCCCGCGCCGGATCGCGCTCAACCGGTCGGATTGCGTGCGGACGGAAATTCCCTCCGCCACCGGGGTCGTGCAGGAGGCGGGTGTGCCGCCGCGCCCGTCGATCTCGACGAGGCAAACCCGGCATGAGCCGAACGAATCCAGCATGTCGGTCGCGCAAAGCTTCGGAATCTCGGTGCCGATTTCCATCGCCGCGCGCATGATCGACGTGCCTTCGGGCACGGTGACCGAGCGACCGTCGATCGTCAGCGTTACCTGCTTGTCGGATTTCGCGGCGGGTGTGCCATAGTCGGTTTCGTGGATGAGACCCATATGGCTCTCCTATTCGGCTGCGACCGCGACTTCGCGCGGCCTGAAATCATCGGAGAAATGCGTGATGGCGCTCATCACCGGATAGGGCGTGAAGCCGCCCAGCGCGCAGAGCGACCCGAATTTCATCGTGTTGCAGAGGTCGGCGACGAGCGCGAGGTTCGCCTTCGGCTCGATGCCCGCGCCGATACGGTCCAGCGTCTCGACGCCGCGCGTCGAGCCGATCCGACAGGGCGTGCACTTGCCGCAGGATTCCACGGCGCAGAATTCCATCGCAAACCGTGCCTGGGACAGCATGTCGGCGCTGTCGTCGAAGACCACGATCCCGGCATGGCCGATCAGCCCGTCCTTCGCGGCGAACGCTTCGTAGTCGAACGGCGTGTCGAACAGCGCGCGTGGAAAATAGGCGCCGAGCGGTCCGCCGACCTGCACCGCCTTGACGGGCCGCCCCGACGCGGTGCCGCCGCCGATCTCGTCGACGATCTCGCCGAGGCTCAATCCGAAAGCCGCCTCGAACAGCCCGCCATGCTTGACGTTGCCGGCGATCTGGATCGGGATCGTGCCGCGCGAGCGGCCCATGCCGAAATCCTTGTAATGCGCCGCGCCCTTGTCGAGGATGACCGGCACGGAGGCGAGCGAGATGACGTTGTTGACGACCGTCGGCTTGCCGAAGAGCCCTTGCAGCGCCGGCAGCGGCGGTTTGGCGCGCACCACGCCACGCTTGCCTTCGAGCGAGTTCAAAAGCGAGGTTTCCTCGCCGCATACATAGGCGCCCGCGCCGACGCGCACTTCCATGTCGAACATGTGCGTTGAGCCGAGCACACGCGGTCCGAGGACGCCCGCCCGGCGCGCGACGCCGATGGCCGCGTTCATCGTCGCGACCGCGTGCGGATACTCCGAGCGCAGATAGATGTAGCCCTTGGTCGCGCCGGTCGCGATGCCGGCGATCGCCATGCCCTCGATCAGCACGAAGGGGTCGCCCTCCATGATCATTCGGTCGGCGAAGGTGCCGCTGTCGCCCTCGTCGGCATTGCAGACGATGTATTTGCGGTTCCCCGGCGCGTCGTGGACGGTCTTCCACTTGATACCGGTCGGAAAGCCCGCACCTCCACGCCCGCGCAGGCCGGAGTCGGTCACGGCCTGGATGATGTCGAGAGGCGCCATCGCGACGGCTTTCTCGAGCCCGGCCAGTCCGCCATGGGCGCGGTAGTCGTCGAGCGACACCGGGTCGATGATGCCGCAGCGCGCGAATGTAAGGCGCGTCTGCTTCGCGAGGAACGGAATGTCCTCCGGCCGGCCAAGCGATTTCGCGTGTTCGCCGCCGGCAAGGAACTCCGCATCGAACAGCGCGGCGACATCGGACGGGCGCACCGGGCCATAGGCCATGCGGCCTTCCGCCGTTTCCACCTCCACCATCGGCTCCAGCCAGTAGAGCCCACGCGAACCCGTGCGCACGATTTTCGCATCGATATTGCGCGCAGCAAGCTCGGCCTGAACCGCCTTCACGACCTTTTCAGCGCCGAGCGCCAGCGCCCCGGAATCGCGGGGGATGTAGATGGTCGTCATGCCCGAATCTCCGCTGCGATCTCTTCGATCCGCTCCGCGTCGAGCCGGCCGATCACCTCGCCATCAACCATGGCGGAGGGCGCGCAGGCGCAAAGGCCGAGGCAGTAGACGGGTTCGAGCGTCACCGCGCCGTCGGCCGACGTCTCGTGGAAGCCGATGCCAAGCAGAGCCTGAAGCTTCGCCGCAAGTGCATCGCCGCCCATCGACTGGCACGCTTCCGCGCGGCACAGCTTGACGACATGGCGGCCGGCAGGGGCGCGGCGGTAGTCGTGATAGAAGGTCACGACGCCATGCACCTCGGCGTTGGAGATGTTGAGCGCGTCGGCGATCACCGGCAGGGCATCCTGCGGCACGAAGCCGAACTCGTCCTGGATGCCGTGCAGGATCGGTAGCAGAGGGCCTTCCAGCCCCTGATGTTCGGCGATGATGGCAGCGGTCCTCGCTGCGATCTGGGTACTTGCCTGCTGCATCGTCACGCAGCGCCCTCCCTGATCAGGCATATATGCAGTTTCGATCAAGCCGCAGAAACGGGCCGGAATCAATAAAGCCATTTCGTTGTTTGATAGAGAAAATCTATCAAGCGCGTGTCTTGATGACGCTAGTTCAGCGCTCGGCCTCGAAATCGCCTGCGAGCGTCATCGCCTCGTCCAGAAGCGCCGCGACGAGCGGCGTATGCGGCTCGCGCTTGGCCGCGACGAGACCGACGAGATGGCTGGCGTCGGGCTCGACGATCGGGATGGCGCGGATTGGCTCGGCGAAGCCGAACGTCTCGGCAAGGTTGAGCGGCATGATCGACGACCATTTGCCGGTACGGATATGGGAGAAGAGCACGATCATCGAATTGGATTCGAGCGTCGGACGCGCGACGCTGCCGGCTTCGGCCAGATGCTGGTCGATGATGCGCCGGTTCTGCATGTCGGGGGTGAGCAGGCACAGCGGCAGGTCGGCGACTTCTGCCCAGGTGACGGAACGGCGATCGGAAAACTTGGTGTCCGCGGCGGTGATGAGCTGGTAGCGCTCCGAATACAGCGGCACCGAAACGACGCGGCCGAGGGGCTCGTTGTCGAGATAGGTGATGCCGACATCGATGTCGAAATTACCGAGCAGCGTCAGCACCTCGATCGAGGTGCGCGACAGAACCGAAAAGGTGACGCCCGGATGTTGCTCGCGAAACGGCGTTGTCAGGCGCGGAATCATCGCAAGCGCGGTGGGGATCGCCGCGATGCGGATGCGGCCCGACAGGCCATGGCGCGCCGCGCGCATCTCCTCCTTCATGGTCCGTGCATCGCCGGTGATCCGTCGCGCCCAGACCAGCACCTGCTCGCCCTCGACGGTAAGCCCCTGGAATCGCGAGCCGCGCTTGACGAGCATGACGCCGAGCTGATCCTCCAGCGCCTTGATGGCGGCCGAAAGCGTCGGCTGGGTGATGCCGAGTTCCTCGGCTGCACGGCCGAAATGCTGCGCCCGCGCCAGCGCGATGAAGAATTCCAGCCGGTCGATCATGGCCGGACCCTATCGCGCCGGCTGCTGCCGCGAAAGCCTCAGCCGCGTGCGGCTGCTTCCAGCCCGGCGATGTCGAGCTTGATCATCTTCATCATCGCGGCGGTGACGCGCGCGGCCTTCGCGCGGTCGGGATCGGCCATCAGCCGCGGCAGGATTTCGGGCACGATCTGCCACGAAAAGCCGTAGCGGTCCTTGACCCATCCGCACTGCACTTCCTGTCCGCCGTCAGCCGAAAGCTTGTTCCAGTATTCGTCGACCTCTGCCTGGTCCGCGCACAGGATCTGGAACGAGATCGAGTCCGTGCGCGCCGCGCCCGGATGCGGCCCGCCGTTGAGACAGACGAATTGGTGGCCCTCGATCCGGAATTCGGCGGTCAGCACCTGGCCCTCGGTCGTATGGGGCTCGCCGCCGCCCGGCGCCCTGACGATTTCGCCGATCTGCGTGTTGCGAAAGACCGACGCGTAATGGCGCGCAGCCTCTTCGGCCTCGGTCTCGAACCAGAGCCATGTGGTCAGCTTGTCCTGCATGACGAACTCCTTCCTTGATGTCGTTCGCGCAAAGGACGCCCGCGCCGCTTCGATGCCGACATCGAGTGTGCGAAAACTTCGGTGCTTGGTTCACGGACGATAATGGCCTATCTGCTCATCAGTCCATTCCAGCAGAACGTGCATCATGACCGTCACCAAGGAAACCGTCCTCGAAGCGCTCAAGACCGTAAAGGGCCCCGATTTCGAGGGCGATCTGGTCTCGCTCGGGCTCGTCTCGGATATCTTCATCGCCGATTCCAAGGTGTTCTTCTCGATCACCGTCCCTTCCGCCCGCGCGCAGGAACTGGAGCCGCTGCGCGCGGCAGCCGAGCGCGTGGTCAAGTCGATCCCCGGCGTCGCCGGTGCGGTCGTCGCGCTGACGGCGGAGAAGAAGGGTGGCGGCATGGAAGCGGCTCCGCCACGTCCCGCGCCGAAGCCCGCCTCACGCCCCGCGCCTCCGGCCGCGTCGGCCTCCATCCAGTCCGGCAAGCGCGGCGTGCCGGGCATCCGCTCGATCATCGCGGTTGCCTCCGGCAAGGGCGGCGTCGGCAAGTCGACGACCGCGGTCAACATCGCGCTCGGCCTTGCCACCCTCGACCTCAAGGTCGGCGTGCTCGATGCCGACATCTACGGCCCGTCCATGCCGCGCCTCCTCGGCATCAAGGGCAAACCCGAGACGGTCGACGGCAAGACGCTGAAGCCGATGGAGAATTACGGCGTCAAGGTCATGTCGATGGGCTTTCTCGTCGAGGAGGAGACGCCGATGATCTGGCGCGGTCCGATGGTCATGTCGGCGCTGACGCAGATGCTGCGCGAGGTGCAATGGGGCGAACTCGACGTGCTCGTCGTCGACATGCCGCCCGGCACCGGCGACGCGCAACTGACCATGGCGCAGAACGTGCCGCTCGCCGGCGCGGTGATCGTCTCGACACCGCAGGATCTGGCGCTGATCGACGCCCGCAAGGGTTTGAACATGTTCCGCAAGGTCGACGTGCCGCTGCTCGGCATCGTCGAGAACATGAGCTATTTCATCGCGCCCGACACCGGCGCGCGCTACGACATTTTCGGCCATGGCGGGGCCGAGCGCGAGGCCGAACGTCTTGGCGTGCCGTTCCTCGGCGCTGTGCCATTGACGATGGACGTCCGCGAGACGTCGGATGCCGGAACGCCGGTCGTGGTTTCGAACCCGACCGGCCCACAGGCGGGCGTCTATCGCTCAATCGCGCAAAAGGTGCTCGAGCGCCTTCGCGCCGAAGTGACGGCCAGCGAAGCCGCGACGCCGAAGATCGTCTTCGAATAATTGCGAACAGGGGAGGGGAGGCCATGAGCCAGGACGTCGTGATTCACGAAAAGCGGGACGGCTATTCCGTCATCACGCTCAACCGGCCGGATCGGCTGAATTCGTTCAACGAGGCGCAGCACCATGCGCTGCGTGCCGCGCTGGATGAATGCGAGAAGGACGCAAATTGCGGCGCGATCCTGTTGACCGGCGCCGGCCGCGGCTTTTGCGCCGGGCAGGACCTTTCGGACCGTGATCCCGCGATGATGGGCGAACGCCCCGATCTCGGCAAGACGCTGGAAACCTTCTACAACCCGTTGGTGCGCAAGCTGCGCGCGATGGACAAGCCTATCGTCTGCGCGGTCAATGGCGTCGCGGCCGGCGCCGGCGCCAACATCGCCTTTTCCTGCGACATCGTGCTGGCCGCGAAGTCGGCGAAGTTCATCCAGGCTTTTTCCAAGATCGCGCTCGTCCCCGACGCCGGCGGCACCTACTGGCTGACCCGGCACCTCGGCGAAGCCCGCGCCAAGGCGTTGGCCATGACGGCCGAGCCGCTGTCCGCCGAGGACGCGGCCGATTGGGGCCTGATCTGGAAGGCCGTCGACGACGACAGGCTGATGGACGAGGCGATCAAGCTGGTCGAAACCTTCGCCAAGGGTCCGACCAACGCCTACGCGCTGACAAAGAAGGCGATCCATGAGGCATCGAGCAACTCGCTCGACGCGCAACTCGACGCCGAGCGCAAATACCAGCGCGAGGCGGGCATGTCGGACGATTACAAGGAGGGCGTCGCGGCCTTCCTGCAAAAGCGCCCGGCCGATTTTCGCGCAGCGCGCAAGGGCTAGCTATTCGGCTGCGGCCTGGCTGCCACTCACCTTCGCGTTGAAATTCGAGAAGAACTCGCCCGCCAGCTTCTTCGAGGTCGAGGTGATGAGGCGCGAGCCGAGTTGGGCCATCTTGCCGCCAACATCGGCCTTGGCCGCATAGGTCAGGATCGTGGCGTCGCCATCTTGCCTGAGCGACACGTCGGCGCCGCCCTTGGCGAAGCCGGCGATCCCGCCCTTGCCCTCGCCCTGGATCGTGTAGGAGTGCGGCGGGTTGAGATTGACGAGTTGCACCTCGCCGTTGAACTTCGCCTTGATCGGCCCGATCTTCAGCGAGACGACGGCAGCCATTTCGGTGTCGGATTTCTTGTCGAGGCTCTCGCAGCCGGGAATGCATTCGCGCAGGATGTCGGGATCGTTGAGCGCTTCCCAGACCGTCTGCACCGGCGCTTCGATCCTCTCCTCGCCCTCGATGATCATTGCCATTGCAGAAATCCCTCCCTCGGTTGGTCTCCAACGCCTAGCCTAGCGCCGTCATCTTGTCCATGCGACCAAGGAGAGAACGGCTTTACGCGGTTCGCGCCGCGCTCAGTGGCCCATCGAACTGCGCGGCAGGCGGATTTCGGGATGGCGCGCGCGCAACTGGTCGTCGAGCGCGCGGGAGATATGGCGGGGGAAATGGCTGCCAAGAATGCGCTTCTTTTCGGCGATGGCGCGCTGGAGAATGTCCGGCTTGCCCTTCTCAGTCCATTCCTTGGGGCTGAACCGGTCGGCGATGGCGGGGTAGAAATATTCGCGCTGCATCAGATCCAGCGTCTGGCCGTGACCGAGATAATGGCCGGGTCCATTGAGGCAGACATCGCTGATCGCGTCGAGCGATAAAGATGCCTCCGACATGTCGATGCCGCGCACGCAGCGCAGGCACTGGCCGATCATGTCGTTGTCGATGATCAGGCTTTCGAGGCAGAAGCCGAGCAGCGAGGCGTGCATTCCGGCCGCCTCGTAGATGAGGTTGAGCCCCGAAAGACCCGCCATCGCTTCGGTGATGCCCTTTTCGAACCCGGACTGGATGTCGGGCAGCTTGGAATCGGCCATGCCGGCGGCCGAGCCACCGGGAAGGTCGTAATATTGCGCCATCTGCGCGCAGGCAGCGGTCAACAGCGCCTGTTCGGCGGATCCGCCCGACATAGCGCCGGTGCGCAGGTCGGAGACGAACGGCCATGTGCCGAAGATCGCCGGGTGGCCGGGCTTCAACGCGTTGACGTAAACCAGCCCGGCGAGAACCTCCGCCACCGCTTGCACGACCGCGCCGGCAATCGCCGCAGGCGCGGTGGCGCCTGCCTGTCCGGCGGAGAGGAGCAGGATCGGTATGCCGCCCTTGACGCACTCTTCCAGCACGCCGCAGGCGTCCTCGGCAAACTTCATCGGCGGCACGACGAAGCAGTTGGAGTTCGACACGAAAGGCCGCGCGCGGAATCTGTCTTCGCCGCCGGCGATCGCATAGAGCATGTCGAGCGCGGGGCGGACGTTGTCGGCCGTGGTGAAGGACGTGCCGACATGCTTGGTCGTGCCGGTCACGCAGGCATAGAGCGTGTTCAGGTCCATCTCGAACGGATCGGGAATATCGCGCGGCACCATCGGACGCTGGAAGAAATGGATGTTGTCCATCCGGTCGACGATGCGCGCCGCGTCGTAGATGTCCTGCAAGAGCGACTCGCGATAGTCGCGCCTCTCGACATCGACGACATGCACCGCCGCTCCGGCCGTGCCGTAGTGGACGCGCGTTCCCTGAAGCCTCAGATCGTGCTGCGGCTCCTGACCGTGCAGCGTGAACCCCCGCGCGGCTTTTCCGATCGTTTCAAGCACCAGCCGGCGCGGAAAGCGGATGCGCTTGTCCGGCCCATGGATCGCCCCGGCGCGGGTCAGCGCGTCGAGGCAGGACGGGATCGCATTGGCGAAACCGACCGTCTCCAGCACGGTCAGCACGGCCTCGTGGATGCGGTCGAGGTCGGCGCCGTCGAGCGGCGTGTAGCGTCCGCCTTCGAGCCCGGCCCGGACGGGGCGGATGTCCTCGGCGAGGGGGGCTGCGCGGATGGCTCGCCGCGCTTCGCGCCCGCCCGAGCGGCGCGATCTTTGGGTTTCGTGATCTTCGAGAACGACCGACATCTGACGCTCCACCCAAAGAGAAAAGGTGGCTCAACTATGCATCCGAAAATGCCGGTCGGTTAGTCCACCGGGATTTCGCCCGATGGACCAAATCCGGCTCAGGCGGCAGCCGGTCGGCGCCCGGCCGCGGTCGCGAGTTCGCGGATGCCGGGCTCGATGTGCTGGAGCGCGATCGACGAGATTCCGAGCCGCACGAAGCGGCCGTTCCTCTCCGGCTGGTCGAAGAAGCGCGCGCCGGGCTCGATCAGCACGCTGCGCGAGGCGGCGAGATCGGCGAGCGCCTTGCCGCTGGTGCCGTGCGGGCCTTCGAGCCAGAGCGAGGTCCCGCCCGGCGTATCGGTGATCCGCCATTCAGGCAGGTAGGACGATACGGCGCCGATCAGCCGCTCGCGCCGCTCCTGGAACGCGCTCGACAGCCGGCGCACCAGCGCCTCGTGATGGCCGAGCGAGAGGAACAGCGCCACGGCGCGCTGGTTGTTCGCCGGCGGATGGCGCAGCATGAAGCGTCGCAGCGCCCGCAATTCGGCGATCAGCTCGGCCGAGGCGACGATGTAGCCGAGCCGCAGGCCCGGCGCGAGCGTCTTCGACATCGAGCCGACATAGATGACGCGCCCGGAACGGTCGAGCCCGCGCAGCGCCTGCTGCGGCGCGTCGTCGACGAGTTGGCTGTCATAGCCGTCCTCGATGATGATGCGGTCGTGCTTCTGCGCGTCGGCGATCAGCTTTTGCCGGCGATCTTCGGGCAGCGACACCATGGTCGGGCACTGGTGGCTCGGCGTGACGAAGGCGAACCCGCAATCGTCGGGAATGGCGTCGGGATTGATGCCCTCGCGGTCGACCGGAACGGGCACCACTTCGGCGCCGGAGAGGCGGAAGATCGAGCGCGCATCGGGATAGCCGGGGTTCTCCATCGCGACCTTGGTGCCGCGGCCCATGAGAAGCGTCGCCAGCATGTAGAGCGCGTGCTGTGCGCCCAGTGTCACGATGATCTCGTCGGGATTGGCAAAGATGCCGCGCCGGGGGAGGAGCCGCGCCTGGATCTGCTCGATCAAGAGCGGATCGTCACGGTCGACCATGTCCGACGCCCAGTTGCGTATCTCGAGCACCGCCAGCGCCATGCGGTTGCACTCGCGCCATTCGGCGGTCGGGAACAGGCCCGGATCGAACTGCCCGTAGACGAAGGGATAGGACGCCCTGATCCAGTTTTCCTGCTTCGACGGCTCGGGCATTTCGGAGGCCGCGACCTTGCGCCGGCTCTTCCAGTCGAGCGTCGGATCGCTCTTGCGGATCGCGCCGGGCGCGCGCGCCGGCATGGTCAGCATCTCCGGATTGACGAAATGGCCGCGCCGCTCCTTGGCGACAAGAAAGCCCTGGTCGACGAGCTGCTGGAAGGCGAGGACGACCGTGCCGCGCGCCACGCCGAGCTTTTCCGCCAGCACCCGGCAGGAGGGCAGCGGCATGGAGGCCGCGATCTGGCGGTCGAGAATGGCCGCGACGATCGCCTGCCGGATTTGCGCCTGTAGCGTCTGGCCCGATTCGGGCGAGATGCGGAACAATCCGGACCAGATTGCAGGATCGGTACGAGCGGCCATGGCGATATCCTTCACATGCGAACCAGCCTATGCCTGTGGTCCAACGGGATCAAGTCTGGTCCAATTGGTTGCGCCAATGATATTTATTGATCCATCCAGTGTGCAAAAGTGATTGGTCCTTGACGAAAGGGCTGCCCTTGCGCTCCGCTGTGGGCGCTGATTAACCTTCGCGACCCTGTCTGACCGAAGGTTGATCGCTTGCAAAACCCCACGCTGGAAGCCGCCCGCACCCGGATCATCGAGCACGAGGAAAACCGCGCGCCGGTCGACATGCGCGCCCTCTTCGCCGCCGATCCCGGCCGATTCGAAAAATTCTCGCTGACATTGGATGACTTGCTTCTGGACTATTCCAAATGCGCGGTGGACGGTGAGACGGTCGACCTTCTGATTGCGCTCGCCAGGGCGTCAAATCTCGAGGCGCGGCGCGATGCGATGCTCTCCGGCCAGCCGATCAACATCACCGAAGGACGCGCTGTCCTCCATACTGCCCTGCGCCTGCCGCGCGACGCGTCGCTGGTCGTTGACGGCACCGACATCGTCCCCGGAATTCATCGCGTGCTGGATGCGATGGCCGCCTTCGCCCACGACCTGCGTGCCGGTTCGATCGCCGACGTCGTCAATATCGGCATCGGCGGGTCCGACCTCGGCCCCGCCATGGCGACCTTGGCGCTCGCGCCCTGTCATGACGGGCCGCGACTTCACTTCGTCTCCAATGTCGACGGCGCGCATATCGCCGACACGCTGAAGGGCCTCGACCCGAAGACGACCTTCTTCATCGTCGCCTCCAAGACCTTCACCACCATCGAGACGATGACGAACGCGCAGACGGCGAAGCGCTGGATCGCGGACGCATTGGGAGACGGTGTCGTTTCTGAGCATTTCGCCGCCGTCTCGACCGCGCTCGACAAGGTCGGCGCCTTCGGCATTCGCCAAGACCGCATCTTCGGCTTCTGGGATTGGGTCGGCGGGCGCTATTCGCTCTGGTCGGCCATCGGCCTCCCGATCATGCTCGCCGTCGGCCCCGAGAATTTCCGCCTGCTCCTCGCTGGCGCTTATGCCGTCGACCGTCACTTCGCAGAAGCGCCGCTGATGCGGAACCTGCCCGTCATGCTCGGTCTGATCGGCTGGTTCCACCGTGTCGCCTGCCGCTATCCCTCCCGCGCGATCATCCCCTATGACCAGCGCCTCACACGTCTGCCGGCCTATTTGCAGCAGCTTGATATGGAATCGAACGGCAAGGGCGTCACGGTCGACGGCGTATCCGTCGCGACGCCCACCGGCCCGGTCGTCTGGGGCGAGCCCGGCACGAACGGCCAGCACGCCTTCTTCCAGTTGCTCCACCAGGGCACGGACATCGTGCCGGTCGAGTTCCTCGCCGCCGCCGAAGGCCATGAACCGGAATTGAAGAATCAGCACGACCTCCTCCTTGCCAACTGCCTTGCGCAGTCGGAAGCGCTGATGAAGGGCCGGACGCTGGAGGAGGCGCGTGCGCAGATGCTCGCCAAGGGCATGGGTGCCGCCGAAGTCGAGAAGATCGCGCCGCATCGCGTGTTCTCCGGCAACCGGCCCTCGCTGACGATCCTCTACCGCACGCTCGATCCCTTCACGCTCGGCCGGCTGATCGCGCTCTACGAGCACCGCATCTTCGTCGAGGCGCAGCTTTTCGAGATCAACGCCTTTGACCAGTGGGGCGTCGAACTCGGCAAGGAACTCGCGACCGGGCTCCTGCCGATCGTAGAAGGCAAGGAAAGCGCGACCGGCCGCGACGGCTCGACCGCCGGCCTCGTCGCCCGCATCCACGCGTTGCGCGGAAGCGCATGATGGCGATCAAGGCAATCCTGTTCGACAAGGACGGCACCCTCGTCGACTTCAACGCGACATGGTTCGCGGTCGGCGATCATCTGGCGCTCGAAGCGGCCGGCGGCGACCGCGCCGAGGCGAACGTCCTCATGGAGCGCGCCGGCTACGACTTCGCGGCCGGAAAATTCCGCGCCGACTCGGTCTTCGCGGCCGGCACCAATGCCGAGATCGTCGATTGCTGGTATCCGCTGGCGAGCGCGACAGAGCGTCGCGAGCGCGTCGCTCATTTCGACGAGGTGACGGCAGTCGAAGGCGCTGCCCGCGCGGTCGCGCTACCCGGCATCATCGATGCGCTGTCGGCGCTGCACGCAAGCGGTTTCCGCCTCGCCGTCGCGACCAACGATTCCACGCAAGGCGCGGAGCGGACGCTGGCGACGCTCGGCGTCTCGCAATTGTTCGAGGCGGCGTACGGCTATGACGCGGTCGCCAATCCCAAGCCCGCGCCCGACGTCATCGTCGCCTTCGCCGACATGGCCGGCCTGAAGCCCTCCGAAATCGCGATGGTCGGCGACAACAATCACGACATGGAAACGGGCAGGGCGGCTGGCGCCGGTCTGCGCGTGGCCGTGCTCAGCGGCACCGGCACCCGCGCGACGCTGGAGCCGCTGGCCCATGTGGTGCTGGGGTCGATCGCGGAACTGCCGGGATATCTGAACGGCCGGTAAGGCCGTGATCCATCCCGCCCTTCTCTGGGCGTCCGGTAGGACAGAGGGGGCGCCATAAAGCACCACCCTCAACGACAAATTCCGACTACCGCAGTTCCCGCCGCAAGATCTTGCCGACATTCGTCTTCGGCAGTTCCTTGCGGAATTCGACATGGCGCGGGCGCTTGTAGCCGGTCAGCTTGTCGCGCGTGAAATCGATGATTTCCTGCTCCGTCAGCTTCTCGTCCTTCTTGACGACGAAGAGTTTCGGCACCTCGCCCGAATGCTCATCCGGTACGCCGACGGCGGCGACTTCGAGGACGCCCGGATGCTCGGCGACGACCTCTTCCAATTCGTTCGGATAGACGTTGAAGCCGGAGACGAGGATCATGTCCTTCTTGCGGTCGACGATCTTGACGAAGCCGCGCGCGTCGATGAAGCCCATGTCTCCCGACTTGAAGAAACCATCATCGGTCATGACCTTCTTCGTCTCGTCGGCCCGGTTCCAGTAGCCCGCCATGACCTGCGGCCCGCGAATGCAGATTTCACCGACTTCGCCGGTTGGCACGTCTTTGCCGTCCTCGTCGCGGATCACGATCTCGGTCGACGGGATCGGCATCCCGATCGTGCCGGAGAACTCGTCGGCGTCGAAGCGGTTGGCGGTCGCCACCGGCGCCGTCTCGGAGAGGCCGTAACCTTCGGCGATGACGATGCCGGTCAGCTTCTTCCAGCGGTCGGCGACCGGCTTTTGCACCGCCATGCCGCCTCCGAAGGTCAGGATCAGCGGCTTGAAGTCGAGCTTCTGGAAATCGGCATTGTTGAGAAGCGCGTTGAACAGCGTGTTGAGGCCGGGGAAGACGTGGAACGGTGTTTTCTGCAATTCCTTCACGAAGGCCGGGATGTCACGCGGATTGGGGATCAGGATGTTCTGCGCGCCCTGCTGCATTCCCATCAGCGCGTTCACCGTCAGCGCGTAGATGTGGTAGAGCGGCAGCGCGCAGATATAGACGACATCCTTCGGCTTCGGCTTCTTGGAGTAGGCGGCTTCGACCCAAAGCGCGTTCTGCGCGACATTGGCCAGAACGTTGCGGTGAAGCAGCGTCGCGCCCTTGGAAACGCCTGTCGTCCCGCCCGTATATTGCAGGAAGGCGACGTCGTCATGGCCGACGTCGATCTTGCGGAACGTCTTCTTGGCGCCTTCCTTGAGCGCATCGTTGAAGGGCACGTGACCCGGCAGCGACCAGGCGGGCACCATCTTCTTGACGCGGCGCACGACCAGGTTGACGACGATGCCCTTGAGGCCGAGCCGGTCGCCCATCGCGGCGACGACGACGTGCTTCACCTTGGTGCGGCCGATCACCTGTTGCAGCGTGGAGGCGAAGTTTTCCAGGATGACGATCGCTTCCGCGCCCGAATCGTTGAGCTGGTGCTCAAGCTCGCGCGGCGTGTAGAGCGGGTTGACGTTAACGACCGTATAGCCCGCGCGCAGCACCGCCATCATCGCGATCGGGTATTGCAGCACGTTCGGCATCATGATGGCGACCCGCGCGCCCTTGGACAGGCCCTTGCCCTGTAGATAGGCGGCAAACGCGGCCGACTGTTTCTCGAGTTCGGTGAAGGTGATCGACTTGCCCATGCAGGTGAAGGCGGGCTTCGATCCGTATTTGCGGCAGGATTCGACCATCAGATCGCCGAGCGACTGATATTCCAGCGGCCCGATCTCGCCCGGAACGTCCTTCGGATAATTGGCGAGCCAGGGCTTGTCGGCCTTTGCCGCTGTCTGCCGCGCAGATGCTGCCGGGGCGACGGCCGGTTCGGCCTTCGGATCTGTTGATGTGGCCGGCTTGGATTTGGCGGCGGATGTTTTTGCCTTGGTGGCGGCCGGCTTTTCGACCTTGTCCGCAGTCTTTTTCGATGCCGTCTTGGCGGTGGTCTTCGGGGTCGACGCCTTGGCCGCAGCAGCCTTTGACGGTGCGCTCGCCGGTGCGTCGACGGCCGTGGCTGCGACATTTGCAGCCGGCTTCTTGGCGGCAGTCTTGACCGGGGCCTTCGGCTTGGCGCTCGCGCTTGTCTTCGCCGCCGGCGCCTTCTTGGCCGCCGGCTTCTTGGCTGCCGGATTCAGTTCGTCCTTGACAACCTTGCTCGTCTTCTCGGTCGCTTTGGCCAATTCGTCCTCCCTCAAAATGTTTTGCATGGAGGCGGGATCGGTCGACTGACGCGGCCGGTTTCTTGATTTGCCCGCTCACCCAGCGCCGGATGCCCGCCTGCATCCTGGAATTTGTCGTCGCGCTCCTATCTAGGGCCACAATTCGCTGCGGTGCAAGCCGTGCCGCAGCGTAATACAAGAGCACATCGGTCCGAACTACTGGCCATAGCCTGCATGGCCCTCCATGAATTTGCGTTCGGCATCCGTCGTCTCGCGGCCCAGCGCCTTGTTGCGGTGCGGGAATCTTCCGAACTCCTGGATGATGTCGCGATGCTCGATCGCGTATTTGAGGCCGTCCTCGTTGTCGAGCGACCGGAAAAGATCGACGCATCGTTCCTGGTCGGCCGAAATCTCCGAATGCATGAACGGCATGTAGAGGAATTGCTTTTCCTCGTTCGACAATCCGTGATCGAGCCGCTTCTCGGTCGCGTTGCGCGCGATCTCGATGGCCAGATTGTCCGTGCCGAAGGCGGCGGGCTTGCCGCGGAACATGTTGCGCGGAAACTGGTCGAGCACGATCACCGCGGCGAGCGCGGTGCGCTGGTCGTCGATCGTCTCGGGGTCGAGGCCCGTCTTCAATTCGTCGTAGAGCCCGGAAAAGCGCGAGCGGATCTTGTCGTCGACTTCGCTCTTGCCGGTGTACCAGTCCTCGGCCGTCAGTTCGCCGAACCAGAAAGACAGGACATCGTCTTGCCAACCCTGCTTCATCTCGTCCTCCCTCGTGGTCTTGGAAGAGACCGCCCTTGGACATGGCTCTTCATGGTCGCCGTGGTGCATTTGGCGCAATTTGTGTCAGATGCGGCCTTCCTCGACACCGTGGCACGCCGTTTCGCCCTCACCGTTCCACAGGAGCTGCGGAATTTCCATCCTGCATCTTTCGTTTGCGAACGGGCAGCGCGGATGGAAGGCGCAGCCGGGCGGCGGGTTGATCGGGTTCGGAATCTCGCCCTCGACCTTCTTGCGCTTGCGGCCGGTCATCTCGAGGTCCGGCACGGCGTCGAGCAGCATCCGGGTATAGGGATGGCGCGGCTTGGCGAAAAGCGTCTTGGAATCGGCGACCTCGGCGAGGCGGCCGAGATAGAGGACGCCGATGCGGTTCGCCATGTGGCGCACGACCGAAAGGTCGTGACTGATGAACAGGAAGGTCAGGCCGAACTCGTCCTGCAAGTCCTTCATCAGATTGAGGATCTGCGCCTGAACCGAGACGTCGAGCGCCGAGGTCGGCTCGTCGCAGACGATGAAGTCGGGACGGGCGGCAAGGGCGCGGGCGATCGCGACGCGCTGGCGCTGGCCCCCGGAGAACTCGTGCGGGAACTTGACGCCGTCCTCCGGCGAGAGGCCGACCAAAGTCAGCAATTCGCCGACACGCTTGCGCCGCTGAAGCGACGACAGCCCGCCCTCGAACACTTTCAGCGGCTCGCCGATGATGTCGGTCACGCGCCAGCGCGGATTGAGGCTGGCGAACGGGTCCTGGAAGATCATCTGGAAGCGGCGGCGCAGACGTCGCGCCTCGCCGCCCTTCAGCCCCTTCTTCAGCGACTTGCCGTCGAAATGGATGTCCCCTTCCGACGGGTCGAGCAGGCCGACGATCAGTCGGGCGATGGTGGACTTGCCCGAGCCGGATTCGCCGACGAGCGCGAGCGTCTCGCCCTTGTTGATCCGAAAGGTGACGTCGTCGACGGCGCGCACATAGGCTTTTTCGGATCGTTCGATGACGCGGTTCAGCCACGGCTTCGATACGTCGAACCGACGCGAGAGGTGATTGACTTCAACGAGAGGGGTCGGGGTCGTCATGCGGCTTGCTCCTCGGGCGCATGTAGCCAGCAGGCAACGCGGCGGGAGCCCGAAGCGATCGGCTCGGGACGCTCGACGAAGCAGCGGTCGAAAGCGTGCGGGCAGCGGGGGTTGAAGGCGCAGCCCTTCGGGATTGCCGACAGGCGCGGCATCGAACCTGGGATCTGCGTCAGGCGGTCGGAGTTGGTGGCGAGTGTCGGGATCGAGCCCATCAGGCCGGCCGTGTAGGGGTGCTTGGCGTCGGTGATGACGTCGCGTACCGGCCCGATCTCCGCGATGCGTCCGGCATACATGACCGCCACGCGGTCGGCCGTCTCGGCGATGACGCCCATGTCGTGGGTGATCAGCATGATCGCCGCGCCATACTCGGCGCACATGTTCTTCATCACGTCGATGATCTGCGCCTGCACCGACACGTCGAGCGCGGTGGTCGGCTCGTCGGCGATGACCAGCGCCGGGTCCGCGCACAGCGCGAGGGCGATCACGACGCGCTGGCGCATACCGCCCGAGAACTGATGCGGATAGTCGTCGATGCGCCGGTCGGCAGCAGGGATTCCGACATCGTCGAGAAGCCTGATTGCGCGCTTGCGCGCATCGGCTTCGGACAGGGGCATATGGGTGCGGATCGTCTCGATGAGCTGTTCGGCGACGGTATAGAGCGGGTTGAGCGAGGTCAGCGGATCCTGGAAGACCATGCCGATCCGCTTGCCGCGATAGCGCCTGATCTGCTCGGGGCCGAGATTGTCGATGCGTTCGCCCTGGAGCAGGATTTCGCCGCCCGAGATGCGGCCGGGCGGCTCGATCAGGCCGATCACGGCCGAACCGGTCATCGACTTGCCCGCGCCGGATTCGCCGACCACGCCCAGCACTTCACCCGGCATGATGTCGAAGGAGATGTTGTCGACCGCGGTCAGGATCCCGCGGCGCGTGGGAAACTGGACGGTCAGGTTCTTGACGGAAAGGACGGGTTGCATACGCCTACCTCAGTCGCGGGTTGAGCGCGTCGCGCAGCCAGTCGCCCAGAAGGTTGACCGAAAGCGCAAGCAGGATGAGCGTCAGGGCGGGGAAGAACAGGATCCACCATTCGCCCGAGAACAGATATTGCTGGCCGATGCGGATCAGCGTCCCGAGCGAGGGCTGCGTTGGCGGAACGCCGACGCCCAGGAACGACAGCGTCGCCTCCTCGATGATGGCGAGCGCAAGCCCGATCGTCGCGATGACCAGCACCGGTCCCATCACGTTCGGCAGGACGTGGCGGGCGAGGATCAGGACCGGATGGACGCCCATGATGCGCGCCGCAGACACGTAGTCCTTCTGCCGCTCCACCATCGTCGCGCCGCGCACGGTACGGGCGAACTGCGCCCAGTTGGCAAGGCCGATGGCGATGATCAGCACGTAGACCGCCATGCTCTCCTGCTGCGAGGGCGGAATGATGCCGCGCGCGATGCCAAAGATCAAAAGCGCAATCAGGATCGCCGGGAACGAAAGCTGGATGTCGGTCACGCGCATGATGATCGCGTCCGTCGTCCCGCCCTGATAGCCGGCGATGAGGCCGAGCGAGATGCCCAGCGCCATGGCGAAGAGCGTCGCGGAAAAGCCGACGAAGAGCGAGATGCGCGAGCCGTAGAGGATCGTCGAGAAGACGTCGCGGCCCTGATTGTCGGTTCCGAGCAGGTAGTAGTTGCCCATCCGGCTCTCCGAGAAGGGCGGCGTGAAGCCGTCCATCAGGTTGAGCGAGGCCGGATTGAACGGATTGTAGGGCGCGATCCACGGCGCCAGCAACGCCGCGCCGACGATGATGACGACGACGATCGATGCGATGATCGTCACCGGCGAACGACGGTAGGAGTAGAAGATGTCCGAGTCCCAGGCGCGGTAGAGGCGGCTCGGGGGCTTCGGCGGCAGGATCGGCTCGCCGTCGCCGGCGGCCATGAGTTTGGGATCTGGAAGCGTGGTCATGCGATCACCGTTTGCCAGTGCCGACGCGCAGGCGCGGATCGACCGTGTAGTAGAGGATGTCGACGATCAGGTTGATCACGACGAAGACGAAGGCGATGAACATCAGGTACGCCGCCATGACCGGCACGTCGACGACCTGCACCGACTGGATGAAGAGCGAGCCGACGCCTGGCCACTGGAACACCGTCTCGGTGACGATCGCAAACGCGATGACCGAGCCGAGTTGCAGGCCGGTGATGGTGATCACCGGGACCAGGGTGTTCTTCAGCGCGTGGCCAAAATTGATCGCCCGGTTCGAAAGGCCGCGCGCCTTGGCGAAACGGATGTAATCCGCGCGCAGCACTTCCAGCATCTCGGCGCGCACGAGGCGCATGATCAGCGTCAACTGGAAGAGGGACAGCGTGATAGCCGGCAAGATGAGCGATCTGAGCCCGCTTTCAGTCAAGAGCCCTGTCCGCCACCCCCCGACCATCACGGTCGTCCCTCGTCCGAAGGATGGCAGCCAGCCAAGCTCCACCGCGAAGATGTAGATCAGGCCGATGCCGATCAGGAAGGTCGGCAGCGAGACGCCGGCCAGCGACAGCGTCATCACGACGGAAGTGACCGGCGATTTGGGCTTCAGCGCCGTATAGACCCCGAAGAACAGGCCGAACACCAGCGCGATCGTGGCCGACGCGAAGGCCAGTTCTATCGTCGCCGGTAGACGCTCCATGATGAGCCGCGTGACCGGCTCCTGGAGCCGGTAGGAGATGCCGAAATTGCCCTGGATTGCATTGCCGACGAAGGTCGCGAACTGGATATAGAAGGGATCGTTCAGACCGAGGCGCTCGCGCATCGCTTCGCGGTCCGCGAGCCTGGTATCCTGGCCCACCATGGAATCGATTGGATCGCCCACATAGCGGAAGACGAGGAATGCCACGAGCGAAACCGCCAGCATCACGATGATCGATTGCAGCAGGCGCCTTATGACAAAGGCTGTCATGTTGTTTGTCTCCGGAACGAGAGCGCGTCGAATTGTCGACGCTTGAGGCTCCCGGTTTGTCGGTACGGGTGCTGACGGCACATGCGCTTGAGGCCGCGAGATAGGCACGCAACCGGCATCGGCGCCGCGAAAGGCGCTCTTTTGGCGAGTCACACCGCCACAATCAAGCCCATAATGCTAGCCCGCCGCGCAATTGCTTGCACGGCGGGCGAGGCTTTTAGGAATGTTGCGCGGATTACTCGCCGATCGTCACATTCGACATGTTCGGCTGGTTCTCCGGATGCACGTCGATGGTGAAATTCGACTTCGTCGCGTAGGCGAGCACCTGGTTGTGGATCGGCAGGAGGACGCGGTCTTCCTGGATCGTCGCCCAGATTTCGGCGATCGTCGCGTCGCGGGCCTCGAGGTCCGTCTGCGTGCCGAGCGACTCGATCTTCGCGTCGAGTTCGGCGTTGGAATAGCCGGACGGATTGTAGGCGCCGTAATTGCCTTCCTTCGTGTGGATCAGATCGTTGAAGATATAAGCCGAATCGAAGGTGGGGACGCCCCAGCCGAGGAGGTAGAAGTCGGTGTCGCCGTTGGTGATGAGCGGCGAATGCTGCGCGACCGGGCGCGAGGCCAGCGTCGCGCGAATGCCGATCTGGCCGAGCATACCGACGACCGCCTGGCTGATCGCCTCGTCATTGACGTAGCGGTTGTTCGGCGTGTCGAGCGTGACGGTGAAGCCGTCTCCATAGCCGGCCTCTTCCATCAGCGCGCGGGCGCGCTCGAGATCCGGCGCCGGGTAGGCGTCGAGTTCTTCGGTCCAGCCATTGACGAAGGGCGGGGTCGCAACGCCGGTCGGAACCGAATTGCCACGCATGACGACTTCCTTGATCGCGTCGCGATCAATGGAAAGATGCATGGCCTCGAGCACCTTCGGATCGGAGAAGGGGTTCTTGTCCGTCACGTCCGAGCTTGCCAGTGGCTCTTCGGTGAGACGATAGCCGAAATAGATGATGCGATTTTCGGGGCCGGTCGCGACCTTGATGCCGTCGGTCGACGACAGCCGCTCGATGTCCTGCACCGGCACGTCCTGCACGAAGTCGACTTCGCCCGACAGAAGCGCTGCAACGCGGGTCGCGGCATCCGAGATCGGCGTGTAGATGATCTCGGTGACGGCCGGCTCGGTCTCGGCCCAGTGATCGGGGTTCACTTCGAGAACCGAACGCACGCCAACTTCTCGCGAGACGAGCTTGTAGGGGCCGGTGCCGTTGGTGTTGCGCACGGCGTAATTGTCTTCGCCGCCGGCATAGTCCTGAACCTCGACGACGTCGTTGGTCTCTGCCCAGGTCTTGTCCATCATGAAGGTGTTGGTCAGATTGTTCGGGTAGAGCGGGCTCGGACCCTTCAGCTTGACCTCGACCGTGTAGTCGTCGACGGCGGTCACGCTTTCCACATCTGCGTGGAGCTGGCGCATGTTCGAACGTTCCGAACGCGCGCGGTCGAGCGAGAAGACGACGTCTTCGGCGTTGAATTCGGCACCGTCATGGAAGGTGACGCCTTCGCGCAGCGTGAAGACCCAGGTCGTGTCGTCGCCTTCCTTGATCGCCCATTCGGTGGCCAGGCGTGGGATCAGCGTGCCTTCGGTGTCGCGCCAGACGAGCGTCTCGTAGATGTGGTGGGCGAAGGTGTGGGTCGTGCCTTCGTTCTGCGAGTGCGGGTCCAGCGTCAGCGCGTCGGCGCCGCGTGCCCAGCGGATCGTTTCGGCCGACGCCGGCATTGCCGTCGCGGCCAGGGCCAGAACGCTGGCCGTCAAGAGAAGTTTACGCATGATTGCTCCCATGTTTTTCTTTTAGAGGTCCCCGCAGTGGCCTTTTCCCGCCTCCCGCGATTGGCGCGTACCATAAGAGAGCGTTTTCGATATGGGAAGCGGGCGAAAACGCTTTGATCACACAGCGTAAATGACGTTGCGGAAATAATTTGCCAAAAGTCTAGATTGTTTTCAGGTGACATGAAGACGGCATGGCGACGAGAAATTCTCAGTAGAGAATGGCTGATCCGCTGCATGTCCAACCTTACCAAAATGTCATGAAGCGGTTCACGTTGAGTTCATGTGGGAACCTTCATTCTGTTCAGGCGTCTTTGAGGACAAAAGGAGTTTGGAAGATGAGGAAAGTTCTTTCGATTATCTGCGCCACGACCATGGCATTCACTGGTGTCGCTGCAACGAGCGTGACTGCGAGCGCGTCGCCGGCCTTGATCCGCGCCGTTGATGCGGGTGCCGGCACGTCGAACGTCATCGATGTTCAGTACCGCCGTGACGACCGTCGCATCGATCGCCGTATCGATCGGCGTATCGACCGCCGCCAGAACCAGCGGGCGGCGCAACGGGGCTTCTATCGCCAGGGCAACTATCACTACTATAACGGCCATCGCGGTTACCGCGAGCGGCGTGCCGGCTACCGTCAGCATAACGGCTTCTGGTTCCCGGCTGCGGCCTTTGTTGCCGGCGCTATCGTCGGCGGTGCCGTGAGCCAGCCTTCGCGCACGGTCGTTGTCCAGCCTGGTCGCCTGTCGCAGGCGCATGTGGACTGGTGCTACAGCCAGTACCGTTCGTACCGCGCTTCGGACAACACGTTCCAGCCTTATAGCGGCCCGCGCCGGGCCTGCTCGTCGCCTTACAGCTAAGGCCATCGAGACGGCGGAGCTTGGGGGCGGTCTTCGGATCGCCCCTTTTCCATGGCATCAATTGGGGTGCGAATGCAGATACTCGCTCGGCGCGCATCCATAACGGCCCTTGAATGCACGGTTGAAATTCGAGATGTCGTTGAAGCCGGCGCCGAAGGCGATGTCGGTGATGGGAAGCGCAGCGCCACGCCGATTCCGTCGTAGGAGTTCGGCTGCAAGCGCGAGGCGCTTTTGCCGCAGGAGCCGGACGAAGCTCGTTCCCTGGTCGAGAAAATCACGCTGCAACTGGCGCTCCGAAATGCCGATGCGCTGCGCCAGCCAGCCAAGCGACATGTCGGCGCGATGCAGGTTGCGCTCCATCAGAGAAACTGCGAGCGCGAAGCGATTTTCGCGGCTGCTCGCACGAGCGGCATCGATGCTGCCGTCCCCCGGCGTGAACGCCATGCGCGTCAGATCGTAAAGGAAGCGCGGATCGCCTCGCGTCCGCTGGCTTGCAAGTGCGGTTCGCCCCGCACTGAAAAAAGCCTGCATGGCCGCGTGCATCGGATGGGCGGCGCCGAGCTTGCGCCCGATGTCCAGCCGGTCGTCCGCCTCCAGCAGGAACGAGCCGCGCGGCATGTGGACCGAGATGAACTGCGCGTCCCGGCAGCCATAGCCGATTGAAGCCTCGCAGGTGGAATCGAGCAGGTAGAATTCGCCTGGATCGAGCGTTTCGTGCCGGCCGCGATGATCGATTCGCGAGTTGCCCTTCAATTGCAGCAGCAGAAAAATGTACTCGCTGTCGTCCTGCTGGATGCCCTTTCGCGTGCGGATGATCTGGTCGAGGTCGCAAGCGAAATCCGCCACATCGAGCCCGCAAAGGGAAAAGCTGCGCACATAGCCGTTGACTTCGCGCTGCCGCGCGCCCGGCACCCCGTAATAATTGCCGCATGTGGTGCGCAATCGCGCATCCCACTCTTCGAAATGCACTCGGATCTCCTCCCAGATTTCCGCTGGGGAAGTGTAGCCGTGCAACGCCTCGATGCAAGCGCCGGCGATGGAACTTTCGTCGTGGGCCGCGCGGCAGGCGCTTTCCTTCGCTTTGGCGGAAAAATCCAAGCCAAGCGCGAATTGCGATTCTAGCTTGTGATCGGCGATGACGTTTTGGGAGGAGACCATCCGTCGCTCGCCGCAACGACGGGAGGAGCAGATGCCACGTAGCCGGATTCCGGCGACCGCAGCAGCAGTCTCGATGCTGTTGGCCTCGGCCGCCATTGCCCAGACGCTGACGCCCGAGGCCATTTCGCAGGCCGTCGCCGGCGTCAATGCCGAAGCGATCATCAAGAACCGCGAGACCACGCGCAACTGGCTGACCCACGGCCTCGATTTCCAGGAAACGCGCCATTCGAAGCTCGACGCGATCGATGCGGAAAATGTCGGCGAGCTTGGCCTCGCCTGGGCGACCAGCCTCGAATCGCGCCGCGGCGTGGAGGCGACGCCGATCGTCGTCGACGGCATCATGTATGTCACCGCATCGTGGAGCGTCGTCCACGCGCTCGACGCGCGGTCAGGCGAGGAGATCTGGCGCTACGACCCGGAGGTCCCGCGCGAACACGCGTCAAAAGGTTGCTGCGACGTCGTCAATCGCGGCGTCGCGCTGCATGAGGGTGTCATCTATGTCGGCGCCTTCGACGGCAACCTCCACGCGATCGACGCCGTCACCGGCGAGCGCAAATGGATGGTCGACACCATTGAAAACCGCGACATGGCCTATACGATCACCGGGGCGCCGCGTGTCTACAAGGGCAATGTGATCATCGGCAATGGCGGCGCCGAATATGGCGTGCGCGGCTACATCACCGCCTATGACGCCGAAACGGGCGAGGAAAAATGGCGCTGGTATTCGGTGCCGGGCGATCCGTCCAAGCCGTTCGAGAACGAGAGCATGGAAAAGGCCGCCGAGACGTGGGACGCCTCGGTTCCGTATTGGGAAGCGGGCGGTGGCGGCACCATGTGGGATTCGATGGCCTACGATCCCGAACTCGACCTGATGTATGTCGGCACCGGCAACGGCAGCCCCTGGAATGCCAATCTGCGCAGCCCCGCCGGCGGCGACAATCTCTATCTGGCGTCGGTCGTCGCGTTGGACCCGGACACGGGCGACTATGTCTGCCACTATCAGGAAACGCCCGGCGATAGCTGGGACTACACCTCGACACAGCACATCATCCTCGCTGACCTCGAGATCGAGGGCGAGGAGCGCAAGGTCTTCCTGCACGCCCCGAAGAACGGCTTCTTCTACGTCGTCGACCGAACCGACTGCTCATTCATTTCGGCCGAGAAATTCGTCGAGGTGACCTGGGCCGAAGGTTATGACGAGGAGGGGCGCCCGATCGAGAACCCGGCCGCGCGCTCGCGCGAGGATAGCTGGGAACAGGTGCCGAGCGCCTATGGCGCGCACAACTGGCACCCGATGTCGTTCAACCCGCAAACGGGTCTGGTCTACATCCCCGCGCAGGGCGTGCCGCTCGTCCAGCAGCACGATCCCGACTGGGTGTTCAACGAGCACCTGCCCGGACGCGCCCACTCCAATCTCGGCTGGAACCTCGGCTATCTCTTCAACACGACCCAGCCGACCGCGACGCCCTTCGGTCATCTGCTCGCCTGGGATCCGGTCGCGCAAAAGGAGGTCTGGCGCGCCGAGCATGTTTCGCCGTGGAATGGCGGCACGCTGACGACGGCCGGCAATCTCGTCTTCCAGGGCACCGCCGACGGCCGCTTCATCGCCTATGACGCTGCGACCGGCGAAATGCTCTGGCAGACGCCGGTCGGCTCCGGCGTCGTCGCCGCGCCCGTCACCTACATGATCGATGACGAGCAATATGTCTCGGTCGCGGTCGGCTGGGGCGGCGTCTATGGCCTGTCCCAGCGCGCGACGGATACGATCGGCCCCGGCAAGGTCTATACGTTCAAGGCTGGTGGCACCGCGGAAATGCCCGAAATGGTGGAGAACGATCCGGCCGAACTCGTCGCAGGCGTCGCCTACAGCCCCGACGACATCGCGCCGGGCGGCGCGCTCTACGTCTCCAACTGCCTGTTCTGCCACGGCGTTCCGGGCGTCAACAATGGCGGCAACATCCCCAATCTCGGCTTCTCGGATGCCGCCATGCTCGAAGGCGCGCCCGATCTCCTGTTGAGCGGCGCTTTCGTCGACGGCGGAATGCCCAGCTTCGAAGGCAAACTCACCGCGGCCGAGATCAAGCAGATCGTGGCTTTCATTCAGGGAACAGCGGACGCGGTACGCCCCAAGCCGTGACGCGTCGGGGGCCGCGGGATCGAACGTTTCCGCGGCCTCTTCAGCGAGAGGTGCGAACGAAGAAAGGGAGAAAAAAACTGGTGCCGCTTAGGTGACTCGAACACCTGACCCCATCATTACGAATGATGTGCTCTACCAACTGAGCTAAAGCGGCCCGTCGAAGCCGGACGGTCGGACCGACGCCTCGAAAGTGAGCGCTTGATATCGCCATCGGCGGGCAAATTCAAGCACCCCGCGCGGAATTTCGAGAGCCGCGATCGGCCCCGGCGCAAATGTCCGCAAGGCGTGGCTCCGGTGCCGTCGATGTGATGCAACGAAGGTCGTAAGTCCTTGCTGCGGCTGTGGACTCCTGACCAAGCTGCGCTAAGGTTTTTGCCTAGGCCCCCTGGGCGTGATCGGAAAAGTGGAGGGATAACGCATGTCGGACGTTTCTATGGTCGTGAATGGCCGCAAGGTCTCGGGCAATGTGGAGGACCGGACATTGCTCGTCCATTATCTGCGCGAGCATCTGGGTCTGACCGGCACGCATGTCGGTTGCGACACGTCGCAATGCGGCGCCTGCGTGGTTCACATGGACGGCAAGGCGATCAAATCCTGCTCGATCCTCGCCGCCCAGGCGTCCGGCTCTGAGATCACCACGATCGAGGGCCTCGCCCCCGGCGCCGAACTGCATCCCATGCAGGCCGCTTTCAAGGAGCATCACGGCCTCCAGTGCGGTTTTTGCACACCGGGCATGATCATGACCGCCGTCGACATGGTGCGTCGCCATCCGGAAGGACTGGACGAGAAGACCGTCCGCAACGATCTCGAGGGCAATATCTGCCGCTGCACCGGCTATCACAACATCGTCCAGGCGATCCTGTCGGGATCGAAGACGATGGCCGGAACGGGCGAGACCAAGGCGGCCTGACCGCCGGCCCGATCCTTTGAAAATTCACTCGGTTCGGTAACCGGAGGAGGTACTGAAAATGGGTATGGAAGGCATTGGCGCCCGTGTGGCGCGCAAGGAAGACAAGAGGTTCATCACCGGCGCCGGGCGCTATACCGACGATTTCGTCGTCCCCGGCATGAAGTTCGCGGCCTTCGTCCGCAGCCCGCACGCCCATGCGCGCATTCGCGGCATCGATGTCGAGGCGGCGCGGGCGATGCCGGGCGTCATCGACGTCCTGACCGGTCCCGAGATGAAGACGGACGGCATCGGCAACATCATCTGTGGCTGGATGATCCATTCGAAGGACGGATCGCCGATGAAAATGGGCGCCTGGTCGCCACTGGCGACCGATACGGTGCGCTATGTCGGCGATGCGGTTGCGATCGTCGTCGCCGAAACCAGGGGCCAGGCGCGTGATGCCGCCGAGGTCGTCGACGTCGACTATGAAGAACTCGAAGCCGTCATCCTGCCGGAAAAGGCGATGGACCCCGGCGCTCCCCAGGTCCATCCCGAAGCCGAGAACAATCTGATCTTCGACTGGGTACTCGGCGACGAGGCCGCGGTCGAGGAAGCGTTCGGCAAGGCGGCTCACCGCGTCAAGCTTGACATCTTGAACAACCGCCTGATCCCGAACGCGATCGAGCCCCGCTCCGCCATCGGCCACTACAACAAGGCCGAGGACCACTACACCTGCTACACCACCTCGCAGAACCCGCATGTGGCGCGTCTCGTCATGAGCGCGTTCTACAATGTCGCGCCCGAAAACAAGCTGCGCGTCATCGCGCCCGACGTGGGCGGCGGCTTCGGCTCGAAAATCTACATCTACCCCGAGGAGATCACCTGCCTCTGGGCGTCGAAGAAGACCGGCGTGCCGGTGAAGTGGACGGCGGATCGCTCGGAAAGCTTCCTGACCGACGCCCACGCCCGCGATCATGTGACGACGGCCGAGATCGCGCTCGACGCCGATCACAGGATCACCGCGCTGCGCGCCGACACGATCGCCAATCTCGGCGCCTACATGTCGCTCTTCTCGTCCGCGACGCCGACCTATCTCTACGCCACGCTCCTGTCGGGCCAGTATGAGATTCCGGCGATCTACTGCAACGTGAAGGCGGTCTATACGCACACCTGCCCGGTCGACGCCTATCGCGGCGCCGGCCGGCCCGAAGCGACCTATGTCGTGGAACGCCTGGTCGAAACCGCCGCGCGCGAACTCGGAATCTCGCCGGTCGAACTGCGCCGGAAGAACTTCATCAAGTCCTTCCCCTACCAGACGCCGGTGATCATGAACTACGATTCCGGCGACTTCGGCGCGCTGATCGACGCCGCCACCAAGGCGATCGACTATGACGGTTTCGCCCGCCGCAAGGAGGAGGCCAAGGCTCGCGGCAAGCTGCGCGGCATCGGCATGAGCTGCTATATCGAGGCTTGCGGCATCGCCCCGTCGGCGGCCGTCGGCTCGCTCGGCGCCGGCGTCGGCCTGTGGGAATCGGCCGAAATCCGCGTCAATGCGGTCGGCACGGTCGAGGTCCTGACCGGTGCCCACAGCCATGGCCAGGGTCACGAGACCACCTTCGCGCAGCTCGTTTGCGACCGGTTCGGCCTGCCGATGGACAATGTGTCGATCGTCCATGGCGACACCGACAAGGTCCAGATGGGCATGGGCACCTATGGCTCGCGCTCCGGCCCGGTCGGCATGTCGGCCATCGTCAAGGCGCTCGACAAGGTCGAGGCCAAGGCCAAGAAGATCGCGGCGCACATCCTCGAAGCCGACGAAGGCGACATCGTCATCGAGAACGGCGAGTGCAAGGTGGCCGGCACCGACAAGACGGTGCCGTGGTTCCAGCTCGCACTGGCCGCCTACACCGCCCACAACCTGCCGGGCGGCATGGAGCCGGGGCTGAAGGAGGGCGCGTTCTACGACCCGACCAACTTCACCTTCCCGTCGGGTTGCTACATCTGCGAGGTCGAGGTCGATCCGGACACCGGCAAGACCGAGATCGTGCAGTTCGTCGCCGCCGACGATTTCGGCCGCGTCATCAACCCGATGATCGTCGAGGGTCAGGTCCATGGCGGTCTGGCTCAAGGCATCGGCCAGGCACTTCTCGAAGGCGCAGCCTACGACCGCACCACCGGCCAGCTCGTCACCGGCAGCTACATGGACTACACCATGCCGCGCGCCGACGATCTGCCGTCCTTTCAGGTGCCGATGACCGAGACGATCTGCCCCGGCAATCCGCTCGGCATCAAGGGCTGCGGCGAAGCCGGTGCGATCGGCTCCCCGCCGGCCGTCATCAATGCGATCACCGATGCGATCGGAAACAACGACCTGTCGATGCCCGCCACGCCGCAAAAGGTGTGGGCAGCGCTGAATGCGGCAACGCGGCACTAGGAGAGCGCACATGTACCAGACCAATTATCACCGCGCGTCGTCTCTCGAAGACGCCGCAAAGCTGCATTCTGGAGCGGATGAGGCGAAGTATGTGTCGGGCGGCATGACGCTCATCCCGGCCATGAAGACGCGCCTGTCGGCACCGTCCGACCTGATCGACCTGCGCCATGTCGAGGGCTTGAAGGGCATCAGGGTTTCCGGCCGCGAGGTCGAGATCGGTGCGGCGACGACCCATGCGGACATCGCGCAGTCGAAGGAGATCGAGAGCGCCTGTCCGGCCCTGCACTACATGGCGAACCATATCGGCGATCCGCTGGTGCGCCATATGGGCACGATCGGCGGCTCGGTCGCCAACAACGATCCGGCGCAGGACTACCCGGCGGCGCTTCTGGCGATGGACGCCACCATCGTCACCAGCAAGCGCGAGGTGAAGGCCGACGCCTTCTTCACCGGTCTGTTCGAAACCGCGCTGGAAGAGGACGAGATCGTAACGGCGGTCAAGTTCACCGCGCCGGAAAAATGCGGCTACGAGAAGTTCCGCAATCCCGCCTCGCGCTATGCGATGACGGGTGTCTTCGTCGCCAAGGGTGCCGGAGGCGTGCGCGTCGCCGTTACGGGCGCTGGTGAAAACGGTGTCTTCCGGGCGAAGGAACTGGAGGAAAAGCTTGCCTCCGATTTTTCCGCCGGAGCGCTGGACGGTGCGACCGTGCCGTCCTCCAACCTGATGTCCGACATGCACGCCTCGTCGGAATACCGCGCCAATCTGGTGGTGGTGATGGCAAAGCGCGCCGTAGCGAAGGCGGCGGGCTGAATGCGACGCGGGCGGCTTGGGCCGCCCGCCCGTTCACTTCATGAAATCTCTCGTCCGGCGATTGATCCGTTCCCGCCAGGCGATGGTGATCGCGCTTGCGATGATCAGCGCCGCGCCGAGCCAGCTTGCCAGTGCCGGCACTTCCGCGAACAGAACATAGTCGTAGAACGCCGCGAAGATCAGCGTCAGATAGAAGAACGGCATCACGAAGCTCGCCTCGCCTCGCCGCAGCGCCTGGATGAACAGCGCCTGCACCGAGATCATCGCTGCGCCCAGCGTCGCCATCAACATCCATTGCACGGAAGTCGGCGCGATCCAGACGAAGCTTGCGGCAGTCGCCGCCAGTGCCGCGCCGGCGAAATTGTTGATCGCAAGGATGCGCAGAGGCGGCTCGCTGTCGGCGAGCTTCTTGATCAGGATCGCTTCGGCGCCCATGAACATCGCGGCGACGAGCGCCACCAGCGCGATTGGCTGGAAGGCCGCCGAGCCCGGCTGGACGATGATCATCGCGCCGACAAAGGCGACCGCCGCGGCGCCCCAACGCCACGGCCCCACCTTTTCGCCGAGCAGCGGGATCGAGAGCAGCATCGCGACGACGGGGTTGAGGAACGAGATCGCGTTGGCGTCCGCGAGACGCATCAGGCCGGATGCCGCAAAAAGCGCACTGACGCCCGCCCAGCCGAACAGAACCCGCAAGACGTGGTTGGCCCATCGCGTACCGGCGAAGGATGGGCGCCACGCCGCGAGAAAGGGCGTCAGGACGAGCGCTGCGAAGCAGAATCGACCCGCCGAAATCTGGAACGGATGAAGCGGGTTTTCTCCGCCCGCAGGTCCCAGCATCTTGGCGATGAGCGTGGTGCCCGCAAGAAGCGCGCAGGCCAGAACCATCAACCCGACGGCCACGGCCGCGTCCTTCGGGCTGTGCGTCGCCGGACGATCGTTCAAGCGGCGAGCTTCTTCTTCGCGTCCTCATATTCGAGGGCAAGCCGGTCGACGAGTTCGGCCGCGCCGACGATGGAATCGACCGCGCCGATGCCCTGGCCGCAGCCCCAGATGTCCTTCCATGCCTTCGACTTGTCGCCGCCGAAATTCATCTTGGACGGGTCGGATTCGGGCAGGTTGTTCGGGTCCATGCCGGCCCTTTCGACCGAACCCTTGAGATAATTGCCGTGAACGCCGGTGAAGAGATTCGAATATACGATGTCGGCCGCCTTGGAATCGACGATCATCTGCTTGTAGTCGTCGGTCGCGCGTGCCTCATGCGTAGCGATGAAGGGCGAGCCGATATAGGCCATGTCGGCGCCCATCGCCTGTGCGGCCAGCACGGCGCCCCCATTGGCGATCGCGCCCGAAAGCAGCAGCGGACCGTCGAACCACTGCCGGATTTCCTGAACGAGCGCGAAGGGCGAAAGCGTGCCGGCATGGCCGCCGGCGCCTGCCGCAACCGCGATCAGCCCGTCCGCGCCGCGCCGGATGGCGTTGCGGGCGTGGCGGTCGTGGATGATGTCGTGCAGCACGATGCCGCCATAGGAATGAACGGCCTGGTTGACCTCTTCGACGGCGCCCAGCGAGGAGATGACGATCGGCACCTTGTATTTGACGCACAGCGCCAGATCCTCTTCCAGCCGCGTATTCGACTTGTGGACGATCTGGTTGACGGCGAAGGGAGCGGCCTTCGCCTCCGGGTTCGCCGTGTCATGCGCCGCGAGATCCTCGGTGATCTGCGCCAGCCACTCGTCGAGTTGCGAGGCGGGACGCGCATTGAGCGCCGGGAAGGAGCCGACAATGCCCGCCTTGCACTGGGCGAGGACGAGTGGCGGATGCGAGATGATGAACAGCGGCGAGCCGACGACGGGAATGCGCAGATTGGTCTTCAGGATGTCGGGTAGCGCCATTCGGGTCCTCCGCTGGAAAATTTGACGTTTGCGTAAACGTCATTACTAAAGCATCGAACCTAAAAGTGGAAACCGGTTTTCAGGCCGCGGCCGCTTTCGCGCCGAGCGTCGTTCGGTCACATGCGGGGCGCTGCGGCATTGAACCTCGCAACGCGGACGTTTAACGATGTCGCAACGATCATGGTCAATGATCGGTAAACAAAAAAGGGTGCCGCTTGGACGGGATCGAGCAAGCAATCAGACGAGCCCTGGCCAAGGGAAATTCGGACGACCGGGCTTTCCGCGAAAGGGTCTATCGCTCGGCCTTCGCCGCGCTTGACCGGTCGCTGAAGGAAAAGCCCGAACTGACCGTCGAGAACGCCATCAAGCGGCGCAAGACGTTGCAGGCGACGGTCAAGGCCATCGAAACCGAGTATGTGCCGGCTCTGGCGCCGGAGCCGGCTGCTGACGTCTCGTTTTCGCCTCAGCCTGCACCGCTTGTCGTCCCCGAGCTTCGCGCCGAGCGAGGCTCGGCAGCGATTGATTCGGCGCCGCGTCTTGAGCCGGAAACGTCTGCGCGCGCGCGCCGGCCCGTCAGACTCGACCAGTCGCGGTCTTCGCGCAAGCAGAAGAAGCGTGGCGGCGGACGCGTCCTGTCGCTTCTGACCGGGGTTGTCATTCTCGTGGTGCTTGGCACCGGCCTCTGGTGGGCCTACGCCAATTTCGGCCACTTCATCGGCAGCGACATGCGCCAGATCGAAGCCGCCATCAATGAGAGACGGGGCCAGTCCGGTCCACCGCCGCTCTCCGCCGACGGTGCGAATGCCGAGGCGGGATGGACGACGATCTTCCGCCCCGAGGACATCCAACTCGTCTCCCCGCCCGAGGGCGCGTCTGCCGAAGCGATCGAGGATGAAACGGGTGCTTATCTGCGGATTCGCTCGGACGCCTCCGGCGCCCCGATCGCTTTCACGGTCGCGCAAAATCTTCTCGAGCGCTTCGCCGGGCAGCGCGTGGTTTTCAACATCCTCGCGCGGGGCATCGAGGGCGAGGCGACGCAGATGTCCGTCGAGTGCGATTTCGGCGCCTTGGGCAATTGCGGGCGCACGCGATATGATGTTGGCACGGCGCAGGAGGATTACCTCTTCGAAGTCGCGCTCGCCGATGCGCCGGCAGGTAGATCCGCGACCATCGCCATCAACACGGACGTTTCGGGCGAGGGACGGGGCGTGGACATCCTGTCGATCCGGATGCGCGCGGCGGATTGATCAGCCCTCGAGCATCGACAGCAGCACATCCAGCCGGTCCGCCTCGCCGGCCGGCTTGTCCCATCTGAGCCGCGAGACGCGCGGAAAGCGCATCGCGACGCCCGATTTATGGCGCGTCGAGCGGTTGAGCCCTTCGAAGGCGACCTCGATGACGAGCCCATGATCGGGTTCCGCCCGCACCGAGCGCACCGGCCCGAACCGGTCGATCGTGTTGTCGCGTATATATTTGTCGAGAAGCTTCAGTTCCTCGTCGGTGAAGCCGAAATAGGCCTTGCCCACCGGCACCAGTTCCGGCTGGTCCTCCGGCCCGGTCCACACCCCGAACGTATAGTCGGAATAGAAGCTCGAACGCTTGCCGTGCCCGCGCTGCGCATACATCAGCACGGCGTCGACCGTGTAGGGATTGCGCTTCCACTTGAACCACGGCCCCTTGGGTCGCCCCGGCACATAGGTCGAGTCGAGCCGCTTCAGCATCACCCCCTCGATCACCGGATGCGGAGGTGACTGGCGCATGGCGTCGAGTTCATCCCACGCGGTGAAATCGACCAGGGGCGAGAGGTCGAAGCGGGACGGATCGAGCGTCGCCACGAACGCTTCGAGCCGCTGCCGGCGCTCCGCGAAAGGCAGCCTGCGTAAATCCTCGTCGCCAAGCTGGAGAAGGTCGTAGCAGCGCACGAAGGCGGGAAACTGCTTCTGGATCTTTGGCGTCACTACCTTGCGGTTGAGCCGCTGCTGGAGGTCGGAAAACGTGCCGGTGGTCTCGCCCGGCGCGCCGACCAGCAATTCGCCGTCGATAGCGGCGTCGAAATCCATCGCACCGAGAAGGTCGGGAAAGGTGCGGGAAATATCGTCGCCGGTGCGCGAATAAAGCCGCGCCACGCCGTCCTCGCAGACGACCTGCACGCGAATGCCGTCCCATTTCCATTCGGCCGCGTAGTCTCCCGGCTCGATGCGGGCGAGATCGGAATCCTCCACCGCATTCGACAGCATGACCGGCCGGAACATCGCCCGCGCGGCGTGAACCGGCTTCTCGCCCTTGCCGTCGAGCCAGGCGAAGAGGCTGAGATAGGGCGGTTCCAGCCCGTGCCATAACTCCTCGATCTCGTGGACATGAACCTTGCCGTAATCGGCCAGCGCCTGCTTTGCGAGCCGCGCCGAAACGCCGACGCGCAGGCCGCCGGTGACGAGCTTCAGCACGGCAAAGCGCGACGCCGTCTCCATCCGGTCGAGGAGGCCCGCGAGCACCTTCGGCGCGTCGGACCGGCTGGCCGAATGAAGCCGCTCGACGGCTTCGGAAAGCGACACCCCGCCGGGGATCGCTTCCACCTCCGCATCGATGCCCCAGACCAGCGAGACCGTCTCGGCCAGATCGCCGACATAGTCGTAGGAATAGGCGAACAGCGTCTCGTCCATGCGCTCGGCCATCAGCGCGCGCAAGACGCCGGGCTTGACTGCGTTGAAGGAAAGATTGCCGGTGATCGCCGCCAGCGCCAGCCCGCGATCGGGGTCCGGCGCCTCGCGGAAATAGTCCTGCATCAAGGTCAGCTTCGCGTTGCGCGAGGACGTGATCAGCAGCCGGTCGAGCAGTTCGGCGAAGCGGTCCATCAGTTTCCTCGCATGATCTTGCCCGGAAACCGGAATCCATTTTTCGGGATCATGCTATTCAGCCTCATCCTCATAGCCGACGAGATGCAGCGGCCGCGCCTTGATGCCGTTGAGTTCGCACCAGCGCACCAGCGCCTCCTCGCGGCCATGCGTCACCCAGACCTCGCCCGCCTTCACCTCGCGAATGGTGGCGATCAACTCGTCCCAATCGGAATGGTCCGAAATGATCAGCGGCAGTTCGACGCCGCGCTGCTTCACCCGCTGCCGGATCCGCATCCAGCCCGAGGCGAAGGAGGCGACGGGGTCTGGGAACCGCCGCGCCCAGCGGTCGGCGAAGGCGGACGGTGTGCCGACCACGATGGCGCCGGCGAACTGCGCCTTCGACCCGCGCTCGATCGTCGCCGGTTCGAGCGGGCCAAGGTCGATACCCTGGCTCTGATAATAGTCGCACAGCTTCTGTAGCGCGCCATGGATGTAGATCGGTTCGTTATGGCCCGCCTGGCGAATGAGCTTGATGACGCGCTGCGCCTTGCCGAGCGCATAGGCGCCGACGAGATGCGCGCGTTCGGGAAACTGGCGGACGGATTTCAGGAGCCGCGCGATCTCCGCCTTGTCGTCGGGATGGCGGAAGACGGGCAGGGCGAAGGTGGCCTCGGTGATGAAGACGTCGCACTCGACCGGCTCGAATTCCTGCGCCGTCGCATCCGGCCTTCGCTTGTAGTCGCCCGAGGCGACGATCCGCAGCCCGTCCTTTTCGACCGCGATCTGCGCCGAACCGAGCACGTGCCCCGCCGGATGAAACGAGACGCGCACGCCCTTGATGTCGAGGCTTTGGCCGAAGTCGATCGGCTGCGATGAGCCCGCGAAATGCTCGCCATACCGGATGCCCATAATGTCGAGCGTCTGCGGCGTTGCCAGCACGTTTGCATGGCCCGGCCGCGCATGGTCCGAATGGCCGTGCGTGATCAGCGCGCGCCCGACCGGACGCACTGGATCGATGAAGAAATCGCCGGGCGGGCAATAGAGGCCTTCGGGACGCGGGATCAGCAATTGATGCGGGTTCATGGTTCCCAACAGATAGGATTTCCGGGCCCCTCGGAAAGGGATTGCGAAAGCTGCGAAATTGGCAGATAAGCCGCGCGCCCGATCATGGGTCGCGAGCCCCTTCGAACATGAAGCCCATTTTGTATTCGTCCGGCGACGCCGCCGCCGACCGCCGTGCCGACTATGCCGAGATGCTGTTCGCCTCCGGCGACCGTGCCGCCGCATCGGAACTGATGGCGGAGACGATGAACCTTGCGCCCGGTTGGGCGACGGGCTGGTTCCGCCTCGGCGAAATGCACGAAGCGACCGGCGAAATCGCGGCCGCGGCGGATGCCTGGCGCGAGGCGCTGCGGCTCGACCCGGCCGACCGACTTGGCAGTGCCCTGAAGCTCGAACTCGTCGGCGCCATCGAGAATGCCGGCGGCATTTCGAGCGCCTTCGCCGAAACGCTTTTCGATCAGTATGCCGGCAAGTTCGAAGTCGAACTGGTGCAGAAGCTGGGCTACCGCGTGCCGGAGCTGATCGCGGAGGCCCTGTGTGCGACGGGACGCTCAAGCTTCGCCCATGCGCTCGACCTCGGCTGCGGCACTGGCCTGATGGGCGAGCGCCTGCGCGCGATGGCGAGCTTCCTCGAAGGCGGAGACCTGTCGGAAAACATGCTGAAGAAGGCGCGCGCCAAGAGCGTCTACGACCGGCTGGCGCGACAGGACCTTTTGACCTTCGAGCCCGAGCGCAATTCGGCCGACCTCGTCACCGCCGCCGACGTCTTCCTCTATGTCGGCCGGCTGGAGCGTGTTTTCGCGCAAGTTGCGGCCGCGCTCGTGCCGGGCGGCCTCTTCGCCTTTTCCGTCGAACGCCACGATGGCGCGGGCGATCTCCACCTCGGCGAATCCCGCCGCTACGCCCACGCGCCCGATTATCTGCGCCGCCTTCTGTCCGACACCGGCTTCGATCTCGTCGCGATGGACGATGCGATCATCCGCCGTGACCGCGGTACCGATGTCGCCGGTCTGATCGTTGTCGCCGAGCGCAAGACACAGTCCGTATGGCTGGACGCGACGCTCGACGACGTGCCGGCGCTCGACGCGCACCCGCACTGACCTTGGCGCGTCGCCGGCCCGACGCTACATCTGGTCCGTGAACCGACGTCTCGACGACCGCGCGCTCGAACGCGCGACACTGCTGCCCGAGGCCTTTTCGCGCTGGTTCGCTATGCGCGGATGGCAGCCGCGCGCGCATCAGCTCGACCTTCTCGCCCGCGCGGAAGCCGGCCGTTCCGTCCTGCTCATCGCGCCGACCGGCGCGGGCAAGACGCTGGCCGGCTTCATGCCGTCACTGGTCGATCTGGCGCGGCGCGGCAAGCGCAAGCCCGGCGCGGCAGGACAGGGACTTCACACGCTTTACCTCTCGCCGCTCAAGGCGCTGGCCGTCGATATCGAGCGCAATCTGACGCGGCCGGTCGCCGAGATGGCTTTGCCGGTCTCGATGGAGACGCGCACCGGCGACACGCCCGCCCACAAGCGCCAGCGCCAGAAGCAGGCGCCGCCCGACATCCTTTTGACGACGCCCGAGCAACTCGCGCTGATGCTTGCCTCGAAGGATGCCGAGCGCTTCTTCGCCGATCTGCGTTATGTGATCTTTGACGAACTCCATGCGCTGGTCACCTCCAAGCGCGGCCAGCTCCTGTCGCTCGGCCTCGCGCGCCTGCGCAAGTTCGTGCCGGACCTGCGCACCATCGGCCTGTCGGCGACGGTGGCCGAGCCGGATGAGTTGCGCCGCTGGCTCGTCAGCCAGAACCCGCCCGGCGACATGGCCGACCTGATCACCGTTGCCGGCGGCGCGAAGCCGCATATCACCATCCTGCAATCCGCCGAGCGCGTGCCCTGGGCCGGGCACTCGGCGCAATATTCGATCCCGGACGTTTACGAGGCAATCAAGGCGCACCGCACGACGCTGCTCTTCGTCAACACGCGCAGCCAGGCCGAGCGTCTGTTCCAGGAGCTGTGGCACGTCAATGCCGACACGCTGCCGATCGCGCTCCACCACGGTTCGCTCGATGTCGGCCAGCGAAGGCGCGTCGAAAAGGCGATGGAGACGAACAGCCTTCGCGCCATCGTCGCTACCTCCACGCTCGATCTCGGCATCGACTGGGGCGATGTCGATCTCGTCGTCCATGTCGGCGCGCCGAAGGGCGCAAGCCGGCTCGCCCAGCGCATCGGCCGCTCCAACCACCGCATGGACGAGCCGAGCCGCGCGATCCTCGTTCCGGCCAACCGCTTCGAGGTGCTGGAATGCCAGGCCGCGCTCGACGCCAACTATCTCGGCGCGCAGGACACGCCGCCGGTGGGCGAGGGCGGACTGGACGTTCTCGCCCAGCACGTCATGGGCATGGCCTGCGCCGAGCCCTTCTTCGCCGACGACCTCTACGCGGAGATCGTCAGTGCTTCCCCCTATGCGGCGCTCGACCGCGAGACCTTCGACCGCATCGTCGATTTCGTCGCGACCGGCGGCTACGCACTACGGACCTATGAGCGCTTCGCCCGCATCCGCCAGATGAAGGACGGCCGCTGGCGCGTCTCGCACCCGATGATCGCCCAGCAATACCGCCTCAATGTCGGCACCATCGTCGAGGCGCCGATGCTCAACATCCGCCTCGTGCGCGGCAAGACGAAAAGCGCGCTGGCTGGCGGCTATTCGCTCGGCAAGATCGAGGAGTATTTCCTCGAGACGCTGACGCCGGGCGACACCTTCATTTTCGCCGGACAGGTCGTCCGCTTTGCCGGCATCCGCGAGAACGAGTGCTACGTCACGCCCGCGCCGGGCGCCGATGCGCTGGTCCCATCCTATGGCGGCGGCAAGTTTCCGCTCTCGACCTATCTGGCAGCCGAGGTGCGCGCCATGCTCGCCGATCCGTCTTGCTGGCATCGCCTTCCCGAACAGGTTTCCGAATGGCTGACGATCCAGAAGTCGAAGTCCGTGCTGCCGAGCCGCGACGATCTCCTGATCGAAACCTTTCCGCGCGGCAACCGCTTCTACATGGTCGCCTATCCTTTCGAAGGTCGTCTTGCGCACCAGACGCTCGGCATGTTGCTGACGCGCCGGCTGGAGCGCGGCGGCGCTCGACCTCTCGGTTTCGTCGCCACCGATTACGCCATCGCGATCTGGGGCCTGCGCGACATGGGTTCGCTCCATCGCTCGGGCAAGCTCACCTTCGGCGAACTCTTCGACGA
This sequence comes from Mesorhizobium sp. YIM 152430, assembly GCF_029210365.1. Lineage (GTDB taxonomy): Bacteria > Pseudomonadota > Alphaproteobacteria > Rhizobiales > Rhizobiaceae > Aliihoeflea. The sequence continues at coordinate 483,174 of NZ_JARGES010000018.1, forward strand.
GGACATGCTGGGCGACGACCTCGACGCTTGGCTGGCCGATAGCTGGCTGTTGAAGCGCACCTTCCGCAATTGCGCCGTGATTGCCGGCTTGATCGAGCGCCGTCATCCCGGCAAGGAGAAATCCGGCCGGCAGGTGACGGTGTCGGCGGATCTGATCTACGATGTCCTGCGCAACCACGATCCCGATCACATCCTGCTGCGCGCGACGCGCGCGGACGCTGCAAGCGGGCTCCTCGATGTCAGGAGGCTTGGCGAGATGCTCTCGCGGGTGAAGGGTCGAATCATGCATAAGGACCTTCCGCGCATTTCGCCGCTCGCCGTGCCGGTCATGCTCGAGATTGGCAAGGAGCGCGTGGCGGGCGGGGCCGAGGACGAACTCCTGGGCGAGGCCGCGGACAGTCTGATCGACGAGGCGATGGGTACGCAATGAACTTCAAGGCGCAGAGCCGGTTTTCGGCGACGAGCGAAACGGCGGTGCACGGCGAGCGCGTGGTCTGTGATGCGCGCGGTGTCGCCTGGTTCCCCGAAATGCGCCTGCTCGCAGTCTCCGACCTTCATCTTGAGAAGGGCTCGCGCCACGCCCGCCGCGGCTACATGCTGCCGCCCTACGACACCGCCGCGACGCTCGCACGCCTCGGCGCGGTCATCGCCGACTACGATCCGGCGATGGTCGTCTCGCTCGGCGACAGTTTCGACGACATCGGCGGCGCCGCGCGGATGCCGGCAATCTACCGCGACCAGCTTCTGGCGCTGATGAAAGGCCGCGACTGGTTCTGGGTCGCCGGCAATCACGACCCCGAAAAACCGGCGGACCTGCCCGGCGCGACTGTGCAGGAACTCGGCATCGGCAGCGTCGTCTTCCGCCACGAACCCTCGGCGGGGCGGCTCGCAGGTGAAATCGCCGGTCATCTCCATCCCGGCGCACGCATCGTCCAGCGCGGCCGCTCGGTGCGCCGCCGCTGCTTCGCCGCCGACGACAACCGGCTGATCATGCCCGCCTTCGGCGCGTTCACCGGCGCGCTCAACGTCCTCGACCGCGCCTTCGCGAATCTCTTCTGCCCGGAAAATTTCGTCGCCCACATGCTCGGCACCAATCGCGTCTATCCGATGGACCGGCGTCTTTTGCGTGCCGATTAATCGCGCTTGAAGATCATCCGGCCGAGCCAGCCGGTGACGACGGCAAGGAAGACGGCGAAGATTCCGAACAGCAGCCCGTTTTCCTGCGCTGTGCGATAGATGCGCTGTTCGAGGCCCGCCTTGACGATGGTGAGCTGTGCCGAGGTTTCCTTGACGAACGTGCCGTTGCGAAACAGGAACGCGCGGGCGCGATGCGTGCCGACCGGCACGTTTGGAGCGAGCGCCACCGTGGCGCGAAAGAGGCTGGGCGACAGGAACTGCACGCCGCCAATGCGCTCGCTGTAGAGCCCCGCCGCGCGTTTCTGCTCGCGCAGCGCAGCGGTGAACTCGGCCACCTTATCCGGGTCGCGCCGCCCTTCCTCCTCTACGGCACGCAGGAAGATGTTTTCCGAACCCAACGCCAACTGGCGGTAGACGGCGGGCTGCGTCACGTCCTGCAAGGGCCGCGTGCTCGACACCGAATAGGACACCGGAACGCTGGTGAAGCTTTGCGACTGCGTGTTGATCCAGACGCCCAGCACCCGGTTCTTCTTGCGCACGACGATCGGCCGGGCTGGTCCTTCGAGGACGACGACGATGTCGTAGCGCCCCTGCCGCGCGAGCATCTGGTCGGCATTGTCGAGGGCGCCGAAGATCGTCAGGTCCGCGCCCGAAAAATCCGACGAGATGGCAACGCGGTTGGTCGAAAGGCCGATCTGGAAGGATTCGGGCGCATTGGGGTCCTGCGCCTGCGCGGCGGTCGCCGCCATGAAAAGCATGAGGGCAGCAAACAGCGCGCGCATCACAGGCCCCCCACAGTCGCCAGCGAATAAGGGCTTGCCGGCGGCACGAAGAGGTCGACGGCAAGACGTCCGGCGACCATCAGGACGAGCAGCGCGAGCAGCGCGCGCAATTGTTCGCCGCGCAGCTTTTGACCGGCGCGCGCGCCATATTGCGCGCCCGCCACCCCGCCCACCATCAGCAGGAAGGCGAGGACGATGTCGACGGCCTGGTTCGTCGCGGCATGGACGATGGTGGTGTAGGCCGCGACGAAGATGATCTGGAACAGCGATGTGCCGATGACGACATTGGTCGGCACCTTCAAGAGATAGATCAATGCCGGCACCATGATGAACCCGCCGCCGACGCCCATGATCGACGCAAGAAAGCCGATCACGGCGCCGAGGCCCAGGACCGGGATCACGCTGACGAAGAGCTTCGAGGTGCGAAACCGCATCTTCAGCGGCAGGCGGTGGATCCAGTTGTGCTGGCCAGGCTTGCGCAGGCTTGCGACCTGTCCCCCCTTGGCGCGCCGCAGCGCGCGGATGCTTTCGGCCAGCATCAGTCCGCCGACCGTGCCGAGCAGCCCGACATAGAGCAGCGAGACGACCAGATCGAGCTGGCCGAGACCGCGCAGGAAGGCGAAGACGAAGACGCCGATGGTCGAGCCGAATATGCCGCCCAGAAGAAGCACCGTGCCGAGCTTGAAGTCGAGCGTGCCCTTCTTCACATGCGCGAGAACGCCCGAGACCGACGAGGCGACGACCTGGTTGGCGCCCGTCGCGACGGCAATCGCCGGAGGGATGTTGTAGAAGATCAGGAGCGGCGTGATGAGAAACCCGCCGCCGACCCCGAACATACCCGACAGAAACCCGACCGCCCATCCCATGCCGAGCAGAACCAGCATGTTGACGGACAATTCGGCGATCGGGAGATAGATGCCCACCGGCTCATCTCGCTGACTGTTCGGGAAGGGAGATTTCCCTTGGATTTCATGGTCGAAGCATGTCGTTCTTGCGCTTTGAAAAAGGCGAAGTCAAACCGCTGGAGCGACATTGCCGCAAAAAGTTGCGCCCGCCGGAACGAGCGGGCGCGACGGCTGCCGAAGTGATGCCGGAAAGCGTCAGCCGAGCGCCAGAAGCGCGCGCACCAGCGGTTCGTCGATCCGCCCCGTCGGCTCCATCTGGTTATCCTTCTGGAAGGCTGCGATGGCGGAAGTCGTCCTGGCGCCGATGATGCCGTCGGGATTGCCGGCATCGTAGCCATGGGCGTTGAGGATTGCCTGCACCCGCTTGATGGCGGCGCCGAGATCGGTGCTTGCGGTCGCTTCCATGTCCTCGGTCCAGGCTTCCGGGATCGTGACCGCATTGGCTTCGGCGTCGAGCGTTTTCGGCTTCCACAATTCGACGGTCTTCTTCGCCTTCTCAAGATCGGCGGGTGCCAAGAGCTTGGCCACTTCGTCGCGCTTTGCGGCGGCATCGGCATCGCCTGCCGCGGCGACGATGGCGAGCCATTTGTAGGCGGCTGCCAGATCCTGCTTCATGCCGACGCCCTTGGCCGCGAGGATTGCCAGATTGAACTGGCTGTCGCGAACGCCGAGTTCTGCGGCTTTGGTGAAGTTGCGCGCGGCGGCCGAATTGTCGGTGCGCCCGTTCGCGCCCATGGCTTGAAGCACCGCCAGATTGTGCATGGCGCTCGCATTGCCCTTGGCAGCCGCCTTTTCGTAAAGGGCGATGGCGCGCGGGATGTCGCGTTCGACGCCGGTCGCCTTTTCGAACATGTTGGCAAGCCGGTACTGCGCCGGCGCGAGGCCGGCATCGGCGGCGCTCTCATACCACAGTGCCGCCGCCTTCATGTCCGCTTCGACGCCGCGGCCTTCCGCATAGCGGTTGCCGATCTCGAACCAGGCTTTCGGATCGCCCGCCGCGGCCGCTTCGCGCAGGACGGTATTGCCCGCCTCGAGAGGAACGGCGGTGACGCTCGGCGCCTCGCCGGCATCGTCATCGTTCACGATATCGTTCGGCAATGTCGGCTGTATTGGTGCCGGATTTCGAATGTCGGGGGCGATCGACGCGGTCTCGATGCGGGCCTGGTCGGCGGCGGGCGCCTTCACGGCGGCAAGCACCGGCTTCGCGACAGGCGTGGCGGCCGGTTCCTTGGCCATTGCGGTCAGGTCGCGGACGTTTTGCGACTGGGCAGGAGCAGGGATCGTTTCGGCGTTCTGGATGTCGACCGCGCCAAGCGTGACCTGATCGGAGGGCTCGGCGCTCGCAACCGCCTCGTCTGCGGTCAGCGTCTTGCCGATCTGGATGCCGGCGAGAGCCAGCGTCACGGCGATGATGCCCATCGACACCGCGCGGTTCCTGGACTTGAGAAGCTTCGACAGGCTGAAGCGCTGCGAACCGTCAGCGGACTTGCCGGATTTCAGCGTCTCCGCTTCTGCGGCGGCGGCCTGCGCCGCGCGTCGCGCCGCGGCGATGAAATCCGCCTTGGCATCGACATCGGTCGTCGTGCTGTCCTTGCCCTGCACGGTCCGCTCGTCGCGCACCCGGCGCATGATGGCGTTGAGGTCGGGCGAGCCATGGCCCGGTTCGATCGGCTGGTTGACGATCGCAGGATCGATCGGCGCGTCGAGTTCGAGCTCCGGCGCGGCCGAAGCGGACGCCGCGTCCCGTTCCCGGCGTTTGCGGCCGAGAACGCGAGCGATCATCGAGCGCGGCTGGTCCGCATCCTGCGGTGGCTCGGCCGCTCGTTCGCTCGCGAGAGGCATCTCCGCGTCAAGGGCGGTGTCCATCGACATGTCGTCGACATCGGCGTGAAGCGATGGCGTTTCCATGATGCCGACGCGCGGCGCGTCGTGCTCGTCCTGGGCGTCATGTTCCATCGCGCCGAGGCGCTCGACGATCTTCAGAAGCGTGTCGTGGATCGCCTCGAACGTCTTGGTGTTGCGCTCGTCGGAGCGGCGCGCCAGCGCTTCGAGCGTCCGCAAATCGTCGGCAAGGCCCTGCACGACGTTATTGTCGCCCGAGCCTGCGGGCCCGATCGCGCGCGCAGCCTGTTCGGCAGCCTCGCGGGCGGATTCCAGCATGGCGGCGTGGTTGTCGGCGATGATGCGTTCGAGCCGTTCCAGCCGCGGCGCGACATCCTCGAATTCGGCCGGCATCCGCGCGGGCGACTGAATCGCTTCGGCAAGGCTTGCGACCTGAGCCTCGAGGCTCTTCACCAGATCGGGATCGATCGAGACCAGTGTGGCGGTCGTGGTCTCCAGCCGCTGCGAGATGCCGCCGAGCCGCTTTTCGAAGCTGTCGGCGAAGACGGCGAGCCGCTCGTCCATCGCAGCCATCAGCGCGTCGCGCGATTGCCCGGCCTGCACCGTTTCCAGCTTTTCGGTCAGGGCGCCGAGCCGCGCGTCGAGTTCGGCGAAAAGCTGCTCGCTCTTGGCCGCGCCCGCTGCACTGCGCTCGTCCACCGTCTGGGAGAAGGCGGCAAAACGCGCTTCGACGCCCTTGAAGATTTCGGACAGATCCGGCGAGAAGGGGATCGCATCGACCTTGCCGGCGATGACGCTCATCTGCTCGGTCAAGCGCGTCATGGTCTCGTGCGGTATCGCGGACCGGGCGGCGATCTCGTCGATCCGCTCGCTCATGGCGGCAATCTGCGCGCCGATATCGACGGTTGGGCGATCCTCGATCAACTCGTCGATCTGCTTGGCGAGGGAGCCGATCCGGGCCTCGATCCTTTCGAACGGCTTGCCGTCGACGATCAGCCCGCGCCCGGTGCCGGCCGAGGCCGCGATGGCGCGCGAGATTTCGTCGAGGCGTTCGTCGATCAGCGAAAGGGCGCCGTCGCCGAGGGGGCCCTGTTTCTGCGCGAAACGGTCCATCGCCGCGGCAAGCACCTTGAGCTTGTCGTCCAGCGCGTGCATGGCGGCCGGCTCCGGCAGCGTCGCGACGACCGAGCCCAATTGCTCGAGCCGGCTTTGGACGGTCTTCACCAGTTCGGAGTCGGGGCCGGCGAAGGCGTCGAGCCGGCGATCGAGGTCGTTCCAGCGCTTTTCGGCCGTCGTTTCGCGCGCGACATCGGCAAGCGCCTTCCTGATGTCTTCCATTTCCGCCTGAAGGCGGATCGCATTGTCCTCTCCGCCGCGGGCGGCCAGCGCGTCGATCATGCCGCCAAGGCGGTCGACTTCGCCGGAGATTTCGTCTGCGCGGCAGGCGGCGGGCGCGGCGCGGGCGCCTTCGATCTGCGTCTTGAGGGCGGCGAATTCGCGTTCGATCCCTGCCGCCAGCTTGGCATTGAGGTCTTCGCGCAGAAGCTTCAGTTCTGCTGCGATCGAACCGGCGGCCTCGATGCTGTCCTCATGCTGGCGCTGAATTTCCATATCGGCGGCCAGGCGCGTCGGCGCTTGCGCCGCTTCGGTCCCCGCCGGCTTGGAACGCCCGGCAATTCGGGTTTCAAGTTCCGCCAGCGTCCGATTGAGATCTTCGATGGACGTCGTCGGGCGCCGCCGGCGGCCGCTGTTCAACGCATCGAGATAAGCTTGCTTCTGAGTCATCCTGACGCCCGTTGCCCTCTGCCGGCCTCTGCCGGACCCATTGACGTTCCGGCGACGTCCCGGCGCCGGAGGATCAAGCCGTGAGGAACGAGATACGAGACGGATCACGGTGAGTCGCTGACGGTCACCTTTCCTCATCCATGGTAAACAAGCCGTTAACCAAACTTACCAAAGGTTGAGTTCCGATGCGGGCGGCGGCCTTGCGCAAAGTGGCGCAGGCGGGCGTTTCGCACTTGCAGCACAATCCGTCTCGGATTATATGCGCGCCCCATGCCTCGCTTGCCTTACGGAAGGCGGGGAAACTTTCTCGCGAAGGCGTCCTTCGCCTCGCCACAAATTTTCGCGACAAGCGAACCGAATCAAGAATCACGGGATCTGACATGAACATCATGCCGGCCGGCACGGACGTGGCCTCCTTTTCCAATGTCTCGGGTGACGAGAATGGCGAACTCATGCGCATCGGCGATGTCGCGCGCAAGTTCGACGTCAGCCTGCGCACGCTGCGCTTTTACGAGGACAAGGGGCTGATCCAGCCCAGGCGCGAAGGCACGACGCGCCTTTACGCCCATCGCGACCTGGCACGCCTGAAGCTCATCACCTTCGGCACCAAGGTCGGCTTCTCGCTGCGCGAGATCAAGCAGATGATGGATCTCTACGATCCGAACGGCACCAACATGAAGCAGTACCGTTTCGTCCTCGACAAGTCGGAGCGTCAGATCGCCCGCCTCGAGGAACAGCGCCGCCAACTCGACGAGGCGATCGACGAACTGCGCCAGACGCGCGACAGCGTCGCCTCTCTGGTCGAGGAACGTCAGCGCGCCAACGCCGCGTGATCGCTTCCTTCAGTCCTCATTCGAAGGCCGGCCCGCAAAGCCGGCCTTTTTCTTTGTCCGCGCACAGGCTGCGACAAACTTTGACGTTTACGCAAACGTCAAAGTTTGATAGTCATCCTCTCCGGATCAGCGCCCCGCCGGCCGGACCGGGAAAGGGGCTTTCAGCTTACTTTCGGAGGACTGCCATGCCGACCTACAAGGCGCCCGTCGCGGACACGCTTTTCGTTTTGAATGAAGTTCTCGGCTATGAGCGCTACGGCAATCTCGCCGGCTTCGCCGATGCGACGCCGGACGTGCTGGAAGCCATCCTTCAGGAAGGCGCAAAACTGGCTGAAAACGTGCTTCATCCACTGAACCGCATCGGCGACGAGGAAGGCTGCACCCGCCACGAGGACGGTTCGGTGACGACGCCGAAGGGCTTCAAGGCGGCCTACGACCAGTATCGCGAAGGCGGCTGGATGGGTCTTGCGGTGCCAGCCGAATTCGGCGGACAGGGTCTACCCTACACGGTTCATTCGGCGATCGGCGAATACATGTCGTCGGCCAACATGGCGCTGATGATGTATCCGGGCCTGACGCAGGGTGCGGTCGCCGCGATCCTCGCGCACGGTTCCGACGAGCAGAAGCAGACCTTTCTGCCGAAGATGGTCGAGGGTGTCTGGACCGGCACCATGAACCTGACCGAGCCGCATTGCGGCACCGATCTCGGTCTCCTGCGCACCCGCGCCGTGCCGAACGGTGACGGCACCTACAGGATTTCCGGCCAGAAGATCTTCATCTCGGCCGGCGAGCACGACATGGCCGAAAACATCATCCATCTGGTGCTGGCCCGCATCGAGGGCGCGCCGGAAGGCGTCAAGGGCATCTCGCTCTTCATCGTTCCGAAGTTCAAGCTCGATGCGAATGGCAATCCGGGCGAGAAGAACGGCGTCTCCTGCGGCTCCATCGAGGAAAAGATGGGCATCCACGGCAACGCCACCTGCGTCATGAATTATGACGAAGCCGAAGGCGTGCTGATCGGCCAGGAAAATGGCGGCCTCAAAGCCATGTTCGTGATGATGAACGAAGCCCGTCTCGGTGTCGGTCTCCAGGGCCTGTCGATTTCCGAGATCGCCTACCAGAACGCCGTCGTCTACGCGAAGGACCGCATCCAGGGCCGTTCGCTTTCGGGCGCCAAGGCGCCGGAGAAGAAGGCCGACCCGATCATCGTCCACCCCGACATCCGCCGCAAGCTGATGACCATGCGCGCCATCAACGAAGCCGGCCGCGCTTTGATCCTGTGGACCGCGCTCAAGTCCGACGTCGCCCACCGCTCCGAGGACGAAAAGGCTCGCGAGCAGGCCGAGGACCACATGAGCCTGATGACGCCGGTCATCAAGGGCGTCCTGACCGACAAGGGCTTCGACAACGCGGTCATGGCCCAGCAGGTCTATGGCGGTCACGGCTATATCGAGGAGTGGGGCATGAGCCAGTTCGTGCGCGACGCCCGCATCGCCCAGATCTACGAGGGTGCCAACGGCATCCAGGCGCTCGACCTCGTCGGCCGCAAGCTCGGCCAGAATGGCGGCCGCGCCGTGCAGGCGTTCTTCAAGGATGTCGGCGCGTTCTGCGAGGACAACCGCGCCGACGAAAAAATGGCGCCCTACACCAAGTCGCTGAAGAAGGGCCTCAACGACCTCCAGGCCGCGACCATGTGGCTCATGCAGAACGGGATGGGCAAGCCCGACAATGCCGGCGCCGCCTCGACCGACTACATGCACCTCTTCGGCCTCGTCTCGCTCGGCTACATGTGGGCGATGATGGCGAAGACCGCGCAGGAGAAGATCGCCGCCGGCGACAACGGCTCGGCCGAGTTCTACGAAAACAAACTCGCCACCGCGCGCTTCTTCATGGACCGCCTGATGCCCGAAACCTCGGCCCATCTCGCCCGCATCTCCTCGGGCGCCGATTCCATGATGGCGCTTTCGGCGGACGCCTTCTAAGCTCGACGCTTTCAAGCCTGATCTGTTCAGGCTTGAACTTTTTTGCTACCAATCTGGCCGTGCCCGGAAGAGGGCGCGCGGTCGTCGGAGGAGACCCAATTGGCAACGCATCCTGCAACCGTTCTCGGCCTGCCGAAGCCCGATTGGGCCGGCGACGACGTCGCCATGCTCTACGACATGGCGGAAAAGTTCCTCGATACGGAGATCGCGTCGCGCTACGAGGAATTCGAGAAGGCGGAATGCTTTGATCGCGCAAGCTGGAAGAAGGCCGGCGAGGCGGGGCTTCTCTGCGCCTCCATGCCCGAGGAATATGGCGGCTCGGGTGGCACCTACGCCCATGAGAGCGCCATCATCGAGGCGATCGGCCATATCGGCGTCGACGGGTTCGGCATCTCGCTGCACAATTCCATCGTCGCGCCCTACATCCTCCACTACGGCTCCGAGGAGCAGAAGAAGAAGTGGCTGCCGAAGATGGCGTCGGGCGAACTGATCGGCGCCATCGCCATGACGGAGCCGGGCGCCGGTTCCGACCTTCAAGGCGTCAAGACCCGCGCGGAGAAGGACGGCAACCACTATCTGCTCAACGGCTCCAAGACCTTCATCACCAACGGCCAGCTTGCCAACCTCATCATCGTCGTTGCCAAGACCGATCCGGCGGCCGGCGCAAAGGGCACGTCGCTGATCGTCGTCGAGACCGACGGCCAGGACGGCTTCGAGCGCGGCCGCAACCTCGACAAGATCGGTTTGAAGTCGAACGACACGTCCGAACTGTTCTTCAACGACATGCGCGTGCCGACCTCGAACCTACTCGGCCACGAGGAAGGACAGGGCTTCGTCCAGTTGATGCAGCAACTGCCGCAGGAGCGCCTTCAGATCGGCGCCGGCGCCATCGCGATGATCGAGCGCGCGCTGTCGCTCACCATCGACTATGTCAAGGAGCGCAAGGCCTTCGGCAAGGCGGTGATCGAGTTTCAGAACACCCAGTTCAAGCTGGCCGAACTCAAGACCGAGGCCACCATCGGCCGGGTCTTTTACAATGACTGCGTCACGCGCCATGTGAATGGCGGGCTCGACCCGGTCACCGCCTCGATGGCGAAATACTGGCTGTCGGACCTCCAGAACAAGATCGTCGACGAGTGCCTGCAACTCTTCGGTGGCTATGGCTACATGAACGAATATCCGATCGCGCGCATGTTCCGCGATGCGCGGGTCCAGCGCATCTATGGCGGCACCAACGAGATCATGAAACTCCTGATCGCCCGCTCGCTCTGAGGAGAAGGAATGTCTCAGCACGTCGCCGAATTGAACTGGACGCCGGAAGCCGGAGCGGACTTCCTCGCCGGCCGCTATTCGCGAGTCCACGAACTGCGCTTCGATGGCGGCGCCCTCCTGTCGGCATCCGCGTCGCCCAGCATCGTGCCTGCGCCCCATAGCGATGCCGCCGCCATCGACCCCGAGGAAATGTTCATCGCCTCGCTCGCCTCCTGCCATATGCTGTGGTTCCTCGATTTCGCCAGACGGGCAAAGATCGACATCCGCTCCTATATGGATCGTGCGGAAGGCGTGATGGCGAAGAATGCGGATGGCCGCATGGCCATCACGAAGGTCACGCTGCGCCCGCGCGTCGAATGCGACGGCGACGCGGCGGCCATCGAAGATCTGCATCACAAGGCGCATGACGCCTGCTTCATTGCCAATTCGGTCACGACCGATGTGACGGTCGAACCCCAGTTCTGAGGATCAGAGGAGAACCCCGATGACTGACGTATTCGTCTATGACGCCGTGCGCACGCCGCGCGGCCGCGGCAAGAAGGACGGCTCGCTGCACGAAGTGCCGGCGGTGCGCCTCGGCGCCAAGGTTCTGGAAGCCGTGCGCGACCGCAATGGCATCGACACGGGACAGGTCGACGACATAGTCTTCGGCTGTGTCGATCCCGTCGGCGAGGCCGGCTCGGTGATCCCGCGCTCTTCGGCCTTCGAAGCGCGCTACGACATGAAGGCCCCCGGCATTCAGCTATCGCGCTTTTGCGCATCGGGCCTCGACGCCATCAATCTCGGCGCGGCCAAGATCGCCGGCGGCTCGGACGAGCTCGTCATCGCGGGCGGCGTCGAATCCATGTCGCGCGTCGGCATGGGCATGTCGGGCGGCGCCTGGTTCATGGACCCCTCGGTCGGTCTGCCGGGCTATTTCATGCCGCAGGGTGTGTCGGCCGACCTGATCGCGACCAAATACGGCTTTTCCCGCGACGACGTCGACGCCTACGCGGTCGAGAGTCAGAAGCGCGCGGCCAATGCTTGGAAGAACGGCTACTTCAAGAATTCGGTCGTGCCGGTGAAGGACCAGAACGGTCTGACGATCCTCGACCATGACGAGCATATGCGCCCCTCGACCGACATGCAGTCGCTCGCCTCGCTCAACCCGTCCTTCGTGATGCCGGGCGAGATGGGCGGCTTCAATGCCGTCGCCATCCAGCGCCACCCGGAAGTCGAAACGATCAACCACGTCCACCATGCCGGCAATTCCTCCGGCATCGTCGATGGCGCGGCGGCCGTGCTGCTCGGCTCGAAGGAAGGCGGCGCGAAGCTGTCGTCGAAGCCCCGCGCGCGCATCAAGGCTTTCACCAATATCGGCTCCGAACCGGCGCTGATGCTGACCGGCCCGGTCGACGTGACCGAAAAGCTGCTCGAGCGCGCCGGTATGGAGCTTGGCGACATCGACCTCTTCGAACTCAACGAAGCCTTCGCCTCGGTCGTGCTGCGCTACATGCAGGCATTCGACATCCCGCACGACAAGATCAACGTCAATGGCGGCGCGATCGCCATGGGCCATCCGCTCGGTGCGACCGGCGCGATGATCTTCGGCACCGTGCTGGATGAACTGGAACGCCGCGATTTGAACACCGCACTCGTCACGCTTTGCATCGGCGCGGGCATGGGCACCGCAACGATCATCGAGCGCGTTTGAGCCGGGCGGAGGAGATTTGACAATGGCTGACTACAAGAACTTCACCGTCGAAACCGACGCCGATGGCATCGCCCTCGTCACCTGGGACATGCCCGACCGTTCGATGAACGTCTTCACCGAAGAGGTGATGGACGAACTCGACAAGATCATAGATCAGGTCGCCGGCGACGCCGCGATCAAGGGCGCGGTCATCACCTCCGGCAAGGACAGTTTCTCTGGCGGCGCCGACCTGACGATGCTGAACAAGATGCTCGGCATCTTCGCCAAGGAAAAGGCGACTGATCCCGACGCCGCCATGAAGATGCTCTTCGACGGCGCGGGCCGCATGTCGTGGCTCTGGCGCAAGCTGGAGACCAGCGGCAAGCCCTGGGTCTCGGCGATCAACGGCACCTGCATGGGCGGCGCGTTCGAACTCTCGCTCGCCTGCCATGGTCGTGTCGCGGCCGATAGCGACAGCGTCAAGATGGCGCTGCCCGAGGTCAAGGTCGGCATCTTCCCCGGCGCCGGCGGCACGCAGCGCGTCCCGCGCCTGACCGATCCGCAATCGGCCCTCCAGATGCTGACGACCGGCCAGAACCTGTCGCCCAAGAAGGCGAAGTCGATGGGCCTGATCCACGAGATCGCCGCTCCCGACAAACTGGTCGAGACCGCAAAGGGTATGATCAGGAACGGCCTCAAGGCAACGCAGCCCTGGGACGAAAAGGGCTTCAAGCTGCCCGGCGGCCCGGTCTATTCGGCTGCCGGCGCGAACCTCTGGCCCCCGGCGATCGCCATCCTGCGCCGCGAGACCTATGGCAACTATCCGGCAGCGTCCGCGATCCTGAAATGCGCTTATGAGGGCCTTCTCGTGCCCTTCGACACGGCGCTCAAGATCGAGCAGCGCTACTTCACCGAGATCCTGCGCTCGACCGAAGCGGCGATGATGATCCGTTCGCTCTTCATCTCGCTGCAGGAACTGAACAAGGGCGCGCGCCGGCCGGCCGGTGTCGAGCCGTCCAGGTTCTCCAAGATCGGCGTTCTCGGCGCCGGCTTCATGGGCGCGGGCATTGCCTATGTCACGGCCAAGGCCGGCATCCCGGTCGTCCTCCTTGACCGCGACATGGCGTCGGCCGAAAAGGGCAAGGCTCATTCGGAAAATTTGGTCGACGGCGCGATCAAGAAGGGCCGCGCCAGCGATGAGGACAAGAAGAAGCTCCTTTCGCTCATCACTCCGACTGACGACTATGCCAAGCTCGAAGGCTGTGATCTCGTCATCGAGGCCGTGTTTGAGGATTCGGAGGTCAAGAAGGGCGCGACCGAGAAGACCGAGGCCGTCATCGCCGACAGCGCGATCTTCGCCTCCAACACCTCGACCATTCCGATCACCGGTCTGGCGAAGAACTCGAAACGGCCCGACCAGTTCATCGGCATCCACTTCTTCTCGCCGGTCGACAAGATGATGCTCGTCGAGATCATCATGGGCGAAAAGACCGGGGACAAGGCGCTGGCGACCGCCATCGACTATGTCCGCGCGATCAGGAAGACGCCGATCGTCGTCAACGACACGCGCGGCTTCTACGTCAATCGCTGCGTGCTGCGTTACATGGCCGAAGCCTTCAAGATGCTGATCGAGGGCGTCCCGCCGGCGATGATCGAAAACGCCGCCAAGATGGCCGGAATGCCGGTCGGCCCGCTCGCGCTCACCGACGAGACGGCGATCGACCTCGCACAGAAGATCATGAAGCAGACCATCCGCGACATGGGCGAGGGCGCGGTCGATCCGAAGCAGTTCGAACTGATCAACACGATGGTCGACACGCATGGACGCCACGGCCGCAAGAACGGCAAGGGCTTCTACGACTATCCGGCGAAGCCGGCCAAGAAGCATCTGTGGCCGGAACTGAAGACGCTCTACCCGCAGCAGGACGCCGACAGCATCGACGTCGAGGAACTGAAGCAGCGCTTCCTCGTCGTCATCGCGCTGGAAGCCGCGCGCGTCATGGAAGAGGGCATCGTCACCGATCCGCGCGAGGCGGATGTCGGCTCGATCCTCGCCTTCGGCTTCGCCCCCTATACGGGCGGCGCGCTGTCCTACATCGACGGCATGGGCGTGAAGAACTTCGTCGCCCTCGCCGAAAGGCTCGGCGCGAAATATGGCAAGGAGTTCGACGTGCCGGCGCTCCTGAAGGACATGGCCGCCAAGGGTGAGACCTTCTACCAGCGTTTCGATCCCTATGCGGGTGCTAAGAAGGCGGCCTGATAGGTCGTCGCGATCGACCGGCCGGGCGGGCAACCGCCCGGCCTTTTCATTGAGGGGAAGTCAACATGTATGTTTGGGGGCGCCTCGCGCGCATGGTGGCCACCGCGAAATCACGCGGACCGTTCCGGCCGGGCGACGAAAGCCGTCTGAAATTCCGCTGCCTGCCGTCGGACATCGACCGCAACATGCATTTGAACAATGCGCGCTACATGATGCTGGCCGATGTCGGCCGCGTCGACATCTTCCTGCGCCTCGGTTTTCTGAAGCTGGCGCGCCAGAAGGGCTGGGGGCCCATGATGGGCGGGCTGCAATCGGTCTATGTCCGCGAGATCAAGCTGTGGCAGCGTTTCGAGGTCGTCACCACCGTCGAGACCTGGACCGACCGCCATCTGATCGGCCGCCACCGCTTCCTGCACGAAGACGGCCGCACCGCCGCCGTCATCATGACCACCGCCGGCGTCTATGACCGCGGCAACCGCCGCTTCGTGCCGATCGACGAACTCATCGCCGAGCTCGGCATCGAAGCCACCCCGCGCCCGCTCCTGCCCCAGGAAGAAGCCTTCCTCGCTTCCCATCAAGGCTTGCGCGATCTGGCGAAGCAGGCTTGAATTGACCGGAACGAAACGGAGCGTGCGATGAGCAAGATCGAGATGGCATTGCGTGCCGCGGAGAAGCTGCCTCCCGAAATGCAGGAGCAGCTTGCCGAAAATCTGTTGCACTACGTGGACAAATGCCTGGCGCTGCAGGATGAAATAGCCATCGGAATCGCGCAGGCGGAACGCGGCGAACTCATCGACGGTCGGCTCGTCATGGCAGAGTTGAGAGAACGACTTGCCCGCTGAATTCGCTTTCACGGCGCAAGCGCGAGAAGATATCCGGGACATCTTCGAGTTCCTTCTGGCAGAAAACCCGCGCGCGGCCGATGCCGTGCTCACGCGGTTTGATGTTGCCGTCGAACGACTGTGCGATCATCCCCACATTGGCCCGCTCGCGCCCGAGACGGGCAGTTCATCCCTGCGTCGTCTCTCGATACATCCCTATGTCATCTACTATTCCGCGAGCGACGACCTGATCCGCATCATGCGCATTCTCCACGCTGCTCGATCGGTCGACAGCACGGTATTCGAGGCTTTCTTCAAATGACCCGCATTATCGACTACTACCTCATCGGCTCATCCCCCTACGCCTATCTCGGCCATCAGGCGCTGCATGAGATCGCGGCGCGTCACGGCGCGACGATCCGCTACAAGCCGATCGACATCATGGGCGTCTGGGCGAGTTCGGGTTCGGTCCCGCTCGGCCAGCGCACGCCGCTTCGCCAGCGCTACCGGCGGATCGAACTGCAACGCTTCCGCGAGATGCGCGGGCTGACGCTCAATCTCGAGCCGAAATTCTTCCCCGTCGATTCCGCCCTTGCCGACCGCGTCGCCATCGCGCTCGTGGAAGCGGGTGCCGATCCGGCCGGTTATCTGTGGCGCGTCCACGAGGGCGTCTGGGCGAAGGACGAGAACATCGCCGACCGCGCGCAGCTCGCCACCTACCTCACGGCCGAAGACCAGGATGCGGAGGCGATCCTAGCTGCCGCCGACACCCCGCAGGTCGAGGAAAGCCGCAAGTCCAACACGCAGTCGGCCGCGGCCAGCGACGCCGTCGGTGCGCCGGTCTATGTGCTCGACGGCGAGCCGTTCTGGGGCCAGGACCGGCTCGATCTGCTCGACGCCATGCTGACGACGGGCCGCACCGCCTACCGGCCATGAAGCTGGACAAGCCGGCCGTGTCGCGCTAACACGATCAAGGTATATTTTCCTCTAGCGGGGTGGCGCCATGCTCTCCCATGACAAGGTCTGGGCCGCGATCGATGCGCTGGCCGCGCGCAATGCGCTGTCGGCCTCGGGCCTCGCCAAGCGCGCGGGCCTCGATTCCACCGCCTTCAACAAGTCGAAGCGTCAGTCCGCCGACGGTCGTCCGCGCTGGCCCTCCACCGAATCGCTGGCCAAGATATTGGAGGCGACGGGTGCGTCGATCGACGATCTGCTCGGGTTGCTCAAGGCGAATGGCGATGCGCGTCCGGCGCCGGCGACGGTGCCGCTCATCGGCTTCGCGCAGGCCGGTGCAGGTGGCTATTTCGACGATGCGGGCTTTCCCGCCGGCCATGGCTGGGATCAGGTGCCGCTGCCGGCCGGCGCGGGCGAGGGTGCCTATGCGCTGACGGTGCAGGGTGATTCCATGCTGCCGCTCTATCGCGACGGCGACGTCCTGATCGTCGATCCGGCCGCGCAACTGCGCAAGGGCGACCGCGTCGTCGCCAAGACGGCCAGTGGCGAGGTGACGGCCAAGATTCTCGCGCGCAAGACCGCGAAGTCCGTCGAACTCCAGTCGCTCAATCCGGAGCACCCGGACCGTTCCATCCCCGCGAACGAGATCGTCTGGATGGCACGGATCGTCTGGGCGAGTCAGTAAGGATGCGTCCCGTCGCGCTCTTCGTGGGTGTCGGCGGCCTGGTCCTGGTCGGGGCCGTCGTGTTCGGCTGGGGTCAGAGCGAACGCGCGTCCGGCCCGCCCGTCTCCGAGATGTTCGGCACTCGGCCTACCGAGGAAAAGCCGCCGCCGCCTCCCAGGGCCGAACGCGTCGGTCGCCCCGTCGCGCCGATGATCGCGGCCCCGCCCGTCGACGTCACGCAACTGGAGCGCGTCGCCCCGCGCGAACCGTTGAGCCCGCTCGGCGCGCCGGAAGACCCGGCGACCCGCCCGCCGCGCGAGACGCTGCTTCACCGCCCGGTCGTCGTCGATGCCGGCACGATCGAAGCGCAAGGGCACCGCGTCGCGCTGGAAGGGATCGAGATCGTCGCCGCCGACGAAACGTGCGGGGAGGGTGGCCGTTCCTGGCCGTGCGGCGTCCATGCCCGGACGGCCTTCCGCAACTATCTGCGTGGCCGCGCCGTCGCGTGCACCGTGCCTGGCACGCCGGGCGGCGAGACGATCGTCAGCCGCTGCAAGCTCGGCCCGGCCGATCCGGCCGCGTGGCTGGTCGCGCAAGGCTGGGCGCGCGCGGCGCCCGGCAGCGGCTACGAGGACGACGAACAAGCGGCGCTCGAGGCCGGGCGCGGCATCCATGGCGCCGCGCCCGGTTCGAACTGACCTTATTTCAATTCACCCTTGAGCGCCTTACCGATCAGCGCCCGCGTATTGTCGATGCCGTAAAGCGCGGCGAACGAGCCGAAGCGCGGTCCGCGCTCCTGACCGATGAGAACCTGGTAGATCATCTGGAAGAACGCTACCGAGACGCCGGGCCCACCGGTCGGGCTCTTCTTGGCGTGGTCCTGGTAGCGCTCGATCGAGCGCGCCACGTCGAGCGCCGCGTTCTGGATCGCCTCACCGTCGGCTCCCGCGGGCAGCGCCGCAAGGCCGTCCGAAAGCGCCGCCAGAGCCTCCCGCTCCGTCTCGTCGGGCGCGCGGAACGCCTTGGTAGGCTTCACGAAGTCGTCGAAATAGCGGATCGCATAGGCGGTCAGCCGGTCGAGTTCGGGATGGGTCTGCGGCGTCACGCCGGGCGCATGGCGCGAGATGAAGCCCCACAGCACCGCCTTGTCATGCGCGTTCGACGCCGAGACGAGGTTGAGCAGCAGCGCGAAGGTCACCGGCAGTTGGATCTGCGGCGGGTTGCCGTCATGGATGTGCCAGACGGGGTTGCCGAGCCGCTCCTTCCAGTCCTGCCGCGGATAGGCGGCGAGGAACTGGTAATATTCGTCGACCGCGCGCGGAATGACGTCGAAATAGAGCTTCTTCGCCTGCCGCGGCCGCTGGAACATGTAGAGCGCGAGGCTTTCGGTCGGCGCATAGGTCAGCCATTCGTCGATGGTCAGCCCGTTGCCCTTCGACTTGGAGATCTTCTGGCCGTTCTCGTCGAGGAACAGTTCGTAGACGAAATGCTCCGGCGCCTTGCCGTCGAGGATTTCGCAGATCCGGTCATAGATCACCGCGTTGGTCTGGTGATCCTTGCCGAACATCTCGAAATCGACGCCGAGCGCGGCCCAGCGCATTCCGAAATCGGGCTTCCATTGCAGTTTAACCGCGCCGCCCGTGACGGGCAGCGTCGTCTCGGTCCCATCCTCGTCGTCGAAGGTGATGGTGCCGGCCTCCGGGTCGACCTTCTTCATCGGCACGTAGAGCACGCGGCCGGTCGTCGGTGAGATCGGCAGGAACGGGCTGTAGGTCGCCTGGCGCTCGGCCCCGAGCGTCGGCAGCATCACCTCCATGATCTGCTGGAAGCGCTTGGCCGCCAAAAGCAGAACCTGGTCGAACCGGCCGGCCTTGTAGTACTGCGTCGCGCTGGCGAACTCGTAGTCGAAGCCGAACGTGTCGAGGAAGCGGCACAGCATGGTGTTGTTGTGGTCGGCGAAGCTCGCATAGTCGCCGCCGAACGGGTTCGGCACGGCGGTCAGCGGCTTGTGCATGTGCGGCTCGAGCGCGGCGCGATCCGGCACGTTGTCGGGGATCTTGCGCATCCCGTCCATGTCGTCGGAGAAGCAGAGCAGCTTCGTCGCCACCCTGTCCTCGGTCAGGATGCGGAACGCATGGCGCACCATCGAGGTGCGCGCCACCTCGCCGAACGTGCCGATATGCGGCAGGCCGGACGGGCCGTAGCCGGTCTCGAACAGGATGGTCTGCGGCCAGTCCTTGCCCTCGTAGCGTTTGACGATCTTGCGCGCTTCCTCGAACGGCCAGGCTTTCGATGCCTTCGCCGCTTCGATAATTTCCGGGGTCAAATGCAGCGCGTTCGATCCTGAGGTCGCCATGTTGTCGATATCCGGTTTCTGAAAAGCCCGCACGCGGGCGGGCATGGTCTAAGCGGGTGCAAGGCAAGCGTCAATCTTTGGCGGGGCCGCGCGGCCGTTTGCATTGCGGTGAAGCTCCGCTCTTCCTAGATTTGAGGCCGATCCCACGAAAGGCGAAACCCATGGCGAAGACGAAACCCGAAGAGGCCCACCGCGTCCGGGAGGCTGCGCCCAGCCTGTCGCCGCAGGAGGCGATGGTCTACATCATGGTCATCACCTCGGCCGCCGACCGCGACATGGGCGACGAGGAACTCGCGCGCATCGGCGCGATCGTGCGTACCCTGCCGCTCTTCGCCGGGTTCGACCAGGCTGGAACGCTGCGTGTCGCACAGAACTGCCAGCGGGCGCTCGCTGCCGAGGGTGGCCTGCCCGAAGTGCTGGAGGCGATCCGCAATGCGCTGACGCCGCGCCTGCGCGAGACGGCCTATGCACTCGCCGTCGACGTCGCGGCGATCGACCTTGACATCCGCGAGGAGGAAGACCGCATCCTCGACATCGTCAAGGCGCGCTTCTCCATCGATCCGCTCGCCGCCGCCGCCATCGAGCGCGCTGCCGCCATCCGTCATCGCATCGACGACTGAGCTAGATTAGAAAAAGCTCACCGGAAAATAACGCAGGTAAAGCTCGGCGAAGCGGCCGCTGGCGTCGATTTCGCGAAGGGCGGAATCGAAGGCGGTCGCCAGGTCCGCATTCCCCCGTGTCACGGCGATCGACAACCCCTGGCCGAGATAATCGGGCGCGAGATAGGGCCCGCCGACGAAAACGCAGCAATCCTCGGGCTCGTCGCCGGCGAGCCAGTTGGCGATCCGCATCCCGTCCGAGAACGCCGCGTCGATGCGTCCGGCCTTCAGGTCGCGCAGCATCCAGTCCGCACGGGAGAACGGTATCGCCTCGGCATCGGGAAATTGTGCGTCCAGCAGCGCCTCGTGCGCCGAGTCGGCGACGACGCCGACGCGCTTGCCCCCGATAGACCGGTGCAGCGGCTCGGACAGGCTGGTCGAACGCCCCGCCACGAAGCGCGCGGGAAATTTGAGATAGGGGCGCGTGAAGGCGAAGCGGTCGCGCAGTTCCGCCGTCGGCGCGAGGCCGGCGATGATCGCCTCGCCATCGCCGTTCTCGAGCGCCGGAACGAGTTCGTCCCACGGCAGCGCCTGAATCTGGCAGACCGCGTCGAGCGACAATTGCCGGCAGATGTCGCGCGCAAGGTCGACATGGAAGCCGATCAACTGGTTGTTGGCGTCGAGCGAATTGAATGGCGGGAAATCGACGGTCGTCAGGAAACGGAGGCGCGGCAGATCGGCAATCTGAGGGCGCTCGATGCGCTCGCGCGCGTCCCAGAAGCTGGGAATCCGGGGGCTTTGCGCCGTCGCCTGGAACGTAATGGTAGCAAGCAAAAGGGCAGGAATGGCGGCGCGCATCATTGGGCGGTCTGGTCCTTGGCGAGCGGCAGGTGAATGGTGAAGGCCGCGCCGTCACCGGGTGTCGAACGAATTGTCAGCCTGCCCTTGTGGCGGGTCAGGATATGCTTGACGATGGCAAGACCAAGGCCCGTTCCCTTTTGCGCCCGGCTGTTTTCCACATCGACGCGGTAGAACCGCTCCGTCACGCGCGGAATATGCTCGGCCGGGATGCCCGGTCCATGATCGCGGACGCAAAGCGCCGCTTCGTCACGGTCGCTCGAAACCGCGATGTCGAGCCGTTTGCCGGACTGGCCGTATTTGCAGGCATTCTCGACGAGGTTTTCGACGACCTGCACGATCTCGTCGGCATTTGCCAGGACGCGGACGGGCTCGTCCGGCAGATCGAGCGTCAGCGCCATCTCGTTGTCGCGGATCATCTGGCCGAGCGAATCCGTCACCTCGCGCGCGAGCGCAGCAAGGTCGACCACCGCTCCCGCACCGGCGAGCGGCTTCATTTCCAGCCGCGAGAGCGAAAGAAGATCGTCGATCAGCCGCGCCATGCGGCCGGTCTGCGTGTGCATGATCTGGAGGAAGCGCTCGCGCGCCTCGGCATCGTTGCGCGCCGGTCCGCGCAGCGTCTCGATGAAGCCCGAAATCGAGGCGAGCGGCGTGCGCAGTTCGTGGCTGGCATTGGCGATGAAGTCGGCCCGCATCCGGTCGATGCGCCGTGTCTCGCTCTGGTCGCGGAAGTGAAGTGCGAAGCGGCCGTCCTCGCCGATTCGCGTCACGCTCACCTTGAAGCTTCGTTCGATGGGAACGCGTTCTGCATAATCGATGGGGCGGACATGGCTGCCGGCCAGCGCGGCTTCGACGACGTCGTGCATTTCCGGGCTGCGAAACCTCAGCGCGACGAGTTCGCCGGGCTGGATCTGGCCGAAGGCGAGCGAAGCGGCTGCATTGGCGATCAGCACGACGCCGTTCCCGTCGCACACGATCAGCGGCTCGCCGATCGCTGCAGCCAGTTCCAGGCCGCTCGGATGGGCTTCGCGTTCCAGGTTGCGACCGGAAGGGCCGGCGGGCGTCCCCACGACCGTCTGCGCCCGCGGCGCGCGGCTTGGCAGGAATGCCGCGACCAGGATCGCGATCGCGGCGACAAGGCCGAGGAAGAGGCGCTCGGCAATGACCGACATCAGCACCACGGCTGCCAGCGATATGGCAATCACAAGCGCCTGGTCGCGCAGGCGCATACGCCAGCGCGCGGCAAGCCGCCTGGCCGACGAAAGCGATGCGGAATTGTCGCTTGCCACCTTTGCCCCTTGCTCAACTTCGGCTGGACCGGAACCTTGCCCCCACATAGCATGAACCCCGCAAATCGAAAGGATATCCGATGATTGCGACGCTTTTGCCCGGCGATCCGATTGCCCCGCTGCGCCTCGATGTGCGCGGCAAGGAGCGGGTGTTCGACATCGACGGTCCCGACCTGCCGGACTGGATCGAAGACCATCACCTGACGGCGGACGATTTCCCCTATTCCGGGCGCATGGACAAGAAGGCTTACGAGGCCGCGCTCGAAAAGATGCAGGTCGAACTCGTCAAGCTGCAATACTGGCTGCAGGAAACCGGCGAGCGTGTGATGATCCTGTTCGAGGGACGCGACGCAGCCGGCAAAGGCGGCATGATCTTCGTCATCCGCCGCTACATGAACCCTCGAACGGCACGAAACGTCGCCCTGACGAAGCCGTCCGAGGTCGAGCGCGGCCAATGGTATTTCCAGCGCTACGTCGCCCATTTCCCGACCGATGGCGAGTTCGTCACCTTCGATCGCTCCTGGTACAATCGCGGCGTGGTCGAACCGGTGATGGGCTTTTGCACGCCGGCGGAAACCGAGAAATTCTTTCGTGAGGTGCCCACCTTCGAGGCAACGCTCGTCGATGACGGCATCCATCTCTTCAAGTTCTGGCTCAACATCTCGCACGAAACCCAGCTCAAGCGTTTTCACGACCGCCGGCACGATCCGTTGAAGACGTGGAAATTCTCGCCCATCGACGTGGCGGGCATGTCGCGCTGGGACGATTACACCGCCGCGCGGGACGCGATGCTGGAACGGACGCATAGTCAGGTTTCGCCCTGGATCGTCGTGCGGGCGAACGACAAGCGGCGGGCACGGCTCGCGGTCATGGCCCGCATCCTGCGGACCTTGCCTTACGAAGGGCGCGATCTGGATGCGATCGAGACGCTCGATGCGCGCATCATCTCTGACTATCGAGCGGCATCGCCGCTGCCGCGGTGATCGTCTCGCTCTGGGGAGGCCGCACCAGAACACGGCTCGGCGGATGCGGGGTCTTTTCCCAGTGATGGGGACGGCGGATGAGGTGCCAGACCGCACGCCACGCGCCATGCGACAGGGCGAGCCAGTAAAGCGGCGTGGCGAACGCCGCGCTCCAGAACCCGGGCCGTTCGGCAGGTGAAAGCGTGCGTCGTGCCAGGAGAAGGAAAGCGGCATAGCCAGCTGTGACGTTGAAGATGTCAAGGGCGAGGATCGCCGTATGATGCGTGGGCAGCGCGCCCTTGAGCGCGAAGGTCGCGCCGAGCGCGACGATCGTGATGACGAAGAACACATGTGCCAGCGCGGAAAGAACCATTCCCGCGAACAGCACCTGCATCAGCACGAAATTGCCGAAGCCCAGATCGCGCAGCAGGGCGCGCGGCGAGCGCATGTGGACGAGCCAGGTCTGCATCCAGCCCTTGAACCAGCGCGTGCGTTGCGGCAGCCATGTGTCATAGTCGACCGGCGCTGTCTCGTGCGTCGGCCGGGTGATCATGCCGACACGATAGCCATGGCGCGTCAGCCTCAGTCCCAGATCGGCATCTTCGGTGACGTTGTAGGGATCCCAGCCGCCGACGGTGTCGAGCGCTTCGCGCCGGAAATGGTTGGACGTCCCGCCGAGCGGCACCAGCGCATTCCAGGAGGCCAGCCGCGGCAGCAGCCCGCGAAAGAGCGCGGCATATTCCAGTGCGAACAGACGGGGCAAAAGGGGCCTTGATCGCGAAATGACGAGAGGCGCCTGCAAGCAGCCAAGATCGGGGCCCTCGCGGCGGAACCGGTCCCATGCCTCGCGCAACTGCATGGGATGCGGCCGGTCTTCGGCGTCGTAGAGCACGACGAACTCGCCCTTGCACTGGGGCAGGGCGTAGGCCAGCGCTTTCGGTTTCGTGCGCGGATTGCCCACCGGCACGACGATCACCTCGACGCATGGGTGCAATTCGTGAGCGGCGAGCGCGGCGTGGGTCTTCGGGTCGTCGCTTTCGCAGACGAGCTTGATTTCCAGCCTGGAGCGCGGCCAGTCGATCTTGCCCAGGGCGACGAGCAGTTCGGGAACGATCTCGGCCTCGTTTCGGAGCGCCACCAGAACGGAATAGATCGGCACCTGCGCGCAAGCGCCGGGATCGAGCCGGGCGAGTTTCAGCGGCCTCGCCGTCATCGCTGCGGCTACGCGCAGGAGAACGCAGGCCAGGAAGGCCAGGCTGCCGGCGACGTGCAGCACCGTCGCCAGGCGCTGGAATTCGAAGATGGCGAGCGTTGCAAGGCCGGTGACGAGCAGCCCCAGAACGAAACCCTGATGGCCGGTCATCACGGTGCGCGCGGAAAAAGACGGCGCAGCCTCCGCCAGTCCGGAAACGGCCCTGCGCATGAGGGAGGCCCGGCTGCGGGCCTGGATCGCCTTTCGCAGAATGCCCGGCGTGACGATCCGCAACCGGCGCCGAAGTTCGGGCTTGCCGTTCGTCAATCGCAAAAGATCGTCGAGGGAGGCGTTCAGGGGCGCGATCAGCAGCAGGGGCTGTTCGTGCGAATAATAGAAGATGGGCGGCAGGTCCCCGTCTCTCGACAGCGCCTCAAAGCGAACCGTCTTGCGCATGACGACCAGGGATGGCTCGACCTGTTCGAGGAAGGGAAGGTCCAGCAGCGCGGCAAGCGCACGGCAATAGCCTTCCTCGGTTATGACCTGGGCGGCGATCAGTTCCGCGGCGATGCTCGTTCCGTTCGTCCTGCACCGTGCCGACGCTTCCACGAGGTCGGCGGGCGCAATTCGCAGTGCCTGCGCAAGGCGCAGCCACGGCGAAAGCTCGGATGGCGCCGGCTCCTTGAATTGTGTTCTTCTGGTCGAACGTTGCGAGGTGAAGGCATCGTCGATGGAGGCGCCGCCGGCTGCGTCCTCAAGCATGACTAAGCAGTCCCGCGCAGGATATGGCTGTCCCGCGGGCATCCCGTTGCGCGTGTCACCAAAGCCCGTTCGCCCCCACCAAACCGCACTTTCGTGCAACGTTAGGTTTAGCGTGAGGCATTGTCCAGTCTCAATCTCAGGTAGAATAAAGTTTAATTTGCCTGCTCGGGATCAAGACCTGTTGCCGAAAGTCAGCCCGGCGATGATGATGCGCGAAAGCGCTGTATAAAAGCAAAGCGCGGCAAAAAGGAGCGCCAATACCGCAAACCATTCGGGAAACAGGCAGAATGCGACGAAGAAGCAGATCGTTTCGGTCGCTTCGGCCAGCCCTGTCGTGAAGAACAGCGACTTTTCCCCCCTTGCATCCGTCGACAGGCCGCGTTTTTCCGCCATCACGGCATAGGCGAGAAAGCTTGCGCCATTGACGTAGAAGGACAGGATGAGAACGGCGCCGGCAATGGAATTGGGGGCCGGATCGGCCAGCACGAAGCCGAGCGGGATCAGCCCGTAGAAGGCAAAGTCGAGCACGATGTCGAGATATCCGCCGAAATCCGTCTTCTGCGTGTGGCGCGCAACCGCGCCGTCGAGACCGTCGCCGAGGCGGCTGGCGAGAAGCAGCAGGAGACCCAGCAGATAGGCTTCGAGGCTGATGGCCACGAAAGCTGCAACTCCCGCGCCGAAGGCTGCAAGGGTGATGGCGTTTGCGGTGATGCCACGCTGCGCGAGGCTGACCGCCAAATGATCCAGCAGCGGATCGATCCTTGCCCTTGCCCAACCGTCCAGCATCGCGCCGCTCTCCTCGGATCGGTCATAGGCGAAGGACCGGCCATGCGGCGATCACTTTCGCTTCAACTTTCACGCACCACGCACCAAAATGACCAGGGCGTGCGTTATTTTCGAAGAAAGGATGCGAACAGGCAATGTATCGCACGACGACGAGCGGAATCGAGGTCACTGTCGAGCCCTTCTATTTGGAAGAGCGCTCGCAGCCGGAGGCAGGCCGCTATTTCTGGGCCTATCGGGTCACGATCGCCAATCACGGAAGCAAAGCGGTCAAGCTCGTCTCCCGGCACTGGCGCATCACCGATGCCGGCGGCAGGCTCGAGGAAGTGCGCGGCGCCGGCGTCGTCGGCGAACAGCCCGAACTCGAGCCCGGCGACAGCTTTCAGTACACGTCGGGTTGCCCGCTCGCGACGCCGTCCGGCTTCATGGTCGGCGATTACACGATGCGCGACGAAGCGGGACACGAGTTCGATGTCGCGATCCCCGCCTTTTCGCTCGACCTTCCCGGCGAACGGCATTCAGTCAATTGAGCTGGTCGTTTGCGTCCTCGGCGCTCGGGAAGAGCGAGCGGTCGACCAAGGCGCGTCCGAAACGGTACATCAGGTCCGCGGCGAGTTTCTGATCCTGCCCGAGATGGCGATTATACGCCTTGCCTGCGGCGAAGTTCATCCTTTGGGCTGCGTCGGGATCGATCTGGTGGATGGCTTGCGCAAGAAGGACGGCGATCTCGCAGACGGCTTCTGCTATCTCTTCCTCGTGCCCGGCTGACAATGCGGTCATGCTTGTTCCGATCGACTGTGTGTCGACCGATCCTGGCATCTTATGGTTTCCGCAATGCTAATCAGTCGAGCGGAACGCCCGCACCCGGCCCCGAACAGTCCGGATTCGACCATTCATCGCAAGGCGAACCCGCGTGCTCGCTCCGTCCGATCGAGTCGGATGTCACCAGTTCCGCAAAGCCTGCCGCGAATCCTGCGACGAGAAGCCAGATTATTGCCAGTCTTATGATCATCGTTCATCCGGTAGCGTTGCCCCCCGCTTGCCGAATTCCGCAGCATCGTGCAACCGCCGGATTGATGAAGCTTTAAGTCACACGTTAACAAAAGTGGCGCAAATGTGGCTTCACGGACGGCTTGCCGGTTGCCGGGCGATGGGTGGGGCGGTCAATTCCGCGTGACGAAGTCGGCCGGGTCGAACTCGTAATGGGTCGAGCAGAACTCGCACGAGACCTTGATCCTGCCATCCTCGATGCTGTCGGCGATTTCCTCATCCGTGAAGCCGTCGAGAATGCCGCGGATCTTTTCGCGCGAGCAGGAGCAGTCATCGACCACTTCCGAGCCTTCGAAAACATGCACGCCATGCTCATGGAAGAGCCGGTAAAGGAGCCGTTCGGGGCCGACGGTCGGGTCGATCAACTCGTCCGCCTCGATGGTGGCGAGCAGCGCCTGCACCTCCGCCCACGCATCGTCGGTCGGATCGGGCATCTCGCCATTGTCGCCGTCGCCGCCCGGAAGATCGGGCAGGCGCAGACGCTCGGGCGCCTCGGGCAGGAATTGCGACATCAGCCCGCCCGAGCGCCAGTGACCGTCGAAGCCGTTTTGGCCCTTGACCATCTGGCGCGCGACCGACAGCCGCACTTCGGTCGGAATCTGCTCGGACTGACGGAAATAGGTGCGCGCGGCGTCCTCGAGCGAGGTGGAATCGAGTTGCACGATGCCCTGATAGCGCTGCATGTGCTGCCCTTGGTCGATGGTCAGCGCCAGAACGCCCTTGCCGAGGAGATCGGCAGGCGACGCCCTGCCGGCCGCGCTCGCCTGCGCCACGCGCTCGGCGTCGAAGCTGGCATAGGCGCGCAGTGATTGCGGCGTCGTGAAGTCGGCGACGAGCATATCCACCGGCCCGTCCGAGCGGGTCTGGAGGATGAACTTGCCCTCGAATTTCAGTGAAGTGCCGAGAAGCACGGTGAGCGTCATCGCCTCGGCCAGAAGCCGCGCGACGGGCTCGGGATAGTCGTGACGACCCAGGATCGCATCGAGGATCGGGCCGAGTTGCACGACGCGGCCGCGCGCATCGAGCGGCGCGACCTGAAACGGAACGACCGTGTCGTCTCCGGCGAAACCGAAATCGCCAAGCTGTACATGCGATGCAGTCACGGCAACATTCCCATCCTCGGAGGTAACGCACCATATGCGCCGCATCCGCTGGCCAGGCCAGATCTATCCATATTGTCCGGCAGATAGGTGCCGGACGCCTGCCAATCAAGCGCCGAAGCACCAGGCGAGCACCGCCTTCTGGGCGTGCAGGCGGTTTTCCGCCTCGTCGAAGACGACCGAATTCGGCCCGTCGATGACCTCGTCCGTCACCTCCTCGCCGCGATGGGCGGGAAGGCAGTGCATGAAGAGGGCGTCGGGCTTGGCGCCGGCCATCAGTTCGGCATTGACCTGATAGGGCTGGAAGACGTTGTGGCCGCGGGCCCGGTGCTCCTGATTCATCGAGATCCAGGTGTCGGTGACGACGCAATCTGCGCCCGCGACAGCCGCCTGGGCGCTGTCGTGAAAGGCGATGCGGCCGCCATTGGCTTGCGACCAGTCGACGAATTTTGCATCCGGCTCGCTGCCGGTTGGGACGGCGATGTTGAGCCGGAAATTGAACCGCGCGGAAGCTTCGGCAAGCGAGTGCAGAACGTTGTTGCCGTCGCCGGTCCAGGCGAAGAGCTTGTCCTCGACCGGACCGCGATGTTCCTCGAAGGTCATCAGGTCGGCCATGATCTGGCACGGATGCGTGTCGTCTGTCAGCCCGTTGATGACCGGAATCGTGGCGTGTTCGGTCATTTCAAGAAGCCGCTCGTGGTCCGTCGTGCGCATCATGATCGCGTCGACATAGCGCGACAGGACGCGCGCCGTGTCGGCGATCGTCTCGGAGCGACCGAGCTGCATTTCCGTTCCGGTCAGCATCAAGGTCTCGCCGCCGAGCTGGCGCATCCCGACATCGAAGGAGACGCGCGTGCGCGTCGACGGCTTGTCGAAGATCATCGCCAGCACCTTGCCCTCCAGCGGCCGCTCGCGCTCGCCGGCCTTTAGGCGCGTCTTGCGCGCGCGCGCATCGTCCAGAATGGCGCGCAGATCGCTCGATGGGATGGCGGAAAGATCGGTGAAATGCCGGAATGCTGAAGCCATGGTCTCGTTTCTCAAGCGGCCGAGCCGGCCTTGCGCGCGGGAAGCGCAAGATCCGATGCGGCGTCGCGGATCGCCTCGACGGCAATGCGGATTTCCTCGTCGCTGACATTGAGCGGCGGCAGAAGCCGGACGACATTATCGCCCGCCGGAACCGCGAGCAAATTGTGCCGGCGAAGGCCAAGGTTCACCTCGCCGTTCGGCAGGCGGCATTTAAGGCCGAGCATGAGGCCCGCACCGCGCACGCTTTCGAAGACCTCCGGAAACTCGTCGACGACGGATGCCAGCGACTGCTTGATCAGCAGGGCCTTGCGCTTCACCTCGTCGAGAAAACCCTCTTCGAGCACGACGTCGAGCACGGCATTGCCGACAGCCATGGCGAGCGGATTGCCGCCGAATGTGGTGCCGTGGACGCCGGGCGTCATGCCCGAGGCCGCTTCGTCGCTCGCAAGACAGGCCGCGAGCGGAAACCCGCCGCCGATGCCCTTGGCGATGGCCATGATGTCCGGCGCCATGCCCGACCATTCATGGGCGAAAAGCTTGCCCGTCCGGCCGATGCCGCACTGGACCTCGTCATAGATCAGGAGCAGGCCATGCTTGTCGCACAGCGCGCGCAGCCGGGCGAGCATGTCGGCCTCGATCGGGCGGATGCCGCCTTCCCCCTGCACCGGCTCGACGAGGATGGCGGCGGTCTCGTCCGTGATCGCCTTTTCTGCGGTTTCGAGGTCGCCGAAGGGAACCTGGTCGAAGCCTTGCACCTTCGGGCCGAAACCTTCGAGATATTTCGGCTGGCCGCCGGCCGCGATCGTCGCCAGCGTCCGGCCGTGGAATGCGCCCTCGAAGGTGATGATCCGGTAGCGCTCGGGACGCCCCTTCGCATAGTGATAGCGCCGCGCGGTCTTGATCGAGCATTCCAGCGCCTCGGCACCGGAATTGGCGAAGAACACCTTGTCGGCGAAGGTCGCCTCGGTCAGGCGCTCGGCGAGTCGCGTCTGGCCCGGAACCTCGTAGAGATTGGAGACGTGCCAAAGCTTGTCGGCCTGCGTCTTCAACGCCGCGACCAGATGCGGGTGCGAATGGCCGAGCGAATTGACCGCGACGCCTGCCGCGAAATCCAGGTAGCGCTCGCCGCTTTCCGTATACAGCCATACGCCTTCCCCACGTTCGAAACGCAGTGGCGCGCGGTTATAGGTCTCGAAAAGGGCCGAACCGCCCATGGCCTCACTCCATCCGGGGACGCGATCAAAAAACAAAAAATCCGCCTCGAGGGCGGCTTGTGACTGCCTTTATCAGCGTTCGCGGGCGTGCTGTCAATTCATTGCAACGCAGCGTCACCCGCGCGCCGCAGCGACGTTGCGAGCGCGCTATCATGATGCGGTCCGACGAGGGACGAAGAGCCCAAGTTGGGGAAAACCGAAAAAACAGAATCGGTGTGTCCGGCCGACTCTTGTCACCGAGTCAGCGCATATTGTAGTTTCCGGGCAGTAAAGAACTAGATTTCGTGCGGCGGATCTAATCACCAAGGCTCAACGCGGTGCCCACTCGGCAGTTGCCGGGCGGGAACGGATTCGGATTCCGCACCTCACTTAGGAGCGTGTCGCCATGAACTGGACCGACGAGCGGGTGGAACTTCTCAAGAAGCTTTGGTCGGAGGGACTGAGCGCCAGCCAGATCGCGACCCAGCTCGGAGGCGTCAGCCGCAATGCGGTCATCGGCAAGGTGCACCGCCTGAAACTGTCGGGCCGCGGCCGTGCTTCTTCCGCAGCGCCGCGCCCGAAAAAGGCCGCGCCGTCCGCCCCCAAGGCGCCGCGCCCGAGCCGCCCGATGACGACCACGGTGGGCGCGAACGCCCTTCAGGCTCGTTTCGACACGCAGCCGGATGCGGCTCCCGCGCCGCGCGCCAGCAGTGTCGTCGTGCCGTTGTCGCGCAATCTCAAGCTGATCGAATTGTCCGAAAGGACCTGCAAATGGCCGAACGGTGATCCGCTGGCCGAGGAATTCTCGTTCTGCGGCA
This sequence comes from Mesorhizobium sp. YIM 152430, assembly GCF_029210365.1. Classification (GTDB taxonomy): domain Bacteria; phylum Pseudomonadota; class Alphaproteobacteria; order Rhizobiales; family Rhizobiaceae; genus Aliihoeflea. The sequence continues at coordinate 514,071 of NZ_JARGES010000018.1, forward strand.
ATGATGTCGGCGAATGCGGCCCTTACTGCGCCTACCATTCGCGCGTCGCCTACCAGCCGGTCGCAGAGCGCCGCCGTCGCGGATAGAGCCTATTGCGCCGCGAAGCGCGCGGCGTCCATCACCACGCGATGGCTCTCGTCCTCCTTGGGACGCTCCGGCGGCAATTGCTCGCCGGTGACGATGAAATAGACCGTCTCGACGATGTTGGTCGCGTGATCGCCGATCCGCTCGATATTCTTTGCGCAGAACAGAAGATGCGTGCAGGCCGTGATGTTGCGCGGGTCTTCCATCATGTAGGTCAAAAGCTCGCGGAAGAGCGAGGTGTACATCGCGTCGATCTGCTCGTCGCGGTCGCGGATGAAGGGCACGCGCTCGACCGATCGCGTCGCGTAGAGGTCGAGCACATCCTTGAGTTGGGTCAAGGCGAGGTCGGAAAGGGCTTCGAGCCCCCGGAAAAGTCGTGGCGGCTGGCGCGTCTCGGCAACGGCGCCGACGCGCTTGCCAATATTCTTGCCCATGTCGCCGACGCGTTCGAGATCGGCCGCGATGCGGATGGCGCTCAGGATTTCGCGCAGGTCGCCCGCCATCGGCTGGCGCCGCGCGATCAGGGCGACGGCCTTCTCGTCGATCTCCCGATGCGCCTCGTCGAGCGCCTTGTCCGCCTCGACGACATGGCGCGCCAGCGTCAGATCCGAGTTCACGAGTGCCGCGACTGACTGTTCGACCAGCCGCTCGGCCTGGCCGCCCATCGCCGCGATGCGGGCGCCGAGCCTGGCCAGATCCTCGTCATAGGCGCGGACGATGTGACCTGACGACATCTCTTTGCTCCAGAATCAGTTCGCTCAAGTTTAGGTGTCGGACATGACGGAAAAAAGAACCCCCATCATGACCGCTCCAATGAGACCGCGTACAAGCGAAAGTTGTCGTGACATCGATTCGAACACATACTATTGTTTCAAACCGGATATAAAAGGGCATCGGCCGTGCGCTCCTTCGATGAGACGCTTCAATTCGCCTCCGACCTGCAAGCCGCCCATGCCATCGACGCCGTTCGAAGCAAGTTCCTGTCGCTGACCTCGCTCTATGGTCTCGACCGGGTTCTCGTCGGCACCCTGCCCGACGACGGGCTCGGCCCCGAGGAGCAGAAGGCCCATGTGCTGATGCATAGCTGGCCGGACGAGTGGCTGGATCACTATGTCGGCGAAGATTATCTCGAATGCGATCCGCTGGTCGACATCATTCGCAACGGACCGCGCCCGATTCCCTGGAAAGGCGCTGGCGCGCTACCCGGCCTGTCGCCCCGTGCCCAACTCATGTTCCACGAGGCAAGCGAGTTCAAGATCAAGGAAGGACTCGTCCTTCCGGTCATCACGCTCGAAGGCGTCGTCATCTTCGTCTCGCTTTCGGGCGAGATGCTCGACATCGATCCCTTCGAGATCGGTACGCTGCAACTGGCAGCGACCCATGCGGTGACGCGGGCGCTGCAATTGTCCGAGATCGCAAGGGTGCAGCGCACCCGGCCCGAACTCACCGCGCGCGAGCGCGAGTGCATCAGGTGGGCGGCGCTCGGAAAGTCGGAGTGGGAAATCTCCCAGATTCTCGGCATTTCCGAGCACACGTCCGAAAAGCACCTGCTCAGCGCCAAGACCAAGCTGGGCGCCGTCAATCGCGTGCAGGCGGTCGCCGAGGCCATCCGCCTTGGCTACATCACATAGGCGGCACTCCGGCTTAAACCGCGTCCAGCGCCCGGTCGAGATCGGCGATCAGATCGTCGGCGTCTTCGAGCCCGACCGAAAGCCGCACCGTTCCGGGCGTGATCCCAAGTTCCATGCGCGCCTCTTCGGTCAGGTTCTTGTGCGTCGTCGTCGCCGGATGGGTGATCAGGCTCTTCGCGTCGCCCAGATTGTTGGAAATCCGCACGATCTCCAGCGCGTTCTGGAAGCCGAAGGCGCCGGGCTTGCCGCCCTTCGTCTCGAAACAGACGAGCGTCGAGCCGCCCGTCATCTGCCGCGCGATGATCTCGGCCTGCGGATGGTCTGGGCGGCCCGGATAGATGACGCGCGAGACCTTCGGATGCGCTGCCAGGTGATCGGCGATTCGTGCTGCGCTCTCGGTCTGTTGCTTCACGCGCAGCGGCAGCGTCTCCAGCCCCTTGAGGAGCGTCCAGGCGTTGAACGGCGACAGCGACGGTCCGGTGTGGCGGAAATAGTCGTGCAGATTCTCGTCGATCCACTTCTTGTCGGAAAGGATGATGCCGCCGAGGCATCGTCCCTGGCCGTCGATATGCTTCGTGGCCGAATAGACGACGACATGGGCGCCGAGGTCGAGCGGCTTTTGCTGCAACGGCGTCGCGAAGACGTTGTCGACGACGACCCGCGCGCCGATGCCGTTGGCGATCTTCGCGACCGCCGCGATGTCGACGACTTCGAGCGTCGGATTGGTCGGGCTTTCGAGGAAGAAGAGCTTCGTGTTCGGCCGCACCGCCGCTTCCCACTGCGCCATGTCGCGGCCGTCGACGAGCGTCGACTCGATGCCGTATTTCGGCATCAGCGTCTCGACGACCCAGCGGCAGGAGCCGAACAGCGCGCGCGCCGCGACCACATGGTCGCCCGCTTTCACCGAGCAGAGGAGGGCGGCCGAGATCGCCGCCATGCCCGACGCAGTCGCGCGCGCATCTTCCGCCCCTTCGAGCGCGCACATGCGCTTTTCGAACACGTCGACGGTCGGGTTGGCGTAGCGCGAATAGATGAAGCCCGGCTCGTCGCCCTTGAACCGCGCCTCGGCCGATTCCGAGCTGTCGTAGACGAAGCCCTGCGTCAGATACATCGCCTCCGACGTCTCGCCGAACTGCGAGCGCACCGTCGCGCCATGGACGAGTTGGGTGGCGGGCTTCCAGGTCTTCTCGTTCGACATCGGCATCATCCAGACACAAAAAAAACCGGCCGCGAAACGTCGCGCCGGTCCATACAGCCTTGCGGCCCACGGTCCTTTAGCGACTTGTTTTACGTGGCTGCAAGCCGACCGGCAAATCACCACGGGATAAGGCGGGCTCTATAGGCTTTCTTGCCTTGCGTCAATTCGCAGCGTGGTTAAACCTCGCCGCCAGTCGAGAGGGGTGAACAGGGTGCGTCAGACGGGAATATTGCCGGACAGGCAGATCGGCGAACTGTTCGCCAGCGGCGCGCTGTCCTGCGACAGGGCTCTCGACGCCGACCAGGTCCAGCCCGCCAGCCTCGATTTGCGTCTCGGCAAGCGTGCCTATCGCGTCCGCGCCAGTTTCCTGCCGGGTCCGGGCAATCGCGTCGCCGACAAGCTCGAACGCTTCAAGCTGCACGAATTCGACCTGGAGGCCGGCGCGGTCCTGGAAACGGGTTGCGTCTACATCGTGCCGATCCTGGAAAGCCTGAAGCTGCCGGCGAAAATCGCCGCCTCGGCCAATCCGAAGAGCTCGACCGGCCGCCTCGACATCTTTACCCGCGTGATGACGGATTTCGGCGCCGAGTTCGACAAGATCCCGGCCGGATATGACGGCCCGCTCTATCTCGAGATCAGCCCGCGCACCTTCCCGATCGTGGTCCGCACCGGCTCGCGCCTGTCGCAGATCAGATTCCGCATCGGCAATGCGCTCCTCGACGAAACCGCACTGCACGCGCTCCACGAAGCCGAAACGCTCGTCGCGGCGACCAACCCCAACATTTCCGGCGGCGGCATTGCCCTCTCGATCGACCTGACGGGCGACGCCAACGGTCTGATCGGCTATCGCGGCAAGCATCATTCGTCCGTCGTCGATGTCGACAGGCGCGCCGCACAGGACGTCCTCGATTTCTGGGAGCCGCTGCATGATCGCGGCAGCAAGGAACTGATCCTCGACCCCGACGAATTCTACATCCTCGTCAGCCGGGAAGCCGTCCACGTCCCGCCCGAACACGCCGCCGAGATGACGCCTTTCGACCCGCTGGTCGGCGAGTTTCGCGTCCATTATGCCGGCTTCTTCGATCCGGGCTTCGGCCATTCGGCCGCCGGCGGCACCGGCAGCCGCGCGGTGCTCGAAGTGCGCAGCCACGAGGTGCCCTTCATCCTCGAACACGGACAGACGGTCGGCCGCCTCGTCTACGAGCACATGCTGGAACGTCCGAAATCGCTTTACGGCGCCGACCTCAAATCGAACTACCAGGCGCAGGGCCTGAAGCTGTCGAAGCATTTCCGTCAGCCCTGAGCGCCTGGATTTCCGCACGCAAAGCCCGCACCTCGTGCAGGATCTGATCCTGCTCGTCCTTCATCTGCGAGCGTTCCTCGGAAGCGGTCGATTCGTGCTCCTCCTGCATCGCCGAGACGATGATGCCGATGAAGAGGTTGAGCACGGCAAACGAGGTCGTGATGATGAACGGGATGAAATAGAGCCACGACCAGGGATACACCTCCATCACCGGCCGCACGATCCCCATCGACCAGCTTTCCAGCGTCATGATCTGGAACAGCGTGTAGGCGCTTTCGCCGATCGTGCCGAACCATTCGGGAAAGGAGGCGGCGAAGAGCTTCGTCGCCATCACCGAGAAGACGTAGAAGACCAGCGCCAGCAGAAGCACGATCGAGCCCATGCCGGGCAGGGCCGCGACGAGGCCGCCGACGACCCGCCGCAGCGACGGCACGACGCTGACGATCCGAAGCACCCGCAGGATGCGCAGCGCGCGCAGGACGGAAAGGTTGCCGGTCGCCGGCAGCAGCGCGATGGCGACGACGATCAGGTCGAAGATGCGCCATGGATCGTTGAAGAACCGGCCGCGATAGACCAGCGCCCGCGCCGCCAGTTCGGCGACGAAAACGAACAGGACCACACGGTCGACGACCAGAAGCAGCGGCCCGAACCGCGACATGACCGACTGCGACGTCTCCAACCCGAGCGTGATCGCGTTGACGATGATCAAAAGCGTGATGAACATTTCGAACCGGCGCGATTCGATGAGCATTTTCAGGCGGGTCACGTCGGGCGTCCTGGATGGAGGAAACTGGCCGCACCAGTCGCCGAGGACGGGCTTCACGTCAACCGTCGGCCCGCACAAATGCGCTTGACGGCAACCTTGGCCTCGCCGATTAATGAGCGCGCGGCGGGTGTAGCTCAATGGTAGAGCAGCAGCTTCCCAAGCTGAATACGAGGGTTCGATTCCCTTCACCCGCTCCAGCCGACTTGAAGCGCCCGTCCCGAATGCGTATGTGCGGACCGCACCAACGGAGACGCGACATGTCGGCAGTGAACCGCTTTCTCGGCGACAGCCCCTTGCGGGTTCTCGTCAAGCTGATCGTGATCTCGTTTCTTGTCGGCATCGTGATGAGCGTGATGGGCTGGTCGCCCTATGACGTCATCTACGGCGCGCGCGATTTCGTTCTCCACGTCTACTATATGGGCTTCGACGCCTTCGGGCGCTTCATCGACTATTTCGTCGTCGGCGCCATCATCGTCGTTCCCGCCTTCTTCATCATCCGCCTCCTGAGTTACCGGCGCGGCTGATCAGGCGAACTCGGTCGCCGTTTCGAACAGGATCGCATGGCGCGCAGCCAGCGCGTCGATGTCGTTCGAATAGCCGCCGCCGATGACGCCGCAGACCGGTATGCCCCGCTCGCGGAAATGGCCGAGGACGGCGCGGTCGCGGGCGCGAAGTCCTTCGTCGGATAGCGCCAGCCGCCCGAGCTTGTCGTCGCGATGCGGGTCGACGCCGGCATTGTAGAAGACGATCTGCGGCCGCGAATATTCGCTCAGCATCGGCAGGATGCCCGAAAGCCGATGCAGATAGGCCGCGTCTTCCAGCCCGTCGTCCAGTGCCATGTCGAGATCGGACACCGCCTTGCGCACGGGATAGTTCTTCGCCGCGTGCATGGAAAAGGTGAAGACTCTGGTTTCGCCCATCAGGATTCCCGCCGTGCCGTCACCCTGATGCACGTCGAGATCGACCACCAGCGCCCGCTTGACGGCTCCTTCTGCAAGGAGGGTGGTGACGGCGACGGCGACGTCGTTGAAGGTGCAGAAGCCCGCGCCTTGGGCGTGGCGCGCATGGTGGCTGCCGCCGGCCGCGTTGCAGGCGATGCCGTGATCGAGCGCCAGCCGTGCTGCAAGGATCGTGCCCGCGCTCGCAAGCTGCGCGCGGCGCGACACCCGCTCGCTGACCGGAAACCCGATCTCCTTTTCAATCTCCTGCGGCACGGCGCAGTCGATCACCTGCCGCACATAGTCGCCCGCATGGGCACGCGCGAGCGTGTCGAAGTCCGGCAGTTCCGGCATATGCTCATTGTCCGGCCCGGCCAGAGCACGACCCCGCAGCACCTCGATCAGCCGCGCATATTTGCTCATCGGAAACCGATGGTCGGCGGGAAATCGGGCGTCGTAGTCGGGATGGTGGACGATCGGCAGTTTCATCGCGAGATCAGATAGGCTTTGGTTGACACCTGGAAAGATGGGCGAATCGCCGCATCGACCTTGAGGATGGCCGCCTTGGACGAACGGACGGATATTTCGCAGCGGCGCTTTACCGTTACGAACAGGATGGTCTTGCGGATCGCCTTGCCGATGACCGTCGCCTATCTGACGACGCCGCTGATCGGCATTGCCGACACCGCGATCGTCGGCCAACTTGGAGACGCGGCGCTTCTCGGTGGGCTTGCCGCCGGCGCCATCGTCTTCGACGTGGTCTTCGCCAGTTTCAACTTCCTGCGCTCGGGCACGACGGGTCTCGTGAGCCAGGCTTATGGTAGCCGCGACCGCGCTGAGGAACAGGCGATCTTCCTGCGGGCACTGATCCTCGCGCTTCTGATCGGCGCCGCGCTGATCGTCCTCGGTCCCGTCATCGCGACCGTCGGTGCCTGGTTCATCGCGGGTGAGCCGCGCGTCACCGAGGCGTTGCAGACCTACGTCCTCATTCGCCTGTGGAGCGCACCGCTGGCGCTCGGCAATTATGCGATCCTCGGCTATGTGCTCGGGCGCGGGGAGGGCGGGGTCGGACTGGCGCTCCAGTTTGCCATCAATGCCACCAACATCGCCCTTTCGGTCTGGCTCGGCCTCTGGCTCGGCTGGGGGCTGGAGGGCGTCGCCTGGGGCACCGTGCTTGGCGAAGCATTCGGCTTCGCCGTCGGCATCGCTGTCCTGACGACCCGCTTCGGCCGGCGCGGGCCGTTGCGGCCGGGCGCGCTGCGCGACATGGCGAGGCTCAAGGCGATGCTGGTGCTCAATCGCGACATAATGATCCGCTCCTTCGCGCTTCTCGCCGCGTTCGCGCTCCTGGCCCGTCAAGGCGCGCAACTCGGCACGGCGACCCTGGCGGCCAATGCCGTACTGATGAATTTCTTCCTTGTGGCGAGCTATTTCCTCGACGGCTTCGCCACCGCCGCAGAGCAGCTTGCCGGCCGGGCGGTCGGCGCGCGCTGGCGCCCGGCCTTCGACCGCGCGGTGCGCCTCACGGCGACCTGGGGATTTGCGCTCGCCGGGCTTCTGGCGCTTGCCGTGCTGATCTTCGGCGATCAGTTGATCGCACTGATCACCACCGCACCCGAAGTTCGCGACCTTGCGGCGACCTATTTGCCATGGGTGGCGCTGACCGCCGTGACGGCGGTGCTTGCCTTCCAGATGGACGGGATTTTCATCGGCGCCACCTGGTCGCGCGACATGCGCAACATGATGCTCTTGTCGCTGGCGCTCTATGTCGCCGCGCTGTTCACGCTGGGGCCGCTCTTCGGCAATCACGGGCTTTGGGCCGCGCTTCACCTCTTTCTGCTCGCGCGCGGCTTGAGCCTTCTTGCCGTCCTGCCGCGCCGCGCCGCGCAGACCTTCGATCAGGGCGCCTGAGCGGCCCAGTGATCCGCGCGGCTGTCGCGAATGTCGCGCAGCGAGGCGAGCCCCCGTTCTGCCGCGAACCGGCTCATGCCGCGCAAAATGTCGCCCGGCAATGACGGCCCGGCATAGACCATGCCGGTATAGATCTGGACGAGGTCCGCGCCGGCCCTGATCTTCTCCAGCGCGGCCTCGGCCGTATCGACGCCGCCGACCCCGATCAGCGGCAGTTTCGGCCCGACGAGACGGCGCATCCGCGCCAGCATGATGGTGGAGCGGGCAAAGAGCGGCCGCCCCGAAACGCCGCCGTTCTCCCCGGCAAGCCTGCTCGTCAGCCCGTCGCGCGAAAGCGTGGTGTTGGAGACGATGATGCCGTCGATCCGGTTCGCCGCGACGGTCTCGGCGATGTCCTCGAGGTCTGCGTCGCCAAGGTCCGGTGCGATCTTGAGGAAGATCGGCGTTCCTCTCTCGCCCCGCGCGGCGTCGACCGCACCCAGCAGTTCTTCAAGGCTGGCGCGCGCCTGCAGATCGCGCAGTCCCGGCGTGTTGGGCGAGGAGATGTTGACGGTCAGATAGGAGGCGATGTCGCAAAAGCGCTCGACGCCCAGCACATAGTCGCCGACCCGGTCCGCGCTGTCTTTGTTCGCCCCGATATTGACGCCGACGATGCCGCCGCCCGTGCGTCCATTGAGTTTCGCGAATGCCGCCTCATGGCCCTCATTGTTGAAGCCCAGCCGGTTGACGATCGCCTCGTCCTCGACCAGCCGGAAGATGCGCGGCTTGGGATTTCCCGCCTGCGCCTTGGGCGTCACCGTGCCGATTTCGGCAAAGCCGAAGCCGAGCTTCAGGAGTGCGTCCGGCACCTCGGCATTCTTGTCGTAGCCGGCCGCCATGCCGAGCGGATTGGGGAAGGAGAGCCCGGCGACGTCGACGCGAAGCCGCGCGTCAGCCACCGGCGGCGGGAAAAGCGGCATTCCGCTCTTCAGCCCCGCGATCGAAAGCCCGTGCGCACGCTCCGCATCGAGGCCGAAAAGAAGCTTGCGGCCGATCGTCCGGTAGAGCCGGTTCATGCCGGCAACTCCGGAAAGACGTGCCGGCCGTCCGCGCCAAGCGGCAAAGGCTTGACCCAGATCGCAAGTCCGGGGTCGAGCGGACCGTAAAGATGCGGGAAGAGATCGCCGCCGCGCGAAACCTCATGGCGCAGCGCTTCTCCCAGCGTTTTGCCGTCGACCGCGACGAGCAGAAGGTCGTCCTGCCCGGCAAAATGCTTCGCCGCCGTCTCGCGCACCTGGGCGTCGGTCGAAAAATGGATGAACCCGTCGGCGAGGTCGACCGGCGCGCCGTCGAATCGGCCACGGTCCACCGCCTCTTGCCACATTGGTGCCGGGACGATCTTGTAGATGATGCCTGTCATGTCCGCGCTATAGCGGTCGGGCGCGCCGATGGAAAGCGCCGCCACCGCCGATGCCAGGGAGGAACGAAAAATGCGCCATCTCGTCGTCGCCGCCGTTCTCGGCGGAATGTTCGCCGCTCCGGCATTCGCGCAGGAGACCGAGCGCTACAGGCTGGAGCGCACCGATACGGGTTTCGTGCGCATGGATACGGCGACCGGCCGGATGTCGGTCTGCGAGGAGCAGTCCGGCCAGCTTGTCTGCCGCACGTCCACCGACGAGCGCGTCGCCTATGAGGAACGGATCGACGATCTGGAACGCCGTGTGGAGGCGCTTGAGCGACAGGCTGCCGGCGATGCAACCGGCGGCACCGACGCGTTTCCCTCCGAACAGGAATTCGAACGCTCTCTCGGCTATATGCGGCGCTTTTTCCAGAACTTCTTCGACATCGTCGAGGATTGGGAAAAGGGACTGCGTGCGCCTGACCGGACCTAATTGCCCGGCAGGTCGTAGAAACTGAAGCCGATGGCAAAGAAGGTCTGCGAGACGACGAACATCGCGCAGGCCACCAGCAATGACACCTGCGCGAAGCGCCCATAGACCTCGCTCAGCACCTTGCCGAAATAGCTGACGGCATGGTCGTTCTTCGGCTTCATCCCGTCGTCGAGATAGATCCAGACTTCCGTGCGGCTGGGCTGCTTGTGCTTCGCGGTCTGCGCCTTGAAGACGAGAACGGCCGCCATGAAGAGCGTCATGATCGCGCCGGCGCGGAACGCCCATGCCGGATCGAACGAGAAGGACAGCATCACGAGGCCGATGGCGAGGGCACCGAACATAACGGCCCGGCCCACACAGAAAACGGCAATCTGGCGTATCGTTTCCATCGAAATGGTTCCGGTTCGGGATATGCGTCAACGTCGCGCCCGCGTGGCGGTTCCTTTAGTGGACAGTAATTTGCACGACTAAAGTTGAATATCGCACGATCCCTGTCGGGCGTGTGTTCACAAAATCCGGCGCACGGCCACAATCGCACTGGCGCCTTGGCCGCATCCGGCTAAACTCCGCCTGGCGGGCCGGAACAGGGAGGGGTTTTTGGATCAGCGCTATCGCTTCGTCATTGCCGACGACCATCCTTTGTTTCGCGGCGCGCTCAAGCACGCGCTCTCCTCGTTCGGCGATGCCCGGATCGAGGAAGTGGGCGATTTCGACGCGGTGAAGGCCCGCATTGTTGCCGATGACGACATCGACCTCCTGCTTCTCGACCTGACGATGCCCGGTTCGAGCGGCCTGTCGGGCCTCGTTGCCCTGCGCGCCATGTCGTCGAACTTTCCCATCGTCGTCGTGTCCGCGCGCGACGATGCCGAAACCGTCCGTCGTGCGATCGAACTCGGCGCGTCGGGTTTCATCTCCAAATCCGCCGGCATGGACCAGATGCGCAAGGCGGTCGAGACGGTGCTTGCCGGTGGCATCGCGCTGCCGGACGATCTCGATCTGGGCGAGGAGCGGGACGCGGAGATTTCTGATCTGATCCAACGGCTGCAATCCTTGACGCCGCAGCAATCGCGCGTCCTGACCATGCTTGCCGAGGGCCTTCTCAACAAGCAGATCGCCTATGAGCTGGGCGTCTCCGAGGCGACGATCAAGGCGCATGTCTCGGCCATCCTGCAAAAGCTCGGCGTCGACAGCCGAACGCAGGCCGTCATCCGCCTGTCGCGCATCGGCACGGAGCAACAGGCGAGCGCCTGAAGGATTGCAGGATCACTCGGCCGCCGACAGCAATTTGCGATAGCGCGTCAGCATCGTGCGCAGGGCTGCCGGCTTGACCGGCTTGTGCAACACCGGAATGTCGAGCGCGCTCGCCCGTTCGCGCACATCGTTCGACCGGTCCGCCGTCACCAGAATCGCGGGAAGCGAGTCGCTCCAGATTTGACGCGCGCGCGCGATTGCCTGGAAGCCGTCTTCCTGGTCGAGATGGAAATCGGCCAGCACGACGTCCGGCGTCGGCATTGCGCCCGTCAGGCTGGACGAGCCGCCGGCGGTGGTCACGCGGCAGCCCCAGCCTTCGAGCAGCTTGCGCATCCCGTCGAGAATTCGCGGCTCGTTGTCGATGCACAGGACCGAAACCCCATCGAGCCGGATATGGGCGCCGACCTGGGGACGGATGTCGCTGGCGATCGCGGCTTGCGGTGCTTCGCTGATCGGCAGGAGCACCGAGAAGCACGAACCGGCGCCCTTCACGGAATGGATGCGGATTTCGAGCCGCAGCACGCGCGCGATGCGGTCGACGATCGACAGGCCGAGGCCGAGCCCCTGCGCTTCGCGCGCGCCGTCCTGGAGGCGGGTGAACTCGCTGAACACGGTATTGAGCTTGTCGTGATCGATGCCGATGCCGGTGTCGTGAACCTGCAATTCGATGAGGTCGCCGCGCCGTTTGACGCCGACCAGAACACGTCCCGAACGGGTGTATTTGATCGCATTCGAGACGAGGTTCTGGACGAGGCGCCGGAAGAGGTTGCGGTCGGTGTGAACCGCGAGCCGCGTCGAGACGATGCGCAGGTCGAGCTTCTTTTCTTGCGCCAGCGGCTGGAAATCGGTCTGGATCTGGCGCATCAGCCCGTCCAGTCGGAAAATGGTGTCGACCGGCCGCATCGCGCCGGTGTCGAGCCGGGAGATGTCGAGCACCGCGCCGAGGATCGTTTCCACCGAATCGAGCGAGGATTCGATGTTGGCGACGCCATCCCCGACAGGGCTTTGGCCGACGCTTTCGGCAAGGGAGGCGCAATAAAGCCGCGCCGCATTGAGCGGCTGGAGGATGTCGTGGCCGGCGGCGGCCAGAAAGCGCGTCTTGCCCAGATTGGCTTCCTCGGCCAGCATCTGCGCCTGCGCCAGTTCCTCGTTGACGCGGGTGAGTTCGGCCGTTCGCCGCGCGACGCGGTTTTCGAGCGTCTCGTTCACCCGCTTCAGTGCCAGGTCGGCCTCGACGCGCTGCGTGATGTCGGCATAGGTCGCAACCAGCCCGCCGTCCGGCATCGGGTTCGAACGCAGTTCGATGATCCGGCCGGTGCTCTTCAGTTCGAGCTGCCAGGGCGAACGGAAGGCCGCCAGTCGGTCGATCGTCTGGTGAATCGTCTCGAAGGTGATGTCGCCGCGATCGGCCAGATGACGCAGGATTTCGTCGAGCGAGACGCCGACCCGGCCCATCGAATCGGGCAGGTAGAAGAGCGAGCGATATTGCCTGTTCCAGCAGATCAGACGGAAGTCGCGGTCGAAGACGGTGATCCCCTGTTCCATCTGATCGAGCGCGATCTGAAGCAGGTCGCGGTTTTGCTGTAGTGCTTCGGAGGCATCGTCCAGCAGGCGCAACGCCTCGCGCGGCGAGCGGTCGTGGCGCTGGAAGAGCAGCGAGAGCACCAGCCGCGCCGAGGACGAGCCGACGGCGCTGGTCAGGAGTTGTTCGGAGAAGCGGATGACGGCCATGTTGGCCGGCTCCTTGCCGACGAGCGGCTGGCTCTGCTTGACCTCGAAATTCTGGAACGAGCGTTCCGTCCGCTCGACGCCCAGATAGCGTGCGATCGTGTCTTTCAGATCGTCGACCGTTACGGCCGTTCGGAACCGGCGGAAGCTGGGCATCGGGCTCGTGTCGCGCGGCACGAAGAGCGCGGCCTGGATGCGTTCGAGCGGCTTTGCCGTCCGCGACAGCGAGCCGAGCACGAAGAACAGCGTGTTGACCGACAGGCTCCACAGAACGCCATGGACGAGCGGTTCGGCGCTCGTCCCGAAAAGCGACTGCGGCCGCAGCGCTTCGAGGCCGAAGAGCCCGAATTGCACGATCGAGGCGTCGCCCGGCGCGAGCGAGGGCAGAAGCAGCGTGTAGCCCCAGATCGAGATGCCGGCGAGCATTCCGATCACCGCGCCGCGCGCATTGGCCCCGCGCCACACCAGCCCGCCGAAAAAGGCCGGCGCGAACTGCGCGATGGCGGCGAAGGAGATCAGTCCGATCGATGCGAGCCGCGTATTGTTGGTGATCTCGCGATAATAGAGGAACGCGGCGATCAGCACGGCGAAGATCGCCGCCCGGCGGATGTTGAGGATCACCTGCGAGAGATCGTCGCTCTGGACCAGATACTGTTTGGCCATTCCGCGCAGGAAGAGCGGCAGGATGAGGTCGTTCGAGATCATGATCGCCAGCGCGACGCTGGCCACGATCACCATGGCCGTGGCCGCCGACAGGCCGCCGACGAAGGCGAACATCGCCAGCCAGTCCTGTCCGAACAGAAGCGGCAGCGAGACGACATAGAGGTCTGCATTCTGCTCGGGGCCGAGCAGCACGATCCCGGCAAAGGCGATGGGAATGACGAACAGGTTGATGGTCACGAGATAGGCCGGAAAGAGCCATGTCGCCGTGCGCAGCTCGCTTTCGGAGCGGTTCTCCACGATGGTGACGTAGAACTGGCGCGGCAGCATGATGATGGCGATCGCGCTCAGCATCGTCATGGTGATCCAGGTCGGCAGCGAGGTCTGGAAGTCATAGGCTGCCATGGCGCGCGGAGAGTTTCGGATTTCGCTGATCAGTTCGCTCGGACCGCCGAAGAAGAAGAACGAGACGGCGATGCCGACCGCCAGGAACGCCGCCAGCTTGACGATGGACTCGACCGCGACCGCCAGGATCAGCCCGTCCTGGTGTTCGGTCGCATCGGCATGGCGGGTGCCGAACAGGATCGCGAAGAGCGCGAGCAGGATCGTTACGATCAGCGCGATATCGCCGAAGATGAAATCCACCGGCGGCGCGCCATTATAGTGCTCCACCATCAGGCTGACGCTGCCCGAGATCGCCTTCAACTGAAGCGCGATATAGGGAACCGTCCCCATCGCCGCGATCATCGTCGCGATCGAGGCGACGGCGAAGCTCTTGCCGTAGCGCGCGGCGATGAAGTCGGCGATCGAGGTGATCTTCTCGGACTTTGCCAGCCGCATGATCCGGCGCAGCAGCGGAAAGCCGAACAGGAACACCATGATCGGGCCGATATAGATGGCGAGGAACTCGAAGCCGCGTTCGCTGGCAAGCCCGACCGAGCCGAAAAAGGTCCAGGACGTGCAGTAGATCGCCAGGCTGAAGGAATAGATATAGGGCCGCGCCCTGACCGGCCCGTGGCGCGCCGAATGCCGATCACCGAGGCTCGCGATTGCGAAAAGCAGCGAGACATAGGCGACGGCGACGATGACAACCACCCAGCCCTGCATACCCGGTATTTCCTCCTCCTCGACTATCAGGCAAGCACAGCGCAGGCGCGCTGTCCATCGAACTTGCGTCTGATCGAATTGGCTGTGGGGCCAGTTGCGATTGCATCTTATGCGCGCGAAAGCTTCTGCTATCTTCTGCCCTGTTGCGGAGCGGCCGTCCGCAGCCTGCGTCAACTCGGCTCCAAGGGGACATGGTGGCTGTCATGATCAAGGAATTTCAGGAGTTCATTGCCAGGGGCAATGTGATGGACCTCGCCGTCGGCGTCATCATCGGCGGGGCGTTCGGTCTGATCGTCTCGTCGCTGGTCGACGACATCATCATGCCGGTGGTCGGCGCGATCTTCGGCGGATTCGACTTTTCCAACTATTTCCTGCCGCTGTCGTCGCAGGTCACGGCGAACACGCTGGCCGCAGCGCGCGAGCAGGGTGCGGTCTTCGCCTATGGCAGCTTCCTCACCGTGCTGATCAACTTCCTGATCCTGGCATGGATCATCTTTCTTATCGTCAAGGCGGTGAACGATCTGCGTCGCCGGATGGAACGCGAGGAAAAGGTCGCCGAGGTGCCGCCGGCACCCCCGGCCGACGTGGCGCTTCTGACCGAAATCCGCGATCTTCTTGCGCGTCGGCCCGTCTGATCATCTTTGGCGCCCGGCGTATATCCGGGCGCATTCCCAGGAACACCGAATGTCTCTCGTCGATCATCTGCGTGGCGAAGCCCGTCTTGCGCCCGAAAGCGGCATCGTTGCCGTCGTCAACCATGGCCGCACCAGGCCCGGCCTCATTCCGCTCTGGGCGGGCGAGGGCGACAAGCCGACGCCGGACTTCATCCAGAACGCCGCCATCGAGGCGCTCAGGGCGGGCGAAACCTTCTACACCTGGCAGCGCGGTATACCCGAACTGCGCCAGGCGCTCGCCCGCTATCACAAGCGCCATTTCGGCTACGATTTCTCGCATGAGGAATTCATCGTCACCGGTTCGGGAATGCAGGCGATCCAGCTTGCCATCGATGCCGTTGCCGGCGCCGGCGACGAGGTCGTCTATCTGACGCCGTCCTGGCCGAATTTTCCCGCTGCGCTCGGCGTCGCCGGCGCGTTCCCGGTTGCCGTTCCGCTCGTCCATTCGGGCAATGGCTGGACCTGCGACGTCGACGGCATCGAGGAAGCCATCACCGATCGGACGAAGGCGATCTTCGTCAACACGCCGTCGAACCCGACCGGCTGGACCGCCGACCGCGAGACGCTTCATGACATTCTCGAGATCGCGCGCGAGCGCAATCTGTGGATCATCGCCGACGAGATCTATTCGCTGTTCTATTATGACGGACCCCGCGCCCCGTCCTTCATGGATGTGATGCGGCCCGATGACCGCATCCTCTTCGTGAATTCCTTTTCGAAGAACTGGGCGATGACCGGCTGGCGCGTCGGCTGGCTGAAGATCCATCCCGAATTGCAGCAGGTCTTCGAAAACCTGGTCCAGTATTCGACATCGGGAACGCCCGCCTTCCTGCAAAAAGGTGCGGTTGCGGCGCTCGACCAGGGCGATGATTTCCTGAAATCGGAGATCGCTGCCGCACGCATCGCGCGCGATACGATCGCGCAAAGGCTGCTTGGCACCGGGCGCGTCGACCTCACGGTTCCGCCGGGCGCATTCTACCTGTTCTTCAAGATCGACGGCATCCGCGACACGAAGAAGGCCGCGTTCGAGATCGTCGACGAGGCCAATGTCGGCCTTGCGCCGGGCACGGCCTTCGGGCCGGGCGGAGAGAATTTCTTCCGCCTGTGTTTCCACCGCCGTCTCGACCATGTCGAGGAAGCGGCGGACAGACTGGCCCGCTGGATTTCAGGCCGCTAGCCGCCAGCCTTGGCGGTCACCAGCGGTACGACCCGTTCGGATTGCCCGGCCTGCGTCTCCGCGGGCGCGGTCTCGAATGGAATCCCGAGCGCCGTCCAGGTTTCCAGAAGCGCTTCCTTCAGGCCCGCGATCAGCGCGTCCGAATGGAACGGCGTCGGCGTGATGCGCAGTCGTTCCGTGCCGCGCGGCACGGTCGGATAGTTGATTGGCTGGATATAGATGCCGTGCCTGTCGAGGAGGCGGTCGCTCGCCTTCTTGCAAAGCTCCGGATCGCCGACCAGCAGCGGCACGATATGCGTCTGCGACGGCATGACCGGCAGGCCCGCCGCTTTCAGCGTGTCCTTGGCCCGCTGCGCCTGGCGCTGATGCGCGGTGCGCTCCACCTGGCTTTTCTTCAAATGCCGGATCGAGGCCGTCGCCGCGGCGGCGAGCGCCGGTGGCAGGGCGGTGGTGAAGATGAACCCCGGCGCATAGGAGCGCACCGCGTCGATGACGGCGCGCTTGCCGGTGATGTAGCCACCCATGACGCCGAACGCCTTGGCGATCGTGCCCTCGATGATGTCGATGCGGTGCGCGAGGCCCTCGCGCTCTGAAATGCCGCCGCCGCGTGCGCCGTACATGCCGACCGCATGAACCTCGTCGATATAGGTCATCGCGTTGTAGCGCTCGGCCAGATCGCAGATTTCCTTGATGGGCGCGATGTCGCCATCCATCGAATAGACGCTTTCGAAGGCGATCAGCTTGGCGCGCTCGATCGGCGCGGCCTGAAGCAGGCTTTCGAGGTGGGCAAGGTCGTTGTGGCGGAAGATTTTCTTCTCCGCGCCCGACCTCTTCACGCCCTCGATCATCGAGGCGTGGTTGAGTTCGTCCGAAAGGATCAGGCAGTTGGGCAGCAGCTTGGCGATGGTCGAGATTGCCGCCTCGTTGGAAACGAAGCCGGAGGTGAAGACGAGCCCGGCCTCCTTGCCGTGCAGATCGGCAAGTTCGGTTTCGAGTTCGACCAGCGGATGGTTGGTGCCGGAGATGTTGCGGGTGCCGCCGGCGCCCGAGCCCATGCGTCCGGCCGCCGCCTGCATCGCGCCGATCACGCTTTCGTGCTGGCCCATGCCCAGATAGTCGTTCGAGCACCAGACGGTGATTTCGCGCTGCTCGCCGTTCGAGCGCCAGATCGCGCGCGGGAATTCGCCGGCGATGCGCTCGAGGTCCGCGAAGACGCGGTAGCGGCGCTCGGCGTGGAGCTGCGCGATCGCGTCGTCGAAAAATCGGTCGTAGTTCATCTCTGGCCCCGTTGTCGCGCGGAACATATGCCTGCGCCGTCTGGGCGTCACACCGACAAATTGCCACGCCCTGGAACGCTTCTAATCTAAGGTTTTCAGCCAAACAGAGCCGAATATCAAGGCGCCGGCTCCCTTTTTGCCAGAATCGCAGCCGGCAGCAGCAGATCGGCGGCATGGACGATCCCGCTCACGATCCTGTCGCGCTCAGGCGCGGCAAGCGCCGCCAGCCGGCCGGCAAAGGCGTCTCCAAGCGGCTCCGGCGCGGCGGCGGCCTTTTTCGTTCCCGCAACGGTCAGCCGCGTATGCACGATCCGGCGGTCATGGGCGGAGCGGTAGCGTTCGATCAGGCCGCGCTCTTCCAGATTGTCGAGGATCGTCACGACGGTCGCCGCGCTGATGTCGGCATGGGTTGAAAGCGCCGTCGTCGTCACCTCGCCCAGTTCGGCGATGCCCTTGAGCAGGACGAGTTGCGCCGCCGTCAGCCCGACCGCCTTGGTCAGCGCCTTCGATTGCAGATCGTGCGCGCGCACGATCCGCCGGATCGCCTTTTCGATCGTTTTCAGGTCGGAGCGAAGGAACTCCCGCGGGTCTTCCGCGTTCGTCCGGACATCAGGCACGACAACCTCATTAATTTGACATCTAATCATTTGACTTATAAATGATTGGCGATCAAAGTTCAATCGACAACGGAGGGTTGGAAAAACAACCGTGTGTGGAATTTGCGGAGAGATCCGGTTCGACGGCGCGCAGCCGTCGGCTTTTGCCATTTCGAAGATGATGGATGCCATCGCGCCGCGCGGCCCGGACGGGTCCGGCCTCGTGATGCACAACAATGCCGCCCTGGCGCATCGCCGCCTGTCGATCATCGATCTGTCGCAAAAGGCCCGCCAGCCCATGGTGGATGGCGAGCTTGGCCTCACCATCGCGTTCAACGGCTGTATCTACAACTATCCCGAACTGCGTGCCGAGCTTGAGGGCAAGGGCTACAAGTTCTTCTCCACCGGCGACACGGAAGTCATCCTGAAGGCATATCACGCCTGGGGCATCGACTGCGTGAAGCGCTTCCTCGGCATGTTCGCCTTCGTCATTCACGAGCGCGACAGCGGCCGTGTCATCGTCGCGCGCGACCGTTTCGGCATCAAGCCGCTCTACATCGCCGAAACGCCCCACGCGCTGCGCTTCGCCTCGTCGCTGCCTGCGCTCCTGAAGGGAGGCGACATCGACAAGTCGATCGACCGCATCGCACTCCATCATTACCTCTCGTTCCACGCCGTCGTCCCGCCGCCGCGTACCATCATCAACGGCGTCAAGAAGATGCCGCCGGCGACGATCCGCGTCATCGAGGCGAACGGGACGCAAAAGGACACGGTCTACTGGCGCCCGCCCTATGAGCGCGACCCGGACTATTCGCTGTCCTCGGACGAATGGCGCGACCGCGTGCTCGACGCGCTTCGCGTCGCCGTCAAGCGCCGCATGGTCGCCGATGTCCCGGTCGGCGTGTTGCTGTCGGGCGGCGTCGATTCCTCCGTCATCGTCGGCCTCCTCGCCGAGCAGGGCCAGCATGGACTGATGACCTTCTCGGTCGGCTTCGAGGAAGCGAACGGCGAAAAAGGCGACGAATTCGTCTATTCGGACCTGATCGCCAGGCATTTCGACACCCGGCACCACAAGATCTTCGTGCCGTCGAGCGAACTCATGGACGCGCTGCCCGGCACCTTCGCGGCAATGTCCGAGCCGATGGTCTCCTATGACAATGTCGGCTTCTATCTTCTGTCGAAGGAGGTCTCGAAGCACATCAAGGTCGTGCAGTCGGGGCAGGGCGCCGATGAGGTCTTCGGCGGCTATCACTGGTATCCGCCGCTGGCGAATTCCAACGACGTCGTGTCGGACTATGCCAAGGTCTTCTTCGACCGCAGCCACGCCAAGATGGCCGAGCACATCAATGCCGAATGGATGCCCAATCACGATCCGAGCCTCGACCTCGTCTCGCGCCATCTTCGGATGCCGAACGCCGACACGCCGGTCGACGCCGCGCTGCGCCTCGATTCGGAAGTCATGCTGGTCGACGATCCGGTCAAGCGCGTCGACAACATGACCATGGCCTGGGGGCTCGAAGCGCGCGTGCCGTTCCTCGATCACGAACTGGTCGAACTCGCGGCGAAGATTCCGCCCGAGGAAAAGCTGAAGCAGAACGGCAAGGGCGTCCTCAAGGAAGCCGCCCGCCAGGTCATCCCGCATGAGGTGATCGACCGCAAGAAGGGCTATTTCCCAGTCCCGCAGCTCAAATATGTCGACGGTCCCTATCTCGACCTTGTCCGCGACGCCCTGACCTCGCAGGCCGCGAAGGACCGCAACATCTTCCGCGAAGACTATCTGGAGCGGCTTTTCGCCAATCCGTCGGATCATATCACCCCCCTTCAGGGTTCTGAACTGTGGCAGGTCGGGCTTCTGGAACTCTGGCTTCAGACCCACGGGATCTGATCATGGCCCGCAGATCAGCGGCCGCCGAGCGCGGCCGCACCGACAAGGCCCTCGGTCATCGCTTGAGAAGGATGCGAAACGAAACGATGAACCCCATCGCGCAGCATGATCAGGCGGCGGCCGCTCCCAAACCCAACGCATCCATCGATTGCGGCTGGGGCCGGCTCCATTTCTGCCAGACCTATGACGACAACGAAGCCATCGTGGACGCGCTGCGCGAGGAAGGACCCGCGCGGCGCGACATCGCGTTCTACGTCCGCGATCCGCACGTCCTGCTCGCCATGGCGCCGCAGGAAATCTTCCTCGACCCCTCGCACACTTTCCGGCTCGATCTTTCCACCTACCGCGCCGCGCGCAAGCAGCCGAAAGGCTATTTCATCCGCCGTCTTTCCTCGGAAGCCGATGCCGACGCCGTCAACACCATCTATGCCTCCCGCAACATGGTGCCGGTGCGCCCGGACTTCTTCTGGCGCAACCGCGACAGCCGCTCGCTGACCTATCTCGTCGCCGAGGACGAGATTTCAGGCGAGATCATCGGCACGGTGACCGGCGTCGACCACAAGCGCCTCTTCAACGATCCCGAGAAAGGCTCCTCGCTCTGGTGCCTCGCCGTCGATCCGCAGGCCCGCCATCCCGGCATCGGCGAAATGCTGGTGCGCCGCCTCGCCGAGCATTTCGCCGCGCGCGGCTCGGCCTTCATGGATCTGTCCGTCCTGCACGACAATGATCTGGCGATCGGTCTTTACGAGAAGCTCGGCTTCAGGCGCGTCCCGGTCTTCGCCATCAAGCGCAAGAATCCGATCAATGAAAAGCTCTTCGCCTCGCCGCTCGCCGAATATGACGCGCTCAACCCCTATGCGCGGCTGATTGTCGACGAGGCGCGCCGGCGCGGCGTCCATGTCGAGATCACCGACGCCGAGGGCGGTTTCTTTCGCCTGTCCTATGGTGGCCGTTCGGTCCATTGCCGCGAGAGCCTGTCGGAAATGACCTCGGCCGTGGCGATGTCGATCTGCGACGACAAGTCGGTCACCCGCCGCGTCGTCGAGAATGCCGGCATCGTCGTGCCCGAGCAGATCCTGGCAGGCGGCGACGACGCCGCAATTTCCGCCTTCATCGAAAAGCACGGCAGGATCGTCGTGAAGCCCGCGCGCGGCGAGCAGGGCAAGGGCGTCGCCGTCGGGCTCGACAATCTCGACGACGCAAAGGCCGCGATCGCCGCCGCGCGCGAAATCTGCGACCGCGTCCTGCTCGAAGCCTGCTTCGACGGCGACGATTTGCGTCTCGTCGTGATCGATTTTCGCCTCGTCGCCGCCGCGATGCGCCGCCCGCCCTGCATCGTCGGCGACGGCCAGCAGGACATCCGCTCGCTGATCGAGAAACAGTCCCGCCGCCGCGCCGCCGCCACCGGCGGCGAGAGCACGATCCCCATCGACGCCGAGACCGAACGCTGCCTTGCCGAAAAGAACCTGGCGCTCGACGACGTGCCGAAGGAAGGAGAGGAGATCGTGGTGCGCAAGACCGCCAATCTCCACACCGGCGGCTCGATCCACGATGTCACGGCGCAGGTCCACCCGAAGCTCGTCGACGCGGCGATCAAGGCCGCGCGCGCGATCGACATTCCCGTCGTCGGCATCGATTTCATGGTGCATTCGCCCGGCGAGCCGGATTATGTGTTCATCGAGGCCAACGAGCGGCCGGGCCTCGCCAATCATGAGCCGCAGCCGACGGCCGAGCGTTTCGTCGATCTCCTGTTCCCCATGTCGGGGCAGCGATCGGCCTCGCAGGCGCTCGGCCGAAGCTAATCGAGGTTGAATCTTGAAGATCGACGAAGCCTATCTCGCTCGACAGCTCCACAATCTGCTCTCGATCAACAGCCCGACCGGCTACACCGACCAGGTCGTGCGCTATTGCTCCGAAGAACTCGAACGGCTCGGCCTGACGGCGGAACTGACCCGCCGCGGCGCGATCCGCGCGGTTCGGCAGGGCTCGCGCCGGCGCGGTGCCCGTGCGATCATCACCCATCTCGATACGCTCGGCGCGCAGGTGAAGATGGTCAAGGACAATGGCCGCCTCGAACTCGTGCCCATCGGCAACTGGTCGGCGCGTTTTGCCGAAGGCGCGCGCGTCACCGTCTATACCGAGCAGGGCGCCTATCGCGGCACGATCCTGCCTCTGAAGGCGTCCGGCCACACCTTCAACGAGGGCGTCGACACGCTTCCCGTCGGCTGGGACTTCGTCGAGCTTCGCATCGACGCCTTGACGAAGAACCGCTCGGAAACCCACGCGCTCGGCATCGATGTCGGCGATTTCGTCGCCGTCGATCCGCAGCCCGAATTCCTCGACAATGGCTACATCAACTCGCGCCATCTCGACGACAAGGCCGGCGTCGCCATCGCGCTCGCCGCGATCAAGGCGCTGGAGGACGAGAAGGCGACGACGCCGGTCGACATCCACTGGCTCTTCACCATCGCCGAGGAAGTCGGCGTCGGTGCCGCGTCCATCGTTACGCCCGAGATCGCCTCGATGGTCACCATCGACAACGGCACCACCGCGCCTGGCCAGAACTCCTCCGAATTCGGCGTCACCATCGCCATGGCCGATCAGGCCGGCCCGTTCGACTATCATCTGACGCGCAAGCTGGTGGATTTGTGCCGCGAGAACGGGCTGCAATACCAGAAGGATATCTTCCGCTACTACCGCTCCGATTCAGCCTCTGCCATCGAGGCCGGCCATGACGTGCGCACCGCGCTCGTCGCCTTCGGCGTCGACGCCTCGCACGGCTACGAGCGCATCCACGTCCATGCGCTGATCTCCATCGCCGAACTCATCGCGCGCTATGTCGCAAGCCCGATCGAAATCGAGCGCGACGTCAGCGAGGTGTCGAGCCTCGAAGGCTTTACCGAACAGCCGATGGAAGAGGCCGCGCAGCCCGAATTCGATCCGGACATCCATTCCCACGCCGACGATCAGCGCTGAACGACGATCCGCGTCTGCTTCAGCCCGACGCGCTGCGTCAGCGCGAACAGGCGCGCGGCATGGTCGGGATGAAGGCGCACGCAGCCTGCCGAGGCCGGGCGTCCGAGCCTGTTCACCTGATAGGTGCCGTGGACGGCGTAATGTCCGTTGTAGAAGATCGCATAGGGCATCGGCGCGTTCTCGTAGCGGCTAGACCGGTGATTCTTCGACAGCCATTTCGCCGACCATTGTCCGGTCGGCGTGATCTTGCCCTTGCGTGCGGTGGACACCGGCCAGCGATAGAGAACCTTCCCGTTATGCGTCACGGTCATGGTCTGCGTCGCAAGGCTGACCTTGGCGACGAGGCTCGCGGCAGATGCCGTGCCGAAGGGGGCGACCGCGAGGATCGCGGCAAGGATGAAGGGAACGAACCGGTTCATGATGCGCCTCGCTTGCAACCAGAGCGTTAGTAAAGCACATTGCAAATGTAACGCTACGTAACGTGGTCGTGAGGCGCGCGTTTACCTTGTGTTATGGTTAACGAACAAGGACTTGAGCGCGAACCGACAGCAAAAGCCCGGCACGCCGGCCGGGCTTTGTCCTTGTGATCGAACGTTCAGGCTCAGCTCCAGCGCCAGCGGCTCTGGTGACGCTCGGCTTCGGCCTGCTGGCCGAGCACGAATCCGATGACGCCTGCCAGCACCGATGCCACCAGGATGGAGGTGCCGGGATTGTCCTTGACGACCTCATAGGCCTGCTGAGCCCGCTCGCTCGCCGCGCTTTGCAGCGAGGCCAGTTCCTCGCGCAAGTCGGCGATCTGACGCTCCAGGCCATGCGTTTCGCGGTCGTCGTTCTGCATCGGGTCCATGATAGGTGTCCTTGGTTGAGGATTGGACTTGCAAAACGGACGGACGCAGGGAGTGTTCCGGCTTTCATCGAATATCGCTTCGGGCCGATGAAAAAGCCGGGCAACATGGCCCGGCTTTTCTGATCGCGCGCCGCCAGTACATCCGTGGTCGGCTCGCACTCGCATGAGTGTGCGCGCGAGTGGTTAACGAAAGGTTAACGGTGGAACGGAGGTGGACGTGGACGGAATTGGCAGTGCGCCGCCGCTCGCCCCGTTCCGTGCGAAGTTCGGCAGAGTGCTTTGGTTGAGCTCTTGCAGAAGCAACGCAGCCTTCACCCGCTGCGGCTCCATCTTTCCGCTTCCCGAATGCATCTGGAGCACGGCCTCGAGTTGAGCTTTCGCCGCGCGCGCGCATCCGAGATTGAACAGGCTGACAGCGACGCCGTAACGAGCAGACGCGGAGTCGGGTGTCAGTTGGATCGCCTTGCCAAAGGCTTCCACGGCATCCCCATGGCGGCCCAGCGCCTGCAACGCGGTGCCCAGTCGCGTCCACCCTTTGGCCAGCTCAGGCGCGACCGATGACAGTGTCTGGAAAATCGTTGCCGCCGCCTGATGATCGCCCTTGCTCGCCACGAACTGGCCCAGCGCGTAAAGCGTCGTCGCGTGGAGGGGGTCGGTGTCCAGGATCTGGCGATAGGCTCGCTCGGCCTTCACCAGAAGTCCGTCCTTGTGCCAGCCGTTTGCCGCCTTGAAGATCCCCGAAAGCAACCGGACATCGAGCTTGTCGCCCAGATTACGGCCGGAGCGGGTGTAGACGCGCTTGTTCCCGATAATCGTGTCGGTGGCTCCCAACATGTATTTGTACGGCTCGTTCCCGCGCAGGAAGTCGTAGGTCCGGAAGCCGTTCTCGATCGCATGGCGGATGCTGAAGGCGTGCAGAAGAAGGCCGGGGGAAACTGTCTGCACCGTTTCGTCGCGGCCGGCCATGCTGAAGAGGTAGGTTTTCTTCACCGGGTCGATGAAGGTCGCCAGCGCGCCAAGCGGCCGCTCGCCTTGCCACAGCACCGGAAAGAACAGACAGCCATCGCTGAAGGCGTCCTGGAACGTGCGCTGGTTGGTTCGCAGGATGCCGGGCATCCGGTTCCCCTTGCGCGTCCCCCATCGATCCCTCCAGAAGCCGAGCAGAATGCCGATGTCGCGATCGAGCGTCGCCGAATCCGGCAGCGTGATGCGGAATTCGTCCGAACCGTCCAGTTTGCGAAGCAGCCGCCTCAGCTTCTGGCGCGTGTTCGCACCGACCTTCTCCTCCAGATAGGCATCCCATGTCGCGGGCAGTTCGATCGAGGGACATATGCTGTTGTCGATATTGTCGGCCTTGTTGACCGCGGTCACATTGCGAATGTCGAGCCGCCTGTCTTCGAGGTTTTCGATGAAACTCCTCATCCGGCCGCTCGACATGCGCAGATTGTCGAGATGCAGGTTGGCCCAGTTCATCTTTCGCAAATGCTTGGCAAAGGCCGACATCGCGGCCTGCGCGAACTGCGGAGCGCAGACCGCGCCGGTATAGTCCGCGACATGCGCGCCGCCCATGTGGACGTCGTGGTAGAAAAATCCGTGCTTGCCGTTCAGTCGCGTTTTGAGCCCATCGGCATCAGCGCCACATAGGGCGAAGGCGAAGGGCCTCGACGCGCCGCCAATACGAACCACTCGCCCTCGAAGCGGCGGAGAAAAGCGGAGATGAAGTGCCAGGAAAGGAAATACTACGCGTCGGGGTCCGATCGGTAGAGATCGTCCCAATTGGACTTCAGTCCCTCAATATCCTCCCGACTGGTAACGACATCGATCAGCATAGCCGCCGCGCCCCACCGCGCTTGAGACTTCTCCGGCCTTGAAGTCAACTCCGCTTCTTCCCCCAGCGTCAAGCTATCGTTCGAATGCCGGTCTCCGGCGTCATCGCCGCAAACGCGCGCGTGGTGTCTTCACCGGTCGCGCGGCATCGCGTGAACTCACCGCGCACGATGCTTCGGATGCGTCAGCCAGTGGATTGAAGTTGCGGTGGTGCCCAGGGACGGATTGCTCTTCCAGCCTCTCAGTGTATTGAATTTCCTAGACAATTTCTTCTCGACTTTAGTGGTTTGTATCACAATTTGTAGCACAGGACAAAGAGCCATGCGGTGTGGCCGGTAATACAGAGACCGGCAAATCGGACGCTTCGCGGCCTGTCGCACTTGTGGATATGCGAGCGCGTCGCTTGCAAGGCACGATGCTTTGCTGGTGCAGGGCTTCGTAGCCCGAAAACATGATGTTAGGCCGCCATCGATTCCAACGGACAATTTGTCGACGAACTGTTGGTGGGAGTGCAGGGCACGGGCAGCAAGATGAGGCTGCACTCTCGGGCAATAAGAGCGCGGCCGGAAACGCAATCGCTTCAAAGTGATCTAGTCAATGACTACCGAGCCAAGCATTTGCCCATAGAACCCTCAGAAGAGCGACAAGGCAACATTATCATTCATTGGTATCTGCCGACAAGCGCGGCGGTAACGGTCGAAAATCGTTGCCAGAAGCGCCGCCATGATTCATCGTGCTTCCGATGATTCTGCGGCCCAAACCCTCCGTGCGCCACCCCGGCACGATTCCTGTCGCGGCAGCCGTTGTCCCGGCGATCCCCGTCCCGGCCTGGCTGCGCCGCGCCGTTCCTGACGCGCAAAGCCTTAGGGGGAAAGGAGTCGAGGATGTCGCGCTCGCCGCCGGCGCCGCCCTCGGCGCACTCGATGCCGTGGTCCGCCGGCAAGAGCGGTGGGCCGGTGCCTGGCGGCAGCGGCTGGCGCTTGCGGCGGCCGCGGTAACGGCCAAGCAGGCCTGCCGGGTCGAAGATGAAAATGCGCTGCGCGACGCCGTGCTGCTCACGCGCCCGGGCGATTTTTTGTCCGTCGGTCCCGCCGGGCTTTTACTGCTCGCCTGGCGCCGGCTGGCATCTCGGCCCGTAGGCGAGCTGTTGACGGAGAAAAACCTCGCTGCGGTGTCGGAAGAGTTCGGTTACGCCGGCGACGACGAGGCGGTCAGCGATCTGGCGGACGACCTTCAACAGCTCTCCGCCAGTCCCGGGACGGTCGGGATCCTGACTGGGGCGTTCATGACCGCCGAACGACATGGCTTCGGGCGCGCCGTCGGAGCCTGGCTCGCCGACGCGCTGCTGGCGCAGCGGTTGGGCTGGACGCACGCGGTGCCGCTGCTTGGAATCGAGGTGGCCTTGGGTACAAGCGCCCGCCCGCGTCGATCGACAGCCAGTTCCGTGGCCACAAACGTTGAGATAGATTCTGAGAGTGTCAAAAGTCTCCTTGCTGCGCAGGCGCGGACCGCGTTGCGGGCGATCGACCTGTCTACCGAGCTTGGCCGCCGCGCTGAAAAACTGCTCGCCATCGCGCCGAAACTCAGAGCCAGGGGAGCAGACGCGGTCGTCGAAAGGCTTCTGTCAGGCGATGCAATGGTCGCTTCCGACAATGTCGGCGCAATGAGCGATCGCGGTCTGCGCCGCCTGTTCGACCGGCTGGTCGAACTCGGCGCCGTGCGCGAACTGACCGGTCGCCCCGCCTTCCGCATCTACGGGCTGTGATGATGGCGGCGCGTTCGACGAAGATTCGCCGAGCAAATGGGGATAGGCAACGACCGTTGCTTGACCGGGAGCTGGATCATCTGCCGCCGGAAGCGCGCTGGCGCGAATGGATGCACCGGGTCGAAGCGACGTCTTTGCCGCAAGTGAACCAGTAACCCGCGAGACGCTGGCGCGCATCGTCGGCAAAAACTGCAGCATCGACCTTTTGATCGACGACATCCGCGAGGAGCTGCGCGGCCGGCCGTACGACCTTGTCGCCGTCGCCGGCGGCTGGAAGCACCTGACGCGACCGGCCTATGCCGACGCCATCCGCGCTGCGGTCAGCGGTAACGAACGCGCGGCGGAACTCACGCAGTCAGAGGTGCTCGTGCTCATGTGCGTGGCGTATTTCCAGCCGATCACCCGCGCCGAACTGTCGTCCTTCTTCGGCAAGGAGATTTCTCGCGACCTGGTCGGCCATCTGCGCGGCGCCGGGATGATTGCCTCCGGTCCACGCAGCCCGACGCCGGGCGCACCCTACACCTATGTGACGACGAAAGAATTCCTGCTGGCGTTCGGGCTCGACACGCTGCGCGACCTGCCGGATTTAGAGGCCCTTGAGGATGCAGGACTGCTCAGCAAGGAAAAGCTGCTTGCGGGCGACATTGTGCCCGGGTTCTCCAACGGTGTATCAGAAATCGGCGTCGAGTTCGACGAATAAATCATGTGGGATGCGGCAACGCTTTCTGATCTGACGACACCGAACGCAGTTGGCCCGGCGCGAGGCCGAGCCCAGTCATGACGTCATGCCGTCGAATACGGCCGGTTGCCGCCGAGCCACAGGCTCACCGCGGCTAGGACCGCGACGATAAGCCCGGCGATCACATGGACCCACATCGCGGCCGCGACAACCGAGAAGCCCTGCGCCCAGGGTGCGATCACCGCCCAAAGGCCGAGCGCGACGTTGGCCCATTCCTCGACCTGGTGCAACGCGAAGAGCGCGGCAACCGCGATCAGCGTCACAGCGGCGCCGATGATCCAGGCATTCCATGCGGCATAGGTTTCGGCCGCGTAGCCGAGATACCAGGGTGATAGCAGAAGACCGAGACCGGCAATGACGTTGACGAGATCGAATGCCGTCCGGTTATCGGAAGATAAAGGCTTCAGCATCGTTGATTCCTCCTTGTCGGTTCGGTTGCGTCATCAATGAACCGTCTCCCGCGAACGGGAGGCGGGTGCGACGGCGGCGCTTCCATCACCGCCGGCGCGAACCCTGGAAGCCGGATCGGGAGAAGGTAGGGCCCGCGCTGGGCAAAAACGGCGCGAGTTCGTGCTCGCAGAACACGCCTACCGCGATCTCCTGCGGCGCAAGCTTGCCGGCGCGACGGCCGGTTGTTCTCCGCCATGCCCTCATTGGGCGCCTGGCCGATCAGGTACCCGCTCCAAGCCCAGTTCATCAGGATCGAGCGCTTCGCCTCCAGCATCAACGTCGGATCGCGGACAACGTCCATGGGTGACGTCCAGCTTTCCGGACCGGACGGGTCATTGCGGTTCGCTGCGCCGTCCAGGGCGCGCCAATATCTCTCCTGAAGGGCGGCAAGCCCGAGCCGGTCGAGCGTCGCGTCGGTGAAGGCATGCGTCGAGCTTCCGGCCTGGACCGGCTTATCATCGCCGCGCCGGCTGCGGACATTGCCGGTCTGCCCGGTCGGTCTCCGGACGACATAGGTCAGACCCTGCCGCTCAGCGTAGTGGATGGCTGATTCCAGTGTCGGAAAGTTCAACTCGACCTGGGTCAGTGTGTCGCCGCCGCCCGTATAGCCCATCAGCGGTTCGATAAAGGGCGCGGTGCGGTGATTGAACGTCAGCCGCCAAGCAGATCCAGTCCTCGCAGAAGTTGTCACTGAGCGGCCGGGCCGACAGATCCGCGCTACGACCCCTTGCGGGAACGCCGATTGTCCGAACGACAATGCCCGCGAGGAAGCAGGCCGGATGTCATTGCCCGGCCGCGCACGGGTCCTCCCTTCACAAAGCGTTTTGTTCCTGTGCGCCTCCATGATTCATCCCTCCCTGACAAAGCCGAAGGACAGGCCGGAGGCCGGTCCTGGACCGACCTCCGGCTGTGTTGGCCAAATCAGCTCTTGCCGTTGATGGCGATGCGCTTGGCCTTTGCCTGCGCATGCTCGGTCTTGGGCAGGGCGACGGTCAGCACGCCATTCTTGAAATTGGCGCTGACCTTGTCGTCCTCGACCTCGACGCCGAGCGGGATGCGGCGCTCGAAGCGACCGTAGAAGCGCTCGGAGAACTGACGGTCCTTGTCCTCGGTCTCGGACCGCTTCTCGCCCTTCAGCGTCAGCACGCTGTCTTCGAGCAGCACGTCTATGTCCTTCTCCTCGAGGCCGGGGAGCTCGGCCGTGACGCGGATCTCCTTCTCCCCGTCGGAGACTTCTACGTTCGGCCAGCCTCCGCCGCCGAAGGAGGAGAACCTGCCGAGGGCGGGCAGACGGCTGTCGAAACCGCGGAAGACGTCGTCGAACAGGCGGTTCACCTCGCGGTGTAGTGACAGGAACGGATCGCGATCATCTTCGCGGAAGACGCTCGGAAGCTGGTTGCCGTTGTCGCGGCCCCAGGGGATCAGATCACGTACGCTCATCGTATTTCTCCTTTCATGTCTTCATGGATGTGCCTTCAGCAAAGCTCCATCGCGAGCCGGACGCGAACGTCCGGCTCTTGAGAGCATCATCGTGGATAGCTTCAGGCGGCCAGCTTTCCGGCCTCGATCTGGCGCGGCGCGACCTTCGCCGTGGCCGCGACGCTGCCGATCTCGATCCGGCGCGGCTTCATCTCTTCGGGGATCTCGCGCTTGAGATCGATCGTCAGCAAGCCGTTTTCCAGGCCGGCGCCAGTGACCTTCACGTGGTCGGCCAACTGGAAACGGCGTTCGAACGCGCGACCGGCGATGCCACGATGCAGATACTCGGCCTTGTCTTCGTTCTTCTTCTCGCCGGTCACCAGAAGCACGTTCTGCTCTTGCGTCATGGACAGCTCCTCCTGGCTGAAGCCGGCGACCGCCATGGAAATGCGGTAGTCGTCCTCGCGGGTCCTGGCGATATCGTAAGGTGGCCAGTTGTCGATCGTCGTTGTCGCCCGGCTCGCGTTCTCGAGAAGATCGAAGACTCGATCGAAGCCGACGCTCGACCGATAGAGCGGGGAAAAGTCGAATGCTGTTCTCATAGCCATATCCTCCATTGAGCAACATGGGTACGAAGAGCGCCAAGAAGCTGGCGCTCCCTGACCAAATGCCGGTCCCGTTCAGCGACCGGCTCCAATGAACTAGGAATCCTGTTTTAAAGCGTCAAGACCCATCAATGACGAGTTCGAAATTAGTCGTCGGAACGTCAACCGGAACTCCGGCGTTTCCACAGTTCACCTCAGAATGAATCGCAAATACTGGAGGCTGGACGATGGCGATTATACGTGACGAAATCATATCCGTCCTTGGACCAGTCGACGATGAACTCGTCGCGGAGCTGATGGCGACCGGAGCGTCCGCGGAGGAACTCCGTGAGGCTTGGGGGTGGCTCCATAACGACGAAGCTCTGATGAGTGCCGGCCGTCCGCTGCCGGGGACACGGGTCGGCAGGTTGATCGAGATGCTGGAACCGGACGAGGATGAAGCGTAGCGCTCGTTCGGCCTCGAGGGCGTCTTGAACGCGGAAACCGCAAGCTGACCATGTCGTTTTCGGCAAGACGCGCTCGCTTCTTTCCATTGCTTCTTCAAAAAGTCGATTACAAAGATGGAGGAAGTGATGAACGACGTCACGTTTTCGGAACCGGTCATCGTGCATTTGCCCGGGAAAGGCGACCGCAAGGTCGACCAGCTTCGAAGTGATCGAATGCATTCAGAACGAATGGCCGCAATGGGCGAGAGGCAGGAGCTGGCGCAGCTCGTTGTCGGCCTGCCGCGATGCCCTCGATGGTGGGTGTGCCGCTAAGGCAGAACGGCGGAGCTTCGTCAAGGCCGCGGATCGGGCGGGGTTGCTACAGGGCCGGCGCAGATCAAGCCCGCCGGCTTGGCGCCGGCCGGCATCCGGTGAGGCAAGCGTGTCTGCCGCCGCACTCAGTGAATTGCGATGATGCCGTCCAGGGCCTTCTAATCGGAGGGCCGCATCAGGTGATGGTGCGCGACGCGGACCGAGTGCGGGGCGCCCTCCAGCGTTTCGTTCCAGTAGCCCAGGAAGTCGCGCAGTTCGGGAAAATCTGGCGCGATATCATATTCTTGCCAGACGTAAAGCTGCAGCACGCTCGGGTGGTTGGGCATGTGGTCCCGGCACCGCCCTGTCGTCAATCTCAGCCGGCCGTTCGCTAATCATAAGCCCGTCTGAGCCGAGCGGAGGCCAGCCGACAGCTCCCGCTTCAGATTTCCACGTCCCTGGATATAGAGCGCCTGATAGATGCCTTCATGGCTGATGTGCATCGTGGGTTCCTGAAAAAAGTCCACCGTCAGCTCTGCTATATGCTCTTGGCTCCAGGCCGAAGACCAGCGTCGGCTTTGCCGGTGAACGGCCCGCCGCTTCTCCCATACCACGACGGGTCCATCGAAGATGATTCTCTCGGGCGTCGATCCGACCGGCGAGCCAATCCTGCACGTAGTCGCGCAGGGCAGGATTGTCGGTCAGCTTGCTGGTCTTTGAGCATCTCGCTAAGCAATCCGCATGCCACTGTGCAGTGAGGGCGTGGTAGTCGAAGTCTCTTCCGCGGGTCGCCGAGTTGCGCCTGATCTCACGGGAGATCGTGCTGGCAACTTGCGAGCGATGGCACGCACGCCGTTGCCGCGACACGCATTCAAATAGGATAGATAGCTTTTGACGGCTCGCCCTAGCTCTAACGCCTGAAGGAAGGGTGCGATCGGAGGGTGTCCTGTTCCGGCACGGGCTGAATGCCCGCGGTCGAAGATGTGTGCGCCGACACGCACTGGGCGCTGTGCCGGGTATCCTGGCACAGCGCCTTCAGAACGGAAGGTTCGGTCGTTTACATGCGCGGCAAGAGCACGCGGTTGACGACGTGGATAACGCCGTTCGACTGGTTGACGTCGGCGATTGTCACGCGGCCGGCGCCACCCGCCTGGTCGAAGATGTAGACATTGTTGCCGCGCAGTACCGCGGTCAGCGGCGCGCCGCTCACCGTTTCCATGTTGTAGCGACCACCATTGGCGCGGGCACGGCGCATAAGGTCCGATGCGGAGAGCTTGCCCGCCACGACATGCGACGTCAGCACCTTGACGAGGGCGTCCTTGTTTTCCGGTTGCAGGAGCGTGTCGACGGTTCCGTCGGGCAGCCGCTCGAAGGCCGAATTGACCGGCGCGAAGACGGTGAATGGGCCCGGTGACTGGAGCGTTTCGACCAGGCCTGCCGCCTGAACGGCGGCAACGAGCGTCGTGTGATCGGCCGAGTTGACGGCGTTCTCGACGATGTTCTTGTCGGCAAACATCGCCGCGCCGCCGACCATCGGGTTCTGCGCGAAGACCGCACCGGCAAAGGCAACGGAGAACGCGGTTGCGAGCGCGAGCCTGCGGATCGTCTTGGTCAGCATGGTGGTTTCCTCCCTGGGACTGCTGATTCATTCAACATCCGAGCTACGGACCGTTTGCGAGGCAAGTTTCCAGGGCATTGTCAAAGTTCCGTGAACGGCCGCAGCGGTCGATGAGTGGGCGAAACTGTTGCCGAGGCGCCGCCGTAGCTGCAGCATGCCTTCGAAACCGGTGACGAACATGCCCAAAGCAAAACCGGAGATATCACCTGACGCGCAGGAGGCGCCGGCCCCTTCTTCACGTCTTGTCTACCGGCAGGCGCTCTCGACACGGGTGACGCACTGGCTGTGGGCCGTTTCGCTGTTCTTTCTGCTGATGTCCGGGCTTCAGATATTCAACGCCCATCCTGCGCTCTATCTCGGCCACCAGTCGGGCTTCGAGTTCGACAATACGGTCTTAAGGATCGGCGTTGAAGAGGCGGCGACCGGCCCCGTCGGCTACACGGAACTGCTCGGCTTCCGGGTCGAGACGACGGGCTTTCTGGGACTTTCGGGCGGGTCCGGTGCGCAGCAGGCGCGCGCTTTCTCCTCCTGGGCGACCATCCCTTCGGGGCAGGATCTTGCGAGCGGCCGCGTCGTTCATTTCTTCTTCGCCTGGCTGCTATGCTTCACGCTTCTCATATGGCTTTTGACAAGTGTCGCCAGCGGGCATCTCAAGCGTGATATTCTTCCCCGGCGCACCGATCTCGCTGCCCTCGGCGCGGATATGGCAGACCATCTGCGTCTGCGGTTTCACCGTGGGCGGAGCTACGGGCCCTTGCAGAAACTGTCTTACGCTCTCGTTCTACTCGTCCTCCTCCCGCTGATGATCCTGACGGGGCTGGCGATGTCGCCCGGAATGAACGCGGCGGTACCGTTTCTCGCCGATATGTTCGGCGGACGGCAGACGGCGCGCACGCTGCATTTTCTCGGCATGGCGCTCATTCTTCTCTTCTTCATCGTTCATATCCTCATGGTCGCCCTGGCCGGGCCCTTCAATGAAATGCGCTCGATGATCACCGGCTGGTACCGTGCCGAGGATGTCCGCGCGTCGAAACGGAAAGGCGAATCGCAATGAAGAACGTCTCCATGAGTCGTCGCCGCTTTCTGACCGCTTCGGGAGTGGCAGGCGCCGGCCTTCTCGTCTCAGGCTGCGACGCGCTCGATGCGATAACGCAGCGCGGCGGCCACATGCGCGGCATCCTCGAAAGCGCCGAGTGGCTGACCTATCGCGCCCAGCGGTTGCTCGTCGGCGAGAGCCTCGCCCAGGAGTTTACCGAAGCCGACATTCGCCAGCCGATGCGACCGAACGGCGTCACGCATCCCCAAGATGCGGACTATCTCGATCTCCAGGCTGCGGGCTTCGAAAGCTATCGACTGGCGGTAGAGGGCCTGGTCGAGCGGCCGCTGTCGCTATCCCTCGGCGACGTGCGCGCGATGCCGGCCCGCACCCAGATCACCCGACACGACTGTGTCGAGGGATGGAGTTGCATCGCCAAATGGACGGGTGTTCCGCTCGCCGCCGTCCTCGACCGGGCGGGAGTGCGGCGCGAAGCTCGCTTCGTTGTGTTTCACTGCTTCGACACGATCGAGCGCAGCCTCGCCGGCGAGGTCAAGTATTATGAATCGATCGACATGATCGACGCCCGCCATCCTCAGACCATTCTCGCCTACGGCATGAACGATACCCTGTTGCCGATCGAGAATGGTGCGCCGCTGAGGGTCAGGGTCGAGCGTCAGCTCGGCTACAAGATGGCCAAATATATTCGTCGAATCGAACTCGTCGAAAATTACGTAGACATAGGCGAAGGCCGGGGCAGCTACTGGGCAGATCGCGGCTACGAATGGTATGCGGGAATCTGATGTTTGATCAGTTCGCAAGATCGGCCGGCACGCCGACGATGACGCATCATCGAGCATAGATATACGGTAATGGTTTCTACCGGCGTAATCCTGGACGCCGAGTTCGTTCCCCATCCACGCCCTCCCGGGCCTGCCAGTTCAGCCCAGGTATCGCTTCAGAATCGAGGCGCCCATCGTGTATTTCGGGTCGACCATGTTGCCCAGGCGCATACGGCCCACCTGGCCCAGGACCATATACGCGTCGAGCTCGTCGAAGCGGTAGTCGGCGGCCATCCAGCGAATGAGCTCCCTCAGCGCGATGCGCGCGGCGTCGTCCAGCGGGCGCGCGCTGCCCACCGCCATTATGAACTCCTCGGTCTCGATCCGCGGGCCGGCGAAGCTCCATCCCTTGATGAGATCGACCTGCAGCGTCACGTTGGCGGGCTGCTCGATGGCGACGCCGGTGATCTCGCCGTCGCCCTGGGTGGCGTGGCAGTCGCCTACGAAGAGCATGCCGCCCGGCGTGTGGACCGGAATGTAGATGATCGCTCCCGGGCGCACGTCGGGGAGATCCATGTTGCCGCCGTGGTAGTCCGGCTGGAGGGAGGAGATGGCCTCGAGCTGCGGCGCGACCCCTATCGTTCCGATGAAGGGTTCGTAGGGAAACACCAGCCGGTCCTTCCAGTGCGTCCCCTCGGCGTCGACGCGCACGCGCCTGACGATCTCGGGAAGCGGCTGGTTGAGCATGGCGGTGACGCTTGTGCCGACGAGTGCGCCGAATTCGGGCAGCAGGCAGGTCGTGCCGAAGCCGCCGCGATTTTCGACCGCGTGGATCGCGATCGCCAGGCAGTCGCCCTTCTCGGCGCCGCGCACCGCGATCGGTCCGCACTGTGGATTGAGGAACGGGAAGGTGAGCTTCTCGGTGGGGCGATCGTCTTCGCTCGTAATGACGCCGCCGAACGCGTCCTCGGTCTCGACGACCACGACGTCGCCCGGATCGATCTCGAGCCGCGCATTGCTGTAAGGCCCGTAGACATATTCGTAGTCGCCCTGGTCGGCGATGGTCAGCCGATGCTGCCTGCCGGCGCGGCCGGACGCCACGGCGCGGCGCGCCATGATCGAGCTCTTCAGGAATTCGTCGGTGATCATGGAAAGGTCCTTCGATCCGGAGTTCACAGTTCGGGGTGACGGCGATGCCAGTCGGTCGCCTGCTGGTAGGCCCAGCCGGCGCGCACCAGCATGTCCTCGGCGAAATGCGGAGCGACGAACTGAAAGGCGAGGGGCGTTCCGCTGTCCGTGAAGCCCGCCGGCAGCGTGATCGTGGGATTGCCGGAAAGATCGAACGGGCAGGTGTAGCGCAGGAGGCCGGATATGAGCTCGGCGTCTTCTCCGAGCGTCGCCATGGTGGCCGTCGTGGGCGAGGCCATGGCGGTCGTCGGCACGACCAGCAGGTCGATTTCTTCGAACAGCGCCTTCACCTGCCCCGTGAACGCGACGCGCCTGAGCACGATACGCTGGTAATCGAGCGCGGACTGCGCACGGCCCAGGTCGAGCAGGCCCTTCAGCCCCGACCCGTACTCACCCTCGCGTGAAGGATATGTGGCGTCATGCGCCACTGCGGCCTCAATGCCGCACAGCACGAACCAGTCCTGCACGAGCTGTTCGGTGTCGGGGAAGGAAATGTCGCGGATGTCCGCGCCGAAATCGGCGATCGCGTCGAGCGCGTCGTCCAGCATCGCTGCCGTGGGGGCGTCGACGCGCGCGCACCATGCGCGGTCGATGCCGATCCTCAGCCGGCGGATGCCACGCTTCATGCCGGCGAGGTAGTTCGGCACGGGTTCGGAGCTGGCGGTGGGGTCCTTCGGGTCGGCGCCGGCGATCACGCTCAGCATGGCGCCGGCGTCGGCCGCGCTGCGCGTCATCGGGCCGATGTGGTCCAGCGTCGCGGCCAGTTCGAAGCACCCGTGGCGGCTGACCCGGCCCCAGGTCGGCTTCAGGCCGGTGCAGCCATTGGCTGCCGAGGGAAAGCGTATGGATCCGCCCGTGTCGGTTCCCAGCGAACCGTAGCAGAGCCCGGCTGCGGTGGCGACGCCCGACCCGGAAGACGACGCGCCCGACCAGTGGTCCGCGTTCCAGGGATTGACCGGCGGGGGGACGTCGGGATGGTGGTCCGCGTAGGCGCCTTCGGTAAGTTGAAGTTTACCAAGTATCACCGCGCCTGCCTCACGCAGCTTGCGCACGACAGTGCCGTCCTCTCTCGGCCGGTTTTCGCGATAAATGGGCATGCCGGCAGCCGTCGGCGCATCCGTCGTCCAGCAAAGGTCCTTAACCGCGATCGGCACGCCATGCAGCGGACCGCGCATGCGACCTGCCGCTATCTCCTCGTCCGCGGTCGTCGCCGTCGCCAGCGCCTGTTCGGCCATCAACGTCGCGTAACTGCGTAGCCGGCCATCGAGTCTGCCGATCCGGTCGAGCTGCGCCGTAGTTGTGTCGACGGACGAGATCTGCCGGGATTGTATGAGGCCGGAAATGTCCGTGAGCTGGCGGTAGTGGAGTTCGTCATCGGGCACGGGCGCGTCTCCTCTGGCAGGAATGATGCTGCTTCGCCAAGCGCCGCGGTACGCGACCACGGGCTCGTGAAGAACCGACAAACACCGCAGGATCGACCCGCGACCCCTCTTGCGAAGTGGCCGGGGCTCAACGTCGCCCGGGAGGCAATATTGAACTGATCGTGAGCAGGCTGCCGAATCAACGGTCAAAAGCGCTAGGCGGCGTCGGCTAGCTGTGACCGCCGCAGGTCGCGACAGCCATTCGGGCATCCTTTTTTGACGGGAGGCTCTTGTCAATAGCCAAAGCGCAATGACAACCTGATGGTCCGAGCCACGTCAGGACGGTCATGTTGCGCACCATCGAAGAGATACCCGTCGGCCTGCTCTATTCCCGTTCCGGGCCCTACGCGCATATGGGCGCCGAGATGGTCAACGGCGCGCTGCTGGCGATCGAGGAGATCAATGCCGGCGATTTCGGTTTCCGCCTTGTTCCTGTCGCCATCGACCCTGGCGGCGACGTCGAACGCTACGAGGCGGCCTGCGCCGAGATGGTCAACAGACACCGGATCACGCATATCGTGGGCTGCTACACCTCGGCTTCGCGCAAACAGGTGCTGCCGCAGCTGTCGCGCTCCAACGCCCTTCTTTGGCACCCGGCGCGCTACGAGGGTTTCGAGGCCTGCGAGCACATCGTCTATATCGGCGCTGCACCCAACCAGCACGTTGTGCCGCTTGCCCGCCATATGATCGAGACGATCGGCAGCGAGGTCTTCTGCGTCGGCTCGAACTACATCTGGACTTGGGAGACAAATCGCGTCTTGCGCGAGATCGTGGAGGCCGCGGGCGGCTCGATCCTGGGCGAGCGCGTCATCGCGCTGGGCGACACCGACATCGCGCACCTGGTCGATGCGATCGTGGAAAAGCGGCCGCCGGTCGTCTTCAACACGCTGGTGGGCGAGACGAGCTATGCCTTCTTCCGCGCCTGGAACGAGGCGCGCCGGCGCCATCGTCTCGATATACCCATGCTGTCGTGCAGCCTGAGCGAGCCGGAGCTCAAGCTCATCGGCCCCGACGCTTCGACCGGGCACATCACCTCGTCGGTCTATTTCGACAGCGTCGACCGCGAGGAGAACAGGAGCTTCGTCGAACGCTACCGGCGCAGCTTCGGCGCCGATCGCTCCCCTTTCTCAGATGCTGAGGCTTCCTATGTCTGCGTCATGCTGCTGGGGCGCGCCATCAGCCGCGCGGGCCGGCCGGCCGTGTCCTCGGTTCTGGACGCCGCCTATCGCGACCGTTTCGAGGCACCGCACGGGCCGGTCTGGCTCGATCCCACCAACAATCACTGCTACCTGACGCCCCGCATCGCGACGTCGCGTTCCGACTTTAGCTTCGACGTCTTCTGGCAGGCAGAGGCCCCCGTCCGGCCTGACCCGTTCCTCGCCCGCCTCGATCTCGGGACGATCGCCACACCGGCAATGCTGAACGTACATCGGAGTCCGCGGACTCCCTATCTGAGGGTAGTCAAATGACGTCTTCGCTTATGCCTACCGTCCGCGGCCGAAAATCCGCGATCTACTCGAAGGATCCGAGGGCCGTCGCCGCGCTGACACGGCAGCTCGATCTTCTGGGAGTGGCGGCAGAGGTCAATCCCGAGACCCGCCATGCCGACACGGACATCTTCTTCCTCGACATCGATATGGCGGCCGAGGAGGACTTCGTGCTCACGAACGGCCTCCCGCGCACACCGATTGTCGCTCTTGTCGGCACCGAGACGCCGCGCCGGCTGGAGTGGATGCTGAAGCGCGAGCCTTCGTCCGTGCTCATGAAGCCGCTTGGCAGCAGCGGCGTCTTTACGGCCATCGCCGTCGCGCTCGCCGAAGCGCGCCGGCGCGAACAGGAGTTCCTCAAGACACTGAAGCTGGAGGAGCGCATCCGCGCGCGGCGCATCGTGGTCGCGGCGATCATCAGGCTGATGAGGCGTTACGGCGTCGAGGAGCCAGAGGCGTTCGGCATGCTGCGCAACGCGGCCCAGCAGCGGCGGATGACGATCGAGAGCGTCTGCGCGGAGGTCGCCGGAAACGGGTTCCTGCCGGTACGGTTGGCGACGACCCGGTGACGGAAGCCCCGCACCCTGCCTGGAGGACGAGGCGATGATGACGCTGACCGCCCTGATCCGCTGCAAGGCCGGCTCCGAGCACGTCGTCCGCGCGGCGCTACTGGAGGTTGCGGCGTTCGCTGCCCGCGAGGAACCCGGCACGGTGTCCTATTTCGTGTCGGAAGCGGCAGAGCCCGGTACCTTCGTCACTCATGAGCGTTATCGCGACAAGGCGGCGCTGGACGCACATAATGAGGGGGCGGGCGCGAGTCGCTTTTTTGCGGCCGCCGAGGGGCATCTCGACAATGTCGAGGTCTTAGTGGGCCCGGAGCTCTTCGCCGGCTGACCGGCGTTCTCAGTACTGGCTGTCGAACGCCGCCCGGGTGAATTCCTCTTCGTGGTCGAGAAGGCGATTGGCGGCTGCGGCAGCCTCTCGCTCGTCGTCGGTTGCGATCGCCTGGAGAATGTCGGCGTGCAGCCCGACGGCGCGTTCGATCTGGGCCGGACTGTTCTGGTGGACGAAGAAAAACCTCCGGCTGAGCCCATCGACGGGCGCGAGCGACGCGGCCAGGAACTTGTTGCGCGTGCAGGCGGCGACGAAGCGGCGTAGATCGAGATGAAGGCGCAGGAAGTTCTCGGCGTCGGGCATCTGAAGGAGGTCGATCAGCTTCCTTCGATGATCGCCGATGCGCAGCTTCTCGCGCGGACTCGAGCGGCGCGCCGCGCGCGAGGCGATCAGCGGGTCGAGTACGCGACGCGCCTCGACCACCATGATCTGCTCGGGCACCAGGATCTCGGTGACGATGACGCCGTAGCGCGGCACGATCTGCACGAGTTGCTCCAGCGCCAGCCGCTGGAGCGCCTCGCGAACGGGCGTCCGGCCGATCTCGATCCGGTCGCAGATCGACGCTTCCGACCATGTGCTGCCGGGCGCGAGCTTTAGCGTGACGATCATCTCCTCGAGTATCGTGTGCGCCTTGTCCGTCAGCTTGAGCGGACTTTCGCCCTCGAGCTCCGCTTCCGCCGTCGCGGGGTAGCTGCGAAGCAGTTTCTGTCTTGCGCTCAAATCAAGCTCCATCCCTTCGCGGAATCACGGCAGCGCGCCGGCTGTGATATTAGTCGATCGGGTCGACGATATCTCTCGTCATCTAGGCTAGTCGGCGCTTTCCTGCAATTCGCGCGAAACGGCGCGAGGGGCGGGGCGTACCAACGAAGGTCTCGCCGCCGCGGTGGCCGATCCCGGCAAGTCCTCACCTCTCCGGGATCGCTACCATGGCGTGCGCTCAATGTTCGACGCTGCTGAAGTCTCCCATGGCTGTCGTGTCCGTCAGCGCATCGACGCTGAACTCGTTGGTAATCGTCCCCTTGTGGATGAGGAGGACGCGATCGGAGAGCGCGCGGATGAAGTCGACATTCTGCTCGACGAGCAGGATGGTCAGGCCGCGCCGCTGGCGCAGCCCCTTCATCTGATCCACGATCTCGTCGATGATCGAGGGCTGGATGCCTTCCGTTGGCTCGTCCAGCAGCACGATCGATGGTTTCTGGATCAGCGTCCGCGCCAGCGCCAGCAATTGCTGCTCGCCACCTGACAGCGCCCCGCCGGGCCGGTCGAGATAGGCCTTGAGCCGGGGGAAGTCGTCGAGCGCCTCCTCTAGCTGGCCACTCCGCCTGGCGCCCACTGCGGCGGCCGCGAACAGGAGGTTGTCGCGGACCGTCAGCCCGGGGAGGATGCCTCGCCCCTGCGGCACGTATCCCATGCCCGCCCGCGCGCGCCTATGCGCCGGCGCGCTGGTGATGACGTTTCCGGCAAAGGTGATCTTTCCCGCGGTCGCGGGGAGGATGCCGATCAGCGTCTTCAGGAGCGTCGTCTTGCCCATGCCGTTGTGGCCCAGGATGCCGACGAATTCACCCTGCGAGACGGACAGCGAAAGACCCGTCAGCACGGGAATCGAGCCGTAGCCCGAATCGAGGTTCTCGACCGTCAGCATCTCACGTGCCTCCCGAGCGGCCGAGATAGACCTCGCGGACCGTGGGATCGGCCGCGATCTTGTCGAAACTGTCCTCGATGAGGATGCGGCCCTGGTGGAACACCGTTACGGTGCGCGCGATGCGGCGTATGAACTGCATGTCGTGCTCGACTACCACGATGGTCATGTCCTTATTGATCTCGCGGATGAGTTCTGCCGTCAGAACGGTCTCCTCGTCGCTCATGCCGGCCGCGGGCTCGTCGAGCAGCACGATACGCGGCTCGCAGACGATCACCATGCCGATCTCGACCCATTGGCGCTGCCCATGGGCGAGTTCGCCCACGAGACGATCGAGGATGGCCGTCAGCGCCAGACGTTCGGTGATGCGATCGACCGACCGGCCGATCGCGGCGCCGCGATGGCGCGAGGCGGCTGCGAGCCAGAGATTCTCGCGCACGCTGAGGCCGTTCATGACGTCGGGGACCTGGTTCTTGATGCCGATGCCGCTCCTGGCGATCTGGTACGCCTCGGCGTTAAGCATGTCGTGGCCGGCAATGCGGATTTCCCCGCTGGTCGGCTTGAGTTGGCCAGAGATCATCTTGAAGAAGGTGCTCTTGCCGGCCCCGTTAGGGCCGATCAGGCAGCGAAGCTCGCCGGGCTGCAGGCTGAAGTCGACGCCGGCCACGGCGCGCACGCCGCCGAAGCGCTTCTCCAGCGCCGTTGTCGAAAGGATGGGTTCCACGGTCATCTGGCCGCTCCGCGGCCAGCGACGCGCCTGCGCACATATCCGAAGGCATCGCCGATCGTCGGCAGGAGGCCGCGCGGGAAGACGAGCACGAAGACCATCAGCACGATGCCCAGCACGAGCGTCACCTGGCCGACGCCGACTGTGCCAAGCCAGTTCGACGTGTACTGGACGATTCCCGTGCCGAAGATCGGCCCGATTAGCGTCGAGCGTCCGCCCACGATCACCCAGATCACCACCTGGGCCGCCTGGTTGAGGTTAAACATCTCCGGCGCGACGAAGTTGCCCCAAAGCGCATAGAGGACGCCGGACAGCGCGGCGATGCCGCCTGCTAGCACGAAGGCCCCAAGCTTGTAGAGGCGAGTGTCGTAGCCCAGCAGTTCCATGCGGCGCTCGTTCTCGCGGATGCCGACGATGACGCGCCCGAACCGCGTCGTCAGCAAGAGCCGGAGCGCCACATAGACGAGCAACATCGCTCCGGCCGTCAGGTAGAACACGCCCTCGATCGAGAGCGGCGCGCCGTCGAGCCAGGGCAGCGTCAGGCCGGGCACGCCCGGGATGCCGTTCTGGCCGTTCAGGCGCACGCTGCCGATGACGTATTCGGGGCCCGAGGTGGAGCGGATGCTCTTCTCGAAGATCAGCGTGACCACGAGCGTGGTGACGCTCAGGTAGATGTCGCTGATGCGACCGTAGATCATGAAGTAGCCGAGGAGCGCGGAAAAGGCGACCGGGATGAGCAGCGCGCCGAGGAACGGCAGGCCGGTCATGCCGGTGTTCAGCGCCAGGACCGCGTAGGCATAACCGCCCAGCCCGAAGAAGATCGTCTGGCCGAAGCTGAGAATGCCGGCATAGCCCCACAGGAAGCCCATGCTCAGCGCCAGCAGCGCGAAGACGAAGATGATCGACAGGTCGAGCTGGAGCGCGATGTCCACGTAGTAGGGCAGCATAACCATGGCGAGCGCGATGAGCGCGATCACGCCCCACCACCAAGCCTTGGGCGGTCGTGCCGCGGTCGCCGAGAATTCGGGTATCATCAAAGACCGCTCCTGAGGCGCCCGGTGATGCCGAGCGGAAGTAGGCGCAGAAGGATAACGGCGACTATCAGCACGCTGACCTCGCCGACGACCGAACTCCAGACGTAGGAGACGAAGCCGTCGATGGTGCCGAAGAGGCTCGACGCCGCGATGGTTCCGATGAGCGGCAGGTGACCGCCGATAATCACGTTGATGAAGGCCTTCGCCACGAAGAAAAGGCCGAGCGAGGGCGAGGCACCGGTGATCGGCACGAGCACGGCGCCGGCGAGACCGGCGAGTGCTGCGCCGTAGCCGAAGGTGCCCATGTAGACGAGGTTGCGGTTGACGCCGAGCCCGCTCGCCACGGTGGCGTCCTGCATGGTACCGCGCACGATGAGCCCGACCGTCGTTAACCGCGCGATCAGCCAGGTCACGACGACCATGCCGATCGAGATCGCGATGAGGACGAACGTATAGGCGGAGAAGTTCATGCCGCCGAAGCTGACGTTGCCGAAGCGGGCGGAAATGCTCCAGGCCTGCGGCCCGAACACCGTCGTGACCAGCCCGACCAGAAACAGGGAAAGCCCCCAGGTGGCGAGCAGCGTGTCGACTATGCGCCCGTAGAGAAAGCGTATGATCAGCCTCTCCACGACGATGCCGAACAAGCCGACGGCGAGCGCCGCCGCCGCGAATGCCAGCCAGAGCGGCGCACCTGCGTTGACGCACAGCACGCACGCATAGGCGCCCAGCATCATAAACTCTCCATGGGCAAGGTTGATGACCTTCATCATGCCGAAGATGATCGCGAGCCCGAGGCTCACGAGCATGAGAAGCGATATCGAGTAGATGATGAGATAGAGTGTCGTCGCGATCATTGCTGACAATGTCCCGCCGCGTTGGTCCGCATTCGCGCGTTACCTCCCGGGGCTTTCGGACCCGTCCGCGCATTCGTGACGTCCGGCGCGATCGCTGTGCGGCGCGCCGGACCGTCGAGGCTGGCCTATACTAGCCGGTCAAAGCTCGGGCTCGTACTGTTTCGTGTCGTTCGGGTTCTCGAAGAGATTGCAGACGGCCTGCGTGTCGGCCGGCGGCTGCTGGCTGAACGACTTGAGCAGATCGAAGCTGCCTTCGCGATTGCCGACCGCGATATGCACGTCCATGATGACGTGGTTGGTCTGGCCGTCCATCGTATAGCGGCCGCCCGCGCCGTCGAAGGTGACGCCGTCGACCGCCGCCATGACGTCGTCGGGTGCCACGCTGTTGGCCTTCTTGACGATCTCCGCCCAGAGCATCGTTCCGCGATAGCCGTATTCGGCATATTCGCCGACATACTCGTCCTCGCCGGAGAAGGCCTTGAACCGCTCGACGAAGGATTTGGCCGCCTCGGTCGGA
Organism: Mesorhizobium sp. YIM 152430; assembly: GCF_029210365.1. Lineage (GTDB taxonomy): Bacteria > Pseudomonadota > Alphaproteobacteria > Rhizobiales > Rhizobiaceae > Aliihoeflea. Next base: position 558,690 of record NZ_JARGES010000018.1, read on the forward strand.
AGGGCGTCGATGAAGGAGGTCGCGATCATGATGCCTTCGTTCTCGTCGGGCGTCAGCGTCGCGTTCTCGCGGCCCAGCCCATAGGTGGTCGCGGCGAGCGGGATGTTGTCCTTCCCGACCGTGGCCTGGTACTGGCGGAAGAACGACATGTGCGCATCGCCGACGAGGGCCGACCAGACGACGTCCGGCTTGGCCGACTGGATGCGGCTGATGACCGGCGCGAAGTTCGTTACGTCGAGCGGGAAGAATTCGACCGCGAGGTCCTCGCCGCCCTTCTCGCGGATGAACTTCTGCATCCATTTCGCGGTGATCTGACCGTAATTGTAGTCCGCGGCCAGGATATAGCCCTTCTTCAGACCCTTCTCGTTGACGACGTAGTCCACCAGCGGGGCGACCTGCTGGGCGGGAACCAGGCCCGGACACATGTGGCGACGGTCGCAGACGCCGCCCTCGTAGAGCGCGTTGTAGACGTAGAAGCCCTTGAAGCGCTGCACGATCGGACGCATGACCTCGCGCGACGAACTGGTGACGCCGCCGATCAGCACGTCCACCTTGTCGCGCACGAATGCCTGCGTGGCGTACTGGGAGTTGAATTGGTTGTTCGACTGACTGTCGTAGAAGATGAGCTCGACCGGACGCCCGAGCAGTCCGCCTGCCTTGTTGATCTCGTCGATCGCCATCGCGGTCGCCTTGATCTGCTTGAGACAATAGATGTTCAGGCCGCCCGTGGCATCGAGGATGTTGGCCACCTTGATCGGATTGCCCTGCGCGAGGCCCGCTTTCGCAAGGACGCCGTAGCTGCTCGCGAAAGCGACCGCGCCTGAAGCGGTCCTGAAAAATTGACGCCGAGAGAGTGTCATTCCCCATGTCTCCTGTTCTTGGCCGTTGACCGTTCCAAGCGCCGGCTGCTCGCCGATCGCCACCCGTTGGTATATCATCGATACACTTTGGTCGGCGTGGGTCAAGGGGTGTACGGAAACGAATTCCGACTGCCTGCAGAAGTGCCATAAAATGTACCAAATGCGAGCAGTTTGGCCAATGTTGCAGCACCATCCGGCGGGCACCACAGGCGATTTCGGGTCGGCTTTCCGCTTGACCTGTCGAGCCTCTGAGGTATCAATGATATGTCAGCGATGCGACGCGACGGCACTAGGGAATGCCGCAGGCCATGCAAGGTGAAACACGAAGGGAATCGACGATCATGCCGGTTGGACCCGAAATGCCCTCGATCGATATGCTGGCCGACATCGCAGCCGGATTCGGCATGGACATCGCCGACGACGAACTGGCCAGCTACCGTGCGCTGGCCGCCGGCACCGTCAATGCCTGCCGTTTCCTGGAGACCCTGCCCGAGAAGCGCCTGCCGGTGAAATATGCCCGCGACGCCGGCTGGCGACCGGCCCTGCAGGACAATCCGCAGAATGGCTGGTACTGGCGCTGCAACATCGAGGGGTCGGGAAAGGGCGTTCTCAAAGGGCTCAACGTCGCCATCAAGGACGCGGTATGCATCGCCGGCCTGCCGATGATGAACGGCTCGCGCGTCCTGGAGGGCTTCGTGCCCGACGTCGACGCCACGATCGTCACGAGGATACTGGACGCCGGCGGAACCATCGTCGGCAAGACCAATTGCGAGGACTTCTCCTTCTCCGGCGCGGGGCACACCTGCAGCCACGGCCCTGTCGGCAATCCCCACCGGCCCAGCCACAACCCCGGCGGCTCGTCCAACGGCAGTGCCGTGGTCATCGTCAATGGCGACGCGGACGTGGCGATCGGCGGCGACCAGGGCGGATCGATCCGACTGCCCGCCTCGTGGTCGGGCTGCTACGGGCTGAAGCCCACTTACGGGCTGGTTCCCTACACCGGCTGCGCGATGATCGAGACGACGATCGACCATGTCGGGCCCATGGCCAGGGACACCGAAGGTCTGGCACGGTTGCTCACGGCGATCGCCGGTCTCGATCCCGAGGACCCGCGCCAGCGCGGCGTCATTGGACTGGACTACAAGCCCGATTATCTGGCCGCGCTGAAAAAGGGTGTGAAGGGCCGGAAGATCGCGATCGTGCGCGAGGGATTCGGCCAGGACGGGGCCGATGTGGGCTTCCCGCCAGCGAGCAAGGAGGTCGACCGGCGGGTAGCGCAGGCCGCGCGGCGCTTCGAGACGCTCGGCGCGACCGTCGAGGAGATCTCCCTGCCTATGCATCTCGACGGGTTCCACCTGTGGAACGTCATCATCACGCTCGGTTCGGCTGAGTTCATGCTGAAGGGCTCCGGCCTCGGCAGTAACTGGAAGGGGTTCTACAACACCAATCTCGGCGAGGCGCTGGCGCGCGGGCTGAAATCCCGCATCAACGACCTGCCGGCCACCGCCAAGTCGGTTCTCCTGACGGGCGAATACCTGCAGCGCGAGTATCTCGGCCGCTATTACTGGAAGGCCCAGAACCTGCGTCATCACCTCAATGCCGCCTACGACGACGCGCTCTCGCGCTACGATATGCTCGCCATGCCGACGACGCCGTTTCCGGCGACGGAGATGGCGGGTCGCGACGCGTCGGTTCTGGACACGGTGTCCAGCGCGCTGAACATGCTGCGCAACACCTGCATCGCGGACGTCACGGGTCATCCGTCGATCTCCATCCCCTGCGGCATGGAGGACGGCCTGCCCTTCGGCCTGATGCTGACCGCGGGGCAACTGCAGGATGCCACGCTGCTCGCGGCGTCGGCTGCCTTCGAAGGTCTGGGCGACTGGAAATCTATGTAACTGGACCGCGGGCGGCGCGAGCCGATCCGGAGCCGATGGCGACCGAGACTGAGAGACGAGACCCATGCTTCCGCGCCGCCATCGATACGAGGACGTTCGTGCCGACTTCGCATGGGAGATTCCCGCGCGTTACAACATCGCCGCCGACATATGCGACCGATGGGCGGCGAGCGAGCCCGACCGGCTGGCGATACTCCACGTCGAGGCCGATGGCAGCCACCGCCACGTCTCCTATGGCGAACTGAGGGAGCAGGCGGACCGGCTCGCCAATGCACTCGCCCGGCGCGGGATTGGGCGCGGCGACCGGGTCGGCGTGCTTCTGCCGCAATCGTCGGAGACCGCCTTCGCCCATGTCGCCGCGCACAAGCTCGGCGCGATCTCCGTCCCGCTCTTCACGCTGTTCGGACCCGACGCGCTCGAATACCGCCTGTCGGACGCCGGCATCCGCGCCGTGGTGACGAACGGTGAGGGCGCGGCGAAGCTGGAGGGCCTGCGCGCGGGGCTGCCGGAACTCCGCTACGTGCTGTCGACCGACGGGGCGGTACACGGAGCCGAGGACCTCGACGCCGCCATGGCCGCCGAATCGGCCGCCTTCGCGACCGTCGACACGTCGGCGGACGATCCCGCGCTCATCATCTACACCTCCGGAACGACGGGCAATCCCAAGGGCGCGCTTCACGCGCACCGCGTGCTGCCCGGGCATCTTCCCGGCGTGGAGATGAGCCACGGCTTCCTGCCGCACGAGGGCGACCGGATCTGGACCCCGGCCGACTGGGCATGGATCGGCGGACTGCTCGACGTGCTGATGCCGGCGCTTCATCACGGCGTGACCGTCGTGTCGCATCGCTTCGCCAAATTCTCGGGCGAGGCGGCATTCGCGCTGATGCGCGGTACCGGTGTTCGCAACGCCTTTCTGCCGCCCACCGCGCTCAAGCTCATGCGCGCGGCGACCTCGGCCGATCCGTCGCTCCGGCTCGACATGCGCAGCGTGGCGAGCGGAGGCGAGACGCTCGGCCCCGAATTGCTCGACTGGGGCCGCACGACGTTCGGCGTGGAGATCAACGAGTTCTACGGCCAGACCGAGTGCAACATGATCGTCTCGTCCTGCGCGGCGCTCATGCCGTCGCGCCCCGGCGTGATGGGGCGGCCGGTGCCGGGCCACGACGTGCGCGTCATCGACAAAGACGGCCGCGAATGCCCCGAAGGTACGATCGGCACCATCGCCGTGCGCAGGGGCGACCCAGTGATGTTCCTGGGATATTGGAACAGGCCGGAAGCGACCCATGACAAGTTCCGCGGCGACTGGCTGGTGACCGGCGACCTCGGCATCGCCGAGGACGGTGGCTGGATACGCTATCTGGGGCGCGACGATGACGTCATCACCTCGTCGGGCTACCGCATCGGGCCAGGCGAGATCGAGGATTGCCTGATCCGCCATCCCGCCGTGCAGATGGCCGGCGTCGTGGGCAAGCCGGACCCGAAGCGCACCGAGATCGTCGTCGCCTTCGTCGTGCTCAAGCCCGGCCACACACCATCGGGCGCGCTCGCCGACGAGATCAGGCACTTCGTCAGGACGCGGCTGGCCGCGCATGAATATCCACGCGAGATCGCCTTCGTCGGCGAACTCCCGATGACGACGACAGGCAAGATCATCCGCCGCGAATTGAGACAGATGCTGGCGCGAGAGCAGAGCCTCGCGACCAGACTTCGCTGACCAGGAGAGACTGATGAACACCAAGGACTTGGCCTTCGAACCCCTGCTTTCGGTCTCCGATCGCGTTCGCCGCCGCGAGATCTCGCCCGTCGAGCTCACCCAGGTGATGATCGACCGGATCGACGAGATCGACGGCACCTACATGAGCTACAAGGTGGTGCTTGCCGACCGGGCGCTGGAAAGGGCTCGGCGGGCGGAAGCGGAGATCATGCAGGGCCACTGGCGCGGCCCGCTCCACGGCGTGCCGATCGCGGTCAAGGATCTCTGCTACACAACCTTCGCGCCGACGGCCGGCGGCACGACCATGCATACGGGCTTCATGGCCGACTTCAACGCGACCGTCGTCGACCGGCTGGAGACCGCGGGCGCGATCATCCTCGGCAAGCTCAAGATGACGGAGGGGGCGTATACGAGCCACCATCCGGAGGACCCCAGCCCGCTCAACCCGTGGGACCCCGCGAGCTGGGTCGGGTCGTCGTCGACAGGCTCCGGCGTCGCTACGTCCGCCGCCCTCTGTTACGCATCTCTGGGCTCGGACACGGGCGGATCGATCCGCTTTCCATCGGCGACCTGCGGCCTCACTGGCATCAAGCCCACCTGGGGGCGCGTGTCGCGTCACGGCGTCTTCGCGCTCGCCGATTCGCTCGACCATGTCGGTCCGATGACGCGCACGGCCGGTGACGCGGGCGCCGTGCTGGGCGTCATCGCGGGCGAGGATCCCAACGATCCGACCGCTTTGCCGGACCCCGTGCCGGACTACCTCTCCGAACTCGGCAACAATATTCGCGGGCTCACCATCGGCATCGACCGCCGCTACACGACGGAAGGCATCGATCCCGAGGTCGTGGCGGCGCTTGCGGAAACCGAGAAGGTGCTCGCCGCGCTCGGCGCCAAGATCCGCGATGTCCGCTTCCCCGACTTCGCGAAGCTTGTCAGCCTCTGGATCCCGATGTGCTCGGTGGAAACGGCAATCGCGCATCTGGAACACTACCCGGTGCGCGCTTCCGAATACGGCCCCGATCTCAAGCAGCTCATCGACCAGGGTCGCTCGCTCAGCGGGCTGGAGGTCGGCACGATCATGCATGAGCGGCTCAAGTTCTGCGGCGGCCTTGCCTCGCTCTTCCGGGATATCGACCTGGTGCTCGTGCCCGCCATGCCAATGCCCATCCCGACGCTCGCCCAGATGGCCAGCTACGGCGAGGACCCAAGCGTCCTCCACGGTATCCTACGCTTCACCGCGCCGTTCGATTTCTCGGGCAGCCCGACGATCACCATGCCGAACGGCATCGACAAGCGGGGCATGCCGCTCGCCTTTCAGCTCGTCGGACGACATGTATCGGAGCATGTGCTTGTGCGCGCAGGCCATGCCTATCAGTCGGCGACCGACTGGCATCTCAAGCGCCCGCCGGAACTTGCATAGGTTGGCGCGAGGCCAGCGGCGCTGCGCCGAAGCTCGTAGCGACCGCCGCATGACGGCCGTGTCAGGCGTCCGCTGAAGCATTTGGTGGATCGCATGGGTCGGCACGCGCTCGCTCATGTGCCAGAACAGCGAGTGTCAGAAGGGCTGGATGATGACGCCCACATCCTGAAGGATTTGCTCGTTGCCGTTCATCACCTTCCGGCGCCGATCGGGAACGCTGATGGTGGACGCTTCTTCACGCGTGCCGTCATAAACGGAGTAAAGACCAGCAAACGGCGTGGATAATATCCGTCAATGTTCTCTAATAGGGGAGCATGAACAAGCTGGGGACATCATGCTGCAAATTCGCGGGATGGGGGAGTGAACGTTAGAAGTTCACGGCAAGGTGATCTCCAGCTTAGTCCGCGCGCAGCAGCGGCTGCCGTTTGAAGTCGTCAGGTGAGCGTTAGCGCCGAGACAGTGGCCTTGATGCGGGCGGGCGTGTTCTCGCTGTTGGACGAGGCCGCGACGGCGACCAGGCGGTCGAGCAGCTGGCCGAATACCTTGAGGAAATCGGCGGCGAGATCGGCCTGTTCAGCAAACCGCCCCGTTCCCGCCTCGCGCGTGATCAGGTTGCGCAGGCGATCCTGGGCGTGGGGACTGGGCACCACCGTGCCGGGAGGCGTGTTTCCGCCCCATGTGTACATCAAGATGCGGGCGGCCCGGTTCGTCATGAGACTGCGAATGTTGGTTCCGGGGCTCACGCGATCGACGGAGCGGGCATCAAGGCTGACGAAGAACATGCCCAGATTGCAATCATCCGCGCCGATCCTCGACAGGTCGGACGGGGGAACCGATCTGTCGACCTGCCAGGTCCAGCTTGCACGGCGCGCGCCATGAAAGGACGGTTCAAGCATGCGGTAGAAGATCGAGGAACTGCCATCTGCGATGCCCGCAACTGGCCATTGCCGGGAACGAACTGATTGGGTTGCAGGCGGCGGAAGGTGAGATGTTCCCAACTGCCGTCGAACGGCACCTGGGCAGCGTGTGCCGAACGGGGGGACACCGTCGCGGCGAGGCTTCCGAGCGTGAAAGTCCGGCGTGACAAGAAAATGCGGCTTGTCGTCATCTATGTTATCCTGCCTCTGCGTTGAAGGGGAATGGTTGCGGCCGGAACTCGTTCATCGGGACGCCTCGTCCGGCACGAGGGCACGCGCTGTCAGCTTGTTGTAGATCGCCCGCCGCATCAGCGCACCGGCAAGCCCGGGGAACAGCCGGCCGAACAGGGAGGCGCCCGTTGCCGCTGCGCCCTGCAAGATCATGAAGCTTGCCCTTGCACGCCAGATGCTGCCCGCCACTATGGCCGGTGAAATCCGCGCGCCCGCATCGTCGGGCGTGGGCGAATGCAGCCTTGCATGCTCGGTGTCCATCGGCCCCGGCGCCACCACCTGGACCTTGACGCCCAGCGATCGGCGCAAGGGCCGCCGCAGGCTACGCGCGAAAACGGTAAGGCCGTCCTTGGTTCCCGCATAAATGCTGGCGCCGGGATAGCCGACGAAATGAGAGATCGAACCGACGAAGACGAGCCGGCCGCCACGCGCGATCTTATCGGCTTTGAGAAGGGCCATGGTCAGCAGCATCGGCGCAGTCAGGTTGACCGCGATGACTCTCGCCTGGCGTTTCACGCACAGCGTCTCGAACGGCCCCGTCGCATTGATGCCGGCATTCATCACGACGAGGTCGAAAGGGCCAGACGCCTTCAGCCGATCGACGGCCGCAATGATGGCGGCGGCGTCGGCAAGATCGACGCGGATGGCAGCAACATGTGCCGCCAAGTCCGAAAGCGCGCCTTCATCCATGTCGAGGACGCTCACCTGCGCGCCCTCCGCCAGCGCTTTTTGAACGCAAGCCCGTCGCAACCCCTTCGCTCCACCGGTCACAAGCACGCGCATCAGCGGACCGCTTTCGCGAAGGCCGTTGAGAAGACGTAGCGACCATAGGAAAGCGTGCGCCGGTAGCCGCGATCCCGCTCGAGACCACCGACGATCATCGCCGCCACCGATGCCGGCGGAAGCATCAGCCGCGAAAGCCAATCGTCCGTGCGGCCGGCACGTTCCGCCATGCCTGTCGCAGTGGGGCCGGGATGCAACACCCGCACCATCACGTGTCCCTGCCACACCAGCGCAAGCGAGCGGCCGAACCCATCCAGCGCAGCCTTGGTTGCCGAATAGACCGGCATGGTCGACGCGCCCTTATGGGCAACCGATCCCACAAGGCCAAGCCGCCGATGGTTTGCCGACAGCATCGGGTAAAGCGCACGGGCAAGGCGCATCTGCGCCGTGAGATTGACCGCGACGATCCTCTCGATCTCAACTGCGCTTTCATCGGCAAGGCCACGGTAATAACCCGCGCCGGCGCACAAGATGTCCCGTTCGGCTTGGTCGACCTGATCGATCAGGCGAAGCGCCGCGGAGCCGTGCGAGAGATCGATCGCGTGATAGGGGATATCTGGAAAGTCCGTGGGTAGGTCGCCCTGTGGCCTGCGACCGCTTGCAGCCACACGATGTCCCTGTGCCGCCAGTTGTCGCGCGACAGCAAGACCGATGCCCGAACTTGCCCCGGTCACCAGATATTTCCTCGATGGCTGACCGCCAGTCTGTTCCTTCCCCACGCTGCATCCTTCCTCGTCCGCCGGAGCGGAAAGCAACACCGGGCGCGCGGCAAGGTAAATACCGGCAGCAGGCCAGCATCGACTTTGTGAACGCCAAGCCATCCGGAGCACGGCTGGGGGTTGCGTCGCAATTGAAGTATTTTATCGCGCCCGGCTATTTCGCCACCAGCGCTGCTTGCGTTTCCGAGGAGGCAGCCTCCTATTTGGTCGCTCAGCTTGGGGTGAGCCATTCCGATCTTGCCGACTACGCCTTTTCGGGACGTTCCGCGCGGTGTCACTGTGCGGAGATACTGCGTCATCTTGGTTTTCGGCGGATCAAGCCGGCAGACCGCGCGGCATTGAACGAATGGATGGCGCGGGAACTGTGCCCGCGCGGAGTTTCGGTCACGGCGATGCTGGAGGCAGCTTTTTTTGGTGTCGGGATCACCGAATTGTCGCGCCGTCGGCGAAGGAGATGGAAAGGCTGGCTCGCTCCGAGCGCAGCGGTTCGTGGAGGCATCTGTCGGCCGTGTTGCGGATCGCCTGTCCGCGAAGACCGTGGTGCTGATGCAAGCCTCTCTCGCAGAGTCGGAAGACGTCTCCGGTTTCCATGTCATCAAGGGCGATCCTGGTGCGGCGTCACTGGAAAACATGCTCGCGCTTTTCGAGCGGCTGGCTTTCATCAAGAGGCTGGATTTGCCGCACGACATGCTGCGGGGCGTTGGCAAGCCGTGGATTGAGCGGATTGTTCGTCGCGTGGGCGCCGAAAAGGCTTCGGAAATGCGCCGCCATACGCCGCAGCGGCAACTCGGCCTCTATGCCATCTTCCTGATGGTACAGGAGGCACAGATCACCGCACAGCATGATCGATCTGCTGGTGGATACGGTTCACAAGTTCGGTGTGCGCTCGAAACGCAAGGTGGTTGCCGGGATCGCCAAGGATATCGAGAAGGTTTACGGCAAGGAGCGACTGCTGGACGGGTCTGTGACGTGATTTTCCCGGTGGCCGGCCGCGAAAAGCTTATGGCGACCATCAGGGAACATCGGGCGAAAGGCAAGCTCGAACGTCAAATCTACCACGTGATGCGCGGCTCCTACGCCAATCATTACAGACGGATTCTGCCACAGCTGCTTTCGGTCCTGGAGTTTCGCTCGAACAATGCCATGCATCGACCGGTGCTTGACACCCTGGACTGGATCAGGCGCGCTCTTGGCAGTCACCGTCGCGTTTTCTACCGAAATGAGGTTCCGATCGAGGGCGTTATCCCCGGCGAAATAGCGCAGTGCGATCATTTGCAAGGACGGCCGCATCAACTGTATCAGCTACGAATTGTGCGTGCTCACCCAGTTGCGGGAGCGCATCCGGGCGAAGGAGATCTGGGTGGCGAGAGCTGATCGTTATCGCAATCCGGACGAGGATTTGCCGGAGGACTTCGCGGTCAAGCGGACGGCCTATTATGGAGCGCTGGACCTGACGCAGGACGCACAGGCGTTTACCGAGAAAATTAGGGCGGAACTGGAGCAGGAAGTGCGGCTGCTCAACGCCGAAATCCCTTCCACCGACAAGGTTCGCATTCTTTGTGGCGGTAGAAACCGCATCTCGATCACACCGTACGAACCCTTGCCGGAACCGCAGGGGCTTCGCACCGTGAAGGCGGAGATCGGTCACCGTTGGCCGATGACGGAACTTCTCGACGTGCTGAAGGAAGCAGCGCTGGATACGGGACTTCTCGACGCTTTCGAAACGTCGGCTTCCCGCGTCGCCTTGTCCCGTGGTGTCATCGATCGCCGCTTGCTTCTATGTCTGTACGGGCTCGGGTCGCGCAACGCGTTCTTCTTCCAACCGCCACGCGCCACGCCCCGCTCGGTAATGAGACCCGTCACGAGGCGTGCCGGCGTCACGTCGAAAGCCGGGTTGGCCGCGCCGGTCGCTTCCGGCGAAATCCGCACCTGCACGACTTCGCCAGAAGCCGTGCGGCCCCAGACCAGGGACACTTCATCGCCGGAGCGTTCCTCGATAGGCACTTCGACGACGCCGTCCTTCACCGTCCAGTCGATGGTCGGCGAGGGCCGGGCGGGATGCGCGACGCGCAGAAGCGAACGATTGACGAGACATCGCGGCACGTCGGCAACCTCGTCTCCACCATCCAACCTGGCGAATGCGCAAACTACGCTCTAGCGGCCACCATGACACTCACTTGCGGGCAGGTTCATGCCGCGTTCAGTCAGCAGCAGACAAAATATCAGTATGAAAATGATAACCGCAGTCCCGCAAACAGTTACCCGGTCCGTTGTGCTGGCGGCGCTGCTCGCGGGAAGCGTCCGGTTTGCGACGGGCGAGGTGTCAATCGGAGAGGAGGAGGTGCCGCTTTCCCGGTCTCAAGACTGCTATTATGTGGGCAAAGAAATCGCTGCGGAAACCGGAGGTGCGCTCGCAAGAGCGACGGCCTCCCAATCCGACGGGCAGGACGACTGCGTCATCGTGTTGCTCATTCCTGCGCAAAGCGGCCAAAGACCCAGGCGCGAAGAAGTCACTGTTCCTCTAGCTGATTTTTTTGGCATGCCGGACGCTGAAACTGATTGATGTCAGCCCGGCGACTGACGGACGGCCAACTTCCGACGACCCGCCACCTGCATCAACGGTCGGCCACTGCTTTCCAACAGAGCGACCGCCTCTCGTTTGAACTCGGGAGAAAACTCTCTTCTCGTCTTCGGCATCAAACACCTCCATGCCCTCACAGGCTTAGCAAAGGTATCCACTGAATCGAGGGATCATCAGAAGCATCGATACCCGCGATCTCGGAGGTTGTTTCCCAATTTTCTCCTGCCGCAATTATGCAGCTTTTGCCCTGAACATCGGTCACAAGGATCGTCCAACTTCCACTTTCACTGACGAATATTTCCATGATTGCCATATGCCCGATAACGCCAAATGCAAACTGCTTCTCTTGGAAAGTTTCAGCCAATGCAGCCACGACAGATGCGTGATCGGAGCATGGGCGATGTTGGGAATTTGCGAAATCGACCCCACCCAAAAATGCGGCAGCGAGGAGGAATGGTCTCAACCACGCCGACAACCTGCGAGTCATAACGCACCTCCTTCCCCGTCATCCGGCAGAAAGTAAGGTATTGATCTGCCGAAGTTTTAGGGCATATCCGATGCCATAACTGGTTCCCTCGTCCTAGTTGGTTCAAGCACTGTGGGATTTTGAATAATGTTCCCACTATGTCTTAGATATGGGAATTTTTACGCATCCCCGCAAGGAATCCGGAGCTTGATCCGCCGCGTGGGGTAGAATGATGGGAGAAGATTGCAAATTCGACGTGATGAGGCGGCTATAGCGGCAGGCGGGATGGCGGCGGTCCTGTCGATCAGAAGCTGGTCGGTCACGAAGCGCTCATCGGGAACGGCTAAGGCCGGTCCGCTGCCGGACCGGCCTTAGCGCTCAAGGTGTGTTGCGATTCAGCACGACGGCGCCGAATATCGTTACGGCCTTAGCTGCTCGGACCGTCGTCGAGCCCGACCCGATCGACCATTTCGGAGGCCGCGCGGCGGT
>NZ_JARGES010000002.1 GCF_029210365.1 Mesorhizobium sp. YIM 152430
CCGGCGTTCGGGCAGCGAGGCGGGGTCCGGCTGCGCATCCGCGCCCTCGTTGAGCGCAAGCTGCATGAAGGCCGTGTCGAGCCAACGGCCGTGCTTGTAGCCGGTGCCGACGAGCCTGCCGGCATCCGCAAAACCCATCTTCGCGTGGAGCCGTATCGAAGCGCTGTCGGGGCGCCCGTCGCCGATGACGGCGATCATCTGGCGAAAGCCAAGCCGGGTCGCTGCTTCGATCAGTTTCTCCATCAATAACCGGCCGACGCCCTGCCCTTTCGCCTCGGGCGCGACATAGACGGAGTTCTCGACGATGAAGCGGTAGGCCGGGCGCGGCCGGAACGCGCCGGCATAGGCAAAGCCGACGAGGCGGTCGTCGCGCGTGGCCACGAGATAGGGAAACCCGCCTGCCTCGAGCGCGGCAAAGCGCGTCGTCATCTCGGCGAGATCGGGCGGGGTCAATTCATAGCTCGACGTCCCGTTTTCGACGGCGTCGGCATAGATTTCGGTGATGGCGGGAAGGTCGTTGCGCGTGGCTGGACGAATGGCGATCATGCAGTCGGTCTCTCCGGGACATCCCTGCATAATCGAGCATTGCGGCAGTGAAAATCGCCATGGTCGCTGGACCAACGAAAAAGGGCGGCCCGAAGACCGCCCCTTGCTCGTCTGGATGTTGTGCAGCCTATTCGCGGTTGCCCAGGAATTGCAGCATGAACAGGAACAGGTTGATGAAGTCGAGATAGAGACGCAGCGCGCCCATGATGGCCTTGCGGCCCATGGCGACGGCGCCGTCGCCCTCGAAATACATCTCCTTGATCTTCTGCGTGTCGTAGGCGGTCAGGCCCGCGAAGATCAGCACGCCGATCGCGGAGACCGCGAACTGAAGCGCCGAGGACTGTAGGAAGATGTTGACGATCATGGCGATGATCAGGCCGAACACGCCCATGATCAGGAACGAGCCCATGCCCGTCAGGTCGCGCTTGGTCGTGTAGCCCCACAGCGACAGGGCGCCGAAGGCGGTCGCGGTGATGAAGAAGGTCTGCGTGATCGACTGGGCGGTATAAACCAGGAAGATCGACGACAGCGACACGCCCATCAGCGCGGCATAGGCCCAGAAGGTGGTCTGCGCGGCCGAGACGCTCATCTTGTCGATGCGGAACGACAGGAAGAACACCATGGCGAGCGGCGCGAGCATGACGACCCAGCGC
>NZ_JARGES010000020.1 GCF_029210365.1 Mesorhizobium sp. YIM 152430
GTTGTTGAGCGGGTTATAGTCCCACCCCCGCAAAACTGTCAACGACCAATTCAAAGTTTTTGCGAAAGTTTTGTGTCACCCAACGGAATGGCCCTCCGAAAATGCCAAACCGTTCGCGCGCATGTCCGCGCGTGCCCAATTAGGGCCAGATTGACCCAGCATGGGCGGAGAAGGCGTGGATGGGTCGGGCCAGTGTCCGCCGCTTCGTTGACTTCACCGGTGGCGGCGGGCAATTGTCCGTCACGGACTGCAAATCGGCGCGCTTCGATCCATCGCGGGCGCGCTTCAAGAAGAAATTGCATGAACGATTTCGATCTGGCCGCACGGGAACTGGGAGACGAGCCGCCGCTCAACGGCGCCGGCCGCAACGGGCCGCCGGACCGCCGCGAGATTTCCGCGCGCTGGCTGTCGGGCACGTTCCTGACCGGCATCACGTCGAGCATCCTGATGGGCGTCGCGCTCTTCGCCGCCCTCGATGCCGGCAACATCGTGCTGCGCGCCTCGCAGGCCGCGACTCCGTTCGGAGGCGACCCCGCCGTCACCGCCTCGGGCGAGGCGACCAAGACCGGCCGCCTCGTCGCCTCGCGCGTCCTGGCGAGCACGTCCGACCGCCGCCGCATGGAGATCTCCACGCTCCAGCGCGAGGACGAAGTCGACATCGTGCGCACGGTTCCATTCGTTCATGTCGACATGGCGCTGGCCGCGGGACACTCGACCGACCGCGACTATCCGGCTTTCGATCCGCTGGAGGTCTTCGCCGAGGAGACGCCCGCCGCGCCCACGGTGGCGATGGGTCAGATTTACGGTGCCAAGGTCGAAAGCGAAGTCAGCCTTCGGACGACGCCCTTTCCGCTCGCCGACGTCGCCTATGACATGCGCAGCGAATTGTCCGCCGAAGAGGTGGAGGCCGTCGTGCGCAACACCGGCGCGATCCTGACGGATGGCGACATTCAGGTCGCCGCGCTTCATTATGTCGACCCGCAGCGTTTCGGCGACGGTCTGGCCGGCACCGCGCTCGGCAATTACGGCATCCGCGTCGTGCCCGAGAACGTCTCGATCGCCCCGCGCGAGCCGGCCGCCGGCTCGACGCCCGAATTCGCCGAGGACATGGTCGTGGCGCGCCGCGAGGAGCCGATTGCCGAGCTTCTGGCCGACGCCGGCTATGACGATCCGCCCTCGATCGCGATGGCCGAGGCCGTTGCCAAGCTGGTCGGCACCGAAACGCTCGCCGCAGGCTCCGTGCTGCGCATCGGGCTGGAGATCAGCGGCGACCGCGCCCGCATCATGCGCGCGAGCCTTTATCAGGAAGCCGCCCACCGCGCGACGGTCGCCATCGACGACCGCGGCCAGTTCGTGCCCGGCGACGAGCCCGAACCGAACCCGGCGATCTCGATCGCCATGCAGGGCTCGATTCCGGTCGTCGGCGCGACGGGCAATCTGCCCAGCGTCTATGACGGCATCTACCGCGCCGCCTATTCCTACGGGCTCAACCGCGACATGACGCGGCAACTGATCCGGCTTCTCGCCGCCGAGGTCGACTATCAGTCGCGGCTCGGACCCTCCGACAGGATCGAGCTTTTCTTCTCCAATCCCGACGAAGACGACAACGCGACCGGCGATTCGGAACTGCTCTATGTCAGCGCCTCCTTCGGCGCGACGACGCGCAGCTTCTATCGCTTCCAGATGGAAGACGGCACGCTTGACTATTTCGACGAAGACGGTCGCTCGGCGCGCCAGTTCCTGTTGCGCAATCCGGTCCCCAATGGCCGCTTCACATCTGGTTTCGGCAGCCGTCGGCATCCGATCCTGGGCTATGTGCGCGCGCATACGGGTGTCGACTGGGCCGCGCCGCGCGGCACGCCGATCATCGCGTCGGGCAATGGAACTGTGGAAAAGGCGGGCTGGGCGGGCGGCTATGGCCGGCAGACGATCATCCGCCATGCCAATGGCTATGTCTCGTCCTACAGTCACCAGCACGCGATCGCCGACGGCGTCGTGCCCGGAGCGCGGGTCCGCCAGGGCCAGGTCATCGGCTATGTCGGCTCGACGGGGCTGTCGACCGGCAATCACCTTCACTATGAGCTGATCGTCAATGGCACCAAGGTCGACCCGATGCGGGTGCGCCTGCCGCAGAATCGCTCGCTCGAAGGCGCGGAACTGGAAGCCTTCGCCTATGAGCGCGAGCGGATCGACGCGCTCTTGAACGGCGACCCGGTCCCGCCGCTGCGCATGGCGGCGACCAACTGAGCGGAAAACGAAGAAAGGACCGCCGAAGCAGCCCTTTCCGTTGCTTTCCGATGCGAAGCGTCAGTCCCGGAATTCGACCGTGACGCCTTTCGACACGAGTTTGGCCAGTTCCTGCGCGTCCCAGTTCGTCAGACGGATGCAGCCATTCGAATAGGTCTTGCCGATCTTCGATGGCTCGGGCGTACCGTGAATGCCGTAGGTCGGCTTCGACAGCGCGATCCAGACCGATCCGACCGGACCGTTCGGCCCCGGAGGAATGCGCAGGACGCGGTCATTGTTGCCCTGCTGGAAATTGATCTTGGGATTGTAGGTATATTCCGGATCGAGCGCGATACGCTCCACCGTATGCGTACCGGTCGGCGACGGGGTTCCCTGAGAACCGATGGTCGCCGGATAGGCGACCACGAGATTGCCGCTCGCGTCGAAGGCGCGCACCTGCTTGGCGCTCTTGTCTGCGACGATGCGCGCAACCTTCTCACGTTTCGGACGCGGAACGTTGGCGACGCGGATACGCATTCCCGGACGCTCGAAATTGATGCCCGGATTGAGCGCGCGCAGATAGTTCTCGTCCATATGGAACCGCTCAGCGAGCTTCTCGGCCACGGAGGTGTAGCCGAGGCTCTCAAGCTGTGCTTTCTCGCCGTAATCCTCCGGCACCGACGCGATGAAGGGACCTGCCGCATCAATCGCCGTGATCTCGTATTCCTGGAACGCGTCGCCGCCGGTTTCCTGCAACAGCGCCTCGATCGTCTCGGGATCGTATGTGCGCAACGCCTCTCCGCGCAGGTCGCGATATGCCGCGATGGCCTTGTTGACATTGTCGCCCATCCGGCCATCGACGACGCCCGGCGATGCACCGACGCGCGACAAGAGAATCTGTATTTTTGCCACGTCTTCGCTGGCCCCGGCCAATGAAGCGCGCGGCGTGGAGATTGACGGCGGCTGCGTGCCGGGATCGATTTCGATGACGGTGCCGGGCTGGGTCAGGCCGGTCGGCTCCTCGCCCGAGACGCTGGCCGTCGTCTGATCGCCCAGCGGCTGACGTTCCACGTTTCCCGGCAGGGCGGACGGGGGCTGTCCCTGCGGAGCGGCCAGTTGCGGCGCGCTCGGCGCGGGTTGCGGGGCTGCCATCTGCGGTCGCGGCGGCTCTGGAATCGGTGGCGGCTCGCGGAATTCGGGAAATCCGTCGGAACGCCCGCCCGGATAGCGGCCGAGTTCGCGCAGTCTTTGTTCGCGTCTCAGACGTCGATCGTCCTCATAGGGATCGTATCGTTCGGGCACGATATAGTCGCCGCCCCACGGATCGGGCTCGATATAGCTTTCCTGACGAACGGCGCCGCCGCCTCCGCCCACGATGGCAATGACTTCGCCCGTATACGGATCGACCAGCACTTCGCGGCCGAACTGGTCGTAATAGACATCGACCTCGCGCTGGGCGATCTGGACGTCGCCGCCCGTGTCCGCGCGCGGTTCCGGCGGTTCGGTAAGCGAGATGGCTGCACTGGCAGTGCCCGCCGAAAGGAGCATACCGAGAAGGGCGAGTGAAAACGGTCGAGCGATCATTTCTATCAAACCAGCCAGATGCGTTACGGTTGCACGCGATGATCAAACGTGATCATCGCCTCGCGGCGACGAGCCGACTATGGTTCATGGACGATGAACGGGACATGAAAATGGCCGGCCCGTTCTGTATTTTCGAACGGGCCGGCCGGTCCGTGAATGCGATCAGGCCGCTTCGACGACGGCCATCCCACCGCCGGCCGCGCGGAAGTTCAGCCTGTCTGATCCGGCCGTCACCTTGACCAGGGCGCCATCGCAGATATCGCCATTGAGAATGCGTTCGGCCAGCGGATCCTGAAGCTCCTTCTGGATCACCCGCTTGAGCGGACGCGCGCCATAGGCAGGATCGTAGCCCTTGGCCGCAAGCCAGTCGACGGCATCCTGGTCGAGCGCGAGCGTGATCTTGCGATCCGCCAGCAGCCTTTCGAGGCGTTCGAGTTGGATCGAAACGATCTGCCCCATATCGCTGCGCCGCAGACGATGGAACAGGATGATCTCGTCGATGCGATTGAGGAACTCGGGTCGGAAGGACGCCCGCACCGCGCCCATCACATTGTCGCGCACCAGATCGACATCGTCGTTTTCGCCCAGCGCCACGAGATGTTCGGAGCCCAGATTCGACGTCATGATGATCAGCGTGTTGCGGAAATCGACCGTGCGGCCCTGTCCGTCCGTCAAACGGCCGTCATCCAATACCTGAAGCAAGACGTTGAAGACATCGGGGTGCGCCTTCTCGATCTCGTCGAAGAGGACGACCTGATACGGCCTGCGGCGCACCGCTTCCGTCAGCGACCCGCCCTCGTCATAGCCGACATAGCCGGGAGGCGCGCCGATCAGGCGCGAGACCGAGTGCTTCTCCATATATTCCGACATGTCGATGCGCACCATCGCGCTTTCGTCGTCGAACAGGAAATGGGCGAGCGCCTTGGTCAGTTCGGTCTTGCCGACGCCGGTCGGACCGAGGAACATGAAGGAGCCGGTCGGCCGGTTGGGGTCCTGCAACCCCGCACGCGCGCGCCGCACGGCCTTCGATACCGCCTGCACCGCTTCTCCCTGGCCGACGACGCACCTGGCGAGTTCGTCTTCCATTCGGAGCAGCTTTTCGCGCTGCGCTTCCAGAAGTCGCTCGACCTGAATGCCGGTCCAGCGCGAAACGATATGTGCGACATGATCGGGCTTCACGGTCTCTTCGACCATGGAAACCGCCCCATCCTGGGCTTCCGCTTCGGCAAGCCGTTTCTCGAGTTCGGGAATGCGCCCATAGGCAAGCTCGCCGGCGCGCTGGAACTCACCCTTGCGTTGGGCGATGGCAAGTTCGTTGCGTGCTTCGTCGAGTTGGCGCTTGAGGTCCGCCGCCAGCCCGAGCTTTTCCTTTTCCGCGGCCCACAGGCTCGTCACCCGCGTCGATTCCTCTTCGAGATCGGCCAGTTCCTTTTCGAGCCGCACGAGCCGGTCCTTCGATGCGTCGTCACGCTCGACCTTCAGGGCTTCGCGCTCGATCTTGAGCTGCATGATGCGCCGGTCGATCTCGTCCAGCGCCTCCGGCTTGGAATCGACCTGCATTCTCAGCCGCGACGCCGCCTCGTCGACGAGGTCGATCGCCTTGTCGGGCAGGAAACGGTCGGTGATGTAGCGGTTGGACAAGGTCGCGGCCGAAACCAGCGCCGAGTCGGAAATCCGCACCTTGTGATGTTGTTCGTATTTCTCCTTCACGCCGCGCAGGATCGAGATCGTGTCCTCGACCGTCGGCTCCTCGACGAAGACGGGCTGGAACCGGCGGGCGAGCGCGGCATCCTTTTCCACATGCTTGCGATATTCGTCGAGCGTCGTCGCGCCGACGCAGTGCAATTCGCCGCGGGCCAGCGCCGGCTTCAGGAGGTTCGAGGCGTCCATGGCGCCGTCCGCCTTGCCCGCCCCGACCAGCGTATGCATCTCGTCGATGAACAGAATGATGCCGCCTGCCGCCGACTGGACCTCCGACAGCACGGCCTTCAGCCGCTCCTCGAACTCGCCGCGATATTTCGCGCCGGCGATGAGCGAGCCCATGTCGAGCGCCATCAACTGCTTGTCCTTGAGCGATTCCGGCACGTCGCCATTGACGATTCGCAGCGCCAGCCCTTCGGCGATCGCCGTCTTGCCGACGCCGGGCTCGCCGATCAGCACCGGATTGTTCTTGGTGCGCCGCGACAGCACCTGGATGGTGCGGCGGATTTCGTCGTCGCGGCCGATCACCGGGTCGAGTTTGCCCGCACGCGCATCGGCGGTCAGGTCGCGCGCATATTTCTTCAACGCGTCATAGCCCTGTTCGGCTGAAGCCGAATCTGCCGTGCGGCCCTTGCGGATGTCTTCGATGACACGATTGAGCGCAACCGGCGTCACACCCGCCTTTGCCAGGATGTCGGCCGTCTTCGCCGATTTTTCCATTGCCATCGCCGTCAGGAGACGCTCGACGGTCACGAACGTGTCGCCGGCCTTCTTCGCCACGTCCTCGGCGGTGGTGAACACCTTGGCGAGCGGCTGCGCCAGGTAGAGCTGACCGTTGCCGCCCTCGACCTTCGGCAACGCCTCCAGCGCCGCATCGACGCCGAGGCGCACGTCGCGCGCGCGTCCGCCGGCCCGTTCGATCATCGAGGCGGCCATGCCCTCTTCGTCGTCGACCAGCACCTTGAGCAGATGTTCGGGCGTGAACTGCTGATGATTGCGCGACAGCGCCATTGTCTGCGCGGACTGGATGAAGCCGCGAACCCGTTCGGAATATTTCTCGATATTCATGTCTTCCTGTCTCCGTTCCGTCCCCGGCCTGGCACGCAGCGCCGGATCAGATTGTGGTGACGAGCCCCCGAATGCGGATGGCAGGCTCCGTTTCCGGCAATATGGGAAGAGCCCCCCGCGCGCTCAAGTGAACGCAACTTCGCCGGGCAACAAAAAAGGGCGGTGGATGAACACCGCCCTTCCCGAATGGCCAAAGTCGTCGGCGGTCAGGCCGCCGCTTCGCCCACATCGTCCGACTTGTCGTCAGCCGTCGCCGCGCTCTCGTTTTCGTCTGCCTTGAGGCGCGGGCGGCGAGGACGGCGCGGCTTGCGTGCGCCCTCGTCGTCGCCGGCCGCTTCCGCGCTCTGAACGCTTGCGGCAAGCTGTGCCGGGCTGGAAACGGCGGTCACATCGCCTTCGCCACCGGCCTGCTCGGCGCGCGGGGCGCGCTCGCGGCGCGGGGCACGCTGCCTGCGGCCTTCAGTTGGCGTTGCATCGTCCTGGTGCAGCGCGACTTCGGCCGGAACCCCGTCGATCACCGGCTGCGGACCGCTGCCGTCGCCCATCGTCCCGTCGCGGTTTTCGCGCGGCTCGCGGTTGCCGCGATTGTCACGATCGCGATTGTCACGATTCTGGCGCTCGTCGCGGGGCTGCTGGGTCTGGTCGCCGCGCTGGCCCTGATTGCCGCTGCCGTCAAAGCCGGCATCGTTGCCGTCGCTGTCCTCGTCGTCATCCTCGCGCTGGTCGCGCTGCTGCTGCTGGGTTGCGGCCTGCTGCGCCAGCGCGGTCGCGATGATGCGGTTGTAGTGCTCGGCGTGCTGGAGATAGTTCTCAGCCATGACGCGATCACCGGAACTCTGCGCATCCCGCGCGAGCGTCGTGTATTTTTCGGCGATCTGCTGCGCGGTCCCGCGAATTTTGACGTCCGGACCGTTGCTTTCATAGCTTCGGGTAAGCGGATTGGGACCCTTGCGGTTATTGTTGTTTCCGTTGTTGTTATTGTTATTGTTGTTGCCGCGTCCGCGCATACGCCTGTTCTGCTGTGGCCTCATCAGTTTCTCTTCATCTTTCAGGGATATCCATGCGGCGCACGAGCCTTGCCCGTTCCGCAATATCGCTCCGGCGATCAGCCACTCGACGCGCCGTCGCCCATTTTCCCGCTTTTCGGTTTCGCGTCACGCCCGGACATTCCCCGCGCGAAGCAAAGGCGTCTCATACGCAGAAGGCAGTTTGTGTCACGGGAACCGAATCGATGACAGCACTGCCTGCTTCGTCACATCCGGTAGCCGAAACCTAGCGGGATTGATTTGTCTTGCCAAGTCCTTTTTGCGTGCTTCCCCGGTCAGCCGCGCTCCCGGAAGATCAAAACGCGATCATTGCCGCCAAGATCTTTGCGGGCCTCGTGACAGTCGAAACCGGCATCTTCGAAAATCGCGGTGACCGCATTCTTCTGGTCGTGTCCGATCTCGACGCCGATCCATCCTTTGCCGGCGAGATGCGCTCCCGCGCCCGTCGCGATGATGCGGTAGCAGTCCAGACCATCCGCCCCGCCGTCGAGTGCGCGCTGCGGGTCGAACCCGCGCACATCTATGTCGAGAGCGCCAATATCTCTCGTTGCGATATAGGGCGGATTTGAGACGATCACGTCGAATTCGCCGGCAACATCCGCAAACCAGTCCGACTTCAATGCCTTGAATCGATGCGCGACCCCGTTCAGGTCGGCATTGGCGGTCGCCGTTTCAAGAGCATCGTCGGAAATATCGATCCCGATGCCGTTCGCCTGCGGGCGTTCGGCCAGAAGCGCGATCAGGATCGCACCCGTTCCGGTGCCCAGATCGAGGATGCGCAGCGGCCCGTCACCCGCCACCGCAAGCACGGCATCGACGAGGATTTCCGTGTCCGGCCGCGGCTCCAGCGTCCCCGTCGAAATGCCCATCGGCAAACCGTAGAACTCGCGCGCTCCGAGAATGCGGTGAACCGGCTCGCGCGCCGCACGCCGCGCCAGTGCGGCCTCGATCGCTTCGGCATGCGTCGCGGCGACCAGTTGGTCCGGCCGGGCGATCAGGTCGAGCCGGGTGGTCCCGGTCACATGCTCGACGATCAGCCGCGCATCGATCTCGGCGCTGTCGATGCCGGCTTCTTCCAGGCGTTTTCGCGCCCGCCGCATCGTCTCGCCGAGTTCCACCGGTTCAGCCATGGACGCCCATATCGGCGAGCAGCTTCGACTGGTGGTCTGAGATCAGCGCGTCGATCACCTCGTCGAGTTCGCCCTGCATCACGCGGTCGAGCTTGTAGAGGGTGAGGTTGATACGGTGGTCGGTGAGCCGCCCTTGCGGAAAATTATAGGTGCGGATGCGCTCGGACCGGTCGCCCGAACCCACCTGCGTGCGCCGCGATTCCGAGCGTTCGTCGGCAAGCCGCGTGCGCTCGATATCGAACAGCCTTGCGCGCAGGATCTGCATCGCCTTGGCGCGGTTCTGATGCTGCGACTTCTCCGCCGAGACCACCATGATACCGGTCGGCAGATGGGTGATGCGCACGGCCGAATCGGTCGTGTTGACATGCTGGCCGCCGGCGCCCGACGCGCGCATCGTGTCGATGCGAATGTCCTCGGCGCGGATGTCGATGTCGACCTCCTCGGCCTCCGGCAGCACGGCGACGGTCGCCGCCGACGTGTGGATGCGCCCGCCGCCCTCCGTTTCCGGCACGCGCTGGACGCGGTGAACGCCGGACTCGAACTTCAGCCGGGCGAAGACGCCGCGCCCGGAGACCGTCGCGATGATTTCCTTGTAGCCACCGACTTCCCCGTCGCTGGCCGAGATCAGCTCGATCTTCCAGCCCTGCGCCGCCGCGTAGCGCTCATACATGCGGAACAGGTCGCCGGCGAAGAGCGCCGCCTCGTCGCCGCCGGTGCCGGCGCGGATTTCGAGGATGGCGTTCTTCTCGTCGGCCGAGTCCTTCGGCAGCATCAGGATCTGGATTTCCTGCTGCAACGCCTCGACGCGCTCCTCGACCGCCGGCCGGTCGGCCTCGGCGAGCTGGCGCATCTCCTTGTCCAGCGAGCGGTCGGCCAGCATCGCCTCGAGGTCGGCAAGTTCGGCCTCCGCCGCCAGCAATTCGCGCACCTTGCCCACGATGTCCTGCAATTCGGAATATTCGGAAGCGAGTTTCACATAGGCATCGGCTTCCGGGCCGGCCGCCATCTGGGCTTCGAGCATCTCGAAGCGCTTGATGACCTGGTCCATCCGGTCGCGCGGCAGTTCGATCATTCCTGGATTTTCCTAAAGTGAGATGTCGTGCTCTTGGGCAAAGCCGACGAGCAGAGCGCGTATATCGACATGTTCGCCCGTCCTGTCGAGGGTCTCGTCGATCAACGCCGTCAACAGGTCCAGCGGCAGGTCGCGCAGCATCGCCTTGACCGGGCCGATCGCCGCCGGCGACATCGAAATCGAGCGAAACCCGACGCCCAGCAGCGCCATCGCCGGCAGCGGCCGTCCGGCCATCTCGCCGCAAAGCGTCACCGGCGTTTCGTGCCTTGTCCCCGCCCGCGTCACCTGCCGCAACAGACGCAGGAACGGCACCGAAAGCGGCGTGAACCGGTCGGCCAGAAGCGTGTTGCCGCGGTCCGAGGCCGTGACGAACTGGAAGAGATCGTTCGAGCCGACCGAGACGAAATCGACCTTTTCCATCAACTCGTCGAGTTGCCAGAGCAGCGACGGCACTTCCAGCATCGCGCCGAGCTTGAAGCTCGTCGGAAGGTGATGTCCGAAACGGGCGAGATGGCGCACCTCGCGGTCGAAGATGTCGCGTGCCGCGTCGATTTCGGAAAGCTCGGTCACCATCGGCAGCATGACGCGCAATTCGCGTCCCCCGGCCGCCTTGAGCAGCGCCCGGATCTGGGTACGAAGCAAGCCCGGCCGGTCGAGCGTCAGCCGGATCGCGCGCCAGCCCAGCGCCGGGTTTTCTTCCTGCCCCGCACCCTTGAAGTAAGGCAGCACCTTGTCGCCGCCGATATCGATCGTGCGGAAGGTCACCGGTTTCCAGCCCGCCGCCTCCAGAACGTCGCGGTAAAGCCGCTCCTGCGCCTCTGCCCGCGGGAAGGTCGCCGCGACCATGAACTGGAGTTCGGTGCGGAAGAGCCCGATGCCGGCCGCCCCCGCCTCGGTAAGCTGCGGCAGATCGACCGCCAGTCCCGCATTCATCATCAGGTCGATATGGACGCCGTCCTTCGTCTCCGACGGCTTGTCGCGCAATTCGCGATAAAGTTCCTGCCGCCGGGCGCGGAAGCGCACCTTTTCGGCATAGGCCGCCTCGACATCGGATTGCGGGCGCAGATGAACCCGCCCCTCCTCGCCGTCGACGATGATCGCATCGCCATTCTCGGACATCGAGACGACGCCCTTCATCTGGCCGGTGACGGGAATGGCCATGGCGCGCGCGACGATCACCACATGGCTCGTCACCGCGCCTTCCTCCAGCACGAGGCCCCGCAATTTGTCGCGCGGATAATCCAGAAGCTCGGCCGCGCCCATCTGGCGGGCGACGATGATGGCGTCGCGGTTCATCAATGATGCCAGCGCTTCGGGGCCGCGCCCCATCAACTGGCGCAGCAGGCGGTTGGCGAGATCGTCGAAATCGCTCATCCGCTCGCGCAGATAGGGGTCGGTCATGTGCAGCATCCGCGCGCGCATGTCCGATTGAACCTTTTCCACCGCCGCTTCCGCGGTGAGGCCGTTGCGCACCGCTTCTTCCAGCCGCCGGACCCAGCCGCGGTCGTTGGCGAACATGCGATAGGCCTCGAGCACCTCGCGATGCTCGCCCTCGAAGGCCACCTCGCGGCGCGACAGCATGTCGTCGATGGAAAGCCTGAGCGACCCGAGCGCTTCGCCGAGCCGTTCCAGTTCGGCATCGGTGTCCTCGTTGAAGAGATTGGTGACGACGATGCGCGGTTCGTGGAGGACGACATGGCCGAGCCCGACCCCGTCATTGAGCGGCAGGCCGGAAAAGCTGACGGGACGTGAAAGATCGAGTTCGAGGCCGGGCCGCGTCAGCCGCGCGAGATCGCCTGTGGCGATCATCTCGGCGATCACCATGGCGATGGTTTCGAGCGCCTCCACCTCGTCGTCGCGATATTGCCGCATGGTGCGGTTCTGCACGACGAGGACGCCGAGCGTGCGCCCCGCTCTCAGAACCGGCACGCCGAGGAAGGAATTGTAGATTTCTTCACCCGTTTCCGGGAGATAGGCGAAGGCGGGGTGCCTCTGCGCGTCGGACAGGTTGAGCGCCCGCGCGCTCGCCGCGATCGTTCCGACGAGGCCCTGGCCGAGCTTGAGCTGCGCCAGATGGACCGAACCGGGGTTGAGGCCCTCGGTGGCGTAGAGTTCGAGGATGGAATCGGCGCGCAGCACGTAAAGCGAGCAGACCTCCGCGACCATGTTGGAGGCGATTTCGCGCACGATCCGGTCGAGCCGCTCCTGCGGCTCAAGCGCTTCCGCCATGAGTTCGCGCAGCCGTCTCAGCAATACGCGCGGTCCCGCCGCCATGTCACGCATCGACCGTTCTCTCCAACGGCGCTACCCGGCCCTCGATCGGACGAGGGCCGGCAACCGACTCCGTGTCGGCCGTTCCCCTCTTACTGCTTATCCAGCCCGTAGACGGAATGCAAAGTCCGCACGGCCAATTCGGTGTAGGCCGCGTCGATCAGGATCGAAATCTTGATCTCGGACGTGGTGATCGCGCGGATGTTGATGCCGCGGTCCGCCAGCGCCTTGAAGGCGATCGCCGCGACGCCGGCATGACTTCTCATGCCGATGCCGATCACCGAAACCTTGGCCATCCCCTCGTCATGCTGAAGGGCGTCGAAGCCGACCTGGTCCTTGTTCTTCTCCAGAACCCCCACGGCCTTGGCGACGTCCGCCGAAGGCACGGTGAAGGTCATGTCGGTGCGCGATCCATCCTCGGAAATGTTCTGGACGATCATGTCGACATTGATGTTGGCTTCGGCGAGCGGACCGAAGATGCCGGCGGCGACGCCCGGACGGTCTGCGACGCGGCGCAACGAAATCTGCGCTTCGTCCTTGGCGTAGGCGATGCCTGTTACGACTTGCTGTTCCACGATTTCATCCTCGTCGCAAATGAGCGTGCCGGGCGGGTTGTCGAAATCGCCCATGCCGGGGGCGTCCGGGTCTTCGAAGGAGGAGCGCACGAAGGTGCGCACCTTGTGTACCATGGCAAGCTCGACCGAGCGCACCTGCAAGACCTTGGCGCCGAGCGAGGCCATCTCCAGCATTTCCTCGAAGGAAATCTTGGCAAGGCGCCGGGCCTTCGGCTCGATGCGCGGATCGGTCGTGTAGACGCCATCGACATCGGTATAAATGTCGCAGCGATCCGCCTTGACTGCGGCCGCGATGGCGACCGCGCTCGTATCCGAGCCGCCGCGCCCGAGCGTCGCGATGCGGTTGTCGGGCGCAAGCCCCTGAAAACCCGCGATCACCGCCACCTGCCCCTCGCCGAAGCGCTTTTGCAGGAACGATCCGTCGATCTCCTGGATGCGCGCGGCGCCATGCGCGTTGTCGGTCCTGATCGGAATCTGCCAGCCCTGCCAGGAACGGGCATGGACGCCCATCCCCTGAAGCGTGATCGCCAGAAGCCCGGCCGTCACCTGCTCGCCCGAAGCGACGACGGCGTCGTATTCGCGCGCATCGTGCATGGGCGAGGCTTCGCGGCACCAGGCGACGAGTTCGTTGGTCTTGCCCGACATGGCCGAGACGACCACGGCCACCTCGTGACCAGCATCCACCTCGCGTTTGACGTGGCGCGCGACATTGCGAATGCGGTTGATGTCGGCGACGGAGGTTCCGCCGAACTTCATCACGATACGCGCCATGAAAGGGAATTCCTCGGGGCAAAGATCGGTTCATGCCGCCCGTCTTGAGCGTCGGGCGGCGGCGCGGGTTGCATACTCAAATCATCTGCCATGTGCAAGCGAGCATGCCCGCGGCGGAAGGCCGGCTTACTTCTTGAGCCGGTAGCCGGTGCGGAACATCCAGTTCACGACGGCGAGGCAGACCGCGAGGAAGACGAGCGTCATCGTCAGACTCACCCAGACGCTGACATCCGACGTGCCGATGAAGCTCCAGCGGAAGCCCGAGACGAGATAGACGACCGGATTGGCGAGCGAGATCGTCTGCCAGACGGGCGGCAGCATGTCGAGCGAGTAGAAGGTGCCGCCCAGGAACGCGAGCGGCATGACGATCAGGAGCGGAATGATCTGCAATTTCTCGAACCCGTCCGCCCAGATGCCGATGATGAAGCCGAAAAGCGAGAAACTGACCGAGGTCAGGACCAGGAACAGCACCATCACCAAGGGATACCGGATTTCCAGGTCGACGAAGAACGCCGCCGTCGCGAGGATGACGAGGCCGATCATCATCGACTTCGTCGCCGCCGCGCCGACATAGGCGAGCACGATCTCGAAATGCGAGATCGGCGCCGAAAGCACCTCATAGATCGTGCCGGTGAACTTCGGGAAATAGATGCCGAACGACGCGTTCGAGATCGAAAGCGTCAGGAGCGACATCATGATCAGCCCCGGCACGATGAACGCGCCGTAGGACACCCCGTCGATCGTCTCGATGCGCGAGCCGATCGCCGCGCCGAAGACGACGAAATAGAGCGAGGTCGAGACGACCGGCGAGATGACGCTTTGCATGATGGTGCGGAACGTGCGCGCCATCTCGAACGTGTAGATGGCCTTGACGGCGTGGAAGTTCATGCCCGTTCCCTCACCAGGTCGACGAAGATGTCCTCGAGCGAGCTTTGCCGCGTCTCGAGGTCGCGAAAGCGGATGCCTGCGCTCGAAAGCTCGGCCAGCAGCGCCGTGATGCCGGTGCGCTCGCCTTGCGTATCGTAGGAATAGACGAGCCGGCGCCCGCTATCCGCGATCTCCAGTCCCCGCGCGGCCAGCCCCGCCGGCAGCGCCGCCAGCGGCTCGGCAAGTTCCAGTTCGAGCTTTTTCCTGCCGAAGCGCTGCATCAGCGCCGTCTTGTCCTCGACAAGGATGATCTCGCCCTTGGAAATCACCCCGATCCGATCGGCCATCTCCTCGGCTTCCTCGATATAGTGCGTCGTCAGAATGATCGTGACGCCGGTCGCGCGCAGCCCGCGCACCATCTCCCACATATCGCGCCGCAGTTCCACGTCGACGCCGGCGGTCGGCTCGTCGAGGAAGAGCAGTTTCGGCTCGTGTGCGAGCGCCTTGGCGATCATCACGCGTCGCTTCATGCCGCCCGAAAGGTTGATGACCTTCTCGTCCTTCTTGTCCCACAGCGACAGCGCGCGCAGCACCTTCTCGACATGCGCCGCATCCTTTCCCTTGCCGAACAGCCCTCGGCTGAACGACACCGTCGCCCACACGCTCTCGAACGCATCGAGCGAGACGTCCTGCGGCACCAGCCCGATGATCGAGCGCGTCTTGCGATAGTCCGCGACGATCTCGTGCCCGTCGACCCTCACCTCCCCGCCGCTCGCATTGACGACCCCGCACACGATGCCGATCAGCGTCGTCTTGCCGGCCCCGTTGGGCCCGAGCAGCGCGAAGATTTCGCCCGGCTGCACTTCGAGGTCGACGCCCTTCAGCGCGGTGAAGCCGGAGGCATAGGTCTTTGTGAGATTTCGGATGGAGAGTGCGGGGGGCATGGCGGACTTTCGAAATGCGTGAGGCGCAGCGGATATAGGTCGCAGCACCAAGGACGCAATCGCCAGATGCAATCCGACATCAGGCTCCTGACATTGCGTGCGCTTGACTTTTCCCCGCACCCGCCCGACTTGACCCTTCCTGAAGGAGACACGCATGTCAGACGCCCAGCGCACCACCATCGACGCCGGCGAGGTCGAACGCTTCTCGCGCCTCGCCCAGGAATGGTGGAACCCGAACGGCAAGTTCAAGCCGCTGCACAAGTTCAACCCGGTGCGCCTCGCCTATATCCGCGACCAGGTGGCCACCCACTTCGGCCGCGATCCGCGCGCCGCAAAACCCTTCGACGGCCTGCGCCTGCTCGACATCGGCTGCGGCGGCGGCCTTCTCTGCGAGCCGATGGCGCGCCTCGGCGCGGAGGTGGTCGGCGCAGACGCCTCGGCCACCAATATCGAAGTGGCGAAGATCCACGCCGCCGAGGCCAAGGTGAAGATCGACTACCGCGCCACGACCGCCGAGGCGCTGGCCGATGCCGGCGAGAAATTCGACGTCGTATTGAACATGGAAGTCGTCGAGCATGTCGCCGACGTCGATCTCTTCCTGTCGAAATGCGCCCATATGGTGAAGCCCGGCGGGCTGATGTTCGTCGCCACCATCAACCGCACGCTCAAGGCCTGGGGCCTGGCGATCATCGGCGCGGAATATGTTCTCGGCTGGCTGCCGAAGGGCACCCACCAATATGACAAGCTCGTCCGTCCCGAGGAACTGGACAAGGGATTGGCCGACACCGGCATGTCGGTCGTCGAGCGCACCGGCGTCACCTACAACCCGCTGACCGACCAGTGGAACCGTTCGCGCGATCTCGACGTCAACTACATGATCCTGGCCTCGAAACCGGAATAGACGCAATCGGCCCGGCCGAGCCGATCAATTGTGCTCGTCTGGAAACGTCGGTAGCGGCATGAAGTCGACGCCGTCCTCGGCAAGGCTCCTGACCTCCTCGACCGAGGCTTCGCCATAGATGCCGCGCCGTTCCACCTCGCCGAAATGGATCTTGCGCGCCTCCTCGGCAAATTTTTCGCCGACATAGTCCGCATTCTGGCGCACCTGGTCGGCCATTTCCTTGAGCTTGGTCAGCATCTGCCGCTGTTCGGCGCCGACCGCGAGCGCGATCTTTTCCTGCTTGCGCCCGGTCGAGACGGCCGGCGCCATCAGCGCCTTGCCGACCTTGGCCGAATGGCAGGTCGGGCACGAAACGAGCCCGCGCTTCTGTTGGCCCTCATAGTCGTCATTGGAGCGGAACCAGCCATCGAACTCGTGACCGGCGTCGCAAACGAGGTTGAACCGGATCATGACGCGTTCGCCAGCCCTGCGCCGTCGGCGATGGTGAAATCGCGCGCGTTCTTCAGATTCGGCACCTTGCCCCGCGCGGCCGCCGAAGCAGCGAGATCGATCTCCGCAAGCACCACGCCCGGCTCCGCGCCGTCCGCCTCGGCCAGAACCTTGCCCCACGGATCGACGATCAGCGAATGGCCATAGGTCTCGCGCCCGTCCTCGTGACGGCCGCCCTGCGCGGCGGCGATGACGAAGGCGCCGTTCTCGATCGCGCGGGCGCGGATCAGCACGTGCCAGTGCGCCTCGCCGGTCTGCCGCGTGAAGGCGGCCGGCACGGTCAGCACCGAGGCACCCGCCAGTGCCTGCGCGCGAAAAAGCTGCGGGAAGCGCAGATCGTAGCAGACCGCAAGCCCCACGCGCCCGAAGGGGAGGTCGACGACGGTCGAAACCCTGCCCGGTTCGTAGGTCGCCGACTCGCGCCAGCTCTCGCCCTTGTCGAGATCGACGTCGAACATGTGGATCTTGTCGTAGGTCGCAAGACGCGCGCCGTCCGGCCCGAAGACGAAGGCGCGGTTGGCGACCTTGCCGTCCGGCCGCGCGATCGCGGTCGAGCCGACATGGACGACGATGCCCAGTTCGGCCGCAAGTTCACCCGCGCGGGCGACCAGCGCATCCTTGTCGTCGGAGGTGATCATCGCGCGAAGGCTGTCGCGGTCGCGCACCAGCGCGCCGGTCATCTCGGGCGATTGCACATAGGTCGCGCCCTTGCCCGCCGCCTCGCGCACCAGCGCCTCGAAATCGGCGATGTTGCGTGTCAGCGACGTCGAGGAGCGCATCTGTAGCGCGGCGACCTTCACCGTTCCGCTCATGCCCGGCCACCCTTCAGAATCGTGTCGAGCCGGCCTTCGGCATCGAGCGCGTGCAATTCGTCCGATCCGCCGACATGCCGGCCATGAATGAAAATCTGCGGAAAGGTCGACCGGCCATTGGCCTTAGCGATCATTTCCTGGCGCAGGTCGGCAGCAAAGCTGGCATCATGCTCGACATAGGCGACGCCCTTCCTGTCGAGGAGCCGCTTGGCTGCTGCGCAATAGCCGCACATCATGCGCGTGTAGATTTCGACGTCGGCCATGTATCGGTCCGCCCTGTTGCCTTTGCCGGTTATATAGGCTCTGGCCGCGCGTGCCGGAAGTCCCCGCTTCGCCTGAAATCGCCCGGAAGCACACGCGCGAAGGTCAGCACCGAGATTTCGGCCGCTCCCGCCCGCCGCAGGCATCCGGCAAGCGCCGAGACGGTCGCGCCGGTCGTGTAGACGTCGTCGACGATGCAGACGTGTTTCCCGGAGATCAGCGCCTTCGATCCCTCGGGCACGCGAAAGGCGGCGCGGACGTTGTCCTGACGCTCCTTCGCCTTCAGCCCCACTTGCTGGCGGGTTTTCTTGACGCGGATCACGGCATCGGCAGCGAGCGGCCGGCCCGTTTTGCTGGCGATGGCGCGCGCGAGCTCCGCCGACTGGTTGAACCGCCGCGTGAAGAAGCGCTGGCGGTGCAGCGGCACTGGCACGATGAGATCGGCGCGGTCGAGAATGTCCCGGCCCGCGCGCACCATCCAGCCTGCCAGCCAGGGCGCAAGGTCGGTGCGGTCCTGATATTTGAGGCTCTGCGCCAGCCTTCGCGCCGCGCCTTCATAGGCAACGGCCGCACGCGCGCGATCATAGGCCGGCGGCGATGCCATGACGGCCGGCGAAATCGCGCCCGCTCCCATGTCGAAGGCGAAAGGGACGCCCGAGACGGCGCACCAGGGTTCGTCGAGAAAATGAATGTCGCCCCAGCATGAGACGCACATCGTCCCCCCGGCCGCAACGATTCTGCGGCAGCCGAGACAGGTCGGCGGAAAGATCATCCGTCCCGCGATCTGGCCGGCAATGGTGCCGGCGGACTTGATCTTTCCAAGCCGTTCCACCACGAGACTTTTCAAGCCCGGCTTCCCATATCCACCCCATCGCCGCGCAATCTCGCATCGGGATATCATGGACGCAATCTTCGATCAGAATCGCGCGCTCGGCCACAAGAAGCGCGCCCTCGCCCAGACAGGTCGCCATGGCGATTTTCTGATGCGCGCCGCCTCGCTCGAGCTTGCCGAGCGCCTTTCGACGGTGAGCCGCGATTTCGGCTGCGCGGTCGTGCTGCACGGCATCGTCGACGAGGCCGCGCGGGCCGTTGCCGCGACGGGGAAGGCCGGCAGCATCGAACGGATCGAGGCGGACGCCGCCCTCTTCGGCAATGGGTCGGGCACGGTTTTGCCGGTCGATCGTCTCGCGCTGCCGCCGGAGAGCGCGGACCTCGCCGTCTCGCTTTATGCGTTGGGTGAAGTCGACGACGTGCCTGGAACGCTGGCCCAGATCAGACGGTTGTTGCGGCCGGACGGCCTGTTTCTCGGCTGCCTGCCTGGTGCGGGAACCTTGAAGGAACTGCGCGAGGTCCTGTTGGCCGCGGAAGCCGAGATCACCGGCGGCGCGGCGAGCCGCGTCCATCCCTTCGTCGACATCCGCGATGCCGGGGCGCTTTTGCAGCGTGCGGGCTTCGCGCTTCCCGTCGCCGATATCGAGGAAACGACCGTTCGCTACGACACGATGTTCGATCTGATGCGGGACCTGCGAGCCATGGGCGCTACGAACAGCCTCGTCGGCGCGCGTCCCGTCCGGCGCATCGTTCTGGTCCGCGCGGCCGAGCTTTATGCCGAGCGCTTCGCCGATGCGGACGGGCGCATCCGTGCGACATTCGCGACTGTCTGGCTGTCGGGCTGGGCACCGCATGGCTCGCAGCAGAAGCCCGCGCGGCGTGGCAGTGCAACGGTCTCGCTTGCAAAGGCGCTCAGAACGGATTGAGCGATCAGCGGGTCAGAACCTCGTTGATCTTGCTTTCGTTCCCGCCCCACAGATCGGAGATGGCCGTGCCGGTCGCCGAAGCGCCGCCGATGATCGCAACGCCGATCAGCGTGGCGATCAGGCCGTATTCAATGGCCGTCGCTCCGCTTTCGTCTGTCAGGAATCGTCTCCACATGGCCCGCCTCGTCATTCAACATGCTCTTTCCTAGCACCGAGAAGTTAGGAAGCTGCCAAGAGGCGTCGTTAAGGAAGTATGGAACGTTAAGGCACGATTGCCCGCATCAGCATGACCCGGAACGCACGCCAGAATCGCGGATGATGCACACGGCTTTGGGATCGGACTGCAAGACGCTGCGCCGGATCGTGTAGCTCTCGCCGCTGCCGCTGCGAGACGCGATGCTGCCGGTCGACATCATGTCGATTCCAGGCGACTGCACGGATGCAAACATGCGATCGCGGGCTTGCTTGTCGGCGATGGGAACCAGGATCAGCGTCAGCGCGACCGCGGCCGAGCCGAACAGCAGCGTGACGCGCAGGATTCCCGCGCTGGTCTGGCTGATCAAAAATCGGCCTGATAGGTCGTGCCCGTCGCGTGCCATGCGAAGTCCTGTTGCCGGATGAAATCCACAGGACTTTTGCAGAATTGGCTGAATCATCGATTAACGGGAAAACTCGAAGTTTAAGAATCCGCGTTCGTCGCGCGTCACAAAAGATCGATGAGAAACGGGATCAACGGCTCGTCGGCCGGCGGCATCGGATAGTCCCGCATCCTGGTCGGGCGCACCCATTTCAGTTGCTGCGCTTCCAGCGGCTGCGGAATGCCCCAGAAGCGGCGGCACACGAAGAGCGGCATCAGGAGGTTGAAGGTCTCGTAGGAATGGCTGGCGAAGGTCAGCGGCGCGAGGCACGCCGTCTTGGTTTCGATGCCGAGTTCTTCTTGGAGCTCGCGCACCACGGTTTCCTCCGGCGTCTCGCCGGCTTCCACTTTGCCGCCGGGAAATTCCCACAGCCCGCCCAACTGTTTGTGGGCGGGGCGCTGCGCAAGCAGAACGCGCCCGTCCGCATCGACCAGCGCGCAGGCGGCGACGAGCAGCAGGCGTTTCGGTCCGGCATCGACCGCATCGCTCATGTCGTCGTCTCCGGCTGGCCGCGATAGTGGTAGGGATAGATCGTGGCAAAGCCGAGCGATCCGTAGAGATCGAGCGCCGTCTTGTTGCCCGCTTCCACCTGGAGCCAGCCCGTCGATGCGCCCTGCGCCCTTGCCCGGTCCAGCGCCGCCGCGACGATTTTTCGGCCAAGGCCCCTCCCGCGAAATTCCCGCGCCGTTGCGACCTCGAACAGCCCTGCGACCTGGCCGTCGCGAACGCAGATCGCATTCGCGGCAGGAACCCCGTCGATGGCGATGTGGAATAGCGCGACTTGCGGCTGGATGCGGTCGATCAGCCGGCCGAAGCCCTCGGCATTTGCCGGATCGAGATTGTCGAGTGCGATCGCGGCATCGATGAAACGCTCAGCCGAAACCTCCTCGACGCCGTCGCCTTCGGCCGTTTTCAGCCCGGCCAGATCGGCCTTCATGACGAGCGAGGGCGTGATGACGGACCAGCCGGCGCGGTCGAGATGACCGACGAGTTGCGGGCTTGCCAAAGGCGAGATGCGGAAGGTCACCGGACGCCCGGCCTCGGCGAAACGCGCCTTGAGCAATCCCACCCGGCGCTCGATGTCGCGCCCATCCGAAAGATCGAGCGGATTGATCGAGTTCAGCCGGCGCGCGGTCATGTCGGGCGTCAGCCGGACCGACCACGTTCCGTCATAGAAGGAAGTCCGAGCCGGCCAGGCGCGAAAGCCCGCCGCCTCGAAACGCCTGACGGTGGGCAGATCGATCTCGGCCATCCTAGCTGCGATAGTCGCCATTGATGGCGACATATTCCTTGGTGAGGTCGCAGGTCCAGACCGTCGCCTGCCCGCGCCCGAGGCCGAGGTCGACGCGGATGTCGATCTCGTCGCCCTCCATGTAGGAGGACGTCGCTTCCTCGGAGTAATCCGGGTCACGCTCGCCGCCATGGGCGACGCGGATGTCGCCGAACCAGATCGACAGGAGGTCGCGGTCGGCCGGCTCGCCGGCCTTGCCGACGGCCATGACGACGCGACCCCAATTGGCGTCCTCGCCGGCGACCGCCGTCTTGACCAGCGGCGAATTGGCGATCGAAAGCGCGATACGCTTGGCAGAACGTGCGTGCTTGGCACCGGTAACGGTGACGCCGATCTGCTTGCGCGCGCCCTCGCCGTCGCGCACGACCTGCAACGCAAGCGCCTTCAGCATCTTGTTGAGGGAGCGGCGGAAATTGGAAAGACGCGGGTCTTCCGCGTCCTCGATCCGCGGCGCACCGCGTTTTTCGGCTGCGCCCGTGGCGAAGAGCATCAGCGTATCGGAGGTCGAGGTGTCGCTGTCGACCGTCACCGAATTAAACGTCATGCCGACGCCCTTCGACAACAGGCTTTGCAATGCCTTCGCGCCGATCGGCGCGTCGGTCGCGACGAAGGAGAGCATCGTCGCCATGTCCGGCGCGATCATGCCGGCGCCCTTTGCGATGCCGTTGATCGTCACGTCGACGCCATCGATCTGGCATGTCGCGGTCAGATATTTGGGATAGGTGTCGGTCGTCATGATCGCCTTGGCGGCCTCGGCCCACTTGCCGGGTTCGGCGCGGGCGACCATGTCGTCGAGCAGATGGGCGAATTTTTTGGCGTCAAGGGGCTCGCCTATGACGCCAGTCGAGGCCAAAAACACCTCTTTTGAGCTGGAACCGGCCGCTTTTGAGGCCAAAACGGCCGTCATTTCGGTGGTTTCACGGCCTTTTTTTCCGGTGAAAGCGTTCGCATTTCCCGAATTGACCACCAGGATGCGCGCCGATCCGCCGGGCAGATTCGCCCGGCAGAAATCGACCGGAGCCGACGGGCATTTCGACTTGGTGAAGACGCCGGCAACGCTCGTCCCCTCGTCGAAGACCATCACCAGAAGGTCGGTGCGGCCCTTGTATTTGATGCCGGCCTCCGCCGTCGCGATCCGCACGCCGTCGATGGGCGGCATCTTCGGATAGGTTTTCGGGGCGAGCGGAGAAACGGCGTCGGACATGGCGCTGGTCTTCGTTTTTCTGCTTATTCGGCCGGGTCGGTCGTCTCGTCGGACGGGGCGGCATCGACCGCGCCCTCGGCGCCGGCTTCCGCATCCGATTCCGACTGCGCGCCGGGCTGTGCCGCTGCTTCCATCTCGTCCAGCGTCGCCTTCAACTGTGCATCGGCGATCTCGATCTCGGCCGCCTCGCGGACGTCCTCGACTGTCTGGAAATAGCGCTCGCGCAGAAGGATCGAGCGGATCTGCGGGCCGACCTGCTCGAAGGCCGGCGGCTGCTGCTGGCGCTTGTCCTCGACCTTGAGGACGTGCCAGCCGAACTGCGTCTGGACCGGCTCGGCCGAGTGATCGCCGACTTCCATCGCGAAAGCGGCCTCCTCGAACTCAGGCACCATCTGGCCCTGGCCGAAATAGCCGAGGTCGCCGCCCTGCGCGGCCGCGCCGTCGGTCGAGTTTTCCCTGGCCAGTTCCTCGAAATCGGCCCCGCCATCGAGTTCGGTGATCAGTTCCTGCGCCTTTTCCTCGCTGTCGACGATGATGTGGCGGGCCCGCACCTCGTTCGAAGGCGGCGTGTTGGCGATTTCCTGGTCGTAGCGGGCGCGGACCTCTTCGTCGGTGACGCTGGCGGCGACCTGCTGCTCGATGAAGGCGCTGTGCAGCGCCCGTTCGCGCAGGAAGTTCATCTGGCGCTGGAAGTCCTCGCCGTCGTCAAGCCCTTCCTCTTCAGCCCTCGCGGCGAGGAGGCGGATCTCGATCAGCGCGGAAAGCGCGGCGGCGCGGCGCTGCTCGGGCGAGAGATTGGCGAATTGCTGCTCAAGGCCCTGAAGCGCCAGAGCAAGGTCCCCTTCGGTCACGTCCTGGCCGTCCACGGTCGCGACGACCGCAGCAGGATCAACTGCTACTGCCGGCTCGGGAGCCGCCGGAGCGGTTTCCTGCGCGAAGGCTGCGCCGGAAGTCAGCGCGACGAGCGCGACGGCAGCGGACAAGCGGCGAAACAAAACGTTCATGAAGACACTCCAGTGAGGGTTCGATGCTGTTTCCAGCCCTTGCGAATGTGGCGGAATTCCGCATTTGCGCCCGCGGGCGGCGGCGTTGACATCGCTTGTGCCCCCTCTTATCTGTCCTTCGTCTTGGCGTCCAGAACCGTTTTCCGGGCGCTTTTCTGTCTTTTCACATGCCCGTTACCCCCTCGACGGGCGGTCCGGTCCAGACCGGAAAACTTTCTTTTCGAAAGGACCTTTGATGGTCAGTCTCGCTGGCGTCGCGCGCAAGATTTTTGGTTCCTCGAACGATCGGCGCATCAAGGGGCTGCGACCGAGGGTCGAGGCGATCAATGCCCTCGAGGGCGAGCTTTCGGGGCTCTCGGACGAGCAGCTTCGCGCCCGCACCGAGGAGTTCAGAAAGCAGATCGCCGAAGGCACCTCGCTCGACGATCTCCTGATACCCGCCTTCGCGACCGTGCGCGAAGCGTCGAAGCGTGCGCTCGGCCTGCGCCCGTTCGACGTGCAGTTGATCGGCGGCATGGTCCTGCATGAAGGCGGCATTTCGGAAATGCGCACCGGCGAGGGCAAGACGCTGGTCGCGACGCTGCCGGTCTATCTCAACGCACTCGCCGGCAAGGGCGTGC
This sequence comes from Mesorhizobium sp. YIM 152430, assembly GCF_029210365.1. Lineage (GTDB taxonomy): Bacteria > Pseudomonadota > Alphaproteobacteria > Rhizobiales > Rhizobiaceae > Aliihoeflea. The sequence goes on from NZ_JARGES010000020.1 coordinate 24,233, forward strand.
ATGTCGTCACCGTCAACGACTACCTCGCCCGCCGCGACGCCGAATGGATGAGCAAGGTATACGGTTTCCTCGGCCTGTCGACCGGCATCATCGTCCATGGCCTGTCCGACGAGCAGCGCAAGGCCGCCTATGCCTGCGACGTCACCTACGCGACCAACAACGAGCTCGGCTTCGACTATCTGCGCGACAACATGAAATACGAGCGCGCCCAGATGGTGCAGCGCGGACATTATTACGCGATCGTCGACGAGGTGGATTCGATCCTGATCGACGAGGCACGCACGCCGCTGATCATCTCCGGCCCGCTGGAAGACCGCTCCGACCTCTACAACCAGATCGACAAATTCATTCCGCTGCTGGTTGCGGAAGACTACGAGATCGACGAAAAGCAACGGACGGCCAACTTCACAGAAGATGGCACCGAAAAGCTCGAAAATCTCTTGCGCGACGCCGGAATGCTCAAGGGCGCCTCGCTCTACGACATCGAGAACGTCGCGATCGTCCACCACGTCAACAATGCGCTGAAGGCTCATCGCCTGTTCCAGCGCGACAAGGACTATATCGTCCGCAATGGCGAAGTCGTGATCATCGACGAGTTCACCGGCCGCATGATGCCGGGCCGGCGCTTCTCCGAGGGCCTGCACCAGGCGCTGGAAGCCAAGGAACACGTCAAGATCCACCCCGAGAACCAGACGCTGGCCTCGATCACCTTCCAGAACTATTTCCGGATGTATTCGAAGCTCGCCGGCATGACCGGCACGGCGCAGACGGAAGCCGAGGAATTCGGCAACATCTACGGTCTCGGCGTTTCAGACATCCCGACCAATCTGCCGGTCCAGCGCCTCGACGAGGATGACGAGGTTTACCGCACCGTCGAGGAGAAGTTCCGCGCCATCGTCCGCGAGATCAAGGAAGCGAGCGCCAAGGGCCAGCCGGTCCTCGTCGGCACGACCTCGATCGAAAAGTCCGAACAACTCGCCGAGCGTTTGAAGAAAGACGGCTTCACCGAATTCCAGGTTCTGAACGCCCGTCACCACGAGCAGGAAGCATCGATCGTCGCGCAGGCCGGCAAGCCGGGCGCCATCACCATTGCGACCAACATGGCCGGCCGCGGCACCGACATCCAGCTTGGCGGCAATGCCGACATGCGCGTGGCGGCAGAACTCGGCGACATGCCGGCCGGCCCCGAACGCGAGGCGAAGGAAAAGGCGATCCGCGAGGACGTGCAGCGCCTGAAGGAAAAGGCGCTGGCAGCCGGCGGCCTCTACGTGCTCGCGACCGAACGCCACGAATCGCGCCGCATCGACAACCAGCTTCGCGGCCGTTCCGGCCGCCAGGGCGATCCGGGGCGTTCGAAATTCTTCCTGTCGCTACAGGACGACCTGATGCGCATCTTCGGCTCGGACCGTATGGATTCGATGCTGACCAAGCTGGGTCTGAAGGAGGATGAGGCGATCATCCATCCCTGGATCAACAAGGCGCTGGAAAAGGCGCAGAAGAAGGTCGAGGCACGCAACTTCGACATCCGCAAGAACCTTCTGAAGTATGACGACGTCATGAACGACCAGCGCAAGGTCGTGTTCGACCAGCGCATTCAGTTGATGGAAGGAGGCAACGTCTCCGACACCGTCGCCGAAATGCGCGAGGACGTGGTCGAGGACCTCGTCGCGCGGCACATCCCCGAAAACGCCTATGCCGAGCAATGGGATGTCGCGGGCCTCAAGGAAGCCGTGCGCGAGGGTCTCAATCTCGACCTTCCCGTCGACGAATGGGCGGCCGAGGAAGGCATCGACGAGGAGCAGATCCGCGAGCGCCTTTTGGAGGCGGCCAATGCGGCCGCCGCAGAACGCGCCCAGCGTTTCGGCCCCGACATCATGACCTATGTCGAGAAGTCGGTCATGCTTCAGACGCTCGACAGCCTGTGGCGCGAGCATCTGGTCAATCTCGACCATCTGCGCTCGGTCGTCGGCTTCCGCGGCTACGCCCAGCGCGACCCGCTGAACGAATACAAGACCGAAGCCTTCGAGCTTTTCCAGTCGATGCTCGCCAATCTGCGCCAGGTCGTCACCAGCCAGTTGATGCGCGTCGAACTCGTGCGTCAGGCCGCCGACGCGCCGCCGCCGCAGACCCCCGCCGTCGAAGGCCACCATCTCGACCCGGTAACGGGCGAGGACGACTTCGCGCAGGGCGGCGGCTCGACCGAGGACCATCGCATCGTCGCCCCGCAGGATCGCGACCCCAACGATCCGGGCACCTGGGGCAAGGTCGGCAGGAACGAATTGTGCCCCTGCGGCTCGGGCAAGAAATACAAGCACTGCCACGGCACTTTCGCCTGACGATCAGGTCGGCGCGCCGGGTTGTCCGGCCCGCCGCAGGATCGGGACGATCGCCACGATGGCGACGAAGCCGATGATCCCGGCAGCGGCGATGACGCCGAGCACCGCCTGCGCGCCGAAGCGCTCGAAGATGGCGGCGGCAAGAAACGGCGCGCCGGCCGACACGAACAATCGCACCGAATTGATCCTGCCCGTCCGCGCGCCATAGCCGTTGGCACCGAAGAGCGTCAGCGGCAAGACGCCGCGCACGATATAGGAAAGCCCCTGCCCCGCGCCGAAGACGAGCGCGAAGACGATGGCGGCGGGCAGATAGCCCGATCCTCCGACGAGAAAACCGAGCCCCGCCGGCAAGGCGCCGGTCGCGAACAGCGCCACGCTCATAACGCTGATGCGCGGGCCGGCGGTGAATTCGGCGATGCGCCCGGCGACCTGCGCAGGCCCGATCAGCGCGCCGATCAGCGCCGCCGATGCCCCTAGCCCGAGCGCGCCCAGAAGGCCGATCAGGTGGAGATGCACCGCCGACATGACGAACGCATTGGCGGCAAAGGCGATCAGCAAGAGGCGGAACGCGATCCTGCGGTCGCGGTCGGAGGCGATCGTGCCTTGCGCCAGTTGCTGCCCGACTTCCGTTTTGCCCGCCATGCTGCGCGCCACCCGGCGCGTCAAGAACAGATGCAAGGGGGCGCAAACCAGAAGATTGAGACCGGCGAAAAGAAGCAGGATCGTGCGCCAATCGAACACGATCGTGAGCCAGCTCGTCAGCGGCCAGAAGATCGTCGAGGCGAAGCCGGCGATCAGCGTGATGCCGGTGATGGTGCGCCGCGCATTCATGGGCGACAGTCGGGCGGCAAGAACGAAAGCCGCCTCATAGAGGACGAGCACCGAACTCATCTGCGACAGGATCAGGAAGACGCCGAACGCGATTTTTCCCGGCGCCAGCGCCCAGGCGGCGAGCAGCATCGCACCGAGACAGGAGCCGAACGTCATGACGCGCGCGGGATCAGTGCCGTCGAGAAGTCGCCCCGCGCGCGGCGCGATGAAGCCGGACGCCAAGAGCGCGATCGAGAACAGGCCGTAGACGAAGGTCAGTGACAGGCCGGTATCCTCCGCCATGAACGGGGCGAGGACGCCAAAGGAATAGTAAAGGCTGCCATAGCCGATCGTCTGCGTGATGCCGATCAGGATGGCGATGACGAAATCGGAAGGCGCGGGCTTGGGCATGAGGCGGGCCGTCATCCGGTCCTGCGGGCGCCGAACCGATTCTTAAAGTGTTTGGCCCTATGCCATATGGCTGGACGCGAGAAGAGAAAGTTTAGAGCGTGCGAGTCTCCGCTGCAACGACGGCTGAACGCATTTTGCCCGAACGGCTGGCGGCGCGCGCGCGGCCGCATCTCGAAGCGTTCGACGCCCTTGCCTTCGGTTCGGGAGAGCGCAGCCACGCGGCGCGCATGTCGTTCACCGCCTTTGCCGTTCGCGTCACCTCCGCGGTCATCGCCTTCGCCAGCCAGGTCTTCCTCGCGCGCTGGATGGGCGGCTTCGAATATGGCGTCTTCGTCCTCGTCTGGACCGCGATGCTGATTCTCGGCAATCTCTCCTGCCTCGGCTTCCACACCTCGATGATCCGCTTCATTCCCGAATATCGGGGCCAGGGGCGCGTGGCCGAGCTGCGCGGGGTGCTGATGGGAAGCCGGCTTATCGTCTTCACGGCCTCGACGCTGATGGCGCTCGCCGGCGCCGCGATGATCCACGTCCTGTCGGACAGGATCGAGCCGCATCATGTCGTGCCCTTCCTGCTCGGCATGGTCTGCCTGCCGATGATGGGGCTTTCGGACCTGATGCAAGGGGTGGCGCGCGGCCATGCCTGGCCGTTTCACGCCATGCTGCCGACCTATATCGTGCGCCCGCTTCTGTTGCTGGTCCTGATGGTCGTCGCGGTTGCGGTCGGCGCGCCGGCCAGTGCCGAGACCGGCATGTATGCCGCCATCGTCGCCACCTATGCGACGACATTGTTCCAGCTCGTGACCGTCTCGAACCGAGCCGAGCGCGAGGCCGAGCCCGTGCGGCGCGCCTTCGGCGTGCGCGGTTGGATGGTGATCTCGCTGCCGGTCTTCCTGATCGAGGGATTCATCTACATCCTGACCAATGCCGACGTCCTGATGGTCGGCTTCTTTCTGTCGCCGCCGGAGGTCGCGGTCTATTTCGCCACCGTGAAGACTCTGGCGCTGGTCCATTTCGTCTATTTCGCGGTTCGGGCCGGCGTCGCGCAGCGTTTCGCCGGTCTGATGCATGGCGACCGGGCGGACGAACTCGCCACCTTCGCGCATGACACGGTGCGCTGGACGTTCTGGCCGACGCTCGCCATGGCCGCGCTTCTGCTCGCGGCGGGCGAACCGCTCCTGATGCTGTTCGGCGCCGAATTCACCGCCGGCTACCCGCTGCTCTTCGTGCTGGTCGCAGGCGTGGTGGCGCGCGCGACGGTCGGCCCGGCCGAAAGCGTCCTCACCATGGGCGGCTACCAGAACGCCTGCGCGCGGCTCTATGCGCTGGTGCTCGCGGTCAACGTGGCGCTCAACTGCCTCCTGATCCCGCTCTACGGTCTCTGGGGCGCGGCGATCGCCACCGCGGTCGCGATGGCCTGCGAGGCGGCGCTGCTGGCCTTCACCGTGCGCGCCAAGCTCGGCATCGACATGTGGATGGGCGCCGCGGCGCCGAAGACGAGGGCTGCCTGATGGGCGCGACGGCTGAAGGGCGGCATCCGGCCGCGATGCTCGATCATTTCGCCGGCGACACGGCGGGCGATCGCGACGCGCAGAGGCTCGAGCGCCGCCGCCGGCTCGACATCTATCCCGCCTCGACGGGCTACGACCTGGTCACCGAACTCGATCACCTGGCACAGCGCGCGATCGAGCCGAACGTCTTCTTCAATCCGCGCTTCCTCGCGCCCGCCATGCCCCGGCTCGAGGACCGCGAGGTGCGGCTTGCCGTCATGCGCGACGAGCGCGACGCCAGGAGTCGGCTGCGGCTGCTGGTCCCATTCTCCGTCGAACGCCCGCTGCTGCGCCTCGGCCCGCCCGCGATCCGCACATGGTCGAGCCCGTTCGGCCCGCTCGGCACGCCGCTCGTCGACCGCGACGACCCGCAGGGCATCGTCGCCGATTTCCTGCGCCTGATCGCGGCGCCCGAAAACGGACTGCCCAGGCTGATCCAGTTTCCCGACATCCGCACCGACGGCATTTTCGCCGCAACGCTCCAGAGCGCTGCGGCCGAACTCAACCTGCCCCTGATCCGCATCATGGAGCGTGACCGGCCCGTTCTGCAATCGGACGAGGACGGCGGAGCCTATCTGACCGCCACCCTCGGCAAGCGCCGCCATCGCGAATACCGCCGGCTGGAACGCCGGCTCGCCGAGAAAGGCGACCTCGTCTACGACATCGCCGAGACGCCCGAGGAAAACCGCCTCGCCGTCGAGACCTTCCTGTCGCTGGAGGCAAGCGGGTGGAAGGGACGGGCCGGAACGGCGATGGTCGTCGACCGCTTTCGCGCGGCCTTCGTCCGCGAGGCGGTGGCGGGCCTCAGCGAACGCGCCATGTGCCGCATCCACACGCTGACGCTTTCCGGGCGGCCGATCGCCTCGCTCGTCGTGTTTGTCGAATCGGGCGTCGCCTATACGTGGAAGACCGCGTTCGACGAGGATTTTGCCGCCTTCTCGCCCGGCGTTCTGCTGATGGCCGAGGTGACGAAGCGTCATCTCGACGATCTCAATGTCGCGATGAGCGATTCCTGCGCCGTCCCCGACCACCCGGTCCTGAGCCGCATGTGGCGCGAGCGCTCGACGCTCGCCACGCTCATCGTCGGTCTCGAAGCCAAGGCGGACAAGCTCGTCAATGCCGCAGCGCTCGGCCTCGAACGCGAGGCCCGGCTGCGCGATTTCATCCGGCTCGCCCGCTCCGGTATGCGCCGCAAGCCGCCCCGATGATGGACCGATGCTTGCTTTTTGCGCCCTGCCAGCCGATGTAGGGAAGGCAGGCTGCGGTCTGTAACGAATGCGGTGCGACGAGAGAGTGCCAGATGGATTCCGATAGATTCGCCGTTAACCTGATGATCGTCTTCGGCAGCCTGATCATTGGCGGGCTCATGCTGGCCGGCCTCATGTGGACCGACAAGGCGACGTTCCTCTACGCCCTGGGCGGCGCGGTCTCGATCTGGTTCTGCTCCTTCGCGGTGATGTTCGACCGCAAGCGGGCTTATCTGGTCCTTCTGACCGCCGCCATCGTGCTGGTCGCCGCCTCGATCACCGCCTTCGTGCGCTGATTCGTCGTCAGCAATAGCGTTCCGGCCCGATGGACTGCGCTTCCGAATAGCGGTCGCCATGCGCGAAGCCGACCGGCAGGATCGCCTCGATGGCGTCGAGATCGGCCGGTGACAGCACGACATCCATGGCCGCGGCGTCCTCTTCGAGATGGGCCGCGCTGCGCGTTCCGGGAATCGGGACGACGTGGTCGCCGCGTGCCAGCAGCCAAGCGATGGCAAGCGTTGCCGGTGACAGGCCGCGCTGCTTCGCGAACGCAGCGAACTTCGCGACATAGGCACTGTTGAAGCTGAAATTCGGTTCGATGAAACGCGGATTCTTGCGCCGGAAGTCGCCCTCGCCAAACCGCGCCGGATCGACCGGCGTCGACGAGAAGATGCCGCGGCCAACCGGCGAGAACGCGACGAGCGCGGTCCCCAGGCGCTTCGTCGCCTGCAAGAGGCCGAGTTCGGGCATCCGCGTCCACAGCGAATATTCGTTCTGGACGGCCGCGACATGGTGGACGGCACTGGCGCGCTCAAGCGTTGACGGAGAGATTTCCGACAGGCCGATCGCGCCGATCTTGCCCTCCTCCTTCAGCCGCACCAGCGTCTCCATCACGTCCTCGATCGGCCGCGACTGTTCGCGGCGATGGACGTAGAAGAGCGCGACGTGATCGACCCCGAGGCGCTTCAGCGACGCTTCGAGCGAGGCGCGCAGATGCTCGGGCGAATTGTCGAAGCCGCGCACCGGCCGGTTCTTGATCCCCGCCTTGGTGGCGATGGTGAAACGGTTCGGATGTTCCTTGAGGAATGCTCCGATCACTTCCTCCGCGAGGCCTTCGCCATAGATGTTCGCCGTGTCGAGATGGTCGACGCCAAGGTCGAGCGCACGGGAAAGCGTGCGGTGGCTCTCGGCCATGTCGGTTGCGCCGTAGATTCCGCCAAAACTCATGCAGCCGAGCCCGACCGCGCCGACTTTTGGGCCATGCTTGCCAAGTCTGCGTCTTTGCACGAGGACATTTCTCCGACTTGGGTGGATGAGAGTGGCGAATTGGTGCCCCTGGCCGGGATCGAACCAGCACTCCTTGCGGAACTCGATTTTGAGTCGAGCGCGTCTACCAATTCCGCCACAGGGGCCCTGAGCGCGAAACGCTCCGGGATGGCAGCGGACTATACGGTCCGAACCGAAGCCGTCAACCGGAATATCGGCTGGCCGCGACGGCAAATTGCATTGCACCTTCGGCCGTTTCGCTCTAGCTCTGCCCGGCCGAAACGGGAGTTCCGATGCTTCGCAGACTCTATGACTGGACCATGTCGCTCGCGCGCACGCGCCACGCCGAAAAGGCGCTGGGCGGCGTGTCGTTCATCGAGAGCTCGTTCTTCCCAATTCCGCCGGATACGATCCTGATCCCGATGGTTCTGGCCGAGCGGCGGCGCTGGTTCCGCTACGCCGTGATCTGCACCGTCGCCTCGGTGCTGGGCGCGCTTCTCGGCTATGTCATCGGCGCCTGGCTGTTCGAAGCGGTCGGACAGCCCATCCTCGCCTTCTACGGCAAGGAGGATTCGTTCGAGCAGGTCGCGGCCTGGTACAATGAATGGGGCGGCTGGGGCGTTCTGTTCGCTGCGGTCACGCCGTTTCCCTACAAGGTGCTGACGATCTTCTCGGGCGCGACCGGGCTCGACCTCGTGACCTTCATCGCGGTTTCGGTCATCGGACGCGGGCTGCGCTTCTTTTTCGTCGCATGGCTGCTTTATCGCATCGGCGAGCCGATCCGGCTGTTCATCGAAAAGCACCTTGGCCTTCTGTTCACCGCATTCATGGTTTTGCTCATCGGCGGCTTCGTCGCCGTGCGCTACATGTTCTAGGGGAAAGCTGAATGACACTCACCCGTCCGATCGGACCCGTGCAGCAGGTCGCGCTCGCGCTGCTGGCCATCGGCATGACGGTGACGGTCGGAACGGCGCTCGGCTTCCAGCATCTGGCCGGATACATTCCCTGCAAGCTGTGCCTCGAACAGCGCACGCCCTATTATATCGGCGCACCGATCATGATCGCGGGGCTCGCCGCGGCCATCGCGAAGGCACCGCCGCTTCTGGTGCGCGGCGTCCTTCTCGCCGGTGCGCTGCTGATGACCTGGAGCCTTTATCTCGGCGTTTTCCATGCCGGCGTCGAATGGGGCTGGTGGCTCGGGCCGTCCGATTGCGGCCTCGTCGCGCCGGTCCAGTCCGGCGGCAGCCTGCTCGATTCGCTCGATTCGATCATTCCCCCGTCCTGCGACGAGGCTGCCGGACGTTTCCTCGGCCTGTCCTTTGCCGGCTGGAATGCCGTGGCGAGCTTCATCCTTGCCGGGATCGGCTATCTGGCTGCGTTCAAGAAGGCTTGATCCCGGCGCTGGCTCCAAAATTCGTCAGGGCGCAGCGAAAATGGTGGCGTGCGAGAACCGGAGCGGAGCGTACTTCGGTACGTGAGCACCGGAAGCGCAGCACGACGCCATTTGCAGCCAGCGCTGGCGGATTTTCAAGGCTCCAGTTCGACATCCCAATAGAGATAGTCGATCCAGCTTTCGTGCAGATAATTGGGCGGAAAGAGCCGCCCATTATTGTGCAAATCGTGGACGGTGGGCTGGTAGGGCTTCTGGCGCGGCCACATCTTGGCTTCGCGCGGCAGCATTCCGCCCTTTTTCAGATTGCAGGGCGAGCAGGCAGCGACGACGTTTTCCCAGGTCGTCGCCCCGCCGCAGCGCCGCGGCGTGACATGATCGAAGGTCAGGTCTTCATGGGTGCCGCAATACTGGCACTGGAAACGGTCGCGCAGGAAGACGTTGAAGCGGGTGAAGGCCGGATGACGCGAAGGCTTCACATAGCTCTTCAGGCACACGACGCTCGGCAGCTTCATCTGGAAGGAGGGCGAGGAAACGGCGTGCTCGTATTCTGCGACGATGTTCACACGGTCGAGAAAGACGGCCTTGATCGCATCCTGCCAGGACCAGAGCGACAAGGGGTAGTAGCTGAGCGGGCGGTAATCCGCGTTCAGCACCAAAGCAGGCAAGCCATCCGGCGAGACGGCAACCGTCACGAACTCACCTCCTTGTAGCGGCAGTGATCGACTGCGGACAATGTAAGCCCGACGTGACAGGGATGTGAAGCGACTTGTTGACGCTGCGTCGCTTATCCCAAAGGCGTTTGCGGATCGGCCTCGGCAGGCGTCAGCATCGGCGCGGCGCTGCGTCCCGTCGTGGCGTGATGATAGGCCCAGAACAGACGCGCAGCGACCCCCCGCCAGGGGCTCCAGATTTCGGCGATGGCGTGAAGCTCGCGCTCGTTCGGCCGCTCCTCCATGGCGAAGGCGCGCGCGACGGCATTTTGCAGGGCGACGTCCTTGACCGGGAAGATGTCGGGATGACCGGCCGAGAAGAGAAGGTAGATCTGCGCCGTCCACGGACCGATTCCGGGCAGAACTGTCAGTTGCCTGATCGCCTCATCGGCTTCGAGCAGGCACAGCGCCTCGAGATCTATGGCGCCGGCGTCCATCGCTTCGGCCAGCGCCAGTATCGCCCGCTGTTTCGGCCGCGAGATGCCGGCCTCGCGCAGCATGTCCGGTCCGCCTTCGGCGATGATGTGGGCCGTCAGCGGATCGGCAAGCGCCGTCAGCCTGCGCATCATCGCCTGCGCACTGGCGCGCGAGACCTGCTGCGAGACGATGATCGAGACGAGACTGGCAAAGCCCGGTTCGCTGCGGCGCAGCGTCACCTCTTCCGCCGTCTCGATCACCTCGGCCAGGCGCGGATCGGCGGTGGCGAGCGCGTTCAATCCTTCGGCAATGTCGTCCAGCGTGTCGATGCGGCGCATGATGTTTGTCCTTTGCGGCGAACAAGCGTAGCAATCGGCGCTCACCTTGCGCAACGATCATCGGCCCGAATGTCGCTTCCCGTCTTCCGCTTCGCGCCCAGTCCCAACGGGCCGCTTCATCTCGGCCACGCCTACTCGGCGCTTCTGAACCACGATCTGGCAAGGCAGGCGGACGGCCGGTTTCTGCTGCGCATCGAGGACATCGACCGCGAGCGCAGCCGGACGCATTTCGAGCGCGCGATCCGCGGAGATCTCGCATGGCTGGGCCTCGACTGGGAGGAACCGGTCCGCCGCCAGTCCGACCATTTCGACGATTATCGCACCGCGCTCGACCGGTTGATCGAGGCGGAACTCGTCTACCCCGCATTTCTCTCGCGCGGCGACGTGCGCGCCTTGATCGCTGAAAAAGAGGCGCGCGGCGGTGCCTGGCCGCGCGATCCCGACGGCGCCCCGCTCTATCCGACGATCGAGCGCGATCTGCCGGCCCGCGAGCGCCGCGCGCGCATCGAGGCGGGTGCGCCCTTCGCCTGGCGGCTCGACATCGACGCGGCGATGGAAAGGGTCTCGGGCCGCCTCGACTGGCGCGAGGACGGGGCCGGGCCGCAAGGCGAGGCCGGCTTGATTGTCGCCGATCCGCGCATCTGGGGCGATTTCGTCGTCGCCCGCAAGGACCTGCCGACGAGCTACCAGCTATCCGTCGTCGTCGACGACGCGCTCCAGGGCGTCACCCATGTCGTGCGCGGGCGCGACCTCTTTCACGCGACGTCCGGGCAACGGCTCCTGCATGAACTGCTCGGCCTTTCGCCGCCGACCTATCTCCATCACGACCTGATCTTGGGCGAGGATGGGCGCAAACTCTCCAAGAGCCGCGGCGATACCGGGCTCGAAGCGCTGCGCATGTCCGGGCTGACGCCGCACGACATCCGCCGCATGGTCGGCCTTTAAAGGCGAAGACGGCTGCCGATCGCCTTCAATCCCGCCAGAAGCGCCACCGTCACGAACGCGCCCGCCAGCCCGTAGGTCGTCGCGATCCGCAGATCCGCGAATTTGTGCCCGACATGATTGTAGAGCGCGATCGTGAGGAAGAAGCCGGCGATGAGCACGACCGTATTGCCGATCGGCCCGAAACCGTCCGGTCCCATGATGGCGTCCATGCAAAGGCCGAGCAGGAACGACAGGATGGCAACCGAAGCCACCGCCATGCACAGCCAGACGAAACTCAGGTTCCAAAGCATAGCTTATCCTTCCCCTCCAAGGGTCAAGGATGCGCCCCGTCTGCATTCACCCGCATCGAACATGAAACTGCGCTTCAATTCTTTCGATTTGATTGCGCGGGCCAACGCAATTAGAGCGGCTTCACATTTTTCGCGCGAGTTTCCATGCCGCTTGTGATCCGTCTGGTTCCCGTCATTTTCGTGCTGCTGTGGTCGACCGGCTTCATCGGCGCGCGCTATGCGATGCCCTGGGCCGAGCCCTTCGCCTTTCTCGCCGTGCGCTTTGCGCTGACCATCGCGCTTCTGGCGCTGCTTCTCCTGGCGATACGCTGGCGTGCCATGGATGGCCGGCAGGCGGTTCATGCGATGATCGCGGGCGCGCTGATGCACGGCGTCTATCTCGGCGGCGTCTTCTGGGCGATCCGCAACGATATGCCGGCGGGGCTCTCCGCGCTGATCGTCGGCCTGCAACCACTGGCAACCGCCATGATGGCGGCAGTTTTTCTGAGTGAGAAGTTGTCGGCAAGACATTGGGCGGGCATGGCGCTCGGCCTCGCCGGCGTCGCGATCGTGCTGGCGCCCAAGATCGGCGCGCTCGGCGGCGTGACGGCGGCGACGCTTCTGTCCTGTTTCCTCGCCATGCTCGCGATCAGCGCCGGAACGGTCTGGCAGAAGCGATTCGTGGCCAGCGGCGACCTCGTGGTGGGCACGATCTGGCAATATGTCGGCGGTGTCGCGGTGATGCTGGTCGCCACTTTCGCCTTCGAGACGCAGACCTACCGGCTCACCGGCGAACTGGTCTTCGCCATGGCCTGGCTGGTTCTGGTGCTCTCGCTCGGCGCGATTTTCCTGCTGATGTATCTCATCCGCGAAGGCGAGGTGGCCAAGGTCTCGTCGCTGTTCTTCCTCGTGCCCTCGGTGACCGCGCTCATCGCCTGGCTGCTCTTCGACGAGACGCTGAACGCATTGCAGATCGGCGGCATGGTGCTGACGACCATCGGCGTCGCGGTGGCGACGCGAAAGGCTCAGCCCGGAACGCGGGCGCGGGCCTCGAAATAGCGTTTCATCGCGGCATTGAGCTCTCCGCCCATGATGAAGATCACCGAGACTATGTAGAGGAAGACGAGCGCGATCATGATCGAGGCCAGCCCGGCATAGGTCGAGGCGTAGGACGAGAACTGCGACAGATAGCTGGCGAATGCCGTCGACCCGATCACCCAGCCGATCAGCGTGAAGAGGATGCCGGGCACGATGTCGACGAAGCGCCGCTTGCCGGCCGGCAGCCAGAAATGCACCGCCACGAGCCCGGTCACGATGACCAGCGAGGCGACGATGAAACGCCAGATCGTGATCGTACCCATATAGGGTTCGAGCCAGGGCACATGCTCCTGCGCGAGGTCGCCGATCAGCGGCGCGACGACCAGCAGCGCCGAGACGATGACGAAGCCGACCGTCGCGATGAACACGAAGGCGAGGCTTTGCAGCCGCAGCGTGAAGATCGAGCGCGTCTCGCTCACCCGGTAGGCCCGGTTGAGCGACACGCGCACCGCCTCGATCCCGTTCGAGGCGAAGAATGCCGCGATCACCACGCCGATGGTGAGGAAATCGCCGCGCTGCACGGTCAGGACGCTCGTCACCTCATAGGCGATCGGCGAGGCGATCTCCTCGGGCCATGTGTCGAAGACGAGGTGAACGGCCGTGTCGGCGAAGGCCTTGGCGCCGAGGAAGCTGGCGAGCGAAGTGGCGAAGATCAGGAACGGAAACAGCGCGAGCAGCGCCGACAGGGCCAGATGACTCGCCATCGCCCAGCCGTCGTCATTGTTGAAATGCCCGAGCGCATCGGAAAGCACCCGCTTCGTCGCGACAACCTGTCGGATCATCGTCGGACCAGCAAAGACATCGACCAATCCCAAGCCTCGAATGCTGTTGCAGATAAGTCCAAGATACGGCTTGCGCCATCTTGCGGTTTCATTCTCACGGGGTCTAGCGCGCCCTGCTTGCCCGAAACTCGACGCCAGTGAGACAATCGGCCGCCGCCACTGGAAGATTGCATGGCCGCGCTCCATAATGTCCGGCAATCACGTCTTCAAATGCGTGCCGCGCATTCCTCAACGTTTCGCGGCGCCTTTCTTTCCAGTCGGGAAAATCGATGTCCACCGTCTTCAACGTCATTGCCGTCCTGTTCATGGTCGCGGTCGCCTTCGTTCTCGTGCGCGGCCTGATCAACATGATGCGCGGCGGCTCCGGCAACACGTCCAACAAGCTGATGCAGGCGCGCGTCGTGCTTCAGTTCCTCGCGCTCGTCTTCGTCATGCTGGCGCTGTATTTCTCCCGTCAGGCCGGAGGCTGAGTTGGTCATCTTGAATCGCATCTACACGCGCACCGGCGACGACGGCACGACGGCGCTGGGCTCGGGCGAGCGCCGGCCGAAATTCGATCTGCGCGTCGCCTCCTACGGCACGGTCGACGAGGCCAATGCCTGCATCGGCATGGCCCGAATCCACACGCAGGGCGGGCATCCCGACATCGACGCCATGCTGGTGCGCATCCAGAACGACATGTTCGACCTCGGCGCCGACCTCGCTGCGCCGGACACCGGCGAACCCCTGCCCTATGAGCCGCTGCGGATCGTCGCCTCGCAGGTCGCACGCGTCGAGGCCGACATCGACGTCCTCAACAAGCGCCTCCAGCCCTTGCGCACCTTCGTCCTGCCGGGCGGCTCGCCCGCCGCGGCCGCGCTGCACCTCGCGCGCACCGTGACACGCCGCGCCGAGCGGATGATGGTGGAGCTGTCGCGCGTCGAGGGCGAGATCGTCGGCGCGGATGCGATCCGTTACATCAACCGCGTCTCCGATTTCCTCTTCGTCGCCGCCCGCGCCGTCAACGACGACGGCCGCGCTGACGTGCTGTGGGTCCCCGGCCAGAATCGCTGATGTTCATTCCGCTCCACGACGCCAATCGCTTGCGCTTCATCAAGGCGCAATATGTGACGGTCGGGCTGATCGCGGTGAACGTCATCGCCTATTTCTGGAGCGTGGCCGGCGGCTGGGAGGCGACGCAGGCTGCCGCCTATTCCTACGGATACATTCCCTCGGTCGCCTTCGATCATGTCGAACTTCCGCCCGAACTCCGCATTCTTCCCGGAGAGGCGTCCTACGTCACCTATGCATTCCTCCATGGCGACCTTTTGCATCTTGGCGGCAACATGCTGTTTTTGTGGGTCTTCGGCGACAATGTCGAGGACGCGATGGGGCATCTGAAGTTCTTCGTCTTCTACATCGCCTGCGCCGTTGCGGGCGCCTGGTTGCACGGCATGATGGCGCCGACCTCCGAAATCCCGCTGATCGGCGCGTCCGGCGCGGTCGCGGGCATCGTCTCGGCCTATCTGCTGCTCCATCCGCGCGTGAAGATCTGGGTGCTCGTTTTCGGCCGCCTGCCCTTGCGCATCCCGGCATGGATCGTGCTGGCGCTGTGGATCGGCTTCCAGTTCGTGATGTTCGCCCTTGCCGGAGAGGACCAGATTTCCTGGGCCGCCCATATCGGCGGCATCCTCGCCGGTGCGGTGTTGCTGGTGGTTCTGAAGCGTTCCGAGGTGCCGCTTCTCGACCGCCGGATCGTGACGCCCCAGGCCGCCGTGGTGGCGTCGGCGCCCGCGGATGCGACGCGTTCGCGCGGTCCGTGGCATCGGTAGAATTCAACCGTTTTGAGCGCCCGGCGCTCTATTGACGGTCATTCCGCCACAAACTACGGTCCGCCGCGATTGTGCCGGGCGGTCTGTTTCGATGCTGCCGTTCGGCTCCCGAATGTCGATTTCTGACAAGTGCTGCAACCCGCAACCTTGTTAGACGAAGACGCTGAATCCAAGGGAAAGGTCTCAAGCGAATGAAAGTTCTGGTCCCCGTCAAGCGGGTGGTGGATTACAACGTCAAGATCCGAGTCAAGGCGGACGGCTCGGGCGTCGACCTCGCCAATGTGAAGATGTCGATGAACCCGTTCGACGAAATCGCCGTCGAAGAGGCGATCCGCCTGAAGGAAGCCGGCAAGGCGGACGAGATCGTCGTCGTCTCCATTGGACCCCAGCAGGCCCAGGAAACGCTGCGCACGGCCCTTGCGATGGGCGCCGACCGCGCGATCCTCGTCAAGGTCGACGAGATCACCGAGCCGCTGACGGTCGCCAAGATCCTGAAGGGCGTCGTGGCTGAGGAGAATCCCGGCCTCGTCATTCTCGGCAAGCAGGCGATCGACGACGACGCCAACCAGACCGGCCAGATGCTCGCCGCCCTTCTGGGCTGGAGCCAGGCGACCTTCGCCTCGAAGATCGAGATCGAGGGCGACAAGGCCAAGGTGACGCGCGAAGTCGATGGCGGCCTGCAAACCATCGAAGCGAAGATGCCGGCCATCGTGACGACGGATCTGCGCCTGAACCAGCCGCGCTACGCCTCGCTGCCGAACATCATGAAGGCCAAGAAGAAGCCGCTCGACGAGAAGTCGGCCGCCGATTACGGCGTCGAGGTCAAACCGCGCCTGAAGGTCCTGAAGACTGAAGAGCCGGCCGGCCGCAAGGCGGGCGTGAAGGTCAAGGACGTGGCGGAACTCGTGTCCAGCCTCAAGTCCGCCGGCGTGCTTTGATCGACGAAGAATAGGAGAAAAAACGAAATGGCCATTCTTCTGATTGCCGAACACGACAACGCAACCCTTTCGGACCAGACCGCCAAGGCGCTTTCGGCAGCCGCCAAGATCGGCGGCGACGTCGACGTTCTGGTGGCGGGCAAGGGCGCGCAGGCGGCGGCCGACGCCGCCGGCAAGCTGGCAGGCGTGCGCAAGGTGCTCCTGGCCGAGGCCGACGAACTGGCCGAGCGACTCGCCGAACCGCTCGCGGCCCTCGTCGTCAAGCTCGCCGACGGCTACGACACGATCATCGCGCCGGCCACCACCATGGCCAAGAACGTGATGCCGCGCGTCGCCGCCCTCCTCGACGTGATGCAGCTTTCCGACATCGTCGAGGTTGTCTCCGCTGACACGTTCAAGCGCCCGATCTATGCCGGCAACGCGATCCAGACCGTGCAATCGACCGACGCCAAGCGCGTGATCACGGTCCGCACCGCCTCGTTCCAGGCCGCCGGCGAAGAAGGATCGGCTTCGGTGGAAAGCGTTTCGGCCGCCGACAATCCGGGCCTGTCGACCTTCGTCGAGAACCGCATCGCCGCCTCCGATCGTCCCGAACTGACCTCGGCGAAGATCATCATCTCGGGCGGGCGCGCGCTGGGTTCGAAGGAGAAGTTCGACGAGGTCATGCTGCCGATCGCCGACAAGCTCGGCGCGGCCGTCGGCGCAAGCCGCGCCGCCGTCGACGCCGGCTACGCGCCGAACGACTGGCAGGTCGGCCAGACCGGCAAGGTCGTCGCCCCCGAACTCTACATCGCGGCCGGAATTTCCGGTGCCATCCAGCACCTGGCCGGCATGAAGGACTCCAAGGTCATCGTCGCGATCAACAAGGACGAGGAAGCGCCGATCTTCCAGGTCGCCGATTACGGCCTCGTCGGCGATCTCTTCACCGTGCTGCCGGAGCTCGAAAAGGCGCTTTGACATCTGCGTCGGGAATTCATGCAAATGAAAGCGGGCGGGGCTGGACGAACCAGTTCCGCCCTTTTACTTTGCACCGCAATATGAAAAATGAGGCCGCCGCGATTTGACGGCGGCTCGACGGGATCACGAGCAATGACGGCTACAATCAGGACGATCGGCGTGGTCGGCGCCGGCCAGATGGGCGGCGGCATCGCGCATGTCGCGGCGATCTCGGGTTACAAGGTCAAGGTCTACGACATCTCGTCCGAGCGGATCGAATCCGGCATCGCAACGATCAGCGGCAACCTCGCCCGCCAGGTCCATTCCGGCAAGCTGGACGAGGACAGCCGCCGCAAGGCACTGTCGGCGATCGTTCCGGCCGCGGCGCTCGAGGATCTGGCCGATTGCGATCTCGTGATCGAAGCGGCGAGCGAAGACGAGACGATCAAGCGCAAGATTTATGCGCAGCTTTGTCCTCTCTTGAACCCCGAGGCGATTCTCGCCACCAACACCTCCTCGATCTCGATCACGCGCCTCGCCGCGCAGACCGACCGGCCGGAACGATTCATCGGCATTCATTTCATGAACCCGGTTCCGGTGATGAAGCTGGTCGAGCTCGTGCGCGGCATCGCGACCGAGGATTCGACCTTCGAGACCGCGCGCAGCTTCGTCGCAAGCCTCGACAAGACGATTACGGTCGCCGAGGATTTCCCCGCCTTCATCGTCAACCGCATCCTGCTGCCGATGAT
Source organism: Mesorhizobium sp. YIM 152430 (assembly GCF_029210365.1). Classification (GTDB taxonomy): domain Bacteria; phylum Pseudomonadota; class Alphaproteobacteria; order Rhizobiales; family Rhizobiaceae; genus Aliihoeflea. The sequence continues at coordinate 42,236 of NZ_JARGES010000020.1, forward strand.
CAACGAGGCGATCTACACGCTCTATGAGGGCGTCGGTTCGGTCGAGGCGATCGACACGGCGATGAAGCTTGGCGCGAACCACCCGATGGGGCCGCTGCAACTTGCAGATTTCATCGGGCTCGATACCTGCCTGTCGATCATGCAGGTTCTCTACGAAGGGCTGGCGGACTCGAAATATCGCCCCTGTCCGCTTCTGGTTAAATATGTCGAAGCCGGCTGGCTGGGGCGCAAGTCGGGACGCGGCTTTTACGACTATCGCGGCGAGCATCCCGTTCCCACGCGCTGAGCCGCGTGGCTCCGATCGCGCATCGCTCCAAGCATTTGCAACCTAAAGGTTAGGCAAGCCTAAATTATGGCAATTTTGCAACTTCGCCAGATTTAGGACGCGATCACGTCACAGTTTACCTGCGGTTGTGCAACTTTGCGCTACTCCTCCCGTTGCTGCGTCGTTCTAAAACTGGAGGGTTATCCCATGAAGCGCATTCTCATCGGCCTGGCCGCAACTTTCGCCGCCAGCTCCGCCATGGCGGCTGACGTCATCTACAGCGAACCGGCCCCCATGCCCATGGGCATGGTGTCCAGCATGAGCTGGGCCGGTTTCTATGCCGGCATCCAGGCGGGCTACGGCTTCGGCTCGACCGGACAGATCCAGCTCGATCCGTTCACCTTCGGTCCGCTCGTCACCGCCTTCACGCCTCCCGGCGCCGCTCCCGGTTCGAGCTTCAACGCCAATGGCGACTTCGACAACGGCTTCGTCGGCGGCGTCCATATCGGTTATGACTGGCAGGCCGGCAACATCGTCTATGGCGCGATCCTCGACATCAACTACACCGATCTCGGTGACGAGCAGCGCGCCTTCTCGCGCACTCCGGCCGAATACGTCATCTCGCGCGATCTCGACTATCTCGCCACCTTGCGCGGTCGTCTCGGCTATGCGTTCAGCGACAACCTGCTCGGCTACGTCACCGGCGGTCTGGCCTATGGCGACGTCGACTTCAGCTACCGTCAGCCCGGCTCCGGGGCGACCTTCACCACGTCCGGCGGCCAGAGGAACGACTTCGGCTACACGGTCGGCGGCGGTGTCGAAGCCCGCGTGACCCAGAACTGGTCGATCGGCCTCGAATATCTCTACACCGATCTCGGCCGCAACGACTTCCGCGCCGACCTGCAAGGCGGCCCCTTCGGCGGTGCCGGCGGCGCAGCGGGCAGCAATCCGGGCGGCACCACGCTGACCGGCACGGACAGCCGCTTCGACTTCCACACGGTCACGGCGAAGATTTCCTACCGCTTCTGATCTGACTGGACATCATCAATGAAGGAAGGCCGGCTCGCTCTCAGCCGGCCTTTTTCATGTCTGCGTCCGCGCCTGCCTCGACCCGGTTTCGCCCGAGGCGCTTGGCTTCGTAGAGGCGCTGGTCCGCGAGCGAGAAGAGATCGCGGAACTTGGCCCTGCCCGAAAATGCGGTGCAGCCGACGCTGATCGTCAGGCGATGCTGCGCTCCGTCGATGTCGAGCGGAGCGGCCGCGACCGCATGGCGGATTCGTTCGGCGATCCGAACCGCCTGCTCCGGCGCGACGCCGCCGAGCAGGACCGCGAATTCTTCGCCGCCCATCCGCCCGACGAGATCACCCTGACGCACGCAGCTTCTGATTACAGACGCGATGCGAATGAGGGCAAGGTCGCCCTGGTGATGCCCGTAGAGGTCGTTGACCTGCTTGAAATGGTCGGCGTCGATGACCAACAGCGCTCCCTGGGCGTCCGCCTCGTTCTCGTCGAGGAGCTGCTCGACATTGCCCACCAGCGCGCGCCGGTTGAGGCACTTCGTTAGGTGATCCGTTGAGGCAAGCTCGGCGAGCTGATGGTTGGCGCTCGCAAGCTCGCGAAGTTTCAGGGTCAGATAGAAGAACAGCGGGCCGGCCAGGATGATCGGCAGCACGGTCGCGCTGATCAGCCCCTGGCGCAGCGCGAGCGCGTCCATGTGCCGGAAGGCGAGCCAGTTCCAGGCGAGCGAGATCGCAAGGCAGCCGAGCGTGCCAAGGATGGTCCAGCGGGCAAGCATCAAGGCACCGCGGCGCGATATCCTCGTCTGTCCTGCAATGGCAATTGCGCTTCGCGTCAAGCCGGACCTCCTCCAACGTCAGCTCTCGCCGGATATTGGGGGTGACGAATGAACATTCGGTTAGACCTGGGCCGAACTTTCGCGCAGGCTGGCGCAACCGATGTTAACCGGCTGCGAAAATCCGGTTTCTCAAGGCTTTACAAACCGAAACGCAGATTGGAATATCGCCGCCAATCCGGGCTCATTCAGATCCGGGCGAAACCTAAAACTCAGGAACACTCTCCAAAGGGAGGCATATCATATGTCCAATTTCCGCAAGATCTTCGCCGCTTCGGTGGCTGGCGCCGCGCTTCTCGCCGCTGGCGCCGCTTCCGCACAGGAAGAGATCAATGTCGGCATCATTCTCGGCTTCACCGGACCGCTGGAAAGCATCACGCCGAGCATGGCCGCCAGCGCCGAACTCGCCTTCTCGGAAGTCAACGAGAGCGGTCTTCTGCTTGATGGCGCCACGCTGACGCCGGTTCGCGCCGACTCGACCTGCATCGACAACGCCGCCGCATCCGCCGCCGCCGAGCGCCTCGTGACGACCGACAACGTTTCCGCCATCATGGGCGCCGACTGCTCGGGCGTGACGATCGGCATCGCCAACAGCGTTGCCGTGCCGAACGGCGTGGTGATGGTTTCGCCGTCGGCGACCTCGCCGGCCCTGACCGACATCGACGACAATGGCTACTTCTTCCGCACCGCGCCTTCCGACGCCCGCCAGGGCGTGGTCCTGACCGAAGTCCTGACCTCGCAGGACATCACTTCGGTCGCTGTTTCCTACACCAATAATGACTACGGCAAGGGCTTCTCCGATGCCTTCGTCGCGGCATTCGAGGAAGCTGGTGGAACGGTCACGATCGCAGCCCCCCATGATGACGGCAAGGGCGACTATTCGGCTGAAGTCGGTGCGCTCGCCGCGGCCGGCGGCGACGTTCTCGTCGTGCTCGGCTATGTCGACCAGGGCGGCGTCGGCATCATCCGCTCGGCAGTCGACACCGGCGCGTTCGATCGCTTCGCGCTCGGCGACGGCATGTACGGCCAGAGCCTGATCGATGCGATCGGCGACGACCTCGAAGGCACGATCGGCGTTCTGCCGGGTGCCGAGGGCGAAGGCTCGGAAATGTTCGCGACCATCGCGGGCGAAGCCGGCATCGACCCGACCAGCTCCTACACCGGCGAAAGCTACGACGCCGGCGCGCTGATCGCACTCGCCATCCAGAAGGCCGGCTCGGCCGACCGCACCGCCATTCGTGATGCGCTGCTCGAAGTCGCCAACGGCCCAGGCGAGCCGATCCTGCCGGGCGAACTCGCCAAGGGCTTGCAGATCCTCAAGGACGGCGGTGATGTCGACTATATCGGTGTCACCAATGTCGAGTTGATCGGTCCCGGCGAAGCGGCCGGCACCTACCGCGAATACGTCGTCGAAGGCGGCGAGTTCAAGACGGTCGGCTTCCGCTGATCTGAAGGCGGTCGTGTAAGATTATGGCCCGGCGACGACCTCGCCGGGCCATTTTCGTTCAAAATGGTCGCACTCGCGAGTGTGTTTGGGTCGCGCACTCGACTTTTGCTCTTGCACTCGCTATTGGCGCTCCCACGAATTGCGGGGCGTCAGGCCGTAGTCCTGCAAATCCGACGAGGAGAGGCGTCAGGAACCGTGGTGAAAGCCGCAGCCTGTGTGTGCTGCAAGGCTGACCCAGCGGATGCGAGCCCCTCTCACGACGGCACAATCAAGAAAAACCTCGGCCGAGGGGAATTGCATGATCAAGGTAGACGATCTGCATATGCACTTTGGAGGCATCAAGGCGGTCGATGGCGCAAGCATCGAAATCGCCAAGGGCTCCATCACGGGCCTGATCGGCCCGAATGGCGCCGGCAAGACGACGCTCTTCAACGTGATCGCAGGCCATTACAAACCCACCTCCGGCAAGGTCTGGCTCGACGGTCAGGACATCACCGGACTGCCACCGCACGAGCTCTTCCACATGGGGCTTCTGCGGACCTTCCAGATCGCGCACGAATTCTCGACGCTGACCGTGCGCGAGAACCTGATGATGGTCCCGCCCGCCCAGCCCGGCGAGACGCTGGTCGACGTGTGGCTGCGTCCTTCCAAGGTGCGCGAGCGCGAGGCCGAGGTGCGCAGACGCGCCGACGAGGTGATCGAGTTTCTCGAAATCAGCCATGTCGCGGACGAACTCGCCGGAAACCTGTCCGGCGGCCAGAAAAAGCTGCTGGAACTCGGCCGCACAATGATGGTGGACGCCAAGATCGTCTTCCTCGACGAGGTCGGCGCCGGCGTCAACCGCACGCTCCTGAACACGCTGGGCGACGCCATCGTGCGGCTCAACAAGGAACGCGGCTACACCTTCTGCATGATCGAGCACGACATGGACTTCATCGGCCGCCTCTGCGACCCGGTGATCGTGATGGCCGAGGGCCGCGTGCTGATCGAAGGCAAGGTTGACGAGGTCAAGGCCAACGAGCAGGTGATCGAAGCCTATCTCGGCACCGGGCTCAAGCAACGCCCACCCAAGGCCAAGCAGGGAGGCGTGGCATGAGCTTCCTCATCGGCGAGAACATGACCGGCGGCTATGGCGGCGCGGACATTCTCCACTCCTGCTCCATAGCCGTCGAAAAGGGCGAGATCGCCGTCATCGTCGGCCCCAACGGTGCCGGCAAGTCGACGGCGATGAAGGCGATGTTCGGAATGCTGGGCCTGCGCGAGGGCCAGGTGCGCCTCGGCGACAAGGACATCACCAAGCTTTCGCCGCAGGACCGCGTCGTCGCCGGCATGGGTTTCGTGCCGCAGACCTCGAACGTCTTCGTGACGATGAGCGTCCAGGAAAACCTCGAAATGGGCGCCTATATCCGCAAGGACGACTTCGCCGACACCATGGCGCAGGTCTTCGACCTGTTCCCGATCCTCAAGGAGAAGCGCAAGCAGCCGGCCGGCGAATTGTCGGGCGGTCAGCGCCAGCAGGTGGCCGTCGGCCGCGCCCTGATGACGCAGCCCTCCGTGCTGATGCTCGACGAACCGACCGCCGGCGTCTCGCCGATCGTCATGGACGAGCTCTTCGACCGCATTCTCGACGTCGCCGCCACCGGCATCGCCGTGATGATGGTCGAGCAGAATGCTCGTCAGGCGCTCGCCATCGCCGACCGCGGCTATGTGCTCGTCCAGGGCCGCAACCGCTTCACCGATACCGGCGAAGCCCTTCTCGCCAATCCCGAGGTTCGCGCCTCGTTCCTGGGAGGTTGACGATGGACTTTCTCAATGCCCTCGTCATGTTCGCCAACTTCGTGTTCCTGCCGGGTCTTGCCTATGGCGCGCAGCTCGCGCTCGGCGCGCTCGGCATCACGCTGGTCTTCGGCATCCTGCGCTTTTCCAACTTCGCCCATGGCGACCTGATGGCGTTCGGCACCATGATCACCATTCTGGTGACCTGGTGGCTGATCGGCATGGGCGTCACGCTCGGGCCGTTGCCGACGGCGCTTCTCGCGCTGCCCATCGGCATCGTCGGCGCCGTCATCATGGCGCTGATCATCGACCGGACCGTTTTCCGCTTCTACCGCCAGCAGCGGTCCGCATCGATCGTCCTGGTCATGGCGTCAGTCGGCGTCATGTTCATCCTGAACGGCATCGTCCGGCTCGTCATCGGGCCGAACGAGCAGCGTTTCGCCGATGGCGAACGCTTTCTGATCACCGTCCGCGAGTTCCGCGAGTGGACGGGGCTCGCCGAAGGGCTGGCGATCCGTCTGCCGGTCGCGATCACCGTGGTCGTCGCCGTCGTCGTCGTCGTCGCGCTGTTCTGGTTCCTCACCTATTCGCGCACGGGCAAGGCCATGCGCGCCTATTCGGACAATGAGGACCTGGCACTGCTTTCGGGCATCGACCCCGACAAGGTGGTTCGCGTCACCTGGGTGATCGCGGCGGCACTGGCGACGATCGCCGGCGTTCTCTACGGTCTCGACAAGAGCTTCCGCCCCTTCACCTATTTCCAGCTCCTGCTGCCGATGTTCGCGGCCGCCATCGTCGGCGGCATCGGGCAACCGATCGGTGCGATCGCAGGCGGGTTCGTCGTCGCCTTTTCGGAAGTGACTTTGACCTATGCCTACAAGCGCGTTCTGGAATATCTGGGCTTTGCGCCGGAAGGGCTCGTCCAGCTCCTGTCGACCGAATACAAGTTCGCGATTTCCTTCGTGATCCTCGTCATCGTCCTGTTGATTAGACCGACGGGCATTTTCCGGGGGAGAGTGCTGTGAGCAATCGAAACCGCATCATCGTCCTTTATTCGATCATGGCCGGCCTGCTGCTGCTCGTGGGCTTCGGCCAGAGCTGGACGCTCAGCCTGACTATCCTCAATTTGTGCCTGATCTCGGCGATCATGGCGCTGGGCGTCAACATCCAGTGGGGTTATGCCGGCCTCTTCAATGTCGGCATCATGGGCTTTGCCGCGCTTGGGGGGCTCGCCGGCATAGTCGTCTCCATGCCGCCGGTGCCCGGCGCATGGTCCGCCGGCGGAACGGGCATCGGCCTCACCATCATCGCGCTCATCGGCACGATCGGCCTGATCGTGCTTGCCCGCAGGAACATTCATGGCAGGAAGGGCAATTTCGTCGCGATCCTGATCGCGGTGGCGGGCTACTTCGTCATCCGCCACTTCTTCGATCCGGCCGTCGCCGCGATCGAAAGCTATGACGCGGCACGGACAGGTTATCTGGGCGGTCTCGGCCTGCCGATCCTCTTCTCCTGGCTCGTCGGCGGCGTCTTCGCCGCGGGCGCGGCCTGGATGGTCGGCAAGATCGCGCTCGGCCTGCGCGCCGACTATCTGGCGATCGCCACGCTCGGCATTTCGGAGATCATCATCGCCGTCCTGCGCAACGAGGAATGGCTGACCCGCGGCGTCAAGAACGTCTCGGGCCTGCCGCGCCCCGTCGCCTACGAGGTGCAGTTGCAGCAGGCGCCGTGGTTCCTCGACCTGGCGACGACGCTGAACCTCCACCCGGTCTTCGCCTCGGCGATCTATGTGCGACTGTCCTACGCGATCCTGTTCGCCATCGTCCTGATCATCATCATGTTCCTGGCCGAGCGTGCGCTGAACTCGCCCTGGGGGCGCATGATGCGCGCGATCCGCGACAATCGCGACGCGGCGGAAGCGATGGGCAAGGACGTGACCCGGCGCCACCTCCAGGTCTTCATCCTCGGCTCGGCGGTGGTCGGCATTGCCGGCGCCATGCTGACGACGCTCGACGGCCAGTTCACGCCCGGCCAGTACCAGCCGCTGCGCTTCACCTTCCTGATCTGGGTGATGGTGATCGTCGGCGGCTCCGGCAACAATTGGGGCGCGGTGCTCGGCGGCTTCCTGATCTGGTTCGTCTGGGTCGAGGCCGAACCGGTCGGCGGCTGGGTGATGTCGGTCCTGACCTCGGGCATGGACCCGACCAATCCGCTGCGCTTGCAACTCGTCGACGCCGCGCCCTATATGCGGCCGCTGATGATGGGACTGATCCTGCTGCTCGTCCTGCGGTTCAGCCCGCGCGGGCTGATCCCCGAGCGCACCGCTCGACCGAAGCACTGAAAATGAAAAAGGGCGCCGCGCGGCGCCCTTTTTGCGCTGCGATCAAAGCGCCGCTTCGATCAGCCTTTTCGCATCATCGCTCGCCCATTCGGCCGGACCGTTCATATGGCCGAGCAGGCAGCCATCGGCGTCGACGAGCAGCGTCACCGGCAGGCCGACGGCAAGATTGCGGCGCTTCAGGTCGTTGAAGAGGCCGAGCGTGCTGTCGCGGTAATAGGCAAGCCGGTCGACGCCCGTTTCTTCGAGGAACGCTTTCGGCTTCGTGTCGTCGCCGGTGTCGATATTGACGGCCACCACCTCGAAATCCTCGCCGCCCATCTCGGCCTGAAGCTGGTTCAGCGCCGGCATTTCCTCGCGGCAGGGCGCGCACCATGTCGCCCACAGATTGACCAGCGTCACCTTGCCGAGATCGGAAAGCCGCATCGGCTGACCGTCGGGATCGTTGAAGGCGAGGTCGGAGACGAGGCGCGGCGGATCGGCCGGCAGCATCGCGGCGACTTCGCCGGTGATCAGCGGATCGAGGGCTGCGACCTTATCCGTCTTCGCCTCGCAGGCGGCGACGGCCTGGGGATCGGGCACCGCACCCGCCACCATCGGCGCATTGTTGCCAGAGGGGCCACCCATCACGTATACGCCGAGCGCACCGGCAAGAACGCCGGCGACGGCCGCGATCCCGATCAGTCGGCCCGCCGGAAGGTTCGATTTGCCATCAGCCATATGTCTATCTCCGGGGATGCGGATATCACTATGAGCGAGAAGAAGGCCAGCAACCAGATGTGGGGCGGACGATTTGCCTCGGGTCCCGCCGCCATCATGGAAGCGATCAACGCCTCGATCGGCTTCGACAGGAAACTCTATGCACAGGACATCCGCGGTTCGCTCGCCCAGGCCGACATGCTGGCCGAAACCGGCATCATTTCGACCGAAGACCGCGACAGAATCGCGCAAGGGCTGAAGCAGATCCTCGGCGAGATCGAGGCCGGCACGTTCGAATTTTCCGCCCGTCTCGAGGACATCCACATGAATGTCGAGGCGCGGCTCGCCGACCTGATCGGCCCTGCCGCCGGACGGCTCCATACCGCGCGCTCGCGCAACGACCAGGTGGCGACGGACTTCCGTCTTTGGGTCAAGGAGGAGTTGCAGCGCACCGACGCGGCGCTCGTTCGTCTGATCGAGACGTTCTTGAAACGCGCCGAAGAACACGCCGCGACCGTGATGCCGGGCTTCACGCACCTCCAGACGGCGCAGCCGGTGACCTTCGGCCACCACTGCATGGCCTATGTCGAGATGTTCGGCCGCGACCTTTCGCGCGTGCGCGACGCCGTCGAACGCATGGACGAAAGCCCGCTCGGCGCGGCGGCGCTGGCCGGCACCGGCTTCCCCATCGACCGGCAGATGACGGCAAAGGCGCTCGGTTTCCGCGAGCCGACCCGCAATTCCATCGACACCGTATCCGATCGCGACTTCGCGCTGGAATTCCTCTCGACGGCCTCAATCTGCGCCACGCATCTGTCGCGGCTGGCCGAGGAGATCGTCATCTGGTCGACGCCGCAATTCGGCTTCGTGCGCCTGTCGGATCAGTTCTCGACCGGCTCGTCGATCATGCCGCAGAAGAAGAACCCGGACGCCGCCGAGCTGATCCGCGCCAAGACCGGCCGCATCAACGGCCACATGATCGCGCTCCTGACGGTGATGAAGGGCCTGCCGCTCGCCTATTCCAAGGACATGCAGGAAGACAAGGAAGCCGTTTTCGACGCCGCCGAGACTCTCGACCTGATGATCGCGGCGATGACCGGCATGATCGCCGACATGGAGATCCAGACGGCGGCGATGAAGAAGGCGGCGGGCGCCGGCTATTCGACTGCGACCGACCTTGCCGACTGGCTGGTGCGCGAGGCGGGCCTGCCCTTCCGCGAGGCGCATCACGTCACCGGCCGCGCCGTGGCGCTGGCCGAAAGCCGCAAGACGACGCTCGACAAGCTGACCATCGACGAACTCAAATCGATCGACGGGCGCATCACCGACGGCATCTTCCAGGTGCTCTCCGTACAGGCTTCGGTGAAGAGCCGCACCTCCTTCGGCGGGACGGCCCCGCAGGAAGTGCGCCGCCAGATCCGCTACTGGACGAAGCGGCTGAAACAGGATGCAACGCGGCGCAAAAGCCGCTAAAGACGAAACTCAAATCGCATCGATCCGGACGAGCTTCATGGCATCTGGCAGATTCTTCGCTTCCCTCGCGCTTCTGGCGGCCATCGTCATCGGCGTCTCGGCCTGCGGACGTCGCGGCCCGCTCGAGACGCCCTATGAGGCCGCCGTCGAGGCACGACAGGAGGCTATCGATAGGGGCGAGCCTGCACCGCCCGAGCCGACGCCGCCGGTCGCCGACCGGCCCTTCATCCTCGACCGCCTGCTCTAAGAAGCGACGCAATTGAACCATTTCGAATACAGGAACGGCGTCCTTCACGCCGAAGACGTCTCGCTACTCGACATCGCGGCGGAAGTCGGCACGCCCTTCTACTGCTATTCGACCGCGACGCTCGAGCGTCACTACACCGTCTTCGCCGATGCTTTCGCCGACATGGACGCGCTCGTCTGCTACGCGATGAAGGCCAACTCCAACCAGGCGGTATTGAAGACGCTGGCGAAGCTGGGCGCCGGCGCAGACGTCGTTTCCGAAGGCGAGTTGCGCCGCGCACTCGCCGCCGGCATACCTGCCGACAAGATCGTTTTCTCCGGCGTCGGCAAGACTGCGGGCGAGATGGATTTCGCGCTTCAGGCCGGCATCCACTGCTTCAACGTCGAATCGGAGCCGGAACTCGAGCTTCTGTCCGAACGCGCGCAGGCCGCCGGCAAGATCGCGCAGATCTCGCTGCGCATCAATCCCGACGTCGACGCGAAGACGCACAGCAAGATTTCGACCGGCAAGGCCGAAAACAAATTCGGCATCGCTCTCGCACGCGCCCGCGACACCTACAGGCGTGCTGCCGGGTTGCCGGGGTTGAGGATTGTCGGCGTCGACACCCATATCGGCAGCCAGATCACCGAATTGCAGCCTTTCGACGATGCCATCGCGCTGATGGTCGAACTCGCCGGCCAGTTGCAGGCGGACGGTCACCGGATCGAGCATATCGACGTCGGCGGCGGGCTCGGCATTCCCTACCGGATCGACAACGCCCCGCCGCCGCTGCCCGATGCCTATGCGCAGATGGTACGCCGCCGGCTGAAGCCGCTCGGCCTCAAGGTGATCTTCGAGCCCGGCCGCCTGATCGCCGGCAATGCCGGAATTCTGGTCAGCCAAATCGTATTTCTGAAGGAAGGCGACGCCAAGAACTTCCTGATCGTCGATGCGGCGATGAACGATCTGATCCGTCCGACGCTCTACGACGCCTTCCACGACATCCGGCCGGTCGTCGAGCAACCCAGCGACGCACCGCGCATGAAGGTCGACATCGTCGGCCCCGTCTGCGAGACAGGCGACTATCTGGGGCACGACCGCGATCTGCCGAAGATGAAGGCCGGTGATTTGATCTGCGTCTCGACCGCCGGCGCCTATGGCGCCGTGCAGGCGGGCACCTACAACACGCGGCTTCTGGTGCCCGAAATGCTCGTTTCCGGCGACCGCTTCCATGTCGTGCGCCCGCGTCCGACCTATGACGAGCTGATCGGCCTCGACTCGGTTCCCGACTGGCTCTGAACGGACGGGAGCCGGTTTCACGATTTAGTGGTCGGCCTCGCCTTCGCCGCGTTTGCTGTTATCCTTGAAACCGATACCGCCCGAAAAGCGGATGAAGCGGACGGCTGATGGCATTTGACCTCAAAAGACTGAGCGACTTTCTCAAACGCGGGCCGATCGTCGGCCTGCGGCGCACGCGCGCCGCGACCCGCGCGACGATACTCGTCGAGCGTCTCTGGCCGCTCCTCCTGCCCCTCGCGATCGTCGTCTCGCTCTTTGTCAGCCTGTCATGGCTCGGCGTCTTTCGCGCGCTGCCGGACTGGCCGCGTCTGGGCCTCGTCGGCTTGTTCACGCTCGCCGGCCTTGCCGCGCTCTGGCCATTGCGGTTGTTCCGCAGCCCCGGCGCCGGCGAGATCGACCGGAGGATCGAGACGTCCAACGCGCTCCGCCACGCCCCGCTGCGCAGCCAGGACGACAAGCTCGCCGGCAGGGACGATCCGTTCGCCGCCGCGCTCTGGCAGGAGCATCGCAAGCGCCTCGCTGGTGATCTGAAGGGATTGAGGGGCGAACTGCCGCGCACGGGCATTCCCGATCGCGATCCATGGGCGCTCAGGGCCATCGCGCCGCTTCTGCTCGTCGTCGCCTTCGCCTATTCGCTCGGGCCGGGCGGCGGCGCGTTGACCGACGGGTTTCGCGCCGCGGCAGGACAGCAGACAATCCCGCCGCGTATCGATGCCTGGGTGACGCCGCCGGCCTATACCGGCAAGGCGCCGCTCTACATGACCGCCGACGCCAACCAGGGACAGAGCCTCTTCACCGTGCCCGAGGGCTCGATCGTCGCGGTGCGGGTCACCGGCGGCACCGGCACCGAAAGGCTGAGCTATCTCGACGCCCACACGGCCGAGGAAACGGCTCTGGAGGCAGGCGCCGGCGCAACGCCCGTGACCGCCGCGAACCGTGCCGGCGCCGCGCAGACCGTCACGCAGTTCTCGGGCACCCTCGCCGCCGACGGGCTCCTGTCCCTGCGCCCGAGCGAGGAAGGTGACGAAATCGCCAACTGGTCGTTTACCGTGACGCCCGACGCCGCGCCGCAGATCCGCTTCGCGGAAGAACCGACGCGGGCCGTCAACGGCGCGCTGCAACTGACCTACGAGGTCGAGGACGATTACGGCGTCGTCGCGGCGCAGACCCTGTTCGAGCCGGCCGATCCGGCGCCCGACGCGCGCCCGCTCTACGAAGCGCCGGAAATGCGGCTGACCTTGCCACGCCGGCGCGGCAGCGAAATCGTCGCCCGCACCTCACGCGATCTGACCGAGCATCCATGGGCCGGCACGCTGGTCGATCTGACACTGGAAGCCGAGGACGGCGCGGCCCAGACCGGCCGCAGCGAGGTCGAACGCTTCACCTTGCCCGAGCGCCCCTTCACCAATCCGCTGGCGATGGCTCTGGTGGAACAGCGGCAGCTTCTCGCCCTCGACGCGAACGCCAAGCGCCGCGTCCTCGACCTGATGGACGCCATCACGCTGCGGCCCGAGGACACGATCCCCGAACTGACGCACTATCTGGGAATCATGTCTGCGCGGTCGCGCCTCGATGAAGCGCGATCCGACGATCAGTTGCGCGGCGTCGCCGACTATCTGTGGGAAATCGCCGTCACCATCGAGGACGGCTCGCTGACCGACGCAGAGCGCCGCTTGCGCATGGCGCAGGAAGCGTTGCGCGAGGCGCTGGAGGAAGGCGCATCCGACGAGGAAATCGAGCGATTGATGGCCGAGTTGCGCGAGGCGATGCAGGAATTCCTGCGCGAATTCGCCGAGCGCGCCATGCAGAACCCCGAGCAGGCCATGCCGATGCCGCAGGACGGGCAGGAAATGCGCCAGAGCGATCTCGAACGCATGATGGACCAGATCGAGCAACTGGCGAAGTCGGGCGCGCGCGACGAGGCGCAGCAATTGCTTTCGCAGCTTCAGGACATGATGAACAACCTGCAAGCCGGCCGCCAGCAGCAGCAAGGCGGCGAGCAAAGCGAGATGCGCCAGCAGATGGACCAGCTTGGCGAGATCATGCGCCGCCAGCAGGAACTGATGAACGAGACTTTCCAGATGCAGCAGGGCCAGCAACAGCCAGGTCAACAAGGCCAGCAGGGCGAAGGCGGCCAGATGTCGCCGGAGGACTTCGCCGATGCCATGCGCCAGTTGCAGCAAGGCCAGGGTCAACTCCGCCAGGATCTCGAAGCGATGATGGACGCGCTCGAAGGCATGGGACTCCAGCCCGGCGAAGGCTTTGGCGAATCCGGCGAGGCGATGGACCGTGCGGGCGAATCGCTGGGCGAAGGCCAGGGCGAACGGGCCGTCGGCGAACAGGGCCAGGCGCTCGAAGCCCTGCGCCGTGGCGCGCAGGACATGATGCAGCAGATGCAGCAGGCGATGGAAGGCGAAGGCGGCGGCCAGCAGCCCGGCGGGCGCAGCCGGCAGGGCGCCGACCGCGATCCGCTCGGCCGTCCGCGCGCGACGACCGGCCCCGACTTCGGCGACACGGTGCGCGTGCCCGACGAGATCGACGTGCAGCGCGCACGCCGCATTCTCGAAGCGATCCGCGAGCGGCTGGGCAACGCGCTCAGCCCGGAACTGGAGCGTGACTACTTGGAGCGGTTGCTGGAGATGCGGTAGGGACGGTTAAATCGCAATCGTCACGGACGGCGAGACGCCGACGCCTAATGTGTCAGTGCGCGCGACACGGCCGATCGGATGTCGGCGAGCGTGAACGGCTTGTCGACGACATCGATTACGACCTGGTCCAGATCGCCCGCGCGCTCGCGCTGGTCGGCAAAGCCGGTCATCAGCAGGATGCGCAGCGAGGGAAACGACGCCTTGGCCTCCTTCGCCATCTCGATTCCATCCATTGCCGGCATCCTGATGTCGGACAGGACGAGGTCGAACCCGCCCGCGTCGCGCGTGATGATTTCCAGTCCCTCCAGACCGTCTTCCGCCATCTCGACCTGATGGCCGTCGACGGAAAGCGCGCGCGCCGTGAAGGTGCGCACGGAGGCATCGTCCTCGACGACGAGAATGCGCTTCATTCGGCATCTCCCTTGACCACGCCCACGAAGGGCAGTTCGCGAAATGCGTGCGCGACGTCCATGCCGTAGCCGACGACGAAATAGTCCGGGCATTCGAAACCTGTGAAATCGGCGTCGAGATCGGTCTGGCGGCGCATCGTCTTGTCGAGAAGGACGGCGATGGAAACGCTCTTGGCCCCGCGCGACAGCATCAGTTCGCGCGTGAATTTCAGCGTCTTGCCCGATTCCAGAATGTCGTCGATCAGGAGCACGTCGCGTCCCGCGACCTCGTTGTCGATGTCGCGCAGGACACGCACCTCCCCGCTGGTCGTGCCCGCGCCGTAGCTGGAAATGAAGATGAACTCGACTTCCGGCGACAGGCCGGTGTCGTGCATCGCGCGGATGAGATCGGCTGCGAAGATGAACGAGCCCTTGAGAATGGAGATCACGAGCAGATCGTCATAGTGACGCTCGGCGATTTCCTTGGCGAGTTCCAGATTGCGCCGCGCGATCGCGGATGCGGAGTAGAGAATTTCGATATCCTTGCCGCGGACGACGGGCATTAGCGGCTTCCTTCCTGAAAAGTGATCGACACGGACGCGACGCCGTTTCTAGGCGCATCGAGGCGGCTGGAAAAGCCGTGCGCCTGCCCCGGCGCCAGGACGGACTGATTCGTCCCCAGATGATAGCGCAGCGTCGGACCGTCGGCCTCCGCGACGGAAATGACGATGGGCGGAAGCGTGACCGGCTCGCCGCCACCATTGCGGACCGCACCCTCGACCAGAAGGTAGGAGCGGCCGTCCAGCCTTTCGATCCGGCTCGTCACGCCCTCGATCCGCAGCGCCTGCGCCGGCGCATTGCGGATCGTCTCGGCCAGTGGTCCCAGAACCATGCGATGACCGCCCGAAATCCAGAATGCGAGGAAAGCCGCGAGCAGAACGGTCGACCAGAACAGCAGCGGTCCGGCCTTGGTGCGGCTGCCCTCATGCGCACCGAACCCGGAAAAGCGATTTATCGGCAGCACCGGATCGCCGGTCGCATGGCGTGCGTTCTTTGCGCGCGAGGGCGATTCGGCGGGCAGGACTTCACCCGCGACGAGCCTTGGCTGATCGGGACCGCCCTGCATCTGCGCGTCCATCTCCTGCGACACTGATCCGACCGGCATAAGGACAAATGGTTAAGGCTTCGCTTGGCCGCACTTCGCCGCGACGATCCTTAACGCCTCGTTAACCATAGCGGACCAAGGTCGTCTGGCGCCTGGCTGTGCGTGGTTCGTGATTCCGGTGAAGGTCGGTGCGGTGATTCAGTTCGAAAATGTCGGCTTGCGCTATGGAATGGGCACGGAAGTGCTGCGCGACGTCTCGTTCCAGGTGCCGCCGCGCTCGTTCCAGTTCCTGACCGGGCCGTCCGGTGCCGGCAAGACGACGCTTCTGCGCCTGCTCTTCATGTCGCTGAAGCCGACGCGCGGGCTGATCTCGGTGTTCGGCAAGGATCGCGCGCGGATCTCGCCGCGCGAACTGCCGCTGATGCGCCGGCGGATCGGCGTCGTGTTCCAGGATTTTCGCCTGCTCGACCATCTGACCACCTACGAGAATGTCGCGCTGCCGCTGCGCGTGCGCGGTCGCGACGAAGCGAGCTACCGGCAGGACGTGATCGAACTCTTGAAATGGGTCGGACTCGGCGAACGGATGCACGTCCTTCCGCCGGTTCTCTCCGGCGGTGAAAAGCAGCGCGCGGCGATCGCGCGCGCGCTCATCGAGCAGCCCGACGTGCTTTTGGCGGACGAACCGACCGGCAATGTCGATCCGCCGCTCGCCCGCCGGCTGCTGCGGCTTTTCATGGAACTGAACCGGCTCGGCACCGCCGTCATCATCGCCACCCACGACCTGACCCTGATGGATCAGGTCGACGCACGGCGCATGGTGCTGACCGGCGGCAGGCTCGACATCTATGACTGAGATCGCCGAGCGCGCCACCGCCCTCCCCGCCCGGGCCGCCGCCCGGCGTGCGCCAACGCCGATCGTTCCGGCCCAGAACGTCGCCGGCACCGCGCTGATCGTCGTCATCGCCATCATGACGTTTCTGTCCTGCCTGACGCTCGGCGCGGTGACATTGGTGCGCGATTCCTCCAGCGCCTGGCAGACCGAGATTTCCCGCGAGGCGACCATCCAGATCAAGCCGGGCGACGATTTGGACATGGATGCCTCGCTCGTCGCGGCGCAGGGCCTCGCAGCCGGTTTTGCCGGCGTGCGAAGCGCCTCGATCGTGGACGAGGACGCGACGGCCCGCCTGCTCGAGCCGTGGCTCGGGACCGGGCTCGATCTCGACGAACTGCCGGTGCCGCGTCTCGTGATCGTGACCATCGACCCGAATTCGCCGCCCGATTTCGCCACGATGCGCACGCTTCTGGCCGAACAGGTGCCGGGCGCCGCGCTCGACGACCACCGCACCTGGGCCGATCGGCTCGTCGCGATGGCACGCACGACGGTCGCGATCGGTCTTGCGATCCTCGGCCTGATGCTGGCGGCGACCGTGCTGACGGTCGTCTTCGCCACGCGCGGGGCGATGGACGGCAACGGCCACATCATCGAAGTGCTGCATTTCGTCGGCGCCGAAGCCCGATTCATCGCACGCGAATTTCGCCGCCATTTCCTCCTGACCGGGTTGAAGGGCGCTACGATCGGCGGTGTCGCCGCGATCATCGTCTTCGTCGGCTTTTCGATCTGGTCCTCCGCCAATCTGGCGACGCCGGAAGGTGATCAGGCCGCGGCGCTCTTCGGCAATTTCGCCATTGGCTTCACCGGCTATGCCGGCGTGGCGCTCGTGGCCGCCACCGTGACGATCCTGACCGGGGCCACCACCCATGTCACCGTCGCGGCCTATCTTTCCGAACTCGACGGTCGCCAGCACGACTGACGGCTGGCGAATGGAAATCTTTTGTGTGCTCATGCGTTTAAAGGCACTACCCTTGGGTCCCTTCGCCGCGTAACGATGGGCGACAATATCTGGTGCTGAAGGAAATGCGAGGAACGAGCGCGCGACAATTTCGGCGCGAGACCGGAAGGCAGAGCCTGCCGGCGTTTTTGCGCGTGTCGATCATCGTCTTCCTGTGTCTCGGCTTCGTCTTTTCCGGCGGATTCCTCATCTTCGCCACCCATGTCGGTCGGCTGGAAACCCCGAGCGACCCAGGTAGCGCGGATGCGATCATCGTCCTGACCGGAGGTTTCGCGCGCCTCGACGCGGCCGTTCAACTCCTTCAGGAGGGACGCGGGCAGCGGCTTTTGATCTCCGGCGTCAATCCGGTCGCCCGTCCGCTCGACATCCAGCGGGCCACGGGCGCGAACGAGAACCTCTTCGACTGCTGCGTCGACATCGACCGCGATGCGCTCGACACGATCGGCAATGCCGCCGAGAGCGCAAAATGGCTGGAAAGAAACGCCTTTCGCAGCGCCATCGTGGTGACCAACAACTACCACATGCCGCGCAGCCTCCTTGAAATGAGCCACGCGCTCCAGAACGCGCGACTGACCCCATATCCCGTCGTCACCAACAGGCTCGACGGCGGCCAGTGGCTGGCGAGCCGCAGCGCGCTCAGGGTGCTCTTCACCGAATATACGAAATATCTCGCCGCCCTCGCCCGCACGACCGTGATGCCGCCACGCTCGGGCGACGTGCCGGCGGTCATCGTCGAGGCCGGCACGGGCAACGGTCCGGTCGAGCGATAGAGCGTTTCCCTTTCGCGCTTCATCGTGTAACCAGCGACGATCCTTTCCGATGCGAGCCCACTTGATGCTGCAAATACGTTCGCTGGCCTTCAACCTGGCCTTCTATGCGAGCCTGATCGTCCAGATGATCGTCTTCACGCCGATCTATTTCATTCTGCCGCGCCATCTCGCCTGGTTCGTGCCGCGCAACTGGTCGCATTCGAGCATGTGGCTGATGAAGGTCATCGCCGGCACGGACAGGAAGATCGAGGGGCTCGAAAACCTGCCCGAGGGGGGCTACATCCTCGCGCCCAAGCACCAGTCCTTCTGGGACACGATTGCGTTCTTTCCCTACATGCCGGACCCGGTCTACATCCTGAAGCGGGAACTCATGTGGATACCGCTCTTCGGCTGGTATGTCGGCAAGATGAAGATGATCCCGATCCATCGCGGCAGCCGCTCCAAGGCGCTGAAGCAGGCGGTGCGGGTTGCGCGCGAGCGCATGGCGAACGGCCGGCAGTTGATCATCTACCCCGAAGGCACGCGCCGCGCACCCGGCGCCGAACCGGCCTACAAATACGGCATCGCCGAACTCTACGCGGCGCTCGACGTGCCGGTCGTGCCGGTCGCGCATGTAGCGGGGCTCTACTGGCCGCGACGCAAGTTCCTGCGCCACCCCGGCACGATACATGCGAAATTCCTGCCGCCGATCGAACCGGGGCTGGACAAGCAGGTATTCCTCGAACGGCTGGTGCGCGAGACTGAAGCGGCTTGCGATCAGCTTCTGATCGAGGTCGCGCGAGACCCGTCGGGACCGCCGCTGCCACCGACCGCGCTCGACCGCCTGAAGGCGCTCGGCGTCGAGCCTGCGCCGCGCAAGGCTACCTGATTTTCGAGGCGACGCTTTCGAGCCAGTGGTCGCGAATGCCGAGCGCTTCGAGATGCGCGACGGTATTGAGGACGTATTCCTCGTTCGGCCCCGACTGCCCGACGGCACCGTTGACCGCGCGCGCGGCCTCATCGGCGTCGATCCGGCCGGCATATTGCCGGTGGGCGCGGTCGACGACATAGGTCACAGCCTCGACGACCGGCCCGCCTTCGAGCCGCACCGGAAGGCGACGTTCCAGATAGACATTGGTGACGAGTTCGCGCGCGCGCAGGTAGTCGATCACCTCGTCGCGCAGCGCGTCGGGCACGCGGAACGCCATGCCGATGCACGATCCACCACGATCGAGGCCGAGAACGAGGCCCGGCCGCGCCGGCGTGCCGCGATGGACGAAGGAGCGCACGCACAGCGCCCGGCGATAGCCGTGCAGCCGCGCCCGATGCGTCTCCCTATGCGCAAAGCCGGGCCGCCACATCAGCGAGCCATAGCCAAAGACCCAAAAATCGCCCATATCGCCGTCAGTTTAGTTCGAGTGCCGGTCGATCCGGCTGAACCGGGGTAGCGAGGCACGGGGCATGGCGTCAAGACAATCCGGCGGAACGGGATATTCCCGCCGCTTCATCCTGCTCGCACTCGCCATCGTCGTTGCGGTTGTCGGCTACACCTATGGCTGGAACCATGCGGCCGAGCGGCTGGTAACGGAAGCCAATGGCCGCGTCGCGGCGCTCAATGCCAGCGGGCGGCGGGCCAGTTGCGAGAATGCCGAGGCGCGGGGCTACCCGTTCCGCATCGGCCTCTTCTGCCGTTCGATCATGTATGTCGACGCGCCATCGGGCGTTGCAGTGCGCGCAGGAGCATTCCGCTCGGCGGCGCAGGTCTACCAGCCGCAGCGCGTCGTCGGCGAACTCGACGGTCCCGCAATCATTGAATTCCCCGGCATCAATGCGCTGGAAGTGAACTGGCGGGAAATGCGCGCGAGTTCGCGTCTTGCCGCGCCGCGCCCGCAGATCGTTTCGGTAGAAGTGACCGACATCGCCATCGGCCCTGATTCCGCTCCTGCCGGACAACGTCCGGCCGCATCCGCCGATCGTGCCGAATTTCACATGCGCCCATCAGGAGCGGGATCGGACGTTGTCTGGCGCTTCGAACGGCTTTCGCTCGACCCCGACCTGCTGGGCGAAGGCACGCTGCCGCTGATCAGCGGCGAAGCGGACCTGCATTTCCCCGTCGATCCGGCACCGGCTTTTTCGGGCCAGGGTTTGCGTGGGTTGGCGACGGTAATCAATTCGATGGTGATCCGCACTGCCGGAGATGAGACGGCCGCGCGGGTCGAGGGGCCGTTCTCGATCGACGGGACCGGGCTGATCGATGCGGAACTGTCGCTATCGGTGGAAAATCCTCAAGTCTTCGCGCAGATCATGGCGGAACTGTTTCCGGCCGCACGCGACCAGATCCGGCTTGCGGTCGCCGGCGCATCGATGCTGGGAGACAATCCAAGCCTGCCGATGCGCATATCGAAAGGCAGGGTCTCGATCGGCTTCCTGAATCTTGGAACGCTGCCGCCGCTTTAAAGAGGGATGAACCCTAGCTCTTCTTCGCCGCCTGCCGTCCGAAGTCCGGCGCGTCGACTTCCTGGCCGGCATCGATGATCGAGCGGCGCACTGCACGCGTGCGGGTGAAAAGGTCGAACAGCTTGTCGCCGTCGCCCCAGCGCACGGCGCGCTGCAACGAGGCAAGATCCTCGGAAAAGCGCGCGAGCATTTCGAGGATCGCGTCCTTGTTGTGCAGGCACACGTCGCGCCACATGGTCGGGTCGGAGGCGGCAAGGCGCGTGAAGTCGCGGAAGCCGGAGGCCGAATATTTGATGACCTCGCTCTTCGTCACCGCTTCCAGATCGTCCGCCGTGCCGACGATGTTGTAGGCGATGATGTGCGGCAGGTGAGAGACGATGGCGAGAACCATGTCGTGGTGCTGCGGGTCCATCGTGTCGATGTTGGAGCCGCAAGCGCGCCAGAAATCGGACAGCTTCGCCAGCGCCTTCGCATCCGTGCCGTCGAGCGGCGTCAGGATGCACCAGCGATTGGTGAAAAGCTCGGCAAAGCCGGCGTCGGGACCGGATTTTTCCGTGCCGGCCAGCGGATGGCCGGGAATGAAATGGACGCCGGCCGGCATGTGCGGCGCCATCTGCGCGATGACGGATGCCTTGGTGGAGCCGACATCGGTGACGATCGCGCCGGGCTTGAGATGACCCCGGATGGCGACCGCGACCGCTTCCGACGCGCCGACCGGCACCGAGACGACGACGAGATCGGCGTCGCGCACGGCCTCGGCCGCATCGGCGACATAGCTGTCGCCGAGTCCGAGTTCCTCGGCGCGGGCGAGCGTATTCGCGCTGCGGGTCGAGACGACGAGATGGCCGGCGAGCCCTTCACGCCGCACCACGCGGGCAAGCGACGAGCCGATCAGGCCGATGCCGATGAAGGCGATGCGGTCGAAATGAGGTTTCACGTCACGCCTTCATGAAGTCGGTGAGCGCCTCGACGACACCGCGATTGGCTTCTTCCGAGCCAATCGTCATGCGCAGCGCATTGGGGAAGCCGTAGCCCGTCACGCGGCGCAGGATGAGGCCGCGCTCGGTGAGAAACGCATCGGCCGCTTCCGCAGAACGCGACTCGGTGAAATGGATGAGCACGAAATTGCCGACGCTCGGCGTCACGCGAAGGCCGATCCTCGTCAGTTCGTCCGCGACCCAGGGCAGCCACGCCTCGTTGAAGGCCACCGCCTCCTCGACATGGTTTCGGTCGCGGATCGCGGCCGCTCCGGCGGCGATCGCCACCGCGTTGACGTTGAACGGGCCGCGCACGCGGTTGACGGCGTCGATGATGCCGGCCGGGGCGTACATCCAGCCGATGCGAAGTCCGGCAAGGCCGTGGATCTTGGAAAAGGTGCGCGTCATCACGACGTTCTGCGCCGACGAGACGAGCTCGATGCCGGACTCGTAGTCGTTGCGGCGCACATATTCGGCATAGGCCGCGTCGATGACCAGCACGACATGGGACGGCAGGCCGGCATGAAGCCGCCGTACTTCCTCGAAAGGCAGGTAGGTGCCGGTCGGATTGTTCGGATTGGCGAGGAAGACAAGCTTCGTGCGCTCGGTGACGGCGGCGAGGATCGCGTCGACATCGGCGCGCTCGTTCGTCTCCTTGACGACGATCGGCACGCCGCCTGCCGCGAGGATCTGGATGCGGTAGACGAGGAAGCCGTGCTCGGTGAAGATGCCCTCGTCGCCGGCGGTCAGATAGGTCTGCGCGAGGAGGCCGAGCAGTTCGTCCGAGCCATTCGAGCACAGGATGTTCTCGGCGTTGAGGCCATGGACCTCGGCAATGGCCCGGCGCAACTCGTTGGCCGAACCGTCCGGGTAGAGCTCGGCATGGGCGAGCACCTGCGCGGCGGCGTCGATCGCCTCCGGCGAGGCGCCGAGCGGCGTTTCGTTGGATGACAGCTTGTGGACCTTGCCCTTCGACGAGTCCCCGTGCTTGCCCGGCACGTAGGCTGCAATTTTCATCACGCCGGGGCGGGGCTGCGGGCGAAGCTTTTCGTTCATGTCGACTTGTCCACTTTGGGGAAGGCGGCTCCATCTACCAAGCTTTGCGATTGACGCAAAGGGCGTGTGTGCCTAAATGCGCGCGTGAACTCGTGGTGATTTGGCCGGTCGGCTTGCAGCCACGTTAAAAAAGTCGCTAAGGGGCCGCTGCAACAGTCCGTTCGGACCGGCCGCGAATCCGCCGCCGGTCCTTTTCGTTCTGGAGTGCACCATGCCGATCAAGATTCCCGACCAGCTTCCCGCGCGCGACGTTCTCGTGCGCGAGGGCGTGTCCATCATGGACGAGCGGACCGCGCTGAGACAGGATATCCGCCCGTTGCAGATCGGCCTTCTCAACCTGATGCCGAACAAGGTCCGTACCGAGACGCAGTTCGCCCGCCTGATCGGCGCGACGCCGCTCCAGATCGAATTGACGCTCGTGCGCATCGCCAACCACAAGGCGAAGAACACGCCCGAGGATCATCTGATCTCCTTCTACCAGACGTGGGATGAGGTGCGCGAGCGCAAGTTCGACGGGTTCATCGTCACCGGCGCGCCGATCGAACTCCTACCCTTCGAGGAAGTGGGCTACTGGGCCGAGATGACGCGCATCCTCGACTGGACGACGACCAACGTTCATTCCTCCTTCTTCATCTGCTGGGGCGCGATGGCTGCGGCCTGGCATTTTCACAAGCTGCCGAAATATCCGCTCGACGAGAAGGCATTCGGCGTGTTCCGCCATCGCAACAACGCGCCCGCATCGCCCTATCTGACGGGCGTATCGGACGACTTCGCCGTTCCGGTCTCGCGCTGGACGGAGGTGCGTTCCACCGACATCCGGCCGGAATCGGGCCTCGAACTGCTGATGGAATCGGACGCGACCGGGCCTTGTATGCTCGCGGAGAAATCCGGCAACCGGCTCTATATGTTCAACCACATCGAATATGATTCCACCTCGCTGAAGGAGGAATACGACCGCGACGTCGCCGCCGGCGTGAAGACCGGCCTGCCTCACGCCTATTATCCCGACGACGACCCCACGCGCCCGCCGCTCAACCGCTGGCGATCGCACGCCCATCTTCTGTTCGGCAACTGGATCAACCAGGTCTACCAGACCACGACCTACCGGCTCGAAGACATCGGCAAGGACCAGCCCGGTGCCGGCCGCTAGCCCTTTTCGATCACGAAAAGGTGGCCGCCGTCGACGGCCGTGCTGGTCACCAGCCTGTGGCCGTCTTCCCGGCAGAATGCGGGGATGTCGAGGGCGGCGAGCGGATCGGTCGTCTCGACCGTCAGGCGCTCGCCTGACCGCATCGATTGCAGGCGCTTGCGCGCCTTTAGCACGGGAAGGGGGCAGTTGAGCCCTCTCAGGTCGTAGATTTCGGTCAAGCGTCTAGTTGCCGAAAAGCGACATCAGGCGACCCAGGCGCGAAGGCGGCTCGGCCGGCTGCGGCGCGGGCGCGACGGCAACCGGAGCCGGCTCGATGCTAGGCGCGGCGGCAATTGGTGCCGGCATGGGCGCGGGAACGGGCTGCGGCGCCGGCTGATAGGCGACGGCCGCGGCGGCGGGGCGCTCGCTCGGCGGGCGGGTCGAGACCATCACGCCGGACTGTTCGAAATTCGGCGGCTCCTGACTGACACGCTCGCCGCGTGCGCGCTTGCGCGACCAGTCGGCCACGAGTGCCGCTTCCTTGACGCCGGTGATCGATGGTGACGGCTTCGAAAAGGCACTGGAATCCAGCGCGGAGGTGAAGGCGGCGTCGAAGGTCGACTTGTAGGTCTTGTAGGCTGTCTGGAGCGCCTCGGGCTGCGTCGCCGCCGGGCAGGCGCCGGTCGGATCGAACGGGCGGCCGTCCGCCGTGTACTGGTTGAAGACGTAGCGGCGCTCGCACACATCCACCTTCGGCGGCAGCTTGGTGATCTCGAAGTGGTCGTAGCCTTCCTTCAACATGGTCCAGAACTCGTAGTTCGGATCGCTCTTGTAGCGCGCCATATTGGCCGGCGTCATCCGGAAGGGAAACGCCTGGAACTGAAACGCCTGCTGACCGCCCTTGAAGGCATCGCGCGCAAAGGCATAGATCTCCTCGACCTGCTCGTCGGTCATCGAGTAGCACCCGGACGAGGAGCAGCCGCCATGGACCATCAGATGCTGGCCCGTGCGGCCATGCGCGCGGTCATAGGCGTTCGGAAAGCCGATATTGAACGAGAGGTGGTAGCTCGACTGCGGGTTCATCTGGTGTGGACCGACCGCATAGAACCCTTCCGGCGCCTGCCGGTCGCCTTCGGTGAACTTCGGCCCGAGCTTGCCAGACCATTTGCAGATCTCGTAGCTCTTAACGAGATCGAAGCGGCCATTGTCCTTCTGCTTCCAGACTTCGAGGACGGCTTCTTCCTTGAACAGGCGCACCATGATCGGCGAGGTGACGCTCATGCCCTTCGCCTTCATCGTCTGCACCACCTTGGCGGGCAGTTGACGTTCGGCCTTCGGCGCGATGTCCTCCAGCGAAGCGTTGCAGCCCGCCAGCATGGTGGCGGCGGCAAGAAGGGCGACATGGGCTAGGCGAAGATTCATGGTCGTCGACGGCTCTCTGTGATCCCCCGCGAAGCCGGATGCATAGCGCACCGAGCCCCGCAAAACCCGACGCTAGACTGGTTAACCTTGAAAAACCGTTACCACAATCGAAAAATTGTCTTGTCCTGCCGCAGCGTCGCCTCAGGCGAGACTGCGGCCGATGGCGAGGAACTTCTCGCGGCGATGCTCGCGGTAATCCATGTTTGCGCCCTGAAGCTCCGAAAAGCCACGCGAAATCTGTTCCCCGGCAGCTTCGATCACGTTTTCGCGGCCGCGATGGGCACCGCCGAGCGGCTCGGCGATGATGCCGTCGATGATCTTCAGGTCGAGCAGGTCCTGCGCGGTGATCTTCATGTTCGTGGCCGCATCCTTGGCGCGCGTCGAATCGTGCCAGAGGATCGATGCCGCCCCTTCCGGCGAGATCACCGAATAGATCGAGTGTTCGAGCATATAGACCTTGTTGGCCGTCGCGATCGCGATCGCGCCGCCCGAGCCCCCCTCGCCGATGATGACGGAAACGGTCGGAACCTTCATCGCCAGGCACTGCGAGGTCGAGCGCGCGATGGCCTCGGCCTGCCCGCGTTCTTCCGCGCCGATACCCGGATAGGCGCCGGCCGTGTCGACCAGCGTGATCATCGGCACCTGGAAGCGGTCGGCAAGTTCCATGATGCGCACGGCCTTGCGGTAGCCTTCGGGCCGCGCCATGCCGAAATTGTGCTTGAGCCGCGTCTTGGTGTCCGAACCCTTTTCCTGGCCGAGAACCGCGACCGGCTGGCCGCGAAAGCGCGCAAAGCCGCCGATGATCGCATTGTCCTCGCCGAAGGCGCGGTCGCCGGCGAGCGGCGTGAAATCGGTGAACAGCCCGGCGACGTAGTCGACGCAGTGCGGACGGTCGGGGTGGCGGGCGACCTGCGCTTTCTGCCAGGGCGTCAATTGCCGGTAGAGGTCGCGCAACGCCTCGCGCGAGCGCTTTTCGAGCCGGGCGATCTCCTCGCCGACATCCACGGCCTCGCCGCTGTCCGCGAGCTTCCTCAGTTCGAGAATCTTGCCTTCCAGATCTGCGACAGGCTTTTCGAAGTCGAGATAATTATACATGGACTCTCTGGTTTGCCGGGAAAGGGTGGCGTGACGGCCCGCGCTCGCGGGATGCGGGCTTCACATAGCGGTCACAAGGCTAATCGGCAAGCGGATGGTGATTCGCGACAAGATCGGTCAGCGTCTTTTCGAGGACATGCGTGTAAATCTGCGTCGTCGAAATGTCGGCATGGCCGAGGAGTTGCTGGACCGCGCGCAGATCGGCGCCATTTTGCAGGAGGTGGCTGGCGAAGGCGTGGCGCAGGACATGCGGTGAGAGGTCCGCGGCGCGAATGCCCGCCCGCGTGCCGAGCGCCTTCAACTCGCGTGCCACCACCTGCCGCGCCAGGTGCCCCTCTTTCGACCTGGCGGGAAACAGGAACCGGTTGCCGTCCCATTGCGGGTCGGCGCTGCGCAAGGCGGCCCATGCCCCGACCGCCCCGCGCGCGACCGGCGACAGCGGCACCAGACGATCCTTGCCGCCCTTGCCGGTGACGGCGAAGAATCGGTCATTGCGTGCGGCAACCGCGACCGGAAGCTGCACGAGTTCGGAAACGCGCAGGCCCGTCGCATAAAAGAGTTCGACGATCGCCTGCATCCTGACGCGCGTTGCGCGCTCCGCGTCCGACAGGCCAGGCTCGCTGGCTTCCATTTCGGCGCGCGCGAGAAGCCGGTCGACGAGACTTTCACCCATCGTCCTGGGCAGGCTGCGGGACTTGCGCGGCGCATCGACCGTTGCTGTCGGATCGTCGCCGCGCAGCCCTTCGGCATAGAGGAAGCGGTAGAACTGGCGCAGCGCCGACAGATGCCGCGCCTGCGTGCTGGCTGCAAAGCCCCGCAGCGACAGGTCTTCCAGATAGAAGGCGATATCCGCCGGAGCTGCTCCGACGAGCCCGCCACGCGTCGCCAGCGCAGCTTGCGCATCCTCGAGGTCCCGCCTGTAGGCGGCGAGCGTATTGTCGCTCGATCCGCGTTCGGCACTCATCATCTCGAGAAAGGATTCGATTTGCAGCGCGCTCGACATGGCTGGCCTCCGCTGGACCCAAGATCGGCGTGATTCCTTATTGTTTGATGAAGCGGCGGGAACCATTTGCTCGGCTTTGCCGTTTCTGGCTCGTGAAAGGGACGTGGTCATGGAACACATCGCTGCCATTCTTCTGATGATCGGGTGCTCGGGCGATCTTGCGCAATGCGAGGAAATTCCGGCCCCCGTCTTTGCCTATGAAACGGCCGAAGAATGCCGGTCGGACCTTCCCTCGGTGAGATCCGCCGCCGGGGAAGACCATCCGAAGATGTTTGCCGAATGCGTTTCCGTCGATCCCCTGCTGGTCGAGGCTGATGCCGAACTGGTCTGGGATATCGAGGACGGAAAACTGGTCGCGTCTCTGGAGCCTTGGGTGGAACCGGACATGGCCGTCGCCATGGCCTTCGGCGATCCCGTTACGAACCGTCAGGAATAAACGACTTGATTAATCAACCGCATGCACTTCATTTACCCGCCGAAGGGCATGCCCATCCTTATGGAGGCTGTAAATGAAGAAGACACTTTTGGCTCTCGCCGCAACCATGATGATCGCCGCCGGTTGCACCACCGCTGAACAGACCGCCGTTGGCGGCGCTGCCGTCGGTGCCGGCGTCGGTGCCATTGCGACTGGCCGCGCCTCCGGCGCCCTGGCCGGTGCGGCCATCGGCGGCGCAGCCGGCTATCTGGTCGGCCGCTCGCAGGACCGTCAGGGCTGGTGCATCTATCGCGACCGCCGCACGGGCGAGCGCTACGAAGCACGCTGCTGATTTCGGCCTTCCGGCCGGAACGACAAGAGGCGCCGCGAGGCGCCTCTTTTCGTATGATGATCGATCAGGCCGCGATTTTCAGGGCGCCCGGCCCCGGAATGGCTCCCAGCGGGCACTTGCCCAGAATGATCATGCCGAGCACTTCGTCCTGGTCGACATCGCTGGTGCGCGCCGTTCCGACGACCTGCCCGTTCTTCATCACGACGACGCGGTCCGCGAGATCGAAGACATCGTGGATGTCGTGGCTGATCAGGAAGATGCCGATCCCGTCCTGCTTGAGCTGAAGCACGAGTTCGGAGACCTGCTGCGTCTCCTGCGGCCCCAGAGCCGCGGTCGGCTCGTCCATGATAAGGATGCGCGCGTTGAAGTGGATCGCCCGCGCGATGGCGACGGACTGGCGCTGGCCGCCCGAAAGCTTGCTCACCGGCTCCTTGAAGCGCTGGAAGCGCGGATTGAGACGGCCCATGACCTTGCGCGTCTCCGATTCCATCGCGACGTCGTCGAGCGTGCCCCAGGGCGTGCGCAGTTCGCGGCCGAGGAAGAGGTTCGCCGCAGCGTCGACATTGTCGGCGAGCGCAAGCGTCTGGTAGATCGTCTCGATGCCGTATTTCTTGGCGTCGCGCGGATTTGCGATCTGCGCCTCCTGGCCATTGACGAAAATCTCGCCGGCATCGCGCTTGTAGGCACCAGAGAGGATCTTGATCAGCGTCGACTTGCCGGCGCCGTTGTGACCGAGGAGCGCGACGACCTCGCCGGGAAAGACATCGACGCTGGCATTGTCGACGGCATGGATGCCGCCGAACGAAATGGAGATGTTCTTCATCTCGACGAGTGGGGTGCGACTTTCCATCTTCGAACTCCTAACCCATTCGGCGGCGGTAGATCGTATCGAGCCAGACGGCAACGACGAGGACCGCGCCGACGACGATGTTCTGCAAGGGCGAGTCGACGCCGAGCAGGATCATGCCCGTTGCGAGCGACTGCATCAGCACCGCGCCGATCATCGCGCCGACGATGGTGCCGACGCCGCCGGCAAGCGACGTGCCGCCGATGACGGCGGCCGCGATGACGAGCAGTTCGTCCAGTGTCCCTTGAGCGTTGGTCGCCGCATTGAGGCGCGCCGTCGAGATCACCGCGCCGATGGCGGCAAGCGCCCCCATCAGCATGAAGATCTTCATCGTGATCCAGCGCGTGTTGATGCCGGCGAGCGACGCCGCCTCGGGATTACCGCCGATGGCGAAGACATAGCGGCCGAAACGCGTCCGGTTTGCAACGAAGGTCATGACGATGCCGACCGCGACCGCGATCAGGACCGGGATCGCGATGCCGTGCGGGATGAAGAGCCCGCCTTCGGGCACGGTGATGTTGTTTGCCTCGGCATAGCGGCGCACTGTGCCGGCCGGCCACGGATAGGCGTTGGCGACATAGACCGCGCCCAGAATGAAGATGCAGGCGACGCCGGCGAGAAAGCCTTCGGCCCAGACAGGGCGGAGCGGGAAGTGAAAGCGGCGGCGCTGCTTGCGCGCGTTCCAGATGAAGAAAACGACCGCCATACAGGCGACGATGCCGACGACCCAACTCCATTGCGCGCCGATCGCGCCCTCCGAGCCACCGCCGAGAAGCCGGAAACGGGCATCCATCGGCGCGACGGTCTGCCCGCTCGTCACCCACCACGCCGCGCCGCGCCAGACGAGCAGTCCGCCGAGCGTGACGATGAAGGCCGGCACCTGCATATAGGCAATGATGAAGCCTTGCAGGGCGCCGATGGCGATACCCACGGCCAGCCCGACGAGGATCGCGATCGCCCAGATGGCCGGATGTCCGAGGCCGAGATATTCCGGCAGGATTCGGACCTGGGTGACGGCGATGATCATGCCGGTGACGCCGAGCACGGAGCCGACCGACAGGTCGATGTTGCGGGTGACGATGACGAGCACCATGCCCGTCGCCATGACCGCGACGGACGCGGACTGCACCGACAGGTTCCACAGATTGCGCGGGGTGAGGAACAGTCCGCCCGACATGATGTGGAACGCGATCCAGATGACCGCGAGCGCGCCCAGCATTCCGAGCATACGCGTGTCGAGTTCGGTGGCCTTCATGAAGCGGGCGAGCGCGCTTTGCTCGGATGCGCGCGCGGTATCCACCGGCGCCGGGGACGTCGTGTCCGACATCGTCTCCTCCATCGCGGACGCCCGAGGTCGAGGACCCGACGCGTCGCTTCTCATCTTATGAATGCGCCGCGGCTTTCGTCAAACCGCGGCGCATGACGTTTCGATCCGTCGAGGATCAGTCGCAGGCGGGTGTCGAGCCGGCTGCGACGCCCTGGCAGACGACGTCCTTGGTGACCCATCCGGCGTCGATCACGACATCGAGATTGTCCCTGGTGATCGCCAGCGGCTCGAGGAACACGGCGTTCATTTCCGTGCCGTTCGGGCCGTCGGACCAGGCCGTCACACCTTCGATCTCGTTCATCGCGGTGCCTTCGGCGAGTTCGTTGGCTATTTCCGCCGCGGCCTTGCCGAGTTCGCGCGAATCCTTCCAGACAGAGACGGTCTGCGTGCCGAGCGCGATGCGGTTCAGCGCGGCATGGTCGGCGTCCTGCCCGGAAACCGGAACCGAACCGGCCAGACCTTGCGCGTCGAGCGCCGCGATCGCGCCGCCCGCCGTGCCGTCATTGGAGGCGACGACCGCGTCGACCTCGTTGTTGTTCTGGGTCAGGATCTGTTCCATGTTGCGCTGCGCATTGGCGGGCAGCCAGCCATCCGTATAGGCCTCGCCAACATTCATGATCGTGCCGGCATCGATCGCCTCCTGCAACACTTCCATCTGGCCGGAGAACAGGAAATCGGCGTTCGGATCGGCCGATGAGCCCTTGATGAAGACGTAATTGCCTTCCGGCTGCGCTTCGAGGACGGCCTGCGCCTGAAGACGGCCGACTTCCTTGTTGTCGAAGGTCAGGTAGAAGGCGTCGGGGTTTTCGATCAGGCGGTCATAGCCGACGACCGGAATGCCTTCGGCGACCGCGTTCTCGACGGCCGGCCCGATGGCCGAGGAATCCTGCGCCAGGATGATGAGCGCGTTCGCGCCCTGGCTGATCAGCGATTCCACGTCGGTGAGCTGCTTGGCGGCCGAGGACTGCGCGTCGGCGGAAATGTAGCTGTTGCCGGCGGCCTCGATGGCGGCCTTCATCGCGGCCTCGTCGGTCTTCCAGCGCTCTTCCTGGAAGTTCGACCAGGAGACGCCGATGACCTTGCCCTCGGCCTTTGCCGCGGCAGAAAGCGTGAGCGAAAGCGCGACACCCGCCAGCAAGGCGGTTGCGAAATTCTTCATGATGTTCCTCCCTGCGCCGCGTGCGGCGCCTCCTCAAATTGCCTCTCGGCAGCGGAAAGCTCTTTTTTTCGAGCCTCGAAAAAAATAATGACTCAGCAAGTTCCGTGTGTCAATCTCCTTTCGGAGGTGCTTGAAGACGCCTTTGGGAGGACGATCCATGACATTGGGCGTGCGGCACGACGATCTGCGCAGGCGCAATCGCGCAATGGTCATCGCGGCGGTAAGGCGAGACGGCCAGCCCTCGCGCACGGAACTCGTCAGCCGCACCGGCCTCAGCCATTCAACGATCTCGGCGATTTCCTCCGATCTCATCGCCGAGGGGGTTCTGCGCCCCGTCAAGAGCGGCGAGAACGAAGTCGTGCGCCGCGGACGGCCCCAGATCTCGCTCGGGCTCGAACCCAGGGCCGCGACGGTCCTGACGGTGGTGCTTCTGCTGAACACGCTCTCGGCGACCGTCTTCGATTATGCTGGCCGGATCGTCACCCAACGGCGTCAGCGGCTGTCGACCTTGAACGCCACGCGCGACGATCTTATCGGCGCGGTGACGACCATGATCGAGGCGCTGCTCGTCGATGCAGGACGAACGCCGAAGGACGTGATGCGCTTGACGATGGCCGTGCAGGGCATCACCGATTCGAATGCGCGCGCCATGTTGTGGACGCCGATCACGCCGGAAAGCGACATCCCCTTCGCCGACATCCTCGAACGGCGCTTCGGCTTTCCCGTCACCGTCCAGAACGACTGCAACATGATCGCCGTCGCGCTGCGTGCCCGCGACCCGGAACGCTATCGCGACAATTTCGTCACACTCCTCCTGTCGAACGGCATCGGAATGGGGCTTGTCCTGCGCGGCGAGCTTTTCACCGGCGCCTATTCCTCGGGCGGCGAGTTCGGCCACATGATCCACCGTCCGGGCGGCGCGCTTTGCCGCTGTGGACGCCATGGCTGCATCGAGGCCTATGCCGGCAATTATGCGATCCAGCGCGAAGCCGCCGGCCGAAGCGATCAGGCAGAGCCCGACGCCGATGTCGATCCTGAAACGATGCTCAGGCTTGCCGGGGACGCCCGCGCCGGGGACGGCCCCGCACGCGCCGCCTTCATCCGTGCGGGCGAGGCGATCGGCTATGGGCTCGGCTCGCTTTTCGCGCTGATCGACCCCGCGCCGGTGGCAATCGTCGGGCCGGGAACGCTCGCCTTCGACGTCATGGAACCGTCGATCCGGGAGGCCATCGCGCAAACGGCAGGCGGGCAGCACGATGCCGTCATCTCCTTCGACCTCGAAGCCGACGAGATGCCGCTGATCCTCGAAGGCTGCGCCAGGCGCGCGCTCGAAGCCGTCGACAATGAACTCTTCGCGCCGGGCTATATCGCGACGATGCAGGCCGGCGCCTGAAATCAGCTTTCGTTGATCGAATAGCCCGCGCCGCGAATGGTGCGGATGACGTCCGGCGCATTATCCGGATTGACGGCCTTGCGCAGGCGCCCGACATGGACGTCCACTGTCCGCTCGTCGATATAGATCGTCTCGCCCCATACATTGTCGAGCAACTGTCCGCGCGAAAAGACGCGGCCTGGATGCTGCATCAGGAATTCGAGCAGGCGGAACTCGGTCGGGCCGAGATGAACTTCCGCCTGGCCGCGATAGACGCGATGCGCCTCGCGGTCGAGCACGATGTCGCCGACCTTGAGCACGCTCGACAGGATTTCCGGCTTTGCCCTCCGCAGGAGCGCGCGCACGCGGGCGACGAATTCGGGCGTCGAGAACGGCTTGACGAGATAGTCGTCGGCGCCGGTCGAGAGCCCGCGCACCCGGTCGCTTTCCTCGCCGCGCGCCGTCAGCATGATGATCGGCAGGCGTTCGGTTTCCGCCCGCATCCGCAGCCGCCGGCACAATTCGATGCCGGATATGGCCGGCACCATCCAGTCGAGCACCAGCAGGTCCGGCACGGTCTCCTGAAGACGTATCTCCGCTTCGTCGCCCCGCGTGATCACCTCGACCTTGTAGCCTTCGGCTTCCAGATTGTACTTGATCAGGACGCCCAGCGGTTCCTCGTCCTCGACCACCATGATCTTCGGGGCGATCATCGGCCGATCCTCACGCCGACGCGCCCGAGATCGACGTCTCATCGAGCTTCGGCCGGTGGAGCGGCAATTGCTGGCCGACCATGACGTAATAGGCGTTCTCGGCGATATTGGTCGCGTGATCGCCGATCCGCTCCAGATTCTTTGCGCAGAAGAGCAGATGCGTACATGCGGTGATGTTGCGCGGGTCTTCCATCATATAGGTCAGGAGTTCGCGGAAGACGGCGGTGTACTGCACGTCGATGTTCTCGTCGTCGGCGCGAAGGGTCACCAGCGCCTGCGGATTTCGGCCCACATAATTGTCGATCACGCCCGCAAGCTGCGCGCGCACCAGTTGCGCCATCCCATCGATCGAATGCGAGAGCTTGCGCTGCATGGCGCCCTGCCCGACCGCGCTGACCCGCTTGGAGATGTTCTTGGCGAGGTCGCCGATCCGCTCCAGGTCGCTCGCCATGCGGATCGCGCCGACGACTGCGCGCAGATCCTGCGCCATCGGCTGGCGCTTGGCGATGAGGGCGATGGCCCGCTCGTCGAGTTCGCGCTGGCGGGCATCCATCACGACGTCGTCGGAGATCACCCGCTGGGCAAGCGGGACGTCGTTGTCGAGCAGCGACTGCGTCGCCGCCGTGACCATCGCCTGCGCCAGGTCGCCCATGTCTCGGATCAAACGGTCGATCTGGCCGAGTTCCTCGTCGAAGGAGGCTACGATATGTTGTCCAGCCATTGTCCCTGCCTTCTTCGTGTTCCGATCAGCCGAAGCGGCCGGTGACATAGTCCTGCGTGCGCTTGTCGGACGGTGCCGTGAAGATCTGCTCGGTCGCCCCTTCCTCGACGAGAATGCCGAGATGGAAGAATGCCGTGCGCTGCGAGACGCGGGCAGCCTGCTGCATGGAGTGCGTCACGATGACGATCGTGAAATTCGCGCGCAACTCGTCGATCAGTTCCTCGATCTTGGCCGTCGCGATCGGGTCGAGCGCGGAACACGGCTCGTCCATCAGAATCACTTCGGGCGACACGGCGATGGCGCGCGCGATGCAAAGGCGCTGCTGCTGTCCGCCCGAAAGGCCGGTGCCCGGCTCGTGAAGGCGGTCCTTCACCTCATCGAAAAGGCTCGCCTTCTTCAAGCTGGTGACGACGATCTCCTCGAGGTCGGTCTTGTTCGACGCCAGTCCATGGATTTTCGGGCCGTATGCGACATTCTCGAAGATCGACTTCGGGAACGGGTTCGGTTTCTGGAACACCATGCCGACGCGGGCGCGCAGTTCCACCACGTCGATCTTGGGGTCGTAGATGTCCTGTCCGTCGAGCGTGATGTCGCCCACCATGCGGGCGATGTCGATCGTATCGTTCATCCGGTTGAGGCAGCGCAGGAATGTCGACTTGCCGCAGCCCGAAGGGCCGATCAGCGACGTCACCTGGCGCTCGCCGATGTCGAGATTGACGTCGAACAGGGCCTGCTTGGCGCCGTAGAAGACATTGACGTCGCGGCCGCGCATCTTGGCGTTGACCTGGGGTGCAACATTCGTGATCGCGTGTTCGAGAGCGATTTCGGTCATCTGGTTCATCCTTCGTAGCTCCTACCAACGTCTCTCAAGACGGGACCGCAGGTAAATGGCAATCGCGTTCATTGTTATCAGAAAACCGAGCAGGACGAGGATTGCGGCGGAGGTTCGCGATACGAAGCCGCGTTCGGGACTGTCGGCCCAGATGAAAATCTGGGTCGGAAGCGCGGTCGCCGGCTCCATGATGCCGCCTGGCGGCGAGGTGAGAAAGGCATTCATGCCGATGAGAAGCAGCGGCGCAGTTTCGCCGAGCGCCTGCGCCAGCCCGATGATCGTTCCGGTCAGGATACCGGGGATCGCCAGCGGCAGGAGATGGTGCAGAATGACCTCGTGGCGCGACGCGCCGATGCCGAGCGCGGCTTCGCGGATCGACGGCGGCACCGCCTTCAGCGAATTGCGCGTGACGATGATGATCGTCGGCAGCGTCATCAGGGCGAGCACCAGCCCGCCAACCAGGGGAGCGGAGCGTGGCAGGCCGAAAAGCTGGATGAAGACGGCAAGACCGAGAAGGCCGAACACGATGGACGGAACCGCCGCCAGATTGTTGATGTTGACCTCGATCAGGTCCGTCCAGCGGTTCTTCGGGGCGAATTCTTCCAGATAGATCGCCGCTGCGATGCCGATGGGGAACGAGATCGCAAAACAGACCAAAAGTGCGTAGAACGACCCGACAATGGCACCTGCAAGACCTGCGAGTTCTGGAAAGCGGCTGTCGGAACTGAAGATCAGGCCCCAGTTCGCCTTGGCTTCGATCAATCCGCGATCTTCCAGCGTCTCGAACAGCGCGATCTGGCTGTCGTTCAGCCGACGCCGGTTTTCCGGCAGGTCGCGGTCGATGACGTCCTTGTAAAGCTGGTCGTAGGGGTCGGAGACGGGAACCTGCAACCGGATCGTCTGGCCGACCAGCGACCGATCGGCGATGACGCGGTTGCGCAGGATGACCTGGGCGCCATTCGTTATGATACCCGCCGCTGCGCGCAGCGCGCCGCCGTCCTCGACATCGGGAAAGAGACGCTGCACGCCATCCGAGACGATGGCACGATAATTGCCGCTCGCCGGATCGTCCGCCGATACCTGTTCCGGGTCGATGGCCACCTCCATCGTCACATGCGTCTGCACGAAGGCGAGGTAACCGGTCGAGACCAGCGATCCGATCAGGATGCCCAGCAAGAGCACGGCGGTGGAAATGGCGGCGATGCCGTAATAGCGAAGCCGGCGATCGGCTGCGTAGCGCTTCTTGCGCAGGGCTTTCGCCTTGCCGGACGCCCAATCGACGGCCGCAGGCGGGGTCTG
Organism: Mesorhizobium sp. YIM 152430; assembly: GCF_029210365.1. Taxonomy (GTDB): domain Bacteria; phylum Pseudomonadota; class Alphaproteobacteria; order Rhizobiales; family Rhizobiaceae; genus Aliihoeflea. The sequence continues at coordinate 78,528 of NZ_JARGES010000020.1, forward strand.
ATTGTTCGAGATGTCCGTCATCGGTCTACTCGTATCTTTCGCGGTAGCGCTGCACGATCCTGAGTGCCAGGACGTTCAGGCAAAGGGTCACGATGAACAACACCAGGCCGAGCGCGAAGGCGGACAGGGTCTTGGGATTGTCGAATGCCGTATCCCCGATCAGAAGCGTGACGATCTGCACGGTGACGGTGGTGACGCCATCGAGCGGATTTGCCGTGAGATTGGCAGTCAGGCCCGCCGCCATGACGACGATCATCGTCTCGCCGATGGCTCGGCTGGCGGCAAGCAGGATGCCGCCCATGATGCCGGGAAGCGCCGCAGGTATCAGCACCTTGGTCACCGTTTCCGATCGCGTCGCGCCCATCGCCAGCGAACCGTCGCGCATGGATTGCGGCACGGCTTTCAGCGCATCGTCGGAAAGCGACGAGATGAAGGGAATGATCATGATGCCCATGACCGCGCCGGCAGCCAGCGCGCTGTTAGGCGAGATCGCGATGCCGAAGAGCGATCCGGCTTGCCGGATGGCGGGAGCCACGGTCAGAACGGCGAAGAAGCCGTAGACGACGGTCGGCACGCCGGCCAGGATTTCGAGAATCGGCTTGATGACGCCGCGAATGCGCGGATTGGCGAACTCGACCAGATAGATCGCGGACATCAGCCCGATCGGGATCGCGAAGATGAGTGCGATGGTGGCGATCAAGAGCGTGCCGGTGAACACGGGCACAGCACCGAAGGCGCCGGTTCCTGCAATCTGGTCCGCTCGGATCGGGATTTGCGGTTCCCAGTTGAGACCGAAGAAGAACTCGGCAGGCGGAACGAGCATGAAGAACTGGATCGCCTCATAGGTGAGCGAGACGATGATGCCGAGCGTCACCAGGATGGCCAGTCCCGCAGAGCCGATCATGATGACATCGAGCGCCCGCTCGAAGCTCTGGCGCGCGCGATAGCGCGGGGCGCTGCGCGAGCGCGCGAGATAAAGGGCCAAAGCCATTGCGCAAAGGGCAACGACGACCATGGCCCAGTTGGCGATCACCGTCCAACTCGCATATCGCTCCGCCGCCGCTGCAATTTCCGGCCGTGGCTCGGAGAAGATGCGGCCAGCGGCGACATTGCGGATTTCGCTGACGAACAGCGAAATCTGGGCAGGCGATGCGCCTTCGGTTAGCGAAGACGGCAAGGAGGCCACCACGAGCGCGCGCACGACGGCGTCCTGGAAGAGCAGCCAGAGAACGACCAGCAAGAGCGTCGGCAGGCCGACCCAGATTGCTGCGAACGCACCGTGATAGATCGGCCGCGAATGGACCGACGCCCCTTCTGCGGCCACGAACCGCGCACCCGCCGACCGGCCGACATAGAAAGCGGCGAGCGAGAAGAGGATGATGGAGAGAAACAGATATCCGGTCACGGCACCCTGCCAGTTCATCCGGTTAAATGGACGATCCCGGCCACGCGAACCTGGCGCGGCCGGAATCCTATAGTCCGGCCGATGCCTACTGATAGCGCTCGAAGTGCTGGCCTTCGGTGACGATCTGACGGGTTTCCTCACGATCGGCGTCCGAAAGCGAGATCAGGCCGCGCTCGGCGAGATAGCCGTTCGGCCCGAAGGACTCTTCGGAAACATACTCTTCGGCGAACTCCTGCAAGCCCTGGATCACGCCGCGATGCGCGTTCTTGATGTAGAAGAACAGCGGACGCGCGACGGGGTAGGAACCGTCGCCGATGGTCGCTTCGGTCGGCTCGATGCCGTTGATCGAGACGGCCTTCAGCGTGTCCTGGTTCTCGTAGAGGAACGAGTAGCCGAAGATGCCGAGCGCGGTCTCGTCAGCCTGGAGGCGCTGGACAATCAGATTGTCGTTTTCACCAGCTTCGATGAACGGGCCATCGGTGCGCATACGGTCGCAGACTTCCCGCTTGGCATCGCCTTCAAGGGCGGCGATGGCCGGGAACGTCTCGCAGCCGTCATGCATCACGAGTTCGACGAAAGCGTCGCGCGTCCCCGATGTCGGGGGCGGACCGAAAACCGTGATCTCGAAATCGGGAAGCGACGGATCGATTTCGTTCCAGCGCGTGTAGGGATTGGCGACGATCTCGCCATCGACCTCGACCTGCGCCGCCAAAGCCTGGAATATCTGCGCTTCGGTGAGCGCCATATCCGGACCGTTAACGTTATTGACAATAGACAGGCCGTCATAGCCGATCAGGACTTCGGTGACGTTGTCGACACCGTTCGAGACGCAAGTCTCATACTCGCCCTGCGTCATCGGGCGCGAAGCACCTGTAATGTCCGGGAAGTCGACGCCGACACCGCCGCAGAAAATGCGCATCCCGCCGCCCGTTCCGGTTCCTTCCAGCACCGGGGCGGTGTTGCCCATATTGGCGAACTCTTCGGCAACGGCCTGCGTGTAGGGGAAGACCGTCGACGAACCGACGATGCGGATCTGGTCGCGCGACTGCGCGGATGCCGCGCCGGCCGAAGCGGCGATGGCCAGTGCTGCGGCCGAAGCCGCGAGAATGACTTTGTTCATGGAGCCCACTCCTGTTCAGAATTCTCTTCTGCTGCCGCCCTTTTCTTCGGCGACGCGAGTGGCAATAACGGCCCTATGTAACAGTTGGATGACAGATTGATGTCGGCTTGACGAAGCCACTCGAAGGCTGCCCGGCTCGAGCGCAAACAGCATATGGATGTTGAGATCGTAGGCGTCGGTCAGCCGGAAGAACGATCCGCCGAAACCCGAAAAAAGCCGGACGGAAAGGCGATGCCTTCGAGCCGAAACGCTACCGACGCCTGCATATGCAGAGAACGATCCTTAGTTGGGGCACAGACAGACCAATCCAACGTCGGCGGCAGCACTTCCCGTCCGGAAACTCGGAAAATCAAACGCGATCACGCAATCTTTCAATCACGCAACTTGGTAGCGGTATGGTGCGATCACGCCATATACGCTCAGTTATGACCGGTTTCGCCGCGCTACATCCCGATCAAGCCATGAAGCGATCTTGTCCGCAAGTGCCTTCGGGCTGACCGGCTTGGGCAGGTAATCGTCCATGCCCGCCGCCAGGCAGCGTTCCCGGTCGCCCTTGAGGGCGTGCGCCGTGACGCCGATGATAGGCACCGGCGCGTCTTCAGTGGCCATCGCCCGGATCGCGCGCGTCGCCTCGAGGCCGTCCATCACCGGCATTGAGACATCCATGAGGATCAGCCGCGCGCCCGTTTCCCGATAGCGTTCCAGCGCCAGCCGGCCATTGGCGACGATGGCGAAATCGAGGCCGATTTCCTCCAGTATCTGTCGAAAGACGAGTTGGTTGACCTCATTGTCCTCGGCGACGAGGACATCGAGGATGCGCTCTTTCGCCGTGGCTTGAGGCGCGCGCAACCGAGCGGCAACCGCCGGCCTCGCCTCGACAACCGGCCCGACAAGGGGCACCACGACGTTCGGCGCGGCGGAGCGGCGGCGCTGGATGGTGTCGACGAGCGTCTTCAAAAGCACGGCGGAGCGGGCCGGCTTGATCAGTTGCGCCTCGATCGCGAGTTCGCGTCCCGGCGCGCCGGTGACCGCCTGGTCGACCGAACTGAGGAGCAGGATCGGCGTGCGCGCGATCGCTTCGGTCCGGCGGATGATCCTGGCGGCATCGACGCCCGTCATTTCGGGCATCTGGTAGTCGAGAATGACGCAATCGACATCGAGGCCCCGCCGTGCCGCCTCGGTCAGGACCGCGATTCCCTCGGTCGCGTTCGTCGCCGCACAGGCGTCGAACTCCCAGCCCTGCATCTGTTCCAGGAGGATCGACCGGTTGATCGGGTTGTCATCGATGATCAGCACCCGCGCTCCGCGCACGTCGAGCGCGGGGGAGCGCTGCTGCATGTTTTCGTCGGCATGGGCAAGGTCGATGGTGAACCAGAAGCGCGAGCCCTGCCCTTCCGTGCTCTCGACGTCGATCGCGCCGTCCATCAGCGCGACGAGCCGCGACGAGATGGCGAGGCCGAGCCCGGTCCCCTCGTGCCGCCGCGTGGACGACGCATCCACCTGGCTGAACTTCTCGAAAACCAGCGCCAGCTTGTCGGCGGGAATGCCCATGCCGGTATCGGTTACCGAGATGGTCAGGCGGGTCCCCGTCTCGGACCCCACGCCGCTGACATCGACCAAGACATGGCCGGCGTCGGTGAACTTGACCGCATTGCCCATCAGATTGGTGACGATCTGGCGAATGCGCCCGCCATCGCCGACGAAACGGCGCTTCAGCCCCGGCTGGAAGCGCACGATCATCTCGAGATCCTTCTCCTTGGCGCGCGTCGAGACGAGCGTCGCCACGTCCTCGATCGCCTCGGCGAGGTCGAAGGGCGCGGGATCGAGCGCAAGCTGGCCGGCGTCGATCTTGGAGAAGTCGAGAATGTCGTTGATGATCGTCAACAAGGCATTGCCGGATTTGACGATGATGTCGGCGAAGGTCTTCTGCTTGGCGTCGAGATCGGTCTTCCAGAGAAGCTCGGCCATGCCGAGGACGCCGTTCATCGGCGTCCTGATCTCGTGGCTCATATTGGCGAGGAACTCGGACTTGGCGCGGTCGGCAAGCTCCGCTTTTTGCTGGGCATCCTCCAGTTCGGCTTCGCGGCGCTTCATCGCGGTGATGTCGAAATAGGAGACGAGCCGGCGTCCGCCCGAAAGCGGCGTCACCGAGTAGATCATCGTGCAGCCGTCCGCACGGGTGAATTGGCGCGACTTCACGTCGCCCGAGGCGATTTGCGCGAGACGTTCCTCGACATAGGCCGTCCAGGCCGCGTCGTCGACATCGTAGATGCCGTTGCGCCGGCTGACCTCCATCATGTGGCGCGCGTGCGAGCCGACGGGAATCTCCTCCGGCTTGGCGTGCCACAGACGATAATAGGCTTCGTTGATGATCTCCGTGTTGAGATCGGCGTCGAGGACAACGACCCCGAGATCCATCGTGTCGAGCGTGCGGCGCAGATCGGCGGACAGGCTTTCAGCACGATCGCGCGCCACCGCCAGTTCGCGCTCGCGCTGCTTGTGGTCGGTGATGTCCGCGACGATGCCGACGCGGTCGCCATTGGCGGTGACCTGGTCATGCCGGCGCATCCAGCGCCCAGTCGGCAAGCGGAACTCGACCTCATGGTCGACCAGCGCTTCCCAGCGCGCCACCTGGGCAGCGACCCATTTCCGCGCATTGCCGCGGGCTTCGGCGACGCCGCCCCGCTCCGCAAGTTCCTGGAAAAGCTCCCTGAAGGTCTTTCCGACCTCCAGCTTGACCATCGAGAACTTGTCCTGCAACGCCGTGTTGAAGGCGACCAGCCGATCCTGGTCGTCCCACAGAACGAAACCGTCGGGCAGGGCATCGATGGCGCATTGCAGGCGCCGCTGCGCCGCCTGCGCTTCGGCCCTGGCGTGTTCGAGATCGGCGTCCCGGGCCATCACGGATGTGATGTCGGTGCAGATGCCGATCGTCCCCCCATCCTCGGTACGGATTTCGCGATGGATGACGTGCCGTCCGTCGCGAAAGGCAAGCTGCATCTCGAAGCTCGGCCCACTGCGCTGGTCGAGCACATGGGCCTTCAGCGCGGCCGGATCGGCATCCCCCGTCTCCCAGACCCGGCGCTCGATGGCGGCGTCGAGTAGTTCGCAAAAGCGCACGCCGGGCCGGATGAAGTCGGCGATCGGCGCGTAGAGCGCGACCATGGCGTCGTTGTAGTGGATGAGGCGGTCGTCGCGGTCATAGTAGCAGAACGCATCGCTCATCACGTTGAGCCCGGCCATCAGCCGATCGGCGTGCGCGCCCTCGTCGCCATCGCTGGCCGATGCGTGTATTGCGCCCCGCGCCGCCGCATTCGCCAAAACTCCGTCAATTCCCACGAGTATGCCCCCACATCCCGATGCGGGAACGGACATTGCCCGAAAGTCACTTAACGCGACGCTAAAATGTTGAACATGTATGGCGTTCGCACCCGTGCTTATGCGCGCCAAGCGGAAAACTTTTGATTCGAAGAGGAAGTGGTACTCCCAAGGGGAATCGAACCCCTGTTTTCGCCGTGAGAGGGCGACGTCCTGACCGCTAGACGATGGGAGCGTCCAAGTCGCCCATATAGAAGCGAATCCGCGCGAAGGCAACCAGGGGCGACGCGACTTTTTCCGACCTACGGTCGGGCAGGCTGGATCAGATCGAAGAGATTGCCATAGCAGTCCGCAAAGACTGCGACCTTGCCATACGATTCATTGCGCGGTTCCTCACGAAAGTCGACGCCGCGCGCCTTCATCGCCGCATGGTCGACGTCGAAATCGTCGGTTTCGATGAAGAATCCGACGCGGCCGCCTGTCTGGCCGCCAATAGCCGCACGCTGGACCTCTCCATCCGCCTGCGCGAGCAGGAAGTGGCACCCGCCGCCCGTCGGGCCGACCCGCACCCAGCGCTTGCCTGCGCCGAGCGCGGTGTCCTCGAAGAGCGTGAAACCGATGACCCGGACGTAATGTGCGATCGCCTCGTCGTATTCGTCGACCACGAGCGTGACAGTGGCGAGGCGCTGCACCATTAGTCGTCGACGAGCGCGAAGCGCGCGATGATGCGGGCCGAACCGATGTCGTAGACGACGATCTCTCGTGCGCCGGCCGTTTCGATGAGAAGCGTCAGTCTGCCCCCGGCCAGCGATTGCGACAGGACGCTTGCCCCTGCCGGCAATGCGATCTGGCCGGTGATCGTGCTGCCTTCGGGCGGCAGCGGCAGACCGGCCAGCGCCTCTTCGGTTGAGGCTTCCGTCGAGACGGCCCGGTAGACAAGCGCGCCGACCACCGCCATAAGGGCCAGGAACAGAATTCCCAGATTGATGACCACGAAGCGCATCAGCTTGGCGCGCACCTTTTCGACGGCCGGGTCGAGCGGTTCGTCCGGGTCGATTTGCTGGGGTGCGCGCTCGGTCATGGAAAAATCCGTTGGTTACTGCGAAATGAGCGTCCCTGATACCGAAGCCACCGTCGGTTTGAAAGCCTTCCCTGTCGGCGAGGATGCCGCAGGCACGCGCCTCGATCAGTGGCTGGCGGCAAAGACCGCGCCGGACTTGTCGCGCAACCGCGTCCAGGCGATCATCCGGGGCGGTGATGTCCGGATCGACGGCAAGGTCGTGCGGGAACCCAAGGCCAGGCTCGTCGCCGGCACTGTCGTCACGCTGGGAATGCCGGAGCCCGAACCGGCAGAACCGGAGGCGGAGACGATCGATCTTGCGATCCTGTTCGAGGACGAAGACCTGATCGTCATCGACAAGCCGGCGGGCCTTGTCGTCCATCCCGGTGCCGGCAACTGGACCGGAACGCTCGTCAACGCGCTGATTCATCATTGCGACCTCTCGCTTTCGGGCATCGGCGGCGTGCGCCGACCAGGCATCGTCCACCGTCTCGACAAGGAGACGAGTGGCGTCCTCGTGGTTGCGAAGAACGATTTGGCCCATCGCGCGCTGTCCGACGCCTTTGCCGATCATGGGCGAACCGGCGATCTGGAACGCGCCTATCACGCCGTTCTCTGGGGCGTACTTCCGCGACGAGCAGGCATCGTCGACGCCCCGCTCGGCCGCTCCGGCACCGATCGCACCAAGCGCGCCGTCGTTCCCGAAGGCCGCCCCGATGCCCGCCATGCGGTAACGCACTACCAGATCGTCGAGAAATTCGGCCCCAAGGCCGACGCGACCGCCTTCGCCTCGCTGGTCGAATGCCGGCTGGAGACAGGGCGCACCCACCAGATCCGCGTCCATATGGCTCATGTCGGCCATCCGCTGATCGGCGACCAGACCTATGGCCGGGCTTTCAAGACCAAGGCGAATAAACTCCCCGACGACCTCAAGTTTGTCGTCGGAGAATTCCCGCGCCAGGCCCTCCACGCGCGCCTCTTGCAGTTCCGCCACCCACGCAGCGGCGAAATCCTGCGTTTCGAGGCGCCCTACCCGCCCGACTTTGCGGAACTTGTCGAAGCCTTGCGCCGTTTGCCATTCGAATGACGAAATCCTGAATGAACTTGTTCACTTGGAGGCGACGCTATGTTTCAGGGCGAAATGTGCCGTGCAATTCGTCCATGCGATCCCTATATTACCGACATGGCGCAACAGGCCCGCGGCGCTGCGCCACCTGCCCGCCGCAAGCGGGGGCAGGCCGATTTGAGAGAAGGGGTGCTTTATGGCCCAGACACTACCAAGCATTGCGACCGGAGAGGGAGGTCTTTCCCGCTATCTTGAGGAAATCCGACGCTTTCCAATGTTGCAGCCGCAGGAAGAGTACATGCTCGCCAAGCGGTATCTCGAGCATGACGACACGGCGGCCGCCCACAAGATGGTGACGAGCCATCTTCGTCTCGTCGCGAAGATCGCGATGGGCTATCGCGGCTACGGGCTGCCGATCGGCGAGGTGATTTCCGAAGGAAATGTCGGCCTGATGCAGGCCGTCAAGAAGTTCGAGCCGGAGCGCGGTTTCCGCCTCGCCACCTATGCGATGTGGTGGATCAAGGCGTCGATTCAGGAATATATCCTGCGCTCGTGGAGCCTCGTGAAGATGGGCACCACGGCCAACCAGAAGCGGCTGTTCTTCAATCTGCGCAAGGTGAAGGGCAAGATCCAGGCGCTTGACGAAGGCGACCTGAAGCCCGAACACATCACCGAGATCGCGACGCGCCTCAACGTTTCCGAGGAAGAAGTCGTGTCGATGAATCGTCGGCTTTCGGGTGACGCCTCGCTGAACGCACCCATCCGCGCGACGGAAGGCGAATCCGGTGAATGGCAGGACTGGCTGGTGGACGACCACGAAAGCCAGGAAGAGATGCTCGTCCAGCAGGATGAACTCGAAAGCCGCCGCTCGCTGCTCAGCGATGCGATGGGCGTCCTCAACGAACGTGAACGGCGCATCTTCGAGGCGCGCAGGCTCGCGGAAGACCCGATGACGCTGGAAGAGCTTTCCGGCGAGTTCGACATCAGCCGCGAGCGCGTTCGCCAGATCGAGGTGCGTGCGTTCGAAAAGGTTCAGGACGCGGTCAAGGCGGCAGCGCGGCGTCAGGCCCAGTCCTTGCGCACCATCGACGCCGACGCGCGCTGACCGATAAGGCGGACGGATAAACGGCAGAACACCCGCCAAAAGGGGCCGGCTACGGGCGGCCCCTTTGCGTTGCGCCTGCTCCAGAAGCGACGCAAACAATCCTCTTGACGCCGTGCGGGGGAAGGAATATCGCCGTCAGTGGGCCACCCCTCCCCAACGAGGGGCCAGCTATCTGGAAGGATAGAACCATGACGACGACCAATTCCACGCCCGCAATCCGTGCGGCGTCCAAGCCGGAAGTGCGTCCGGCAAATCCCAATTTCTCCTCAGGTCCCTGCTCGAAGCGTCCCGGCTGGTCGCTCGATGTGCTCGCCGATGCCCCGCTTGGCCGCTCGCATCGCGCCAAGATCGGCAAGACGAAGCTGCAACAGGCCATCGACCTGACTCGCGAAGTCCTCCAGGTGCCCGCCGACTATCGCATCGGCATCGTGCCGGCTTCCGACACCGGAGCCGTCGAGATGGCGCTCTGGTCGCTGCTCGGCGAGCGCGGCGTCGACATGGTCGCCTGGGAATCGTTCGGCTCGGGCTGGATCACGGACGTATTGAAGCAGCTCAAGCTCGACGATGCGCGCAAGATCGAGGCGCCTTATGGCGCGCTGCCAGACCTTTCGCAGATCGACTTCGACCGCGACGTTGTCTTCACCTGGAACGGCACCACTTCCGGCGTGCGCGTGCCGAACGGCGATTTCATCCCGTCCGACCGCGCCGGTCTGACGATCTGCGATGCGACGTCCGCCGCCTTTGCACAGCGTCTCGACTTTTCCAAGCTCGATGTCGTCACCTTCTCCTGGCAGAAGGTGCTCGGCGGCGAGGCCGCGCACGGGATGCTGATCCTGTCGCCGCGTGCCGTCGCCCGGCTCGAAAGCTACAAGCCGGCCTGGCCGCTGCCGAAGATCTTCCGCCTGACCTCGGGCGGCAAGCTGATCGAGGGCATCTTCAAGGGCGAGACGATCAACACGCCGTCCATGCTGTGCGTCGAAGACTATATCGACGCGCTGCAATGGGCGCAGTCGGTCGGCGGGCTCGACGGGCTCGTCGCGCGCGCCGATGCAAATTTCAAGGTGCTCGACGACTTTGTTGCCGGCTCGCAATGGGCCGGACATCTGGCGGTCGTGCCGGAGACCCGCTCGAACACGTCGGTCTGCCTGTCGATCGTCGATTCCGAGTTCACCGCGCTTTCCGATGATGCGCAGCAGGCTTTCGCCAAGGCGATGGTCTCGGCGCTCGAAAAGGAAGGCGTCGCCTTCGACATCGGCGCCTATCGCGACGCGCCTGCCGGCCTGCGGATCTGGGCGGGTGCGACCGTCGAGACCGCCGATCTTCAAAAGCTGACGCCATGGCTCGACTGGGCCTTCGCCTCGCAGAAGGCCGCGCTGAAGGCGGCTGCCTGAAATTTTCAGGAAGCTGCCAAGCGGCTTCCGCTTTCCCCATCTCGCATCATTTCAAGGAGGCCAGCCATGGCGCCCCGCGTACTCGTATCCGACAAGCTTTCGCCCACCGCCGTCCAGATCTTCAAGGATCGCGGCGTCGAGGTCGACTATCTGCCCGATCTGGGCAAGGACAAGGAAAAGCTGCACGAAGTCATCGGCCAGTATGACGGCCTCGCCATCCGCTCTGCGACAAAGGTCACCGAGAAGCTGATCGCCGCCGCGACCAATCTCAAGGTCGTCGGACGCGCGGGCATCGGCGTCGACAATGTCGACATCCCTGCCGCCTCGCGGCGCGGCATCATCGTGATGAACACGCCCTTCGGCAATTCGATCACGACAGCCGAACACGCAATCGCGCTGATGTTCGCGGTTGCCCGGCAGCTGCCGGAGGCGAATGCCTCGACCCATGCCGGCAAGTGGGAGAAGAACCGCTTCATGGGCGTCGAGATCACCGGCAAGACGCTGGGCGTCATCGGCTGCGGCAATATCGGCTCCATCGTCGCCATGCGCGGCGTCGGCCTGAAGATGCATGTCATCGCCTTCGATCCGTTCCTCTCGGAAGGCCGGGCGCAGGAACTGGGCGTGGAGAAGGTCGAACTCGACGAAATCTTCGCCCGCTCCGACTTCATCACGCTGCACACGCCGATGACCGACAAGACGCGGGGCATCATCGACAGGCAAGCGCTGGCGAAGATGAAAGACGGCGTCAGGATCATCAACTGCGCACGCGGCGGCCTGATCGTCGAGGCCGACCTGATCGAGGCGTTGAAATCCGGCAAGGTCGCCGGCGCCGGCATCGACGTCTTCGAGGTCGAGCCTGCGACCGAAAGTCCGCTTTTCGGCATGGAGAACGTCGTCGTGACACCGCATCTGGGCGCCGCGACCTCCGAAGCGCAGGAGAATGTCGCGCTCCAGGTCGCCGAGCAGATGGCGGACTATCTCGTCAAGGGCGCGGTTTCGAACGCCATCAACATGCCCTCGATCACGGCCGAGGAAGCGCCGCGGCTCAAGCCCTTCATCAAGCTTGCCGAGGTGCTGGGGGCCTTCGTCGGCCAGGTGACCGAAGAGCCGATCCAGGAAGTCGAAATCCTGTTCGACGGCAATACGGCGGCGATGAACACGCGCGCTCTGGTCTCGGCAGCGCTGGCCGGGCTGATCCGGCCGCAGGTTGCCGACGTCAACATGGTCTCAGCGCCGATCATGGCGAAGGAACGCGGCATCGTCCTCTCCGAGGTGCGTCGCGACAAGTCGGGCGTCTTCGACGGCTATATCCGTCTCAACGTGACGACCAGGACCAAGACGCGCTCGATCGCCGGCACCTGCTTTTCGGACGGCAAGCCGCGCTTCATCCAGATCAAGGGCATCAATCTGGACGCGGAAGTGGGCGAGCACATGCTTTACACCACAAATGCCGATGCACCCGGCATCATCGGCCTTCTCGGCACCGTCTGCGGCACCAACGGCGTCAACATCGCCAATTTCCAGCTCGGTCGAAACCGGCCGGGGGGCGATGCCATCGCGCTCCTCTATCTCGATGCGCCTTTCCCGGAAAAGGTGCTGGAAGAAGTTCGCTCTCATCCGGCCATCGAATCGGCCAAGCCGCTTCAGTTCGACATTGCGGGCTGAACAGGTCCGTCTCGAAAGGCGCGGATCGCTCCGCGCCTTTCTCATATTTTGTCGCGGTCTTCCAGATGGGTCTGGAGTAGGCGCAAATTGCGCGTCGACGCCTTGTAGAAGAGGTCGAAGACGGAGCCGAGGATCGGCACCGAGCCGACGACCGTATCGACCGCGACATTGCCGGCCATCCTGACGAGCATCGACTTCGGCGCGCCCAGACGGTGCGCCTTGACGATGACATAGGTCGAGATCGCACCGGCCACGAGATCACCGGCGCCGGGGATGAGACCGAGAACCGGATCGATGCCGAAACGCACGCCAATGCCGGGAATCTTCCAGCGCGTGTCGAGAAGCTTCGCCAGACGGCGGACCTCGTCCAACTCCTTGGCGAAATCGGGCGCGGGCCGTTCGATTCGCGGCGCGGCGGTCGCGATCATTTGCGTAGCACGACCCAGATGGCGTGGATGATGCCCGGAATGTAGCCGAGCAGCGTCAGCACGATGTTGAGCCAGAAGTGGAGGCCGAAGCCGACCTGCAGGAATACGCCCAGCGGCGGCAGGATGATTGCGGCGATGATGCGGATGACGTCCATTTTGTCTCACAGGTTTGAAGGGGTGCCCTTCAACGCGCGAGCGGGCCATTGTTTCCCTTGGCCCGAGCAGCCGCACGCCGGCCGCTGATTTCGGCCATCGCGATGCCGCCCATGACCAGCACCATGGCGACGGCGTGGAAGGGCTCGAACGCTTCCCCGAGGATGACGATCGACAGGAGCGTGCCGAGGATCGGCACGAGATTGATGAACAATCCCGCCCGGTTCGCGCCGATCAATTCGACGCCGCGCATGAAGAAGATCTGCGACAGGAGCGAAGGAAAGAGCGCGGTGTAGGCGACGATCGCCCATCCGCGCGCATCGGGCAGTATCAGCCGGTCGGTCGCGGCCTCCCAAACGACGAATGGCAGGGAGGCGGCCACCGCGCCGAACACCATGACGATCATCACGCTTTGCCAGTGGATCGCCGGCTTGAAGCGCAGGGCCACGGTGTATCCGCTGTAGAGCAGGACGGCGAGGACCATGAGCGCGTCGCCCCGATTGATTTCAAGCCCGACGAGACGCGCCAGTTCGCCATGGCTGGCGACGATCGCCACGCCGACGATGGAGAGCACGAAGCCGGCGATCTGCGCCCATGTCACGCGCATGGCGAAAAGCAGGAAGTTCGCCGCCATGATGACCATGGGCATCGCCGCCTGCTCGATCGAGACGTTGATCGCCGAGGTAAAGAGAAGCGCGCTGTAGAGCGCCGCGTTGAACCAGGCAAACCCCGCCGCGCCGAGAATGAACAGCAGGGCGAGCTTGCCGCGCGCCGCCTTCCAGTCGCGCTTCAACTGCTTCCAGCCGATCAGGCCGATCACGACAAGGCCGATGGCCCAGCGCGCAAAGGTCAGCATCATCGGCGAAATGTGACCGATGGCGAGCTTGCCGGCGATAGCGTTGCCCGCCCACATCAGGGCCGTGAGAAAAAGAAGAACATAGGCGGTGCGAACCATGGCGGCCTTCGTCGGCGAGGGCCTTCTGTCTATTCACCGGCAACCGCAGGGTAAACCCGGCCGCGAACAAATAATGATTGACCCAGAGCGCAAGCTTTCGCGCGTGAAGGGGTCGCCTATGCCATGATTGCCCGCTATAGAGGCTCTCGTTTTTGCAGGGGCATGTGCTCCGAACGGATGAGGATAGGTTTTCATGGCCAATGTGGTGGTCGTCGGTTCGCAGTGGGGCGACGAGGGCAAGGGCAAGATCGTCGACTGGCTTTCCGAGCGAGCCGATGTCGTCGTTCGCTTTCAAGGCGGCCACAATGCCGGCCACACGCTGGTCGTCGACGGCAAGGTCTACAAGCTGTCGCTGCTGCCCTCGGGCGTCGTGCGCCCCGGCAAGATGTCGATCATCGGCAATGGCGTCGTCTTCGACCCGCACGCCTTCGTCGCCGAGATGACGCGTCTCAAGGAGCAGGGTGTCGAGATCGGGCCGGACCGGCTGAAGATCGCCGAGAACACGGCTCTCATCCTCTCGCTCCACCGCGAACTCGACGGTTTCCGCGAGGATGCGGCATCGAATTCGGGCACGAAGATCGGCACCACGCGTCGCGGCATCGGTCCCGCCTATGAAGACAAGGTCGGCCGCCGCGCGGTGCGCGTCATGGATCTCGCCGACCTTGAAACCTTGCCTGCCAAGGTCGACCGGCTGCTCACGCACCACAATGCGCTGCGCCGCGGACTGGGCCATGGCGAGGTAGGCCATGAGACGATCATGGAGGAACTGACGTCGATCGCCGACCAGATCCTTCCCTATATGGACCGTGTCTGGAAAGTCCTCGACGATGCCCGCCGTGCCGGCGAGCGCATCCTTTTCGAGGGTGCGCAGGGCACGCTTCTCGACATCGACCACGGCACCTATCCGTTCGTGACCTCGTCCAACACGGTGGCCGGCCAGGCCGCGACGGGCGCGGGCGTGGGACCCGGCGCGATCGGCTATGTGCTGGGTATCACCAAAGCCTATACGACGCGCGTCGGCGAGGGCCCGTTCCCGAGCGAGCAGGACAACGAGGTCGGCGAATTCCTCGGCACGCGCGGCCGCGAATTCGGCACCGTGACCGGCCGCAAGCGCCGTTGCGGCTGGTTCGATTCCGTGCTCGTGCGCCAGGCGGTCGCGGTCAACGGCATCGACGGCATCGCCCTGACCAAGCTCGACGTTCTCGACGGGCTGGAGGAGATCAAGGTCTGTACCGGCTATCGCCTCGACGGCGAGGTGATCGACTATCTGCCGGCCAGCCAGGGCGCGCAGGCGCGCGTCGAGCCGATCTACGAGACGCTCGAAGGCTGGAAGGGCACGACCGCCAATGCGCGTTCGTGGAACGACCTGCCGGCCCAGGCGGTCAAGTATGTGCGCTATATCGAAGAGTTGATCGGCGCGCCCGTCGCGCTGCTCTCGACCAGCCCCGAGCGCGACGACACCATACTTGTGACCGATCCCTTTCAAGACTAGTTTCGGGTTCGCATAGGGACCCTGACTTCCGGGTAACGGAAGCCAGATAAGGCATAGTTTCGCATGGCAGATTTCGTAGCGGTTCTGAAGAAGACGATCGACGGCCTCAAGGACAATTCTCCGCAGATGCGCGAGAAGGTCTATGACAAGGCGCGGGCGACGATCGAGGCCAAGCTCGCCGCGCTCAACCCGCCGCCACCGCCCGCAGTTGCCGATCGCCAGCGACAGTCACTCGAGGCGGCGATCGTCCAGGTTCGCAACGAGTATGCCGCGCCGCCGCCTGCGGCCGATCCGGATTTCGAGCAGGATTTCTCGAATTTTTTCGGCGAGGAACAGGAAGAAGCGCCTCCGTCTCGCGGCGAAGCGACCGATTACGCGGATGAGCCTTACCATCCGGTGGCGTCGCGTCCGGCCGACGAGATCTACGACGAACCGGCTGCTGCGGCTGATGCCGGGCAAGCGGACATCGCAGGCTATGAGGACGATTATGATGCCGAGCGGCCCTACTCGGATTCCTATGCCGACGATGCACAGTGGCAGGAAGATGCGCAGCGTGACGTCTTCGGCGACGACGCGCATACGGACCGGGCGGCGCTGCGTGCGGACGACTATGAGGCGGATGTCGCAGGCGGGCAGCCGCTCTATGCGCCGCGCGTTCCCGTTCGCAAGAAGCGAGGAGCCAGTACCGGCCTGATCGCCGCGCTTCTGGTGTTGATCGTGGTTGCGGGCGCCGGCTACGGCATCTGGCTCAATCGCGACGACTTCGCCTCGATGTTCGGCTCCGCGCCGCAAACAGTCGCGACCGAGCCGACGCCTGCCGAGCCGGAGGAGACGGACGTCGCATCCGCGCCGGCTGACGAGGCCGAAGCCGATGCAGCGGCGGAGACACCTGCCGCCGAGGCCGAGAAGTTCACGCAGCGTCTGCTCCCCGACGGGACCGAGGTCGACGAGGGCGTCGCCGGCGAGGAACCGACGATCGGCGAGGGAACGTCGGTCGCCGCGGTCACGCCGTCCGGGCAGGCGCAGGGTGCGACGTCCGGCCCTGCCGCCGGCGAAGATCAGGACCAGGATCAGCCACAACTCGCGGTCGGTCAGCGCGCGATCTTCTACGAGGAGCGCACGGCCAATGCGGAAGGGTCGGCCGAATCGGGCACGATCCTGTGGTCTCTGGTGCAGGAATCGCCGGGCGGCGACCTGCCGCCGGAGGCCGCCATCCGCGCCGAGGTCACGATCCCCGCGCGGGACCTTCAACTACGCATGACGATCCGCCGCAATGGCGACCAGTCGCTGCCGGCCAGCCACATCATCGAGATGATCTTCCTGACATCCGACGATTTCTCGGGCGGCTCGATCGACAACGTGCTGCGCGTGGCGATGAAGGACACCGAGCAGGCGGCCGGCAACCCGTTGATCGGCATTCCGGCCAAGATCGCGGACGGCTTCTTCCTCGTCGCCCTGTCGGACTCGTCCGCCGAGGTCGAGGCGAACACAACGCTCTTGCGTCGCCAGAGCTGGATCGACATCCCGATCACCTATGGTTCGGGACGCCGCGCGCTGATGACGATGGAAAAGGGCATTCCCGGCGACCGTGTCTTCCAGGAAGCGCTGAGGGCCTGGGCCGCGCTCGCCCCGATCGCAGAAGAGAACGGCGATCAGCCGCAGTAGAAACGAAAACGCCGGCCCCCGGCCGGCGTTCCAGACCGCTGAGGTGTCAGCCTACCAGAGATCGTAGCGAAGGCCGACCTTGACCTGGTGGAAGTCGATGCCGCGCTCGACAGCGAACGTATCCGAGTTCCGATACTCTGCCCTAGGCGAATCGACATACTGGTAGCCGAAGTCGAGCGAGACATTGTCGGCGACCTGATAGTTGATGCCGGCGTTGAGCGCATAGGCGAAGTTCGTCTGGTTTTCGTCGTAGCTCGGCGGGAAACTCGTCCCTGCGATTGTGCGGCTGTAGTTTTGGCGGGTGTGAAGAAGACCGGCGCCGGCGCCGATATAGGGCGTGAACCCGGCAACCGTGCCGAGGTCGAGATAGGCGTTGGCCATTCCATACCACGCGTCGTATTTGGCATCGCGCCGTTCCATGCCGCTCGTCGCGCTGAAGCGGTCGCTGGCAAGCAGGCCGATGCTCACATCACCCCGCAGGATGTCGTTGAAGTGATAGCCAATGCCGACCGACCCGCCGAAGCGATTGTTGCGCGTCTCCTCGCCGAGGAAGGTGAATTCGTAGAGCGGATCGTCGACCATGTAGGTGACGTCGCCGCGCAGATACCAGCCCGAGCCGATTTCGACCGGAACATATTCGGGCGCCTGCTCGATGAAGATCGGTGGATCGTAGTCGGCGGCGAGTGACGGACCGGCGAGCGCCGCAAGCAACGCCGCGGAGGCGGCAAGGCGGAGAATCGTTGGCATCAGCGTGAACTCCCAATGACGGCGGCTAACAGTGCCGAATCCCTGATGCGAACGATCATTAACCATGCCGGTTAATTCACGGTTAAGCATAAACCGCAGCGTGTGCCTCGAACGAAAAGAGGCCCGGACGCTGCCGGGCCTCTTGTGTCGCCAGAAGGCGGGTCAGTGGAACTTGTAGCGGAAGCCCAGCTTCAGATCGTGCGAGGCGAGATCATTGAAGGTGAAGCCGTCATTGGGCCGCGAGAAGGCGGGGTCGTAATTCTGTGCGACGCCGGTCTTTCCGTCGCCGAGATGAACATAGCTGTAGCCGAGGTCCATGGTGAGTTGGTCGGTGACCGCATAGCCGAGACCCGCATGAAGCGCCCAGGCCATTTCCCACTGCGACTTCTTCGGCGCGTAGCCGCCCGCATTCGAGAACACGTTGGTGTCGTTGAAATGCGCGATCGTATTGCGCGAAGCGCCGATACCGGCGCCGATATAGGGCGAGACGCCGCCGAAATTGCCGAGATCCGCATAGGCGTTGGCCAGGAGCAGAAGTTCGGACTTGGTGGCGGTGTAGGAATTCGTTCCCGCCAGAGCGCCGGTGGCGTCATTGGTGAACGTATCGAGCGCGTAGAAACTTGCCTTGCCGCGATATTCGGCCGTCACGTCGGCGCGCAGCCAGTCATTGAAGGCATAGCCGATGCCTGCCCCGACGAGCGGTGCGGAGGCGAACCCGCCCTCGTCGAGCCATGTCTGGGTGAAGCCCGGCACCTCGAAATATTCGTAGTCGAGCCCGTCATAATGCTGGTTGCTCATGCCGACATGGCCACGCAGATACCAGCCGCCGAACTGCGGCACGGGAACGGGCGCTTCATAGACCGGCGGAACGTAGATGTCTGCGGCGGTCGACGGCACGACCGGCAGGGCGAGAACGGCACCGGCCGCAAGGGCCGCGACAATGCTGAGTTTCATGATCTTCATCCTCACAGACGCCGGGCTCGTCTGATCACCCCCGGAAATGGCACGGACGAAGAATCGCGCAGAAAGGTTAAATGGCCCTTAACCCTAATTCTTTACCTTGATCGCGGGTTATTTTTGCTTTGTGAACGCCCCAAACGACGAAAGCCTGCCGGGATGTCGGAAGGCTTTCTTGTCGGCTCAGACCGTCTTTCAGGCGGCGCTGCGCGCGTTTCCGATCACGCCGACAAGATCGTCGACGACTTTTTCGACCATCGAGCGGTCGTCAGCCTCGGCCATGACCCGGATCAGCGGCTCCGTGCCGGACGGGCGGATGACGACGCGGCCCGAAGCGCCGAGCGTCGACTGCGCGTCGCGGATGGCTTCCTTGACGGTCTCCGTCTCGAGCGGCGAACCGCCAGAAAACCGGACATTCTTGAGCAGTTGCGGCACCGGCTCGAACTTCCTGCACACCTCGCTCACCGGCTTGCCTGCCCTCTTGACGCAGGCGAGCACCTGAAGAGCGCAAACCAGACCATCCCCCGTCGTGGAGAAATCCGTGAGCACGACATGGCCCGATTGTTCGCCGCCGACATTGAAGCCGTGTGCGCGCATATGCTCGACCACGTAGCGATCGCCGACCTTGGTCCGGAAGAGCTCGAGGCCCTTGTCCTTGATGAAGCGCTCGAGCCCGAGATTGGACATGATGGTAGCGACCAGACCGCCGCCATTGAGGCGCCCCGCCTGATGCCAGGTCTCCGCGATCAGCGCCATGATCTGGTCGCCGTCGATCACGGTGCCGTTCTCGTCGACGATGACGACGCGGTCGGCGTCACCATCGAGCGCAATGCCGATATCGGCGCGCACCTCATGCACCTTCTTCGACAGGGCCAACGGATGCGTCGAGCCGCAATCTTCGTTGATGTTGAAGCCGTTCGGCTCGTCATTGATGGTGACGACATCCGCGCCCAGTTCCCACAAGGCGTTCGGCGCCACCTTGTAGGCCGCGCCGTTGGCGCAGTCGACGACGACGCGCAGGCCGTTGAGCGACATGGCGCGTGGCAAGGTGCGTTTGGCGAATTCGATATAGCGATCATGCACGCCGTCGATGCGCTTGGCGCGCCCGAGTCCGTCGGAGGTTGCCAGCGCCTGATCGAGATCGCCGTCGATCATGTCCTCGATCCCCTGCTCGATGGCATCGGAGAGCTTGTAGCCATCGGGACCGAACAGCTTGATGCCATTGTCGTAGAACGGATTGTGCGACGCCGAGATCATCACGCCGATATCGGCGCGCAGCGAGCGCGCCAGCATGGCGACGGCGGGCGTGGGGATCGGGCCGAGCAGGAAGACGTCCATTCCGGCCGCGCAGAAGCCGGCCACCATGGCGTTCTCGATCATGTAGCCGGACAGCCGCGTGTCCTTTCCGATGACAACGCGATGTCGATGGCTGCCGCGCTGGAAGGATAGGCCCGTCGCCATGCCGACGCGCATTGCGGTCTCGGCCGTCATCGGAAATTTGTTGGCGCGACCGCGAATCCCGTCGGTTCCGAAATAACGTCTCGTCATCGGTTTCGTCCTGCTGTCTGACACGGCGAACTCTTGCCACGACCACGCGCCGCGTGATCATCAAGATTTGTTAACACGCTATAGACGCGACACTTGCCGGAATACAAGTCTTAGGCACGAATGCTGAACAATTCTTCAAATTTCAAGATCAGACGGCCCGGTCGTCGATCTCCCCCATGGGATTGGCCCGCGTCGACATGCGTTTGATATGAGGATAAAGATCGCGCGAAAAGATGCCGTAGACCCGGCGCAGTTCCGCGATGGGATGTTGATGGTGATCCACCCGAACGTCCCAGAGCGGATATTCTTCCGTATCGACCACATAAATGGTGGACGACAGTTCTTCCTTGCGATCCCCACCCCAAGCATCGCCGGCGGCGATCGCCTCGACCAGTCGACCGGCGAGCGGCAGATCCGCATGGGCCTCGAAAGCGTCCCGGATGGCGGCGATCACCTGCGGGCCCTCCAGCCGGTTGCCCTGGATCGTCAGGTTCGGAAAGACGGCGTGTCCAGCCCAGTCGATGCACTTCGCCCCGGTCCATACCGCGCCATGACCTGTCCTGTCGAGAATGGCGAATTGCCGGTTGTCGACCTCGGGATCGCCTTCCTTGAGGAGGTCGAGAACCTCGTCGGAATTCTTGCCATCGCGCAGAAGACCGATGCCGTCGATGCCCAGATAGGGATTGACCAGCGCCTGGGTGGCGACGGCACCCCTGCCCGGCCATGCATAGGTCAGCAGTTTGCCGACCGCCGGCATGGCGGTGACGGCGCCGATGCCGAATTGTCCGGTGCGCGTACAGCGCGCGATGAGTGAAAAGGTCATGCCGGCGAACGCTCGCCCGCCAGATGGCGAAACGCGTCGACGACCGCCTCGTAAACGCCGCGCTTGAACGGCACGATAAGGTCCGGTAGGTCCGCCATCGGTTTCCAGTCCCAGGCGTCGAACTCCGCCATATGGCCGCCCCGAGGCGGATCGATGGCGATCTCGTCGTCGCTGCCTTCGAAACGGAAGGCGAACCAGCGCTGGGTCTGGCCGCAATATTTCCCCTTGAGAGCGACGCCGACGAGATGCGGCGGGAGGTCGTAATTGATCCAGTCCGGCGCCGTTTCGATCAGCGACACGGACTTCATGCCGGTTTCCTCGAACAATTCGCGGCGCGCCGCTTCGAGCGGATCTTCGCCCGCGTCGATTCCCCCTTGCGGCATTTGCCAGAGCTGCGCTGCACCGGCCATTTCGCCATCGGGTTCGGCAATGCGCCGACCGACCCAGACGAGGCCGTCGCGGTTCAGAACCATGATTCCGACGCATGGCCGGTAGGGAAGCTTGCTCTTCATCCTTCCTGCCTATCTGCGTTCCGGATCGTTGGCGAGGGCCGAATATCCGACGATCTCGATCCCGCGCAGCCGCGCCTCGGAAATCCATGCCGCCACCGCGTCGACCGTGACGTCGAAACCGGCGCCGACCGCGATGGCCGAGCCGGTCGCACGGGCGACGCGTTCGGCCTCGTCGAGCTTCTTCAGGATTTCCCCGCGCTCGCGCACCGTGTCGATTGCGACGGACGAGGCGGCGAAAGGAACGCCCGCCGACGCCGCCTGTGCCTCCGCGATGCTGCGCGCGGACGCGCCGTCGTCCAGATAGCCCAGCCCCCGATCGGACAATTCGGTCATCAGGGCCTTCATCGCATCGTCATCGGTGACGAAGCGCCCGCCCATATGGTTCATGACGCCGGCATAATTGGTCATCCGGCCCAGCGTCCAGTAAAGGTCTTCGCGAAACGACATCGGATCGGCATCGATGGTCAAGGTCCCTCGCCCCGGATCGACATTGGGATAATCGAACGGTTCGAGCGGAATTTGCATCAGGAGTTCATGGCCCTTGCGCCGCGCCGTCTGCATCCACCGGTCGAGGCTGTTTCCGGCCGGTGCGAAGGCGAGCGTCACTTCGGCCGGCAGCACCTCGATCGCGCGCTGCGTTCCCGTCTGCGACAGACCGAGCCCCCCCACGACGACGGCGATGCGTGCGCCGCGCGCACCCGACCACGGCCGCGCATAGGCATCGAACGGCCGACGGCCTTCGGCGGACCGTCGGGGCAAGGGACCGTAGTCGGATCGTTCGACGAGTTCCGGATCCGGCAGATGGGCCGTCGCGGAATTGTGCGACAGGCCGGACGGATCGCGGATCACGACGACGCTGGGACTGTCGGAATCGGCGCGCGGCTGAACACGCGTTATGGACGGGCCGGAACGCTCTTCCGCCTCGACGGGCAAGGCAGCGGGCTCGGGCTGCGTGGTGGCGACGACGAAAGGCGGCGGCGTGCGCAGCCCGTCATCGTGAAGCGCCGCGAGGACCGAAAGGCCGAGAATCGCAACGGCGCAGAGGGCGGAACCGAAAACAGTTCGCCGGCCGGCACGGCCATGCGGCAAGCGCTCGCGCGTTCCCTGGCCGATCGGCCGGTCGATTTCCCTGTCGCCAAAGTCCAGCACCGCACGCCCTCAGCATCGAATCGTTTTCGCGAAGATCGTGCATTCGCCGCGAATATGCAAAAAGGCCGGCGAAGTCGCCTTCGCCGGCCCGATCGAATGGTCGCTCCCTTACTGCTGAAGCACCGCCCGGTCCGGATTGGGCGGGAAGGCCGGATCGGTCTTCTCGCCGCGGATCAGGTCATAGGCGTAGTTGAGCTGAATGTCGTCTTCCGGCTCCGGCGGCACATAGGCCGACGAGCCCGAACCCTCGTCGCTCTCCTCGGCACCGCGAATATGGCCCGGAAGAGCGGATTCACCGCGAGCGGCCCCGGAAGCCGCACTCCTGAGTTCTTCCGGCAGCGGCTGGTCGACCAGGATGTCAGGTGTGATGCCCTTGCCCTGGATCGAGGTGCCGGCGGGGGTGTAGTAGAGCGCCGTCGTCAGGCGCAACGCACCGCTTTCGCCGAGCGGAATGATCGTCTGGACCGACCCCTTGCCGAAGGATTGCGAGCCGACGACGGTGGCGCGGCGATGATCCTGCAATGCACCGGCAACGATCTCAGAGGCGCTGGCCGAGCCGCCATTGACGAGCACGATCAGCGGCTTGCCGTCGATCGCATCGCCCGGCCGCGAATCGAACCGCGTCACGTTCGATGCTTCCCGGCCGCGCGTCGAGACGATTTCGCCACGGTCGAGGAACGTGTCGGCGACGCTCACCGACTGGTCGAGCAGACCGCCCGGATTGAGCCGCATGTCGAGCACGTAGCCCTTGAGCTTCTCGTCCGGAATCTCGGCCTTGATGGCCTCGATCGCTGCATTGAGATCGTCCTGTGTCTTCTCTGTGAAGGAGTTGATCTTGATGTAGCCGATGTCCTCCTCGACGCGGTGGCGCACCGCGCGAACCTTGATGATGTCGCGCACGATCTCGATCTTGATCGGTTCCGGCGCGCCTTCGCGCAGAATCGTCAATTCGATCGACGTGTCGACCTTGCCGCGCATCTTGTCGACCGCGTCGGCCAGCGTCAGTCCGCGAACCTCCTCGCCGTCGATGGCGGAGATCAGGTCGCCCGCGAGAACCCCGGCGCGCGCGGCCGGCGTATCCTCAATCG
Organism: Mesorhizobium sp. YIM 152430; assembly: GCF_029210365.1. GTDB lineage: Bacteria > Pseudomonadota > Alphaproteobacteria > Rhizobiales > Rhizobiaceae > Aliihoeflea. The sequence continues at coordinate 102,175 of NZ_JARGES010000020.1, forward strand.
GCGAAATCACCTTCACGAGGTTGTCTTCCATCGTCACTTCGATGCCGAGGCCGCCGAACTCGCCGCGTGTCTGCACGCGCATGTCCTGCGCGGCGTCCGGCGTCAGATAGGAGGAATGCGGATCGAGCGAGGTCAACATGCCGTTGATCGCGTTTTCGATCAACTTGGCATCCTCGGGCTCGGTCACATACTGGGCACGCACGCGTTCGAAGATGTCTCCGAAGATCGCCAGTTGCCGGTAGGTCTCGGAGCCGGCCGCATTCGCCGACGTTCCGGCACCGCCGTGAACGAGGCTCATCGCGGACGCGCCCATCAACGCACCGGCAAGCAGAAGAGACATTCTACGTATCATTTCCTGTCCTTCCAGAACTGCGCTCCGCCCACCATGGTGAGGGATCGACGGGTTTGCCTTGCCTTCGGAACTCGACATAAAGTTCCGGGCTATTGTTCCTGCTTCCGAAGGCGGCGGCGCTTGCCACCCTCGCCTCTCCCATGGCGCCGACCGGTTCGCCCGCCATCAGCGTCTGTCCGAGCGACACGCTCACCCGTCCCAGTCCCGCCAGAACGACATGATAGCCCTCGCCGACATTCAGGATCAAGAGTTGTCCATAGGATCTGAACGGTCCCGCATAGAGAACGGCCCCGGCCGCCGGAGCCGTGACGATTGCGCCCGAATGTGTTTTAACCATGTCGCCCATGAGGGGGCGTCCGGCATCGTCGGGCTCGCCGAAACGGGGTCCGATACTGCCGGCAACGGGCAATTCCACCTGGTTCTTGAGCGCCTCGAAGGGAAGGCTGGCAGCGAGGTTCGGCGCGCGCGCCGGCGGCAATCGCCGCCGCGCCGTCTCGGCTGCACGCTGCGCCTCCTCCGCCGCTTCGCGTGCGCCGGAAATGTCACTTTCGAGTGATGCAATCAGATCCTGGAGCGTCCCGGCACGCTCGGCCATCTCTTCGGAGCGCGCCTGTTCTTCGGCAAGATTCGCCGTCGAGCGCTCTTCGAGCTTCTGCTTTTCCGCGATCAGGCCCGAAAGCCGGTGTTTCTCGCCGGCCTGGTCGGCGACCGTGCGGAAGAGACGCGCTCGCTCGTCCTCGATCAAGGCTTTCAGCGACGACAATTCCTTCAGGTCGCCAAGAAGTTCGGCTGTTTCGGCCCGCATTTCCGGCACGACCGAGCCAAGCAGGATGGCGCTGCGCACCGATGCGAGCGCGTCTTCCGGCTTGACGAGGATGGCAGGCGGCGGGTGGAGGCCCATTCGTTGCAGCGCGGCAAGAACCTCGCCGAGCAGCTCGCGTCGCTCACCGAGCGAGGTCCGCAAGCGGTCTTCCTGAAAACGCATTCCTTCGAGCCTCGCGGCGATATCCTCGATGTCCTGCTGAAGCTTTCGTTCGGTCTTCGCCGCCTGCACCAGCGCAGACGAAAGTGCCGCATGATCCTTGCGCACGGCGTCGATCTCGGCTTCCAGTTCGGCCTGCCGCTCGCCGGTCAGTGCGATTTGAGACTGGATTTCCTGATATTCTTCAGTCGATTGCGCGTGCCGCAATTCCATCGCCGCGATGTCGCCCTCTTCCGGGCTGGCATGAGCGGGCAGCGCAATCGCACTCAGCATCAGCAGAGCCAATGCGAACCGCCCGGTTCTGCCTGTCCTGGAGAAATACTGCACCGGTTTGCGTCCAATCCGAATCGTCCCCGCCGATCCTGGCGCGCGATCGTTAAGGAACGATCAACCATGTCAGGCCCGGTGGTAGGGATGGTTCGAAAGGATCGTCGAGGCGCGATAGAGTTGTTCGGCCAGAAGCACCCGGACGATCTGGTGCGGCCAGGTCAATGCCCCGAAGGACAGGACGAGGTCCGCCCTGTCGCGCAGGGCCGGATCGTGCCCGTCGGCCCCGCCGATCGCGACGACCATGGACTTGCGCCCGCCGTCGATATGGCGCGACAAATAGGTCGCGAAGGCAGTGGAGGTCATGTTCTTGCCGCGCTCGTCGAGCAGCACGAGAGCACTATCGCCCAGCACGGCTTCCAGCCTTTCGGCCTCCTCGCGCATCCGCTGCCCGGCGCTGCGCGCCTGGCTTTCGGCGATTTCGGCGACACCGGAAAATTCCATGCCGACCGCTGGCCCCGCCTTGGCGAGGCGGTCGAGATAGCGCGCGACGAGATCTCGCTCAGGCCCGGCCTTCATGCGGCCGACCGCGTGGATGGAAAGGCGCAAACAGGGCGCTCCGCTTTCAGGCCGAACTCATCTCCCCCGCCAGCGGCGGGCATTTCGAGCCGGTGGACGTCGACGTCCACGGTCTAGTGCACCGTCTCATCGTCGAGATCGGGAGCCTGCCACATCTTTTCGATGTTGTAGAACTCGCGCACCTCGGGACGGAAGATATGCACGATGATGTCGCCCGTATCCACGAGCACCCAGTCGGCACTGGCCAGACCCTCGACCCGCGGCGCACCCAGCCCTGCCTCCTTGACCGCTTTGATCAGTTGATCGGCGACCGCTGCGACATGGCGATGCGAGCGACCCGACGCGACGACCATGTAGTCGCCGAGGCTGGACTTGCCCTGAATGTCGATGGGAACGATGTTTTCGGCCTTGGAGTCTTCCAGACTGGCAAGGACCGAGTTCAAAATCTGGGACGGCTCGACCATGCGGCTCATCCCGGACGACGAAGGCACGCGTTCGGCCTTCCCTTGAAGTGCTGTTCTCAGCGTTTTTCCTTTCGATCAAGAACAACAGTGAGCGATCTAATGTCGGGTCCGTTCATTCGAATCCGATGATCTTGCCCGCATTATAGATAGGCAGAGTCCCGTTAAGGTTTCAAGACACGGGACCACGCCATCCGATCACGATCCGTCCCGGGCCCGTATCGCCGTGGAGGAAAGCGAGGATCGCGGGCCGTGGATGAAGGTCCAGGCCGGCGGCCGCGTGCGGGCGAGCTTGGCGGCATCCGTCTCGTCGATTCGCGCGCGGCCGAAGGATTGCGCCATCTTCGACGACAGGAAGGAGAGCGTCGCGCCGGGCCGGTCGATCACCGCGATGGGCACAGTAGAGGCTATCTCGCGCCAGCGCTGCCAGAGGTGAAAGTCACGCAGATTGTCGGCTCCCATGATCCAGGCGAAATCGACGCCGGGATTGCGCGTCGTCACATGGTCGATCATGTCGGCCGTGTATCGGATCGCCGATCCGGCCTCGAAAGCGGTGATTTTGATGCGCGGGTCTTCAGCCAGCGCTTCGGAACGCGCGATGCGCTCGGCGAGCGAGAGCTGGGAACGCCCGGCCTTGAGCGGGTTGCCGGGCGTGACGATCCACCAGAGTTGGTCGAGCCGAAGCGCACGCAGCGCGATCTCCGCGACGAGCCCATGGCCGCCATGCGGCGGATTGAATGATCCGCCGAAAAGCCCCACCGCCATGCCCTTTTCGACATGCGGCATTCGCAAGTGGTGGGGTGCGATTCCTGTTGGGCTCATCGCGAGGCACCCCCTCGCGCAGACCTGGCCGAACCCGCTATGGCCGCACCTGTCCGGCGCCACGCACGCGATACTTGAACGACGTCAACTGCTCCACCCCCACCGGCCCGCGCGCGTGCATCCGCCCGGTCGCGATGCCGATCTCCGCACCCATGCCGAACTCGCCGCCATCGGCGAACTGAGTCGAGGCGTTGTGCAGGAGAATGGCCGAATCGATCTCGTTGAAGAACCGCTCCGCGGCCGCCTTATCATCTGCGACGATCGCCTCGGTATGGTGTGACGAATAGCGCTCGATATGGTCGATCGCGCCGGAAACGCCGTCGACCAGTTTCACGGAGATGATCGCTTCGAGATATTCGGTCGACCAGTCCTCTTCCTTTGCCGGAACCGCCTTGGAAAAAACCGCCCGCACCTCGTCCTCTGCACGGATTTCGCATCCTGCTGCATCCAGCACGTCGAGGATCGGGACAAGATGCGTCTCGCTTACCGCCCTATCGACGAGAAGCGTCTCGGCCGACCCGCAAATGCCGGTGCGGCGCATCTTGGCGTTGACGGCAATCTTGACCGCCATCTCGAGATCGGCGCTGCGATCGACATAGAGATGGCAGATGCCTTCCAGATGCGCGAAGACCGGAACCCTTGCTTCCGTCTGCACGCGTCCGACGAGGCTCTTGCCGCCGCGCGGAACGATCACATCGAGATTGCCCGAAAGCCCCGTCAGCATCTCGCCGACCGCGGTGCGGTCCGTCGTCGGCACGAGTTGGATCGCATCGTCGGGCAAGCCGGCCGATTTCAGCCCCTCGACGAGGCAGGCATGGATCGCCTGCGAGGAATTGAGCGAATCCGACCCGCCGCGCAGGATCACGGCATTACCCGCCTTGAGGCAAAGCGCGCCGGCATCCGCCGTCACGTTCGGCCGGCTTTCATAGATGACGCCGATCACGCCGAGCGGCGTACGCACCCGTTCGATGTGGAGCCCGTTCGGCCGATCCCATTCGGCAATGATTTCGCCGATCGGGTCCTTCAGTTCGGCGATCGCCCGGATACCGTCGGCGACCGCGCGGATGCGGCCGGAATCGAGCTTGAGGCGATCGAGCATCGCAGGCGGCAGACCGGCCTCTTCGCCGTTGGCCATGTCGAGCGCATTGGCGGACAAGATCGCCTGCTCCTGCCGCGAAACGGCCTCAGCCATCCCGACCAGCGCCGCGTGCTTGCGCTCGGCCGAGGCCAGCGCCAACGGTCGCGCCGCCGCCCGCGCGCGGCGGCCGATCCCGGCCATCAGCGCTGCGACGTCGTTTCGCGATCCTTCATGCGCCTGGAGCATGACGCTCTCCCTTACCCTGCGACCACCGCGCGCGACATGACGAGATCGTCCCGGTGGACCATCGCCGCGCGCGCCTCGTAACCGAGAACCGTCTCGATCTCGGCCGTTTTCAGTCCCGCGATCTTTACGGCATCCGTTGCGTCATAGGCAACAAGCCCGCGTGCGACTTCCGCTCCGTCCGGGCCCAGGATCGCGACCGTGTCGCCGCGCGAGAACTGGCCGGAGACGAGCGTGACGCCCGCCGGCAGAAGCGATTTGCCCGCCTGAAGCGCCCGCACCGCGCCGGCATCGACCGAGATGCGGCCCGCCGGCTCGAGTTGGCCAGCGATCCACGTCTTGTAGCCGCGCACCGGATGGGCGCTCGCGCCGAAATAGGTCGCCCGCTCGCCGGCATCAATGGCGGCAAGCGGATTTTGCCGCGCGCCCGACGTGATGATCATCGCCGTACCGGCCGCCGTCGCGATCTTTCCGGCATCGATCTTGGTGCGCATCCCGCCGCGCGACAGTTCGGACGCCGCCGCACCCGCCATCGCCTCGATCTGCGGCGTGATCGCCTCGACATGCGGGATGAATCTCGCGTCCGGGTCAAGCTGCGGCGGCGCGGTGTAGAGCCCGTCGATGTCGGAAAGCAGGACGAGCAGATCCGCGCGCATCATCGTGGCGACGCGCGCGGCGAGCCGGTCATTGTCGCCGTAGCGGATTTCGCTGGTCGCCACCGTGTCGTTCTCGTTGATGACGGGGACCGCATTGAGCTTCAGAAGGGTCGATATCGTCGCGCGGGCGTTGAGATAGCGCCGCCGCTCTTCGGTGTCGCCGAGGGTGACGAGCACCTGGCCGGATTTGAGCCCGGCGCGGCCAAGTTCCTCGGCCCATGCGCCCGCAAGCGCGATCTGCCCGGCAGCCGCCGCCGCCTGGCTTTCCTCGAGCCGCAGCGCGCGGCGCCCGAGGCCGAGAATGTTGCGGCCGAGCGCGATGGCCCCGGAGGACACGACGAGAATCTCGCAGCCCTCTGCCGTCAGCCTGCCGATATCCTCTGCCAGCGAGGCGAGCCATTCCCGCTTCAGCCCGCTTGCGCGATCGACCAGCAGCGCCGATCCGATCTTGACCGTGATCCGTCGATGGGACGAGAGCGCCTTCATCGCGCTTACTCCGTCTGCCATCGCGGATCATCCGCCGGGGGCGTCTCGACGGCGCGGGCGGTCTCGACATTGGCGATCAGCGCACGCAGCACGTTCTGCACCCCCTGCCCCGTCGCGGCCGACAGAATCATCGGCGCATGGCCGGCAATCTCTTCGAGCGCGGCGGCCTTCTCGGCCAGCGTCTCGGCATCCACCGTATCGGCCTGGCTCAACGCCAGGATCTCGGTCTTCTCTTCGAGGCCGTTGCCATAGGCTTCGAGTTCGCCGCGCACGGTCTCGTAGGCCGACGCCACATCCTCCTCGCGCGCGGAAACGAGATGCAGCAGCACCCGTGTGCGCTCGACATGGCCGAGGAAGCGGTCGCCGATGCCGACCCCCTCATGCGCCCCCTCGATCAGGCCGGGAATGTCGGCGATGACGAATTCGCGCGCATCGACCCGCGCGACGCCGAGGCCCGGATGCAGCGTCGTGAAGGGATAATCGGCGATCTTCGGCTTGGCCGCCGTCACCGTGGCGAGAAAGGTGGACTTGCCGGCATTCGGCAGCCCGACGAGCCCAGCATCGGCGATCAGCTTCAACCGCAGCCAGATCGTGCGCTCCTCGCCCGGCAGACCGGGATTGGCCCGGCGCGGCGCCTGGTTCGTCGACGTCTTGAAATGCTGGTTTCCAAACCCGCCATTGCCGCCCTTGGCGAGCAGGAAGCGCTCGCCGATATGCGTCAGGTCGCAGATCAGCGTTTCGTTGTCTTCCTCGTAGATCTGCGTGCCGACAGGAACTTTCAGGACCACGTCCGCGCCGCCGGCGCCGGTGCGGTTGCGGCCCATGCCGTGAACGCCGGTCTTGGCCTTGAAATGCTGCTGGTAGCGATAGTCGATCAGCGTGTTGAGCCCGTCGACCGCCTCTGCCCAGACATCGCCGCCGCGTCCGCCATCGCCGCCATCGGGACCGCCGAACTCGATGAACTTCTCGCGCCGGAACGAGACGGAACCGGCACCGCCGTCACCGGATCGAATATACACCTTGGCCTGGTCGAGAAATTTCATCGCATTGACAATCGTTGAGGGGATTTGGTCTTTGGGCGCTCATCTAGCCCATCACGCGCTGAAGTGCGAGGGGCGCGGGGGCGAAACGATGCAATGCGTGTCCTACAACATCCAGTATGGAATCGGTCTCGACAAGCGATACGACATCGCGCGCATCGTCGACGCAGTGCGCGGCGCCGACCTGATCGGCTTACAGGAAGTCTCCCGCAACAACCCGAACAATCAGGGCCGTGACATGCCGGCCGAAATCCGCGCCCTGCTCCCCGACTATTTCTCCGTCTACGGCCCCTCCTTCGAGATCGACATGGGCTCGCATGTGAAGGACGGTAAAGCCGTCGATCTTCGCTTCCAGTTCGGCAACATGATCCTGTCCAGGACACCAATTCTCGCCTCGCGCAACCTTCTCCTGCCGCGTCGCCGCTCGGTCGCGAAGATGAACTTCCAGCGCAGCGTGCTCGAGGCTCTGGTTGAAACGCCGCTGGGCCCGATCCGCTTCTATTCCACCCATCTCGACCATCGCTCGCCCGACGAGCGGCTGACGCAGATCCGGCACCTGATGGAACGCGTCCTCGCCTATCCCCGCGAAGGCGGCGGGCTGACCGGCGTCGGCGAAATGGGATTTCCCGAGCCACCCCGGCCCGAAAGCGCCGTCCTTCTTGGTGATTTCAACTTGCTTGCAGGTTCGCCGGAGCATGAACAGATCACCGGCAGGCTCGACCACGAATTTGGCCTGCCGCTCGTCGCCGACAAATTCGTCGACGCCGCCGCTTATCTGGGCACCGAAGCCGACACCTGCGTCGACATCGACCATCCGGACGATGTTTCCCGTCACAAGCGGATCGACTACACCTTCGTCACCGCAGATCTTGCTGAGCGCCTGAAGTCCTGCAATGTCGACGCGAGCGCCATAGGCTCCGATCACCGGCCGGTCTGGGTGGAACTAAAATAATGTCGATCACGAAATTGGTAGCTTCGGCCTTCCGCTTGGCACGCCATCAGCACAAACTGTTGCTTGAAGAGAATATCAAGCGTTCGTTCCGGATGGAATGCTCTTGCCGGATTCGTTGCTCGCGGTATCCATCCAGCGTCTCGGCGATCTAGACCTGCTCGTCCGATCAATGAAAGATGATTTCGCCGCTTGCATTCCCGCAGAGCCAAGTAATGACAACACTCATATCGATGACTTCGACCATCTCTGTCGGCTATCTGAACTGTGGGTCGGCGGGACCTACGAAATCTTTCGGCTGCTCATTGTAAGGAATTTGAGAACCGACGAAACAACAAAGGAGGTTCACGCCCGACTGAAGTTGCTCCGCATTCCCTGGGAAAAGTATGAAATCGCCAATGAACGGAAGCTTGCCGGGCCATTGGAAATGGCGCAGATAAGCACGGAAAATTCAGTTCATCATTGGTATGAGCAATCGGACAAAAAAAGCAGCCACATCATGCCATCTGGTATCACGGCCCAAGGCTCAGTTGCTTGGCTGGCTGTAGATGCCCTAAATCGTGAGCAACTCTGGATCGAACGCCTTGCGCTGTCGAACGAGGTCAATAGGGCATATGACCTCGCTTTTTAGTCAACTTTACTGCTTGCGATGCTCATGCTGACGATCGATAGAGCGCAGGTACGAGGGGCCGCAAGAGATGGACTTCTGTAGAAAACCTTCCCTTGCGGCACCTCACATCGTTCACGCCATGCCCCAGCTTCGCAGGCTGACCCAGGTCTTGCGGTCGAGCCTGTAGCGCTCGACCGGTACACGGCCCGCAACCTGCGAATCCAGCATCCCCTGGCCGGAATACTGGAAGCCGCATTTGTGGATCACGCCGCGCGAGCCAGCATTGATCACACGGCACGAGACATGCAGCACGTCGATCGATGTCGCGCGAAAGGCGAGGTCCACGAGCGCGTGCGCGGCTTCCGTCGCATAGCCGCGGCCCCAATAGGGCTCGCCGATCCAGTAGCCGAGTTCGAGCCCGCGCGGCGTCGCGTTCAGCCCGGCGCAGCCGATGAATGCGCCATTGGCGCCAAGCGCGATGGCGTAGACGCAGCCCGCTTCGCGGTCCGTACGCGTCGAGTCGAGGAATTGGCGCGCCTCGGCTGGACCGTAAGGGTGCGGCATCCGTCCGAGCATCTCGGCGACGCGGCGGTTGTTGGCGAGTTCCGCCAGTTCCTCCAGGTCGTCTTCATGCGGCGGGCGCAGGACCAGCCTTTCGGTGACGAGGACGGGGCAGTCGATCCGCCAACATTCCTCTTCGAGATCGTCCTTTTCCAGAACCATGGGTCTTCCTCCAGATCAAAACGGCAAAAGGGGAGATGGCGACCCATCTCCCCTGATGTTTTGTTCTGGCTGGACCAGACACCGGACCCGAGATGGGGCGCCGGTGTTCTTGGTGCGGAACCGGCTACTCCGCTGCGTCCTTGAGCGTATCCACGGATACGTAGGTTCGGCCGTTGGCTTTGCGCGCAAACGACACGACGCCTTCTTGCATCGCAAAAATCGTGTGGTCCTTGCCGAGGCCGACATTGGTGCCCGGATGCCACTTGGTGCCGCGCTGGCGAATGATGATGTTGCCCGGAATGACGGCTTCGCCACCGAACTTCTTCACGCCAAGGCGCTTGGATTCGGAATCGCGACCGTTGCGCGAGGAACCGCCAGCTTTCTTATGTGCCATGGGAGTTCTCCTTTATGCCTTGTTCTTATTCGCCGGCTTCGGCAGCTTCGGTCTTGGCGGCGGCCTTCTTCGGCGCTGCCTTCTTGGCGGCTTTCGGCGTCTCGTCGCCGGCTTCAGCCTTCGCAGCCTTCTTTTCGGCAGCCTTCTTCGAGGGCTTGGCGCCGTCGAGCAGAATTTCCGCGATCCGGACCGTCGTCAGGAGCTGACGATGGCCGCGCTTGCGGCGCGAATTCTGGCGGCGACGCTTCTTGAAGGCGATGACCTTCTCGGCGCGGTTCTGATCGAGAATCTCGGCGGAAACCGAAGCGCCCGAAACGAGCGGCGCGCCGATCGTCACGTCGTCGCCATTGCCATGCGCAAGCACGTGGCCGATCTCGACGATGTCGCCGATCTCGCCTTCGAGACGGCCGATCTCCAGAACCTGGTCGGCGGCGACGCGATACTGCTTGCCACCGGTCTTGATGACTGCGAACATTTTTTGCCCTTTCTGTTCGATTCCGGCTCTGAATGCGCGAGCACCCGGCCGGCTTCTTGTTCAGTCGGTTGAAACTGTCCTTGCGGGCGATTTTTCCAGCAAAGAACCGGCGCGGCGAGACGCCACACCGGATTTTGAGGCTGCTCATACGTCACGGGCGCTGCGAAGTCAACGCAAAGCGGCCATCCGCGGCGCTTTCGCAGTGGCGGGCGCGAGACGGCCATTTCGTCGACAAAACCACTTGTGCCGATCCATCACAATGGCTATGTGTGCGCCGCGCTCGAAAGAGCGAACCATGCCCCGCGGAGAGGTGGCAGAGTGGTTGAATGCACCGCACTCGAAATGCGGCATGGGTGCAAGCCCATCGGGGGTTCGAATCCCTCCCTCTCCGCCATTATTTAATAAAATCAATGATTTACTGATTGCTGCGGTAACGCCAACGCCTTCTTTGCGGGCCATGCCAGTGGCACGTTCAAACGGCAACCTCACGATTTGCAGGCTGGCGATCAGTGGCGATCATCGGGCACCCGCTCGCGAGCTGGGTGTTTGCTCGGCACGGATGAAAACCCGTCCGGCGCGGCACAGACGGCTTTCTTCCCGTCAACGCGTTCAAAAGCCGCCAAGAAAGACTCGCGTGTGCGATGGGATGGTGCAAAAATATGCGTCGCAGGCAGTACCGAGAAGGGAAGCTCTGGTGGAACAATTCTTAAACACCGTGACAGAGAACTTTGTTCCGATGTTCGTCGGCTTCTTCCAGGCATCCATACAAGCCATCGAGAACGAGTTCGCCGGCGCGATGATCCTGTTTTCCCTGGCGCTGATTTCCGCGGTTCTTGCCCGCAGCGCCCTCCTGTTTATTCCAACGGCGACGCTGGCAGTCTTTTCCATTTTATCGACCGACGCCTCGGCCGGCTCATATCGCTTGGTTCCGCTGCTTCTGGGCCCGCTTGCACTGGCGATACTCTGCGCATGGACGATCGCGATCCGCAGACGTTTTACACGACTCAAGAACCGGTTGAGAGCGAGCCTGGAGGACCTTGCTGCAACGAAGAAATCACTCGATCGCGAAGTTGAATGGCGGCAGGCCGCGGAGGATGAGAAACTGGCTTGAGCAGGTCGCCTTTTTCAGTCCGCGATGTAGATCGAATGATTTAATCGCACGTTCAAGATTCCACTTTCGGTTTTGAAATTCCAATTCATACTCTTCTGCGCCACCGATAAGGCTGGCAAGTAGAGGAGGACTGGATATGAAGTACGCAATTTTTCTTTGCCTGGCCGGTACTTTCGTTTCCACACTTGCCAATGCCGAACCCATTGCGGACCGCAAGGCGCTGATGAAGTCGAATGGCGAGGCCATGGGCGTGCTGGGCGCGACGGCCAAGGGCGAGCGCGAGTTCGATGCCGCTGCCGTCATGGCCGCGCTTGAGCAGTTGAACGCGAACGCCGAAAAATTCGACGTCGAAGCCCTGTTCCCGGAGGGATCGGACACCGGCGATACGAAGGCCGCGCCGAAAATCTGGGAGGACATGGCGGGCTTCACGGCCGCGGCCGACAAGTTCAAGGAAGCCGCAGCCGCTGCTGCTGCTGCCGCGCCCGACAGCCGCGAGACCTTGCAGCCTCAGGTCGGAGCGGTTGGGCAGACCTGCGGAGCTTGCCACGAAACCTATCGCTTGCCCTCGACGTGATCCGTGGCGCCGCCGCTCCATCTGCGCATCACTGTCTCAGGTGAACGGCGGACCCGTCACGAAAAAGCGACGAGCCACGCCATGACGATTGACGGCGCGAGAAAGGCCGCGAACGGCAACCGGCGTGTACCATCCCATCCGCGAACGGCGGCGACGAACCCGGCTGCGGCAAGCGCGCCAAGCGCCGCGATCAGGACGGCATTGACGATTCCGGCCAAGTCGATCCACGCCCCCGCCGCCGCGATCAGCTTGATGTCGCCAAGCCCCAGCCCATCGAGCCCGCGCCACCGGAAATAAGCCTCGCGCAGCGCCAGAAGCGCGACGCCGACAAGGGCGATGCGCAGGATCGCCGCGCTGAGCGCGGACGTATCGCCGGCGGCGAAAGCAAAGCCGAGCCCGAAGACGGTTGTCGCAACGACCAGCACGTCAGGAACTCGAAAGGTCAAGACGTCGGTGAGCGCGACGACGGCCATCAGGCTTGCAAGAAGCGCGAACTGCACCGCTGCGATCGGCGACAAGCCCGACAGCATTGCAACGAAAATGGCAACCAGGAGCCCCGCGACGGCCGCCGCCGCCTGCCGCAGCATCAACGGGCCTGCGTCGATCCTATCCCCCACATCTTGGCCCTCAATTCGCTCGCAACATGCTCGGCATCCTGGCTTTCCCGGATCACGGTCGGGCGGATGAGGATGATGACCTCCGTCCGGCTGTTCGCCTGACCGGTCCGGCCGAAGAGACCGCCAATGCCCTTCATGCGGTGCAGGCCAGGAATGCCGCTCTTCGACCCGTCGGCCTGTTCGCTGATGAGGCCGCCCAGAAGCACCGTCTGGCCGTCGACCACCGAAATGGAACTGGAGACAAGGCGATTGGAGATCGTCGGCGTCAGGCTCGCCGCGCCGCCGGTGACGGCCGAAATTTCCTGCTCGATCACCATCGACACGACGCCGTTTTCGGAAACGCGCGGGCGCACCTTCAGGATCACGCCCGTATCGCGGTAGACCACTTCGTTACTGACCGGCGCATTGGCGTCCTGTACGCTCGTCACTGTGCGCGTGACGACCGGGATCTGGTCGCCGACCTGGAATTGAGCCAGTTCGTTGTCCATCACCACCAAAGACGGCGAGGAGAGGACCTGCACATCGGTAATCTGGTCGAACGCATCGATGATGATGTCGGGATTGGCTTCGCTGCCGAGGATGAAGTTGAAGCCCGGCACCTGACGGCCGATCGCATTGGCGGCGGCGCCGAAGAGGCCGATTGAGCCCGCATCGCTGCCGAGACCCAGCCGGTTGCTCTTCAAGAAGTATTGAACTCCGTAGCGCAGATCGTCGTTAAGTCGGATTTCCGCCATCGTGACGTTGATCGCCACCTGCAATTGCGGAACGTCGATCTGGTGCAGCGCGGATAGGATTTCGCGCCTCTTGTCCTGGTTGGCATAGATGACGACGGAGTTGTTCGAACTGTCGGCGCGGATACGCAGCGGTGCCGACGACGGTGCGCCAAAGACGACCGGCGATTGAAGACCGACAAGCGTGGCCGGGGCCTCTCCTCCTCCATTGATCCGATCCGCCAAATTGCGGTCGAACGCGCTCTCGCTGCCGGTGCTGAGCACCGTCGGCGTATCCGTCGCCGTCACCTCCTCCGATGCGGAGCCGCCATTCGCGAAAATGTCGTTCAGGAGTACCGCCAGCCGCTCGGCGTTCTGGTACTTGACGCGGTAGACATGGACCAGCGCGTCCATTCCGGCATCCCGATTGTCGAGCTTGTCGATCCAAAGACGCGCTCGCGACAACAGGTCAGAACTGCGCGCGACCACGAGGATGCCGTTCAGGCGCGCGACGCGCGAAAACTGCACGCTTTGCGCTCCGACGCCTTCCTCGCCTGAACTGAATATCTGCTCAAGCTCCGGCAGCACGGACTCGGCCCGCGCGCGCCGCAGCGGGAAGACACCCACCGACTGGTCCCGCATCCAGTCGACGTCGAAGGAGAGCGCCGTTTCCGCCGCCGAGCGGCGATCGGGACCGCTGCCGATGATGACCAGAAGATTACGCGCACGCTCGACGCGGACAGCTCCGGGCCGGGTACCGAATCCGTCGATCAGGCTGACGACTGTATCGGCCCCTACATAGCGCAGAGGCAGGACCGTCATCCCGAACCCTGCCTCGCGCGACAGGCTTGGCCTGCCCGCATTGGCAGCCCCTTGAGGAACGACCGCATAGGAATCGCCGCTGCCTTCGAGCGACGCGCCGTTGAACGCCAGCACGCGCTCGAGCGTCTGCAGCAGTTCCTCGCGCGACACCGGCCGAGCGGTGGAAATGGTTGCCGTGCCTGAAACCTCAGGCGAGATCGTGTAGTTGACCGCCAGCGCTTCGCCCAGGACGGCGCGGACGATCTCCTCGATGCCCGCATTTTCGAAATTCAGATTGTATTCGCCGCTTGACGGGCTGGAGAGTGCGGGTGGCAGGCGGCCAAGACCGGTGGCGCCGCCCCCGCCCCCGCCATACTGAACCACCGCACCGACCGCACCGGATTGCGCGACGGCACCGCCGCCCGTCTGGCGCGGCTGGCGGGCCCGCAGGTCATCCTCGTTGAAGATCGATCCGAAAATGGCGCTTCGCGTTCGCGGATCGGTGCTGGCGTCGGTGGCGCAGCCTGCCATTGTCCAGGCAAGGGCCAGAAATGCTAGGAATGCAGCGGGGCGCTTCATTTGCTGATCCCATGCATTCCAAGCACCTGACCCAAACACCCCTCCAACCAAGCCGAATCGCGTTACTCGCGCTAGAATGTCCATTATTGGCAAAACTTGGTATGTTGAGTATCCGCCTTCCCACAATAAGGCGCAATGATAAAGGCGGGTAGCAACGGCCAAAGCCGAAGTTGGGTGTCACGTGGTTGATTTTGGCAACACTGCTGCGGACGATGTCTTCTCCCGGCTCGTCTCCAATCTTCTCAATGTCAAGGATGAGCGACTCGGCGGTCTGGCGCGCTCGGGCGGCAGTTGGACCTCGGTGCAGGATTTGTGGGTGACGGGCGCGGCGAGCGGAACCTCGATCGCCCAATCACTGTCAGGCGTATGCGGCCTGCCGCTCATCGAGCCTCACCGCCTGCATCGCCAGAAGACGCCCATTCCGGGCCTGTCGACGCGTTTCCTCAGAGCCAACTGGTGCTGGCCCGTCGCCGATGAGGAAGGCGTCGCGCTCGCGATCGCTGACCCGACCCGCACCGAGGTCGTGGAGGCCGTGCGCAAGGCGATCGGCGCGGACGCGCCCGTCCTGATTGCCTCGTTTGACGATCTGTCGGTACGTTTCGAGCAGTTGGAAGGCGCTGCCCTGCCCGCTGCTCCCATCGAAAATTCGCCGCAGCAGAAATCGGGCGACGATCTGCAATATCTACAGGACGTCGCATCCGGCGAGCCGATCGTTCACCAGGTCGAGCGGATGCTGGAAGCCGCGCTGGCGCTGTCGGCGACCGACATCCACCTTGAGCCCGGGAGCGGTGCTCTGACCGTTCGCTTCCGCGTTGATGGCCGGTTGCGCGCGTTTGACAGTTTCAGCCCTGCGATGGCCCGCGGCCTGGTCTCGCGTATCAAGATCCTCGCGGGCCTGGACATTTCGGAGACCCGGCTGCCGCAGGACGGCCGCACGCGACTGGTGGTGGGCGGTTCCGAAATCGATCTGCGCATCGCCACCATCCCGACGGTCCACGGCGAGGCGGCGGTCATGCGCCTGCTCGCCAAGGAAGCGCGCATTCTCGAATTCGCACAGTTGGGCATGGAGCCGCGAGACTTGAAGCTGCTGCGGGCCCAACTGGAAGAGCCCTACGGTTTGATCGTCGTCGCGGGTCCGACGGGCAGCGGCAAGACGACGACGCTCGCCGCCGCGCTCGCGCATCTCAACAACGTCGAGCGCAAGATCATGACGATCGAGGACCCGATCGAATACCAGATCGCCGGCATCCACCAGAGCCAGACGAAGCCGCAGATCGGCTTCACCTTCGCCAATGCGCTGCGGGCACTCCTGCGCCACGATCCGGACGTGCTCATGGTCGGTGAAATGCGCGATCGCGAGACGGCCTCGGTCGGTGTCCAGGCCGCACTCACCGGCCATCTCGTCTTGACGACCCTCCACACCAATTCCGCCGTCGACGCCGTGATCCGTCTCGCCGATCTTGGCGTCGAGGATTTTCTGATTCTCTCCAGCCTTCGCGGTGTGATCGGCCAGCGTCTCGTGCGCAAGCTGTGCGAAAGATGCCGCGAGCCCTTGACCGAAAATCCGGAGGAAATAGCCGCGCTCGCCGGCATCGGCGAGGACGCCGTCCCGCCCGGCGCCAGGCTCCATCGCGCCAAGGGCTGCGAATGGTGCGGCCAGACCGGCTATCGCGGCCGAACCGGGATCTACGAAGTCTGGACCTTCGACCCGCAAACGCGCGACCAGCTTCGCTCCAGCCTCGACAGCGAGGCGCTCAGCCGGGCGGCAAGGCAGGCCGGAATGCGAACCATGTTTGAGGACGGGCTGGCAAAGGCCTGCCGGGGGACGACGACACTCGACGAGGTTCTGAAGGTTGCGCGGCCCATGACCGGCGCCATTCCAGACGCGGCGCACTCACCGCCACAGGCCTGACGGCTCCTCCTCCACATCCTCGTCGCGGCCGATCGCGGCGAAGAGCTTGCGGCGGTAGGTTTCGCCGAATCCGGCGAGCGTGATGCTTGTCGCGTCCTCGATGGTAACAGTCCATCCGTCCAGCTTATCGCCGGAATTAAGGCGATGCACCGCGCCCGTCCTGTCGTCGCGAAGGATCGCGGTCTTGCGGTCCGCGCTCAGGATCATGACACCGATGAGACGTGCGGATGGCGGTTCGACCTCGACGGGATCGGCCGACGCTACGATCATCTCGACCGGCTCCGGCTCGACGACAGGTACGGGCTCCGGCACGGGCGGGCGCCGGTGGGGGGCAAAGAGCGGCCGCTCGCGAGTGGCGGTCATTTCCTCTATCGAGAGCGGGAGAAAGTCGCCGTTCCCGACCTGTGCCGACGCCGACGGCACGAAGAGGGCTGCGGCCAGGCCCAAAATCGCAATTGGCGCTGGCGTCATGGCTCCCTCCATTGGGCGGTCAGTTGCATCGTCACCTGCAACTTTTGCATCTGTGGTGTCTGCATGGCGGCGATGGAAGGCTCGATATCGAGCCGGTTGATGAGCACGGCCGGGGCAGAGCGCTCAAGGTCGAAAAGGACGCGTTGCACTGTCTCGACTGGACCGTCGAAGGCGATGACGAGATTGACCAGCCCGTCGCTCCCCGCCGGATCAAGCGGTTGGCCGCGGCCGCTTTCGCTCGTCTGGCCACCGGCGCGCTCCACGATTGCGAAGGCGTGCTTCTGCAACGACGCCTCGGCCAGTGCCGGGGTCGTTTCGCGAATGAGCATGTGATCCCAGTCGCGCGTCTGCGTCACGGCTGACGCCGCGTTCTCGACACCGAGTCGCTGGGCGATCTGCCGCAGCGTGTCACGATCCATGCGCGTCACAATTTTGAGTTCGAGCGTCCGTTGCACATTGAATGCCGAGATCATGCCGCAGAGAACGAGGAAGGTGAGAAGAAGAGCCGCAGCCAGGCGGCCCTGCCGTTGCGCGGTTTCGCTCATGGCGTATCCCCTTGTTCAATCTCGGCGGCGATTTCGAACCGGTCCCGACGGGCGGTGGCGTCATGCGCGACGTTAGATGCGAATGCGACGCCTTTCAGGAAGGCCGTCGCTTCCAGAGCCTGGATAAGGTCCGGCGCATTGCGCGAATAGCCGACCATGCGCACCTTGTTGCCTTCCACCGAGACGGCAACGAGATAGGTCTCATCGGGCAGTTCGGCGCTCAATTCCTCAAGCAGCACCACCATCGGCTTGGTGGAAACCTTGGTCGCTATGAGATGCGGGGTCGCTTCGTTGAGCGAGCGCGTCCGCGCTGCCTGGAGGTCGGAGCGCGCCATTTCGAGATTGGCGGCCACCCGTTCGGAAGTCTGCAACGCCTGCCAATGCTGCCAACTCGTGCCGACCACCGAAACCATCGCTGCCGTCAGCAGCGAAGCGAAACCGGCCGCGGCGATGCGGCGCGCCTTTTTCTGCCGTTCCGCCCGACGTCTTTGCAGAAGATCGATTGGGCTCGGTGCGCCAATAGGATCTGAGGAAATGCCCACAAGTGCGACCCTGGCGCCTGCCATTTCGATCATCTCGACGACCGAGGCGAGATACGCGCGGCCGACAGCAACGAGACGAACCTGGTCGCCCGCACCAGCGATCGGATGGTGATCATAGGCCGAACTCTCCGCCGTCCACGGCGTCACCCGGTCGATCTGATGGCGAACGATCGAGCCCGCATAAGCCCGGCCGGATTTCGGAAGCTGGATCACCCGCTCGATCGCCTGTTGACCATCAAGCCGGAGTTCAATCGGACGCCGCGCGCCAGAGCGCAGCGCGCGCTCCGTTGCCAGATCGTCAACGGGTCCCTCGGCAAGCTGGCGTGGATGCGCGCGCCGAACGTCGAAAATCGCATACCTGCCCGCTGCGATGACCACCGCCGTTTTCGGGCGGCGAATTTTGGCGAAGCCGAGATCGAGAAGCCTTTCGGCTCCCCAGTCGACCATGCTCGACCATGAGGTTGCGATCATCTCCTGGCCCCCTCCCCGTACCAAGCAAGAATGCCAAACCCGGCCGCATCGGCTTCGCTAGCGGCCACCACCGCCGAAGCCTCGCGCGGATGGCCGCTTTCCACCCGCGCGGCGATCGACACGCGATAGATTCCCGACGGATTGCGCGCGAGATGTCGGGACGGATCGACGAGACGAGCAAAAACCGCCTCCGTCGTCGCGCCCGGCACCAGCCGCGCGGCCGCAAGACTTTCGAGATCGGCCTGGGTGGTTCCCGGCAGTGCCGCGATGAGCCGCAAGGGCGCCGAGAGCGGATCGATACTGCCTTGCGGGTTGAACACCGTCGCGTGGTGAAGAAGCGTATCAACATCGGCTGGAGCGGTTCCGGGCACCTGTAGAAGGTCGCCCACATGACGGAACGGTCGCACCGCAGTCGCCGGCCATTTTTCGCGGATCGTGTCGCGCCACGATACGACCGCTTGCGCAAAGCTTTCGGCTTGCAGTCGGCCGCCGCCGAAGGCGCGATAGAGTGCCGCCAGCAACTCCTCGTCCGCAACGTTGAGGTCCACCCGACCGGCCTCGTCCTCGATGGTGACGCGTACCATGCCGCCGCCGAGCGTCAAATCGATCGATGACGGCGGACGCGCCGTCGCATCGCCGGCGAAGAGCGCGTAGCCGGCACTTGCCAGTCCCGCATCGATCAGGGCGGCGGAGCGCGATTGATGAAGACCGGCGCGTGCCTGCGCACCGGCTCCCGCCGTGGATGACAGCGTCGAGGCGGCAAGACTTGCAAACAGCGCGACGAAGACCAGCGCCGCGACCATCACGTAGCCGTCATCTCCTAAATGCCGTGCGCGCGTCATGACGATCGCTCCGTTCCGGCTGCCACCGCCTTGCAGGCACCATCCGTCTCGGCGCAGTTGAGGACGGCGCGGGCACGAAGCGGCACGACGACGGGCGGGGTCACCCGCGCCCCGCTCGCCTTGTCGACGATTTCCAGCCGGACGACGTTCGGCAGGCCGGCCGCTGCGCTCCAACCGTCGAGCCAGTCCTGTGCCGGCGAAGCCATATAGAAGAAGCGCATTCGCCAGGGCCCTTGCAGGAGGATGACGGGTCGGTCCCGGTCGACGCCGCCGGCACCGGTCGGATCGGGCAAGGCTCGCGTGTGGCGGACGAGCGCGCTGCCGTTTTCATCCTCGACGATAGCAAGTTGAACGATGGCATGGCGTATGTCGGTCAGCGCGGCGACCGTCGGCGCGGCGAATTCCAACCGGTCGGAACGTCCTTCGAAGAGGACGCCGCCGGGTCGGGCGAAATCGGCGACCGGGGCGAAGGCGTCGATGTGACGGCGAACCTCGCGCGTCCCCGCCTCGAGCGCGTCCAGCATCTCGGTGCGCGCCTGTCCCTTGCCGACCCCTTGGGCGGCCATGCCCCCGATCGTCACCATCAGGAGAAGCGCGAGACTGGCAATCGCCAGCGCCACCACTGCCTCGACCAGAACGAAGCCGGCTTGCCGGTCGCGATGGCGACGCCCGTTCATGGCCGCACCACCCGGCGCGTGGCGATGGCCAGCGGTTTGTCGCCCGGCACGTCCACCGTCACCCGGACATCGTAGAGGGCGAGCGGTGCGCCGCCCGCGCGCGCCGGCGCCGACTGGTTCAGCGCGACATCGAGCACCCAGCGCTGCCCGGCGATCGATCCGCTCTGCGACGCCCCGCCCGCCGGATCGAACCCGTTGGCCAGGACCGCCTCCGCGACGAGCCGCGCCTTCATCACGTTCTGCGCACGCAGTTCCATCTGCCGCGCGTCGACCAGATGCCTTGCCACGAGCCCGCCGATCGCCGCCAGCACCGCTACCGCAATCAGCGCTTCGACGAGCACGAATCCCGCATCGCCCGAACGTCTGGAGCCGAAAGCGTGGCGGAGCATTGGCCTACTCCATCCGCCGGATCGAGACGGCGCCCGTGATCGGCGCCACATCGACAATGTAGGCGGCGGCTGCGGACGAAAGCTGAATCTGTCCGCCGACGGATCTCCCGTCCCGGTCAAAGCCGATCCCGGCCGCATTTGCGGCAAGCTGCAACTCGACGCCTTGCGGCAGTGCGACGTGACGCGCGCCCGAGCCGGACGACACCATCCGCGACACGGGATCGACCACGGTGACCTGCGTCCGGCCGTCCTGCATCGCACGCGCGCGGTCGAAGCGCAGGATGGCAGCGACCTCGCGCGAAATCGACGTCAGGTCGGCAACCCCCGGTGCCCGCGACGGTGCCGGCAGCGCCACCGCGGCGATCATGGCAAGGACGAGCATACCCGACACCGCATCGATGAGGGCGTAGCCGCCGTCTCGGTCGCGCCGGTCAGTTGGTCGCCAGTGCAGCTTCATTGCCGCCTCCGTTCGGGGGAGCGTTGGCGCCGACCGAGATGATCCTGTAGCGGCCGTCCGGCCCCGGCTCCTCGTACCGGTAGGGCACCCCCCAGGGATCGGTTGGAATCTTCGCTTGTTGCAGGTAGGGCCCGTTCCAGCCAGGTATCCGCATCTTCTGTTCGACCAGCGCGTCGAGCCCTTCCGAGCGGCTCGGATAGCGGCCGACATCGAGATAGAAGAGATCGAGCGCCGCGGAAAATCCGTTGATCTGGAGTTCGACGGTTCGCGAGCGCGCGTCCGTCAAATAGCCGAGGACGCGCGGTCCGACGAGGCTCGTGACCAGCCCCAGGATCACGAGGACGACCAGGAGTTCGACGAGCGTGAAGCCGCCATTGCGGTCGCGCCGGTTTCGGTTGCGCTTATGCGGCCATGCCCTGCCCATTTGCCACCCCGCCGAGAATGAGAAGATCGTTGACCCTCAAAAGCGTCCCGATGACGGACAGGATGATCCACCCGATGATCACGCTGACCAGGAGAAGCGTTGCGGGGCCGACGATCCCGGCAAACCTGTCGACTGCCGTGCCCAGTTTCGTCTCGTAGATTTGTGCGATCCGCTCGAGCGATCCGGCGAGCGCGCCGGCCTCTTCGCCCACGCTCAGCATCTGCTGCGCATAAAGCGGCAGCAGGTCCTGCTGCTTCATCGCCTCGGCCAGCGTCGCGCCCTGGCGCACCGCCACGACCGCCTCGTGCATCGCATTGCGGGCCGCGCGGTGGGGAAGAAGATCCCCGGTAAGTTGTAGGGCCGAGACGACGCCGACGCCCGATTTGAGAAGGCTCGACACGCTGGAGGCGATCAGGACCGTCTGGCGCACGCGCGCGATCTCGCGAAGCACGGGCAATCGCCGTGCAGTTGCCGCCGCCAATCCCCGCGCGGTATCGCTACGCCGCGCCAGAATCGCGATCAGCGCAAATGCGAGCACCGCGGCCGCAAGCCATGTTCCCTGGACGCGAAGAAACTCCGATGCGGCGAAGATCAGCGTCCGACCTTCCGCTGGATCGGCATCGAACCCCATCAAGGCGCGCTCGAACTCGGGAACGACGGCCGTCAGGACAAAGACGAGAACGCCCATCGCCGCAACGAGGACGAAAAGCGGATAGGCGAGCGAGGCGGAAATCCGCCGCCGCAGCTCTTCTGAGCGCTTGCGCTCGCGTGCGACGATCGAAAGGGTTTCAGAAAGCCGCCCGTTGGCCTCCGCGATGGCGACCATGCTTACATAGGAAGGCGGGAAGAGCCTGGGATGATGCGCGAGCGCGTCCGCGAAGCGCTCGCCCGAGCGCACCGACGCTGACAGTGCCCGCATCGTGGCGGCAAGCGCGCCTTTCTCGCCCGCCGATGCGATCGTCGTCAGAGCCTTGTCGAGCGTCATGCCCGAGGAGAGAAGAATGGCAAGGTCCTCTGTCGCCACGGTGATCGCCGGCGCGGCAACGGCACGTCGCAAGCCGCTGTCGCGCCTGAGGGGTGCGCTTTCCTCGGTCTCGACGCCAAGTTCGATCGGCATGAGCGCGAGCCGTTCGAGTTCTCCCAGCGCCCTGTCCCGCGTATCGGCTTCGAGCGAGCCCGCGACGATCCGCCCGCCCGCCGCCATGGCCTTGTAGCGATAGAGCTGGCGGCCGGGGGCCGCGCGTCGCCAGGCCGCAGGGTGACGGGCGATCTGGTTCATCTTCGTGGAACCCTGCCGAAGACTTCGCGGCACCGCTGCACGTCCCACCAGTCGCGGTCGCCGCGGTGGGTGCGGATGTCGACGATGAATCCGTTGGGCGCGGTCAGGATCTCGACCCGGCATTCGAGAAGCGGGTTGTAGCCCTGGATGCGGTAGCCCCGCCACCAGGCGGTGTTGCCGATGAGGTCGACCGTACCGCGGTCGCCTGGCTTGTAGCCGCTGTCGCGACCCGAGAACCACAGATAGGCGCGGCCCTCCTTGCCCATGGCATAGGACGAGACCGGACCTCCCCATTCGATGAAGAACGATTCGACCGGCGTCCCGATATAGGACGAGCGCAGACGGTTGTTCGTGTCCGCCGAACTGCAGCCGGCAGCCATAGCCAGGACCGCCACGATTACGGTCAGCCGGCACATCGTCCCTCCTATCGTCGACATCTTTTGCATGTCATTCCTTTCCAGTTTCGACATCATACGCTTGCCTCTCCCGAACGGAAGCTGATCGCCTAAATTGATTAGACCAATGGCCCACACCTCGTCGCCATTAGTCGCCTCTAGATGAGACGGTAGTCCTGACAGTTCGTCAGACCTTGGCGACTGTCCTCATCCTTGAGCAAAGATCAAAATGGGGCACTGGTTTACTTCGCACCCGTCAGTCAAGCCGGGAACTCACCCGTTCTCCCCGATGCGTGCGAATCACATTGCAAGGGACATCATGACAGACCATGCATTGACGCGGCGTGACTGGTTGAAGCTCGGGGGCGCGAGCCTGCTCGCTGCGGGAACCGCAACGGTGCCCAGTGAAGTCTTCGCTCAATACACCTGTCAGGTTTGCGACGTTCCGGCCGACGCGGCCCCGCCGCAAAAGACTTTCGAGCTCGAAATCGGCGACACCGACGCGCGCCTTGTCGATGGCGAGCGCGTGAACCTGCTGGCCTTCCGTCTTGCAAGTGCCAATGGCGCGTGGACCGTTCCCGGTCCCGTCCTGCGGGTCACCGAAGGCATGACCGTGCGCATCAAGATCACCAATCTGCGCAAGGAGATGCACGCCTTCGAGATCACCGGCATTCCTGAGAGCAAGACCGAGGTTGCACCGAACTGCTCGTGCTGGGTCCAGTTCACGGCGCCCGTCGGCGGCACCTACCTCTATCATGACGCGTTCGGGAACACGCCGCTCTATCGACTGCTCGGCCTTCACGGCGTCCTGGTCGTCGCGCCGCTCAATGGCGTCACCAAGAAAAATGCGACCAACCCGTATCCAAGCCACACGCCTTACAGTCTCGAGCTTCTGACGGCACCGCAGCGCAACAATATCACCAAGCTCTTCAACGCTTTGGGAACGACGGAGCGGTTCCTCGGCGGCCCGGAAGGCAAGTGGGTGCCATGCACCGACGACGAAGACTATTCCCATCAGGAGAAGGTCTGGGTGATGCAGGAGATCGATCCGCGCTTCCAGGCGCTGGTCGTGCGCGGCCAGCAACTGTTGTCGGCACCGCAACTCACCGGCGACGTCGTCAACAATTTCGTGCCGCGCTATTTCCAGCTCAACAACCGCAGCGGCTTCGACCTCAATAAAGGTGAGGATATCTGTCCTGACAACTATATCGGGGAGCCGACCTTGATCCGCATGGTCAATGTCGGCATCGCCCATCACTCCCCGCACATCCACGGCAACCACGTATTCCGGCTATCACAGGCTGACCTCGATCCAGCATCGCCCACTTTCGGTCAGGTCCAGGTCGCGGACAACATCTTCGAGGTCGACACCTGGTCGATGTGGCCTATGGAACGACGCGACATATTGCTGCCCTTCGAAATCCCACCCGACATCCCCTACAAGCCACTGCTCGCGACCGATCCTCAGGGCATCCAGTTCGACCGGATGGTCGCCCGCCAGGCCAAGGAGCCGTTCCCGCTCCGCTACGTCGTTCACGATCATGTCGAGATGGCGACGACCGCCGGCGGTGGCAACTATCCGCAGGGCATGGTCACCCACTGGGAGATCATGGGCGGGCTCGGCGGACGGAAACTGCAGACGGCGCGGCTTTGACGGAAGGCAAGAAAAATGGCTGATGAGCTTACGACAGCGGCCGCATTGACGGCACTCGGCGGCGCGTTGGTCGCGACCTCGGCAGCATCCGCGCAGACGACGCTACCCCCGCCGGGACCGAAATCGACGGGCACGCCTGGTCCTGGTGAGTATGCCGGCGGCCAAGTTCGCTTCGATCGCACCGGCATCGGCGCCAACCTCACCTTTGGCAATTTCGGCTGCACCGTCTTCAAGGAAAACGCCAACACGCCCGACTGGATGACGGCGAACGTCTATTTCGTGCGCAAGGTGCGCAACATGGACATCCGTATGCCCGACGGACGAGACCTGCGCTGCTGGATCTTCGAGGACACCCTTCGAACGAGCGGCAAGCGTGAACAATTGCCATCCGCAACGATCCGCGTTCAGGAAGACGACCTCGTCCATGTCAAGCTGGAGTCGAGCAAGGGATCGCATACGATCCACCATCACGGCATAGAGCCGACGACCATGAATGACGGCGTCGGACATGTCTCGATGGAGATCACGGGCAGTTATATCTACCAGTGGCAGCCGAAGAAGGCCGGAACCTATTTCTATCATTGCCACAAGAACACCGTAACTCATTTCGAGATGGGTCTTTATGGGATGCTCATCGTCGATCCGAAGCCGGATGCCCAGGGTCTTGTCCGCGCCTACGAGGACGGACCGCACTATGATGTCGAGGCGATCTGGGCGCTGGACGACATGGATCCGCGGTGGCACCGCATTACTGACGACGACCACGACGTCGGTCTTTGCGGCGACGATTCCGGGCTCAACATCTTCGAGCCGAAATACTTTCTCCTGAGCGGCACGCCATCGCGTCCGGGTGTCAACGTCACGAAGCAGAAGGTCGTGGCCAATGCTGGCGAGCAGATTCTGATCCGCCTCCTCAACGCCAGCTATTCGCTTCTTGCGGTCACGTTCGAGAGCTTGCGCGTCCAGATCATCGCGGTCGACGGGCACCCGTTGAACCGCCCCTGGAACCGGCCCGTTACCGTCCCCCCCGGCGAAACGATCTATCTGTCGAGTGCGCAGCGCTACGACATCATGATCGACACCTCCCTGCCGGCGAACAACAAGAAGAAGTACAAGGGCGTCAACCCGGTCACCTTCGAATTCCAGCACTGGATCACACGCAAGCGCCACAACGCTGGCGACCCGCTCTACGATGGCATCGTGCGCACCACGATCGAGTTCCCGGGATGGTCGGCATGAGACGGATTCGAACGGCTTTCGTCGCGTTTGCCGCCGCCGTGATATGCGCGGACGCCAGTCCGTCGCTCGCGCATGACCGCACGACCCACGGCAAGCTGATGCACGAGGAAGCGGCGCAGATCCGTGTCGATCCCGACTACAAGCCGCCGGACCCCGCAAGTCTCGGCGGAAGCTGGGATCTCGTCGACCACAATGGCAACCTCGTCACCGACAAGAACTTTCGCGGCAAGTGGATGCTGATCTTCTTCGGCTTCGCCGGTTGCCGCGAGGCATGTCCGGGCGCGCTGATGACGATGGGCGAGGCGATCGACCAACTCGGTCCTGACGGCAAGGCCATTCAGCCGCTCTTCGTCGATTTCTCGATGGAGGAACCGGATTATCTGGGCCTTGCCCAGTTCGTCTCCAATTTCCATCCGCGAATGATCGGCCTGACCGGCGATCGCAAGCAGACCTTCCAGGCCGTCCGCAAGTTCAAGGTGCGCCGCGAATATGCGATGACCAACTTCTCCTCGAAGGAGACCGGACCGCGCATCAACCACACAACCTATATCTACGTGATCGATCCGGAGGGCAGAACGCGCGGCTATTTCCACGATTCCCTGCCCGTCGAGGGCTATGTCGACGAGATTCGCTATCATCTGGCGCGTTACGAGGCGGAAGAACGCCAATGACGATCCGCAGCCTGTTCGTTTCGGGCGTCGCAGCCGCGCTGCTTGCAAGCGGTCCGCTCGCGCGCGCCGGCGCCGTCGACGACCATGGCCGGCCGCGCGGCGTCGACCTGGCAACCCTCGGCCGGCTCACGACCCAGGACGGCTCGCCCTTTGCGACCGCCGCGCTTCGCGGCAAACCGACGATCCTCTTCTTCGGCTACACGCACTGCCCCGAGGTCTGCCCGGCGACGCTTCTCGAAATGACGACCTACCTGCGCGAGCTCGGCGAGGAAGCCGATCGCGTCAACGTCATCTTCGTCACCGTCGATCCCGAGCGCGACACGGTCGAGACGCTGGCGCCCTATCTCTCCAACTTCGACCCGCGCATTGTCGGCCTCACCGGCAGTATCGAGAATGTCGATGCGGTGGTGAAGGCTTTCGGCGCGACGCGCTTCGAAAGCACGACCGGCGGCGCATATTACAGCGTCAACCATACCGCATCGACGTTCCTGATCGATCGCTATGGCCTCCTTGCGCGCATCGTCGACTATGGCGACGACCGCGAACTGGCGAAGAGCGCCGCGCGCCTTCTCGCGCAATAGCTGCAATCGGCGAGCGCGCGGAGATTGCCGACCGACCCTCTCCACCCTATTCTCGTTTCCTTGGGGGGCATAGGGAGGAACCGATGAAAACCTTGGCCATAGCCCTCGTCTGCGCAGGCGCCTTCGCGGCAGTTCCCGCTTTCGCACAGGATGGCGACCTCAGCTTCTTTGTGACCAGCAGTGGACCCGGCGACGGCGCCAATCTTGGCGGCCTCGAAGGCGCCGACGCCCATTGCACCTCGCTTGCCGAAGCGGCCGGCGTGACCGGCAAGACCTGGGCAGCTTATCTGAGCACGTCCGACGCCAATGCCCGCGACCGCATCGGGGCCGGCCCCTGGGTCAACGCCAGGGGCGAGACAATCGCCGACAGCGTCGACGCGCTCCATGGCGACGGCAACGCGATCACCAAGGAGACCGCGCTCGACGAAAGGGGCGAGACGGTCAATGGCCGCGGCGACGAGCCGAACCGCCACGACATCCTGACGGGGTCGCTGCCCGACGGCACCGCGCATGACGCGACCTGCGAGAATTGGACGGCGAGCGGCGACGGTAGCGCGATGGTCGGTCATCACGACCGCATGGGCCTCGACGATTCCGACGCGGCGAAGTCGTGGAATTCCTCGCATCCCTCGCGCGGCTGTGGCCAGGAAGCACTTCGCGGCACCGGCGGCGATGGCCTGTTCTACTGCTTCGCGGTGGAGTGACCCCGCGCCTAATGATCCGTCAACCAACCAAAACCGCCCGGTTTTTTTCCGGGCGGTTTTTGTGGTTTTGTTTTTCATCGTTCCTTGAGAGCTCTTTGGAACTGGTCCGTGATTGGTTTTGCGAGGTAGGAGAGTGCTGTTCTTTGTTGGGTTTGGACGAATGTTTCGACGGGCATTCCGGGGATGAGGTGTTTTCCGTCGAGTTTGTCGAGTTGGCCGGGATCGAGTTCGATGTCGGCGAGGTAGTAGATGTCGCCGGTTGCGGGGTCTCGGGTTGTTGCGGGGGAGACGTGGGCGACCTTGGCGGTGAGTTCGGGGGTTGTTCTCTGGT
Source organism: Mesorhizobium sp. YIM 152430 (assembly GCF_029210365.1). Classification (GTDB taxonomy): domain Bacteria; phylum Pseudomonadota; class Alphaproteobacteria; order Rhizobiales; family Rhizobiaceae; genus Aliihoeflea. The sequence continues at coordinate 130,268 of NZ_JARGES010000020.1, forward strand.
TGAAGGCGGAGAAGCGCAGGCGCGCGGCCTGGCCTGCGGCGACCTGGTCGATGGCGGCGGGAGCGATTTTGGCTTCGATCTTGAGCCTTGCGTCGAGCGGCACGATGGTGGCGAGGATTTCGGCCGGGCTGATGACGCCGCCGATGGTGTTGACGTTGAGTTCGTTGATGGTTCCGGCGATCGGCGCCTTGATGTCGGTGCGCGCGAGACGGTCATTGGCGGCGGTCTGGCGTTCCTTGAGTTCGGCAAGGCGGGTTTCGACCAGCGAGAGTTCGCGCTGCGCCTCGGTGCGGGCGTTCTCGTCGATGGCGATGATCTGCAGGCGGATCTCGCTCATGCGCGACCTGGCGCGGGCGATGGCGGCGTCGATCTCGCCGCTTTCGCCCTTGAGGCGGGCGCGGTCGCGGGCGCCGGCCGAGGCGCGCGAGCCTTCGACGAGGCCCTTGTCGGCAAGCCCCTTGATCTTGACGTATTCGTCCTCGACGAGGACGAGTTCGTCGTCCTTGGCCAGTTGCTGGGACTTCAGGCCGGTGATCTCCTCGCCGGTCTGGGCGATGGACAGTTCGAGTTGCTGCTTCTGGCTTTCGCGGTGGGCGCGGTTGCCCGCGAACAGCCGCATCTCGCCCTTGACCAGCATGGCGACCTTTGCCTCGCCTTGGTCTATGTCGGGCCCGAGGATGAGGGCTCCCTGGCCGTCGCGTTCGGCGATCAGACGGGCGCGGCGCACTGCCAGTTCATCGATCTGGGTGCGCAGGATCGCAAGTTCCGCCCGGGTCTGGGCGTCCTCGAGGCGGATCAGGATGTCGCCTTCGCGCACATGGTCGCCTTCGCGCACGGCGATATCCGAGACGATGCCGCCGTCGCGGTGCTGGATGGTCTTCAGATTCTGATCGACGGCGACGACGCCCTGGGCAATGACGGCGCCCGACAATTGCGCGGTGGCGGCCCAGCCGCCGGCCCCGCCGATCAGGAGGAGGGCGAGCGCGGCGCCGGTGAGCATCCGCCCGCCCATCTTGTAGCTGGCCGTTCCGGCCGGGTTGCGGTCCGGCGTGGAGCTCGTCGTCGTGGTTGCCATCTGGCTCTTCCTTGTCCTGTTGCCGGTCACGCCGTCTCGACCATGACGAGAACGTGGCGTCCGTCGATGATGATGGTGGTCTCGTAGGTGTCGTCCCGATTGAAGTCCGCCTCGATGATGGTGCGGGCATATCCGTCGAGTTCCTCGATACGGGTGCGCACCGCGAAGTCATTCTCGTCCACTTTTTTGCCGTAGACCTTCTCGAACTGATCCTCGAGATCGTCGAAGACCTTTTCGAAGAGGTCGTATTTGTTCATGCGGATGCGGTCGCCCGCCTTGAAGTCGTGGATCTCGAAGACCAGCGGCTGCGTGGTGTTTTCGCCGGGGCCGAGAAACTCGAACACGTTCTCGCCCGCCCCGCCATAAAGCGCGACCTCGTCGGTGCCGACGATGAAGTGGTCGTCGCCCGCCCCGCCGATCACGGTCTCGAAGCCGGTGATCGTGTCGCAGCCGATCTCGATGCCGCTGGCCCGGCCCTGATCCAGGTCGATCAGGAGATTGCCGGTGGCGGCGGAGTAGTCGAGCGTATCGCAGCCCTCACCGCCGTCATAATGGTCATCGGCCCCGTCCATCGCGGCGATCACCGTGTCGTTGCCGGCGCCCGCAAGGATGGTGTCGGCGCCCTGTCCATCCTCGATGATGTCGTCGCCATCACCCGCCTCGACATGGTCGTCGCCGGCGCCGGCGACGATGTGGTCGTTTCCTGCGCTGCCGACGATGATGTCGTCGCCCGCCCCCGCGATCACCTTCTCGAAGCCGGCGATCGTGTCGCAGCCGATTTCCACGCCCTGCGCGGTGCCCAGTTCCAGGTCGATGGCCAGCTTCAACTGGGCCAGCGAGTAGTCGAGCGTGTCGTAGCCGCAACCGCCGTCATAAAGATCGTCATCGCCGTCCATCGCCGCCAGCACCGTGTCGTCGCCGGCCCCGCCCAGAACGATGTCGGACCCTGCCCCGTCGGACAGGAAGTCGTCGCCCTCGCCGCCCTCGAGCCGGTCATTGCCCGCACCGCCGAACAGGCGATCATTGCCGCTGCCGCCAAACAGCCGGTCGTCGCCGGCCCCGCCGTCGAGATGGTCGTCGCCTTCGTCACCATAAAGGACGTCGTTGCCGGCGCCGCCGAACAGCATGTCGTTGCCGGTCCCGCCCGACAGGAAGTCGTCGCCGTCCTCACCATAAAGGATGTCATCGCCCGCCTCGCCGAACAGGCGGTCATTGCCCGCACCGCCCCACACGATGTCGTTGCCGCGGCCGGCAAACACGACGTCGTCGCCCGGTCCGGCAAAGACCGTGTCGTCGCCGTCCCCGGCAAGGATGTGGTCGTTGCCCGCCCCGCCATGGATGACGTCGTTGCCGGCGCGCCCGTCGATCACATCGTCGCCGTCGCCGCCCTCGATGTCGTCTGCGCAATTGGAACCGGCGATCACATCGTCGCCGTCCGTGCCCGCGAACCGGCCCCGCTCGAGGACCGTGAAGTGGGCGCTCTGGAGCACCGACAGCGCGCCGTCCGTTATGGTGTAGGAAAGCGTCACCGGGCCGTAGCCGAACGGGGCCGCCTGGAAGGACCAGCCGGCATCGGTCGGCGTCAAGGTGCCGGAGGAGGCCGAAAGCCCGGTGATCGTCAGGACATCGCCGTCCGGGTCGCTCGCCCCGCGCAAAAGGTCCAGCAGCCCGATCCCCAAAATGGCACAGGCGGTGATGTCGTAGAGATAGACGGGACCGGCAACGCGCGGCGCGCGATTGGCGGCCTCCTGGTCGTCCTCGTTCTCGTCCTCCTCCTCGTCGTCATCGCACGGTCCGCCGGTGCCCGGCCCGGCACAGGCCGGATCGTCGGGATTGCCGGGGCCGGGACCCGGCCCGGGCGTATCGGGATTGCCGGGATTGTCCGGGTTGCCCGGATTGCCCGGATTGCCGCTGCCGCCCGGACCGCCTGCAGGCGGCGTCTCCCCGCCCGGTCCTGACGGCCTTGACCCGCCGCCGCCCACGAAGTCGGGAAGATTGTCGTTGGTGGCGCGCAGGATCTGGCGGTAGGGCTCGACCAAAGTGAAGGCATCGGGCTCGGCGCCGGGGAAGAAGAAGTCCACATCCGGTGACGCGATCAGGTCGAACCTGGCCGGCGGCTGCAAGGTGACCAGGGTCCCGCCCGAGAAGACGCCGGGCCCTTGATCGGCGCCCGGCGTGCCGGTGGCAAGCTCATCTGGCGCCGGCTGGGCTTCGGTCTGGGTGATCCCGGCGACCTGGGGGTCGCCCTTGTCCGCCGCCTCGAAGTTCCCCTGATCGTCCTCGGCCGGCCGCGTCCAGCCGGGGAAGATCGACTTCAGATAAAGGCCGATCCCCATCAGGAAGAGGAAGAATGCATAAGGCGTCTTCGACTTCTCATGCGCGTTCTTCAGGATATAGGCCTCGGCCGGGTCGGCGGGCCGGGTCTCGGACTGCGTCGCCTTTGCGGTGATGATCATGCCGATACACGCGCGGATACGCGGGCGCGCGCCTCCTTGCGTTGCGGTTGCGGCTGCGGCTGCGGCTGGCCGATGATCTCGTCCTTCGGCCCGAACGCGGCGAGCCGGCCGGCCTGGATCACAGCGATCATGTCGATGGCGGCAAGCGCGCTCGGCCGGTGAGCGACCACGACCGCGATGCCGCCGCGCGCCTTGACGGCCTCGATCGCCGCCGTCAGCGCCGCCTCGCCCTCCGCGTCGAGGTTCGAGTTCGGCTCGTCGAGCACGACCAGGAACGGATCGCCGTAGAGCGCCCGGGCCAGCCCGATGCGCTGGCGCTGGCCGCCCGACAGCGCCATGCCCTGCGGCCCCAGCGCCGTGTGGTAGCCTTCCGGAAGACGCACGATCATCTCGTGCACGCCCGCCGCCCGCGCCGCCGCCACGATCGCCCGCGGCTCGGCCTGCGGGTCGAGACGCGCGATGTTCTCCTGGATGTCCCCGTCGAGCAGCGCGACGTCCTGGGGCAGATAGCCGACATGGCGTCCGAGCGCTTCGCCATCCCATTGCGAAAGTTCCGCCTCGTCGAGCCGCACCGCCCCGCGCAGCGTCGGCCAGATGCCGGTCAGCGCGCGCACCAGCGTCGTCTTGCCCCCGCCCGACGGGCCGATGACGCCGAGCGCCTGCCCGGCCTTCATCTCGAAGGCGACATCGCTCAAAAGCACCCGGCCCGAACCCGGCGCGGCCACCGTGATCCCCTCCACCCGCAGCGAGGCCGCCGGGGCCGGCAGCGCCATCGGCGGGCGGGCGTCGGCAAGCGCGATCACCGTCTCCTTCAGCCGGGAGAACGCCGCCCGCGCCGCAACGACGCTCTTCCAGTTGCCGATCGCAAGGTCGATCGGCGCCAGCGCCCGCGCCGAGGCCACCGAAGCGGCGATGATCGCCCCTGGCGACAGTTCGCCCAGGATCGTCAGATACGCGCCCAGCCCCAGCACCGCCGATTGCAGGATCATCCGCAGCACCCGCGACAGTGCCCCGAACGTGCCGGAGATGTCGTTGGTGCGCGTCTGCAGGTCGAGATGGTCCTCATTGGCCCGCGCGAACCGCGTCACCGCGCGCCTCTGGAACCCCATCGCCTTGACGATGTCGGCATTGCGCGCGTTCGAATCCGCGATCGTGTTGCGCGCCACCAGCGCCTGCTGCGTCGAGCCCGACAGCCGCCGCGTCAACAGCTCCGTGACCACCGTCAGGACGGTCAGCACGAAGGCGCCGCCAAGCGTCAGCGCGCCAAGCAACGGATGCAGCATGTAGACGAAGATCAGGAACACCGGCACGAAGGGCAGGTCGAACAGCGCCATCGGACCCTGGCTGCCCAGAAAGCCGCGCACCGTGTCGACGTCCCGGCCACGCTCCAGGGCCTCCGCCGTCGAAAAGCCGAAGCGCGGCATGTCGATCGCCACCTCGTGCGCCAAAGGCGCGATCCGCGCGTCCAGCCGCGCCCCCACACGCACCAGGATCTGCGAGCGGATCACGTCGAACAGGCCCTGGAACACGTAAAGCCCGATCGCCAGGATCGAGATCGCCACCAAAGTCGGCATCGACCCGCTCGTCAGCGCCCGGTCGTAGATCTGCAGCATGTAGAAGGCGCCCGTCAGCGCCAGGATGTTGATGACGCCGGACACCGTGAACAGATAGGCCACGATGCCGCGCATCCCTTTCGTCAGCTGTTCCACCTTGCGACGCGCCGTCGCGCTCTTTGCATTCTTGCCCATGGCAGTGACCCCGAACCCATGATGACCACTTTACGCATCCGATCCCCCCATCCGGCGGGACCGGCAGATGTCCTGCCGGCAGTTCCCCGCCGGCAGGACGGCCTTGGCCCCAAACCCTAGAGATGGAAGTCGTCGGCGCTCAGATTGTGCGAGCCCTTGATCGCGAACTTGTAGTCGGCCTGCGCGCCCCCGCTCGTGTTGAGATGCACGATCGTGTAGTCGCCATCCTCACGCGCCTCGTGGCTGACCATCAATTGGCCCCGCCCCGTAAACGCCTCCCCCGTCACCAGCGAGAAGGATTGCCGGCCCGCAAGGCACGCATTGGCATCGGCCATCGAAAGGTCGATCCGGTCGCCGGGCGCAAAGCCCAGGATCGTGTCGCCGTCGGCATCGGCCGCCGACAGGAAGCGGAACGTGTCATGCCCGTCGGGACCGGACCCCCCGCCATCCATCACATTGACCGCACGGCTCGCCGTGATCGTGTCGCTGCCCGAGCCGGTGATGATGTTCTCGAACCCCCAGATCGTGTCGCTGCCGGTCTGCACCGAGAACACATGGCCGCGGCCCATGAAGCCAGTCCCCAGATCGGCAATGATGTCGGCCGTGATCGACGACATGTCGAGCGTGTCGTTGCCCCAGTCGCCGTCCCCGTCGCCGCCGTAATAGACGTCGTCGCCATCGCCGGCCTCCGCCACCACCCGGTCGTCGCCCGCCCCCGCAAACACGATGTCGTTGCCCGCGCCGGCATTGATCCAGTCATTGCCCGCACCGCCATAGATCCGGTCGTTGCCGCCATCGCCGAACAGCGTGTCGTTGCCCGCGCCGCCGAAGATGTCGTCATTGCCGTCGCCGCCATGGATCACGTCGCGGCCATCGTCCCCGAACAAATAGTCATTGCCCGCGCCGCCAAGGATCACGTCGTCACCGGCGCCCCCAAGGATCGTGTCGTCACCGCCATGCCCGATCAGCGTGTCATTGCCCGACGTCCCGATCAGAACATCCGCAGACGCAGTGCCGACCTGGTAAAGCGGACCCGTTCCCGCCGCAGGGCCCGGAACAACCGCCCCCCCATCGCCCGCACCGCACGAGTCGTCATCATCATCATCATCGTCGTCGTCGTGATGATCGTCGTCGTCCCAATCGTCGTCGTCGTCATCGTCGTCCGCCCACGCATACTCCTCCTCGCGGTCCTTCACCTTCACCTTCGGACGACCGCCAGGACCCGCCGCAAACGAAACCGAATGCGTCCCGTCGCTCAAAACCGTAATCCCGCCAACCGTCGACGCAGAAAAAGCCGAAAGCTCAGACCCCGCAGGCAACTCGATAACATCCTGAGGACGCAAAGAACCCAAAATCGTGTCATTCCCACCATTCGAACGGAAAACAACACGATGCGCAGATCGGAGGGCAGATATGTCAATCACGTCATCGCCAGAAGAACCCTCGATCCGGATGGTGTTTTCGAGAAGGGTCGTGTTGGTGAAGTCGCCCACGATCTCGAACGTGTCCCCGCCGCCGCCGCCATGGATCACGATCTCTTCGATCCCTCGCAACTGAGCGATGACGGAGCCGAAATTCGTCCCGTTCCGCGTAACGATGATCTCGGCATCGGGATCGAAGTTGACGTTGGTGGTCGACGCATTCAAATTCTGATTGCTGAATTCGATCCACTCCTGCCGCGTCCAGATGGTGTAGTGTTCCTGCGTCGCATTGCCGTTGACGACGAACGTGTCGATGCCTTCGCCACCGTCGATGCGGTCGCGGCCATCATCATTCTCGCCCGGTGCGTTGGCGTTCCAGATGATCGTATCGTCGCCGGCGCCGCCATCGATCGTGTCTGCACCGCCATCGCCTTGAATTATATCATCGCCTTCATCGCCGAAGATCGTGTCGGCACCCCCGCCGCCGTAAATCGTGTCATTGCCGGCGCCGCCATGGATCGTATCCGCGCCGCCGTCCCCATGAATCTCGTCGTCGCCGTCATCTCCGAAAATCGTATCGTTGCCGCCCCCTCCACGGATGCTGTCATCGCCGGCACCGCCATGGATCAAGTCGGCGCCGCCTAGGCCGAAGATGTCGTCCGAACCGTCTGTGCCGATGATCGTATCCGCCCCACCCGTGCCGTTGAGGACCAGGCCGATCGGACCGAAATCCCGAACGATCTCTTCCGGGTTGCCAGAGCCGTCTATGAAGGTGACGACGAGGCGCAGCGGCATGTTTGCGTAGGTCCCCAGAAGGAACAATGACGGCCCGGTGCCTCCGGGAATCTGGGTCCATCCATTGATTCCGAAGACCTGCCAAGAGATGGACGTCGTCCCTTCCGTGATGCCGTCCGGGTCCGAGACGCTGTCAAGGTCGAGCACGAGATCGCTGCCCACGATCGCCCGTCCCGCCACCTCGATCGGATTCGGCGCGCGGTTGGCGGAGATCGTCATGTCGGCGAATCTGATCCGCTCAATATTGTAAAGGGTGTCGCGCCCGTCGGACTGACGGTTGCGTCCGGTAATCGGATCGACCGCGCCCGCCGTCTGCGTGATGTGCTCGACGATGATGCTGCCATCAGCATTGTAGGTGATTTCGTAATTGGCCCGAACGTCCCAGTAAACGGCGGTGTCGATGCCGCTGTCGTCCCAGAGAATCTCGCGCACGATGTGCAACTGGCTTGGATTGATCGCGCCTTCGACCATCCATGTGGTCAGCGGTTTGGTGACGCCGTTGATGGTCACCGCATCCTTCAGGCTGTCGACCGTGGCGATCTCGTTTTCCTCGGTGTTTTGCTCGCCATAGCCCACGATACGGATGCGAACGTTCAGCCAGGCATCGCCGTCGATGATGTCGTCGCCGCCGCGCCCTTCGAACGTGTCGCTGCCGCCACCGCCGAGCAGGATGTTGCCGTGGGCGAATATCTTCTTGGTAACGCCCGAACCGTCGGCCCAATATTCCCCGTCGACCAGCATTTCGGCCTTGACGATCTGACTCAGTCCGGAAATGCGTGCGATCGCGGCCTCGTCCAGCTCGTTGTGACGGAAATTTCCCTCCGGGGTCGGGTCGAAAATGACGTCGACGCCGTCTTCGAAGGTGCGATCGTCGCCGCGGATGACATCGTCGTGAATCCAGCCCGACACCGCCTCGACCTGGTCATAGCGATCACGCAGCACCTCGGCAGGCAAGGTGTCGAAGATGGGAAAGTTCATGTCGGCGTCGCCGGAGGTCGGCTGCCCCTTGAAGATCACCCAGTCGTGACCCCATACGCCGATGAACTTCTGGATGCCCTCGCCGGCAAACATGATGTCGTCGCCGGAATCGGCATCATAGTCCGTGTCGCCGCTGCCGCCGTTAAGCACGTCGTGTCCGACGATGGTGGAATTGAAGAATATGTCGCCATTGTCGCCGACGACGCCGTCGAAGCGGCCGCCAGCCTCGATCCAGTCGTCACCTTCATTGCCGAACAGAACGTCAAATCCGTCGCCACCCAGCATGAAATCGTCGCCGGTGCCGCCGCGCATCTCCCCGCCGTCCTTGCCGGCGACCAGGAAGTCCTTGCCCGAGCCGCCAAAGACGAGGTTGGTTCCGCTGCCTGCGTGGATGACGTCATTGCCCGCCCCGCCCTTGAGCATCGCGACCGCGCCGATATCGGTTCCCGTGCTGGTGATGATGTCGTCGCCGTCGCCGCCGTCGACATGGTCGACGCCGTTGCCGACCTCGATACGGTCATTGCCGCCGAAGCCCCAGATCGTGTCGTCGCCCCCGCCCGAGATGATGTGATCGTCGCCTTCCGTGCCGGCGATCGTGATGTGGTCGAAGCCATTGTAGCGGAAGAAGGCGACCCCGCCGTTTTCCTCTGCGGTCTTGCGCTCGACCAGCCTTGAGACAGCCTGGAGGAAGGGATTGGAGTGCTCGGGATCGGCAAGCCCTGTCAGCATCATCTGCTTGTCGAAATCGACATAGAAGACATGGTCGGATGCGAAGAACACGTTGTCCGGCAGGGCAAAGCCGGTCGCGCCGAGATCTGTGTTGCGCATGATCATCTTGGCCAGGGAGTTCTGCTCGAGCTCGGTGCCAAGATTCAGGCCTTGCGTGCGCGACAGGTAGTAGAACCGGTCGCCGTCCTGAAGGTTTTCGAGCTGCAACTCGAAAACGAACGAGAACGTAGAGCCGAGCATACCACCAAACAGCATCTTGCGCTCGGCAAGACCGCCGATCCAAAGATCGATATCGTCGACGCCGGTCTGGGCAGCCGGCGCATTCAACCAGGCAAGCCGCGCGGCCTTTTCTGCCGCCGTCTCGTCAGGCGAGCCGAAGACGAGCGTCATGGCTGCGTCGCGCTTGCCCTCGATCGTGGTCGCAGCCGTAATTATCGAATGACGGCCATATGCAGCGATGAAATTGACGATCGATGCGGGATTGGCCAGATGGAGGGCGAAGTCCGACCAGCTTTCGTATGGCTTCAGGCGCGTGTCGCCGTCGGTCATCTCCATGAACTGCGCGCGCGCCTGGTTGAGCGTCGGCATACCGGTTTCACGGCCACGCGCGATATTGATGGCCGCCAGATCGAGCGGCAGTCCAACCAGTTCGTTCCGCAGAACGTTTGTCACGAACTCGTCGATCTCGTTGCCGACCTGTCCGCTCATGCCGCGCATGATCGCGCCGGCGGCCTGCGCCTGCGTCATCCCGTTGTCGCTGAATTGCATAGGATTCAGGAATGCCCCGAACAGGTCGATGTCGTCCCGTTCACCGTTCGAGTTCACGCGTTCGACGGTCTCGTTCAGCATCGAGTGACCGAAGCGATAGACGACATGGGCGAACTCGGCGAAGATCGCCGGATTGATGTCGACGATTGTCTTCCCGGCCTGGATGTCGAAAATGTCGATGTCGGGCTGGATCGAGCGGGCGAATTCTTCGAAGACGAGATGCTGATACTGCATTTCGGTGGTGAACCGGCCGACCTGGAACAACCGCTCGCCATGCCATTGCAGTTGCCCGATCGCCTCATCCGTCGTCGGCAGTTCGGCAACCGGAACGCGAAGCCAGCTATTGAGGAAGGCTAGATCGCCCGTATCCAGAATGACGGTCTTCGTGTGCTCGATCAGACGATTATGTTCGGCGTGGAAGACGAAATGGATCGCAGACAGCGCAATGTTCTCGTTGCCGCGCCCGTCACCGGTGATGAAATGCTTGTCCAGCTTTTCATTGTCGTAGAAGCGGTTCGGATTGATGTAGCGCGGATTTGCGGCGCTTTCGTCAAGGGCCGGATCGAAGTCAGGATGAATGGCAACGAATTCGAGCTGGCGCAGCAGATGGGCCTCGGGGTCAGGTCCGTTGGCGGGCGGCTGGTACCCCGCCACATAATTGGGGTTCTCGATAAGCGTGACCCCCATGCCGACGACGTCGTCGTGGTCGGCATACATCTTCTGGCCACGCGAATTGAACAGCGCCGCGTCATGCGCGATGTCGTCGAGAAACGCGATACCGGTTCTGGCTGCGCCTTCTTCATGCGGATTGAGCGGCGCGTCCGGATGGCCCTCCTTGTAGATGGCCTGCCCGCCTCCAGTGAGACCGACCATCAACTGGGCAAATCCATTTTCGCCCGGGATAAAATTGCCATACGCATCCACGGCGACGACCGGCACGTTCAGAACGTCGGCGTCCTGAAGGTCGATGCCGAGCATCTCCTTTGCCTGCTTCTTGACGTCCCCCCAGGTTGCCAGTCCCCCGCTCGGCGATTCCAGCAGATGGCCGGTGGCGACAGGCTTGCCATCGACGAGTTTGTATTCGCGCAGGAAGACCTGATGCGAGGCGTTGGACGTGTAGGTCTGGTTCTGGTCGATCCAGGGCGTGACCGCATTGCCCGCAGCGTCGCCGGTCGTCACGCGCGTCAGAACCATGAAATTGGTATGCGGCGTTGCAGGATTGTAAAGCGGATCGTCCGGCGAGAGCGGCATGTAGACCGTGCCGTTTCCGCCCTTTGCCACCAGGTCGAGGCCGTGGTCGAAGAACTGGCCGAAGATGGTGAAAATGGAATTATACGATGCGGACAGACCCTCGTCGGGTGCCTTGTTGGGAATGAGTACGGTCAGGCCGTCCATCTGGATGTCGTGATCGTCGAGCAAGTCGGCAAGCGCTTGCCGGGCCTGCACGAGTTCGCTGCCGCCGGCCATGGCGGTTTCCAGTTGCGTTTGGCGCTCGGCCAGAGCGGCTACATAAAATGGACGCAGGAACTCCGTTTCCGGCGTCAATGCGTCGATGTTCGCCTGGATGACGGCGATCTGGCTTTGAAGCAGCGCGATCGTGTCAGGCAACGTTTCGGAATTCCCCTCCGCAGCCTTGACTGCCTTGTGGGCGGCCACGATTGCGGAAACCACGTCAAGCAGGTCCTGACCTTCGAGCCCGGAATCTCTCAATGCGGCAGCAATCGCAGCCGGATTGTCGAGGGTCTGATCGACGATCAAATTGGAGATGAGCCTCGGTTCATAGTCGACGACCGAACCGGACTGGCCGTAATCATTGTTGTTGTTGTTGGTCGCGTGCGCATAGGCCGAGCCCATGCTCCCGCTCCCGGTCCGATGGTCGGCATTGGTCAGTGGCAGGAAGGGTTGCTGCGATGCGCCCCACTGCTCGCGTCCGGCAACCAGGTTGTTGTAGCTGCCGTCCACGGTACGCAGACCGTAGGGCAGAAGGGGATGCTCGATAAGGTCTGTCAGCGGTGTGCCCGACGCGTGCTGTTCCGCGATGACAATCTGCTTCAAGATGAATTCGAGGTCGTGACGAACGAGCGTAACCATGACTGTCTCCCTTGACCTGTTGGTCTCCTGATCCCCCAGGGAGGTTGCCGCGGCGCGCTCGTCGAACGATCGCTCGCGGATGGTCCATCCCATGTGGCCTCATAGTGAGTGCAGCCCACATCGCGCATAATGACGTTAGGTCTGACGAATGAATTCACCCTATGGGGAAGCGAAGTCGAGGTAGTCGACTGCGACCAGCCTTGACTTTAGTCGAGGCGGAAACATGCCTTTTGGCCATGGTTGCCTAACGATTTCGCCTGTAATCTGCGATTGATCGTCATTCGAAGGACAGGAAAGTGGCTCTAGCGGATTTCGACTTGCCCCGGCTCAGCTTCCCTGCATGGCGTTTGCAGATGAGCCTGCGCGCCCGGTTCGCGATTGCCGGGGGCGCGCTGATGCTGACCGCCATGGTGCTCGGCGGGCTCTACATAACGCACACGGCAACGCAAAAGTCGATCGAGAGCAGGGCCGCCTCGACCGGCCTTCTCGTCAGCCGGCTGCTCGACCCCTATGTCGACGCATTGAGCGTGGCGCGGATGCTGAGCTTCGACGAACGCGGTTCGCTCGACGCCCTTCTCGGCTCGCAGCATCTGAGCGCCCGTTTCCCCCACCTCGACATCTGGGATCAGGACGGCAGGATCATCTATTCCCGCTCGGACAACATCATGGGGTTGAGCTTCGCCTCGTCCGCCGCACTTACGTCGGCCTTCGCCGGCGACTTTTCCGCTCGCCTGACCGACCTGTCCGCCGGCGAGCACAGGCTGCGCGGCTTCGAGAAGCAGTTCCTCGAAATCTACATACCGCTTCGTGATGCCGTTTCCGGCGAGATCGTCGCAGTTGCCGAGATCCACGAGATCACCGACGACCTCGACGCCAAGATCGCCTTCATCCAGCGCCAGGTCTGGATCGTTCTCGCCTTGTCCACTCTCCTGCTGATGAGCTCGCTCTACGGCATCGTTGCCCAGGGCACGCGTACCATCGCCCTCCAGCACGAGCGCCTCCAGCGCCAGCTCTGCGAGCTTCGCACCGCGCATCAGGAGATCGAACAGCTCAACCGGCGCGTCCAGAGGGCCTCGCGCCAGTTCGCCCGCAACAACGAGCGAATGCTCAGGCAGGTGGGGGCGGATCTCCATGACGGTCCCGCGCAACTGATCGCTCTCGCGGCCATGAAGGTCGGCCGCATCACCGAGTTCGACCTGAATGACCAGCGCGCCGAAGCGAGCCGGATGAAGTCACTGCTCGACGAAGCGTTGAGCGACATCCGCGCCATCTCGAGGGGCCTGATGCTCCCCGAAATCCAGGAAATGCAGGTCGAGGCCGTCGTGCGGCGCGCTGTCAGCCTGCACGAACTGCGGACCGGCACCTCCGTCCAGTACGAATTTTCAGGCGATAACGGCATCCTGCCGGCCGCCGTCAATGTCTGCGTCTTCCGCTTCGTGCAGGAGGGCCTGGCCAACGCCTTCTGGCACGCCGACGGCCATGACCAGACAGTCGTCTGCCATGTCGGCGAATTCGAGGTCGCGCTGTCCGTCAGCGATGGCGGCGGCCTTGGCCGCACGCCACCGCGGCAAGAGGGTGGGCTTGGCCTCGGCGCCATGCGCGACCGCGTCGAGAGCCTTGGAGGAACGCTGGACGTCGGTCGAATGCCAGATGGCGGCGCGCGCGTCTCGATCGTGCTGCCGATCAACGGGGGCGGTGAGGAATGAAACCGGTCTCCGTCGTCGTCGTCGACGATCACTCGCTGTTCCGCGCCGGCGTGATCAGTTGCCTGGAGCGCGACCCGGCGATCCGGGTCGTTGCCGAGGGCGCGTCAGGCCGGGAGGCGGTCTCGCTTTGCGCCGCGAGCAAGCCCGATATCGCCCTGATCGACATCTCGATGCCGGATGATGGCATTGCCGCCGTCGGCGAGATCGCCGCGATGAAGCTCGACACGCGCATCATCATGCTGACCGTATCCGAGAACGAGGACGACGTCCTGCGCGCGCTCGACGCGGGTGCCGTCGGCTACCTGCTCAAAGGCGTGTCGGGTCCGGAATTGGTCAACGCCGTCAAGACGGTCGCAGCGGGCGAAACCTTCGTTTCCCCGAACCTTGCCGTTCGCCTGGTCACAATCCTGGCCGGCGGCAAGCAGAAACGTCAGGTCGATGCCCTGTCGGCGCAGGAGACGCGCACCCTCCAGTTCGTCGCCATGGGCCTGAACAATCGCGAATGTGCAGTCCAACTCGGTGTCGGCGAACAGACGGTCAAGTATCACATGACCAATATCATGAAGAAGCTCGGGGTGCGGAACCGGGTCGAAGCCGCCTTGGTCGCGCGCACCGAATGGGGCTCGCTTGACGCGCAGGCCGTTGGCGAGGCGACGGACGATCTCTAGCCGATGATGCCCCGATCGGAAACCGGCCTAGACCTGGTCCTGATCGAGTAGCTGCCGCATGGCCGTCATCGCGGTTTCGTAGCCTTTTGCTCCCAGACCCGCGATCACCGCCGTCGCCGCCTTCGAGACGAGCGAGTTGTGATAGATCGCCTCGCGTTTGTGGATGTTGGAAATGTGCAGTTCGATGATCGGTCCGTCGAATTGCTTGAGCGCATCGAGGATGGCGATCGAGGTGAAGGTGAAGGCGGCGGGATTGATGACGATGCCCGCGCCTTCGTCGATCGCCTCGTGGATCCAGCCGATGATTTCGTGCTCGGCATTGGACTGGCAAAAGACGATTTCGCGCTTGCCGGCCGCCCTGCGGCACATCTCCTCCACCTGGCCGAGCGTCGTATGACCGTAGATGTGTGGCTCGCGCTTGCCGAGACGATTGAGATTGGGGCCGTTGAGCACGTAGATTGGCTTGGTCATGTCGGTTCCAGATGTCAGCCCTGGTAACCGAACTGGCGCGGCAGCCAGAGGACCAGGTCGGGAAAGAGCGTGATGATCCCGAGGGCAAAAAGCAGCGTTGCGATCATGGGAACGAGATCCTTCATGATGGCGCGAAGTGGCGCCCGCGTGATGCTCTGCATCACGAAGATGAGCATCCCGTAGGGTGGGGTGACGAGGCCGATCATGATGTTGACCACCGCCACGACCCCGAAATGGACCGGGTCGATGCCGAGGGCGGCCGCGGTCGGGATGAAGACCGGCACGATGATCAGGAGGATGGCCGTGCCTTCGAGCAGCGCGCCCAACAGCAGCAGGATCACGTTGACCAGCAGCAGGAACTGCACCGGCGTCAGATTGTATTCGGCCAGATATATGCGCAGGGCCTGCGGAATGTTCTCGGCGGTCACGACATAGTTGAACACCAGCGCGCCTGCGATCAACATGCCGATGGCGACGGAGGAGCGCGCGCTGCGGACGAGCCCGGAATAGAAGGTGCCGACGCTGATGCTGCGATATAGCACGATCGAGATCACGAAGGCATAGGCGGCGGCGACGGCGGCAGCTTCCGTGGGGGTGACGACGCCCGAATAGATGCCGCCCAGAAGCACCACGGGCATCATCAGCGCGGGAAAGGACCCGAGCGTCAGCGCGGGCAGTTCGCGCAGCGGCACCGGTTCTTCGACGGGGAAGCCCCGCGCGCGCGACATGTAGACGACGAGCACCATGAGCAGCACGCCCATGATGAGACCGGGCACGATGCCCGCCAGGAACAGGTAGCCGATCGAGGCACCGGACACGAGCGCGTAGAGCACCATCGGGATCGAGGGCGGGATGATCGGGCCGATCACTGCGGCGCTTGCGGTCAGTGCTGCCGCAAAGCTGCGCGTGTAGCGCCCGTCCCTGGTCATCATGTTGGCAATGATGCGGCCCGAACCGGCTGCGTCGGCCAGCGCCGAGCCGGACATGCCGGAAAAGATGATCGACTGGACGATGTTGACATGTGCCAGGCCGCCGCGGAACCGCCCGACAAGCGCATTGCAAAAGCGCAGGAGGCGGTCGGTCATCGAGCCCATGTTCATGATCTCGGCCGCCAGGATGAAGAGCGGCACGGCCAGGATCACGTAGCCGGTGAACATGGAATTCAGGAGACGCTCCGCGACGAGGCCCATGTCCTGTCCGCGCATGAACAGGTAAAGGATCGATCCCGAAATCATCGACAGGCCGATCGGAAGGCCCAGGATCGCGAGAAAGCCGATGAGGATGACGGCCGCGGTAAAGGGATCCATCAAGGTCTCCTGGATGCGTCGGCGTCTTCGTCGATCTCGGGCACGAGCGGATCATGGCCGCGCAGGACCTGGACCGTGAGCCATGCATAGCGGATCACGATCGCGACGGCGAAGACGACATAGATCGAGAACAGCCAGTCGAAGCGGATGCGCAGATAGGCCGTCCGCTGGACCCGCATGAATGTGACGTAGTCCCAGATGGCGGGAAGCGACAGAAGGAACAGGCCGATCAGGACCAGCGCGAAGATGACGAACATCAACCGCCGGATCGCCGCCGGCACCGCGCCGTAGAGGATGTCGAAGCGGATTTCCTCGCGCTCGCGGGTCACGAAAGCCGCGCCCCAGAGGACGAGCCACATCCACATGATCGTGGAGAGCTCCGAAGCCCATCCCGCCGGCCAGTTCAAGACGTAGCGGTAAAGGATCGTCAGAAGGAAGGACCCGAACATCACGGCAAGCATCATTGCCGCGACGAATTCGGCACCTCGCGAAAGCCAGGTAGACGCCTTGCTGATGTGCTGGCGCATCGCAAATCCTCAGGCGGGCCCGCCGCCCTGATGGGCGGCGGGAGGCCACACTTGTCAGAGCGCGTTGATGCGCTCCACCATGCCTTCCGGCCAGTCCGCCGAGATGGGCGCGGAAAGATAGCGCTCCTGGGCGTAGGTGCGGAAGGCGTCGATATTGGGCACGTAAACCTCGACGCCCTGTTCGCGAACGAACTCGGCGAGTTCCTCTTCCCGACGCTGATGCTCCGCGGCGCTCCAGGCCATGGCCTCGTCGGCTGCGGCCTGGAAGGAGGCCTGCTGTTCCTCGCTCATGGCGTCCCATGTGGTCTTGGAGACGGTCAGCAGGTCGAAGGCAACGAGGTGCGAGGTGAGGGCGATCTGCGACATGACTTCATAAAAGCGCATGTTCTCGACATTTGGCAGCGGGTTGTCCTGGCCGTCGATCGCGCCCGTCTGCATCCCGGTATAAACTTCGGCATAGGCCATCGCGGTCGGACTGGCGCCGAGTGACTCGCCCAAGAACTGCCAGGCTTCGCCGGGCGGCATACGCAGGCGGATGCCGGCCATGTCTTCCGGCGTCTCGATCTTGCGATCGGGAACGAGACCGACATGGCGCGTGCCGAAAAAGGTGGGTCCGAGGATGTGGATGCCGAGCTGGTCCTCGGCCATCGCCCGCATTTCGGCGCCCGCGTCGCTGGCAAAGAAGGTCATGAGATGATCGGCGTCACGGAAAAGATAAGCCGAGGTCAGGATCGACCAGGCGGGAATCTGGTTGGCGATATCCTGCGGGGCGATGTTGCCCATTTCGAGATTGCCGCGCTGCAACGCGACGAGCTCGGTGCCCTGGCTGAAAAGCGTGCCGCCATAGTGCATCTCGAGCGAGAAGTCGTCGGCTACCGCCTCTGCCAGCCGCTCCATCATGCGGGCGCGGATGTCCTGTTCGGAGAACACCGCCGAGAAGCGAAGCGTCTGCGCATCCTGCGCCATGGCGCCGGTGGAAATGCACGCGGCCATCATGGCGGCACCTGCGGCCATGAGCGTACGTCTGGTCAATCCTGTCATGTCAACCTCCCTGGAAACAGTCTCGCCGGCAGCGCCCGATGGGTCGGGCAATCCGCCACGATGCCAAGTCATGCCATTAGCTGCACGACAGATCAATAGGCGTTCTCAAAAACATCGGGTATTATCGATTTCGTCATTTGGTTTGAAGACGTTTGCCGCATATTGCCCGGCGCTCGGCTTCTTGGCATGAGAGGGCTGAACGAGGATCAACCCCGATGGCGCTGCCCGTCTCCAATTCCGACACAGCCGGCGAGAATGCCTATCGGCGTATCCGCCACGACATCATCTTCGGCCGATTGGCACCCGGATCGAGGCTGCGTCTCGAGCGGCTGAAGGAGCCTTATCTGGCCAGCGTCAGCACGCTGCGCGAAATCCTGTTCAGGCTGTCCTCGGAAGGGCTGGTCGTCGCCGAAGGCCAGCGCGGCTTCGAGGTGGCGCCGGTCTCGCAGCAGAATTTCCGGGAGGTCGCGGCGATGCGCGACCTGCTTGAGGGACATGCCCTGCGCGAATCGTTCCGACGTGGCGACGTCGACTGGGAAGGCGAGGTGGTGGCGGCCCATCACAAGCTCGCACGGATGGAGCGGCTGATGCTCGCCGGAGAGCGAGAGGACCCTGCGATCTGGAAGCGTTACGACTGGGAATTCCACCACGCGCTGATATCGGCCTGCGGGTCGGCGGCGCTTCTGGCCGCCCACGCCCAAATCTTCGACCGGTATTTGCGCTACCAGATCATCGCGGTCATCTTTCGCGGTGAAAGCGCCATGGAAGAACACAGGCAATTGCGGCAACACGCCCTCGATCGCGATGCCGATTCCGCGGTAAACGTCCTGAAAAGTCACATCGGAGCCTGCGTGGCGCACACGCTGGAGCATGGTCTCCTCGACGCCTGACCCTTCCTCGTTGCGCCGGATGCGGGCGCGACCTATCACTGACGGATGAAGAACGTGCAGGCAGACGAAGATACCGGTGCCCTCCTGACCATCGGCGAGAACGCCTATCGCCGCATCCGGTCCGACATCATTTTTGGCCGTCTGGCGCCCGGCCAAAAGCTGAAGCTCGAGCGGCTGCGGGATTCCTACGGCGCCAGCATCAGCACGCTGCGCGAGATACTCAACCGTTTGTCCTCCGAAGGGCTGGTCGTGGCAGAAGGCCAGCGCGGCTTCGAGGTCACGCCCGTCTCGGTGGAGAACCTGAAGGAGATCGCATCCCTGCGCCTCCTGCTGGAAACCCATGCGCTGCGCGAATCCTTTGCCGCCGGCGACATGGAGTGGGAGGGACGGGTCGTCTCCGCCCACCATAAACTCGCTCGACTCGAGCAGCGGATGCGCGATGGCGATCGCGACGACACCGAACTGTGGAAGCGTTATGACTGGGAGTTCCACCAGGCGCTCATCTCGGCCTGCGGGTCGCAGGTTCTGATGGACACGCACGCCGCAGTCTTCGACAAATATCTGCGCTATCAGATGATCGCCCTGTCCTTTCGCGGCGACATAGCGGCACGCGAACACCAGATCCTGCATGACGCCGCGCTGGAGCGTGACGCCCGGACGGCATGTGATGTCTTGCAGCGTCATGTCGAGGGCGGCGTCGCACACGCATTGGCAACTGGAACCATTGGCTGATGCCGGATGAAGTGCATACCGTATGATAAATATCAAAATATGTGTTGAAGCTGCTGTTGTCGGCGGTTACTCTTTGCGCGTCGGATTTGCCGACTGACGAAGGAGTAGGTCGTGACGGTCACGCGCCTCGGCCTCATAGGCGACAACATCGCACGCTCGCGCTCGCCGCGCCTCCATATCGAGGCCGGCAGGTTGTGCGGCTTGGAAGTCACGTATGAGCGGCTCATCCCGCGTGATATGGGGCTCGACTTTTCCGCCGTGTTCGAGCGCTGCGCCAGCGAAGGCTTTGCCGGCATCAACATCACATACCCCTACAAGGAAGAAGTGGTGTCGCGCCTGCATGTGCCCGATCCCGCCACGGCGGTGATCAAGGCGTGCAACACGGTGGTGTTCGGCCAAGCCGCGCCGGAAGGCCACAACACCGATTGTTCGGGCTTCGTCTCGGCCTTCCGTGCAAGGTTCGGCAGCGGAGCTCCAGGCAGGGTCGCGATGGCCGGTGCCGGCGGGGTGGGCAAGGCGGTCGCCTTCGCGCTCGCACGGCTCGGTGCCAGCGAATTGCGCATCTTCGATCGGGATGCCGCGAAGGCGCAGGGCCTCGTCGATGCGCTCGTAGAGGCACGGACAGGCATTCGCGTCGTGGTGGCGCCCTCGATCGAGGACGCCGTGCTGAAAGTCGACGGCCTCGTCAATTCGACGCCTCTCGGCATGGTGGGCTATCCCGGAACCGCGATCCCGGCCGCGATGATCGATGGCGCGTCGTGGGCGTTCGATGCGGTCTACACACCGGTCGACACGCAGTTCCTTCGCGATGCCTCGGACCGCGGCGTCGAGATCATCAGCGGGTACGAACTCTTCTTCCACCAGGGGATCGACGCCTTTTCGATCTTCACCGGCCGGCGGGTCGATGCCGCGGCCCTGCGGGCAGCGCTTGCAAGCGAAGAATTGGCCTCGGCATCACCATGAAGACATCGATCGCAACGGTCTGTCTCAGCGGCGACCTCGCCGAAAAGCTCGCCGCGATCTCGGCGGCCGGTTTCGACGGGGTGGAGATCTTCGAGCAGGACTTCCTGACCTTCGACGGAAGCCCGCGCGAGGCGGGCCGCATGATCCGCGATCATGGGCTCGAGATCACGCTGTTCCAGCCCTTCCGCGACTTCGAAGGACTGCCCGAGCCGCAGCGCGGCCGCGCCTTCGACCGGGCGGAGCGCAAGTTCGACCTGATGGAGGAACTCGGCACCGATCTCGTGCTGATCTGCTCCAACGTCTCGCCGGCGGCCCTTGGCGGCATCGACCGCGCGGCCGGCGACCTTCGCGAGCTCGGCGAGCGGGCGCAAAAGCGTGGCTTGCGCGTCGGCTTCGAGGCGCTTGCCTGGGGGCGGCACGTCAATGACCATCGCGATGCCTGGGAGATCGTGCGCCGCGCCGATCATTCCTCGATCGGGCTCATCCTCGATTCCTTCCACACGCTGGCACGCAGCATCGACGTCCAGTCGATCCGCTCGATTCCCGGTGACCGCATCTTCATCGTGCAGCTTGCCGACGCGCCGAAGATCGAGATGGATCTGTTGCAGTGGAGTCGCCACCTGCGCAACATGCCGGGACAGGGCGACCTGGCCGTGGTCGACTTCATGCGATCGGTGGTGGCGACCGGATATGACGGTCCGATCTCGCTGGAGGTTTTCAACGACCAGTTCAGAGGCGGTTCGCCCAAATCGGTCGCGGTCGACGGCAAGCGCTCGCTGGTCTGGCTCATGGACGAGGTCCGGCGCAGCGAACCTGCGCTTTCCTCTCAAATCGGCGACCTCCCCGCACTGCCCGATCGCATCGCGGTCGAGGGGGTCGAGTTCATCGAGTTCGCCGCGGACGAGAACGAGGCGCGTTCTCTGCTTGCCCTGCTGCGGACGATGGGCTTCCAGGTGCGCGGCCGTCATCGCAACCGGGACGTCACGCTCCTGCGTCAGGGCGACATCAACATAGTCATCAACACCGAGAAGGAAGGCTTCGCCCATTCCTCATGGCTCGTTCACGGCACCTCGGCCTACGCCATCGGCCTGAGGGTGGAGGACGCGGCAGCAACCGTCCGTCGTGCGCGCGCGCTCGGCGCCGAGCCTTTTTCGGAGGCGCGTGGCGAGGGCGAACTGCTCATCCCGGCGATTCGTGGCATTGGCGGTGGCGTGATCTACTTCATCGACGGCAAGAGCGAACTGTCGAGGGTCTGGGACGTGGAATTTGAACTCGTCGATCCCGACGCCCCCGAGGCGGGGCTTCGATTGGTGGACCATGTGGCTCAGACGATGGATTACGAAGAGATGCTGTCCTGGGCGCTCTTCTATACCTCGATCTTCAGGTTGCGGAAGCTGCCGATGGTCGATGTGGTGGATCCAGGCGGGCTGGTGCGCAGTCAGGTCATCGAGAACGAGGAAGGTTCGTTGCGGCTGACGCTGAACGGGGCCGAAAACCGCAAGACGCTGGCAGGTCATTTCGTGGCCGAAAGCTTCGGCTCGTCCGTACAGCATCTGGCGCTCGCCAGCGACGACATCTTTGCAACGGCCGAGGCGATGTACGAACTCGGCTTCAAGCCGCTCGACATTCCTCGCAATTATTATGACGATCTGGAAGCCCGTCTCGGGCTGGAACCCGAAATGGTCGACCGGATGGCGCAGTTGGGCATCCTCTACGACCGCGACGAGGCGGGCGAATATTTCCAGTTCTACAGCCAGATCCACGGCGAAGGCTTCTTCTTCGAGATCGTGGAACGGCGCGGGGGTTATCGCGGCTATGGCGCGCCCAACGCGCCATTCCGCATCGCGGCGCAGCGTCGCGAGCTGCCACCGAAGGGTATGCCGCGGGTGTAATCGGCAGTGGCGTCGCCCCAAGTTCCAGTCGCGCGCGATGGCCGGTTCCGGCGAAGCTGTCAGACAGCCACAAGTCTATAGTTCGGGAACCCGGCGCCGCCCGTTGCGTTCCCGAACAGGGAGCATTGCAACAATATCCGCATAATCGTCGAAGGGAGAAGCGATGAAACGCCTGATAGCCGCCGTCGCGGTTGGATGCGCCATGACAGTCACGCCGGCTGCTCATGCTCAAACCCCGCCCAACGTGCTGGTCGTCGGCCAGATCGCCGAACCCCAGTCGCTAGATCCGCATGTCGCGACCGCAACCAATGATTTCCGCATTCTCATGAACATCTATGAAGGGCTGGTGCGCTTCGGGAACGGAACGCTGGAGGTCGAGCCGGCACTGGCGGAGAGCTGGGAGATTTCGCAGGACGGGCTGTCCTACACGTTCCAGCTTCGCCAGGGCGTCTCCTTCCATGACGGCACGCCGTTCAATGCCGAAGCGGTGAAATTCAACTTCGAGCGAATGCTGGACGAGGCGCATCCGTTCCATGGTACGGGGCCGTTCCCGCTCTCGTTCAACTTCTCAGCCGTCGAAGACGTGACGGCAGTCGACGACATGACGGTCGAATTCACGCTCAGCGAGCCGTTCGCGCCCTTCCTGTCCAATCTCGCTTATCCCACCGGGCTGATCGTTTCGCCCGCAGCCGTCGAGCAGTTCGGCGAGGATTACGGGCGCAACCCCTCCGGCACCGGGCCGTTCCGCTTCGCCGAATGGCAGGCGAACCAGCGCGTCGTCATCGCGGCGAGCCCCGATTATTGGGATGGCCCTCCCACGCTCGAAGCGGTTGTCTTCCGTCCGATCACCGATGCCAATACGCGCATGGCCGAAATGCTTGCGGGCGGTCTCGACATCATGGTCGAGGCACCGCCGGATTCCATGGCCCAGTTCCGCGACGCGCCGGATTTCAACGCGCATGAGCAGGCCGGTCCTCATGTCTGGTATCTCATCCTCAACATGAAGGAAGGGCCGTTCGAGAGCCAGGCGGTCCGGCAGGCCGTGAACTTCGCCGTGAACAAGGAAGCGCTGGTCAACGACGTTCTTCAGGGAACGGCCGAGATATCCGCAGGCCCCGTGCCGCCGGCTTTCGCATGGGCCTATAATGAGGAGGTCGATCCCTACCCCTACGACCCCGACCGCGCCCGCGAACTGCTCGAGGAAGGTGGATATGAGGGCGAGGAAATCGTCTTCTACGTCACCGAGGGCGGCTCGGGTATGCTCGATCCGGTGGCGATGGGGACCGCGATCCAGGCGGACCTTGCTGCCGTCGGCATGAATGTCCGCATCGAGACCTATGAATGGAACACCTTCCTCGGGCAGGTGAATCCCGGTCTCGAAGGAAAGGCGCAGATGGCGCAGATGGCCTGGATGACCAACGATCCGGACACGCTGCCCTTCCTGACGCTGCGCACGGCCGCATGGCCGCAGGAAGGCGGCTTCAATTCGGGCTATTATTCCAACCCGGATGTCGACGAGATGCTCGATCGGGCCCGCAGGGCGACCGATCCGGAAGAGCGCGCGGCTCTCTATCGAGACGTGCAGGCGATCGTCCATGACGAGGCACCGTGGCTGTTCGTGGCCAACTGGGTGCAAGGCGCCGTCACCACCGCCAACATCGAAGGGTTCACACTTCAGCCGTCCTTCTTCCTGATGCTCAAGAACGTGGTGAAGAACTGATGGCTTCGGCCCGCTTTGCCGGCATGGCGAAAGCGGGCCGAACCGGATGTCTGCGACCATGGCGACTTATGTAGCGAAACGGCTTCTGGCGGTCATACCCGTGCTTTTGGGGTTGTCGATCATCGTCTTTCTGATGATGACGCTGATACCGGGCGACCCGGCGACGGCGATCCTCGGCAACTACGCGACGCCGGAAAACGTTGCCCGGCTGAACGCGCAGCTCGGCCTCGACAAGCCCTTGCCCCAGCAATACCTGATCTGGCTCGGCAATCTGCTTCAGGGCGATCTGGGCCGATCCTTCGCCCTCAACCGCCCGGTCCTCGATGAGGTCATGGAGCGCTTTTCGGCAACGCTCGTCCTCGCTGGCGCGGCGCTCCTGCTGTGCGCCGTGCTGGGCCTCATAGCGGGCATTGTCTCGGCCGTGAACCAGTTCGGCTGGGCCGACCGCATCATCACCTTGTTCGTGCTGATCGGCATCTCGACACCGTCCTTCTTTCTCGGCCTGATGCTGATCCTCGGCTTCGCCGTGAACCTGCGCTGGTTTCCGCCAAGCGGCATGTACGCGATCTATGGCGGCGGCGACCTGCCCGACCTTCTCTACCATCTGGTCCTGCCCGCATTCACGCTGGCAGCCGTGGCGACAGGCGTGATCGCGCGCCTGACGCGCACCGCGATGCTCGAAGTGCTGCGCCAGGATTTCATCCGCACCGCGCGCGCCAAGGGCGTCAGCGAGCGCCGCGTGATCTGTGTCCATGCCTTCAAGGCCGCACTCGTCAGCGTCATTCCGGTGATCGGCATTCAGGCCGGCTTCGTGCTCGGAGGGGCGGTCTATATCGAGACCGTGTTCCAGTGGCCGGGCATCGGCGCCATGCTGGTCAACGCGATCTCGACGCGAGACATCCTGCTCGTCCAGGGCGGCGTGCTGGTGGTCGCCGCAAGCTACGTGCTCTTCAATCTCGCGGCCGACGTGGCGCAGTCACTGCTCGATCCGAGGCTGAGGCGATGAGCGGCGTGATCTCTACCCGTCGCGCCTCCGACCGCCCCGATGCGGTTCGCTTAATGTTGAACAACAGGCTGGCGACCGGCGGCCTTGTCGTCCTCGTCGCGATGGTGACGCTGGCTCTGCTCACGCCGCTGCTGCCTTTGCACGACCCGAACGCGACCTCGCCCGCCGACCGGCTGATGCGACCGCTGTCCGAAGGTCATCTGCTCGGCACGGACGCGCTCGGACGCGACATCTTCTCCCGGCTCGTCTGGGGGCTGCGGGTCACTCTCGCGGTGGGTCTTTCGGCAACGCTGATCGCCGCCTTCGTCGGTTCGGCCGTCGGTCTCGTAGCCGGCTATGCGGGCGGACGCACGGACAATGTGCTGATGCGCGGCATCGACATGCTGATGGCGTTTCCCTACATCCTGCTGGCGCTGGCCATCGTCGCCGTTCTCGGGCCAGGGCTGATCAACGCGCTCTACGCGATCGCCGTGGTCAACATCCCCTTCTTCGCCCGCAACATACGCGGCGTCACGCTCGGTCTCGCGCGGCGCGATTTCGTGGATGCCGCGCGGCTGTCGGGAAAGAGCCATGCCCGCATCCTTTCCACCGAGATCCTGCCGAACGTCGCCCCCGTCATCGTCGTCACCATGTCGACCACGGTCGGCTGGATGATCCTCGAGACGGCGGGGCTCTCCTTTCTCGGGCTTGGCGCGCAGCCGCCGCAGGCCGATCTCGGCTCCATGCTGGGCGATGGGCGCCGGGTGCTGTTCAACGCCCCGCATGTTGCCTTGATTCCCGGCATCGCCATCTTCCTTTTGGTAATGAGCATCAACCTGTTCGGCGACGGCGTGCGGGACGTGCTCGATCCGCGCCTGAAATCGGGGGCTCTGACGCGGCCGATCGGACGCACGGCGATCGACCGCAGTGCCACGGACGCGCCTATCGCAAAGTCGGGAAACGTGCTCGACGTATCCGGTCTGAAAGCGCAGTTTGATGTTGGGTCGCGGACCCTTCATGCCGTGGATGGAGTCGACCTGTCGCTTGCACCGGGCGAGACTCTCGGCATCGTCGGGGAATCGGGTTCGGGAAAGTCCGTGACGGCCATGGCGATCATGGGTCTCGTGCCTACGCCGCCGGGCCGCATCGCCGGCGGTGCGATCCAGTTAAACGGCGAGGACTTGCTTGCGGCCACCGACGAACGCATCCGCCAGTTGCGCGGCGGCGCTGTCAGCCACGTCTTCCAGGATCCGCTTTCCACGCTTCACCCGCTCTTCACGGTCGGCGACCAGATTGTCGAGGCGATCCGCGCGCACCAGCCGTTGAACCACCGCAAGGCGCGGGAACGGGCAAGGGAATTGCTGGCGCTGGTGCGGATCCCGAATGCGCAAAGCCGGCTCGACGCCTATCCGCACGAATTGTCGGGCGGGATGCGCCAGCGCGTGGTCATCGCCATGGCGCTTGCGAACGACGCCGGATTGCTGATCGCCGACGAGCCGACGACGGCGCTCGACGTGACCGTGCAGGCGCAGATTTTGACCCTGATAAACCGGCTGCGCCGCGACAAGGGCGCATCGATCCTGTTCATCACCCACGATTTCGGCGTGGTTTCGGCAATCTGCGATCGTGTGGCCGTGATGTATGCGGGCCGGATCGTCGAGACTGGCACCACCGCGCAGATTCTGAACGATCCGGCGCATCCCTATACGCGCAAGCTCATCGATTGCGTGCCCGTGCTGGGCAAGCCGGACCGCAGGCTTGATGCCATCGAAGGCTTGCCGCCTCCGGCGGACGACCTGCCGGACGGATGCGCTTTCGCGCCCCGCTGCCCCTACGCTCGGCCGGACTGCCGCAAGGACGACGTTCCGCTGTTCGACCTCGGCGACGAGCGCGGCGCCCGCTGCCTCTTCCCCCTTGCGGGGCACGCATCATGACCGCGCCCCTCATTCGGATCGATGCGGTTGAACGCATCTTCGGCGGTGGCCGCACGCTGTTCGGCCGTATGAAGCCCGGCGTTCATGCGGTGCAGAACGTGTCGCTCGATATCTATCCCGGCGAGACGCTGGGCATCGTCGGCGAGTCCGGCTGCGGGAAATCGACGCTGGCGCGCATTCTGATCGGGTTGGACGCACCAACGGGCGGGACCGTCCGCTTCAAGGGCGAGGACATCGCCGCGATCACGCGTAAGGATTTCAACCGCGTCGCACGGCGCATCCAGTATGTGTTTCAGGATCCGGTCTCCTCGCTCAATCCGCGCAAGACCGTCCGCGCCATCCTCGAAGCGCCGCTGAAACGGCTGCGCGGTTTGGGGCGCAGGGAGCGCGAGGCGAGGCTGAACGAATTGCTCGACGCGGTGAACTTGCGGACCGAATTCCTCGAACGCTACCCGCATGAGTTTTCCGGCGGGCAGGCGCAACGCATCGCCATCGCCCGCGCTCTGGCGGCCGGCCCGGACCTGATCGTCCTGGACGAGCCCGTTTCCGCGCTCGACGTATCCGTGCAGGCCCAGGTGCTCAATCTGCTGGAAGATCTGAAGGGTCGCTTCGGCCTGACCTACGTCTTCATCAGCCATGACCTGTCGGTGGTCGAAAGCGTCAGCGACCGCGTCGCGGTGATGTATTTCGGGCGCATTGCTGAAATAGGCCCCTCGCGCTCGATCTTCGCCGATCCGCACCATCACTACACCAGGCTTCTTCTGGATACCGCACCCGCCCCCGGCCGGCCGCTCCACGCGCCGGGCACGGAAGGCGATCTTCCCGACCCCTACGACCCGCCGAAGGGCTGCGCCTTTGCCGCACGCTGCCCGGCAGCCGATGAACTTTGCCGATCGGAACGGCCGGGTCTCGATGCAGCGGTCGCGAACGAAGGGCATTCGGCGGCCTGCTTCCATCCTCCGGGGAAAGCAGCGGCCGGCAGGCATTCCCGGAACGAAAAGACGTGATTCCTGTTTGCTCCGGCGGTCCTTTTCGGACCGCCCGGCGTGCGGCATTCGCGCATGGCCACGGGACACGCACGCCTCGCACCAGCTTCGAGGCGAAGAATGGCTGCAACACAGGCCGTCCGACTGCCGCCCGGCCATCAAATTAACCAGTTGTTAACCATTCTTGCCTACACCGAAACAACCGAAAATTAACCAAGATGACCAACGTGTTAACCCAAGCCCGGCCGATCCGCCTCAAGGGTCGCTCCTTTCTTGCGCTGGTACTGACCCCGGAGCTTCCCTTCGAGGACTGGGTGGCAAGGCTCGACGATCTGGCCGCGCGTTCGGCGGGTTTCTTCCTGCGCCGCCCCATCGTCCTCGACGTCAGCGGCCTTCCGATCGACCGCGCGCAACTGCGCGAGATGGTCGACATGCTGGCGACGCGCAACGTGCGGATCATGGGCATCGAGGGCGCCCGCCCGTCCTGGCTTGATTCGGGTCTGCCGCCCGCGCTGACGGACGGCCGCCCGGCCTCCGACATCGAGGCGCCGGCCACGCAGGCCGAAGCGGCGCCGGCCGAGGACGAAGCCGACGAACCGGCAACCGATCAGCCTGCGCACGAGGTCAGGGGAGCCCCGTCGCTGATGGTCACCCAGCCGGTGCGATCCGGCCAGTCCGTCATCTTTCCGGAGGGCGACGTGACGGTCGTCGGGTCGGTCGCATCGGGCGCGGAGATCGTCGCCGGCGGATCGATCCACGTCTACGGAACGCTGCGCGGCAGGGCGATGGCCGGAACGATGGGCAACGCGGCCGCGCGCATCTTCTGCCGCAAGCTGGAAGCCGAACTGATCGCAATCGACGGCTTCTACAAGACGGCGGAAGACATGGAGCCGGACCTGCGCGGACGCGCCGTGCAGATCTGGCTCGAAGGAGACAAGATCGTGGCCGGAACACTGGGCTGAGGCGATGGAACAGGAGAGGTCAATGGGCAAGGTTATCGTGGTGACATCGGGCAAGGGAGGCGTCGGCAAGACCACGTCGACCGCAGCTCTCGGCGCGGCTCTGGCGCAGGGCGGCGCCAAGGTCGTGGTGGTCGATTTCGACGTCGGCCTGCGCAATCTGGATCTGGTGATGGGCGCCGAGCGGCGCGTCGTCTACGATTTGGTCAACGTAATCCAGGGCGATGCGAAGCTGACGCAGGCGCTGATCCGCGACAAGCGGCTCCAGACGCTCTATCTGCTGCCTGCCTCGCAGACGCGCGACAAGGACAATCTCACGCCCGAGGGCGTCGAGAAGGTCATCGCCGCCCTGCGCAAGAATTTCGACTGGGTGATCTGCGACAGCCCGGCCGGCATCGAGCGCGGGGCCACGCTCGCGATGCGTCATGCCGACATCGCCATCGTCGTGACCAACCCGGAAGTGTCCTCGGTGCGCGATTCGGACCGCATCATCGGCCTGCTCGATTCCAAGACGGTCAAGGCCGAGCGTGGCGAGCAGATGGACAAGCACCTGCTCCTGACGCGCTACGACCCCGCGCGGGCCGAGCGAGGCGACATGCTCAAGGTCGACGACGTGCTCGAAATCCTGTCGATCCCGCTGCTGGGCATCATCCCTGAAAGCATGGACGTCCTCAGGGCTTCCAATGTCGGCGCGCCGGTCACGCTTTCGGACGATCGCAGCGCGCCGGCGCTCGCCTATTTCGATGCCGCACGCCGGCTCAACGGCGAGACCATTCCGGTCACCGTTCCGGGTGAAAAGCGCGGCTTCTTCGGCAAGTTCTTCGGAAGGAAGGCGGCATGAGCATTTTTCGTTTCTTTTCCAAGCCCAGTTCCGCGCCGGCCGCACGCGAGCGCCTGCAGGTCCTGCTCGCCCATGAGCGCGCATCGGCGGGCGATTCGGAGTTGGTCACCGTGCTTCGCGACGAGATTCTCGCCGTCATCGCCAAGCACATGCAGATCGACAGCGACAAGGTGAACGTCACCATGGAGCGCGGCGCCCAGGTCTCCACGCTCGCCGTCGACGTCGAGATTCCGTTCGACGCCGGAAAGAAGAAGAAAAAGGCGGCCTGACCGGGTCCCTGGGATGTCGATACGCCGCGCCTTGAAGGAAAGAAGGGAATTGATATGACCCGACTGCAACTCCTCGAACGGCTGAAGTCGCTGCAACAGATGCCTGCGCACCACAAGCGCGACATTACCACCGTCAGCGCCATGCTTTCCACCGTGGCGCTGGCAAGGCATGTGGAGCTTTGCGAAATCGCCGCCGGCGCCACGCCGCTTTCCGCCGGACGGCCCGAAACGACAGGCCACGGATCAAGCCTGCGGAACTGATACCGCTGGGTTCCTGAAAACCGGCCGCCTTCCGGGGCGGCCTTTTCATGCAGCCCGCCCGCGAATTTCAGAACGGACACGCCGCCCCGTGCGGTCAGGCCCGGCCGACCGCCAGACGTGCGGCGGCGAGATCCAGCAATGAGAAGCCGGCCGACTTGAAGAAGGTGATTTCGCCGTCCGACGCGCGTCCGCGATGCGTGCCCCGCGCAAGTTCGGCAAGATCCGCCTTGATGTCGGTTTCGGCGATCAGCCCGGACGCCAGCGGCTGCGCCAGATCGCCAGCCTTCATCGCGCCAGGGCGGAAATCGACGAACAGGCTCGCCTTTGCCACCAGCGCATCGTCGCTTTCGCGCATGTCGTCCTTGAACGCCCCGATCAGATCGACATGGGTGCCCGGCTGCACATTCGCGCCGAGGATCAGCGGCGCGGTCGAGCTCGTCACCGACGAGACCACGTCCGCCGCGCCGATTGCCGCGCCGAGATCGTCCGCGACATGGGCGACGATCCCTTGCGCGGCAAGCGTGGCGACCACCGCCTCGGCTCTTTCGGCGCTGCGTCCGTAGATCTCGATCCGTTCATAGACGCGCACGCTCGCATGGGCGGCGGCGACCTTGGCGGAAAGCTGACCGGTTCCGACGACGAGAAGGCGCTTTGCGTCCGGTCGGGCGAGGAAGCTTGCGGCGAGCGCGGATGAGGCCGCCGTGCGGCGCGCCGTCAGTTCGTCGCCCTCGATGACGGCTTGCAACCGCCCGTCCGCACCGGAGAACAGCGCATAGCTGGCATTGATCGTCGACATTCCCTTCGCCCCGTTTTCGGGGAAGAAGGTGACGAGTTTGACGCCGAGCGATTCGCCCTCGACCCAGGCCGGCATGACGAGCAGGTTCGACATGCCGCCGCCTGGCATGGGGATCGAAATGTTCGAGCGTTCCGGCGATGTCACCCGGCCGGCCTTGAGTTCGGTCTCGATCGCGCCGATCAGTTCGGCCCAACCCAGCCGTTCCGCAAGTTCATGTTCGCCGATCATCTGCATCTGGTTGTCCTTTGGCTTCTGTCCGCCCGTTCAACGACGGCAGACAGAAGCACGTCAAGCCCCGCGCGAAAGACTGACGAGCGGCGGCATCGCTCGGCCGGTAAACTGTCAGATGTATTTCAGACCCTTGGCGGCGAGTTTTTCGCGCATGTCGTAGATGTCGAGGCCGAGTTCGCCGGCGGCCATGCGCGCACGCTTGTCGTCCTCCGCCGCCACGCGCGCTTCCGCCTTGTCGGCGACCTCCGCCGCCAGTTCGCGCCGCACGACGCACACGCCGTCGTCATCGGCGACGATGACGTCGCCCGGATGAACCAGCGCGCCCGCGCAGACCACCGGAACGTTGACCGAGCCGAGCGTTTCCTTGACCGTCCCTTGCGCGAAGATCGCCTTCGACCAGACCGGGAACCGCATGTCGGTCAAATCCGAAACGTCGCGCACACCCGCATCGATGACGAGGCCCCGGCAGCCCCGCGCAATCGCGGAAGTTGCGAGCAGATCCCCGAAATAGCCATCCTCGCACGGGCTCGTCGGTGCGAGCAGCAGGATGTCGCCCGGCGACAACTGCTCGATCGCCACATGGATCATCCAGTTGTCGCCGGGCGGCGCCGAGATCGTCACTGCGCTTCCCGCGATCCGCGCACCGCGATAGATCGGGCGCATATGGCTGGCGAGAAGCCCTGTTCGGCCCTGCGCCTCATGCACGGTGGCGACTCCACAGGCAGCCAGCCGGTCGATGACGCCCCCTTCAGCCCGTTCGATATTCCGTACGACGACGCCCATGCTTCCCGTTCCGTTCGTTCCCGGTTAGAGATGCGCCGCAAGATGCGCTTGCTCAACGTAATAATCGGCCGATCCCCATAAGCATCACCGGTCGCCGACCGTCAGCGCGATACGATCGGCGGCAAAGCGGCTGCGCGAGACCTGGATCGGACGCCCGTCATGGGCATTCACCGCCTCCACCATCAGCACCGGTGCGCCTTCGGCAAGCCGCAGCGTTCCCGCATCGCGCGACGACGCCCGCCGTGCCGTGATCCGCGTCGATGCCCGCACATAGTCGGCCATGCCGACCGCCTCGAACGATTTCGAAATCGAGCCTGTCGCGCGCAGGAGTGCGCCGATTTCAGGAAATCCGACCGCCTCGAACCAGTGCGTCGCGACCGAAACCGGCATCTGGTCGGCAAAGCCGATCGTGTCGAGCCGCACGAGTTCGGCGCCCTCGTCGAGTCCGAGCAGAGCAGCGAGGCGCGCACTCGCAGGCTCGCGCGTTTCGTCGAGAACGAGCGTCTTCAGATCGCTCGCCTGTCCGTCGAGCCCCTCGGAAAAGCGTGTCCGACGCCCGATCGGATAGGACAGGCGGTCCTGAGCGGCGACGAACGTCCCTCGCCCCTGTTCGCTGCGCAAGAGCCCTTCGCGCACGAGATCAGCGATCGCCGCCCGCACGGTATGGCGATTGATCCCGAAACGGAGCGCAAGTTCGCTCTCCGACGGCAGGCGTTGGGAATCGCTGAAGACACCACCATCGATCATGTCGCGCAGCCGGTCCGCGACCTGGCGCCACATGGCGATGCCTCCTGCCCGTCGGATCGTCCCCTCCATCGAAACCGCCCTTCGTCATCGGGCTGTCACGAAGCGCCCGTAATGCACTCCATCATATGGTTGTCTAGAAAACCAGACAAGTGGAGAGCCGCCTTGCAGGAGAAAGTCATCGACCAGAACGAGCGCCGCCGCTTGATGGCCATCGTCGCCCGTGCGCCGCGAACGGCCATCGAAGAGGCGCTTGTCGCTTTCGGCCCGCTGCCCCCGCACCGCGAACTGCGCAAGGCGCAGACCGGCCTCGTGACCCTGCGCGGACGGATCGGCGGCGGCGGCGCCGCCTTCAATCTTGGCGAGGCGACGGTCACGCGCACCTCGATCAGGCTTGAGACGGGCGAGATCGGCCATGCCTATGCGCTTGGCCGCGACGCGAAAAAAGCGCGACTGTCCGCGCTGATCGACGCCGCTTTCCAGAGCCCGGTGCTGCATGAGCGGATTGTCGGCAAGGTCTTCGAGCCGCTCGCCCGCAACGAAGCTGACGATGAGCGGCAGAAGGCCGAGGAAACGGCTGCGACCAAAGTCGATTTTTTCACCCTGGTCCGTGGAGAGGATTGATGACGGCCTCAATATCGGCCCTCGAAGGCGGCTTTTCCGATCCGGTCTTCGATGCACAGGCGACTTTTCGTGCCGTGATGGACGCGATGGCAGAGCCAGGAACCCGCAGGCCGGCAAAGGCCGTTGCATTACCGCCCGTCGCCCTGTCGCCGACCGCCGCTGCGCTCGCGCTGACGCTGTGCGACCAGGACACGGCGCTCTGGCTGGACACGTCGCTGGCCGACGAACCGGTCGTCGCCTGGCTTCGCTTCCAGACCGGCGCGACCATTGTCGACGACCCGGCACAAGCCCACTTCGCCTTCGTCGCCGACCCGGCCTCGATGCCGCGCCTCGATGCCTTCGCGCAGGGCAGCCAGGACTATCCGGATCGCTCGACGACCCTCGTCATGATCGTCGACGCACTCGAAAACGGGGTGCCGCTTCGCCTCGCGGGGCCTGGAATTGAAACCAGTTCGAGCCTCGCGCCGACCGCCTTGCCGGACGATTTCGCGTCGCAGTGGCGCGACAACGGCGCGCGTTTCCCGCGGGGCGTCGATCTCGTTTTCGCAGCGGCCGATGCGATTGCCTGCCTGCCACGCACGACGCGCATTCTCGAACCGATGGAGGCGTGAGTCATGTATGTTGCCGTCAAGGGCGGTGAGGCCGCCATCCGCAACGCGCACCGCCTGCTCGCCGACCGGCGCCGCGGCGATCCAACGGTTCCCGCGCTCCACCTGTCGCAGATCGTCGAACAGCTTGCGCTCGGCGTCGACCGCGTCATGGCCGAAGGCGCTCTTTACGATCGCGAACTCGCCGGCCTTGCGCTGATGCAGGCGCGCGGCGACATGATCGAGGCGATCTTCCTCGTGCGCGCCTACCGCACGACCCTGCCGCGCTTCGGCTATACGCTTCCCGTCGACACCGGAGCCATGCGGATCGAGCGTCGTATCTCGGCGACTTTCAAGGATTTGCCTGGCGGGCAGGTGCTTGGCCCGACCTTCGACTACACGCACCGCCTGCTCGAACCCGAACTCGCCGAAGGCGCGAAGCCGCCCGCGCCAGAGCGGCGTGAAGCCGTCGCCGAAGCCTCGCCGCGCGTCACCGATCTCCTCGGCCATGACGGCCTGATCGAAGCGGATGGAACCGGCGATGGTGAGATCACCGACATCACCCGCACGCCGATGGAGTTTCCGCTGCCGCGCGACGGCCGGCTTCAGGCGCTGTCGCGCGGCGACGAAGGCTTCCTGCTCGCGCTCGCCTATTCGACGCAGCGCGGCTATGCCCGCTCGCATCCCTTCGTCGGCGAAATCCGCATCGGCGAGGTCGAAATCGAGCTCGAAGTTCCCGAATTGCCCTTCCCCGCGCCGCTCGGCCGAGTCCGGCTGACCGAATGCCAGATGGTCAACCAGTTCAAGGGCTCGGCCAAGGCGCCGCCGCAGTTCACGCGCGGCTACGGGCTCGTCTTCGGCCAGTCGGAGCGCAAGGCGATGGCGATGGCGCTTTGCGACCGGGCGTTGCGCGCGGCAGAATTCGGCGAGGACATCGTCGCGGCTGCGCAAGACGAGGAATTCGTCATCTCGCATTCCGACAACGTCCAGGCGACCGGCTTCGTCGAGCATCTGAAACTGCCGCATTACGTCGACTTCCAGGCTGAACTCGACCTCGTGCGGCGAATGCGCGCCGAACGGCAGGATGTCACCGAAACGAGAGAGGCGGCCGAATGAACGCGCTGACGGGTTCGATTGCGAGCTACAACTTCGCCTATCTCGACGAGCAGACCAAGCGGATGATCCGCCGCGCGATCCTCAAGGCGATCGCCATTCCCGGCTATCAGGTGCCGTTCGCATCGAGGGAGATGCCGATGCCCTATGGCTGGGGCACCGGCGGCGTCCAGGTTACGGCTTCCATCATCGGGCCGGACGATGTGCTGAAGGTCATCGACCAAGGCGCCGACGACACCACCAATGCCGTCTCCATCCGAGCCTTCTTCCAGAAAGTCGCAAACGTTGCCGTCACGACGAAGACGGATGACGCAAAGATCATCCAGACGCGCCACCGCATACCCGAAAAGCCGCTGAAGGCGGGGCAGATATTGGTCTACCAAGTGCCGATTCCCGAGCCGCTGCGCTTTCTCGAGCCACGCGAGACCGAAACCCGCAAGATGCACGCGCTCGAAGAATACGGACTGATGCACGTCAAGCTCTACGAGGACATCGCCACCCATGGCCGCATCGCCACCACCTATGCCTATCCGGTCAAGGTCGAGGGCCGCTATGTGATGGACCCGTCGCCGACGCCGAAATTCGACAATCCGAAGATGCACATGTCGCCCGCTCTCCAGCTTTTCGGCGCCGGCCGGGAAAAACGCATCTACGCCCTGCCCCCTTTCACACGGGTCGAAAGCCTCGACTTCGACGATCACCCCTTCGCGGTCCAGACCTTCGAAAAGCCCTGCGCGCTCTGCGGCGCACATGGCGTCTATCTCGACGAAGTCATCCTCGATGATAGCGGCGGCCACATGTTCGTCTGCTCGGACACCGACCATTGCGGGGGCCGGCAGGCTGACGGCCATCGCGGCGAAATGGCGGGAGTATCGATCCATGGATGAACCTCTCCTCCATGTCTCCAACCTTTCCAAATCCTATGGCTCGCGCATCGGCTGCGAAGACGTCTCCTTCGAGCTCTGGCCCGGCGAGGTTCTCGCGGTCGTCGGCGAATCCGGCTCCGGCAAGACCACGCTGCTCAACGTCGTGTCGACCCGGCTCGAACCGACCGCCGGCAGCGTCTCCTACCGGATGCGCGACGGCGGGTGGCGCGACATCAATCGCATGAGCGAGGCCGAGCGCCGTTTCCTCATGCGCACCGACTGGGGTTTCGTCCACCAGAATCCGGCCGAGGGGCTGCGCATGTCGGTTTCGGCCGGTGCCAATGTCGGCGAACGCCTGATGGCCATCGGCGACCGGCACTACGGCAACATCCGCGCATCGGCCATCGACTGGCTGGGCCGTGTCGAGATCGCCGGGGATCGCATCGACGACCAGCCCCGCGCCTTTTCCGGCGGAATGCGTCAGCGATTGCAGATCGCGCGCAATCTCGTCACCCGTCCGCGGCTGATCTTCATGGACGAGCCGACCGGCGGCCTCGACGTTTCGGTTCAGGCGCGCCTCCTGGATCTGTTGCGCGGCCTCGTTGCCGATATGGGTCTTGCCGCGATCGTCGTCACCCACGACCTCGCCGTCGCGCGCCTCCTGTCGCATCGGATGATGGTGATGAAGGATGGCCGCGTGATCGAGCACGGACTTACCGACCGCGTTCTCGACGACCCGCGCGCGCCCTACACCCAGCTTCTCGTCTCCTCGATTTTGCAGGTGTGATCGCATGAAATCCCACCCCCTAGCTGCCTCCGGCCTCGCCAAGTCCTTCACCATGCACCTGCGCGGCGGCATCCTGCTACCCGTCGTCGAGAATGCCTCCTTCACGCTCAAGGCCGGCGAATGCGCCGTCCTCGCCGGGCCGTCGGGTGTCGGCAAGAGTTCGATCCTGAAGATGCTCTACGGCAATTACGCTGTCGACGCCGGCTCCATCCGCATCGCTCACCAGGGCGACATTGTCGACCTCGCCGACGCCACTCCGCGCCAAATCCTCGCCGTCCGGCGCGACACGCTCGGCTATGTCAGCCAGTTCCTGCGCGTCGTGCCGCGCGTCGCGGCGCTCGATGTCGTCGCCGAGCCGCTGACCGCGCGCGGCGCTTCGATCGGCGAAGCGCGCGAGAAGGCGGCAGGTCTGCTCGCCCGGCTCAATCTGCCCGAACGCCTCTGGCACCTGCCGCCCGCGACCTTTTCCGGCGGCGAGCAGCAGCGCGTCAACATCGCGCGCGGCTTCATCACCGACCATCCCGTGCTTCTTCTTGACGAGCCGACCGCCTCGCTCGACGCCGCGAACCGCGCGGTGGTCATCGATATGATCGGCGAGAAGAAGCGCCGGGGCGCTGCGATGCTCGGTATCTTCCACGATACCGACGTGCGCGACTCCATCGCCGACCGGCTGATCGACGTGACGGCATTCGCGCCGCGGCAGGCCGCGTGATGGCGCGGCTTCCCGAAACCGGCTTCGTTCACGCAACCGCCGAGATTCGCAACTCGACGCTCGGCCGCTACACCGAAGTGCGTGAGCGCACGCGCATCGTTGATTCCACGCTTGGCGACTATTCCTACATTGTCGAGGACGGGCAGGTCTGGTGCACCGAGATCGGTAAGTTCTCCAACATCGCCGCCGCCTGCCGCATCAACGCCCCGAACCATCCTGTAGCGCGCGCCTCGCTCCACCATTTCACCTATCGGGCGGGAAATTACTGGACCGATGTCGAGGACGACGAAACCTTCTTCGACTGGCGCCGTGCAGCGAAGGTCACGATCGGTCACGATACCTGGCTCGGCCATGGCTCGATCATCCTGCCCGGCGTCACGATCGGCACCGGCGCCGTTGTTGGCGCGGGCGCGGTCGTGACAAAGGACGTTTCGTCCTTCGCCATCGTTGCCGGCGTGCCCGCGCGCCCGATCCGTTCGCGCTTCGACGAGGCGACCGCCGAACGGCTTCTGGCCCTTGCTTGGTGGGACTGGGACCATACGCGTCTGCGCGCCGCGCTCGACGATTTCCGCAAGCTGCCCATAGCTGCATTTCTCGAAAAGCACGAAGCCTGAGCGTTCGGTGGAGCGGCGATGAAAGGCGCTCACCTGGCACCTTTTCGTGCATTCGGCCAAACTCCATGCAGGCCGATCCCGTATCACCGTGAATCGTCATCGAACCGTCAGAAAAGCGTAATCGCCTTGTAGTGTTGGCTGACTAAACCTCCCTCGACAGGCCGGGGGACGCCCCGGGCCGGTCCCGAATTCACCGGAAACCTCAGCTTGGGAGCTTTGGCATGTTCGCTCTTTTGACCCGCACCACCTGTGCCGCGGCAATCGCCGCCGCCGCATTGTCCACCCCCGTCCTTGCGCAGGACTGGAAAGCCGATCTGCCGGCCTTCCGCGTTGGCCTTCTCGGCGGCGAAAACGAAGCCGACCGCCTGCGCAAGAACGATTGCATGGTCGAGCAACTGGGCGAACTGCTCGGCGTGCCAGTCGAGCTGTATCCCGCCTCCGACTATGCCGGCGTCATGCAGGGTCTCGTATCGGGGCAGCTCGATGCGGCCCAGCTCGGCGCCTCGGCCTATGCAGGCATCTACCTGCAGGACCCCGAAGCCGTCGAACCCATCTTCGTCGCCCTCGAGGCCGACGGGTCGGACGGCTATTATGCGATGATGTACGCCAAATCCGACTCCGGTATCGAGAATATCGAGCAGATGGAAGGCAAGTCGCTCGCCTTTGCCGATCCAAACTCGACGTCGGGCTATCTCGTGCCCAAGGCCGAGCTGGAAGCAGCCGAAATCGACATTGAAGAGTACTTCTCCTCGACCGGCTTCGGCGGCGGTCACGAACAGGCCGTCGTCGCCGTCCTTAACGGCCAGTACGACGCCGGCGTAACATGGACGTCGGGTGTCGGTGAAGCGGCGGACGGCTTCTCGCGCGGCGCATTGCGCTCGATGGTGGACAAGAACCTTCTCGACATGTCCGATCTCAGCATCATCTGGCAGTCGAACCTGATCCCGAACGGCCCGTGGGTAGTGCGCAAGGCGCTCGCCGACGAGCCCAAGCAGATCGCCATCGACTGGATGGAAGCGCTCCACGAGACCGACCGCCAGTGCTACATCGACGTCTCGCAGGGCGAAGGCCAGGGCTTCAAGCGCGTCGATCATTCCTTCTTTGAGGGCGTTGTCGCCATGCGTCAACGCGAGCTCGAAGGCTCCCGTTAATCCTCCCAAAGGATAGTAGCAGGTCCGCATCGCAAGATGCGGGCCTGCTTCGCTTCAAACACGGCCCAGCCGACCGGCAGGAGAGACCCATGCTGAAAATCGACAATCTCACCAAGTCTTTCAAGGACAGCAAGGCCGTGGACGGCATTTCCCTATCCATCCCCGACGGCCAAATGGTCGGCATCATCGGTCGCTCGGGCGCTGGCAAGTCCACGCTTTTGCGCATGATCAACCGTCTTGCCGAGCCGAGCAAGGGTCGGATCGATTTCGCCGGGCAGGACGTGACGGCACTCAGGGGCCGGGAGCTTCTGCAATGGCGCGCGACCTGCGCGATGGTGTTCCAGCAGTTCAATCTCGTCGGCCGTCTTGACGTGATCACCAATGTCCTGACCGGACGGCTTTACTATCACGGTCTGGTCGCCAGCCTGCTCCAGCATTTCACCGCCGCCGAGCGCGCCTTCGCCATCCGCG
The DNA here is from genome assembly GCF_029210365.1 of Mesorhizobium sp. YIM 152430. Taxonomy (GTDB): domain Bacteria; phylum Pseudomonadota; class Alphaproteobacteria; order Rhizobiales; family Rhizobiaceae; genus Aliihoeflea. Next base: position 169,960 of record NZ_JARGES010000020.1, read on the forward strand.
CGCTCGACCGCCTCGGCATGGCCCACACCGCGCTCCAGCAGGCCGACACCCTGTCCGGCGGCCAGATGCAGCGCGTGGCTATCGCCCGCGCCCTTGTGCAGGAGCCGAAGATCGTCCTCGCAGACGAGCCCATCGCTTCGCTCGACCCGCTCAACGCCAAGGTGGTGATGGACGCGCTGCGCACCATCAATCGCGAGGACGGCATCACCGTCATCTGCAACCTCCATACCCTCGACACAGCCCGCAACTATTGCGACCGCATCATCGGCTTGGCGGAAGGCAAAGTTGTCTTCGACGGCAATCCGGGCCAGCTCACCCAGCGCATGGCGCGCGAGATTTATGGTGCGGAGGCCGAGGAAGCGTTCCAGGAAGGCATGACGTCGACGGCATTGGGCGGCGAGCCGGCCAAGCCGCGCCTGTCGGAAGCCGACCTGAAGAACACGCAGGCCGACGCCCGCGCGATGGCGGGGTGATCCGATGACCGACGCTGCAATGTCCCGTATCGGCGAAGACGCCGTCTCCACCTTCGAGCGCCACCGCGCCGACCTCGTCCGCCAGCGTCGCACGATGAATCTCGTCTTCATCGCCGGTTTCGTCGCAGTGCTTGCGGCGTCGATCTACATTTCGCGCTTCTACCCGGAACGCCTCGCCTCCGGCCTGCCGCGCATCTTCGATTATTTCGGCACCGTCATGCCGAATCTCGAGCTCGACAAGCTCTTTCTGCCGCGCGGCGACAACGGTCGTGCGGTTCCCGGATCGATCACCTACTGGTACTCGGACTTCTGGCTTTACGCCCGCCTGATTGGTGAGACGATCCTGATGGCGCTGACGGCGACGATCATCGGCGCGGCGGCGGCTCTCGTCCTGAGCTTCCCCGCAGCGCGCAATCTTGCACCCACGCGCACATTCTTCTGGGCGGCACGACGTTTGCTCGAAATCTGTCGCGGCATCCCCGAAATTCTCATCGCGCTGATCCTCGTTTTCGCGGTCGGCGTCGGCCCGCTCGCAGGCGTCATCGCCATCGCGGTTCACACGGCCGGCGCGCTCGGCAAGCTGTTCGCCGAAGTCAACGAGAACGCCTCGATGCGCCCCGTCGAGGGCATTCGCGGCGTCGGCGGCAACTGGTTCGAGGAGATGCGCTTCGGCGTCCTGCCGCAGGTTTTGCCGAACTTCATCTCCTACACATTGCTGCGTTTCGAGATCAATGTCCGCGCCTCCTCCATCGTCGGCTTCGTCGGCGCCGGCGGCATCGGCTCCGAGCTCAATCGCGTCATCAGCCTTTATTCGGACGACCGCGTCGTCGCAGTCCTGCTGCTCGTCGTCCTGACCGTGACGCTGATCGACCTCCTGTCTGAGCGCCTTCGCACCCACTTCATCGGCAAGGAGAACCTCGCATGAGCGCCGCCACGCTGTCCGCCCTCGACACGCACATGGTCGCCGACGCGCGCGCGGCGCATCCCGGCGCGTTCGGCTCGCCTGCGCGGCGCGCGATCGGTTGGGCCATCGCCGCCGCGGTGCTTGCCTATGTCGCAGGCTCGCTCTGGTATTTCGAGATCTGGAAACTTGCCTACGCATCCGACCGCGCGATCCGCCTGATCGCAGCGCTTTTCGTCTGGAAGGACATGGCAACCTGGCAATTCGCCAACATCTATATCGGCATCGCGCAGACGCTTGCCATGGCGTTTCTCGGCACGCTTCTCGGCTCGATCGCCGCGCTCGGCATCGGCTTTCTGGCCGCCCGAAACACAATGCCGGTCACTGTCTTCCGCCAGATCGTGCGCCGCTTCCTGGATATCCTGCGCGGCGTCGACCAACTCGTCTGGGGCCTCGTCTTCGTGCGCGCCGTCGGTCTCGGCCCACTCGCCGGCGTCCTCGCCATCTTCGTCTCCGACATGGGCACCTTGTCGAAGCTTTATTCCGAAGCGATCGAGAACATCGACCGCAAACAGGTCGAAGGCATACGCGCCACCGGCGCCTCGCCGCTGAAGGTGGTGCGCTACGGTTACCTGCCGCAGGTGCTGCCGGTCTTCATCTCGCAGTCGCTCTATTTCTTCGAATCCTCGACCCGCAGCGCGACCGTACTCGGCATCGTCGGCGCGGGCGGCATCGGCATGATCATCATCGAGCGCTTCCGCGCCAACCTGTTCGACCAGGTTGCCTTCGTGGTTCTCAACGTGCTCGTCTGCATCTTCGTCATCGACTGGCTGTCGCGAAAGATCCGCGAGCGCTTCATTGGCGAAACCGCGCATTGAGTTGCCACGATTGCTTCGCGGAACTGTCATGCGAATCGGCTAGGGCGATCCACTTTCAGGAGTTCGAGGATGCGCTACGCGATCTATTTCACACCCGGCGAGGCCGATCCGCTGACGCGCGCTGCCGAACGGTGGATCGGCCGCAGCGCATTTTCCGACGCGGTGCCAGCGCCGCTCGACGCCGACCTCGCCTTCCACACCGCCTCCGCGCGCCGCTACGGTTTCCATGCGACGCTGAAGGCCCCCTTCTACCTGGCTGAAGACCGCAGCGAAGCCGAAGTCGTCGATGCTTTCGACCGCTGGACTGCCATTCGCGAACCCTTCATCGGCCCGCGCCTCGTCATTGGCCAGATCGACGGCTTCTTCGCCCTCGTGCCGGAAACGCGGAGCGCCGATCTCGACGCCCTTGCCCGCGACCTGACCGTCGATTTCGACATCTTCCGCGCGCCGGCGAGCGAAGCCGAGATCGCGCGCCGCAACCCCGAGCGCCTGACCACCCGCCAGGTCCGCCATCTGCATGAATGGGGCTACCCCTATGTGATGGAAGATTTCCGCTTCCACATGACGCTGACCGGACGTGTCGCCGGCGAGGAAGCCGCGCAGCTTCGCCGGCGTCTCGAAGGCCATTTCGGCGCGCTCCTGGATGCTCCCGTCGCCTTCGCCTCGCTTGCGCTCTTCGTCGAGCCCGAGCCCGGCGCGCCCTTCACCGTCCGGGCGTTTCGCCCGCTCGGCCATGAACTTGCACGAAAGACCGCCTGACATGCCGACCGAAACCATCTTTTCCAATGCCCGCATCGTCCTTGCCGACCGCATCGTCGAAGGCTCGGTGCGCATCGTCGACGGACGCATCTCCGACATCGATGCCGGCGCCAGCGGGGTCGGCGAGGATTTCGGCGGCGACTATCTCCTGCCCGGCCTTGTCGAACTCCACACCGATCACCTCGAAGGCCATTTCGCGCCGCGCCCCGGCGTGCGCTGGAATGCCGTCGCGGCCGTCCAGGCGCACGACGCGCAGATCGCGACCTCCGGCATCACAACCGTCTTCGATTGCCTGCGCATGGGGTCCGACGAGGATGGCGGCTTTACGCCCGGCGAGATGCGGCTTCTGGCGGACGCGATCGAGACGGCGCAGGTCGAGAGTCGCCTGCGCGCCGACCATTTCCTGCATCTGCGCTGCGAGGTGTCCTCACCCGACGTCCTTGCCGCGTTCGACGGCTTCCGCGCCGATCCGCGCGTGCGCCTCGCCTCGCTGATGGACCACGCGCCCGGCCAGCGCCAGTTCCAGACGATGGGGCAGTATACGCTCTACTACAAGACCAAGCGGGGCCTTACCGACGACCAGTTCGAGCGTTTCGTGGCGCAAAGGCAGGAGCAGTCCGCGCGCTATTCCGCGCCACATCGCCGCGCCATCGGCGAGCATTGCCGCACGGCCGGCGTCACGCTCGCCAGCCATGACGACGCGACGCTCGCCCATGTCGACGAGGCGGTCGAGGACGGCGTGCGGCTGGCCGAGTTCCCGACTTCCCTCGAGGCCGCCCGTGCGTCGCACGACGCCGGCATGAGCGTCCTGATGGGCGCGCCCAACGTCGTTCGCGGCGGCTCGCATTCGGGCAACATCGCCGCGCGCGATCTCGCTGAGGCCGGCATCCTCGACGTCCTCTCGTCCGACTATATCCCGTCCAGCCTCTTGCAGGCGGCATTCCGGCTTGCCGAAGACATTGAGAAGATTTCACTGCCTGAGGCCGTAGCGTTGGTTTCCGCCACGCCTGCCCGCACCGTCGGCATGGAGGACCGGGGCCAGATCGAGGCCGGCCGCCGCGCCGACCTGATCCGCGTCGACAACATGGCCGGCCTGCCCATCGTCCGCTCCGTCTGGCGTGAGGGCAGGCGCGTCGCATGACGGCTGGATTTCCGATCGAAAGCGGCGCCTTCATCGCCGTCGTCGGACCCAGCGGCGCCGGCAAGGATTCCGTCATGCGCTTTGCCCGCGAGACGTTGGCGGCCGATCCGCGCGTCCATTTCGTCCGCCGCGTCATCACCCGCCCGCACGACAAGACCGGCGAGGATCACCTACCGGTCGACGAAGCGAAATTCCAGACGATGCGCGACAATGGATGCTTCGCCCTCGACTGGCAGGCGCATGGCAAGCGCTACGGCATCCCGGTCGAGGTCGACGCGATCGTCGCTGGCGGTCAGGTCGTCGTCGCCAATCTGTCGCGCACCGTCCTCTGCGATTTGCCTGCCCGCTACCGCCGCCCGCTCGTCGTCGAGATCAGCGCCGCGCCGGAGATCCTGGCAAACCGCATCGCCGCGCGCGGACGCGAACCGGAGGCAGAGATCGCATTGCGTCTCAGCCGCAGGCTTGCCGTCGAAACATTCCCCGGCACGATCGTCATCGACAATGGCGGCCCGATCGAAGTGGCCGGACGTGCCTTCGCCGACCTGATCCGCCGCCAACTGTCTTGACTTATGCAGCGGCGACGATCAGGGCGCCCTCGTCCGGCCGCGTTATGCCGGAAGGCCCGTTTCGAATGTGACAGCCGGTCCCTTGCAAGGGATATCTCTCCGACGAGTTGGTCAGGGAGGAAAACCGATGGGCGCACGCAATCTGGAGGACGTGTTGCGGCAGAGCGGCGACACGGTCGGCCTTCTGCGCAATTCGAAGATCGGCATGTATGTCTATCCGGTCGTCGCCGCCGAATTTACGAACTGGCGCGACGAACAGCGCGCCTGGCGCGACAGCGCCGTCCTCTTCGACCAGTCGCACCACATGGCCGAGTTGATGGTGGAGGGCGCGGATTCCGGCCCGTTCCTCGAAAGCCTGTCGATCAACTCCTTCAAGGGCTTTTCCGTCGACAAGGCCAAGCATTACGTGCCGGTCGGCCCGTCCGGCCACGTCATCGGCGACGTCATCCTCTTCCACCTCGACGAGAACCGGTATCTGCTCGTCGGCCGCGCTCCGACCGTCAACTGGGTCGAATACAACGCCTCCCTCGGCAGGCACGACGTCAAGGTCACCCGCGACGACCGTTCGCCCTCCCGCCCCGACGGCAAGAAGGTCGACCGCCGCCACTACCGCTTCCAGATCCAGGGGCCAAACGCGACCGCCATTCTCGAAAAGCTGAATGGCGGACCGATCCCCGAGATCAAGTTCTTCAACATGGACCGCATCACGATCGCCGGCCGCAAGGTGCGCGCGCTGCGCCACGGCATGGCCGGCGCGCCGGGCCTCGAGATCTGGGGACCCTATGAGGAGAAGGACGAGATCCAGGCCGCCATCGTCGAGGCCGGCAAGGGCCACGACCTCTACCAGGTCGGCAGCCGCGCCTATTCGACCAACACCCTCGAATCCGGCTGGATCCCCTCGCCCCTTCCCGCGATCTATTCCGGCGAGGAGATGCGCGCCTACCGCGAATGGCTGCCCGCCAACGGCTACGAGGCGACCGGCTCGATCGGCGGCTCCTACGTTTCCGCTGACATTGAGGACTACTATACCACGCCCTACGAACTCGGTTACGGCTTCTACGTGAAGTTCGACCACGACTTCGTCGGCCGCGCGGCGATCGAGAAGATGGACCCGAAGACGCAGCGCAAGAAGGTCACCTTCGAGTGGAACGACGAGGATGTGATGAAGATCATCCATTCGAGCTTCCGCAACGGCGAGGAAAACTACAAATGGATCGACCTGCCGCAGCCCAACTACGCCTCCTCCTCCTTCGACAGGGTCGAGAGAGACGGCAGGCTCGTCGGCCTGTCCATGTTCAACGGCTATTCCTTCAATGAGCGCGCCATGCTTTCGCTCGGCATCGTCGATCCCGATGTGAATGTCGGCGACGTGCTGACGCTCGTCTGGGGCGAGCCCGACGGCGGCACCGGCAAGACCTCGACCGAACGCCACAAGCAGGCCGAAATCCGAGTCCGCGTCTCGCCCGTCCCCTATGCCCGCGAGGCGCGCGAGAACTACGTGGATAGCTGGCGCACGCGCTCAGGCTGAGCGCGCGCGAAACGGACTGTAGCCAAAGCTTATGCCGCCGGCCTCCCTTTCGATTGGCGGTTGCAGACCTTCCCCGATACGCCGAAACTGGGGTCCGGTTGCCGCGCCTGGCGGCCGGCCCAAGGGAGGAAAAAAGAATGAAGACGAAGATGATGTTCGCCACGCTACTGGCCGCGGGCCTGTCGTGGTCCGTGCAGGCAAGTGCGCAGGAAACCGTCAAGATCGGCGTCATCCTGCCCTATTCCGGTCCGTTCGCGGACGCCGCCAACCAGTTGCAGGCCGGCATCGACCTCTACATCGCCAAGCATGGCAGCGAAGTCGCCGGAAAGACGATCGAACTGGTCAAGAAGGACACGGGCGGCCCGGCCCCGGACGTCGCCCAGCGCCTCGCGCAGGAACTCGTCGTGCGTGACGGCGTCGACATCATCGCCGGCTTCGCGCTGACGCCGGAAGCCCTCGGCGCCGCGCCGGTCGCGACCGAGGCGCAGAAGCTGATGGTCGTCATGAATGCGGCGACATCGATCGTCGTCGAGCAGTCGGACTACATCGTCCGCACCGGCGTCACCATCCCGCAACTGAATACCGCGTTCGGCCAGTGGGCGTTCGAATCCGGCGTCCAGGAAGCCTATACGCTCGTCGCCGATTACGGTCCCGGCCATGATGCCGAAAAGGCATTTGCGGCGGGCTTCACGGAAGCGGGCGGGACGATCGTCGGCGCCGACCGCACCCCGGTCGCCAATCCCGATTTCTCGGCCTTCGTCCAGCGCGTTCGCGACGCCAACCCGGAAGCCGTCTACATCTTCGTGCCGGGCGGCGCCCAGCCGGCAGCCATCGGCAAGGCGCTGGCCGACCGTGGTCTCGCCCCGCCGGAGACGAAGATCTTCGCGCAGGGCGAACTCACCCACCCCGAGGCGCTCGAAAGCATGGGCGACACGGCCGCTGGCATCATCACCACCTACCACTATTCGCTCGAGCGCGACGATCCGCTCAACAACGAGTTCCGCGAAGCCTATCGCGAAGCCAATGGCGGCCGCTCGCCCGACCTGTTCTCGATCGGCGGCTATGACGGAATGCATCTGATCTACGAGGCGCTGAAGGCAACCGAGGGCGATACGTCCGGCGATGCGTTGGTCGAGGCGGCCAAGGGCATGGCGTGGGACAGCCCGCGCGGGCCGATGTCGATCGACCCGGAGACGCGCGACGTCGTGCAGACCGTCTACATCCGCGAGGTGCAGGAGGTCGACGGCGAACTGCAGAACGTCATCATTCACGAAATTCCTGACGTGAAGGATCCGCTGCACGGAACCCAGTGACGCGACGATCGATCGGGCCGGCGCGTAGATGAGCAACCTCGTCATCGTCCTCTTCGACGGGTTCGCCTTCGGGATGCTTCTGTTCGTCCTGTCGGTGGGCCTGTCGGTGACGCTGGGCATGATGAACTTCATCAACCTGGCGCACGGTGCCTTCGGCATGTTGGGCGGCTACGTGACCGTCATCGTCATGCGCCAGCTCGGCCTTCCCTTCGTGGTCGCTTTGCCGGCTGCCTTTATATCGGCGGCCGTCCTCAGCATCGTCATCGAGCGTACGCTGTTTCGCCGGCTCTACCGGGCCGGCGAACTCAACCAGGTTCTGTTCACCATCGGCATCGTCTTCGTGGCGACGGCGGTCGCGACCTGGTTCTTCGGCACGGTGCAACAGCCGATCCGGCTGCCCGCCTGGTTGCGCGGCACGGTCGAGATCGGCGGCATCCGCTTCGGCACCTACCGCATTTTCCTCATCGCCATCGCGCTCGCCATCACCGCGCTGCTCGTCTTCGGCATCGAACGCACGCGCCTCGGCGCGCAGATCCGGGCCGCCGTCGACAACCAGCGCGTCGCGCAGGGCCTCGGCCTCAATGTCGAGCGCGTGTTCGGCATCACCTTCGCGCTCGGCAGCGGCCTTGCCGGCCTCGGCGGGGCGCTGGCGATCGAAATCGTGGGCCTCGATCCGTCTTTCGCCTTCCACTACCTCGTCTACGTCCTGATCGTCGTCTCCGTCGGCGGCCTCGGCTCCATCACCGGCTCCTTCGTCGGTGCCGCGCTGCTCGGGATCGGCGACGTCGCCGGCAAATATTTCGTCCCCGAGATCGGCTCGTTCCTGATCTATCTGATCCTCGTCGCCGTGCTCTTGTGGCGGCCGCTCGGCCTGTTCGGGAGGCGGTGAGCTATGCACGACGTTGCACCCACAACCACGCCCCACGCCTGGCTCGCCCGCCAGAGCCGCTGGTCATGGTTCGAGATCGTCTTCTGGCTGGCGACGCTCCTGCCCTTCTTCCTGTTCCCGACCTACCTGACCCTGGCGAGCCAGATCGCCATCGCAGCCCTTTTCGCGATCTCCGTCGACCTGATCCTCGGCTATGCGGGCATCGTCACGCTCGGCCATGCGCTGTTCTTCGGTCTCGGCGCCTATACGGTCGGTCTTCTCAGCGCCAGACTCGGCTGGGGGGAGCCGATTTCCGGCCTCATCCTTGCCGGTGCCGTGGCCGGCTTCGTCGGCTTCGTGGCGAGCTATCTGATCGTGCGCGTCCAGCATCTGGCTTTGATCATGGTTACGCTCGGCCTCGGCTTCCTCGCCTATGAACTCGCCAATGCGATGACCTGGCTGACCGGCGGCACCGACGGGCTGCGCGGCGTCAGGATGTGGGAAATCTTCGGCACGTTCCGCTTCGATCTGTGGGGCTATACGGCCTATACCTACTCTCTGGCCGTGCTGTTCCTCGGCTTCCTCGTCAGCCGCACCATCGTCAACTCGTCCTTCGGCCTCGCTCTTCGCGGCATTCGCGAGAATGTCGGCCGTATGCCGGCGATCGGCTCGGACCATGCCTGGCACCTGCGCAAGATCTACACGATCTCCGCCGCCCTCGCCGGCATTGCCGGCGGCTTGCTGACGCAGACGACCAGCACGGTCGGCCTCGACGTGCTGAGCTTCCAGAGGTCGGCCGACGTGGTGGTGATGCTCATCCTCGGCGGCACCGGCAGGCTCTACGGCGCGATCCTCGGCGCGATCATCTTCCTCGTCGCCCGCGACCAGCTCGCCGGTGTCAATCCGCAATACTGGTATTTCTGGATCGGGCTTCTGCTGATGGTCGTGGTGCTCTTCATGCCGAAGGGCATTCTCGGCTTCCTTGCGAAGCTGGCAGGAAGGCGCGGCTGATGGCGGACACGCAGCCGATGATGCTGAAAACCGACGCGCTGAGCAAGAATTTCGGCGCGCTACAGGTCGCCCGCGACGTGTCGCTGACGCTGCCGCGCGGCTGCCGCTACGCGCTGATCGGCCCCAACGGCGCCGGCAAGACGACGCTGATCAACCTGATCACCGGCCGCCTCAAGCCGGATTCGGGGACCATCGCGCTCGATGGCGAGGACATCACCGCCACGCCCGCCGCTGTCCGCGTGCGCAAGGGCCTCGCCCGGACCTTCCAGATCAACACGCTCTTTCCCGAACTGACGCCGATCGAAGCGGTGACGCTGGCGGTCAGCGAACGCGAAGCCGTCGCCGGCCAGTTCTGGCGACGCCTGTCGACCCAGACCGAGGCGATCGACGAAGCGTTCGCCATTCTTTCCGGTCTGCGCCTCGCGGACGTCGCGACCCGGCCGACGCGCATCCTCGCATATGGCCAGCAGCGCCTTCTGGAAATCGCGCTGGCGCTCGCCACGCGGCCCAAGGCTCTGCTCCTCGACGAGCCCGCCGCCGGCGTGCCGAAGGATGAGAGCGCGATGCTCTTTTCAGTCCTCGCCGGTCTGCCGGAGGACATTTCGGTGCTCTTCATCGAGCACGACATGAACATCGTCTTCCGCTTCGCCACCCGCATCATCGTCCTGGTGAGCGGCGGCGTGCTGGTCGAGGACACGACGGCGAACATCCGCACCGACGCGCGCGTGCGTGACGTCTATCTGGGGCACGGCGCCCATGGCTGATGCGATCCTCGAATTCCGGGAGGTCAGCGCCGGCTACGGCTCCGGCATCGTCCTCGACCATGTGACCTTCGCCGTGCCGGAGAGCGGCAGCCTGGCCCTGCTCGGCCGCAACGGCGTCGGCAAGACGACATTGATCCTGACGGCGATGGGATTTCTGCCGCTCACGGGCGGAAGCATTCATTGTCGCGGCCAGGACATCTCCAAAGCGCCGGCACACCGGCGCGCGCAACTCGGCCTCGGATGGGTCCCGCAGGAGCGCGACATCTTCCCCTCGCTCTCCGTCGAGGAGAACCTGACCGTCGCCGCCCGCTCCGGCCGGTGGATGCTCGATGCAATCTGGGAACTCTTCCCGCGCCTGAAGGAGCGCCGCGGCAACATGGGCAACCAGTTGTCCGGCGGCGAGCAGCAGATGCTCACCATCGGCCGCACGCTGATGACCAATCCCGCCGTCCTCCTGCTCGACGAACCGCTCGAGGGTCTTGCGCCGATCATCGTCGAGGAACTGACCGCCGCCATCCGCGAAATGGCACAGAACGAGGGCATGGCGCTCGTCCTCGTCGAGCAGCACGCCGACGTCGCGCTCGCGCTGACCGAAGACGCGCTCGTCATCGAGCGCGGCGCCATCGCCCATCGCGCGAAGTCGCAGGCGCTCCTGAACGATCGCGCGACGCTCGAGCGCTATGTCGGCATGAATCTCGATGTCGACGAATCGGCATCCCGAAAGGCATGAACATGAACGAGCCCTGTTTCGACGTCGCCCATCTCGGCCATGTCGAACTCCTGACCGACAAATTCGAGGAAAGCCTCGACTTCTTCGTCAATGTCTACGGGCTGACGGAAGCCGGCCGCGAGGGCTCTTCGGTCTATCTGCGCGCCTGGGACGATTACGAGTTCCATTCGCTGAAGCTGACCGCATCGAACACGACCGGCATGGCGCACTGCGCCTACCGCACCTCGTCGCAGGGCGCGCTCGAACGGCGCGTTGCCATCATCGAGAAGATGGGCCTCGGAATCGGTTGGACCGACGGCGACCTCGGCCACGGCCGTTCCTACCGTTTCCACAGCCCGGACGGGCACGTCTTCGAACTCTACTGGGACACGCACAAATACCAGCCGCCCGAGGCCGAACGGCCGGCGCTCAAGAACGTCGCCCAGCGCTTCCATGGCCGCGGCGCGGCGCCGCGCCGGATCGACCATTTCAACCTTCTGGCGACCGACGTGTCGAAAATTCGTGACTTCATGGTCGAGGCGCTTGGTAGCCGCGTGACCGAGATGATCGAACTCGACAATGGCCGGATCGGCGGTTGCTGGTTCACGGTCAACAACAAGGGCTACGACATGGCCTGCACGGAAGACCATTCCGGCACGCGCGGTCGCTTCCACCATCTGACCTACGCCGCAGACCACCGCGACGACATCCTGCGCGCCGCCGACATTTTCCTCGAAAACGGCGTCTTCATCGAGACCGGCCCGCACCGCCACGCCATCCAGGGCACCTATTTCCTGTATGTCTACGAGCCGGCCGGCAACCGCATCGAGATCGCCAATGCCGGCGCCCGGCTCGTCCTCGATCCCGACTGGCAGACGGTCGTCTGGACGGAAGCCGAGCGCAGGAAGGGCCAGGCATGGGGGCTGAAGACGATCGAATCCTTCCACACCCACGGCACGCCACCCGTTCCCCAAGGAGGCACCAAACAATGAGCACCGCCCTCGTCATCAGCGCCCACTCGGCCGATTTCGTCTGGCGCTGCGGCGGCGCGATCGCGCTCCACGCCGAAAAGGGCATCGACGTCACCATCGTCTGCCTCTCCTATGGCGAGCGCGGCGAAAGCGCCAAACTCTGGAAGAATGCCGGCGCGACGCTCGAGGGCGTCAAGGCCGCCCGGCGCAAGGAGGCCGAAGCCGCCGCCGCCGCGCTCGGCGCAGCCGACATTCAGTTCTTCGACTGCGGCGACTATCCGCTCGAACTCGACCGCGACGCGAAATTCCGTTTGGTCGATGTCATCCGCAAGGTCCAGCCGGACTTCATGCTGTCGCACTCGATGGAGGACCCCTACAACACCGACCATCCCTATGCGACGCGCATCGCGCTCGAATGCCGCATGATAGCGCAGGCATGGGGGCACAATCCCGGCGAGAAGGTGCTGGGCGCGCCGCAACTCTATCTGTTCGAGCCACACCAGACCGAGCAATGCGCCTGGAAGCCCGACACGATCCTCGACATCACGCCGGTCTGGAAAAAGAAGAAGGCCGCCATCGAGTGCATGGAGGGCCAGCAGCATCTCTGGGACTATTACACCAACGTCGCCGAGAACCGCGCCAACCAGTTCCGGCGCAACTCCGGCGGTCAGGCAGGCGGGCGCGAGGCGAAATATGCCGAAGGTTTCCAGTCGATCTTCCCGCGCACCGTGGATGCGCTGTGATGTCGAGCGGCATCCGCGCCATGTGGATGCGCGGCGGCACGTCGAAGGGCGGCTATTTCCTCAAGAATGAGTTGCCGGCCGATCCGGCCGCGCGAGACGCCTTCCTCCTGCGCGTCATGGGCTCGCCCGATCCGCGCCAGATCGACGGTCTCGGCGGCGCGGACCCGCTCACCTCCAAGGTCGCGATCGTCTCGCAATCGCAGCGGCCGTATGTCGACGTCGATTATCTTTTCCTCCAAATCTTCGTCGACAAACCCATCGTCACCGACGCGCAGAATTGCGGCAACATCCTTGCCGGCATCGGCCCCTTCGCCATCGAACGCGGCCTCGTTTCGGCCGATGACGCCGAGACGCGCGTGCGCATCTTCATGGAGAACACCGGCCAGGTCGCCGTCGCGACCGTCAAGACGCCGGAAGGCCATGTGACCTATGCCGGCGATGCCCGCATTGACGGCGTGCCCGGCACCGCCGCGCCGATCCCCATCGTCTTCAAGGACACGGCCGGCTCCTCCTGCGGCGCGCTGCTGCCCACCGGCAGCGATGTCGACAGGATCGACGGCGTGGAGGCGACCCTGATCGACAACGGAATGCCCTGCGTCGTCATGGCGGCGGCCGACTTCGGCCTCTCCGGCACGGAAATCCCGGCCGAACTCAACGCGAATGGCGGCCTGAAGGCCCGCATTGAATCCATCCGGCTCAAGGCCGGGCCGCTGATGAATCTCGGCGACGTCGCAGAAAAATCCGTGCCCAAGATGACGCTCGTCAGCGCCGCGCAGGCGGGGGGTGCCATCTCCACCCGCACCTTCATCCCGCATGTCTGCCATCAGGCGATCGGCGTCCTCGGCGCGGTCAGCGTCGCCACCGCCTGCCTTCTTAAAAGCGGCCCGGCAGCGCGGATCGCCAAACTGCAACGTGCCCGCGACATGTTGATCTCGATCGAACACCCGACCGGCGAGTTCACCGTCACGGCGAGCCTCGACGAGGCCGGCAACCTTGCCGAAGCAGGCGTGCTTCGAACCGCCCGCAAGCTTTTCGACGGGCTGGTCTACGACTGAGCCACTTCCCAAACGGCATGTTGGATGCCTAAATCCACCCCATGTCGTCCTACCCCAATCTGCGCCATGTCCGGCTTTTCCAGTTCGCCGCCGAGACCAAGTCGCTGACCCGCGCGGCCGAAGCCGTGCGCGTGTCGCAGCCCGCCGCCTCGCAGGCCATCGCCAAGCTCGAAGGCCAGTTCGGCGGCGCGCTTTTCGAGCGGCGCGGTTCCGGCGTCTTCGTCACCGAGCGCGGACGTTTGCTTGCCGAGCGCGCGGCACGCGCCCTCTCGCTCCTGCGCGAAGCCAATGAGCGCCTGGCGCGCCACGCCTCGATCGGCCGCGCGCTGGCCGTCGATCTTCTGGAAACCCACGCCACCATCGCCCATCTGCGTGCCGTCGCCGCCTTCGCATCGACCAGCAGCTTCACCGCCGCCGCCCGCCGTCTCGAACAGGCCGAGCCTTCGGTCCAGCGCGCCGCGCGCGAACTGGAGCGCATCGGCACGGTCCCGCTCTTCGAGGGTCGGCAGAACTCGATCCGCCTGACGGCGACCGGCACCATGCTGGCGCGCGCCGCCAGCCTCGTCCTGCGCGAACTCGAAAACGCATTGGAAGATGCCCGCGAGCTCGACGGCCGCTTCACCGGCCGCGTCGTCATCGGCACCCTGCCCTTCGCCCGCACGCAGATCGTGCCGGAGGCCATCGTCGCATGGACCGGCCGGCGCCCCGCCGCCTCCGTCGAGATCGTCGACGGCTCCTACGACACGCTCGTCCATGCGCTCGGCATCGGCGAGATCGACCTGCTGGTCGGCGCCCTGCGCTCCGCATCCGAGGCAAAGGGCATCGCGCAGGAAGCGCTTTTCGACGATCCGTTGTCGGTCGTGGTGCGTGCCGGCCATCCGCTCTGCGCGCGCCCCGAACTCTCGTTCGACGACCTCCGCGCCTATCCGTGGATACTGCCGCGCAAGGGCACGCCCACCCGCGCGATCTTCGACGAATTGGCGGCCCGGCACGGCCTCGACCGATGCGGCAGCGGCCTCGTCGAGACCGGTTCGCTGGTCGCGCTGCGCGGCCTCCTCGTCAATTCCGACCGGCTGACGCTGATGTCGCGCCGCCAGATCGCCTATGAGGAAAGGGCCGGCCACCTGATGCCGCTGAAGCTTGCGCTGCCGGCCACCGCACGTCCTATCGGCATCACCACCCGACAAGGCTGGATGCCGACGACCTTGCAAGCCGAACTCCTCGACGCGCTGCGCGTCGCGGCAAAAGCGCTATAGTTTTCAGATGCGGTCCGCTGTTGAGGAGTAAGTCGTATTGTACACCTACACATCGGTTCGATCACCACAATGGGCGGACGCTGCCCACACGGTGATCGATTGTTTCGTAAAATTCGAGCAGCTCAAGGTCGAGGTGCCATTCACGGCCAACCCCAACGATGTAGAATCACACGGACGCGAGATATTTGCCCGATGCGCGGCGGGGGATTTCGGCCAAGTCGCCCCGTATGCACCGAAGCCTGCACCTGCAGAAATTGTCAACGAGGGTGGTGTGTCCAACCTCCTGCACGGCTGGCCGGAGATCTACGACTTCATAAGGCAAGCCAACGCTGAGGTAGCTAGAGGCACTCCAAGGGGAATCATCTTGGTTTGGTCCGCAATGATCGAGGCGGTGCTGGGAAGAATTCTGGAGTCATTCTTGGTTGACCACGCGAAGTCCCGCGAGTTGATCTGGGATGATGCACAGAGTTCCCTCGGGACTTTTTCGGGGCGTTCGAAGGTATGCTTTGCTCTTGGGCTGATCACGCAACGCGAGTTGATGATGTGCGACAAAATTCGCGCGGTGAGGAATCTCGCGGCCCATGAGTGGAATGTCGATCTGACGAACAAAGCATTCAGGACTAAAGCAATCCCGGCGTTGAAGGCGCTGTATGATGCCGATCCTGCGCAACAGTGGGTTTGGAACGAAAACGATCTTGAGTTCCTAGTCTTACAGGTTTACGCATCATCGTGCAGCTTCTTATTGTTCAGGCTTGCGCAGCGTTTGGTCGACATAGCGGAGGAGCGTCGACCCCAAAGGAACGATCCGTGAATCTTTGCCGCTCTAGCTGCGCAAGCCGGGCGCTTCCTGACCGGTGCTGGCGACGTATTCGGCGTAGCCGCCGCCATAGGTGCGGATGCCGTCCTCCGTCAGTTCCAGAACCCGGTTCGACAGCGCCGCGAGGAAACGCCGGTCGTGGCTGACGAACAGCATCGTGCCCTCATACTGCTGGAGCGCGGCGATCAGCATTTCCTTGGTCGCGATGTCGAGATGGTTGGTCGGCTCGTCGAGGACGAGGAAGTTCGGCGGATCGAACAGCATCTTCGCCATCACCAGCCGCGCCTTCTCGCCGCCCGAAAGCACGCGGCATTTCTTCTCGATCTCGTCGCCGGAAAAGCCGAAGCAGCCGGCAAGCGCGCGCAGCGGCGCCTGTCCCGCCTGCGGGAAGGCATCCTCCAGTGATTGCAACACCGTGCGCTCGCCTTCGAGCAGTTCCATCGCGTGTTGGGCGAAATAGCCCATCTTGACGCTTGGCCCGCGCGCGACCGAGCCATTGTCCGGATCGGCCGTGCCGGTGACGAGCTTCAGGAGCGTCGACTTGCCGGCCCCGTTGATGCCCATCACGCACCAGCGCTCGCGCCGGCGCACCTGGAAGTCGAGCCCGTCATAGATGGTCCGGCTGCCATAGCTCTTGGAGACGTTCTTCAAGGTCGCCACGTCCTCGCCCGAGCGCGGCGCCGGCTGGAACTCGAAACGCACCGTCTGGCGGCGTTTCGGCGGCTCGACCTTGTCGATCTTGTCGAGCTTCTTCACCCGGCTCTGCACCTGCGCGGCGTGGGAAGCGCGCGCCTTGAAGCGCTCGATGAAGGCGATCTCCTTGGCCAGCATCGCCTGCTGGCGCTCGAACTGCGCCTGCTGCTGCGCATCGGTCAGCGCGCGCTGCTCCTGATAGAAGGCGTAGTCGCCCGAATAGGAGGTCAGCGAACCGGCGTCGATCTCGACGATCTTGGTGACGATCCGGTTCATGAATTCGCGGTCGTGCGATGTCATCAACAGCGCGCCGTCGAAGCCCTGCAAAAAGGCTTCCAGCCAGATCAGGCTTTCGAGGTCGAGATGGTTGCTCGGCTCGTCGAGCAGCATCACGTCGGGCCGCATCAATAGAATCTTGGCGAGTGCGACGCGCATCTTCCAGCCGCCCGAAAGCTTGCCGACGTCGCCGTCCATCATCTCCTGGCTGAAGCCCAGCCCGGCAAGAACCTCGCGCGCCCGCCCGTCGAGCGCGTAGCCGTCGAGTTCGTCGAACCTTCCCTGCACCTCGCCATAGCGCGTGATGATCTCATCCATCTCGTCGGCCCGGTCGGGGTCGCCCATGGCGGCCTCGAGTTGCGCCATCTCGGCGGCGAGCGCGCTCACCGGCCCGACGCCGTCGATCACTTCGGCCACCGCGCTCTTGCCGGCCATGTCGCCGACATCCTGGCTGAAATAGCCGATGGTCACGCCGCGATCGAACGCAACCTGTCCCTCGTCGGGCTGTTCCTCACCGGTGATCATGCGAAAGAGCGTCGTCTTGCCGGCGCCGTTCGGTCCGACGAGACCGATCTTCTCGCCCTTCTGGAGCGCGGCCGACGCCTCGATGAAGACGATCTGCTTGCCGTTCTGCTTGCTGATATTCTCGAGACGTATCATTCCGGGGAAACCTTGCGCACGCTGGAGCGCGGCAGATACGCGATTGGGATCGCGCGCGAAAGGGCGGGCGGCACTATGGCGCAGCGACGAACGCCTGGAGTTGCCGTCGCACCACATCGATGAAGGCAAGCGGCTGGTCGACCATGACATGGTGCGCGGCGTTCACGATCACGGTCTTCGGCGCCGATGCCGCCGCGCACAACCCATCCAGATGCTCCAGATCGTCCGAATTGTAGAGCACCGAACTGGCTCCGAGCACCAATGCCACCGGCACTTTCGAATGGGCGAACATCGCATCGAAATCATGCTTGCGGTTTCCGCGTCGCCAATGGCGTGGGTCGAACCGCCACGTCCACCCGCCCTCGACCTGTTTGAGTCCATGCCGGGCGATGTGGTCGGCGATGAAGAGATTTTCGCAGGGCTGCTCGGGCGCGAAGCGAAAGCGCGCGAGCGCTTCGGCAAGGCTCGGATAGACCCGGTGGATGCGATAGGCTTCGGGATCGGTCGACTTGCGCGCCGCCCGCGTCGCCTCGGAAAAGAGCGGCGGGTCGACGATCACCATCCCGGCAAGCCTGTCGGCCATCCGGTCGACCAGGCGAAGCGCCGGCAGCGAGCCGAAGGAATGCGCGACGATGACGGGCTTTTGCGCAGCGTC
The DNA here is from genome assembly GCF_029210365.1 of Mesorhizobium sp. YIM 152430. Lineage (GTDB taxonomy): Bacteria > Pseudomonadota > Alphaproteobacteria > Rhizobiales > Rhizobiaceae > Aliihoeflea. The sequence goes on from NZ_JARGES010000020.1 coordinate 187,997, forward strand.
GAACACGCCCGCAGCCTCGCCCGCCGCGACCGCCTCGTCGACATGCTGGTCGATCGAATAGTCCTCGCGCCAGTCCGAACGTCCCATGCCGGACCATGACATCGCCGCGACGCGGAAGCGGTCGGCAAAGAATGGCGCGATGAAATCCCACCAGTCGGCATGGGCCCCGTTGCCATGCAGGAAGAGCAATCCGCGCTCGCCCCGCGCACCCCAAGCCAGCGTCTCGATCGCCGCTCCGTCCACCGTCACGGCGCTGCGTTCCGGCATGGCGGCAAGCGCATTGGCGAACCAGACCGGCGCGGACGGTTCCTCGCCTGAAAAGGGTGCAAGCAGCGTCGCGCGGGCGCGGCGGGTGGAGGGGGCGGCATCTGTCATCTGCTTCCTTCCTTCCAGCCGGCGCAGGTTTTGGCAAGGGAGCGACATGCCCCTTCAGGTTGCAAAATGTCCGATCGCGGCAGCCGAAGGGCGAGAAGGGCCGCCTTCCGGCTTGACTTGTCGCACCGGGGGGTTATCGAACAGGTCTCGTCACTTGAGATAACATCTCGGCAAGAACAGAACATTTCAGGGAGGAATGCCCATGCTCAATCGTCCGTCCAAGACCCTCGCGCGCCTCGTCGGTGCTTCGCTCGTCATCGGCGTTGCCGTGACCGGCGCCAAGGCGCAGGAATTCATCAACGTTCTCACCGGCGGCACCTCGGGCGTCTATTATCCGCTCGGCGTCGCGCTGTCGGAAATCTACGGCGACGGCATCGAAGGCTCGCGCACGCAGGTCCAGGCCACCAAGGCGTCGGTCGAAAATCTCAACCTGTTGCAGCAGGGCCGTGGCGAGATCGGCTTTTCGCTGGGCGATTCGCTCGTCATGGGCTGGGAAGGCGACGAGGAAGCCGGCTTCCGCGAGCCGCTGACCAAGCTGCGCCGCATCGCCGCCATCTATCCGAACTACATCCAGCTCGTCGCGACCGCCGACAGCGGCATCACGACGCTCGAGGATCTGCGCGGCAAGACGCTGTCGGTCGGCGCGCCGGCCTCGGGCACCGAGCTCAACACCCGCGCCATTCTCGCAGCCGCCGACATGACCTATCAGGATCTCGGCCAGGTGCAGTACCTGCCCTTCGCCGAATCGGTCGAGCTGATGAAGAACCGCCAGTTAAACGCCACGCTGCAATCCGCCGGCCTCGGCGTTGCCTCGATCCAGGATCTGGCGACCACCAATCCGACGACCATCGTCGAAATCCCGGCCGATCTGGTCGAGTCGATCGGCGCGCCCTATGCGCCCGGCGTCATCCCGGCCGGCACCTATAACGGCCAGGACGAGGACGTGCAGACCGCGACCGTCATCAACTACCTCGTCACCCACGAGGACGTCTCCGAAGAGACCGCCTACCAGATGACGAAGCTTCTCTACGAGAACCTCGACCGAATGGTCTCCTCGCACTCGGCCGCCTCGGCCATCGCGCTGGAAAATGCGGTCGACGAGAACCCGGTGCCGCTGCACCCCGGCGCCGAGCGTTATTACCGCGAGCAGGGCCTGATCCAGTAAGGATCGCGCGCTCGCGCTAGGAACCGGACTTGATGCATCCGTTGGCGGGCACCGGCCCGCCGGCGGATTTTTCGATGGAGCAGGCGCACCGCCTGCATGGGGAGAGGTCGCCCAAATGACGAAGAACACCGAACTGGCCGGCGGCGAAGCCGAAAAAAGGCTCGGCGATGCACCGATGACAGCGGCCGCCGAGACCACGCCCGCCGCTCCCGCCGATCCCGAGCACGGTCTTCCGTCGGGCTTCGGCATCGGGCTTGCCGGCACGGTCGTCTTCGGCATCGCCATCGCCTTTTCCGTGTTCCAGCTCTGGGTTGCCGCGTTCCATGCCATTCCAAGCCAGGTCGTACGCTCGATGCATGTCGGCTTCGTCCTGCTTCTCGGCTTCACGCTGATCGCCAATCTCACCGGCGGCAGCATCGTCAAGAAGACGATCCTGTGGGCCATGGGCATCGTCGGCTTCTGCATCGGTGGCTACTACTGGGTTTTCTACAATGACTTGATCCTGCGCGAGGGCGGCTTCCTCCTGACGCAGGATTTGATCGTCGGCGGCTTGCTGATCGTCCTCGTCTTCGAGGCCACCCGGCGCCTCATGGGCGCGGCGCTGCCGATCATCGCCGGCATCTTCTTGCTCTACGGTCTCTTCGGCGAATATGCGCCGGGCGTCCTTGCGCATCGCGGCTATGACTGGGATCAGGTGATCGGCCAGCTCAGCTTCGGCACCGAGGGCATCTACGGCACGCCCGTCTATGTATCGTCGAGCTACATCTTCCTGTTCATCCTGTTCGGATCGTTCCTCGAACGCGCCGGCATGATCAAGCTCTTCACCGACGTTTCGCTCGGCATGGTCGGCCACACCAAGGGCGGTCCGGCCAAGGTCGCCGTCGTCTCTTCGGCCTTCATGGGCACGATCTCGGGTTCGGGCGTGGCGAATGTCGTAACCACCGGCCAGTTCACCATCCCGCTGATGAAGCGCTTCGGCTACAAGCCCGCCTTTGCCGGCGGCGTCGAGGCGGTTTCGTCCATGGGTGGGCAGATCATGCCGCCGGTCATGGGCGCGGTCGCCTTCATCATGGCCGAGACGCTGAACATCCCCTATGCGCAGGTTGTCATCGCGGCGATCATTCCCGCCGCCCTCTACTTCTTTTCCGCTTTCTGGATGGTGCATCTGGAAGCCGGCAAACGCGGTCTAGTGGGAATGCGCAAGGACCAGACACCGAGCGCGCTCGGCGCGCTCAAGGCCGGCTGGTATCTGCTCATTCCGCTCGGCGTCCTCGTCTATCTGCTGTTCACCGGCTTCACGCCGCTCTTCGCCGGCACGATGGGCCTTGCGCTCACCGCGGTCCTGATCCTCGGCGGCGCCATCGCCCGCGGCCTTCCGAACCAGGCGATCCGCTATCTCTACTGGGTGCTGCTCGGCCTCGTCTGCGCCTCCTTCTTCCGTTACGGCGTCAACGTCATCATCTGGACGATCGCGGCGCTCGTCCTGGTCAACTTCTTCGTCAAGGGCGGCCGCGAAACGCTCATCGTCTCGCGCAACGCGCTTGCCGACGGCGCCAAGAACGCGCTCCCCGTGGCGATTGCCTGCGCCATGGTCGGCGTCATCATCGGCGTTCTCAGCCTCACCGGCTCGGCGTCCACCTTCGCTTCCTTCATCGTGCGCATCGGCGAGCAGAGCCTCTTCGCCTCGCTGGTGCTGACCATGCTGACCTGCCTCGTTCTCGGCATGGGCATCCCCACGATCCCCAACTACATCATCACCTCCTCGATCGCCGGCCCGGCCCTCCTCGAACTCGGCGTGCCGCTGCTGGTCAGCCATATGTTCGTGTTCTATTTCGGCATTCTCGCCGACCTGACGCCGCCGGTGGCGCTCGCCGCCTTCGCGGCTGCGCCGATCGCCAAGGAATCGGGCATGAGGATCGGTATGCAGGCGGTCAAAATCGCGCTGGCCGGCTTCGTCATTCCGTTCATGGCGGTTTATACGCCCGCATTGATGATGCAGTCCGGCGGGCCGCTTGACGCCGCCATCGGCTTCTGGCCCGCGGTCGTCTACATCCTCTTCAAGGCCCTCTTCTCGATCACGCTATGGGGCGCGGCCGCGATCGGCTTCCTGCTTGTTCCGCTGAACTGGTTCGAACGGATCTGGGCGATGGTCGCTGCCTTCACCATGGTCCTCGCCCTGCCCCTCACCGACGAGATCGGCTTTGCGCTGGGCTTCGCCCTTGTCGGCTTCCACTGGTGGCGCGCGCGCGCCGCACGCAACGCTGCGTCGGCGGCATGAATCTGTGCGTCGAGGCTGCGGGAACGATCGTCGCTCTGGCGCTGCAAAGCTTCACGCTGTCCTGGGATCACTCGGTCGAAAGGATCGAATGGTCCGAGCGCTGGACAATCCGTCCGCAGGGTCTTGTTCTGGAAGAGGCCATTGTCCGGGGAACGGGCGCCGGGATGGAGATTCCCGAGGGAGCGGTTCTGAAGGACGGCGCCTGGCGCTACCGGCCGAGCCTGCCCGCCCTGCCCGAACTTCTCCTGTCAGACGCCGGACGAGGAACCGACTGGACGCTTTGCGACGGAGAGGGGCGCTGCCGTCGGCTTTCCGATCTGGTGCCTGCCGCGGGAGAGGTCGTCCGCCTGTCGCCATGCGACCGCGCCGAAAGCCAGCCTTGACCGCCTCGCCAAAACAATGCCTTGCTGACGGCAGCAATATCAGCGACTGCGCGATTGCAGGCAGGTCGACGGAATTCCAGTGAACGAGCATCCCCCGCAACGCCCATCGAACGAACCACGCTGGCTCGGGCCGACGAGTTCGGGTCGGGTCGCGCTCGTGCCGCCCTTGTCGGCGGCGCGCTGGCTGCTGGTGCTCGTCGTTGCGGCCGGCATCTATTTCTTCCATGGATTTCTCGTCCCGGTCCTTGCGGCGCTCGTCATCGGATTTGCGAGTTGGCCGCTCTACAGCCGCCTGCGACACCGCCTCGGCAATTCCAACATTCTGGCGGCAACGCTCGCCATCATCCTGATTGTCGCCTTTCTCGTCGTGCCCATCATCATGGCCATCAGCTATGCGGCCAACGAGATGCGGGAATGGTTCTTCTGGGCGGTCGAGGCGAACCGAACCGGCAGTCCGACACCGGACTGGATGGCCGCCTTGCCGGCGGTCGGCTCCTGGATCGACGAGCAATGGGTGCGTTATATCGGCCATCCCGGCGCGATCGGCGAACTGGTTCAGCTCGTTTCGGGCGCCAATATCGGCAATATCTATCGCGCCGCCCTGGCTGCCGGGGGCGGGCTGTTCGAGCTGTTCCTCAATCTTCTTTTCATGCTGATCGCGCTGTTCTTCATCTACAAGGACGGCGAGCGCTTCGTCGGGCAGGTCGACCGGATCGGCGAACGCATCCTGCCGACTCGCTGGAGCCGCATCTCCCGCGTCGTTCCGGCCACCATCTCCTCGACGGTCACCGGCATGACGCTGATCGCCATCGGCGAAGGCATCGTGCTCGGCATCGCCTACTGGATCGCCGGAGCGCCCTCGCCCGTCACGCTCGGCGTGATCACCGGCGTCATGGCCCTCATTCCCGGCGGCGCGCCGCTTTCGTTCAGTCTGGTCTCGATCTATCTGATCGCCAGCGGCTCGCCATTTGCCGGCGTCGCACTGTGGATCTGGGGCTCGGTGGAACTGTTCATCGTCGACAAGACGTTGCGCCCCAAGCTCGTCGGCGGCCCGATCAAGCTGCCCTTCCTGCCGACCTTTTTCGGTCTTGTCGGCGGCGTCAAGACGATGGGTTTCGTCGGGCTTTTCATCGGCCCCGTGCTGATGGCGCTGCTTGTCGCGATCTGGCGCGAATGGGTCCGCGAACTGGAATTCACCGAACCTGTCGCCACAAACGTTCCGCCGGATTCGCCCCATACGACGCCGCCGGCCTCAAGTCTGGGCTGAGACGTTTCAGTCGACGGCGTCAGCCGCCACGCTCGACGCGGCACGGTGGAAGAAAAACGCGCCGACAAGCGGAAAAACCAGCGCCGTCATCAGCGCATAGCGCAGCGATTGGCCATTGGCCTCGTCGAGTCCTTGTGCGATGAACGCATCGCTGACGATCCCGACCAGCGCCGGCGCAACGCCATAGGCGACGAGGGAGGACGCCAGCACCGCGAGCGCCACCATCGTGCCGCGGAGGGAAGCGTCCGCAACCGCCATGATGCAGGCGAGCGACGGTCCGAAGCTGGTGCCGGCGATGAGGAAGGCGAAGAACAGGATCGTATAGGCCGCGGATGCGCTTCCGGCGAGGTAGAAGGCAGCCAGCAGGGGGACCGACAGCACTGTGGCGAGCGCGGGCCACCAGAACTCCCAAAGCCTGTTGCGCTTACGCAGCGTGTTGACGATCACGCCTCCGGCCAGCGTCCCGATCACCAGGCCGACGCCAAGGCTCGCACCGCCATAGGTTCCCACTTCGGCCGCGCTGGCACCGTGCGCGCGCTGGAGAAATGCCGGTATCCAGTTGGCGACACCGACCGTCACCAGAACGAGGGGTGTTCCGGCCAGGAGGTTGCGCGCCGTGCGTATTTCGAGGAGATGCCGGATCGCCTGCGACCAGGGAAGCTGCGCCGAAACCAGCTTGTCGAACGCACCGCGCTTCGGCTCGCGGCCGAGGAAAAAGACCAGCGGCGCAACGATCAGGCCGGGTATCGCGAAAATAACGAACGTCGTCCGCCAGCCATAGGCTTCGGCGAGATGTCCGCCGACGACAAGGCCGATGAACGTTCCAAGCGTGCCGACGCCGGCGAAGATCGACAGTGCCAATGCCCGGCGTTCCGGCGGGAAGTAATCGGCGATGATGGACTGGCCGCAGGGCGCGCAGCCCGAAACTCCGAGGCCCACCATCGCGCGCGCGGCAAACATGTGACCAAAGCTCGCCGCAGCGCCGCAAAGCGCCGACGCCATGCTCCAGAAGGCAAGTGCGCCCGAGATCAGCCGGACGCGGTTGCGCGTGTCCGCCAGCCGTCCCATGACGAGACCGAAGCCGCCATAGAGCACGGCGAAGGCTATGCCGCTGACGATCCCCATCTGCGTGTCGGACAATGCCAGATCGACCTTTATCGCCTCGAGCATGACCGAAAACAGGACGCGGTCCATGAAGTTCATGAGATTGATGACGGCAAGCACGGCGAGCATCGCGTAGGCGACGTTCAGCCGCTGCGGTCGAGCCGCACCGGACCCTTGGTCGAGGTCGGCGGTAACCAGTGTCATGTCGTCTCTCCCGTCCGGCGCCCCAGCCGGAGTGAAGCTCTCATGCCGCTTCTTTGCGAGCAGGCATCGAACAGACCAAGCCAGCGATGTTTTAAGGAACGCTGAATTGCCGGCGACAGATACGAAAACGGCGGGCTTTCGCCCGCCGTGGTCAATGTCCGGTTAAGGAAAGCCGGATCGGGGTCATCAACACTCTAGACGGCGTCCTGAAGGGTCGCGAGCTGTGCGATGAGCTGTTCGGCTTTCGAGCGCTGATCGTCGTCCTTGGCGTCGTCGAGGTCCTCGCGCGCGTCCTGGATACGCCGCGCGATGTCATCCTTGTCGACATCGGCCACGGCGATCGCCGATTCCGCCAGCAGGGTGCAGCCTTCCGGCACCACGTCGGCGAAGCCGCCGAACACGACATAGCGGTCCTCGCGGCCGCCGCCGAACTGGACGCGCACGACGCCCGGCTTGATCGTCGTCATCAACGGCGCATGGTTGGCCATGACCGTCAGTTCCCCCTCGGTGCCGGGAATGACGACAGCCTCGACCTCTTCGGAGACGAGCAGCCGCTCCGGCGAGACGAGTTCGAACTTGAAAGTTTGTGCCATGTCAGTCCGAGTGAATGGTGAATGGTGAATGGTGAATGGTCGCGACCATCACGCACTTCCCGCACTCACATTTCACTTCTCTCCGTTCACCATTCACCATTCACCATTCACTGCGATCAGGCAGCTTCGGCGGCGAGTTTCTTGCCCTTCTCGACGGCTTCCTCGATCGAGCCGACCATGTAGAAGGCGGCTTCCGGCAGGTAGTCGTATTCGCCGGCGACGAGGCCCTTGAAGCTCTTGATGGTGTCGGCGAGGTCGACCAGCTTGCCCGGCGCGCCGGTGAAGACTTCGGCGACGAAGAAGGGCTGCGACAGGAAGCGCTCGATCTTGCGGGCGCGGGCGACGGTCAGCTTGTCCTCTTCGGAAAGCTCGTCCATGCCCAGGATCGCGATGATGTCCTGGAGAGACTTGTAGCGCTGGAGCGTCTGCTGGACCGAACGGGCCACCGCGTAATGCTCTTCGCCGACGATCTGCGGGTCGAGCATACGCGAGGTCGAATCGAGCGGATCGACGGCCGGGTAGATGCCCTTTTCGGCGATCGAGCGGTTCAGCGTCGTCGTCGCGTCAAGGTGCGCGAACGAGGTCGCCGGCGCCGGATCGGTCAGATCGTCGGCGGGAACGTAGATGGCCTGAACCGAGGTGATCGAGCCCTTGGTCGTCGTGGTGATGCGCTCCTGCAACGCGCCCATGTCGGTCGCCAGCGTCGGCTGGTATCCCACGGCCGAGGGAATGCGGCCAAGCAGCGCCGACACTTCCGAGCCCGCCTGCGTGAAGCGGAAGATGTTGTCGACGAAGAACAGAACGTCCTGACCTTGGTCGCGGAAATATTCGGCGACCGTCAGTCCGGTCAAGCCGACGCGGGCGCGCGCGCCGGGCGGCTCGTTCATCTGGCCGTAGACGAGTGCGGCCTTGGAGCCTTCGCCGCCGCCCTTCTTGTTGACGCCCGATTCGATGAACTCGTGATAGAGGTCGTTGCCCTCGCGGGTGCGCTCGCCGACGCCGGCGAACACCGAGTAGCCGCCATGCGCCTTGGCGACGTTGTTGATCAGTTCCTGGATCAGAACGGTCTTGCCGACGCCGGCACCGCCGAACAGGCCGATCTTGCCGCCCTTGGCGTAGGGCGCCAGAAGGTCGATGACCTTGATGCCGGTGACGAGAATTTCCGACTCGGTCGACTGTTCGATATAGGCCGGAGCGGGGGCGTGGATCGGTCGGGTTTCGGCGGCGCCGAGCGCGCCTTCCTCGTCGATCGCCTCGCCGATCACGTTGATGATGCGGCCAAGCATTTCGGGGCCGACCGGCACCGAGATCGGCGCGCCGGTGTCCTTGACCGCCTGGCCGCGGACGAGACCTTCGGTCGAGTCCATCGCAATGGTGCGGACGGTGTTCTCGCCGAGATGCTGGGCGACTTCGAGAACGAGGCGCTGGCCGTTATTGTCGGTCTCAAGCGCGTTCAGGATCGCCGGCAGGTGATCGTCGAAGGCAACGTCGACGACGGCGCCGATGACCTGACGGACCGTGCCGGTCGAGCCGGATGCGGCAGGCGTGGCCGCCTTGGTGTTGGTAGCTGCTTTAGCCATCGTTCTGAGCCTCTTTCTTCACGGCGCCCGAAAGGCGCCCGGTCGATTACAGCGCTTCCGCGCCGGAAATGATTTCGATCAGTTCCTTGGTGATCTGCGCCTGGCGCTGACGGTTGTAGGTGATCGAAAGCTTGTTGATCATGTCGCCGGCATTGCGCGTGGCGTTGTCCATCGCGGTCATCTTGGCGCCCATTTCGCCGGCGGCGTTCTCGAGCAGCGCCCGGAACACCTGCACGGAAATGTTGCGCGGGATCAAGTCGCCGAGGATTTCGCTCGCATCCGGCTCGTATTCGTAGACCGCGTTGCCTCCGGCCTGGTCGTCCGAAGCTTCCGACGTCACCGGCGCCGAGGCGGGGATGATCTGCTGCGCGGTCGGGATCTGGCTGATCACCGACTTGAACTGCGAATAAAACAGCGTCGCAACGTCGAACTCGCCCTGACTGAAGAGCTGGATGACCTTGCGCGCGATCTGGTCGGCATTGGCAAAGCCCACCTGCTTCACGTCGCGCAGTTCGATGCGCTCGATGATCAGATTGGCATGGTCGCGGCGAAGGATGTCGTAGCCCTTCTTGCCGACGGTGATGATCTTGACCGTCTTGCCTTCGGAAAGGAGCTTGCGGACATGCTCCTTGGCGAGACGCGCGATCTGCGAATTGAAACCGCCGCAAAGCCCGCGCTCGGCGGTCGCGACGACGAGCAGATGCACGTCGTCCTTGCCGGTGCCCGCCATCAGCGCCGGCGCATCGGCGCCGTCGACCGCGGCCGAGATGTTGGCCAGAACCGTCGCCATGCGCTCCGAATAGGGGCGCGCGGCCTCGGCGGCTTCCTGCGCGCGACGCAGCTTCGCCGCGGCGACCATCTGCATCGCCTTGGTGATCTTCTGCGTCGCCTTGACCGAGGCGATGCGGTTACGAAGGTCTTTCAGTGAAGCCATGCGGCAATCTCTGCTTTCTCGTCAAAAGCCTCAGGCGAACGACTTGGCGAACTTGTCGATTTCCGCCTTGAGCTTGCCGCGCAGGTCGTCGGACAGCGCCTTCTCCTTGCGGATCTGGTCGAGCACGTCCTTGCCTTCCGAGCGCATGTGCGACAACAGGCCCTGCTCGAACTTGCCGACATCGCCGAGCGCGATCTTGTCGAGATAGCCCTGCACGCCGGCAAAGATCACCGCGACCTGCTCTTCCGTCTTCAGCGGCGAGAATTGCGGCTGCTTCAGGAGTTCGGTCAGGCGCGCGCCGCGGTTCAAGAGGCGCTGCGTCGAGGCATCGAGATCCGAGCCGAACTGCGCGAACGCGGCCATCTCGCGATACTGGGCGAGTTCGCCCTTGATCGAGCCGGCAACCTGCTTCATCGCCTTGATCTGCGCGGCCGAGCCGACGCGCGACACGGACAGGCCGACGTTCACGGCCGGGCGGATGCCCTGGAAGAAGAGGTTGGTCTCGAGGAAGATCTGGCCGTCGGTGATCGAGATCACGTTGGTCGGAATATAGGCCGAGACGTCATTGGCCTGCGTCTCGATGACCGGCAGCGCGGTCAGCGAGCCCGAGCCGAGTTCGTCATTCATCTTCGCCGCGCGCTCGAGCAGGCGCGAATGCAGGTAGAAGACGTCGCCCGGATAGGCTTCGCGGCCGGGCGGACGGCGCAGCAAGAGCGACATCTGGCGGTAGGCGACGGCCTGCTTGGACAGATCGTCATAGGCGATCAGGGCGTGCTTGCCGCTGTCGCGGAAATATTCGGCCATGGTGCAGCCGGCGAACGGCGCCAGATACTGCATCGGCGCAGGATCGGAGGCCGTGGCGGCCACGATTATCGAATATTCGAGCGCGCCGCGCTCTTCGAGAACCTTGACGAGCTGCGCGACGGTCGAGCGCTTCTGGCCGATGGCGACGTAGACGCAGTAGAGCTTCTGGCTTTCGTCGTCGCCCTGGTTGAGCGACTTCTGGTTCAGGATCGTGTCGAGGATGATGGCGGTCTTGCCGGTCTGGCGATCGCCAATGATCAGTTCGCGCTGGCCGCGGCCGACCGGGATCAGCGCATCGATGGCCTTGAGGCCGGTCGACATCGGCTCATGCACCGACTTGCGCGGGATGATGCCGGGCGCCTTGACGTCGACGCGCTTGCGCTCGATGCCCTCGATCGGGCCCTTGCCGTCGATCGGGTTGCCGAGCGCGTCGACGACGCGGCCGAGCAGGCCCGGACCGACCGGGACGTCCACGATCGCGCCGGTGCGCTTGACGGTGTCGCCTTCCTTGATGTCGCGGTCGGCGCCGAAGATGACGACGCCGACATTGTCGGCTTCGAGGTTGAGCGCCATGCCGCGGATGCCACCCGGAAACTCGACCATCTCGCCGGCCTGGACGTTGTCGAGGCCGTAGACGCGCGCAATGCCGTCGCCGACGGAGAGAACCTGACCGACCTCGGAGACTTCGGCTTCACGGCCGAAATTCTTGATCTGGTCCTTGAGAATTGCGGAAATTTCCGCGGCGCGGATGTCCATCAGCCGACCTCTTTCAGTGCAAGCTTGAGCGAATTGAGTTTAGTCTTGAGCGACGTGTCGATCTGGCGCGAGCCCATCTTGACGACGAGACCGCCGAGCAATGAAGGGTCGACCGTGAGATTGACCGTCACGTCCTTGCCGGCAACGCTTTTCAGCGCCGCCTTGAGTTCCTTCTCCTGCGCCGCATCGAGCGCGTGTGCCGACGTCACGTCGGCGGAAACTTCGCCCCGCGCTTCGGCCGCGATCTGGCGGAAAGAGGCGATGATGCCCGGCACGGCGAAGAGCCGGCGGTTCTGCGCGACGACGCGAAGGAAATTGCCGACGAGGCCCTTGATGCCGGCCTTGTCGAGAATCGCCGAAATGGCGCGGAACTGGTCCTCGGCTGAGAAGACCGCGCTGGTGACGAGGCGCTGCAAATCGTCGCTCTCGTCGAGCATGGCGGCGAAGCGGCCGAGCTCTTTCTCGGTTTCGGCGACGGAATTGTCGTCCCGCGCCAGTTCGAACAGCGAGCGCGCATAGCGCTGCGAAACACCTGAGATCATCGAGCCAGACTGTGCCACGAGGTGCGTTTTCTCTTCATCTGGAAGGCAGCGAATTCGAGCACCGGTGCAATCGACCGGCTAAATCCCTGACCTCGTTGAAAATTTCCCCCGGACGAGCGATCGAGCCGCCGCCCCGGTCAAAAGTCGATTGCCGTCTAGCACAGGCTTCCGGGACTCGCAACACGCCTTGCTGGGCGGTTTTTGGCCGTTTTGTCGCAGTTCGAAAGGATCAACCGACGAAGCCGAGAGCGAAGGCGAGCGGCAGTGCGGCAAGCACGATCTCGATCGCCAGGACGACCCAGTTATAGGCCGTATTGCCCCGGTCTGAGAGCATGGAAACGATCCGCCCGAAGGCCGTCAACGCCCAGGAGGCGCCGAGCGTCAGATAGAGCAGCGGCTGGGCGAGCAGAATGCAGCAGAGCCCGACGCCCAGATAGAACCCCGACATCGTCGCCCGCGATTCGGCCACCGCTTCGGGGTGGTTTGGCACTGTTTGGAGCCGCAGCGCCTTCAGCGACAAGCGCGGCGCGAACAGCGTGACGAGCCCGAACAGGACCGTGATCGCCGCCGCCGACCACGCCAGCCATTCACCCTGCGAATACGGCCACGGAAATGCGAGTTCCATACTTCGAAATCCCCTCGAGATTGTGGACCCCGCATACGCGGGCGGCCAACGATCTGTCTATAGAAAGCTCTGCGGATCGATGTCCACGTTCACCCGCACCGACCCGCGCTCCTTCGGCCCGGCGCCCAGCATCGCGCGGATATACCCCTGAATGTCGGCCTTGCGCTCGGCATGGACCAGCAGCCGGAAGCGATGCCGCCCGGCGAGGAGCGCCAGCGGGGCTTCGGCCGGGCCGAGCACCATGATCTCGTTCGAGCGCACGGCCGCCTGCCGCAGCCCGCGTGCATGGCCTTCGGCCTCGGCCCGCGTCGCGGCACTGACGATGACGCCAGCGAGACGGCCGAAGGGCGGCAGGCGGCCGCGCTCGCGCTCCGCGACCTCGCGGTCGTAAAACGCCTCCGCGTCGCCGGAGACGAGCGCGCGCATCACCGGATGGTCGGGCTGGTAGGTCTGCAACAGACCGACGCTCTTCTTGCCGGAGCGCCCCGCCCGGCCCGTCACCTGGCTGAGAAGCTGGAATGTCCGCTCGGCCGCGCGCGGGTCGCCATTGGCAAGCCCCAGATCCGCATCGACCACGCCGACCAGCGTCATGTTCGGAAAATTGTGTCCCTTGGCAACGAGTTGCGTGCCGATCACGATGTCCGCCTCGCCCTTGGCGATGGCCTCGAGTTCGAGCCGAAGCCGCTTCACCCCGCCCAGCATGTCCGAGGACAGAACGATCACACGGCTATCGGGAAAGTGCGAGACGATCTCCTCGGCGATCCGCTCCACACCCGGCCCGCACGGCACCAGATGATCGAGCGTGCCGCAAGACGGGCAGGCTTCGGGCCGCGGTTCCGAATGCCCGCAATGATGGCACATCAACTGGCCGCGAAAGCGGTGTTCGACCAGCCAGCTCGAACAGGACGGGCACTGGAAGCGATGACCGCAGACGCGGCAGAGCGTCAGCGGCGCATAGCCGCGCCGGTTGAGGAAGAACAGCGCCTGCTCGCCACGCTCCACCGTCGCGCGCGCTGCCGAAACGAGCACCGGCGAGATGAACCCGCCGCGTGCCGGGGGATGTTTTCGCATGTCGATCGCGCGGATGTCCGGCAGCGCCGCCTCGGCATAACGGCCCGACAGCACCTCCCGCGAATAGCGCCCCTGCCCCGCATTGACCCGGCTCTCGACCGAAGGCGTCGCCGAGGCGAGCACGACGGGAAACTGCCCGATATGGCCGCGCACCACCGCCATGTCGCGGGCGTTGTAAAAGACGCGATCTTCCTGCTTGTAGGCGGGGTCGTGCTCCTCGTCGACGACGATCAGTCCGAGGTCTCGGAACGGCAGGAACAGCGCCGAGCGCGCGCCGGCGACGACGCGCACGCGTCCCTCCGCCACCTGCCGCCAGACCCTTTCGCGCGTCCGCGGCGCAAGTTCGGAATGCCATTCGGCGGGCTTGGCGCCGAACCGGTCCTGGAAGCGCTCGAGAAACGCCGCCGTCAGCGCGATCTCCGGCACCAGCACGAGCACCTGACGCCCCGCCCGCACGGCTTCCGCAATCGCCTCGAAATAAACCTCCGTCTTGCCCGAGCCCGTCACGCCATCGATCAGTGTCGTCGAGAACCCGCCGCCCGCGACCTTGTCGCGCAAATTCTGCGCGGCACCCGCCTGCTCCGGCATCAACTTCGCCTGCGCATAGTCGGGGTCCGGCGCGGCGACCACCGGCCGCGGCGCGATCTGCGCTTCGTCGAAGACGCCCTGCGCCTTCAGCCCGTCGATCACCGTCAGCGACGTCCCGGCCGCGCGCGCCAGCCCCGAGCGCGTCCAGGCGAGCCCGTCGGACGCCATTTCGAGCACGCGCCGGCGCGCATCCGTCATACGGTCGGGCTCGGCGCCCGAAAGCACCAGCCCGTCGATCATCGGCTCGGGATCGAACGCCGCCGGCGCCCGCAGCAGCATCCGCGCCACCATGCCGGGCGGTGAGAGTGTATACCCCGCGACCCAGTCGACGAAGCGTCGTAATTCCTCGCCGATCGGAGGGCAGTCGAACACATGGTCGATCGGCCGCAGCTTGCTTGGATCGACCGATCCCCCGTCGCCGTCCCACACGACCCCCGCAACCAGCCGCGGCCCGAGCGGCACGCGCACGATCGAGCCCGGCACCACCGCCATCCCGTCCGGCACGGCATAGGAATAGGCGCGCTCGGCCGGCATCGGCACGAGAACGGGCACGACCTTGCTTGGCGGGAAGAGGGAAGGCGAATCTTGGCTCATCGGACGTGACCTTGCCCCGATCTTGCGGTAGTGCAAGTCCCAACCGCCGGCTTACGGACTTCCCATCCGCCGCCTGGCCGAAGCCTGAAGGAGACGCACATGAAATTCTTCGTCGATACGGCCGATGTCGCCGACATCCGCGAACTCAACGAATACGGCCTGCTCGACGGCGTGACGACCAACCCGTCGCTGATCC
Source organism: Mesorhizobium sp. YIM 152430 (assembly GCF_029210365.1). Classification (GTDB taxonomy): domain Bacteria; phylum Pseudomonadota; class Alphaproteobacteria; order Rhizobiales; family Rhizobiaceae; genus Aliihoeflea. Next base: position 203,056 of record NZ_JARGES010000020.1, read on the forward strand.
TGAAATCGGGCCGCAATATCAAGGAAGTCACCAAGGAAATCTGCGACATCGTCGACGGCCCGGTTTCGGCCGAAGTCGCCGCCACCGACTATGCCGAGATGATGCGCGAGGCCGATGTCCTGTCCAAAATCGCCGACAATATCTGCATCAAGCTGCCACTGACGCTCGACGGCCTCAAGGCCTGCAAGGCGATCACCGGCGACGGCCGCCTCGTCAACGTCACGCTTTGCTTCTCGGCCAACCAGGCGCTGCTCGCCGCCAAGGCCGGCGCGACCTTCATCTCGCCCTTCATCGGCCGCATCGATGATATGGGCATCGACGGCATGGAGCTGATCTCCGAGATCAAGCAGATCTACACCAACTATGATTTCACGACCGAAATCCTCGCCGCCTCGATCCGCACGGTGAACCACGTCAAGCTCGCCGCGCTGATCGGCGCCGATGTCGCGACCGTGCCGCCGGCAACGCTGAAGGCGCTGGTCAAGCACCCGCTCACCGACAAGGGTCTCGAAGCCTTTCTCGCCGACTGGGCCAAGACCGGCCAGAAGATCGGCTGAAGGTTCGGCCCGCCCGAATATGAAAAAACCCCGTTTCGCGCGGGGTTTTTTGCATCTACCGCTGAAATTCCGCATCCGGATCGCGCGCCAGATCCTCGACCGTGTGCTTCTGCAAAAGCGCTGCGACCTCTACCGCGTCGCCGTGCAAAAGGTCAGGCGCGATCGGCTTGCCGACGGTGATCTCGAAGGGCCGGTTCTTCTTGTTCAAAAGTTCGTGGAAGACGGTCATGTCGCGCATCTCGGTCGAATATTTCGACAGAAAGTAGAACAGCCCCGAATTGCGCGCGGTGATGTGCGCCGGTACGACCGGCACGCTGTAGCGCCGCGCCAGCGCCACGAAGGAAGACTGCCAGGGCCGCTCCGTCAGCTTGTTCTGGGTCCAATAGGCGATGCGGCCGGACGGGAACAGCACCACGGCGCGGTCGTTTGCAAAGGCTTTGGCCGTCATTTCCAGCGTGTCGCGGCTCTTCGAATGGCTCTTCTCGCCCTGCCGCCATTCGACCGGAATGATGAGGTCGCGCAGACCCGCCGAAACGCGCAGCGCGTCCCGGTTGGCGAAGATCGAAAGATCGTTGCGCACCGGCTTCATCAGCTCGTAGACGGCGATCCCGTCGGCAATTCCCGTCGGATGGCTCGGCGCGAGCACGAAGCCGCCGCTCTTGGGAATGTTGCCCAGACCCGTCACCGTGACGTCGAGCGCCAGCAGCTTCGACAGATAGTCGAAAGCCTCGATACCCGAGAGCGGCGCCATGTCGTTCGCCATCGAGACGGCGAGATCGTAGTCGAAATAGCGATAGATCAGCGGCCGCAGCACCGGCCATGCGGGATTGCGCGACAGATGCGTGGCGCGTTCGGCGATGAGCTGGTCGACCACATGGTCGCGCGGCTTGGCCGAAGGCATCAGGTAACTGATGATCGAGGTGAGACTGTACGGCGCCTGCCGAAGATTCATTCTGTGCACTCCGTCACGCGCCTTCATCGCCGAAGGGGATGACGTGGCCATGACATTCTTGCAAGAATGGCTTTGGTAACAAAAAGTTCCTGATTATCAGCTAGCGTGTAGGTCGCCGGGAAATATCCTGGGCAATCGCAAGGCGCACGAGTTCGGCTGCCTCGCGCGCCGCCCTGTTCTGCGCGTCGCGCGAAGCGCGCAGCGCCGCGAATTGCTGGCGCGAAACGTCATAGGCCGCCTGAGCCGATCGCGAACCGGCACCGATCCGGTTTCCGGTATCGTCAGTCAGCGTATAGGAGGCGGCAACCGTCACCAGCGACGCCGTCGGCTCCTCGTCGCGCCCGACCTGCACGGAGGCCGCCGCGGCATCCGAGACCGAAACGGCGAGTTGCGCCGTATAGCGCGCGGCGGACGGCTCGCCCGCACCGCCCGATAACAGGAAGATCAAATGGTTCCGCACTTCCTGACTGACGCGGTCGCCGACCGGCGCGACCGCGACCGTGGCGAGTTCCGCACTCATCGGCGCGCCGCTCGCGGTCGTCCCGCCCGTTCCGTAGAGCGGCTGCACCGTGCAGCCCGCGGCGGCGGCAAGCGAAAGAGCCAGGCCGAGCCCTGCCAGCCGCAGCCGGTTCCGATCAAGCAACGACATTCACGATCCTCTGCGGCACGACGATGATCTTGCGCGGCGCCTTGCCTTCGAGCGCCTTTTGCACGGCGTCGAGGGCGAGCGCCGCCGCTTCGACGGCAGATTGGTCCGCGTCGCGCGCGATTGTCAAATCGCCGCGCTTCTTGCCGTTGACCTGAACCGGCAGGGTGATCTCGTCGTCGACGGTCAGCGCCGCATCGAATTTCGGCCAGGGCTGGTTTGCGACCATGCCGTCGCCGCCCAGCGCCGCCCAGCACTCCTCGGCCAGATGCGGCATCATCGGAGCCACCATCACCACCAGCTTGTCCAAGGCGTCGCGCAGCGCCTTCTTGTCGGCATCGTTCGCCCTCGCCAGCGCCTGCACGCGCGGCGCCAGCGCATTGACCAGTTCGTAGAGCCGCGCCACCGCCTTGTTGAAGCTGAGGCGCTCGATGTCGGCGCCGACCGCCTTCACCGTCTTGTGCGCGAGCTTCGATATTGCAACGGCATCGCCTTCCCGCGCGGGCGCGCCCGCAACATCCTTCAGCACCTCCGAGGCTTCCGCCACCAGGCGCCAGACGCGCTGCACGAAGCGATGCGCGCCCTCGACGCCCGCTTCCGTCCAGATCACGTCGCGGTCCGGCGGCGAATCCGACAGCATGAACCAGCGGGCGGTATCCGCACCATAACTGGCGATGATGTCGTCGGGGTCGACCACGTTCTTCTTCGACTTCGACATCTTCTCGATCGAGCCGATCGCGATGTCCTCGCCGGTCGCGATCAGGCTGGCCCGCCGCTTTCCCTCGACTTCCTCCAGTTTCACTTCGGCCGGCGTCACCCAGCCCTTGGGGCCGCGATAGGTCTCGTGGACCACCATGCCTTGCGTGAACAGGCCCTCGAAAGGCTCCTCGACGCTGTTTAGATGCCCCGTCGCCTTCATCGCGCGGGCGAAGAAGCGCGAATAGAGCAGATGCAGGATCGCGTGCTCGATGCCGCCGATATACTGGTTGACCGGCAGCCAGCCATTCGGCCCGTCGACATGGGCGAGATCGGTCGGCTGATCCTCGTTCCACGGATCGGTGAAGCGAGCGAAATACCAGGAGGAATCGACGAACGTGTCCATCGTGTCGGTGTCGCGCCGCGCTTGCTCGCCGCAATTCGGGCAGGCGACGTGTTTCCACGTCGGATGATGGTCGAGCGGGTTGCCAGGCTTGTCGAAAGACACCTCGTCTGGCAGACGCACCGGCAACTGATCGGCCGGCACCGGAACCGCGCCGCAGGTCTCGCAATGGACGACCGGGATCGGGCAGCCCCAGTAGCGCTGGCGCGAGATCAGCCAGTCGCGCAGGCGGAACCGCGTCACGCCCTTGCCGAAGCCCTTCGCCTCGAACCACGCGATCGTCCGTTCGATTGCTTCCTCGCTCGTCGCCTCGCCGATCCCGGCGAAGTGATCGACATAGACGACACGCGCGTTCTTTTCGGGGATGAGGGCCTCGTCGCCGACTTCCGTCGTATCGTCCGGCAGGTGGAAGGCGTTGCGCACCGGCAAGCCGTATTTGCGCGCGAAGTCGAGATCGCGCTGATCGTGTGCGGGACAGCCGAAGACCGCGCCCGTGCCATATCCCATCAGCACGAAATTGCCGACCCAGACCGGCAGGTCGCGCTCCTCGGCCGGATGGCGAACGAAAAGTCCCGTATCGAACCCGAGCTTCTCGGCCTTTTCCAGCGCCTCTTCCGACGTCCCGATCCGGCGACACTCGGCGTTGAACGTGGCAAGAGCCTCGTTCCTTGCCTCCAGTTCCAGGGAAAGCGGATGATCGGGAGCGATCGCGATGAAGCTCGCGCCGTGCATCGTGTCAGGCCGTGTCGAGAAGCAGACGATCTCGTCAAGGCCGTAGCCGGGCTCCGTCATCGGGAATGAAATCTCGATTCCGCGCGACCGCCCGATCCAGTTCGACTGCATCAGCTTGACCTTGTCTGGCCAGCGGGGAAGCGTATCGAGTCCGTCGAGCAGTTCCTGCGCCATCGAGGTGATCTTGAAGAACCACTGGGTCAAATCGCGCTGCTCGACCAGTGCGCCGGAGCGCCAGCCGCGCCCGTCGATCACCTGCTCGTTGGCGAGCACGGTCATGTCCTCGGGGTCCCAGTTGACCTTGGCGTTGCGGCGCTCGACAAGGCCGGCCTGCCAGAAGTCGAGGAACATCTTCTGCTGGTGCCTGTAGTAGCTCGGGTCGCAGGTCGCGAATTCGCGCGCCCAGTCGAGCGACAGGCCCATCGTCTTCAACTGGCCCTTCATCGTCTCGATATTGGCATAGGTCCAGTCGCGCGGATTGACCTTGTTGTCGCGCGCGGCGTTCTCGGCCGGCAGGCCGAAGGCGTCCCAGCCCATCGGGTGCAGCACGTTGTATCCGGCCGCCCGCTTGTAGCGCGCCACCACGTCGCCCATCGCATAGTTGCGCACATGGCCCATATGGATGCGCCCCGACGGATAGGGGAACATCTCGAGGACGTAGTATTTCTCGCGCGGATCGTCGTTCTTCGTCGCGAAGAGCTGGGCCTCGTCCCAGGCCTTCTGCCATTTCGGTTCCGATGCGCGCGGATTGTATCGTTCGGTTGCCATGACCGCTTTTTTGCTTAAGTGGGACTGAAAAATCGTGCCGGACCTTCACCATGGTTTGGGACAAGCGTCAACACTCGCGGGGATGGCCGGACGGATGACGAATGCGGTGGAACGACTGGAAGAAGTCCGCGCGAAGATCGAACACGCCGCGCGCGATGCCAACCGCGCGGATGCGGTCACGCTCGTCGCCGTGTCAAAGACCTTCGACGCCGACGCAATCCGCCCCGTCCTCGATGCCGGCCAGCGCGTCTTCGGCGAAAACCGCGTGCAGGAAGCGCAAGGCAAATGGCCGGCCCTGCGCGCGGCTTATCCCGACCTCGAACTCCATCTGATCGGCCCGCTCCAGTCCAACAAGGCGAAGGAAGCCGTCGCCCTCTTCGACGTGATCGAGACCATCGACCGCGAGAAGATCGCCGCCGAACTGGCAAAGGAGATGAAGCGGCAGGGCAAGCACCCGCGCCTCTACGTCCAGGTCAATACCGGCCTCGAAGACCAGAAGGCCGGCATCGACCCGCGTGAAACCGTCGCCTTCGTCAAGCGCTGCCGCGAAACTCACGGCCTCGCCATCGAGGGGCTGATGGCGATCCCGCCCGCGGACGAAAACCCCGGCCCCCATTTCGCCCTCCTCGAAAAGCTCGCCCGCGAAGCCCGCGTCGAAAAGCTTTCCATGGGCATGTCCGGCGACTTTGAGACCGCTATCCAGTTCGGCGCGACCTCGGTGCGCGTCGGTTCGGCAATCTTCGGGAGCCGGTAGGAGTCTTCAGTGAATCATCAATTCCCCGCTGACGTTCCTCCACTCGTTCGGCGAGATCAGCTTCTTGTGCGTGTAGCACACGGAATGAAGCGGTCCGTCGAGCTTTTCCCGCCAGAAGTCGAGAAAGCGGAATAATTCGGGGAATTTGGGCGCCAGATCGTAATGTTGCCAGATGAAAGTCTGTAGCAGGCCGGGATGGTCCGGCATCCGGTAGAGGATCTGCGCCGTGGTCATTCCATAGCCCTGGAGCATCAGTTCCATTTCACTTGCACGTTGCATGGTTCGCACCCCGCATTCGCTTATGAAGCGGGATGAGTGTGCGACTGCAATCATTAACCGTCTACTGACGATGGTTCGACCTCAAGACAAATTTATCGCATTGAATCAGATGCTTGGCAGCACTCATCCCAAAGTGCTGCCGCGCTGCCCTTGCCTGCTTGCGGCGCACCCATCGTCTAATGTTGTGCCTGCGCCCCAAATGCTAATAATGCCGCATCTTGAGCGGCCGCGCCCGCAACTCAAATCCGATCGGGAGGAACTGCATGTCCGAGGTGAAAGTCCATCGCGTCAAGCCGGAATGGAAGAAGCGTGCGCTGATCGACCGGGAAACCTACGAGAAATGGTACAGGGACAGCGTCAAGAACCCGGAGAAATTCTGGGACAAGCACGGCAAGCGGATCGACTGGTTCACGCCCTACACCAAGGTCAAGAACACCTCCTTCGACGGCAAGGTCTCGATCAAGTGGTACGAGGACGGCCGCACCAACGTCTCCTACAACTGCATCGACCGCCATCTGAAGAAGCGCGGCGATCAGGTCGCCATCGTCTGGGAAGGCGACAACCCGTATGACGACAGGAAGATCACCTATAACGAGCTTTACGCCCATGTCTGCCGGCTCGCCAACGTCCTGAAGGCGCGCGGCGTCAGGAAGGGCGACCGCGTCACCATCTACATGCCGATGATCCCCGAGGCGGCCTACGCCATGCTTGCCTGCGCGCGGATCGGCGCGATCCATTCGGTCGTCTTCGGCGGCTTCTCGCCCGACGCGCTCGCCGGCCGCATCGTCGACTGCGAATCGACCTTCGTCATCACCGCCGACGAGGGCCTTCGCGGTGGCAAGACGATCCCGCTCAAGGAAAACACCGACAAGGCGATCGACATCGCGGCGAAGAACCACGTTACGGTGAAGAACGTGCTCGTCGTGCGCCGCACCGGCGGCAGGATCGGCTGGGCCGAGGGCCGCGACCTCTGGTATCACGACGAGGTCCGCGCGGCGAAACCGGACTGCAAGCCCGAAAAGATGAAGGCCGAAGACCCGCTCTTCATCCTCTACACCTCCGGCTCGACCGGCAAGCCGAAGGGCGTGCTCCACACCACCGGCGGCTATCTGGTCTACGCCTCGATGACGCATGAATACGTCTTCGACTATCACGAGGGTGACATCTACTGGTGTACGGCCGACGTCGGCTGGGTCACCGGCCACAGCTACATCGTCTACGGCCCGCTCGCCAATGGCGCGACGACGCTGATGTTCGAGGGCGTTCCGAACTATCCCAATGCCGGCCGCCTCTGGGAGGTCGTCGACAAGCACCAGGTCAACATTTTCTACACCGCCCCCACCGCCATCCGCGCCTTGATGGGCGCGGGCGACGACCATGTGAAGCGCGCCTCGCGCAAGTCGCTGCGCCTCCTCGGCTCGGTCGGCGAGCCGATCAATCCGGAAGCGTGGGAGTGGTATTACAACGTCGTCGGCGACAAGCGCTCGCCCATCGTCGATACATGGTGGCAGACCGAGACCGGCGGTATCCTGATCACGCCGCTTCCCGGCGCCATCGACCTGAAGGCGGGCTCGGCGACGAAACCCTTCTTCGGCATCCAGCCGCAACTGGTCGACAATGAGGGCCAGGTGATCGAGGGCGCCGCCGACGGAAATCTGTGCATCACGGATTCTTGGCCCGGCCAGATGCGCACGGTCTATGGCGACCACGAGCGCTTCATCCAGACCTATTTCTCGACCTACAAGGGCAAATATTTCACCGGCGACGGCTGCCGGCGCGATGCCGACGGCTATTACTGGATCACCGGCCGCGTCGACGACGTCCTCAACGTCTCCGGCCACCGCATGGGCACGGCCGAGGTCGAATCCGCGCTCGTCTCCCACGACAAGGTCTCGGAAGCCGCCGTCGTCGGTTATCCGCACGATCTGAAGGGCCAGGGCATCTATTGCTATGTCACGCTGATGGCCGGCGAGGAAGGCTCGGAGGATCTGAAAAAAGAACTCGTCGCCCATGTGAGAAAGGAGATCGGCCCGATTGCCTCGCCCGACAAGATCCAGTTCGCGCCTGGCCTGCCGAAGACGCGCTCCGGCAAGATCATGCGCCGCATCCTGCGCAAGATCGCCGAGGACGACTACGGCGCGCTCGGTGACACCTCGACGCTCGCCGATCCCGCCGTCGTCGACGATCTGGTTTCCAACCGCCAGAACAAGAAGAAGTAGGGATCGTGCGCCGCCTTTGATCGAAGGCGGCGCTTCCGATCAATGCCGGAAATGGCGCATCCCGGTAAACACCATCGCAATCCCATGCGCGTCCGCCGCGGCGATCACTTCATCGTCGCGCATCGAGCCGCCCGGCTGGATCACCGCCGTCGCGCCCGCTTCGATTGCCGCGATCAGCCCGTCGGCGAAGGGAAAGAACGCGTCCGATGCGACCACCGAGCCGATGGTCTTCGGCTCCGTCCAGCCGGCCATCTCGGCCGCGTCCAGAGCCTTGCGCACCGCGATGCGTGAGGAATCCACCCGGCTCATCTGCCCCGCGCCGATGCCGACCGTCGCGCCGTCGCGAGCGTAGACGATCGCGTTCGACTTCACATGTTTGGCGACCCGGAACGCAAAGCGCAGATCGGCCATTTCGGCACCTGACGGCGCACGCTTCGTCACCACTTTCAGGTCGAGAGCGTCGACGACGCCATTGTCGCGCGACTGCACCAGCATCCCGCCCGCGACCGACTTGAACGCCAGACCCGCCGCGCGCGGGTCCGGCAACCCGCCTGTCACCAGCAGGCGCAGATTCTTCTTCGCCGCCACCAGCGCCGCCGCCTCGTCGGAAGCTTCCGGCGCGATGATGACTTCGGTGAACGTCTTGACGATCTCCTCCGCCGCCTCGGCATCGAGCAGTCCGTTCAGCGCCACGATGCCGCCAAAGGCGGAGACCGGGTCGCATTCGAGGGCCTTCAGATAGGCGTCCTTCAGCGTCCCGCCGGTGCTGACCCCGCACGGATTCGCGTGCTTGATGATCGCGACCGCCGCGCCCGCTTCCGGCGCGAATTCGCCGACCAGTTCGAACGCCGCGTCGGTGTCGTTGATGTTGTTGTAGGAAAGCTGCTTGCCCTGAAGCTGCCGCGCCGTCGCGACGCCCGGCCGCGCTTCGCCATTGACGTAGAACGCCGCCTTCTGGTGCGGGTTCTCGCCATAGCGCATCACGCTTTCCAGCCTGCCCCCGAACGCGCGCGAGGCCGGCGCCTCGATCTCCAGCGCCTCGGCGAACCAACCCGAAATCGCCGCGTCATAGGAAGCGGTGCGGGCATATGCCTTTGCCGCCAGTTCCTGCCGGAAGCGATAGCCCGTCTCGCCGCCATTCGCCTTCAGCGTCTCGACGAGACGGCCGTAGTCGGCGGGGTCGGTGACGGTCGTCACATAGGCGTGGTTCTTGGCCGCAGCGCGCACCATCGCCGGCCCGCCAATGTCGATATTCTCCACCGTCGCCGCATAGTCCCCGCCCGCGCGCCGCACCTCCTCGAACGGGTAGAGATTGATGATCGCGAGGTCGATCGGCCCAATAGCATGTGCTTCCATCGCGGCCCTGTGCTCGGCGTCGTCGCGGATGGCCAGAAGCCCTCCATGCACGGATGGATGCAGCGTCTTCACGCGCCCGTCCATGATCTCGGGAAAGCCGGTCAGGGCGGAAACGTCCTGCACCTTCAGCCCCGCTTCCGCAAGCGCCTTCGACGTCCCGCCCGTCGAGACGAGTTCGACCCCGAGCGCGGCGAGTTCGCGCGCCAGATCGACCAGCCCGGTTTTGTCTGAAACGGAAAGAAGCGCGCGGGCGACGCGCACGCGGTCGGGTGCGGGGATGTTCTTCGACGCGACGGCCATGGCGGATGTCCTTTGGGCAAAGGGGAGGTGCGCCCCGCCTATCACACATCGGCCGTGAATCAACCGGGGCCTTTGCTAAGTCGAGGTAGAACGCAACCGTGCGAGAAGACCGCGACAGGGCTACCCAGCCTTCTCCACCCGCGTAAACCGCCAGGCTACCTCCGGCAGAACCGACGGATCGATCTCCACCAGGAGTTGCCGCGAGTGTCGCGGCCCGCCGATCGAGGCGAAGAACATCGATTCCTCCACCACCGGCGCGACGCCATCGACCTCGACGGTCCAGATATCCGTCTCGTTCCCCTTGAGGACGAGTTGCCCGCGCTCGTTGCGGAAGACGCCGATATCGGGATGAAGATGAAACCTGATCTGCACCGTCATGCCCGGTCCCGGCCGCGCGACGCCGTTGCGGTCGGTGAAGAACCGGTCCGTGCCCTCGAAGACATCGCCGCCCGCCGCCAGCATCAGTTCCCGCTCATGCACGATGCCGAAGCGCTGGACGTAGCCGTCATGGCTGGCCGAGACGCCCTGGATGCCGGGACTGTCGAACCGTTTTGCCCGCACCTTGCGGATCGGGCCGATCAGCGGCGAGCCGACCATTGCGCGCAGCCGGTTCGGCAGGTTGAAGCGCGCCGAGGAGGTCTCGTTCACGGTCGCCGTCGAATGCGCCGCCGTTGAACGTGACAACAGCCGGAAATCCTCGGCGCCAAAACTGTCGACGCCGCAATTGACGATGAAATGATGACGCCCCGATGACATCTCGAAGGAGAGGCACCCCGCCTGCGCCTCGTGGCTGACATCTGGCGGCGGCGGAGCGCCGGTATCGGCGATGATCGTCGTGCCGCCCATCACCAGCCGGTCATAGCCGCCATGCGAGGCGTGCAGGATCGGCGCGCCGCCGGTGTCGTCATGGTGCAGGATCGCCGCCACGCGGTCGTGGCTCGTCGCGCCCATGCCGTTGAAGCGCGCCAGAACCCCGTCCTGATGCCGGAAGAAACGCAGCGCCGGCAGCATCCGCTCGATGGCGTTGATCAGCGCGTCCGGCGGTGCCTCGGCCTGGTTGAAGTAGGTCTGTCGCAACGGCAGCAGGTCGGCCAACAACTCCAGCACGGCCCCGGGATTGCGCGAGATGTGGACGCCGTCCGGCAGGATCTGCCGATCGAGTTCCAGCGCCAGCGCCTTCGACGCCGCATGAAGCCGCGCCGGCGAGGAGGGCAGCGAGAGTGTCGCAAAGGCGATCGCGATACGCGCGCGCAGCCGCTCCTCGCCATCCGGCATCTCGCCGGCGACGGCGCGCAGGAAACGCATCTGCACGGCGAGCGATTTCAGGAACGCGCGGTAGAACTGGATGTCTGCGCCCGCGAGCACGATCGAGGAATGTTGCAGCCAGGCGATCAGCCGCTTGGCGACGGTCGCCGGCTCCCAGGCCGGACCGTTGATCCGCCTTCCGTGAATCGCGACCCAGTCGCAGACGAGCGCGCGGGCATTGCCGGCGGCAAGGTTGGTTTCGGCGGCCCGCATGTGGCGCAGCCAGCGAAAGGCGTGCAGCGCCTCGAGCCATGTGGCCGGCGCACGTTCGGCGCGAAAGGGCGACGTTCCGCCCGTCGCAACGACGGCACCGGCGAGCGGAAACCGGCCGCGATAGAATTCCTGCGCCAGCGCGCCGTCGGCGAGCCGCAGATCCGGCGGCGCGATCAGGATGCGTTGCGGCGTGCGGCCGGAAAAGCGCCAGCGATAGAGCGGGCCCGAACGCAGGCGCCGGCGCGCGCGGCGCCATGCCTCGCTCGCCACGAAACCCCACAATTGGGGATCGTAGTTCAACGCCATTGCCAAGACCCCGACCTCCTCATCGCCGCTCCGCGATGCAGCCCCCGGCACCATCCCGGTGCCAAATCATCCTGCTGGCCGTCCTCAACTTGCACGAGCCGAGGTCTGGATGGATTTGGTCTGGGCGCGCCGAAAATGATGGGTTTCGAGAACCGGAGCGGAGTGGACATTAAGTCCACGAGCACCGGAAGCACAGAAAGTCGTCATTTGCAGGCCGCTCAGGGCAAATCCAACAGACCTGGAGGAATCATAGCTGATTCAAGTGCTTGTGCGAAGGTCAAATGCGTTTCAAATTGGAACGGTTCATCTCTCGACCCGTAACCGTACGGCATAAAACCCGTCGAGACCGGCGCGCTTGGGGTCGGCGTCAGGCAGCCCGGCCGGTGTCGTGCGCACCGCGCCGTCGGCGTCGAGAAAGCTGTCGACGAAGGGAAATTCCCCCGCCGCAAACGCCACGCGCTCCAGCTTCCGGTTCTCTGCGAGCGCCTTCGCGATCATCGCCTCGCCCTCTTCGGGGTCGAGCGAGCAGTTGCAGAACAGGATCGTGCCGCCTGGCTTCACCAGCGTCGCCGCATGGTCGAGCATCCGCCGTTGAAGGCCGGCGAGCCGCGCAACGTCCTCCGGCGTCTTCGTCCACAGAACGTCCGGATGCCGGCGGATCGTCCCGGTCGAGGAGCACGGCGCGTCGAGCAGCACGGCGTCGTAGAGTTTGGCCGGCTTGTGCTCGAACAGGTCCGACACGACGATCTCGGCCTCGAGCTTCAGCCGCTCCAGATTGCCGGCAAGCCGCTTCGCCCGGTTCGGCACCTTCTCGATCGCGACGACGCTCGCTCCCGCCAGCGCGAGCTGCGCCGTCTTGCCGCCCGGCGCGGCGCAAATGTCGGCCACGCGCAGACCCGCAATGTCGCCCATCAGTCGCGCCGGCAAGGCGGCGGCCGCGTCCTGCACCCACCATTCGCCCTCGGCAAAGCCGGCAAGCTCGGAAACCGGCCCGTCGATGGAGGTCAGCCGCACAGAGCCCGTCGGCAACACGAAGCCGCCCAGCTTTTCGGCCCAACCTTCCGGATTCGACTTCACCGTCAGGTCGATCGCCGCCTCGTGGCGGTGCATGTCGAGGATCGCCCGCGCCTGATCCTGGCCATAGGCGGCTTCCAGCCGTTTCGCGAACCAGTCCGGCGCCTCCACCGTCTTCGCCAGCACGGCCGGCAGCGCGCGCTCCTTTCGTCGCCCGATCTCGCGCAGGATGGCGTTGACGAGGTTGGCGAAGCGGCGCGTGCGCGGATCGGCCTTGGCATGGGTCACGGCAAGGTCGACCGCCGCGCTGTCGGGAACGTCGAGGAACAGGAGTTGCGCCGCGCCGACATGGAGGATGTGGGTCAGCGCCGCCGCATTGGACGGCAATTTCCGGTCGAGCCGCGAATCGATCAGCGCCTGGATCGCCATGCGGTGCCTGAGCGCCGTCGTCAGGATCGCGCGCACCAGCCCGCGGTCGCGCGCATCGAGCGCGCGATATTGGGGGTGGCCGTGCTCGCCGTCCGTCAGTCCGTCGAGCGATGTCTTCGTGTCGATCACCGCCGCGAGAAGGCGCGCGGCGACGCGCCGGGCGAGAAGGCCCGGCGTCTCGTCATGGGTTTCGGTCTGCTGTGGCTTCCTGCGCGCGGCCTTCACAGCACTCACGACCACGGGCCTCGCGGGCCGGAGGGCGAATTGCCGCCCCACGGACCGCTGGCGGAGGTCGTCGCGGCCGCCGGCGGCGCGAACTCGCCCTGCATCTTCATCAGCGCAGCGATGCGGTTTTGCGTGTCGGGATGGGTGGAGAAGAGATTGTCCATCTTCTCGCCCGACAGCGGGTTGATGATGAACATATGCGCCGTCGCCGGGTTGCGCTCGGCATTGTCGTTGCGCAGGCGTCCCGCCGCAGTCGCGATCTTGTTCAGCGCCGAGGCCAGCGATTGAGGGTTGCCGCAAATCTCCGCGCCGCGCCGGTCGGCGGCATATTCGCGCGTCCGGCTGATCGCCATCTGCACCATCATCGCCGCCAGCGGCGCGACGATCATCGCCACCAGAACGCCGATGATGCCGAGCGGATTGTTGTTGTTGCCGCCGCGAAAGAAGAACGCGAAATTGGCCAGCATCGAGATCGCGCCGGCGATCGTGGCGGTGATCGTCATGGTCAGCGTGTCGCGGTTCTGAACATGCGCCAGTTCGTGCGCCATCACGCCCGCCACCTCGTCATAGGTCAGCCGGTCGAGAAGCCCCGTCGTCGCCGCGACGGCGGCGTTCTGCGGGTTGCGCCCGGTGGCGAACGCGTTCGGCTGGTCCTCGCGGATCAGATAGACCTTCGGCATCGGGAGTTGCGCCCGCGCGGCGAGGTCGCGCACCATGCCGTAATATTCGGGCGCCGACCGCTCGTCGACCTCGACGGCATTGTGCATCCGCAAGACCATCTTGTCGGAGTTCCAGTAGGAAAAGAGGTTCATCGCGGCGGCGACGAAGAAGGCGATCATCATGCCGCCCGAGCCGCCGATCAGATAGCCGACGCCCATGAAGAGCGCGGTCATGAACGCCAGAAGCATGGCGGTGCGCATGATGTTCATCTCGTTGTCCTGTCCTCGTTCGTCGGGCGGTCGCAAAGCGCGTGAATGCGGCTTATATGATGGGAAGATCAAGCCCTTGTTTCAATATCGCAGCCTTGAAGACGCCATGTCCGACCAAGCCGACGCCCCCACCCCCCGCCTTCTCACCGAAGCCGCCCACCGTGCGCTGGCAGAGGCCGAAGCGCGCCGGCGCGAATACGATGCCGCCGAGGCCGATCTGCCGGTCGAAAAAGGCGGCCGCGGCGGGCGCGATCCGGCCCGCTACGGCGACTGGGAAGTGAAAGGACGCGCAAGCGATTTCTAATCTATCGCTTGCCGCACGAATTGCCGCACCGCGGGAGGAACAGCCGGACACGCCGCGAGTTAGACCCTGGACATCACACAGGGAAAGGGTTGCGGTATGCTCATTCGTCTCGGCTACGAAATCGCGATCGGTTGCACGCAACCCACACCCTTGATCCTCTCGCTCGATCTCCACCCCGACCGCCGGGCCGACATTCGCTGGCAAAGCGGCGTCACCTCGCATCCGATGGTGCCGATGCGCACCTATGTCGACCAGTTCGGCAATCGCTGCCGCCGCCTCGTCGCGCCGCAGGGCGATTTCACCGTGCGCTACGACGCGGTCGTCGAGGATTCGGGCAAGCCCGACGTGGTCGCCGAGAATGCCGGCGAGGTCCCCGTCGACCAGTTGCCGGCCGAAACGCTGGTCTACCTCCTCGGCAGCCGCTATTGCGAAACCGACCTGTTGACGCCGATCGCCTGGCAGTTGTTCGGCAACGTCCAACCGGGCTGGCAGCGCGTCCAGGCGATCTGCGACTTCGTCCACAACCGGATTTCGTTCAGCTACGGCTATGCCCGCGCCAGCCGCACCGCCGGTCAAGCTTATGAGGAGCGCGTCGGCGTGTGCCGCGACTTCGCCCATCTCGCCGTGACCCTCTGCCGCGCGATGAACATCCCGGCCCGCTACGCGACCGGCTATCTCGGCGACATCAACGTGCCCGTCGATCCCGCCCCGATGGACTTCTCCGCCTGGTTCGAGGTCTATCTCGACGGCGGCTGGTACACGTTCGATGCCCGTCACAACGTTCCCCGCACCGGACGCGTCGTCCTCGCGCGCGGCCGCGACGCGACCGACGTGCCGATCGTCCACACCTTCGGCGCCCATCAACTCAACAAGTTCGAGGTCTGGACCTACGAGCAGAATTCCGAGCCGATGGCCGCCGAACTGCGCCGCGCGCCCCGCGCCGCCGACGCCCCGCTCAGCCTTTCCGCCTGAACCCCTTGCCAAATCGCCTGCAATAGGAATAAATGCCGTATGGCATTTATTCCTATTTTGCTTCTGGCGTTTCTGACCCAGCCCGCTCATGCCGCCGAAGTCACCGGCCCCGTCCGAGCGAGCCTCGTGCGTGTCATCGACGGCGACACGGTCGAGGCCGACGTCCATGTCTGGCCGGGCCATACGGTGCGCGTGTCCGTCCGCCTGCGCGGCATCGACGCGCCGGAACTGCGGTCCCCGTGCGAGGCGGAAAAGGCGGCTGCGCTCCGCGCGCGCGACGTTCTTGCCGGCCTGCTCGTTTCCGGCGCCTTCCACATCCGCAATGTCGATGGCGACAAGTTCTTCGGTCGCGTCGTCGCCGACATCGAAACCCCCGAAGGCGAGGTTATCGCCGACCGGCTTTTGAACGCCGGCATCGTGCGCCCTTATGACGGCAAGGCCCGCGCGCCCTGGTGCGACTGAACGAAAGACGGATGGCACGGCTTTCAAGCATTTCCGCGCGGTTCACTGGCACAGACGAAATAGGCAATGAAAAAGGGCCGGTCTCGCCGACCGGCCCTTCCGTGTCTTTATCCGCAGCGCGGCATCCGGGTCAGGCCCGGCCGCGCATCAACCCCGTCAGGAAGGCTGCTTCCCGAAAGGGCGATCCGCTCGGGCCACGCTACGGCTAACGATAACACTCGACATCGGATCACCTCCTTCCAGTTCGTTGAACACAAGCCGAATGTGGGACACATCCGCCGCCATGACAAGGG
Organism: Mesorhizobium sp. YIM 152430; assembly: GCF_029210365.1. GTDB lineage: Bacteria > Pseudomonadota > Alphaproteobacteria > Rhizobiales > Rhizobiaceae > Aliihoeflea. The sequence continues at coordinate 219,170 of NZ_JARGES010000020.1, forward strand.
CCGGAAGGACGCCGCTCACGACCCGGTCGCCATCGCCTCCCGGTGCCGGCTCTTCACGAAGGGCAGCAGCACCAGCCCGATGATGAAGAGCCCGATGATGGGCGTCACGCCGACGCGCTGCGCATCGACCGGCGACAGATCGAAGGCTTGCGAAGCGGCCCAGCCCGTCACGAGCGCGATCGAGAGCGGACCGATGAAGGTCGTCGCCTTGCCCGACAGCGCATAGAGGCCGAATGCTTCCGTGACCCGGTCCTTGTCGACCTGATCGACGAGAAGCGTGCGCGAGGCGGCCTGGATCGACCCGCCTGCCGCCCCGATGAGGCAGCCGGCGAAATAGAACACCAGCACCGGCAGGCCGCTGCCGTCCGCCACCGACATGAACAGCACCTGTGTCTGCGTCGTCGAGATGATGAGGGCGCAGCAGAGCACCAGTATCACCGCCGACCAGGCCACCACGATCTTCGGCCCGAAGCGCTGGTCCATGCGCCCGCCGACATAGGCGCCGATCGCGCCGGTGATGTTGGAAAGGATGCCGAATATGCCGATCTGGATGATCGAAAGTCCCAGCACGCCCGCCGCATAGATGCCGCCGAAGGCATAGAGCGCGTTCAGCCCGTCGCGATAGAACATCGACGAGATCAGGAAGGAGAAATAGCTGCGCTCCGACGGCAACCGCTTCAATGTCTGCTTCAGCTTCGAAAGCCCGTCGCGCACAGCCCCCTTGATCGCCGGCCTGCGCATCACGTCGGGGGTGAACAGGAACATCGGGATGATGAAGACGAGATACCAGATCGCAGTCAGCGGCCCCGCCGCCCGGTCGCCCTCGCGCATCGCGGGGTCGAGGCCGAGCACCGGCTCCAGCCCGATCAGCGTGCGTCCGCTCTCCGGCGAGGCCGACATGAAGCCGAGCACCATGATCAGCGAGATCAGCCCGCCGACATAGCCGAGTCCCCAGGCCGAACCCGAAAGCCGCCCGAGTTCGGAGCGGGGGACGAGCGACGGCATCATCGCATTGTTGAAGACGGCGGCATATTCCATGCCGAAAACCGCGACCGCGATGATCACCAGTATCCATGTCAGGTCGCTCATGCCGGGCGCTGCGAACCACAGCATCCAGCAGCCGACGATGCCGATGACGGAAAAGACCGCGATCCACGGCTTGCGCGGCCCGCTCGCATCGGCGATCGCGCCGAGAACCGGTGAGGAAAAGGCGATGAGCAGTCCGCCGATTCCCGTCGCATAGCCCCACAATTCCTGTCCCCGCGCCGCATCCGGCGCGACAGCGGCGGCGAAATAGGGCGCGAAGACGAAGGTGATGATCAGCGTGTGAAAGGGCTGCTGCGCCCAGTCGAAGAACATCCATCCCCAGATCGCGCGTTTCGACGCCCGCGCCTCGACAGTCCCGTCCATACCGCCCCCCCAATGTTCCTGCCCCTAGGGCGCAATGTCCGTCAGGTCCGACATCAGTCCTGCCGCGACCGTCAGCCGCGAAACGGTGATGTCGCCGCCTTCCGTCAGGCTTTGCAGCCGGTCGCGCGTGCGCGAAATCCGCATACCGCCCGCCTCGATCCAGGCTTCCACCGGCGCCTTCTCCTTCGGGAAAGCGCCGAGCGCGGCTGCCGCAATGCCCCGGCGCGCGGCGTTGATCTGGTCGGTCGCGCGCGCCAGCGCCAGCCCGTCATAATAATCGGACGGCGAAATCGACCGCGCGGCATCGGCGATGCGCCCGATCCGGAACGCGTCGGTGACGGCGAAGAAGGCACGCGCGGCGGTTTCCAGTTCGGCCTCCGCCGTCTGCGCCACCAGCGCGATGTCGGGGATGAGTTCGGCGACGTGAAGCTGGGTGATGCGCTCGGCGAGCTTCTGCGACACCCCGGCCTTGAGCAGGGCGGCGACCCGCTCCTCCTGCCTTTCCTGCGTGAAGGGCGGCAGCATCCGCGAAAGCTTCGGCTCCAGCGCCTTTCGCGCACCTTGCAGCCCGTCGATCTCGTCCCCGATCAGGTCCGACGTCAAGTCGTTCTTGAGGAACCATGCGCTCGCCGAATGCACGAGGCGGCCGACCTGCTGGTAGAGTTCGAGTTGCGTCGCGCCGTCGATCTTCGCGTCGAGCGCGTCGATCTCGCCATAAAGGTCGGGCAGATCGAAACCGTCGCGCACGATCGCGAAGGCCGCGACGATCTCGGCCGCCGAGCGTCCCGTCAGATCCTGGAGCCGGCTGACGAAGGACGGCCCGCCGCGATTGATCGCCTCGTTGGCGAGCTGGGTCGCGATGATCTCGCGGCGCAGCCGGTGCGTCTTGATCGGCCCGGCGAACTTCTTGACCATCTTCTGCGGGAAATAATCGAGAAGATCGGCTTCGAGGTGCGGATCGTCGGGCACGCCGCTCGCCACGATGTCGTCGAAGAGCACGATCTTGGCATAGGCAAGCAGAACGCCGATCTCGGCCCGCGTCAGCGGCGCTCCGCGCACTTCGCGCTCGGCCATTGCCGCGGTCGACGGCAGCACCTCGACGTCGCGGTCGAGCAGGCCGCGCCCTTCCAGCGCCTCCATGAAGCGTTCCTGATAGCCGAGATCGGCCGCCCCGCGCAGCGCGGTCAGCGAGATCGCCAGCGACTGCCGGTAATTGTTGGCGAGCACCAGGTTCGCCACTTCGTCCGTCATATCGGCGAGAAGCTTGTCGCGGTTCGGCCGCGTCAGGTCGCCGGCGCGCATCGCCGAGGCGAGTGCGATCTTGATGTTGACCTCGACGTCGGACGAATTGACGCCGGCCGAATTGTCGATCGCATCCGAATTGCAGCGCCCGCCATTCATCCCGTATTCGATGCGCGCGCGCTGCGTGACGCCGAGATTGGCGCCCTCGCCAATCACCTTCGCGCCGACCTGTTTTGCCGTGATGCGCAGCGTGTCGTTGGCCTTGTCACCGACATCGGCATTGCTCTCGGCCTCGGCCCGCACATAGGTCCCGATGCCGCCGAACCATAAGAGGTCGACCTTCGCCATCAGGATCGCGCGCATGATCTCGACCGGCGTCGCCGTCGTCGAGGAAAGGCCGATCGCGTCCGCCGCCGCCTTGGAAAGCTCGATCGACTTCTGGCTGCGTGAGACGATGATGCCGCCTTCGGAAAGCTTGGAGCGGTCGTAGTCCTGCCAGCTCGACTGGCCCTTCTCGAAGAGCCGCTGCCGTTCCTTGAAGGACGACGCCGGATCCGGGTCGGGATCGATGAAGATGTCCCGATGGTCGAACGCCGCGATCAGTCGCGTCGCCTTGGAAAGCAGCATCCCGTTGCCGAACACGTCGCCCGACATGTCGCCGACGCCGGTCACGGTGAAGGGTTCGGTCTGAATGTCGCGGTTCATCTCGCGGAAATGCCGCTTCACCGCCTCCCACGCGCCGCGCGCGGTGATGCCCATCTTCTTGTGATCGTAGCCGGCCGACCCGCCAGAGGCGAAGGCGTCGTCGAGCCAGAAGCCGTGCGCCTGGCTGATCGCGTTCGCCGTGTCGGAAAAGGTCGCCGTGCCCTTGTCGGCCGCGACGACGAAATACGGATCGTCCCCGTCCTGCCGCACCAGGTTGGTCGGCGGCACCACGTCCTCGCCCTCGATATTGTCGGTGACGGAAAGGAGCGAGGTGATGAAGTTGACATAGGCTTTTTTCCCCGCCTCGAAGATATCGCCGCGCGATCCGCCGACCGGCAATTGCTTCGGGTAGAATCCGCCCTTGGCGCCGACAGGCACGATGACGGCATTCTTCACCTGCTGTGCCTTGACGAGGCCAAGCACTTCGGTGCGGTAATCCTGCGCCCGGTCCGACCAGCGCAGCCCGCCGCGCGCCACCGCGCCGAAGCGCAGGTGGACGCCCTCGACCTCCGGCCCGTAGACGAAGATCTCGCGCCAGGGACGCGGCGCGGGAAGACCGCGCACCGCGCGCGAATCGAGCTTCAGCGCCAGAGACACGCCGTCCTTGTCGGGCGCGTAGAAATTGGTCCGCAGCGTCGACTGGATGAGGTTCAGATAGCGCCGGATGACGGCGTCATCGTCGATCTGGGGCACCGATTCCAAAGCCGTTTCGATCGATTCCGCCGCTTTTTGAGCTGAAACTTCGCTGTTTTCAGCTCGTTCCGGGTCGAAACGGGCCGAAAAAAGCGCAATCAGATGGCCTGCGATGGCGGGATAACGGTTCAGGACCGAGGCGACGAACTCCTGGTTCTGTGGAATCCCGGCCTGCTGGAGATAGCGGCCATAGGCCCGCAGAAGGCCGATGTTCCGCGCTGTCAGCCCCGCCGTCTGGACGAGCCCGGCATAGGAATCATTGTCGCTCTCGCCATTCCAGACCGACAGGAACACGTCGGCCAGAAGCGCCCCGCCGTCTGTCAGGTCGATCTCGGCCCCGGAGCCGCTTTCGAGTTCCATGTCGTGTAAAAAGACCGGCTTCGAACCGTTCCGGGCGATTTCGAAAGTGCGCTCCGAGATGACCCGGAAACCCATGTTTTCCAGGAGCGGCACCCGCTTCGACAGCGCCACCGGCTCGCCCTGGTGGTAGATTTTCAGCCTGGCATGGGCGGCCGTCTCCGGCGCCTCGCGATAGAAGTCGATCGCTATCGGATTGTCGTCGTCGATCCCGGAAATGACGCCCGCATCGCGCATCGCGACGGCGGCGGAGAAGCTGTTGCGGTAGGTCTGATCGAAACCGGCGGCGAGCGCGGCGAGCTTGGGGTCGGCAAGGTTTTCCGTCACCTCCTCGCGCAGCGCGTCGTCCCAGGTCCGCACGATGTCGCGAATCCCGGCCTCGAGCTCGGCGCTGTCGACCTTCGGCGTCTTGCCGCCGGAGCGGCCGATGATGAAATGGACGCGGGCGAGCGAGCCTTCGGGGAAGGCCGGATAGTAGGCGGAAAGACGCCCGTCGAACGCCTTGACCAGATACTGGCCGATCCGCTCGCGCACCTCGGAATCGTAGCGGTCGCGCGGCACGTAGACGATGGCCGAGACGAAGCGGTCGAACTGGTCGACGCGGTAGAGCGCGCGAACGCGCGGCCGCTCGCCCAGCGCCAGGATCGCCTCGGCGTGCTTGCGCAGAACCGGCACGGAAATCTGGAAAAGCTCGTCGCGCGGATAGGATTCCAGCACGTTGATCAGCGCCTTGCCCGAATGGTCGGACGGATCGAAGCCGGATTTCTCGATCACCGCCTGTGCCTTGGAGCGCAGATAGGGGATCTTCATCACCGAACGCGTGTAGGCGGTCGAGGTGAAGAGCCCGACGATGCGCAACTCGCCGAGAAGCTTGCCCTTCTGGTCGAAGGTCTTGACGCCGATATAGTCGAGATAGATGCGCCGGTGGACGACCGACTTGGCATTGGCCTTGGTGACCAGCAGCGCCTCGGGCCCGTGCAGGAAGGCGCGGATTTCGGGCGTTGTGGTGACCGGCTCGCCGCCGCGCCGCAAGACCCGAACCTCATCGCTGGAAAGGATGCCGAGCCCGCCCTTGGGCGAGCGTTCCAGCGTGCCGCTTTCCGCGCCGCCCGAATAGCGCAGTTCGCGCATTCCCAAAAAGGTGAAATTGTCGTCGCGCAGCCATTCGAGAAAGGCGATGGCTTCGCCGACCTGCGCCTTGTCGATCGGCACCGGCTGGTAGCGATATTCGGTGATCGCCTGGTCGAGGCGGGCGAGCATCGGCCGCCAGTTCGAGACCGAGAGCTTGACCTGGTCGAGAACCCGTTCGAGTCCGCGCTTCAGCGCCTCGCATTCCTCAGGGGTCAGTTTCGGGACATGAACGTGGATGATCGACACGCGGTCGGTCGCATCGTCGCCCTTGGCGCTGCCTGCTTCGCCGAGAAGCTCCGCGACACCCTTCTTTTCGTGCCGCACCAGCACGACCGGATGAAGCACCAGGGACGCCTCGCCGGTCTGTTCGGTGATTTCGGCCAGAACCGAATCGAACAGGAACGGCATGTTGTCGTTGATGACGGTGATCGCGGTGACGGCCCGGCCCTGCCGCTCGATCTCGCCTTCATTGTCGAAGACGATCAGGCTGTCGCCGCGCTTGTGGTTCTTCAACGCCCGATAGGCAAGCGCACCTGCGGTCGCGAAGGCTTCGGTCGTATAGGATGCGCGATCTTCCTCCGGCGCCCGCGCCCTGAAAAATCCGGCAAGCTTTTCGGCGCCCGCCTCGGTTTTCACTTTCGATGCGGTTGCGGTCTTGCGCACGGCCATGGGCGGCGATCTCCCCGATTTCATCCCGTTTTTCTTTCGACACTAGAACATCCGCCGGGAAAGTGGCACCGGTTTCACGAAAATGAGCGACGCTGCGTCAGTTACAGACAAGTTTGAAAGGGAGATGACGGCATGAGCGAGCGGGTCACGGCACTGAACATCGAACATCCCGAATTGTCGGACGGCACGAAAGCCTATTTCGCCAAATGCGAGGAGAAGCTGGGGCTGGTCCCGAACGTCCTCAAGTCCTATGCCTTCGACGAGAAGAAGCTGCGCGCCTTCACCGACATGTACAACGATCTGATGCTCGGCGATTCGGGTCTTTCCAAGCTCGACCGCGAGATGATCGCGGTCGCCGTCTCGTCGGTGAACCACTGCTACTATTGCCTGACCGCGCATGGCGCTGCGGTGCGCCAGCTTTCCGGCGATCCCAAGCTCGGCGAGATGATGGCGATGAACTACCGCGCGGCGGACCTGTCGGCGAAACAGAAGGCGATGCTGGATTTCGCCGTCAAGCTGACCGAGAGTCCTGACAAGATCGAGGAAGCCGACCGCAAGGGCCTGCGCGATGCGGGCTTTTCGGATCGCGACATCTTCGACATCGCCTCGACGGTGGGGTTCTACAACATGTCGAACCGGGTCGCCGCGGCGATCGACATGCGCCCGAACGACGAATACCACGCGATGGCGCGGTAGGCGCCTACTCCGCCTCGCTCTTCAGCGGCCGGGCCAGAAGCCCTGCCGCCGCGTCCTGCATGGTGATGTGTCCGTCGATCAGTTCGGCGGTCGCCTCGATGATCGGCGCGTCGATGCCGCGCGTCCGGGCGATCTCAAGCGCGATGCCGGCAGTCGCCGCGCCTTCCGCCAGCGCCAGCCCCTCGCGCGGCTTGCCTGCACCGAGCGCCATGCCATAGGCGAAGTTGCGCGATTGCGCAGAACCGCAGGTGAGGAGGAGATCGCCGAGCCCGGACAGCCCCATCAGTGTTTCGGGTCGCGCCCCGAACGCCGCGCCGATGCGGCGCAATTCGACGAAGCCGCGCGTGATCGTGGCCGCCTGCGCGCTCGCGCCGAGCCCCGCGCCCGACACCGCGCCGGCGGCGATGGCGAGAACGTTCTTCAACGCCCCGCCGATCTCGACGCCGACGAGATCGGCGGTGGAATAGCAGCGGAAGGCCGGCGCGGAAAACAGTTCGGCGAGCGCGAAGGCTTGGTCTTCGTCTTCGCAGGCGATGGTGACCGCCGTCGGCAGGCCGCGCACCACGTCGGTCGCAAAGCTCGGGCCGGACAGCGCGGCAATCGGCGAGACGGGCAGAAGGTCGGTGGCGATCTCGGAAACCAGACTCCCGGTCGCGCGCTCGATGCCCTTGGCGGCCAGCACCAGCGGCACGCCCGGCGCGATACCGGGAGCAGCTTCAGACAGCACCTCCCGCGTCGCCTGCGTCGGGATGACGCTCAGGATCGCGTCAACGCCGCGAAGCGTCGCGCCGAGATCGGTCGAGGCGACCAGCCCCTCGTCGAGCATGACGCCCGGCAGATAGCGTGGATTTTCGCGCCGCTCGTTGATCGCCGCGACCGTTTCCGCGTCGCGCGCCCAAAGACGCGCCGCGTGGCCGGCGCGGATCATGGTGACGGCCAGCGCCGTGCCCCACGCCCCGCCGCCGAGAATCGCGATTTTCGCGCTCATGCCTTGGCTCCCCTCTTGCCCGAACCGATGACCGGCGCGGCGCCGCCGTCGAGCGGCCAGCGCGAGCGGGGGGCGAGCGTCATCGCATCCTCGCCCTCGATGCCTGCGGCGAGACGTTCCAGCCCCGCCCAGGCGATCATCGCCGCATTGTCGGTGCAAAGCGCCAGCGGCGGCGCGATCAGCCGGAAGCCGGCGGCAGCGCAGGAGTCCTCCAGCGCGGCGCGGATCGCCTTGTTTGCCGCCACGCCGCCGGCGACGACCAGCACGCGTTCCTCGACCGCGGGAAAAGCGGTGAGAGCCTTGCCGAGCCGCTCCTGAAGCGTCTCGACGATGGCCTGCTGGAACGAGGCGCAGATGTCGGCGACGTCCTGGTCGGAAAGCGGCGCGATGGAATTGGCCGCCTGCCGAACGGCCGTCTTGAGGCCGGAAAACGAAAAATCCGGGCGCGCCTCGCCGCGCAGCGGGCGTGGGAAGGCAAAGCGCCTTGCATTGCCGCGCGCCGCCCATTCCTCGACGCTCGGGCCGCCCGGATAGGGCAGGCCGAGCAGCTTCGCCGTCTTGTCGAACGCCTCGCCAAGCGCGTCGTCGATGGTCGAGCCGAGCCGGCGATAGTCGCCTACGCCACGCACCTCGACGATCTGCGTGTGGCCACCGGAGACCAGCAGCAGGAGGTAGGGAAAGGCGACGTCCTCGACGAGGCGCGCGGTGAGCGCATGGCCTTCGAGATGGTTGACCGCGACGAGCGGCACGCCGGACGCGGCCGACAGCGCCTTCGCCGTCATCAGCCCGACGATCAACCCGCCGATCAGCCCCGGCCCGGCAGTGACGGCGATGGCGTCGAGATCAGAAAGCTTGGCGCCCGCCTCGCCGAGCGCCGCCTCGATGACGCCGTCGACGGCCTCGACATGGGCGCGCGCGGCAATCTCCGGCACGACGCCGCCAAAGGCCGCGTGGTCTTCGATCTGGCTGAGAACGATGTTGGACAGGATGCGCGGCGCCCCGTCCGGCGCGCGCGCGACCACCGCCGCCGCCGTCTCGTCGCAGCTCGTTTCGATGCCCAGCACGCGCATATCGTCGCTACGATCCCTGAAATCGGCCATTCGGTTGCGGCACATGGCCATCCTGCTTTAGGAAGTGGCGACCTATCACGGACGGCCATTGATGCAAACAGACCTGTTGAGGATCGGAACGCGCGGCAGCGCGCTGGCGCTGGCCCAGGCGGAAGAGACCCGCGCGCGCCTGATGGCCGCGCACGGCCTGCCGCTGGAGGCGTTCGAGATCGTCGTCATCTCGACCTCCGGCGACCGCATCCAGGACCGTCCGCTGTCCGAAGCCGGCGGCAAGGGGCTCTTCACCAGGGAGATCGAGGAAGCGCTTCTGTCGGGCGCCATCGACATCGCCGTCCATTCGTCAAAGGACATGCCGACCATCCTGCCGGACGGGCTGGAACTCTCTTCGTTCCTCGAACGCGAGGACGTGCGCGACGCCTATATCGGCCGTGTGGCGGAGCGACTTCTGGACCTGCCCGAAAACGCCGTCATCGGCTCTTCTTCGCTGCGCCGGCAGGCGCTGATCCGCCGCCAGCGGCCCGACATCGACGTTGTGCTCTATCGCGGCAACGTGCAGACGCGGCTTCGCAAGCTGGAGGAAGGCATCGTGGACGCGACGCTTCTGGCCAATGCCGGGCTGAAGCGGCTCGGGCTCGCCCATGTCGTCACCGAACTTCTGCCGGTCGAGACCTTCCCGCCCGCACCGGGACAGGGCGCGATCTGCATCGAAAGCCGCATCGGTGACGCGCGGATCGGCGACCTGCTCGGCCCGATCGGGCATCGCGCGACCACCGAGGCGCTGACCTGCGAGCGCGCCTTTCTGGCGGCGCTCGACGGCTCCTGCCGCACGCCGCTCGCCGGCCATGCCCTGATCGACGGCGACGCCCTTTCCTTCTTCGGCATGATCCTGTCGCCGGACGGCCGGCAGGTTCACGAAATCCGCGTGGAAGGCCGCGCAGGCGATGCTGCGGCGATCGGTGCGAACGCCGGGGCGGAGATCCGCGACCGCGCCGGCCCCGCCTTCTTCGAAAGCTGGGCCTGAGATGCGCCGGCGCGTGCTGGTGACCCGGCCCGAGCCCGGCGCCTCGGCCACCGCCGCGCGGCTCCTCCAGCTCGGCTTCGTGCCGGTCGTCCTGCCCCTGACCGAGATCGTGCCCGTGGAACCGGCGACCGTGCCCGAAGGGATCGATATCGTCGTTGCGACGAGCGCCAATGCGTTTCGCCACGCGCCGAAAGTCCTGATGGACAGGCTGCGTGACCTGCCGCTCCATGTGGTCGGCGTCAAGACCGCCGCGGCGGCGGGGCGTGCGGTCGGTTTCGTCGCGCCCGATGCGAAGACACTGGCGCATGGGCTTTCCGACCGCCTTGGCGCGCGGTCGCATGTGCTGCACCTGACCGGCCGCGTGCGCCGGCCGGACCTGAAGCGGATATTCGAGAAGGCCGGACATTTCGTCACCGAAATCGAGCTCTACGACACCCGCCCGGTTGAACTGCCGCTAGGTGAAATCGGAACCAAAATGGGGCCTGAGCCGTTATGGGCTGCATTGGTCTATTCGCAGCGCGGGGGCGAAATCCTGAGCGGGGTCGTTGCCGAGGCGCATTCCAGCTTTGAGTCCACGATTTTCGTCTGTATTTCCGCCGCGGCGGCAACGGGGCTGCGAGGCCGGAAAACGGCCCTCGCCGCAACGCCTGACGAACCGGCCATGCTGGCAAGGCTCGTCGAACGGGATCAGCGCGCGGCCACATCTGGGTAAGTGGCCGCATCTGGGCAATTGAAGGGGAGTGGCATGTCGAAGACGCCGAGATCACGCTATTCGGAGCCGAAGAAGGCCGGATCGACCATCGACATCGACCCGAAGGACGTGACGCGTCTCGACGACAAGGCGGCCAAGCCCGGCACGTCGGAGGAAAATGTCAGCGACATCACCGACCCCGCGGCGATCGGGGCCGGCAAGGTGGCGGCAACCGTTGAAGCCAAGCCGGAACCGGCGAAGGACGTAAGTCCGAAGGCCGCCAGGGTCGAGCCTGCCAAAATCGAAAAGGCATCGGCGAGCAAGGCCGACGACACCGCGAAATCTCCTCCCAGGGCCGATGCTAAGCCGGCGACGCCGTCGGCCTTCGCAACGACGCAGGCATCCTCCACGCGCCCGGCCGCGGCGCAGGTCGAGGCGAAGCGCGGCGGCAGCGCCTTGATGGGCGGCATCGTCGGCGGCCTGATCGTGCTGGCGCTCGGCGCCGGGCTGCAAGCCGCCGGCATCTGGCCCGGTGCGCAGAGCGGCGATGACGGGCAGGTTGCTGCCTCGCAGGCCGAGATCCAAACCCTGCGCGGCGAGATCGCCACCGCCGGCGCCGCCGAAGACGTCGCCGCTCTTCGGTCCGAGATCGAGGAACTGCGCACGGCCTCCGCCGACACTTCGGCAACCGAGGACCGGCTCGCAGCGCTCGAACAGGCGATCGCCGCCGTCAGCGACGCGCCGGATGCCGAAGCGGCCTTGGCGGAGGTCGAGCAACAGCTTGCGAGCGCCGGGGAGGCGTCGACGCAGAACGCTTCGCGACTCGATGCCATGGAACAGGCGCTTGGCGATGTCGAAACCCGTCTGGTCGAACTCGAGAACAGCGGCGCGGAGCGCGTCATCGCGGCTTCCGCGCTGAAATCCGCGATCGACCGCGGCGCGCCCTTCATGACCGAACTCGAGACCTATGCCGGCCTCGATGCCGAGGCGGCGGAGGTCGGCGACTTGCGCGACTTCGCCGCCGACGGTGTCGCGACGCGCGCCGAGATCGCCGAAGAGGCCGGTCAGGCCGCGCAGGCGATGGTTACGGCTTCTGCCTCTGCCGGCGTTGACGAGAATGCCGGCCTCATGGACCGCCTGTCGGCCAGCGCCCGCTCGCTGGTCCAGGTCCGTCCGGTGGGCATGGCCGAGGGCGAGGATGTCGGCGCGAAGGTCGCACGGCTCGAAGCCTTGGTGCGGGCGGACGATTATGAGCGTGCGATCGCCGAATATGACGGCCTGCCCGAGAACGTTCAGGCCGCCGGCGCGGACTTCATGGCCAAGGTGCGCGCCCGCCATGCCGCCGACCAGTTGATCGACCGCGCTCTGACCACCGCGCTCCAGCGCAGCTGAGGGGACGACATATCATGATCCGCATTCTGTTCTTTCTCGTTCCCGTCTTCATCCTCGGCTTCGCCTTCGCCTGGCTCGCCGACCGGCCGGGCGATCTGACGCTGACCTTCGGCGGCTATCAGATGCAGGTGAGCCTGCTGGTGGCGGCGATCCTGATCACCGCCGTCGTCGCCGCCGTGATGATCCTCTGGTGGCTGATCAAGGCGATCGTCACCAGCCCGCACACGATCTCCCGCCATTTCCGAAACCGCCGCCGCGATCAGGGCTATCAGGCGCTGTCCATGGGCATGATCGCGGCGGGCGCCGGCGATCCGGCGCTGGCGCGACGCAAGAAAAAGGAGGCGCTGAAGCTCCTTTCTTCCGACCAAGAGCCGCTCGTTCATCTCCTCGACGCGCAGGCTTCGCTGCTCGAAGGCGACCATCCCACCGCGCGGCAGAAATTCGAGGCGATGCTCGACAAGCCCGAGATGAAGCTTCTCGGCCTGCGCGGCCTTTATCTGGAGGCCGAGCGCGTCGGCGACCGTCAGGCCGCGCGCCATTATGCCGAGCGCGCCGTGGAGACCGCGCCGCAGCTTGCCTGGGCGTCCGGCGCGGCGCTGGAGGAAAAGTCCGAGGCCGGCGACTGGGATGCCGCGCTGCGCCTCGTCGACACGCAGAAATCGACGCAGCAGATCGACCGCGAGACGGCAGAGCGCCGCAAAGCGGTGCTGCTAACGGCCAAGGCGATGGAACTGCTCGACGCCGAACCGGTGCAGGCCAAGAACGCCGCGCTGGAAGCGCATCGCCTCGCGCCCGATCTCGTACCGGCCGCCGTCACCGCCGCCAAGGCGCTCTTCCGTCTCGACGATCTGCGCAAGGGCGCCAAGATCCTCGAATCCGGCTGGAAGCGCAACGCACATCCCGAAATCGCCGAAGCCTATGTCAATGCGCGCCTCGGCGATTCGACGCTCGACCGCCTGACGCGGGCGAAGAAATTGCAGGCGCTGAAGCAGAACAACCCGGAATCCGCGCTGACAGTCGCCCGCGCCGCGCTTGCTTCGGGTGACTACAAGCTCGCCCGTACGCAGGCGGAGGCCGCGATCCGGCAGGAGCCGCGCGAAGGCGCCTACCTGCTTCTCGCCGACATCGAGGAAGCGGAGACCGGCGATCAGGGCCGCGTGCGCCAGTGGCTGGGCAAGGCCGTGCGCGCGCCGCGCGATCCGGTCTGGATCGCGGACGGCTATGTCTCCGAGCGCTGGGCGCCGATGTCGCCGGTCACCGGACGGCTCGACGCCTTCGAATGGCGCGCACCGGTCGAACGGCTCGGCCAGGTCATCGAGGCGGGGGACGAAGCGCTCGCGATCACCCCGACCCTGCCCGCCCCGATCGAGCACGAAGAGCACCGGGCTTCCGATCGGGCGGTCGTTGCCGCCGAGCCGGATGAGGTCGAGGACATCATCGTCGAAGAGCCGATGAAAACCGCGCCCGAGCCGACACGGGAATCCGAAAGGAAACCGGCGCAGGCCGAGGCCCCGATGACGGTTCCCGAACCTGCCGCCAGGGTCGAGCCCGACCCGGCCCTCGAACCGAAGCTGTCCGAAAAGGCCACCGAAAAGCCGGCACCCAGACCCGAACCGTCCCGCCCCGTCGCCGCAAACGACGCCAAGGCCCCGGCTGCCGTCGTGCCGCTTGCCCCGAAACCGGCTCCAGCCGCGGCCGAGCCCGCAGCGTCCGCTCCGCTGGACGCCGAACTGACCGAGGACGACACCGATCGGCCGGCAAAGATGCCGATCCCCGATGATCCGGGCGTGGAGGAAGGCGAAAAGCCGGTCGCGGAAAGCCGGTTCAAACTGTTCTGAGGTCTGCGTGGGATTGTTGGTGGTTGTTTCTCGAAGGGTCCCACCCGGTCCTGACACCCAAGTCGTTGCCCGCATATTGGCCTTTGCCCCAGCCTTGCGTTAAATGAAGGCAATCGGGCACGATTCGCTGGTTGTGCCGCAAGGAACCTGACGCCGCCTCATGCTCGATCGCCTGCTTTCGCTTTTTCGTGACATCCCCGCCGGCCGCGATGCCGACCGGTCCGACGATCCCCGCGTGGCCGTCGCCGCGCTGATGTACCACATCATCGATGCGGACGGCGTGCGTGAAGCGGGCGAGGCGGAGGCACTGCGGCGGACCATCGCTGATGCCTACAAGCTTTCCGGCAACGAGCTCGACCGCGTCCTTGTCGCTGGCGAGACCGCCGAGCGCGACGCGGTCGACCTTTATGCCTTCACCAGCGTCATCAACCGCCATCTCGACCAGCCCGCGCGACAGGAACTGATCTCGCTCCTGTGGGAGATGGTCTATGCCGATGGCGAGCGCCACGAGTTGGAGGACAATATCGTCTGGCGCGTTTCCGAACTCGTCGGCATCGACGGACCGGACCGTGTCGCATTGCGCCAGCGCATTGCCGAACGCTTGCAAGCCAGGGACGAAAACGACGGATAGACGGATGCTGCACGAACCGATCTCGAAAGCCGCGACCCATCATGGAAAGCAGATCCTGATCGTCCTGCATCAGGAGCATTCGAGCCCCGGCCGCGTCGGACAATTGCTCGCAGCCGACGGCTACCATCTCGACATTCGCCGCCCGCCCATGGGCGACGCCCTGCCCGAAACGCTCGCCGACCATGCCGGCGCGGTCATCTTCGGCGGGCCGATGAGCGCCAACGACCCCGACGAATTCGTCAAGCACGAGACCGACTGGATCTCGGTGCCGCTGCGCGAGGACAAGCCGTTCCTGGGCATCTGCCTCGGCGCGCAGATGCTGGTCAATCATCTCGGCGGCAAGGTCGGCGGCCGCGACGACGGTCATGTCGAGATCGGCTGGTATCCGATCGAGGCGACGGACGAGGCGCGCGCCATGCCGCTCGACTGGCCCTCCATGGTCTACCAGTTCCACCGCGAGGGGTTTTCGCTGCCCTCGGGCGCGACGCTTCTGGCCACCGCCGAATCCTATCCCAACCAGGCCTTCCGCTATGCGCGGAATGCCTGGGGCATCCAGTTCCATGCCGAACTGACGCGCGTGATGATGCACAAATGGGTGGTGAAGGGCGCGCACCGCTTCGTCCTGCCCGGCGCGCAGCAGGGCCGCGACCATCTGCATGGCCGCATGTTGTGGGATGTGAAGCTCAAGGCGTGGCTCGACTGCTTCCTGAAACTGATCTTCGACCGCGAGGCGTTCGAACGTTCAAGCGCGCCCGCCGAGACACCGGGCCTTGCGCGGTTCGGGAAGTAGCCAGACCCCAAAGCCCCGCGACCCCGATCGCACGGCATCACCGCCGGAAGCATCGCATCCAGCTTGCCTCGGCATCGCTGGTGCCAGATGCACTGGCGCGCGACGGCCCAGGATTTGCGCGTCATGGTGCCATGCAACCTATCGGCATCCACAAGGTTTTGCTCATGCAACCAGAAGGGACGAGTATCGATGGACGAGACGGGCGTGGCGATGGCGCGTGGGCGGGATGCACAATGGCCATCGGCCATTCCGGCGCAGGGCTGGAAGGACATAGGATGGCGGGTATGGACGAACGTCAATGCCCATCGGGTCATGCTGATCGCCGCCGGCGTCACCTTCTACCTGCTTCTGGCGCTGTTCCCGGCGCTGGCCGCCTTCGTCTCGCTCTACGGTTTCGTCGCCGATCCGGTGACCGTCGGGGACCACATCTCGTTTCTAGGCGGATTACTGCCGTCGGCGTCGCTCGACCTCATCCACGCCCAGCTTGAGGCGCTTGCCGAACAGCGGCCCGAAGCGTTGAGCTTCGGTTTCGTTCTCGGCTTTCTGATCGCGCTATGGAGCGCCAATAACGGCATCAAGTCTATGTTCGAGGCGATGAACGTCGCGAACCAGGAAGATGAGAAGCGCTCCTTCGTCCGGCTGAACCTGATCTCGTTCTGCTTCACGCTCGGCGCGATGTTTCTCGCCATCGCCTTCATCTTCACGGTCGGCGTGGTTCCAGCGATCCTCGCCTTGCTGCACCTCGACGATTTCGGTCCGGTGCTGATCGCCGCGCTGCGCTGGCCCGTCATGCTCCTCATCATCGTGACCGGCATCTCGCTGCTCTACCGGTTTGGCCCGAGCCGCGAACAGGCCAAATGGCGCTGGCTGTCCTGGGGCGCCTGCTTCGCCTCGGTGGTCTGGATCGTCACCTCGCTCGGCTTCTCGTTCTATCTGCAGAACTTCGCCGACTACAACGCCACCTACGGTTCGCTGGGCGCGGTGGTCGGCTTCATGATGTGGACGTGGATTTCCGCGATGATCGTCATCGTCGGCGCCGAGATCAATGCCGAAATGGAACACCAGACCGCGCGCGATACGACGACCGGCGCCGACCTGCCGATGGGCGCGCGCGGCGCGACCATGGCGGACACGCTCGGCAAGACGGCCGAAACGTTCGATCCGGCAGAACAAGCGAAAGGCGAAACCGCCGGCAAGGGCCATGTCGGCGTTCTGGCCGCAGCCGCGATCATCATGATGGCCGTCCCGGTCCTGCATCGCATCCGCTGAGAACGTTCACAGGACGTCCGTCATCGCGAAGTCGCAGCGCCTGCGTCGCGCTGCGCGATCCAGTCATGTTCGGGATGGTTTTCGAAGCGCCATTTGCGCAGCGGCCCGGCCATGACGTTGAGATAATACATGTCGTAGCCGTAGGGCGCGCCGCATGGATGGTGGCCTTTGGGCACCAGCACCAGATCGCCGTCCTTGACCGTCATGGTTTCGTCGAGTGCGCCGTCGTCGGTGAAGACGCGCTGGAAACCGAACCCTTGGGGCGGGTCGAGGCGGTGGTAATAGGTTTCTTCCAGATAGGTCATGCGGGGGAAATCGTCCTCGTCATGCCGGTGCGGCGGATAGGACGACCAGTTGCCGGCCGGCGTGAAGACTTCCGTGACGAGCAGCGAATCCGCCACATCGCGCTCTTCCATCGCGATCGGATGGATGAAGCGCGTATTGGCGCCCTTGCCACGCGTGACCTTCCCGATGCCGGCCGGACCGATGATCTGCGCGCGTCTGCCGCCTTTGGATGGCGCGGAGCAGACGGCAAGGGTGAGCGTCGTCGTCGCGATTGCTTTCCACGGCGTTCCGGGCGGCACGTAGAGGCAATGGGGCGGCGTCTGGTCGAACACGCTCAGCCGCTCGCCCATCTCGCCGAAAAATTCCCCGCCGGCCTCGATCCTTGCCTTGCCCTCGACGAGGACGAGGATCGCCTCGCGCCCTTCCATCAGGCCCTGCGCGTCCTCGCCCGCTTCGAGCCGGTAAAGGTCGAAGCCGACATAGGACCATCCGGCATCCTGCGGCGTCAGCCCATGGACGCGGCCATGCTTTCCGGTCTGCTTGCGCAAAAGGTCGGCCATCACGCCTCTCCCTGTCGGTCGAGCCCGGCTTCGCGCGCCATTTTCCGCAGCGCCTTCAGACCCATCGATTGATAATGGACGGGATCGCGCTGGTCGGGGTCCTGTTCGGCCTCGATGACCAGCCAGCCCGAATATTCGTGGCGCGCGGCTATTTCCAGAACCGGCGCGAAATCGACGCCGCCTTCTCTGTCGCCCGGAACGGTGAAGACGCCTGCCCGCACGCCTTCGAGGAAGGAAAGGCGTTCGGTGCGCACACGGCTCATGATGTCGGGCCGCACATTCTTGCAGTGGATATGACCGACGCGGTCCATGTAGCGGGCCGCCAGGTCCGCCGGATCGGCGCCGCCGAAAAAGGCGTGTCCGGTATCGAGCAGGAGCCGGGTCGCCGGTCCGGTCGAGGCCATGAAGGCGTCGATCTGCGGCCCGGTCTCGACCACCGTTCCCATATGGTGATGATAGACGAGCGGCAGGCCCTCGCCGGCGGTGAAGGCTGCGAACAGCTCCATCTTTTCGCCGAAGCGCTTCATCTCATCGTCGCTCAGGGCCGGACTGTCGGCGAGAGGCGTGGCGGCGGCTCCGTGAATGGCGTTCGACGTTTCGGCCGCGATGAAGATTGTCGCACCTGCGCGCTGGACCATGTCGAGATGCGCGCGGGCAGCCGCGATCTCGGCTTCCACGCTGCGCACCAGAAGATGCGTGGAATACCAGCCGCCGACGAAACGCAGGCCGTGCGCGCCGAGCGTCGCCTTCAGCGCGTCGCCCGCGTCGGGCATCTTGTGCCCCTTCTCGATGCCGTCGAAGCCGATCGCGGCGGCCTGTTCGAGGCATGTTTCGAGCGGGATCGCGGCGCCGAGGGACCGATCGTCGTCATTCGACCAGGCGATGGGGTTGGTTCCATAAAGGATCATGCGTGTCGGTCCGTTCGCTGATTTCTGCGTGCGCCGTCATAGGCTTTGCGGGCGTCGACGACCTGTTCGCGCTCCGAGACCTCGGGCACCGCCACGTCCCACCATGCGCCGCCGGCCTCGGTGGTCCGCATCGGGTCCGTGTCGATGACGATGACGCTGGTGCCCGTGGCGGCACGGGCGCGCGCCATCGCCTGTTCGAGCCCCGCCAGATCGGCAACCTTCTCGGCAATCGCGCCCATCGAGGCCGCGTGCGCCGCGAAATCGATGGCCGATGGGACCACATGCGTGGCGGTATCGAGCAGATTGTTGAAGCTCTCGCCGCCCGAGGCGATCTGCAACCGGTTGATGCAGCCATAGCCGCGATTGTCGAGCAGCACGACGATGAGCTTTTGACCGAGCATGACCGACGTGGCGAGTTCGGAATTCATCATCATGTAGCTGCCGTCGCCGACCACGACGACGACTTCGCGGTCGGGCCGCGCCATCTTGACGCCGAGCCCGCCGGCGATCTCGTAGCCCATGCACGAGAAGCCGTATTCGACATGGTATCCACCGGGGCGGCTAGCGCGCCAAAGCTTGTGCAACTCGCCCGGAAGCCCGCCCGCCGCGCAGACGACGATCGCATCGTCATCGACGCTGCGCTGAACCGCGCCGATCACCTGCGCATCGGAGGGAAGCGCATTTTGCGTCTCGCCGCCGGCCGCCGTCACGGCATCGACGGCCGCGTTCCACTCGGTCGTCAGACGCGCATCATGTGCCGGCGCGCGGTGGTCGCCGAGCGCGCCCCCAAGCGCTTCAAGCGTGACGCGCGCATCGCCGACGACCGTCAGCGCCATGTGCTTGGCGGCATCATATGCTGCGACGTTGATCGTCAGGAGGCGGCAGTCCGGGTTGCGGAACAGGGCCCAGGAGCCGGTGGTGAAATCCTGCAATCGGGTGCCCACCGCGATGACGAGATCGGCGTCCGCCGCGATCGCATTGGCAGCAGAACTGCCGGTGACGCCGAGCGAGCCGAGATTGAGCGCGTGATCCCAGGGCAGTGCGGATTTCCCGGCCTGCGTTTCGGCAACGGGAATGCGATGGGTCTCGGCAAAATCGCACAAGGCGTCGCTCGCCAGCGAAAAATGAACGCCTCCGCCCGCGACGATCAGCGGCTTCTTCGCCGAGCGGATCGCGGCCGCGGCAGAATCGAGTTCCCGAGGATCGGGTGGCGGCCTGCGGACGGTCCAGACGCGCGGCGTAAAGAAGCTTTCGGGGTAGTCGAACGCTTCGGCCTGCGTGTCCTGGCAGAAGGCCAGCGTGACCGGACCGCAGTCCGCCGGGTCGGTCATCACGCGAAAGGCGCGTGGAAGGGCCGTGAGCAGATGTTCGGGCCGCCAGATGCGGTCGAAATAGCGGCTGACCGGTCGGAACGCGTCATTGGCCGAGACGGTGCCGTCGCCGAAATCCTCGATCTGCTGGAGAACGGGATCGGGCGCCCGGTTGGCGAAGACGTCGCCCGGCACGAACAGCACCGGCAGCCTGTTCACATGGGCGAGCGCTGCCGCCGTCACCATGTTCAACGCACCGGGGCCGATGGAACTCGTCACCATCATCGCCCGCCGGCGGTTCAGCGTCTTGGCATGGGCGATGGCCGCGTGTGCCATGCTCTGCTCGTTGTGGCCGCGCCAGGTCGGCAAACGCTCCTGCGCGCCGTGCAGCGCCTCGCCCAGCCCGGCTACATTGCCATGGCCGAAAATCGCCCAGACGCCTGAAAGGAACGGAACGCCGTCCTCGTTGAGCTGGTTGGCGCAATAGCGCACCATGGCCTGCGCGGCGGTGAGTCGGATCGTGGTCATGCGGCATCGTCCCTGGCGTTGCGGGCCTCGTCCCAGGATTGGGCGAGTGCGCGATAGCGCGCGCTCATGTCGGCGACGGCTTCGTCCTCCGTCAAGGCGCCGGAGAACCATCCGCGCGCGGCATCGCCGAATATGGAGCGGCCGACGGCAAAACCCTTCACGAGATCGAACCGGGCGGCGCGCCGGAACGCCTCGGTGAGCTGCGGCTGCGGCGCATCGAGGCCGAGAACGACGATGCCGCGCGTATGCGGATCGTGGGCTTCGATGGCCGTGACCACATTCGTCCACGCGCGCCCGCTCGTCATCGGTTCGAGTTTCCACCAGTCGGGATAAATGCTGCGCTCGTAGATCTTCTCGACGATGCGCGCGGTCGTCATGTCATCCACCGGTCCCACCTTGGACGGGATGACTTCAAGCAGGAATTCCAGATCGTTGCGGCGCGCGGATTCGGCCAGCCGGGCGATCGTGTCGAGTTGGTCGCTCCACATCGTCTCGTCGTCGTCGGGATGGCAGAAGCACAGCGCCTTGACGACATGGTCGCGCGGCCATTCACCGAGCGACCCGCCCCAGTCCGCGCCAAGCTCGGCTTCGAGCCGCAACGGCCGCGAGCCGGGCTTTTCGACCGGCCTTCCGATCCACAGACCGCTTCCGGCGGCTGCATGGAGCGCGCGGCGGCCCAGCCGGTCGTCGCACAGGATGCCATAGCCGTGACGGCCATCGGCCACCAGAAGCGCGGCTTGCAGGCAAAGCTCTTTGAACCGGCCGATGCGCTTTGCGTCCGCGCCGTCCATCGCTTCCAGTTGCGCGCGGTGGTCGAAGGCGAAGACCCGCATGTCGGGCCAGTCGCCGCGCCGGTTGGTCGACCAGTGGATCTGTTCGAGGTCGCGGTCGTGACGCAGCGCAGGGGTCACGATTCCGCGCTTCAGGAAGAACGCGAGCTCCTGCGCCGAGGGATAGGCGGGCGTGCAGCCATGGCGCGAGACGGCGAGCGCGCCGCAGGCATTGGCATATTCGAGCGCGACCGGCCATGCCGCGTCTTCCAGCCAACCCTTGAGAAGGCCGGACATGAAGCCGTCGCCGGCGCCAAGCACGTTGAAGACTTCGATCTGGAAGGCAGGGCCGGCCTCGCCCTCGTCGAGCGCCGGTGAAGGCGGCCGCCCCCATCGGCCCACGCTTGGCGATCAGCGTCGCGTTCGTGATGGCGCGCACGGCCCTCAGCGCTTCGATCGTGTCCGTCGAGCCGCCGGCAATGTGGAATTCTTCCTCCGTTCCGACGATCAGGTCGAACAGCGGCAGATGGGACTGGAGCTTGGCCGTCACCGCCCGCGAGGCGATGAAGCGGCTTTCGCCCGCATCGTGCCCGGCAAGTCCCCACAGATTGGGCCGGTAGTCGATGTCGAGCGCGGTGCGCGCGCCGTTCTCGCGGGCAAGGCGCAGCGCCTTCAGCACCGCCGCCTCGGTGCGCGGATGGGACAGGTGCGTGCCGGTCGCCACCACCGCGCGCGCCTCGCCAATGAAGGCGGGATCGATGTCGGTTCCGTCTAGCGCCATGTCGGCGCAGTTCTCGCGATAAAAGATCAGCGGGAAGGTATCCTCGTCGCGGATGCCGAGGATGACGAGCGCGGTAAGGCGTTCGGGATCGGTGACGACGCCGCGCGTGTCGACGCCTTCGGCGGCGAGCTGCTCGCGGATGAAGCGGCCCATATGCTCGTTGCCGACACGCGTGATGACGGCCGATTTCAACCCGAGCCGCGCCGCGCCGCAGGCCATGTTGGTGGGCGAGCCGCCGATATACTTGCGCAGCGAGCGCATGTCTTCCAGCCGCCCGCCGACCTGCGTGCCGTAAAGATCGACCGAGGACCGCCCGATGGTGATGACGTCGAGGCTCATACGGTTCCCCCGAGCGAGCCTTCCAGTTCAGCCATTTCCTGCCCGCCCGCCATCAAATCCTGCAATTCCTCCGCGCTGATCTCGCCACGTGCTGCGGTGCCCAGCGTCTTGCCGCGATTGAGCACGGTGAAGCGATTGCCGACCGCCATGGCGTGGCGGACATTGTGGGTGATGAAGACGACCCCGATGCCCTGCTTGCGCACCCGGTCGATGGTCGCAAGCACGTTCGAGGTCTGGCGCACGCCGAGCGCCGAGGTCGGCTCGTCGAGGATCAGGACCTTGGCGCCGAAATGAACCGCGCGCGCGATCGCGACCGTCTGGCGCTCGCCGCCCGACAAGGTGCCTACGGCCTGTTCGGGCTCGCGCAGATTGATGCCCATGCGGCGCATTTCCTCCATCGTGACCCGGTTCGCGGTCTCGAAATCGATCAGTTTCAGCGGTCCGAACCTGCGGACCGGTTCGCGGCCCATCCAGAAATTGCGCGTGACCGACATCAGCGGGATCATCGCCAGATCCTGGTAGACGGTCGCGATGCCCGCTTCCATCGCGTCGCGCGGGCTCTCGAAGACGACCTCCCTGCCCTCGACGAGCATCTTGCCGGACGAGGGCTTGTGGACGCCCGACATGGTCTTGATGAAGGTCGACTTGCCAGCGCCGTTGTCACCCAGAAGGCAGTGACATTCGCCGGCCTCAACGTCGAAGGACACGCCGCCCAGCGCGATCACCGCGCCGAAATGCTTTTCGATGTCACGCATCTCGATCAGCGACATCAACGTTCTCCCGTGATCATCCGGCGGATGAAGGTGTTCATGATGACGGCGAGGATCAGGATCGTGCCGAGGAAGACGCGGAAGAGCGAGCTTTCGGCTCCGGCAAAGAACAGGCCCTGCTGGACGACCCCGAAAATGAGGGCGCCGAGCGCCGCGCCCACGACGGAGCCGTAGCCGCCGGTCAGAAGCGCCCCGCCGATGACGACGCAGATGATCGCCTCGAATTCCTTCAGCAATCCGCGGTCAGCCGCCGCCGAGCCGAACTCCATGACCTGGCATGTCGCGAACACGGTCGCGCAGAATGCGGTGAACATGAACATCAGGATCTTCACCCGGTCGACCGGCACGCCGACATAACGCGCGGCCTGCGCATCGCCGCCGGCGGCATAGATCCAGTTGCCGAAGCGGGTCCGCGTCAACAGCACATGCGCGAAGATCATCAATCCGATGGCCCAGACGATCAGCATGGGGATGCCGTCGATGATCGGCTGGCCGCTGCGTGCGCCGCGATCGTAGGTCGCGATCAGATTCGCATCGGCCAGCCAGACGAACAGGCTGCCGAGAATCTTGCCGCCGAACAGCCAGGCGAGCCAGTCGCCCTGCGCCGCTTCGCCGACGCCGCCGATGATCGTCTGGCGCGTGGTCAGGATCGAAAGCCAGATCGTCAGGCCGCGCAGGATGTAGAGAAAGGCAAGCGTGACGATGAAGCTCGGCAGTCCGGTGCGGATGACGAGCCAGCCATTGAGCGCGCCGATGGCAAGCGCAACAGTGAACGCGCACAGGATCGCGATCCACACCGGCCAGCCCCACTGCACCGACACGATGGCGATGACCGTTCCGGCAAAGCCGATCATCGAGCCGACCGAAAGGTCGAACTCGCCTGCGATCATCAAGAGGCACGCGCCGACCGCGATGATGGCGAACTGCGCAGAAACCAGCGTCCAGTTCATCACGCCCTGCGCCGCGAACATGCCGGAATCGCTGGCGATGAGCAGAAAGAAGACGAAGACGAGGATCGTCCCGCAGATCGCGCCGAGTTCGGGGCGGATCATGGCTCGGCGCAAGCCCGAGACGGACTTGATGCGTTCGTCGGTGGTGGCCGTCATGGCGGGTCCCCCGGATGGTTTGCGCAAGGAAGGAGGGCGGCGCGCGGGCCGCCCTTAAGGCACGGGACGGCTAGCGGAACTCGCCGGCCAGCGCCTCGACCTGCTCGATATTGTCCGCCGTGATGAAGCCGGGACCGGAATTGATGTTGTTGCCCGGCATCACGCCATAGCGCGCGTAGTTCGTCAGCAGGACGACCGGCATGTAGCCTTGCAGGAAAGGCTGCTGGTCGATCGCGAAATCGATGATGTCGTCCTTGATCGCCTGCGAAATCTCGCCCGACAGATCGAAGGTGGCAAAGAAGATCTCGCCCTCGAGCCCCGCATCCTGCACCGCGCGAATGGTGGGATGCGCGGAGTTCGGCCCGAGCGTCAGGATCGCGGACGTATCGGGATTGGTGCTCAGATAGGCGGCGACCTTGTTCTGGACTTCGGACGGGTCGAGGCCGGAATCGATCATCTGGCTGCCAAGCTCGACGCCCAGCGCATCGGCGAACCCCTGGCAGCGCTCGACCGAGGCGGGATTGGTGATGTAGTGATTGACGCACAGGAACGAAGTCGCGCCCGCTTCCTTGGCGCGCAGTCCGGCAGCGTGGCCGGCATCGAATTCCGGCTGGCCGACATGCATCATGGCGCCGAGTTCGGCGGACTGTTCCTGCGTGCCCGAATTGATGGTGATGACCGGAATGCCCTGATCGACGGCGTCGCGGATGGGACCCGACAGCACGTCGAAATCGGCGATGGTGACGATGATCCCGTCGGGGCCGGCCGCCGTCGCCTGCTGGACGATGCGCGCCATGTCGGCCAGATCGCCCGTCGGCGGATTGCGATAGTCGACGCGCACGTCCATCTGCTCGCCGGCCACGGCGATGGCGTTCTTGATCGTGTTCCACCAGCTATCGGAATCGGGCGCGTGGCTGATGAGCACGAACTGCTCGTCGGCAGCCATGGCCGGCGCCGATATCGTTCCGAGTCCCGCCGCCATCGCGAAGGCGGCAATCACTGTCCTGGACATTGTCTCTCTCCCTGAGATGCGTGCTGCCGGGCGAGACACCTCCATGGTCAAGCCGGTAAATGGAATATTCCATCCATTTGAGAGCCAATGCAAGTCAATTTTTCCATTAGCTGCGACGGGCGCCGATGGCGACGACGAGTGTCGTTGCGAGCGAGAGCGTGGCCGACAACGCGCGAAAGGCGCCGACGTCGATCTCGCTGACGCAAAGCGCGGTGACGTCGAGGCGGCGAAGCGGGCTTGCCAGCGTATCCGTGATCGCGATGACGGGAATGCCGCGCTCGCGGGCATAGGTCGCCAGTTCCACGGTCGCCGGCGTGTAGGGCGCGAAGGTGATCGCGACCATGGCGTCGCCGGTGACGAGGGCGTGGCGCGCGTCGATATGCCCGACCGCGCCGTGCAGCATGGCCGGCACCTCCATTTTTTCTAGCGCGTAGGCCATGTAGGACGCGACCGGAAATGCGCGTCGGAAGCCGACCAGATGGATCGTGCGCGCCGCCGCCAATGTTTCGACGGCGGCCTCCAAAGCCTTGCTGTCCAAGGAGGTCGCGAGATTTTCCAGGGAGTGCCGCCCCGCCTCGACGAACTCGGCCAGAAGTGCGGAGGGGCTGTCCTGCCCCTGTTCATGCAGGGCCCTTATGCGTGTCGGATAATCGGGCCAGCGCGGCGCATGGGCATCGCGAAACAGGCGCTGCATTCCCGAAAAACCCTTGAACCCCATGATCTGGCAAAAGCGCACGAAAGCCGATGGCGGCACGCCGGCGGCCGAGGACAGTTCGGCGACCGTGGAAACTGCAATGCGCTCGGGATTGGACGCCACGAAATCGGCGCACTGGCGCAGGCGCTTGGGCAGCGTATCGGCGATATCGCCGAGACGCAGATGGAAGGTTTCGATCGTGGTCGGTGGCAAGGCATCCATGCCGTCATCCTCAACGCGCTTGACAGCCGCCGGTTCGGCGGACATGTATGTTTTGGAATAAATATTCCATTTCGACAAGTCGCGGAGAGGTGCGCCGTCGAAATTGTGGCAAGCCCGAGGAGTGTTGCCGATGGCGCGGATGCGCGGCGAAGCGGACCCGACCCGCACGTTGGGAGTGGGCCTGATCGGGACCGGTTTCATGGGCAAGTGCCATGCGCTCGCCTATCGCAACGCGAATGCGGTGCTTGGCGGATTGCCGCCGGTCCGCCTCGAACTTCTGTGCGACGTGCCCGACGAAAAGGCGACCCGCATGGCCGAACAGTTCGGTTTCGCCCGCGCCACGGACGACTGGCGCGCGCTGGTGCGCGACGACGCGGTCGATATCGTCTGCATCACCACGCCGAACAGGATGCATCACGAGATGGCGCTGGCGGCGATGGCGGCCGGCAAGCACGTCCATTGCGAAAAGCCGCTGGCGCTGACGCTCGCGCAGGCCGAGGAGATGGCGCAGGTCGCGCAGGATGCCGGCGTGCATACGATGGTCGGCTACAATTACATCCACAACCCCGCCTTCACCCATGCGAAGCGCCTGGTCGAGGCTGGCGAAATCGGCCGCATCGTGCATGTGCGCGGCTGGGTCGACGAGGACTATCAGGCCGATCCCGACCTTCCCTGGACCTGGCGCGCGGCCGTCGCCGAGGCCGGTCTCGGTGCGCTCGGTGACCTGGGCTGCCATCTGGTCAGCATGGTCTGCCGTCTTGCCGGGCCGATCGACAGCCTGATCGCGGACATGGCGACCGTCCACGAGACGCGCCCGCTCGCCGAGGGCGCCGGCAGGCAGGCGGTCGAGAACGAGGATCTGGCGAGCGCGCTGGTGCGGTTTGCAGGCGGGGCGACCGGCGTGCTGGCGATTTCGCGCAGCGCCTGGGGTCGCAAGAACAGGCTCGGCTTCGAAATCCACGGCACAAAAGGCCTGATCGTCTTCGATCAGGAGCGCATGAACGAACTGATGCTTTATCGCAATGCCGGCGACAAGGCGCTCCAGGGGTTCACCACGATCCTGACGGGGCCGGAGCACGCCCCTTTCGGCGCCTTCGTGCCGGCTGCCGGCCATCAGATCGGCATGAACGATCTGAAGATCATCGAAGCCGGCGCATTCCTCGCCGAAATTGCCGGCGGACCGCGTGCGGGCCCCGATTTCAAGGAGGCGCTCGTCTTCGAGCGCGTCATCCATGCCATTGCAGACGCGGCGCGCAGCGACGCCCGCATCCATCTCGCCTGAGGAGAATCTTCATGTCCATCCGGTTTGCCGTGCTCGGTGCGGGACGCATCGGCAAGGTCCATGCAAAGGCTGTCAGCGGCGATCCCGACGCGCATCTGGTCGCCGTCGCCGACGCCATGCCGCAAGCCGCGGATGCGCTTGCCACGCTTTGGGGCGCGCAGGTTCGTTCGGTCGATGAAATCCTGGCCGCAGACGATATCGACGCCGTCGTCATCTGCACGCCGACCGACACCCACGCCGACCTGATCGAACGCTTCGCGCGCGCCGGCAAGGCCATCTTCTGCGAAAAGCCGGTCGATCTGGCGATGGATCGCGTGCGCGCCTGCCTGGACGTGGTCGAGGCCGAAGGCGCCGTCCTGATGGTGGGCTTCAATCGCCGCTTCGATCCGCATTTCCAGGCGGTGAAGGCGCAGATCGATGCGGGCGCGATCGGCACCGTGGAAATGGTGACCATCACCTCGCGCGATCCCGGCGCCCCGCCGGCGAGCTACATTCTGTCGTCCGGCGGCATCTTCAAGGACATGACGATCCACGATTTCGACATGGCGCGGTTCCTTCTGGGCGAGGAGCCGGCCTGGGTCAGTGCGTCGGCCGCTTCCCTCGTCGATCCCGCGATCGGGGAGCTTGGCGATTATGACAGCGCCAGCGTCATCCTGACGACGGCGAGCGGTCGCCAATGCGTCATCTCCAATTCGCGCCGCGCGACCTATGGCTACGACCAGCGCATCGAAGTGCTGGGCGCGAAGGGCATGATCGCGGCCGAAAACCAGCGTCCGGTCTCGATCGAGATCGCGGACGAACGGGGCTTCACGCGGCCGCCGCTGCACGATTTCTTCATGACGCGCTACACGCAAGCCTATGCCGCCGAGATCGCAAGCTTCATCGCCGCGATCCGCGACGGCACACAGCCTCGACCCTCGGGCCGGGACGGGCTTGCGGCGCTCGCGATTGCGGAAGCGGCCCTGCGGTCCGTCAAGGAGCGGCGGGCCGTGGAGGTGGACGAAATTCTCCGCTGATACGCGATATCGTCTGTCACTGCCCGATTCGCCCCCTCGTCCCCGGACGTCCTCCTTTCATCACGCAGCGGCAGCGCGCCTGTTCTGGATGAACGTCACCACCAGGGTCGGCAGGGCAATCAGGAGCGCGATCCCCGCTATTTCAACATTGGACAGCCCGAGACTTTGAACGCCCGGCGCGGCCAACGCCAGCCCAGCCAGCGCGAGCATGATCCTCATCGCGTAGCCCGGCGCTCCTTCTTGGATCGTCCCCAGACCGGCGATGTATCCCTGGGCGGCGGAGCCGATGAAATGGACGCCGACGAGGGCAGTGACGAAGACCGCGCCGACTTCGAGTGGCGTACCCTGCCCGATGAGCGCGGGATTGAGGACGAAGAAGAACGGAACGACGTAGATCACGCTGCCCAGAACGCAGGCGGATGCCGCCGCCTTCATCGGGCTGACCCCGGCGATGGTCGCCGCCGCGAAGGCACCGAGCGCGACCGGCGGCGTGATGAAGGAAACCATGCCCCAATAGAGGATGAAAAGATGCACGGCCAGCGGGTCGAGACCCGACTGCACCAGGGCCGGAGCCAGGACGATTGCAAGGAAGATGTAGCAGGCGGTGACCGTCATGCCCATGCCGAAGATGAACGCTGTCGCGGCGCCCATGATCAGGAGAGTCAGCGTTCCGTCGCCGGCGATAAAGACGAGATCGTTGACCAGCGTGCCGGCGAGGCCGGTCGCGGAAAACGCCCCGACGATCATGCCGACAGCCAAAAGCAGCGCCACGAGCTCCGCAAGGGCGCGCCCGATCGAGACGAGCAGGTCGGCAAAGCCGCTGACGGACAGACGGGTCGACGGCCAGATCTGGTTGATGATCAAGAGCAGTGCCGTCGCATAGAACGGTGCCAGCGTCTCCTGCCGCAGGCCGATCATCACGAAGATCAGAACCCCGAAGACCGCGATATATTGCCAGCCCTCGGCGAAGGTTTGCCTGAACGTCGGCAGTTCGCTTCTGGGAATGCCCTTGAGGTTGCGCTTGGCGGCATAGGCGTCGAGTTGGACGAACAGCGCGAAGTAGAAGAGCACCGACGGGATGATGGCGGCAATGGCGATTTCGACATAGGGCCGCCCCAGGAAAGAAGCCATGATGAAGGCGGTCGTTCCCATCACCGGAGGCATCAAGGTGCCCCCCGTCGAGGCGCAGGCTTCGGTTCCGGCCGCATAGCGGGCGGAAAACCCGGCGCGCTTCATGGCGGGAATTGTCACCACGCCTGTCGTGAGCACATTGGAAATGACGCTGCCCGACATCGAGCCCATGAAGCCGGAAGCGAAGATCGCGACCTTCGCCGCGCCGCCGCGAAACCGGCCGACGAGCGCGAGCGCAAGATTGTTGAAGAACCTGCCGCCGCCGGTGAACTGAAGGGCGGCCCCGAACACGATGAAGCCGATGACGAGTTGCCCGAAGGCCCGCATCGGGATGCCGAACGAACTTTCCGACGAGATCACATGGAATGCGATCGTTTCGTTGAGCGGCGAGGGAAATCCGGAGATCGGGCCCGGCATCTTGTCGGCGACGACCGGATAGAGCGAGAACAAAAGGACCAGCACGAAGATGATGATTCCGCCGGTTCGGCGAGCGCCCTCGAGGATGAGCGCCCACAGAACGAAGCTCAGATAGGTCGCAAGCGGCGGCGCACCATACTCCCAGCCTTGTAGAAGGCTCGTATGGGCGGTGTATGCGAAATATCCTGACACGCCCGCGCTGGCACCGGCCAGGATGAAATCGTACCAGGGGATCCGGTGGCTCGGCGCGCCTGCGAATGCCGGAAACGCAATGAACGTCATGGCCAGGAAGATGCCGGACAGAATGTACAGATATTGCGGATCGAGGATTGTGACGGGCAACAGGCGAAGGTTGAAAAGCTGGTTGACGGCCAGCGCGATCGCCGCAAGCGTCGCAACGGCCAGCACCCAGCGCATCGATCCGGGCAGGAGACGATGGCGCAGTTCCTGGGCGATTTCGTCTTTTGCATGGTCCTGCAGGACCGCCGTTTCCGTGGGAGACGCACTCTTGGCGCCTCCCGTGACATGCTGACCGGTCATCGCAGGGTTCCCGTGCTGGAAGCGGACAGGCGGCGGCCCGCGCAGGCCGCCGCACTCGTTGGCCGCTCGACTAGTTGAAGACCACGCTCAGCCCGGCCTCTTCCAGCTTCCGGGCGCGCAGTTCCATCCAGCGTGTCTCGAAATCCGCTTCCGCGACCTCCTCGCCCTGCATTTCCTCCCATGCCGCGGCCAGAACGCCCTGCCGCTCGATCAGGGCCTCGTTGTGCGCGTCATGCTCTTCGGTCCACACGCCCGCCTCGCGGAAATACTCCACAGCACCTTCGTGATAGGGCACAGCCCAGGCAAACACCTGGTTGTCGAGAGCCCAGCCGTTGATCCCCGGCGCGCTGTCCTGATAGACCGGATAGAGTTCGACCATCGCTTTCGTCATGTTGTAGACGAGATTTGTGTCCTGCTCGGCATAGGTCGTGAGCACCGGGTAGGGATAGGTCGCCGCCTCGTTGACATTGTCCGGACCCATCGCCGCGCCTTCGGTGCCGTCATTGGGGATGAAGAACGGTGCCCGCTCCTGGAGTCGTTGCCAGCCTTCCGTGTCGTCATGCGGCAGGGGCGGCCAGAACAGGCCGCGCGGCGAGGCTTCGAGCTGATAGGCCTGGCCCGACGTCGAGGCCGCGAATGCAGCGTCGGCCTGGTCGTTGATGATCGCTTCCCAGGCCGCGCCGAAACCCGAGAACTCCACGCGCTGCACGTCGTCCCATGTCAGGTTCGCAAAGGCCAGGATTGCCGTGATGTTCTCGTTCAGCGACGGTGCGCCGACGACATAGGCGACCCGTTTGCCGGCCAGATCCGCGATCGTCTCGATGCCTGCGTCGGCCGCGACGCCGATGCCGAGATTGCCGTCGCCATTGGCTGCAAGGAGCAGGCGCACCGCCTGCGGTCCCCAATCGGCGCCGCCGAACTCGAAGACACCTTCCTGGGCGAGGTAGGATGCCCCGACGCCCGTCGCCGAGAACTGAACCCGCCCCTGGCGTAGAGGAACCTGACGCGAAACATCGTTCCGGCCGGGCAGCACGCGCAGATCGATGCCCAGCTCGTTCTTCAGCGCGCCGCCGATGGCGACCGCCTGATTGTAGCCGCCAGAGCCGACATCGTAGGCCGTCCAGGCAAGTTGGCCGGGCAGTTCGATATCCTGCGCAAGCGACGGACCCGCTCCGGCGACGACGCAAAGAATCCCGGCCGCAACCGCGGTACGGCAACGCAATGAAGTGCCAATCATGAATGCTCCTCCTCTGTAGTCTTCCAAATCGTCGGATTCTGCGTGACCGGACCCAACCTCCCCGGTCGCACGCAGTTCTCATTGTCGATGGCAATCGCCGGGCCGAAGGATGCCGGTGGTGGCTCGACATCGTCGTCGGAATTGCCCAGTCTGCGGTTTACTCCTCCCGTTCGGACCATTGCATCCCGTCCGGCTTTTGTCCAACTCGGCTCAATGCAATCAGATCATTTTGAACGACCTGCCAGTGATCGGTCGAACCCCGTCGAACAATGCGCGCAGTTCGTATGTATTTCAGCACAATCGACCAATATCGCTGCACTTTCGCAGGGCGTTGTTTGCAACCCTATTCATTCCCTCGATTGCCGCTCTGCCCTTCATCGAAACCACCAATATTGTCATCGTTGCGGCACTATTCTCAGGCAATTGTCACCCCGCCATCGGCCACGATGGTCTGGCCGGTGACGAAGCTCGATGCGTCGGATGCGAGGAAGGCGGCGATCGACGCGATCTCTGCGGGATGTCCGATGCGGCGCAACGGGGTCGTCCGGTTGCGTTCGGCAAGCAGTTCCTCGTCTTCCCAAAGAGCACGCGCGAAATCGGTCTTCACCAGTCCCGGCGCGATGCAGTTGATGCGCACATTTCTCGGCCCCCACTCAACGGCGAGGTTGCGCGCAAGGGCGAAGTCGGCCGCTTTCGAGATGCCGTAGCCGCCGATCCTGTCGGTTCCCCGAATGCCGGCGATGGACGACACGATGACGACCGCGCCGCCGCCCTGTTCCGCCATTGACGGAATCGTGAGGTTCGCCAGCCAGAGATTGCTCTTCACGTTGGCGTCGATGATCTTGTCGAAGGCTTCGTCGGTCATCTGCGACAGCGGCCCGTAGACCGGATTGACGGCGGCGTTGCAAACAAGGATGTCGATCGGGCCGAGCCTGTCGCGCGTCGTCGAGACGAGCGCTTCGACCTCGCTGCGCCGCGTAATGTTGCAAGGAACCGCGATCGCCTGCCCCCCTTTGGCCGTGATGCCGGCCGCGACATTGTCGCAAATCTCCGCCTTGCGGCTCGACACGACGACCGAGGCACCGAGTTCGGCGAAGAGTTCGACGATGGCCCGTCCGATCCCGCGGGTCGAGCCGGTGACGACCGCGACCTTGCCGGTCAGGTGAAACGGGTTGTTCATGGTGATGATTTCTCCCTTCGCCCCATCGCTGTGGATCCGACCAATTGGTCTCCGCTCGCCCCTGCCGCCTCGCAAGGATCACATGGCCGCCGAGGCATTGACATTATCAAAAAACATATCGCATGTCTTATATAAGACTAGCCGTTTCTCGCAGGAGCCGCGCATGGTAACGATCCCCCATCTGCTCGTTCACGAACACAAGGACAATGTCGGCGTCGTCGTCGTCGAGGGGCTGACGGCGGGCACCAGGATGCTCGGCGTCGTCACGCACGACAATTCCAGCTTCGAGTTGGAGGCGAAGGCCGACGTGCCGATCGGCCACAAGGTCGCGCTTGCCGACATCAGGAGCGGCGACACGGCGATCAAATATGGCGAGGACATCGGCAAATTCGTCGCCGACGTGGAGAAGGGCGGCCACGTCCACGTCCACAATCTCAAGACCAAGCGCTGGTAGGAGCCGACCATGGCATCGAAATATTCCAACCGGACGATAAAGGCCTACCGACGCGACAATGGCCGCGTCGGCGTGCGCAACCATGTGATCATCCTGCCGGTCGACGACATTTCCAATGCCGCCTGCGAGGCGGTCGCCAACAACATCAAGGGCACGATGGCGCTGCCGCACGCCTATGGACGGTTGCAGTTCGGCGAGGATCTGGAACTGCATTTCCGCACCATGATCGGCACCGGCGCCAATCCCAACGTCGCCGCCGTCGTCGTCATCGGCATCGAGCCTGGCTGGACCAAGAAGATCGTCGACGGCATCGCCGAGACCGGCAAGCCGGTGGCCGGTTTCTCGATCGAGCAGAACGGCGATCTGAAGACGATCATGGACGCGAGCCGCAAGGCCAAGGAGTTCGTCCACTACGCCACCGAATTGCAGCGCGAGGAATGCTCGATCTCGGAACTGTGGGTCTCGACCAAATGCGGCGAGAGCGACACGACCACCGGGCTCGGCTCCTGCCCGACGGTCGGCAACATGTATGACAAGCTCCTGCCCGAAGGCATCTATGGCTGCTTCGGCGAGACGTCGGAGATCACCGGCGCCGAGCACATCGCCAAGGCGCGCGCGATCAACCCCGAGGTCGGCGAGCGCTGGTACAGGATGTGGAAGGCGTATCAGGACGACGTCATCGAGCAGTTCAAGACCGACGATCTGTCCGAAAGCCAGCCGACGAAGGGAAACATCGAGGGCGGACTGACGACGATCGAGGAAAAGGCGCTCGGCAATCTCGAAAAGATCGGCCGCACGTCGAAATATATCGACATTCTCGAGCCGGCGGAGATGCCGAAATCGGGCAACGGGCTCTATTTCATGGATTCCTCCTCCGCCGCGGCCGAATGCGTGACGCTGATGGCGGCGGGCGGCTATGTGATCCACACCTTCCCGACCGGACAGGGCAACGTGATCGGCAATCCGATCGTGCCGGTCATCAAGATCACCGCCAATCCGCGCACGGTGCGCACGATGGGAGAGCATGTCGATGTCGACGTGTCGGGCATCCTGCGGCGCGAGATGACGATCGACGAAGCGGGCGACGCGCTGATCGACATGATCGTGCGCACGGCGAACGGCCGCAACACGGCGGCCGAGGCGCTCGGACACCGCGAATTTTCGATGACGAAACTCTATCGCAGCGCGTGACCGTCGAACCGGCTCCAACGAAGCGGAGCCGGCTTGACGATTTCACTTCCGACAACCGCAACGATCTGTCGTTTTCCGTCAGTTCAGTTTTGATGCGCCCTCGATAGAATCGAGTGCATCCACGGTGGTTTGGCACGCAACCCGGCGACAGAGCACCCGCCGATCCCAACCATATCGGACCGCCGCCTCGGCCGCTCCTTGGCGCTCGCTCGTCCCGGCAGGAGGCGGACCACGAGGATCGGCGATCGAAAACGCCATTCCTGAATTCTTATATCTTATACCAGATATCATTTATAGGATTGATGACCAGCATGGCTTCGCCTTTGCCGGGGTGCGGCCGGACGAACGAAACGGCCCCATCCTTCAGGATCGTGCCGGATACCGGAGCGAATAGCTTTCGTGCTGAAAAACACTGGTGGAGCTGAGCGGGATCGAACCGCTGACCTCGTCATTGCGAACGACGCGCTCTCCCAACTGAGCTACAGCCCCGTGACCAGTGGTCGGCATTTAGGGATTGGCCTCGTTTCCTGTCAAGCACATGTTTGTGCCGCAGCGGTCTTGCGAAGGCGCTCGGGGCTTGTCGCGCAAACAGCCAGCGTTTACATGTCGGCCACCAACGAAAGAGCATCGGTCGCGGCCGATCGCGACCCATGGAGACCGGCATGATCGCCCTCATTCAGACCATCATCCTGGCGCTCGACATCTACTGGTGGCTGATCATCCTGTCGGCGATCTTCTCCTGGCTCTACGCCTTCAACGTCGTCAATCCGCGCAACCAGTTCGTCGGCACGATCGGCCATTTCCTGCAAAAGGTCACCGAACCGGCGTTGCGGCCGATCCGGCGCCTGCTGCCGGATCTCGGCGGCATCGACATTTCGCCGATCATCCTCCTTCTGCTGATCTTCTTCCTGCGCCAATTCATCCTGACCACGGTCGCGCCCGCGCTGATCTAGGATGTGCGCACGGGCCGCTGTCGATATCGCGCCCGGTCATTCCCGTCCGAGGCGCGCCCCGCGCCCCCTTTCGCATTTGCGAAAAAACCTGTAAGAGCGCGCCAACGCAATCGCCGCGCCATGTTGGTCGCTGGCCGCAAAAACCCCCAGGGTACCCATAATGAAGCTCCGCAACATCGCGATCATCGCGCACGTCGACCATGGCAAGACCACGCTCGTCGACGAACTCCTGAAGCAGTCCGGCTCGTTCCGCGAGAACCAGCGCGTCGCCGAACGCGCGATGGATTCGAACGATCTGGAAAAGGAGCGCGGCATCACCATCCTCGCCAAGGCGACCTCGGTCGACTGGAAGGACACCCGCATCAACATCGTCGACACGCCGGGTCACGCCGATTTCGGCGGCGAAGTCGAGCGCATCCTGTCGATGGTGGATGGCGCGATCGTCCTCGTCGACGCCGCCGAGGGCCCGATGCCGCAGACCAAGTTCGTCGTCGGCAAGGCGCTGAAGGTCGGTCTTCGCCCGATCGTCGTCATCAACAAGATCGACCGCCCCGACGCCCGCCATGTCGAGGTCGTCAACGAGGTGTTCGACCTCTTCGCCGCGCTCGACGCGACCGACGAACAGCTCGACTTCCCGATCCTCTATGGCTCCGGCCGCGACGGCTGGGTCTCCGAGAACCCGGAAGGCCCGAAGGATGAAAAGCTCGCGCCGCTCTTCGACCTCGTTTTGAAGCATGTTCCCGAGCCGACCGTCGCGCCCGGCCCGTTCCGCATGATCGGCACGATCCTCGAGGCCAACCCGTTCCTCGGCCGCATCATCACCGGCCGCATCGCGTCGGGCACGTTGAAGCCGAACCAGTCGGTCAAGGTGCTGCACCATGACGGCTCGCTGCTCGAAAACGGCCGCGTGTCCAAAATCCTCGCCTTCCGCGGCCTCGAGCGCCAGCCGATCGACGAGGCCCAGGCGGGCGACATCGTCGCGATCGCGGGCCTGTCCAAGGGCACTGTCGCCGACACGTTCTGCGACCCGTCCGTGACCGAGCCGATGCAGGCGCAGCCGATCGATCCGCCGACGGTCACCATGTCCTTCATCGTCAACGATTCGCCGCTCGCCGGCACCGAGGGCGACAAGGTCACGAGCCGCGTCATCCGCGACCGCCTGATGAAGGAGGCCGAGGGCAACGTCGCGCTCAAGATCGAGGAATCGGCCGACAAGGATTCGTTCTATGTTTCCGGCCGCGGCGAATTGCAGCTTGCCGTCCTGATCGAGACCATGCGCCGCGAGGGCTTCGAGCTTGCCGTTTCGCGTCCGCGCGTCGTCATGCAGAAGGACGAAAACGGCGACCTGCTGGAGCCGATCGAAGAAGTTGTGATCGACGTCGACGAGGAGCATTCGGGTGTCGTCGTGCAGAAGATGTCCGAGCGCAAGGCCGACATGGTCGAGCTGCGCCCGTCGGGCGGCGATCGCCAGCGCCTCGTCTTCCACGCGCCGACGCGCGGCCTGATCGGCTACCAGTCGGAACTCTTGACCGACACGCGCGGCACCGCCGTGATGAACCGCCTGTTCCACTCCTACCAGCCCTACAAGGGCGAGCTCGCCGGCCGCACCAACGGCGTGCTGATCTCCAACGACCAGGGCGAGTCGGTCGCCTTCGCCATGTGGAACCTCGAAGATCGCGGCCCGATGGTCATCGACGCGGGCGTCAAGGTCTATGCCGGCATGATCATCGGCATCCATTCGAGGGACAACGATCTCGAAGTGAACGTGCTCAAGGGCAAGAAGCTCACCAATATCCGCGCCGCCGGCAAGGACGAGGCCGTGCGCCTCACCCCGCCGATCCGCATGACGCTGGAACGCGCGCTGGCCTGGATTCAGGACGACGAACTCGTCGAGGTCACTCCGAAGACGATTCGCCTGCGCAAGCTCTATCTCGACCCGCACGAGCGCAAGCGTTTTGAAAAGTCGGCCAAGATCGCCGGCGCGGCGTAGGCCCGAAGCGACAGTCCCGCTCGAGGATGGCCATGTGTCTCACCGGACGCATGGCCGTCTTGCTTTTGGGGCCGCCGCCGGACTATCTCCAAACCCGAACCGATTGAACGAGAAAGGGCGCGCGTGTGATCTACATTCTTCTGTGCAAGGACAAGCCGGGGCACATGCAGACCCGGCTCGACAATCGCCCGGCCCATGTCGACTACCTCAATGGCCTCGACGCCAAGGGCGCGCTGCGCTTTGCCGGCCCGTTCCTCGATACCGAAGGCAAGCCGACCGGCTCCATGGTCGCCGTCGAGGTCGAGGACGAGAACGCCGCCCGCGCGATCGCCGATGGCGACCCCTATGCGAAGGCCGGTCTGTTCGAGAGCGTCGACATCCGCCCGTGGAACTGGATCTTCAAGAAGCCGGATGCCGCCTGATGCAATACTGGCTGTTCAAGTCGGAGCCCGACGTCTTTTCCTTCGACGATCTGAAGGCGAAGGGGAAAAAGGGCCAGGAATGGGACGGCGTGCGCAACTATCAGGCGCGCAACAACATGCGGGCGATGAAGATCGGCGACCGCGGCTTCTTCTACCATTCCAATATCGGGCTCGAAGTGGTCGGCATCGTCGAGGTGTGCGGCGAAATCCATCCCGATTCCACGACCGACGATCCGCGCTGGGAGTGCGTCGATGTGCGCGCCGTCGAAAAGGTGCCGACACCTGTCACGCTTGCCGAGGTCAAGTCCAATCCCAAGCTCGCCGACATGTCGCTCGTCACCTCCATGCGACTCTCGGTCCAGCCCGTGACCGAGGACGAGTGGGCGGAAGTGTGCCGGATGGCCGGATTCAAGAAAATTCCTTGAAAGACAGGCACGATTTCATCCTTGCCAACACGGCGTTGATCGCGCCGCCGCACGTGCCCGAAATCCGGCTGCATCTGGCCGACGAGGCGCATGAGCTCTGGCACCGCACCGAGGCCGAGCTCGAAGCCATCGGCCTCGAGCCGCCCTTCTGGGCCTTCGCCTGGGCCGGCGGGCAGGGTCTCGCGCGTTACGTGCTCGACCATCCCGAAACCGTCGCAGGCAAGCGCGTGGTCGATTTTGCCACGGGTTCCGGCCTTGTCGCCATCGCGGCGATGAAGGCGGGCGCGGCGAGCGTCCTTGCCAGCGACATCGATCCGTTCTGCGCCGCCGCCGTTGCGCTCAACGCGGCCGCGAACGACGTGACGGTCGCGACCACCGATCGCGACCTCGTCGGCGAAACGCCCATCTGCGACGTGCTTCTGGCCGGCGACGTCTTCTACGACCGCGCCTTTGCCGAACGGCTGGTGCCCTGGCTGCGCGATCTGGCGGCGGCGGGCATCACCGTCCTCGTCGGCGATCCGGGCCGCGCTTACCTGCCGCGCGAACGCCTGACGGGGCTTGCCCGTTACGAAGTGCCGGTGACGCGCATTCTCGAAGACGCAGACGTGAAGCGGACCAGGGTCTGGCAATTCGTCTAGACCAGCTTGACCTGTATCCGGAACCTGTCAGCATCGCATTTTCGTCGTTGGGAGGGGACGATGGACTTCGCGGGCATCAACTATCTTTCGGTCCTTCTGGCGGCGATCGCCGCCTTCATCTTCGGCGCCGGATATTACGGCGTTCTTTCGAAAGCCTGGATGAGGGCTGGCCGGATCGATGCCGTTCATGCACGGCCCGGCGCTGCCATTCTCGGCGTCACCTTCGGCGCCGAACTCGTCATGGCCTGGGTTCTTGCCGGCGTCATCGGGCATCTGGGAACGGGACAGGTCACGCTGGAAAACGGCATCGTCTCCGGCTTCTTCGTCTGGCTCGGCTTCATGGTGACCGTCATGGCCGTCAACCACCGTTATCAGGCCTATGGCTGGGATCTGACGCTGATCGATGGCGGCCACTGGCTCGGCGTGGCGCTGATCATGGGCGCGATCATCGGCTGGCTGGGCGTGTGACTATCGCGAAACGGTGACGACGGTGCGCGGCGAGAGCCGCGGCAAAAGCCAGTCCATGTCGCGCGGATGGACCGCGATGCAGCCCTCGGTGGGCGCATAGCCCGGCCGGGCGAGATGAAAGAAGATCGCGCTGCCCATCCCGCGCCGGCGCGGACGGATATTCGCGTCGAGCACGATCACCACGTCATAGAGATGATCCTCGCGCCGCATCCGCTCGTGACTGGCGGCGTAGGGTAGACGCACGGGGCGGTTGTAGTTGCGATCGCCGGCCGCATCGCACCAGCCGTCCGAGAGGCGGATCGGGTCGAGCGCAAGGCCGGAGACGAGGCGGCGCGGGCGGTCGCGGCGCACGAAGGCGGTCAGGAGCCGCATCGGTCCGAGCGGCGTCGCGCCGTCGCCTTCGCGCTTGACCGAGCGGATGCCGCCCTTGCCGAGCGCACAGCGCAGAACCCTGTTTCCGACCGCCAGCAATCCCCGCCTCTGGTCGCCGGGCCGCGGCCGCACTACCATATGTTTGACAAAGCGTCCTTTTTTCGCCGCATCGCCCTTGCACTCACGGATTTTGGAGTATGATCGATTGCTCAAGCAAATCACCGTGAGAGACTTTTCCGACATTCCCGCGCAGCCTACAGCGATAGGCGGAACTCCCGAACTTCTCAACAAGACAGATGTCTCAACCAGATGGACTGAACGATGACGTCACGCACCATTCTCATCGTCGACGACGACAATGATCTGCGCGAGACCCTCGCCGACCAGTTGTCGCTCTACGAGGAATTCGACGTCCTCCAGGAGCCGACCGCCGCCAAGGGCGTGCAGACCGCGCGCGGCGGCATCGTCGACCTGCTCATCATGGATGTCGGCCTGCCGGACATGGATGGCCGCGAGGCCGTGAAGATCCTGCGCAAGGGCGGCTACAAGGCGCCGATCATCATGCTGACCGGGCAGGATACGGATTCCGACACGATCCTCGGCCTCGAAGCGGGCGCCAACGACTATGTCACCAAGCCCTTTCGCTTTGCCGTTCTTCTTGCCCGTATCCGCGCCCAGCTCCGTCAGCACGAGCAGAGTGAGGACGCGACCTTCAATGTCGGCCCCTATGTCTTCAAGCCGAGCCAGAAGCTTCTCACCGACGCCAAGGGCGGCAAGATCCGCCTGACGGAAAAGGAAGCCTCGATCATCAAATATCTCTACCGGGCCGACAAGAAGGTCGTCACCCGTGACGTGCTTTTGGAAGAGGTCTGGGGCTACAATTCCGGCGTCACCACGCATACGCTCGAAACCCATGTCTACCGCCTGCGCCAGAAGATCGAGCGCGATCCTTCCAATGCCGAAATTCTTGTGACAGAAAGCGGCGGATACAAGCTCGTGCCCTGATTGCAGGCATGGACGTGCTGCCGCAGCCGATGGGGGTCGGCGCGCGCAGACGGGGACGCCGATGGCCTTGGACGACGACATTCGCATTCTCTCGGGCGTGGAACTGCTTTCCGGCTTCACGTCGGAGCAGTTGCGGCTGCTCGCCTTCGGCGCTGAAAGCCTGCGCCTGGCCGCCGGTCGCGTCCTCTACCGCGAGGGCCAGTCGGCCGAGAGCGGCTATGTGGTGACGACCGGAACGGTGTCGCTCTTTCGCGAGCGCGATGGCAAGCGCGTCAACCTCGCCGAAGTCGGCCCCGGCGCCATGCTCGGCGAACTCGCCATCATCGCCCCCACCACCCGCCTGACCGGCGCGCTGGCAACGAGCGATGTCGAACTGATCCGGCTCAACCGCACCCTCTTCCGGCGCATTCTCACCGAATATCCCGAAACGGCCGCCCTGCTCCACCAGCGCATCACGGACAATCTGGGTGTGCTGTTGGCGGACATCCAAAGCTTGGCGCCGCGGTTTTCGGACTGACGCTCGATCAGTCGAGATCAAACCGCGCAATCACCGGCACATGGTCCGACGGGCGCTCCCAGCCGCGCGCTTCCTTCAGCACCTCGATCGACGACAGCTTCGGCGCGATGTTCGCGGACGACCAGACATGGTCGAGGCGGCGGCCGCGATTGGACGCCTCCCAGTCCTTCGCGCGGTAGCTCCACCAGGTATAGATCCGTTCCGGCTCCGGGATCGCCTGGCGCATCAGGTCGACCCAGTTGCCCGCCCGGCGCATCGCCTCGAAGCTTTCCGTCTCGATCGGCGTGTGGCTGACGACGTTGAGAAGCTGGCGGTGCGACCAGACGTCGGCTTCGAGCGGCGCGATGTTCAGGTCGCCGACGAGGATGGACGCCGCCGCCTCGCCGCTCATTGCCGGAACGCCATGCATCTCGGCAACGAAATCGAGCTTGTGGCGGAATTTCGGGTTGATCGCGGGGTCCGGCTCGTCGCCGCCGGCCGGCACGTAGAAATTGTGGACGAGAATCTTGTGGCCGCCCGCCTCGACATTGGCGGCAAGGTGCCGGCAGTCGCCCATCGTGCAGAAATCGCGCTTCTCGACGATTTCCAGCGGGCGCAGCGAGATGGTGGCGACGCCGTGATAGCCCTTCTGGCCGCTGATCTCGATATGGGCGTAGCCGAGCTTGCGCAGCGCCTTCAGCGGGAAGAGGTCATCGGGGCATTTCGTCTCCTGAAGGCACAGCACGTCCGGCCGGTAGCGGCTCACGAATTGCTCGATCAGCGGCATACGCAGGCGAACGGAATTGATGTTCCAGGTGGCGATGGAAAACGGCATGGAGAAGCTGCGCCCGAAATGAAGAATGCGGCCGGACCCTGCCAGCCGCATCCGTCGAACTCAAGCTTCAGGCACGAGAACCGGCCGGAAAGGCCGCTCGTCCACAACTCAGCGGTTGGGCGAGACCATCTCGTTGATGCGGTCGTAATTGATCGCGAAGACCGAGCGGTCGAAGGTGACGCCCGACTGGACGTTGTAGATCATCACCGTCGTGTCCTTGCCCTGCGCGTCGCGGATCGTCCACTGCTTCAGCTCGTAATTCTGCGGATCGAACATCATGGTAATGGTCGAATTTCCGAAAACCGAGCGGTCGGCGAGCGTGATCGTCGTCGCGTCGGCTTCCTGGCGCACGTCCTGCACCTTGTTGCCGGACAGGTCGATCCGCTCGTCGAGAAGCAGCTTCAGCGGGGTGGACGACAGCGAATAGAGATCCGCCGTGTTCATGCGCGCGTTTTCCAGCACGACCGACGTGCCGTCCGCCGTGACCTTGAAGGTCGACGGATTTTCGTAGTTGAAGCGCACCTTGCCCGGCCGCTCGATGAAGAACTTGCCGCCGGTCTGCTCGCCGCTCGGGCCGAACTGGACGAAATCGCCCATCATCGTCTTCACGGAGGAAAAGTGATCGGCGATCGCTTGCGCCTCGGCGGGCTGCGCACGGGCCGTGCCGCCATGCGGCAGGATGCCGGAGGCGGCGACAAGCGCAGCGCCCATGCCAAGCGCAAGAACGCTGCGGCGGGTCTTCGAACTGGATTTTGCCATTCTTGAAACTCGCGAAATCATCTGTGTTGCCCTCAACTGACGCGGATAACGCGCCAGTGGGGCTTTAGTTTGGCCGGATGCGCGGCAATTTTGTCGCGCCCCCTTCCTGCATCAGTAAGTCTCATCCTCGGTCGGCACGAGAATCTCACGCTTGCCGGCATGGTTGGCCGGGCCGACGATGCCCTCCTGCTCCATCTTCTCGATGATCGAAGCCGCGCGGTTGTATCCGATGCCCAGGCGTCGCTGGATGTAGGAGGTCGACGCCTTGCCGTCGCGCAGGACGACCGCGACCGCCTGGTCGTAGGGATCGTCGGAATCGTCGAGATTGCTGTTGCCGCTGCCGCCGGACTTGCCCGAAGAGCCGCCGCCCTCGTCCTCCTCGTCGTCCTCGGTGATCGAATCGAGATATTCGGGCACACCCTGAAGCTTGAGGTGCGCGACGACCTTCTCGACCTCGTCATCGGCGACGAAGGGCCCATGAACGCGCTGGATGCGCCCGCCGCCGGCCATATAGAGCATGTCGCCCATGCCGAGGAGCTGTTCGGCGCCCTGCTCGCCGAGGATGGTGCGGCTGTCGATCTTGGACGTGACCTGGAAGGACATGCGGGTCGGGAAGTTCGCCTTGATCGTGCCGGTGATGACGTCGACCGACGGGCGCTGCGTCGCCATGATGACGTGGATGCCGGCCGCGCGCGCCATCTGCGCGAGGCGCTGCACCGCGCCCTCGATGTCCTTGCCGGCGACCATCATCAGGTCGGCCATTTCGTCGATGATGACGACGATATAGGGCATCCGCTCCATTTCGAGCGTTTCGGTCTCGTAGATCGCCTCGCCGGTCTCGCGGTCGAAGCCGGTCTGCACCGTGCGGCTGATCTGCTCGCCCTTTTTCTCCGCCTGTGCCACGCGCTGGTTGAAACCGTCGATGTTGCGCACGCCGACCTTCGACATCTTGCGGTAGCGGTCCTCCATCTCGCGCACGGTCCATTTGAGCGCGACGACGGCCTTCTTGGGGTCGGTGACGACGGGGGTCAGAAGGTGCGGGATGCCGTCATAGACGGAGAGTTCCAGCATCTTCGGGTCGATCATGATCAGGCGGCACTCGTCCGGCGTCATGCGGTAGAGCAGCGACAGGATCATCGTGTTGATGGCGACCGACTTGCCCGAACCGGTGGTGCCGGCGACGAGGACGTGCGGCATCTTGGCGATGTCGACGATCACCGCCTCGCCATTGATCGACTTGCCGAGCGCCAGCGCGAGCTTGGCCTTGGTCTGGTCGAAATCCTGGCTGGCGAGGATTTCGCGCAGATAGACGGTTTCGCGCTTGGCGTTGGGCAGTTCGATGCCGATCGCGTTGCGGCCGGGCACGACGGCGACGCGGGCGGCGATCGCGCTCATCGAGCGCGCGATGTCGTCGGCAAGGCCGATGACGCGCGACGACTTGATGCCGGGCGCAGGTTCGAGTTCGTAGAGCGTGACCACCGGACCGGGACGGACCTGGATGATCTCGCCCTTGACGCCGAAATCCTCCAGCACGCCTTCGAGAATTCGGGCGTTCTGCTCCAGCGCTTCCTTGGAGACCGAGGCGTCGCGCGCCATCGCCTTCGGTTCGGACAGGAAGGCGAGGTCGGGCATTTCGAAGCCGTTCGAGACCGGCGCGCGGGCGCTCGCAACGCTGGGCATCGGGCGCGGCGGGGCCTGCTCCACGCGTGCCTGCGGCGCCGCCGGCCGGGCCGCCGCCTGGGCCCGCCGGGCGGCGATTTCCTGCGGCGTCGGCACGGGCGTGTCCGGGTCGAGGTCGTCCTCGTCGAGACCGATGTCGTCGACGTCGAAGGGCGGCTCGATCGACGGCGCGGCGGCGCGCGGAGCCGGCTCGAAGCCGGGCTCGACACGGCCGGCAGGGGATGCGGGCCGGTTTTCGATCTCGTCCAGCGCCTCGAGCGTGTCGTCGTGGTGGCGCGTGCGGGCAGCCAGCGCTCCGCCGCCGTGACGGCGGAGGAACGCCTGCGCCGAAAGCCACATATGGGCGATCGCGCCAAGCGCCAGGAACCGGCCCTCGGTGCCTTCGTCGTCAAAATCCTCGTCGTCGTAATCGTCCTCGTCGACCTCTTCCTCGGCCGGTTTGCGGGCAAGCTTCTTGCGTTCGACGGGTCTGGCCGTCAGCG
Source organism: Mesorhizobium sp. YIM 152430 (assembly GCF_029210365.1). Classification (GTDB taxonomy): domain Bacteria; phylum Pseudomonadota; class Alphaproteobacteria; order Rhizobiales; family Rhizobiaceae; genus Aliihoeflea. The sequence goes on from NZ_JARGES010000020.1 coordinate 264,021, forward strand.
CGTTGCAGGCGACGTAGAGCAGCGCGCCGGCGGGAATGAAGAGAAGCGACGCCGTGATGAAGCCCGCCAGCCCGCTAGGATAGGCACCGATGAACCGGCCCGGCAGCGCCAGCACGATGTCGCCGAAGACGCCGCCAAGGCCGGACGGCAGCGGCCAGGTCGGCGGCGCTTCCATGCAGCCGATGATCCCCGAGCCGAGCGCGGCCGCGCCGAACCAGGCGAAGACGCGCTTGCCCGGTTGCAGGATGCCGCGCCCAAGCACCAGCCCGATCGCCCAGACGATGGCCGGGACCAGCGCGACCACCGAGCCGAGGCCGAAGAACTGCATCAGAAGGTCGGACACGACGGCGCCGGGATAGCCGGCGGCGTTGGTGACGGGGTTGTCGGTCGCATGGCTGAAGCTCGGATCGGCGACGTTCCAGGTGGCAAGGCTCGCGACGACGGCGGCGACCGTCACGAGAATCGCAGTGCCCGCCAGCTTGCGCACCTGCCGGCGCAGGAAGCCGGTGAACCCGCTATCGCCCTCGTTCAAGGTGAGTGCGTGTGACTGCGACCGCATGGCTGACCCCGTATGCCCGTCGCGCCGCTTGATCGGCGCCAGATTCGCCCGACGCTAACGGCAGGGGGTTAAGGGCGCATTAACCATGGGCGGCAAACGAAAAAGGGGCCCGGCGAACCGGGCCCCAAGGTTGCAATGCCGGAGGTCCGACATTGCGACGGGATGGATAGATCAGCGCGTGCTGGACGAGGTGAATTCGGGATAGGCTTCGACGCCGATCTCGGCCACGTCGAGCCCCCGCATCTCGTCTTCCTTCGAGGCGCGGATGCCGATCGTCGCCTTGATCGCCATCCAGACCACGAAGGAGGCGATGAAGGTGAAGCCGCCCATGGCTACGATGCCGATGATCTGCGTGACGAAGCTCGCCTCGCTGTTGGACAGCGGCACGATCAGCGTGCCCCATATGCCGGCGAAAAGGTGGACCGGGATCGCGCCGACGACATCGTCGATCTTGAGCTTGTCGAGCATCGGCACCGCGAAGACCACGATCACGCCGCCGACCGCGCCGATCAGGATGGCCAGGAACGGGCCGGGTTGAAGCGGCTCGGCGGTGATCGAGACGAGACCCGCGAGCGCCCCGTTCAGCACCATGGTGATGTCGACCTTCTTGTAGAGAAGCTGGGTCAGGACCAGGGCCGCGACCACGCCGCCGGCCGCCGCCAGATTGGTGTTGGCGAAGATGCGGCTGATGTCGGAAACGTCGCCATTGGTGCCCATGGCAAGCTGCGAGGCGCCGTTGAAGCCGAACCAGCCGAGCCAGAGGATGAAGGTGCCCAGCGTGGCGAGCGCCATGTTGGAGCCCGGCAGCGGCAGGACCTGGCCATTGGGGCCGTATTTGCCCTCGCGCGCACCCAGCAGGATGGCGCCGGCGAGGGCTGCCCAGCCGCCGATGCCATGGACGATGGTCGAGCCGGCGAAATCGGAAAAGCCCATTTCGGAAAGCCAGCCGCCGCCCCAGGTCCAGGCGCCGGTGATCGGATAGAGGATGCCCGTCAGGATGACGACGAAGAGCAGGAACGGCCACAAGCGGATGCGCTCGGCAAGCGTTCCCGAGACGATCGAGGCGGCAGTGGCCACGAACACCATCTGGAAGAACCAGTCCGACGCGACGGAATAGTCGCCCTCGTTGGCGGTGCCGGCGTCGGGCCAGCCATAGGCGCCGAACGAGCCGATCAGCGAACCGACATCGACATACATGATCGAATAGCCGATGGCCCAATACATGAGGCCGGCGATGGCGTAGAGCGCGACGTTCTTGGTGAGCTGGATCGATACGTTCTTGGTGCGCACCATCCCGGCTTCAAGCATGGCAAAGCCCGCAGCCATCCACATCACCAGGAAGCCGCCCATGAGGAAGAGCAGCGTGTTGAAGATGAAGGCCATTTCGGTGGCCGACGCGAATTCGGGAGCCGCTTCCACGGCCTCTTCGGCAGCCTCCTGCGCAAAAGCCGGAAGGGCGGTGAAGGCTGTGAGCGAGAGGGTCGCGGCGAAAGTCCGCACCCGCGCGATGGTTGGAAATGTCATTGAGGTCTCCATGTCGAATGTTGCCGTGAGCATCGCGCGGCAGGGCTGTTCGCCCGCCCGTCCTGCGATGCGGCCGAGAGGTTCAAAGCGCGTCGGTATCGGTTTCGCCGGTGCGGATGCGCAGCGCCTGTTCGATGCCGTAGACGAAGATCTTGCCGTCGCCGATCTGGCCGGTCTTGGCGGCGACCGCGATCGCCTCGACGGCCTTGTCGACGAGTTCGGCGCCGACGGCGACCTCGATCTTGATCTTCGGCAGGAACGACACGGCATATTCGGCGCCGCGATAGATTTCGGTGTGCCCCTTCTGGCGACCGTAGCCCTTCACTTCGGTCACGGTCAGGCCCTGGATGCCGACGGCGGTCAGCGCCTCGCGCACCTCGTCGAGCTTGAACGGCTTGATGATGGCCATCACGATTTTCATAAGCTTTCGCCCTTTTCCCTGCGGTCCCCCGCCGTTGCGTGTCATCGCCGGCCGGCCGTGCGAGCGGGCGATCAGGCAAAAGGGAATCAAGCCGCGTGCCAATTGGCGCGCGAGCGGGAAACAGGCTGAAATGGGGCGTTGGCGGCCGCCGGGAAACGAGGACCGCCTAATTATTGCTCAATATTTGGAGGCTCGGCTGATTTTGCCTATTTTTTGGGCGTCGTCTTCACGCGCACAAGCCCTTCCTGGGCAACCGAGGCGATCAGGCGGCCGTCGCGACCATACAGGAACCCGCGGGTGAAGCCGCGCGCGCCGATCGCGTTCGGGCTGTCCTGACTGTAGAGCAGCCAGTCGTCGAGCTTGTGCGGGCGGTGGAACCACATCGCATGGTCGAGGCTCGCCATCATCAGGTCGGGGTCGAAGCCGGTGCGGCCATGCGCGAAGGTGGAGGTGTCGAGCAGCGTCATGTCCGAGAGATAGGCGAGGATCGCCGCCTGCAACGCCCGGTCATCCGGCACGTCGCCGGAGGTGCGCACCCATACGCGCTGCTGCGGCGCCAGTTTTTTGCGCGTCGTGTAGTGTTCGAGGATGACCGGCTTGATCTCCAGCGGCCGCTCGCGCGCCCAGAATTTGCGGATCGCCTCGGGCACGTTGTTGCCCATCATCTCGATGAGTTCCGTCTGCGATTTCAGCGTTTCGGGCTCCGGAACGTCGGTCGGGCCATCGATCTGGTGCTCCAGCCCCTCTTCCTCGGCCTGGAACGAGGCTTCCAGCGAGAAGATCGCATGGCCGTGCTGGATGGCGACGACGCGCCTGGTCGTGAACGAGCCGCCGTCGCGGATGCGATCAACCTCGTAGATGATCGGCACCGACGGATCGCCGGGCCGCATGAAGTAGCAATGCAGCGAATGAACGTGGCGTTCGGCTTCCACCGTCCGCTGCGCGGCGACCAGCGCCTGGCCGATCACCTGCCCGCCGAAGACCCGCTGCCAGCCGGCCTGCGGGCTGCGACCACGATACAAATTGTGTTCCAGCCGCTCCAGATCGAGTATGGACAGAAGTTCCTGCATGGCGGTCGTCATGTTGAAATCCCCCGGCGAAGGCCGACATTGCTGAATATGCGCGGTTTGCAACAGCTACGCACCGCGAAGTCAAGAAGACAGGCATATGAAGGACCGACCCATGGTTGAGGACACGAAACAGAGCGCGGCCGACATCGTCATCGCCGGCGCGGGCTATGTCGGTCTGGCGACCGCAGTCTCGATCAAGGCCGCGCGGCCGAACCTGGTCGTGCTGATCGTCGATGCGGCGCCGCAAGGCGTATGGCAGCGCGACACCCGCGCCTCGGCCATCGCGGCAGCCGCGACCCGGATGCTCGACCAGCTCGGCTGCTGGGCCGAGATCGCGCCGAATGCGCAGGCGATGACGGAGATGATCGTCACGGACTCGCGCACCTCCGATCCCGTGCGCCCCGTTTTCCTGACCTTCGACGGCGAAGTCGGCTCCGGCGAGGCTTTCGCCCACATGGTCGCCAACAAGGATCTGAATGGCGCCTTGCGTCGCCGCGCGGCCGAACTCGGCGTCGAGATCCGCGAGGGACTGGGCGTCACCGGCTTTGCCACACTGCCGGCCACAACCCGCGTCGATTTCGCGGATGGCACGAATGTCGAGGCGCGGCTGCTCGTCGCCGCCGACGGCGTGAAATCGCGGCTGCGCGACATGGCCGGCATTCGGACGGTCCACTGGGACTACGGCCAGTCCGGCATCGTCTGCACCGTCCGTCACGAGCGCCCGCACAATGGCCGCGCCGAAGAGCACTTCCTGCCGGCCGGCCCCTTCGCCACCCTGCCGCTCGCGCCCGACGAGAACGGCAACAACCGTTCGTCGATCGTCTGGACCGAGCGCACAGCGGACGCCGAGCGCCTCGTCGCCGACGACCTGATCGTCTTCGAGCACGAACTCGAGCAGCGTTTCGGCCTCGAACTCGGCGAAATCCATGTCGAGGGCAAGCCGCGCGCCTGGCCGCTTGGCCTGACGCTCGCGCGCGATTTCGTCAAGCCGCGCTTCGCCCTCGTCGGCGACGCCGCGCACGGAATCCACCCGATTGCCGGCCAGGGGCTCAATCTAGGCTTCAAGGACGCCGCCGCATTGGCCGAAACGGTGGTCGATGCCGACCGGCTCGGCCAGGACATCGGCGCGCTCGACGTCCTCCAGCGCTACGAGCGCTGGCGCCGCTTCGACACGGTGCAGATGGGCGTGACCACGGACGTCCTGAACCGGCTCTTCTCCAACGACATCGCGCCCGTCCGCGCGATCCGCGACATCGGGCTTGGCCTGGTCGAGCGGATGCCGCGCCTGAAGGAGTTCTTCATCCGCCAGGCCTCGGGCCTTTCGCCCGCCGCTCCGCGCCTTCTGCGCGGCGAAGCCATCTGAAACTTCAGGACACGACATGAGCCTTGAAACCGTGCGCGCGTTTCTCGCCGAGAACGCTCCCGACATTTCCGTCATCGAGACCGAGCAGAGCTCGGCCACCGTTTCGCTTGCGGCCGAGGCGCACGGCGTCGAGCCCGACCAGATCGCCAAGACGATCTGCCTGCGCGTCGGCGACGAGGCGATGCTGATCGTCGCCTCCGGGCTTGCCCGGCTCGACAACCGCAAGTTCAAGGACCGCTTCGGGGGCAAGGCGCGGATGCTGCCGGCCGACGAGGTGGTGGAAGTGACGTCGCACCCGGTCGGGGGCGTCTGTCCTTTCGGACTCCCCTCTGCGCTGCCCATCTATTGCGACGTGTCGCTCCAGAAGTTCGACGAAGTCGTCCCGGCCGCCGGCGCCACCAACGCCGCCATCCGCCTGCCGACCGACCGCCTCGTCGCGCTGACAGGGGCGGAATGGATCGACGTCTGCCAATAGGACCTTCGTTGGACTGGAAACCGCCGCCCCGGCTCCTAGGTTGAGGGACGACACCAACCCTCGTGAAGGAGAGCAACATGAACAGGCACGCAACGGCAATCTGGCAAGGCGCGCTCAAGGATGGATCGGGCACGCTCGACATGCAGAGCGGCGCCTTCTCCAAGCAGCCCTATTCCTTCAAGGGCCGCTTCGAGGACGAGAGCGGCAAGTCCGGCACCAACCCGGAAGAACTGATCGCCGCCGCCCATGCCGGCTGCTTTTCCATGCAGCTCTCGCACCTTCTCGCCGAAAGCGGCACGCCGGCCGAAAAACTGGAGACGACCGCGACCGTCACCTATGGCCCGGCGGCGGGCGGCGGCTTCGAGATCACCGAAAGTGCGCTGAAGCTGAACGCAAAAGTGCCGGGCGTCGACGAGGCGAAGTTCAGGGAACTGGCCGAGAAGGCCAAGACCGGATGCCCGGTCTCCAAGGCGCTTGGCGCGATCAAGGTCACGCTCGACGCGAAGCTCGCGTAATTTCCTGAGCACCGCAGCGATTTTTACGCAAGGGAAATTCCGTTTCCCTTGCGTCTTCGCAACCAAAGAACCGTGCGTTTCGCCTAGACTGTTGCACATGTAACAGACGGGAGGAAACGCCATGTTGCAGGCTCACAAGCCCATCCAGCGCACCGCGATGCGCTCCACGCTCGAACTCACCGACATCACCGACGACGCGAAGCTCCTGCCCGGCTTCGACGGCCATGAGCGCATCGTTCTCGGTCGCGACGAGACGCGCGGCCTGATCGCCATCGTCGCGATCCATGACACCAGGCTCGGGCCCGCACTGGGCGGTACGCGCGTGTGGAAGCACGAGAGCCTGGAAGCCGCGATTACCGACGCGCTCCGCCTGTCGCGCGGCATGACCTACAAGTCAGCCATCGCCGGGATGCCCTTCGGTGGCGGCAAGGCGGTCATTCTCGCCAATGCGAAGACGGACAAGACGCCCGACCTCCTCGAAGCCTATGCCGAGATGCTGGCAGCCCTCGACGGCGACTATTACACCGGCGAGGATGTCGGCCTGACGCTTGCCGACGCTGACTTCCTGCGCGCCCGCACGCCCAACGTCACTGGCACGACGCTCGGCGGCAGCGAAAACCCCTCGCCCGTCACCGCCCAGGGCGTCTTTCTCGGGCTGAAGGCCGCCGTGAAGCACCGCTTCGGCCGCGACGATCTTTCGGGCCTGCGCGTCGGCGTGCAGGGGCTGGGCTCGGTCGGCCGCCGGCTAGCTGAGGAACTGCACGAAGCCGGCGCGACGCTCGTCGTCGCCGATATCGACAGCGCGCGCGTGGACCAGGCCGTCCGGGACTTCGGCGCGACCACGCTCGCTTCCGACGCCATGGCGACCGCCGATCTCGACGTCTTCGCCCCCTGCGCGCTCGGCGGTGTCATCCATGCCGGCATGATCGATATGATCAGGGCGAAGGTGATCGCGGGCGCGGCCAACAACCAGCTCGCCAACGAGGCCGACGCGGCGCTTCTCGCCGAACGCGGCATCCTCTATGCGCCCGACTATGTCATCAATGCCGGCGGTCTGATCAATGTCGCCAGCGAACTCCTGCCTGGCGGCTATGTCCGCGCCCGCGCGATGAAGCTCGTCAAGACGATCCCCGCGACGCTCGCCGACATCTTTGCCCGTGCGGATGCCGAAAAGCGCCCGACCAACGCCATTGCCGAGGACATCGCCGAAGAGCGCATCGCCGCCCGCCACTGATCACCGAACCCGAGGGGAACCGGCCGGGAGATCGGAAAACCGACACCGGCCGGAATGCCTTAAAGCTGCAATTTGCAGGCCGCTCAGGCCGGATACCGGCGCATGACGATCAGCTTCCTTTGATGCCGGCCATGGCTTCGGACCCCCAGACTTCCTTCACCCGCGCGTCGCGCCCGCACGCGCCGCGATAGTAGCGGTAGCGCAGCGGATTCTTGGTGTAGTAGTCCTGGTGGTATTCCTCCGCCGGCCAGAATTGCGGCGCCGGCACGATCTCGGTCGCAAGCTGCACGCCGCCGAGCGCCTGCGAAGCCTTCGCCTTGGCTTCCCTCGCTGCGGCGAGTTGGGCGTCGCCGACCGCATAGACGGCGGTCGTGTAGGAATAGCCCCGATCGCAGAACTGGCCGCCCGCATCGGTCGGATCGACCGAGCGGAAGAACGCCGCCAGCAGCGCGTCATAGCTCACCCGCGACGGATCGTAGACGATCTCGACCGCCTCGCGATGGCGCGCTGCGGTATGGTTTTCATAAGTCGGATTCTCGGTCGTCCCGCCGATATAGCCTGAAGTCGTCGAGATCACTCCGCCGACCTTGTCGAAATCGGATTCGACGCACCAGAAGCACCCACCGGCGAAGATCGCCCGTTCGGTGTTCTGCGCGGCGGCGGGCAGGGTTGTGAAGGCAAGGGAAAGCGCAAGCGCGGCAGTTCTCAACATGGTCGTCCTCCGGGGATGTTGCGAAGGAACGTAACGCCGGGTGCGGCAGTTTCAAATCAAGGCTGCGGGATGGGCGCGTGATCTTGCAAGCCCGCTTCATCCCGGCCGAAGTCCGAGCGAAGCGAGGCGAGAGTCGGGACCCATTCCGTGAGCTTCCCGGTCACGGAATGGGTCCCGGATAGGGTCACAACGCTACGCACCGATCCCCTTCCGGGATGACGCGCGCTGGCGCTGTCTAAACCCGCCGCTCGATCATCATCTTCTTGATCTCGGCAATCGCCTTCGCCGGGTTCAGCCCCTTCGGGCAGGCCTGCGTGCAATTCATGATCGTGTGGCAGCGATAGAGCCGGAACGGGTCTTCCAGATTGTCGAGCCGCTCGCCGGTCTTCTCGTCGCGACTGTCGATCAGCCAGCGATAGGCTTGCAGCAGCACGGCGGGGCCGAGATAGCGCTCGCCGTTCCACCAGTAGGACGGGCAGGAGGTCTGGCAGCAGAAGCACAGGATGCATTCGTAGAGGCCGTCGAGCTTCTGGCGGTCCTCATGGCTTTGCGTCCATTCCTTGGCGGGCTCGGGCGAAACCGTCTGTAGCCAGGGTTGAATCGAGGAAAGCTGCGCATAGGGAACGGTGAGGTCCGGCACGAGATCCTTTACCACCGGCATGTGTGGCAGCGGGTAGACCTTGACCACGCCCGACACCTCGTCCGCGCCCTTGGTACAGGCGAGCGTGTTGGTGCCGTCGATGTTCATCGCGCACGAACCGCAGATGCCCTCGCGGCACGAGCGGCGCAGCGTCAGCGTCGGATCGACATTGTTCTTGATCCACAGGAGCGCGTCGAGGACCATCGGCCCGCAATCGTCCATGTCGACAAAATAGGTGTCGGTGCGCGGGTTCTCGTCGTCGTCCGGCGACCAGCGATAGATCTTGTATTCGCGCAGATTGGTGGCGCCGGCCGGCTTCGGCCAGGTCCTGCCCTCATTGATCCGCGAGTTCTTGGGAAGGGTGATTTCGACCATTCTTCCGTTCCTCAGTAAACGCGCTTCTTCGGGGCGATCTTCGCCGGGTCGATGCCGCCATCGGCCAATGCCAGCATCGGCTCGGTGTGGACCGGGCGGTAGTCGAGGCGGACCTTGCCGGCCTCGTCGACCCAGGACAGCGTATGCTTGCGCCAGTTGGCGTCGTCGCGCTCGGAGAAATCCTCGCGGGCGTGCGCGCCGCGGCTTTCCTTGCGCGCCTCGGCCGAATAGACCGTGGTGATCGCGTTTGCCATCAGGTTGTCGAGTTCCAGCGTCTCGACGAGATCGGAATTCCAGATCATCGAGCGGTCGGTGACCTTGATGTCGGCGAGATCCTTCCAGATCTCCGAGACGTTCCGGCAGCCGTTCTCGAGCGATTCCTGGGTGCGGAACACGGCCGCGTCGTCCTGCATCGCCTTTTGCATCCGGTCGCGCAGCTTGGCGGTCGGCGTGCCGCCATTGGAATGGCGGATGCGGTCGAAGCGCTCCATGATCCTGTCGCAGGCAGCATTGTTGATCGCCGGGATCGCCGCATCGCGGTCGATCACCTGGCCGGCGCGGATCGCGGCGGCGCGTCCGAAGACGACGAGGTCGATCAGCGAGTTGGAGCCGAGGCGGTTGGCGCCGTGAACCGAGGCGCAGGCCGCTTCGCCCACGGCCATCAGGCCGGGCGCGATGGCGTCCGGATCGGCCGCGGTCGGGTTCAGCACCTCGCCCCAGTAATTGGTCGGAATGCCGCCCATATTGTAGTGGACGGTTGGCAGGACCGGGATCGGCTCGCGCGTCACGTCGACGCCGGCGAAGATGCGCGCGCTCTCGGCAATGCCCGGCAGGCGCTCATGGATGACGGCGGGGTCGAGATGGTCGAGGTGAAGGAAGATGTGGTCCTTCGCCTTGCCGACGCCGCGGCCCTCGCGGATTTCCATCGTCATGCAGCGCGAGACGACGTCGCGGCTGGCGAGGTCCTTGGCCGAAGGCGCATAGCGCTCCATGAAGCGCTCACCTTCCGAATTGACGAGATAGCCGCCCTCGCCGCGCACGCCCTCGGTGATGAGGCAGCCCGCGCCATAGATGCCGGTCGGATGGAACTGGACGAATTCCATGTCCTGCAAGGGCAGGCCCGCGCGGGCGACCATGCCGTTGCCGTCGCCGGTGCAGGTGTGGGCGCTGGTCGCCGAGAAATAGGCGCGGCCGTAGCCGCCCGTCGCCAGCACCACCATCTTGGCCGAGAAGCGGTGGATCGTGCCGTCGTCGAGGTTCCAGGCGACGACGCCCGTGCACACGCCGTCCGTCATGATCAGGTCGAGCGCGAAATACTCGATGAAGAACTGCGCGTTGTTCTTGACCGACTGGCCGTAGAGCGTGTGCAGGATGGCATGACCGGTCCGGTCGGCGGCCGCGCAGGTGCGCTGGACGGGCGGACCGTCGCCGAAATTCTGCATGTGGCCGCCGAAGGGGCGCTGGTAGATCTTGCCCTCTTCGGTGCGGCTGAACGGCACGCCGTAATGCTCGAGCTCGTAGACCGCGGCGGGCGCTTCGCGCGCCAGATATTCCATCGCATCGACGTCGCCCAGCCAGTCCGACCCCTTGACGGTGTCGTACATGTGCCACTGCCACGAATCCGCGCCCATGTTCTGCAACGAGGCGGCGATGCCGCCCTGCGCGGCGACCGTGTGCGAGCGGGTCGGGAAGACCTTGGTGATGCAGGCCGTCTTCAGCCCCTGTTCGGCCATGCCGAGCGTGGCGCGCAATCCTGCGCCGCCGGCGCCGACGACCACGACGTCGTATTTGTGGTCGACATAGGTATAGCTGTCGCTGGCGGGCCGCGAGGCGTTCATTCTGGTTTCAGCGTCGGCCACGGATCAGCCTCCGAATGCGATATTGAGAAGGGCGAAGATGGAGGCGACGCCGATGACGAGCGGGAAGAAGGTGTTGAGCGCGATCAGCGCCACCTTCGCGCCTTCGCCATGCACGTAGTCCTCGATCACGATCTGCATACCGAGCTTCATGTGATAGAGCACGGAGACGAAGAAGAGGATCACTACCAGCGTCACGAACGGATTGGCGAGCGTCGCCCGGACGTCCTCGTAGGGCGCGCCGACCAGCGCCACCATCAGCCCGACCATGAACAGGACGAGCGGCACGTTGGCGATGGCGGTGAGGCGCTGGCGCCAGAAATGCATCGTGCCCTCGCGGGCCGAGCCAAGGCCGCGGACGCGGCCGAGCGGAGTGCGCATGTCGGTCATGTTCAGGCTCCCCGCGCCATGATTGCGACGACCCAGACGAGAATCGCCAGCGCGAACGAGACGACCGGCATCGCGACCGCCGCCCTTCTCGACTCGTCCTTGCCGAGCGCGGCTTCGCTGCCCGTATCCATCACCAGATGGCGAATGCCGCCCAGCATGTGGTGGAACAGCACCCAGCTATAGCCGAACAACACGAACAGCCCGAGCCACGAGCCGTAGATGCCCTGCACGCGGGCGAAGCCCTCGGCCGTGCCGGCGGCCGCCATCAGCCAGATCGCGACCAGCAGCGTGCCGAAATAGAGCGCGACGCCGGTGATGCGATGGATGATCGACATCATCATCGTGGGAATCGGCTTGTAGATCTGGAGATGCGGAGACAGGGGTCTCGCACGGGTGGCTGTGGTCTTGCTCATGGCTCCCCCGTTCGACGGCGGCATTCGACTGGATGCGTCATGCCGTCGCCGGACTGCGACGTGAAGTGTTGGCGCTTTCTAATGCGGTTTTTGCAATGCGTCAAAGCCGGAAAACGCTGGACATGCGCACATTTAGCGGGGCCTTTCCGAAGGAAAAGCACAGGCTCCCCGGTTCAATCGATTAACCGCTGAAATGTTCGGTCAGGTGCGACAGGCGAGCGCACCTTCGCCATTCTTCATCCACAACGCCTCGCCGTTCTCGACCACAAGGGAATAGAGCCCTTCGGCGAATCGGTAGAGTTGATTGGGCGGGCTTGCCGGCAGCGCGACCGGTTCTTCCTCGCCCTGCGCGTCGACCACGACCGACGACCCCGCCGCCGCGACCTTGAGCTCGCTCCCGTCCTCGCAGGCATAGGTCGCGAGCGGCGGCTGGGCCGGCACCGAGCCGGTCGCGACATCGTCGAGATCGGCGACGCAGCCTGAGGCGAAGAGGACGCCCGCCAAGGCCAGCGGAATGTGGATGCGTTTCATGCGTGTCCTTGTTCAAGGCGCGTCTGCGACGGTCCGGCGTTAACCATGTCCGCAGAAAGACGCGCCGGCAAGCGCCCCGTTTCGGATGACAAGGGTTAAGAAAGCGTTAACTTGTCTTACCATGCAGGCTCGCGCCCGAGGGCGCGCCGCGCCGATCCGGAGGACACCGACATGAAGTCGATTGCAATTGCTTTGGCCGCCGCCCTTCTGGCCGGTTCGCCAGCCACGGCCGGCAGTCTCTACCAGGATCAGGTCCACGCCGACAGTTTCGGCAATCTCGTGATCCATTCGCCGGCCGGCTACAAGCGCATCGTCGTCGGCGCGGGCGAAGCGGCCTCGGGCTACCGGGCAACCGGCTCCTATTACGAGAGCGCCGCGCCGCGCATCGCGTATCATGGCGGGCAGCGCCTGCAACTGCGCCCCTATCGCGACTGCGAGTTCGGCGCCGTGCTCCTGCACGGCCGCAGCTACATGTACGGCCTGCCCGATCATGTCGTCCCCACTCCGGCGGATGCGCTGTGCCGCTGAGCGGACACAAGCTCGTGAAGGAGACGCGAATCCGCGCGTCCTCATTTCGACACCTTTGTTTTGCCAGTGCGCAGGGAGAGGTTAAGAAATGAGTAACCATTCGACATCCGCATCCGCGAGCCGCCTGCGCAACCACATTGCTTCCTTGCGGACGATGACGCGCTTCGTGCTGGCGACGCTGGCGCTGGCAAGCGGCGTCTACACCTATCTGGGCGTGCGCGGGCTGCTCGATGGTTCCGCCACGCTCGTCTTCCTTGCCGCGATCATCTATTCGGTGGCGGTTTCGGTCGGCATCTACGGCTTCTGGACCTATCTGATCCGCTTCGTTCCCGAGATGCGCGACGGTGCCTCGCGTGTCGCTCTCTTCCTGATCATGCTCGTCGGCTCGGTGATGATCATTGCCATGTCGTCCTGGCTCAACGCGGCCGCGCTCGCCGGCTCCGCGGCGGTCGAGCAGCATCTGGCGACGACCCAGCAGGAATACACCGCCGATCTCGACCAGGCCCATTCGAACGCGCTCGGCGCGCTTTCGCTCCTGCCCGACATCCAGCGCGCGCAGGAGCGGTTTGCCCGCCTCGCCGAGGACGAACGCGCCTCGGGCGCGCTCACCGGCACGTCCGGCTCGGGCAGCGTCGTCCAGCTTCTGACGCAGATGTCGGCGCAGATGAACGAGTTGCAGGCCACGATCGAAGGCTCGCGCGAGCGCGTGCAGATGCTTTTCGAGGAGGGCCAGCTTCACCTGACCGCGATGCGCCAGCTTGTTTCGGCTTCCGGCCAGATCGAGCCCCGCGCCAATGAATTCGCGCAGGAGACCGTGGCGCTGTCGGGCGTCATCGCTTCGCTGGAGCAGACTTCGATCGCGCCTTCCGTCGCGCGTGCGGCGCAGGATCTGTCGATGGGCTTCATCGCCCCTGTGACGAGCAGCGCCGATGCCGATCTTGCCGGTCGCCAGTCGACCGTGATGGAGACGGTGCGCGCCTCGGTCGCCGCGCAATCGGCCGCGCTGTCGGAGGCCGCCAACGAAATCCTCGCCCAGCCCCGCGTCGAGGAACGCCGCTTCGTGCCACTGTCGGCGGCCGAAGCCGTGTTGGTCTATGCGACGAGCTTTCTTCCAAGCTGGGCCGGCGCGATCTCGATCGACCTTTTGCCCGGCGTCTTCGTCGCCGTGATGGCAGTGGTGATGGCGGCGCTGCGTCGGCACGAGGATGGCCTCACCGATGCCGACCGCATCACCGCTGCCGACATGCTGCGCTCCATCGAACTGCACGAGACGCTGGCCGCCGCCCGCGCCGCGCGCCAGCCCGCTTCGACACCCGAGCCGGAGCCTGCACCGGCCGAAACGAGGCCCGCCGCGCAGGCGTCGCCGCCCGCACCACCGTCGAGCGAGAACGTCACCCCCCTTTCCGTCAACGAACGCAAACGGTTCGAGCCATGACCGACCACGCGCACCATTCCGACATCGCGCCGCAGGGCCGCTTCGCCCGTCTCGTCGACCGGATCGACGACGGCAACGTGATGCGATTCACCTTCGGCGCGATGCTCGCCGGCGTCATCGGCGTGCTCGCCTTCGACCTTTACGAACTGCGCCAACAGACCGGCGGTCTGTGGCCGTCCGACCGGGCGTCGGTGCATGTCAGCGAACCGATCCTGCCGCCCGCCGTCGAGACCGACGGTTCGTCCTCGGCTTCGCAGGACCCGCGTAAGAACGTCCAGACAGACGAGGCTCTCTTGAAGGATGCCGTGCGTTTCGAACTGAAGCCCGGCGGCGTCCTCGCCGCGACCGGCTCGATCGATGTCGGCGCGTCCGCCCGGCTCGCCGCCGAACTCGACGCGCGCGGCGAATATGTCCAGACGGTTTCGCTCAACTCGCCCGGCGGTTCGCTGGAAGATGCGATGGCGATGGCGCGGATGATCCGCGAGCGCGATCTGGCGACCCTCGTTCCCGACGGCGCGCTCTGCGCCTCGTCCTGCCCGCTGGTCTTCGCCGGCGGCACGACGCGCACGGTCGGCGACAAGGCGGCGATCGGCCTCCACCAGTTCTATGCCGGCACGTCGAACCTGCCGGCGCCCGAACAGGCGATGTCGGACGCGCAGGTCACCGCCGCGCGCATCTCGCGCTATCTGTCGGAAATGGGGATCGACCCCGCCATGTGGCTGCACGCGCTCGATACGCCGCCGCGTGCGCTCTACTATCTGTCGGCCGAGGAAATGACCGCTTACAAGCTGGTCACATCGACCGGGCCGCTGGCCTTTCGTCAGGAGTAGTATCGGCGATCATCAGGCCGGTCCGCGTGCCGTCCGCCCGTGACGCGCGCACACGGTCGCGACCGGCGTCCTTGGCCTGGTAGAGCGCCGCGTCGGCGCGGTAGTGAACGTGTTCCGAAGTTTCGTCGCGGGAGCGTTCCGCAACGCCGAAGCTTGCCGTGAAGCGCGCCTCCGCCGGCATCGTCTCGACTTTCATCTTTTCCATGCGCAGGCGCACGCTTTCGGCAAAAAGTCGTGCCGCCGCCAGGTTGCAGCCCGGCAGCACGATTGCGAATTCCTCGCCGCCGATTCGCGCGACCACATGACCGGGCAGCGTTGCTTCCCGCAGCGCGTCGGCAAAGGCCGTGATCACCCTGTCGCCACCGGCATGGCCATGGGTGTCGTTGACCGCTTTGAAGTGGTCGAGGTCGCAAAGCACCAGCGAAATCGGCAGGCCCTTCGCCTCGGTCTCCTGCATCAGGCGCTCGAAACGCAGTTCGAAGCCGCGTCGGTTGAACAGTCCCGACAGCGGGTCCGTTTCCGATTTCATCGTGATTTCCGCAAGCAGGTCGCGCACCAGGATGACCATCAGAAGCAGCGCGACGGCAACCGACAGGACGGCGCCCGTCGTCTGCCCGATGAAGGCATAGAGCGTGGATGCATAGTGCGACGGTGAAGCGCCCACGCCTCCGGTCTGCAACGCCACCGCCGGCTTCATGATGTAGTGGATGGAGGTGACGGTCAAAAGCGCGGCGAGAACCAGGTCGGTCGGGCGCCGCTTTGCCGACAGGAAGATGATGCCTGCGCCGATCGCCTGCATGACGAAATAGGGCATCTGGTAGATCACCATCCGCGTGAAGGATTCGCGCGGCAACTGGTCGCTGGCGACTTTCGTCGCGATCGAGATGATGAAGATCGCCGCGATCACCTTCCACGGCATCCGCACGCGGTAGAGCCGCGCCAGCCCGCGATTGAAGACGACGAGCGCGCCGAGGAAGAGGGCATAGCCCACGAGCACGGTCCGATTGCCGCCGGTGAACATCGGGATCAGAAATTCGACGCCGAAATACGCCGCGCCCAGAACATAGGCGCCGGCGAAATGTTTCGCCGCGATCCGCGTGCGGTCATAAAGCGCGATGGCGATGAAGGACGCGGCCAGGAGGCTGGCGATGGCGAAGTTGATCGCCATGAGAAATTCCGCGCCGCTCATCGCTTTCCGCCCCCGATTCGGCCCGGATGCTAAGGGGCAAACCTCAACATTCCGTAACGCGCGATGCGCGAACTCGCGGAAATGCGAACCCGCGGAAGCGAGCCGTCGCCTGGACTATTTCCACTCCCGGATGTCGACGAAGTGTCCAGCGATCGCAGCGGCCGCGGCCATTGCGGGAGAGACGAGGTGGGTGCGCCCCTTGAAGCCCTGACGGCCCTCGAAATTGCGGTTCGAGGTCGAGGCGCAGCGCTCCTGCGGCTTGAGGCGGTCGTCGTTCATCGCCAGGCACATGGAGCAGCCCGGCTCGCGCCAGTCGAAGCCGGCTTCGATGAAGACCTTGTCCAGCCCTTCCGCCTCGGCCTGTTGCTTGACGAGGCCCGAGCCGGGAACGATCATCGCGTCGACGGTGGCCGCGACCTTGCGGCCCTCGATGACGGCGGCGGCGGCGCGCAGATCCTCGATCCGGCCATTGGTGCAGGAGCCGATGAAGACGCGGTCGATGGTGATGTCGGTGATCTTCGTGCCCGGCGTCAGGCCCATATAGTCGAGCGCGCGCTGCTTGGAGGTGCGCTTGTTCTCGTCAAGGATCGCGGCCGGGTCCGGCACCTCGCCGGTCACCGAGACGACGTCCTCGGGCGAGGAGCCCCAGGAGACGATCGGCGGCAGATTGGCCGCGTCGAGCACCACGACCTTGTCGTAATGCGCGCCCTCGTCGGATTGCAGCGTCTTCCAGTAGTCGAGCGCCATGTCCCACGCTTTGCCCTTCGGCGCGCGCGGCTTGTCCTTCACATAGGCGAAAGTCGTCTCGTCGGGCGCGATCAGGCCGGCGCGGGCGCCGCCTTCGATCGACATGTTGCAGATCGTCATCCGCCCTTCCATCGACAGCGCGCGGATCGCCTCGCCGGCATATTCGATGACGTAGCCGGTGCCGCCGGCTGTGCCGATCTCGCCGATGATGGCGAGGATGATGTCCTTGGCGGTGACGCCTTGAGGCAACTGCCCGTCGACGCGCACCAGCATGTTCTTCGCCTTGTTCTGGATCAGCGTCTGCGTGGCGAGCACGTGCTCGACCTCGGACGTTCCGATGCCGTGAGCGAGTGCGCCGAACGCGCCATGGGTCGAGGTGTGGCTGTCGCCGCACACGATCGTCATGCCCGGCAGGGTGAAGCCCTGCTCCGGCCCGATGATGTGGACGATGCCCTGGCGGATGTCGACCTCGTCATAATAGTCGATGCCGAAATCGGCCGCGTTCTTCGCCAGCGCCTCGACCTGGATGCGGCTTTCCTCGTTCTTGATGCCGTCCTTGCGGTCGGGCGAGGTCGGGACGTTGTGGTCGACGACGGCGAGCGTCTTTTCGGGATGGCGCACCTTGCGGCCGGCCATGCGCAGCCCTTCGAACGCCTGCGGGCTCGTGACTTCATGAACCAGATGGCGATCGATGTAGAGAAGGCAGGTGCCGTCATCCTGGCGGTCGACGACGTGGTCGTCGAAGATCTTGTCGTAGAGGGTACGCGGTGCGCTCATGGCGTGGAGTCCGTTCGGTCAGAAAGCAGTTGGAAAAGGGCGGAAGACGAGACGCGCGCCTAGCGCGCAAGACTCGCCGTCGCGCCGGAAAACCGCGCGAAGAAACGGGACGGCAGGCGCTTGCGATCCTGCAGCACGAACCTCTTATAGGCCGGGTTCCCGAAGAGCTTTTCCATGGAGGGTTTCATTACCAGCCTTTCGGGCCGCCTTCAACGCTCCAGCCGTCAGTCGTCCGGCGGGCCGGCCTTCCCGTCGAGGCGGCCGAGCCGTTTTTCCATCTGGTGCATCAGGCCAAGAATGAAGAGGGCGAGCAGCGTGGCGAAGGCCGCGACCTGCCAGAAGCCAAGCCCGGCTGCGAGCCCGATGGCGCCGGCGAGCCACAGGCCGGCGCCGGTCGTCAGCCCCTGCACCTTCCCCCGCGCGAAGATGATGGAGCCGGCGGCAAGAAAGGCGACGCCCGCCGTCACCGCCTCGATCATGCGGATCGGGTCGAGCCGCGCGCCGTCGGATTCGAACTGGTTCGAATGGACGATCTCGATGCCGAGAATGGCGAAGGCGGCCGAGGCGAGCGCGACCAGCATGTGCGTGCGAAGGCCCGCGGGATGGTGTCGCCATTCCCGTTCGAAGCCGACCAGGGCACCGAGAAGCGCCGCAACGAGAAGCCGCGCCGCGATGACCGTGAAGGGCATGTGGGTTGGATGGGTGAAGTCGGCGACGAGATCGCTCATGGAGAAGTCGGGGTCCGGTTGGCGGCGTCTTCCTCCATAGCCGGCTTCTCAGCCGCGCAAAACGAAAAAAAGGGCGCGGAAACCCCGTGCCCTTCTTCCATCCGCTCGAGGCGGAATATTTATGCGTTGTCGACCTCGGCTGCTGCCTTCTCGTCGGCGGCAGCCTTGTCCGCAGCCGCCTTCTCGGCGGCGAGCGCCTGAGCGGCCGCGACCTTCTCGGCCTCGATGCGGGCCTTCTCGGCATTGGCGGCTTCGCGTTCGGCGTCGTTGAGCTTGCGGGCGCGAACGCTCGTGTTCTCGACGATGCGCGCCGACTTGCCGCGACGGTCGCGCAGATAATAGAGCTTGGCGCGGCGCACCTTGCCGCGGCGGACGATCTCGACGCCTTCGACCATCGGCGAATAGATCGGGAACACGCGCTCGACGCCCTCGCCATACGAGATCTTGCGGACGGTGAAGTTCTCGTTCAGGCCGGCGCCCGAACGCGCGATGCACACGCCTTCGTAGGCCTGCACGCGGGTACGCGTGCCTTCGGTGACGCGGACGAGGACGCGGACGGTATCGCCCGGCTGGAATTCGGGAAGCGTGCGCTTGGCTTCGATCTTGGCTGCCTGTTCGGCATCGAGCTGACGGATGATGTCCATCGGATTAAACCTCTTCTTGTTCTTCGAACAGCCAGAGCGCTCGGCACTCGCCTTCTCAGTCTCGATGGACCGGCAGGCTATGCGAACCGGCGCAAGACCGGGAAGCAGGAGCGGTGGTCAGTAATTATTGACGGGTCCGGATCGACAATCCGGGCTCAGCGACGCGCTCATACACGCGTTTCGACCGGTTGTCACGTCTGCGGCTTCATTTTTCGCCAGGCAGGTCCGTCAGGAGATCGGGACGCCGCGCGCGCGTCAGTTCGAGCGCCTTCGCCCGCCGCCACTCGGCGATCTTGCCGTGATTGCCCGAAATCAGGACCTCCGGGATCGACACGCCCTCGAAGATTGCCGGACGTGTGTAGTGCGGGTGCTCCAGCATTCCGCTCTCGAAACTCTCTTCTTCGCCCGACACTGCATTGCCCATCACGCCCGGCAGGATGCGAATCACGGCGTCGAGCAGGACCTGCGCGGCAACCTCCCCGCCCGACAATATGTAGTCGCCGATCGACACCTCCTCGAGGCCGCGCGCGTCGATCACGCGCTGGTCGACGCCTTCGAACCGGCCGCACAGGATCACGGCGCCGGGCCCGGCGGCCAGTTCGCGCACGCGCGCCTGCGTCAGCGGCCGCCCGCGCGGGCTCATCAGGAGACGCGGACGCGGGTCGCCCTGCGGTGAGGCGTGGTCGACGGCCTTGGCGATGATGTCGGCCTTCAGCACCATGCCGGCACCGCCGCCGGCCGGCGTGTCGTCAACCGTGCGGTGGCGGTCGGTGGCGAAATCGCGGATCTGAACCGTGTCGAGCGACCAGGTGCCCTCGGCCAACGCCCGGCCGGCAAGGGAGTGGCCGAGCGTGCCGGGAAACATCTCCGGATAGAGCGTCAGGACCGTCGCGCGGAACGTCACGGGCGTTCCTCTTCCTCGTCGGGCAGCAGCCCGGCTGCGGCCGGATCGACGACGATGCGGCGATCGGCGAGCAGGACCTGCGGCACGGCGGCGCGGGTGAAGGGCACCATCGCCGTCCCGCCCGTCGCCAGCGTCAGTTCGATGATGTCGCCGGCGCCGAAATCGTGCATCGCTCTGACCGAGCCGATCTTCGAACCCGCCGCATCGATCGCATCGAGCCCAATCAGGTCGGTCTGATAGAATTCGTCCTCGTCCAGATCGTCCGGCAGGGCGCTGCGGGCGACATAGAGTTCCGTCCCGTTCGCAGCTTCCGCCGCTTCGCGCGTCGTGATCTCCCTGATGCGTGCGACGACGACGGTCTTCGACGGGCGCAGATGGGCGATCGTATACACCTTGCCTTTGGCATCGGTGAGCGGCCCGTAATCGCCGAGCGCCATCGGATCGCCGGTGAAGGTCTTCACCCGCACCTCGCCGCGCACGCCATGCGGCGCGCCGATCACCGCCATCAGAACCCGCTCATCATTCATCGAATATCTTCCTGTTTCGCCCGCTTCAAACGCCGCCCTTCACCGCCTGTCAACCTTGGACGGCGAAGATGCGCCATGTCCGAATTCCTCGTCACCGCAAAGCCCGACCTTCAGGACGCCCGTGCGGCCTGGCTGAAATCGCTTGGCCACGAGCGCCGGCTGGCCGCTTTGACGGTCGCGGCCTATGAGCGCGACACGCGCCAGTTCTTCCAGTTCCTGACCGGCCATCTCGGCGCCCCGCCGGCGATCGCCGACATCGCCGACCTGCGCCCGGCGGACCTGCGCGCCTTTCTTGCCGCCCGGCGCAACGAGGGCGCGGGCCCACGCACGCTGGGGCGCGGCCTTGCCGGCATCCGCTCGCTACTGAAGTTTCTGGAGCGGCGCGGCCTGGTCAACTCCGCCGGCGCCTCGGCGCTGCGCTCGCCCAGACAGCCGAAATCCCTGCCCAAGCCCCTGACGGCATCGGATGCCCGCCGCGTCGTCTCGACTGGCGACCAGCTCGCCGAGGAACCCTGGATCGCGGCGCGCAACGCCGCCGTGCTGACGCTGCTCTACGCCTGCGGCCTGCGCATTTCCGAAGCGCTCGGTCTCACCGGCGACGCTCTGGCAGCCGAGGGCGACACCATCCTGCGCGTCACCGGCAAGGGCGGCAAGACGCGGCTCGTCCCGGTCCTGCCCGCGGCGCTCGCCGCCATCGCCGACTATCGCCGCCTCTGCCCGTGGCATCTGGAAGCCGGAAAACCGCTGTTCTGCGGCGCGAAGGGCGGCCCGCTCGCGCCCGCCATCATCCAGCGTGAAATGAAGAAGATGCGCTCCGCATTGAACCTGCCGGACACCGCCACGCCGCACGCCCTGCGCCATTCCTTCGCGACGCACCTTCTGGCACGCGGCGGCGACCTGCGCGCGATCCAGGAACTGCTGGGCCATGCGAGCCTCTCGACGACGCAGATCTATACCGGCGTCGATTCCGCGCGCCTCCTTGAAATCTACGACAGGGCCCATCCGCGCGGCCGCTCCGCCGCTTAACGATTTCGCCTCAAATCCCCGCTAGGCTTCGGCCATGTTGATGCGCCTCGATCCCGACCGCCTTGCCGATACCGCGCTGCGCCTCCTCGCCGCGCTGACGACGCTCGCCTTCGCCAGTTTCACGCTCATCCTTTTCGCCGGCATCTGGGCCGCGCAGGCCGAGGCCGTGTGCACCGGCGACGATCTTCTCGCGATCATGGAGCGCGACGATCCGGCCGCCTATGCGCGCCTGCTCGACGCTTCGGCCGAAACGCCGAATGGCGAGGCCATGCTGTGGCGAATCGAGACGCCGGAAGGCGCGGTCTCGCATCTCTACGGCACAATGCACGTCACCGATCCGCGCATCGCGGAACTGGATACCGAAGCCGGCGCCGCCTTCGATGCCTCCGGAACGCTGGTGATCGAGACGACCGACATCCTCGATCCCGCCGCGATGATGGCGACGATGGCGACGCACCCGGATCTGATGATGTTCACCGACGCGACGACCTTGTCCTCGCTTCTCGGCCGGCAGGATCGCGTGAAGGTCGAAGCCGCGATGACCGAACGCGGGATGTCCCTCGCCTCCCTCGACAAGATGAAGCCGTGGATGATCGCGGCGATGGTGACGCTGCCGACCTGCGAACTCGCGCGCAAATCCGCCGGCGCCGAAATCCTCGACGTCGCGCTGGCAACCCGCGCCGAGACGGCGGGCATGAAGATCGAGGGACTGGAGACGACGGCCGAGCAACTCGGCGCCATGGCTGCTCTGCCGCTCGACTTCCACATCCGCGCGCTCGTCGAGACGCTGGCGATGGGCGAGACGATCGACGACGTCATCGAGACGATGATCGTCATCCACAGGCGCGGCGCACCGGGCCTCTACTGGCCCTTCTTCGAGGCGGCGCTTCCCGGCGACGGATCGGATGGCGTCGCCATTGCAGGTTTCGAGCAGTCGGTCATCGTCGATCGCAACCGGACGATGGCCGAGCGCATGAAGCCGCTGCTGGATGCCGGCGGCGCCTTCGTGGCGATCGGCGCGCTGCACTTGCCGGGCGAAGAAGGGGTCGTCGCGCTTCTCGAACGTTCCGGCTATTCCGCAACGCCGATCCCGGTACGCAAATGACCCTCGGGAACTGCACGGCTTCGTGAACGTTGAGGTTCCGATAAGTCATCTTGAGGAGCCTGAACCATGGCCGACCCCCTGCACAATCGCGATCCGATCGCGCGTGACCCGCGCAACCCCGCCGATCCCGCGGACCCCCGTCATGCTGCCAACGATCCCCGCATCGTCGATCCGGCGACCGGCGCGGCGCGTCCGTCCGACACCGTCGTCGTCGACAATACGGGCCGTTCGGGTGGCTCCAACGTCCTCGTCATCGGCGTCGTCGCCGCTGCGATCGTCGTTGCGCTTCTGGTGTTCATGAACTGGTCGCCGGGTACCGACACCGCGACCGATCCGGGCGGCGCCGTCATCGAGGAGCCTGCGGCCACCGCGCCAGCCGGCGATGCGACAGCACCGGCCGCCGAGGCACCGGCTGCTGACACCGCCCCGGCTCCCGCCGACGAGGCGCCTGCCGATACGGCTCCGGCCACCGAACCGGCCGAATAACCCGCCGGGCAACCCTTATGACACCCGATTAAGCCCCGCCTCCGAGCGGGGCTTTTTCGTGCGATCAGCCTTGCCGGCGCGCCATGAAGGCGAGTTTTTCGAACAGATGCACGTCCTGCTCGTTCTTCAGGAGCGCACCATGCAGCTTGGGCAGCGCGTTCTTCGGGTCCGCCCGAAGATCGGCCGGATCGACGTCGTCGGCGACGAGCAGCCTTATCCAGTCCAGCGCCTCGGAGGTCGAGGGCTTCTTCTTCAGGCCCGGCACCTCGCGCACCTCGTAGAACTGCGCCAGCGCTGAGCGCACGAGATTCTGCTTGATGCCCGGATAATGGACGTCGACGATTTTCGACAGCGTCTCGGCGTCGGGGAAACGGATATAGTGGAAGAAGCAGCGGCGCAGAAAGGCGTCCGGCAGTTCCTTCTCGTTGTTCGAGGTGATGATGACGATCGGGCGGTGGACGGCGCTCACCGTCTCGCCGGTCTCGTAGACGTAGAACTGCATTTTATCGAGTTCCTGAAGGAGGTCGTTCGGGAATTCGATGTCGGCCTTATCGATCTCGTCGATCAGGAGCACGACCTTGCGGTCAGTCGCGAACGCCTCCCACAATTTGCCGCGCTTGATGTAGTTGCGGATGTCGTTGAAGCGCGCGTCGCCGAGTTGGCTGTCGCGCAGGCGCGAGACGGCGTCATATTCGTAGAGGCCCTGCTGCGCCTTGGTGGTCGACTTGACGTGCCATTCGAGAAGGTCGAGCCCGAGCGCGGCAGCAATCTGCCTGGCCAGTTCGGTCTTGCCGGTGCCAGGTTCGCCCTTGACCAGAAGCGGCCGTTCCAGCGCGATCGCCGCATTGACGGCAACCATCAGATCCTTGTCGGCGACATAGGAAGATGTCCCTTCGAAACGCATCCGCAAACTCCGTTTTCCAAACAGGGGCGGACAGTAGGGAGGGGCTTTCGCCCGCGCAAGAACCCGTCACGAAAAAACCCCGCAGCACGGAGCGCTGCGGGGTTGGAGTTGGGGAGGATATGAATGTCAGCGGCCGGAATTGTTGGCCTGCCAGGCGTTGTAGACGTTCTCGGTCGAAGCCGCCGGAGCGAAGGACGCCGTCGACATGTCGTCGATCGAGGCGGTCGTCATGGTCTCGAAATTGCCGGACGGGGCGACGGCGATGGTGGAACCCGAAAGCGCGTCGTTGAGCTGTCCAAGGACGGCGGCGTCGTAATTGCCGTATTCGTAGGGAGCCTGCTGGGCGAAAGCTGCGCCCGAAACGCCGAGGACGAGAGCGGAAGCGAGAAGAATGCGGTTCATGGTGGTACTCCTTGGTTTGGTCCGGCACCCTTCGAGAGGAAGCGCGGTTGGGACCGTGTGAATATTCGAGGCGGCGGTTGATGCCGTCCGATAACTGTCATTTGGGAAATCGGCTAAGGGGTCGCAATGTGTTCAACATTGAACAATCCGTCACCGTATTGATCGCAGCTTCGTGACCGTTTCTCTGGAACCTTTCGTCTGTCGAACCGGCCGGTTGGCCATGGACCGGAATATGAGCGTGTTCGAATTCACTGGCAAAACAACCACGCGCCAGAACGGCGCGCCGGCATGTCGCCGCGCCGTGACGCGGCTTGCGCACCCCGTCACGAAATCCGGCATCCCGGCGTGAACGCCGCTGGCGAAACGCCGGGGCTGCGCCTATATTGAGCATTGCGTTCTGCGCTTCTCGACAGGAGTAACTTAATTCTCGGGGCCTTACTGATCTCAAGGGAGCTGTCCCTGGCCGGACCCGTGGGTCCGGACACACGGCGCCCACCTACGTTGTAGGCACCCGGGATCAACCTCTCCATCGGTCGTCGTGGTTCGCTTTCTCCTCCTTCCATTCGCCCGCGCGCGACACCGCCATGTCGCCTTCTCCCCTTCCGTTTCCCGCTTCGATCTGTAATCGGGGATGGACAGGAGGGCGGAACATGAACCCACGCGAACTGAAGAAGGCCCTGCGCGAGGAAGCGCTTGCGCGGCGCGACGGGCTCGATCCGCAATGGCGCATCGAGGTCTCGCTGCGCATGGCCGAAGCCGCTGACCTTCTCGGCGTCGAGCCCGGCATGGTCGTCTCCGGATTCTGGCCGATGCGCTCGGAAGTGGACGTGCGGCCGCTGATGTTCGCGCTGCGCGAGCGCGGCGCGCGGCTTTGTCTCCCCGCCATCCTCGACAGGAAGACCATCGTCTTTCGCGAGCTCGTCCGCGATGCCCAGATGATCGGCATGGGCTTCGGCACCTTTGGACCCGGCCCCGATGCCGCCGAACTCGATCCCGACCTGATGCTGATCCCGCTCGCCGCCTTCGACGATCGCGGCCACCGGATCGGCTATGGCGCGGGCTATTACGACCGCGCGATCGATGCGATGACGACGCGCGGACATGCCCCGCGCCTCGTCGCCATCGCCTTCGACTGCCAGGAGGTCGAGCGCGTGCCCGACCAGGACCATGACGTCCAGCTTCCCGAAATCCTGACGGAAAGCGGGTTGCGCCCCTTTCCGAACGGGCTATAGGGAGGCGATGCGACTTCTCTTTCTGGGCGACATGGTTGGGCGGACGGGCCGGACTGCGGTCTTCGACCGGCTGCCGGGTCTCGTCTCCGATTTCAAACTCGACTTCGTCATCGTCAATGGCGAGAACGCCGCCGGCGGCTTCGGCATCACCGAGGAGATCTTCCGCCTGACGCTCGACGCCGGCGCCGATGTCGTCACCACCGGCAATCATGTCTGGGACCAGCGCGAGGCGCTGCAATTCGCCCCCCACGAGGAGCGTTTCCTGCGGCCCGCGAACTTCCCGAAAGGCACGCCGGGACGCGGCACCGGCCTTTACCTGGCGAAGAACGGCGCCCGCGTGCTCGTCTCCAACATCATGGGCCGGGTCTTCATGCATCCCGAGCTCGACGACCCGTTCAAATGCGCCGAGGAGGAACTGGCCGCCTGCCCGCTCGGCGAACAGGCCGATGCGGTGGTGATCGACTTCCATGCCGAGGCGACGTCGGAAAAGATGTGCTTCGGCCATTTTGTCGACGGCCGCGCGAGCCTCGTCGTCGGCACCCACACCCATCATCCGACCGCCGACCACCAGATTCTCAATGGCGGCACCGCCTATCTGACCGATGCCGGCATGTGCGGCGATTACGATTCCTCGCTCGGCATGGACAAGGAGGAACCGCTGAACCGGTTCCTCTCGAAGGTCGCGAAAGGTCGCTTCGAGGCCGCGTCCGGTCCTGCCACGATCTGCGGCGTGAGCGTAGAGATATCCGACCGCACCGGCCTTGCCGAGAAGATCGCGCCGTTGCGGCTCGGGCCGCGGCTCGAAGAAACCATCCCGGCCTTCTGGAACTAATCGTCTGTTTCGCCATTGTTGCGAACCGTTTGTTGACGACCCCTTGGCCGGCACCTAACGATTCGCGACAGAGGGCACCCGCACCCGATCCTTTGCGGCTGGAATCACGACAATGGAATGGCTCGCCGGCTACTTTGACTGGCTGAACGACCCCACCGCCTGGGTTGCGCTTGCAACGCTGGTTGCGCTGGAGGTCGTCCTCGGCATCGACAACCTCATCTTCATCTCCATCCTGTCCAACAAGCTGCCCGAACATCAGCGCGAGCGCGCCCGGCGCCTCGGCATCGGCGGCGCGCTCGTCATGCGCCTGATCCTGCTCGGCACGGTCGCCTTCATCGTGCAGTTGACCGAGCCGGTCTTCACGCTGTTCGGAGAGCCCTTCTCCTGGAAGGACATTATCCTTCTGGCCGGCGGCCTGTTCCTGGTCTGGAAGGCGACCAAGGAAATCCATCACACGGTCGATCCGGTGGACCAGAAGGAAGACATGGTCAGCCGCGCCGTCAACGTGACCATGGGCGCCGCCATCTTCCAGATCCTGCTGCTCGATCTCGTCTTCTCGGTCGATTCGATCATCACCGCCGTCGGCATGACCGAGCACATCGCGATCATGTACATCGCGGTCATCGTCACGGTGGCGGTGATGCTGGTCGCCGCGACGCCGCTTGCAAACTTCATCGCCAAGAACCCGACCATCGTCATGCTGGCGCTGGCCTTCCTCCTGATGATCGGCATGACGCTGATCGCCGAAGGCATGGGCTTCCATGTGCCCAAGGGCTACATCTACGCCGCGATGGGCTTCTCGGCGCTGGTCGAGGGGCTGAACATGCTGGCGCGACGCAAGAAGACGAAGGCTGCGGCTGCCGTCACTGACGCCGTCACGCCCGCCCACTGACCAGGGGCGGCCGACCGTGCTCAGACGCCTTCGAGGATGAGCACGGTCGGCCGCCGCGGAAGGGTGCGCAGCGACACGTCGAAGGACCGGCTGTCGCGATATTCAACCTCGAAATTCTCGCCGATCATGGCCGCGAAGGTCGAGATCGGCGTCGAGAAGCGGTGCATCGGCAGGACGATCGAGGATTGCAGCCGCGTCGTGATCTCCGAAACGTCGCCGAGCGACAGCGTCATGCCGCCATCGATCGGCACCATCACCACGTCGAGCCGGCCGATCGCGCCATAATGCTCGGGCGCGAGCGCGTGATGCAGATGGCCGAGATGCCCGATGCACAGGCCCGCCACCTCGAAGATGAAGATCGAATTGGCGCCTTCCTCGCTCGCGCCCCAGCGCATGATGTCGGTCGGCACGTTGCGGATATAGACGTCCTCGACCACCACCGCATGGCGCGCCGGCCCGTCCTCGCCCCATCCCGGCAGGACATGCCCGATGCGCGGATCGGGGTTGAGCGTGAAATGCGTGCTGTGGGCCTTGTTCATGGTGATGACGTCGGGCAGCGGGTCGGCCCCGTAGGCACCCGAAAAATCGGTCGCGATCCTGACCCCGCCCGGCGTCTCGATCAGATAGGTCGAATGTCCGGCATAGGTGATCGTGACCGTTTCCTCTTCCGCCTGCACCTGCGTGAAATTCGCATAGACGACGTTCGGCACGGTTTGCGCGATCGCCAGGCACTGGCTCGGCACGGGCGCGTCGGGCGGCGCCTCCTGGGCGGCGGCCGCAACGGTGAGAAGGGCAACGAGGCCGGCGGCGGACAGCAGTTTCATGAGCGGGCTCCCGGACAGGTTTCTTCCCCAGCGTAACCGTGGCATCCGCCCTGGTGTGTCACGATTGCGCGAGGCCGGGCTTCTGGACGCCCATGGCGGTTTTCATTATAACCCGGCCAAATTTTCCACTCAGCCGAACGATCGACAGGGGTGCCATGGCCGGCCATTCACAGTTCAAGAACATCATGCACCGCAAGGGCCGCCAGGATGCGGTGCGTTCCAAGATGTTTTCCAAGCTCGCGCGCGAGATCACCGTCGCTGCCAAGATGGGAGCGCCCGATCCCGCGATGAACCCGCGCCTGCGTCTGGCCGTCCAGAACGCCAAGGCCCAGTCCATGCCGAAGGACAACATCCAGCGCGCCATCAACAAGGCCGCCGGCGGCGATGCGGAAACCTACGAGGAAGTGCGCTACGAGGGCTACGGGCCGGGCGGCGTCGCCGTCATCGTCGAGGCGCTGACCGACAACCGCAACCGCACCGCCTCCAACGTCCGCGCGGCCTTCACCAAGTCCGGCGGCGCGATGGGCGAAACCGGCTCGGTCGCCTTCATGTTCGATCGGGTCGGCGAGATCGTCTACAAGCTCGAAGCCGGCGACGCCGACAAGGTGATGGAAGCGGCGATCGAGGTCGGCGCCGAGGACGTCCAGTCGGACGAGGAAGGCCACACGATCTACTGCGCCTTCGAGGACATCGGCGATGTGACGTCCGGCCTCGAAGCGGCTCTCGGCGAGGCCGAATCGGTCAAGGCGATCTGGCGTCCGCAGACCGACACCCCGGTCGACGAGGAAAAGGCGCAGTCGATCCTCAAGCTCGTCGCCACGCTCGAGGACGATGACGACGTGCAGAACGTCTACGCCAATTTCGAGGTTGACGAGGCCACGATGGCGAAACTCTCCGCCGCCTGATGAGCGAAACCGTCCGCCCGCGCATCGCGATCACCTATTGCACACAGTGCAACTGGATGCTGCGCGCGGCCTGGATGGCGCAGGAGCTGCTCGCGACCTTCGGCCAGGATCTGGCCGAAGTCGCGCTTCTCCCCGGCACCGGCGGCATCTTCGTCATCACGCTCGACGGACAGACGATCTGGGACCGCAAGGAAGATGGTGGGTTTCCCGAGGCGAAGGCACTGAAGCAGCGCGTCCGCGACGTGGCGTGGCCGCAGCGCGATTTGGGACATTCGGATCGGTAGACCCGTTCTATTTTTTCATCAAGAACCAGACAAGACCGCCCGCCGCGCCAAGCCCGATACCTATCGCGATCCCGACACCCACAGTATCGAGCATAACGCCGATCGCGACGCCTACGGGCACTCCAATAGCCATGCCGGTCGCGACGATGCCGTATTCGTCCTTCATCGCCTCACCTCCGTTTCGCAGCGTGAAGTGACAATCAGGCCGGAAGCGGGCAACAAAAAACCCGCCACGCGGGCGGGTTCTTCGCAACCAGTATTCGCGTCCGGCTTAGATACCGAGATTGGCGAACTTGTTCTTGAACTTGGAAACGCGGCCGCCGCGGTCGAGCATCGACTGGTTGCCGCCGGTCCACGCCGGGTGCGTGCTCGGGTCGATGTCGAGGTTCATCGTGTCGCCTTCCTTGCCCCAGGTGGAGCGCGTCAGGTACTCGGTGCCGTCGGTCATGACGACCTTGATCGTGTGATAGTCGGGATGGATATCGGCTTTCATCGGTCTTGTCCTAATGTCTCGATCGGGAGCACGGAGCCAATGCCTGCGGCGATTGCACCCGCTCCGGGCACTTGAAGCGGCGACCGTCAGGGTCTACGGCTTCGAAAAACGTCGGCTGGCCTATACAGGAGCCGAAATTGAATCACAAGAGCGCGCCGGCGAAATCAGCGCCGCGCGCTTGTCGAGGACGCGATGAGACCCGCAGACGCTGAAGCCGAAGCCCGCCGGCGCTCGCTTCGCCCCTTGCGCACCATGCTGCCCTACATGCTGCGCTACCGCGGCAAGGTCGCGGGCGCGCTGTTCTTTCTGTCGCTGGCGGCGCTGACCACGCTGACGCTGCCGCTCGCCGTGCGCCGGATGATCGACCACGGCTTCACCGGTTCGGACGACCAGCTCATCGCCAACTACTTCTCGATGCTCATCGTCATCGCGGTGGTGCTCGCCGCCGCCTCGGCCGGGCGCTACTACTTCGTCATCACGCTCGGCGAGCGTGTCGTCTCCGACGTGCGCCGCGACGTCTTCGCCCATGTCGCGCGCCTGTCGCCCGGCTTCTTCGACACGGTCCAGTCCGGCGAGATCGTCTCGCGCCTCACCGCCGACACGACGCAGATCAAGTCTGCCATGGGCGCGACCGCGTCCGTCGCGCTGCGCAACGTCATCCTCGGCACCGGCGCGCTGACCATGATGGTCGTCACCAGCCCCAAGCTCTCCGGCCTCGTCATCGCCGCCATTCCGCTGATCGTGCTGCCGCTCGTCGCCTTCGGCCGCTCGGTGCGAGCGAAGTCGCGCCACGCGCAGGACACGCTCGCCCACGCCACCGCCTATGCGAGCGAGCAGATCGGCTCGGTGCGCACGCTCCAGGCATTCACCAACGAGGCCCTGGTCACCGGCCGCTATTCCAGCGCCGTCGAGGAAGCCTTCGAAGCCGCGCGTCTCTCCGTCTTCGCCCGCTCCTTCCTCACCTTCTTCGCCATCCTGACGATCTTTTCGTCGATCGTCGGCGTTCTGTGGTTCGGCTCGCGCGACGTTCTGACCGGCGAGATGAGCCCCGGCACGCTGTCGCAGTTCCTGCTCTACGCCGTCTTCGCCGCCGGCGCGCTCGGCGCGCTGTCCGAGGTCTGGGGCGAACTCAGCCAGGCTGCCGGCGCGGCCGAGCGGCTGACCGAACTCCTGGCCGAAGAGCCGCACGTCGCCGAGGTCGCGAACCCGGCCCCGCTGCCTGTCCCGCCGCGCGGCGAAGTCGTCTTTTCCGACGTGTCCTTCGCCTATCCGGTCCGGCCCGGCCAGTCGGCCATCCGGTCGCTCGATTTCACCGTCCAGCCCGGCGAGACCGTCGCCATCGTCGGCCCGTCCGGCGCCGGCAAGAGCACGATCTTCTCTCTGCTCCTGCGCTTCTACGATCCGTCCGCCGGTGCGATCCTCGTCGACGGCGTCGACATCCGCGAGGTCGCGCTCGACGATCTGCGCGCGCGCATCGCCATCGTGCCGCAGGACGTGACGATCTTCGCCGCGACGGCGGCCGAGAATATCGGCTTCGGCCGCCCGGATGCGACCCGCGCCGAGATCGAGGCCGCCGCCCGCGACGCCCACGCCGAGACCTTCATCCGCAATCTCGACGCCGGCTTCGACACCGAGCTCGGCGAGCGCGGCGTGACGCTCTCCGGCGGCCAGCGCCAGCGCGTCGCTATTGCCCGCGCCATCCTGCGCAACGCCCCGATCCTGCTTCTCGACGAAGCCACTTCAGCCCTCGACGCCGAAAGCGAGACGCTGGTGCAGGCCGCGCTGGAGCGCTTGATGGAAGGCCGCACCACGCTCGTCATCGCCCACCGGCTGGCGACCGTCCTCAAGGCCGACCGCATCCTCGTCATGGACCAGGGCCGCATCGTCGAAACGGGCACGCATCAAAGCCTCGTGCGTCAGGGCGGCACCTACGCCCACCTCGCCAGCCTGCAATTCGACGTTGGCGCCGAGGCGTTCAGAAAAGCTGCGGAATGATGAACCCACAGTTGTGCCAAGCCCTTGTCGAGGTGGCGGAAGCTGCGCCTGTCGGACATGATGATTGGTGGATTATTGGCAGTGCCGCGATTGCCGCATCGGGAATCGAAGGCGTCAAGCCCGAAGATGTCGACGTTCTCGGATCATCGGCGACACTTTTGAAACTTCTTGATCACTGGCAGGTCGCTTCCGGCGCTTCATATCCCGGCGGGCAGTTCAGGTCGCACCCCTATGTCCGCGTCAGGCTCCCCGGCTGCCTTCCGATAGAGACGATGGGCGACCTTCACGTTTACGCCAGTGGTGGGTGGCTTCCTGTTCGTCCGGCCACGCGTGTCGAACTGAAAATCGCCGGGCATTCGATTTTCCTGCCAACGCTCCGCGAACAGATCGACATCTTGCGCATGTTCGGCCGACCCAAGGATCTCGCCAAGGCGAGGCTGATCGAGGCGGCAACCTGAGCCCATCGTCCAATCTACCCCAGCAGATTCCTTGCCGTGCGCATGAAAATCCGCGCCCCGATCGGGATCAGGTCGTCCGGGAAGTCATAGTCCGGATTGTGAAGCTGCGGGTGGTTCTCGCCGGCGCCCAGGAACAGCATCGCCGATTTCGCCCGCCGTCCGAAATGGCCGAAATCCTCAGACGCGCGCATCGGCAGTTCGGCCTCGTCATGCGAGATGCCTTCCGCATCCATCGCCGCGCGCAGATGCGAGACGGCCTCCGGCGCATTGAGGCTGGCGACGAAGATCTCGTGATAGTCGATTTCGCACCCGAGCCCTGCTCGCCCGGCAGCATCCTTCGCCAGCGCCTCGGCAGCGGCGACGAGATCGGCCATGCGCTCGTCGAGACGGGTGCGCAGCGTCGCCCAGACTTCGGCACGGCCCGGCGCGATGCCGAACACCGCCTCGCCCATCGAGACATGGGTCACCGTCACCATCGCGAAATCGTCTTCACTGAACCGTCCCCCGCCGAGCGCGGCGAGCTTCGGCATCAGTTCGGCCACCGCCGGCATCGGCGAGGTGCCGGTCTCGGGCATGGAGGAATGCGCAGTCTTGCCGGTGAGCACGATCCGCATTCCGCGCGAGGCGCAATTGACGACGCCTTCCTTCAGCCGCACATGGCCGAGCGGCGTTCCGGGCAGATTGTGCAGCGAGAAGGCGAAATCAGGCAGGATCGCATCGTAACGCGGATCGGCGACGACGCCGGCCGCGCCCGCGCCCGTTTCCTCTGCCGGCTGGAACATCAGCACGACGCGGCCCTTGGCGGGCCGCTTGCGCCCGAGTTGACGCCCGAGGGCGGCGAGGATGGTCGTATGCCCCTCATGGCCGCACATATGCGACTTGCCCGGCACTTTCGAGCGGTGTGGCACGTCGCCCAGTTCCTCAATCGGCAGTGCGTCCGTCTCGGAGCGGAAAAGCACGGTCGGCCCCGGCCTGCCGCTGTCATAGACGACGGCGACGCCATGCCCGCCGAGCCCAGTCAGGATTTCATCGGGCTCGGTCGGCGTCAGGAACGACACGACCTCGCGCGCCGTCTCTTCCTCTTCGCCCGAGATTTCCGGCTGCTCGTGCAGCTTGCGCCGCCAGGCCGTCAGTTCAGCGATGTCGCTATTGGTCAGTTGCATGAAATTGTCCCTGGTCGCGTTCATTGCACTGCCTTGCGCCCTGCGGCGCGGCCCGAAAAGATGCAGCCGCCGAGAAACGTGCCTTCCAGCGCATTGTATCCGTGATACCCGCCGCCGCCGAACCCCGCAGCCTCTCCGACCGCGTAGAGCCCGGCAATCGGCTCGCCCGATCCGTCCAGCACCCGCGCGTCGAGATCGGTGTGAATGCCGCCGAGCGTCTTGCGGGTGAGAATGTTGAGGCGCACCGCGATCAGCGGCCCGTTCTTCGGATCGAGGATCTTGTGCGGTCTGGCCGTTCGGATCAGCCGGTCGCCGAGATAGGCGCGCGCGCCGCGAATGGCGGTCACCTGCGCGTCCTTGGCGAAGGGGTTGTCGATCTGACGGTCGCGCGCGGCGATCTGCGCCTCGAGCCGGTCATGGTCGATCAGATCCTCGCCGACGAGCCGGTTCATGCCTGCGACGAGTTCGCCGAGCGAGGAGGAGACGACGAAATCCTCGCCATTGCGCTTGAACGCCTCGACCGGCGGCGGCGCGCCCTTGCCGCGCCGGCTCCTGACCACCTGCAACCACTCGCCGGAGGTTAGGTCCGGGTTCTGCTCCGAGCCCGACAGCGCGAATTCCTTCTCGATGATCTTCTGCGTCAGCACGAACCAGGAATGGTCGCGACCCGTCGACAGGATGCGCTTCAGCGTCGAGAGCGTGTCGAAACCCGGCATGGATGGCGGCTCGAGCCGCGCGCCATGGGCGTCGAACCACATCGAGGACGGGCCGGGCAGGATGCGGATGCCATGGTTAGGCCAGATCGGCGACCAGTTCTTGAGGCCCTCCGTATAGTGCCACATCCGGTCTTCGTTGATGACCGCCGCGCCCGCCTCGCGCGCGATGCCGATCATCCGTCCGTCGACATGGTGCGGCACGCCGGCGACCATGGATTGCGGCGCAGGCCCGAGGCGCTCGACCGGCCAGTTCTTGCGCACCAGATCGAAATCGCCGCCGATCCCGCCCGAGGCGACGATCACCGCGCCCGCCGACAGTTCGAACGCGCCGGCGATGTCGCGTGACGACTTCTCACCCCGTCCGACGGTCGACGGCGCCAGAATCTCGCCTGCAACGCCTGTCACGGTGCCGTTGGTCCTGGCAAGCCGGCTCGCCCGATGACGGAATTTCAGCGTGATCCGCCCGGCGGCGACATGTTCCCGCACACGCCGCTCGAACGGCGCGACGACGCCCGGCCCGGTTCCCCAGGTCAAATGAAAGCGCGGCACCGAATTGCCGTGCCCGGTGGCAAGCGCCCCGCCGCGCTCGGCCCAGCCGACGATGGGAAACCAGCGCATTCCCATCTGGTGGAGCCAGCTTCGCATCTCCCCGGCGGCGAAGTCGACATAGGCTTCGGCAGTCCGGCGCGGCCAGTGGTCCTCCACGCGGTCGAACCCGGCCGACCCCATCCAGTCGGAGAGCGCGAGGGCGTGGCTGTCCCGGATTCTCAGCCGCCGCTGTTCGGGCGTGTCGACCATGAACAGCCCGCCGAGCGACCAGAAAGCCTGTCCTCCGAGCGCGTTCTCGCCCTCCTGTTCGAGGATCACGACGCGTTTGCCGCGGTCGCCGAGTTCGGCCGCCGCGACCAGCCCGGCAAGCCCGCCCCCGACGATGATCACGTCGCAATCCATGCCCGTGCCTCCGTTGCG
This sequence comes from Mesorhizobium sp. YIM 152430, assembly GCF_029210365.1. Classification (GTDB taxonomy): domain Bacteria; phylum Pseudomonadota; class Alphaproteobacteria; order Rhizobiales; family Rhizobiaceae; genus Aliihoeflea. The sequence continues at coordinate 299,094 of NZ_JARGES010000020.1, forward strand.
GCTATCTTTCGGTGAGCTTCAGTTCGATGCGGCGGTTGCGGTCGCGCGCCTGCGGCGTGTCGGTTTCGTCGAGCGGCTGGAATTCGCCGAAACCGGCCGCGACCAGACGTTCGGCGGGCACGCCCTGGTCGACGAGGAACTTGACGACCGAGATCGCGCGCGCCGCCGACAGTTCCCAATTGTCGCGGAAGCGTCCGGTTCCGGAAAGCGGCACATTGTCGGTGTGGCCGTCGACGCGCAAAACCCAGTTGATCTCCGGCGGAATCTCGCGCTGAAGGTCCAGGATGGCGGTCGCGAGCTTTGCCATCTCCTCCTGCCCCGCCGGGTTGATAACGTCGGCCCCGGTCGGAAAAAGCACTTCAGACTGGAAGACGAAACGGTCGCCGACGATGCGGATGTTGTCGCGGTCCGACAGGATTTCGCGCAGGCGCCCGAAGAAATCCGAGCGGTAGCGGTTCAGTTCCTGCACACGTTGGGCGAGCGCGACGTTCAGCCGGCGTCCCAGATCGGCGATCTTGGCGTTGGATTCCTGGTCGCGCGCCTCGGAAACGTCGAGCGCGGCTTCGAGCGCGCCGATCTGGCTGCGCAGCGCCGCAATCTGCTGGTTGAGAAGCTCGACCTGGGACAGCGCGCGCTGCGAGACCTGCCGTTCCTCGTCGAGGGCGCCCGACAGCGAACCGATCTGCGCTTGCGCCTCGGCGCCCGCGCCGGAGCCTGCATCGAGAAGCTGCTGCAATCGCGAACGCTCCCCCTCGGCATCGGCGAGCGAGGCCCGCAGCGAAGACAGCGCATCCTCCATGTCCTGGCTGCTCGACTGCTCCAGCGCCAGCAACTGCGTCAGTTCGTTGATCTGCGCGTTGAGGCGGATCAGCGCCTGGTCGCGCCCGCTGATCTCCTGCGACAGCAGGAACTGCGCCAGGACGAACACCGACAACAGGAACATGATGGCGAGCAGCAGCGTCGACAGGGCGTCGACGAAGCCCGGCCAGTAGTCGACATTGCGCTGGCTGCGCCTGCCGCGCGCGAGCGCCATGTCAGTTCTTGTCCTGCTGTTCGAGGGCGCCGGCGATGCGGTCGAGCGTGGCGCGCAATTCGCGCTGTTCGGCCGCCTGGCTTTCCACCCAGTCGCGCATCATCTGCTGCTCGGAGCGCATGTTCTTGACGAGGCCCGAAATGCCGTCGGCAAGATTGGCCATCGCCGCCGCCACGCGCGGGCTCGATCCGCCGCCCTGCTCCTGAAGGGTGCGCAACTGTTCCGACATCGCCTTGATCTCTTCGGCCGAACCCGCCTTGGACGGATCGATGCCCGCCATGTCGGAGCCGAGATCGGTGACCGAGGACAGCCAGTTCTCCAGTTCGATGTAGAAGCGGTTCTGCGCGCGGCCGGCCTGAAGGTCGAGAAAGCCCAGCACCAGCGACCCGGACAGGCCGAAAAGCGAGGACGAGAATGCGGTGCCCATGCCTTCGAGCGGCGCCGAGAGGCCCGACTTGAGCGAATTCAGAACGTCATTGGCATCGCCCGAAGCCGGGTCGAGCGACTGGATCGTGCTGCCGATCGAGCCGATGGTCGCAAGCAGGCCCCAGAACGTGCCGAGCAGGCCGAGAAAGACGAGAAGGCCGATCAGATAGCGCGAGATGTCGCGGCTTTCGTCGAGGCGCGTGGCGATCGAATCGAGGATCGAGCGCAGCGACGAGGTCGACAGGGCCATGCTCTGCGAGCGCGACAGGAGCGTCCTCATCGGCGCGAGCAGAACCGGCTCGGTCTCGGCCGACCCGGCGCGGAACGAGTTCACCCATTTGACTTCGCGGAAAAGCCGGACGACCTGCCCGAAGGCCAGCAGGATGCCGATCATCAGCACCCCGAGAATGAGCCCGTTGAGCCCCGGATTGGTCTGGAAGGCGGACGAGATCTGGCGATAGAGGATGGCGGCGATGAAGCCGACGATCGCCAGGAAAATCATCATCGAGAAGAGAAAGACCTGGGGGCTGGACAGGCCACGCGGATCGTAGTCCGCATCCTCGGCCGCGCTGTCCGCTCCCAGGGTTCTGAAAAAGGCCATGCCTTGCGCCCCGGATTCGTGCCGCATTTCAATCGATCACGACTGTAAACGCAATCATGGCGAAATTGAAAGAACGCGGGCGCTCAAATGCCGGGGATGACCGGGGCCGGCCCTACAGGATCAAACCGGCTTCGCGAGCGTCTTCAGGAGCGCCTTGTGGATCACTTCGTTGCCGGCGACGATCGAGCCGCCCGACAGGATGTCCTGCCCGCCGGTTCGGTCGGAGGTGAAGCCGCCCGCCTCGCGCACGATCAGCATTCCCGCCGCCATGTCCCAGGCCGACAGCCAGTCTTCCCAGTAGCCGTCGACGCGGCCGGCGGCGACATAGGCGAGGTCGAGCGAGGCCGCGCCCATGCGGCGGATGCCGGAGACTTCGCCCATCACGTTGCGCAGGTCGACCAGCGCCTTGCCGTGATGGCCGCGCCCCAGATGCGGGATGCCGGTGGCGATGACGCAGTCGGAAAGCCTGGAACGTCCCGCAACGCGCAGCCGCCGGTCGTTCATGAAGGCGCCGCCGCCCCGCTCGGCGGTGTAGAGTTCGTCCATCGCCGGATTGTAGACGACGCCCGCGACGATCTGGCCCTGACGCTCGAGCGCGATCGAGATGGCGAAGATCGGGATGCCGTGCAGGAAGTTGGTCGTGCCGTCGAGTGGATCGACGATCCAGGTGTGCTGGCCGTCATCGCCCTCGATCGCGCCGCGCTCCTCCATCAGGAAGGAATAGCCCGGCCGCGCCCGCGAAAGTTCCGCGTGGATGATTTCCTCGGCCTTGCGGTCGGCCTGGCTGACATAGTCGCCCGGCCCCTTCAGCGAGACCTGCAAATTCTGCACCTCGCCGAAATCGCGCGACAGCGACCGCCCGGCCTTCATCGCGGCCTGGACCATCACGTTGAGAAGTGCGGAGCGTGCCATTCTTTATTGTCCTTTTCGCTGCCTCGCCGGAGAAGGCATTGAGGCGAGGAGAGCCGGTTCAGAGCGTGCCGAAAATGGTGAGGTCCCGAGAACCGGAGCGGAGCGTACATCAGTACGTGAGCACCGGAAGCGCAGGACCTTGCCATTTGCAGGCCGCTATGGACCGGCTATGCCGGCTCAATCGGCGCGGCGCACGTAGGTGATTTCGTTGGTATCGACGACGATCTTCTCGCCCGACGAGATGAAGGGCGGCACCATGACGCGCACGCCGTTTTCCATTACCGCCGGCTTGTAGGACGAGGCCGCGGTCTGGCCTTTGACGACCGGATCGGCTTCCGCGATGGTCAAGGTGACGTAGTCGGGCAGCGCGATGCCGATCGGGCGTTCTTCGTAGAGCTCCACCGTCACGATCATGCCGTCTTGCAGGAATGCGGCGCGCTCGCCGACGAAATCCTTGTCGAGTTCGAGTTGCTCGTAGCTTTCCTGGTCCATGAAGACCAGCGCCTCGCCCTGCTCGTAGAGATAGGAGAAATCCTTCTGCTCCAGGCGGACCTTCTCCACCGTTTCGGCGGCGCGGAAGCGCTCGTTGAGCTTGGTGCCGTTGATCAGGTTCTTGAGTTCGACCTGGTTGTAGGCGCCGCCCTTGCCGGGCTTCACCGCGTTGGTCTTGACCGCGACCCACAGCCCGCCATCGTGTTCGATGACATTGCCGGGACGGATTTCGTTGCCGTTGATCTTCGCCATGATCGTCTTTCGCAAAATGGGGAAAAGGCCGTGCAGGCCGCAATTGCGGCTTCCAAGACCATAAAACGCCGCGTCAGGCAAGGCTAAGGCTGATCTTGCGCATCGTTCTCTTCGACGGAGCCCGCCTCGGCGCTCCCCGCCTCCTGCAACCCCGCCGGCCGCGAACCGCCCTGCTCCAGTTGCGCCATGCGCGAACCCGCCTCGTCGAGTTCCGCTTCGGTGAGGCCGGCAAGGTGGTCCTCCATCACCGGATCGACGAGACCCTCGCGCTTGGCCAGCATGTACCAGGCGGCGGCCGCGATCGGATCGCCCTCGACGCCCATCCCGGCCCAGTAGAGCTTGGCGAGGCGGTTGCGCGCCGCGACGTTCCCGCCCGTCGCCGCAAGCTCGATCCAGCCGAAACCGGCCTCCATGTCGCGGGTCCCGCCGATGCCCTCGACCAGCCAGGAGCCGAGTTCCACTTGCGCCGTGTCGAAATTCTGCTGCGCGGCGCGGGCGAGCCAGGTGCGCGCCGCGTCGAAGTCCGGCTCCTCACCCTCGATCAGCATAAGCGCGAGCGCGTATTGCGCGTCGGGCAGGCCCGTGCGCGCCGCGCGCTCGAAATAGACCTGCGCCTCGCGCTCGTCGGCCTCGTTGCCCGCCTCGTCGATCATCATCTGCCCGAAATTGAACTGCGCCATCGGATTGCCCGCATCGGCCGCCGCCTGCATCAGTTCGTAGGCGCGCGTACGGTCGCGCGGCAGGAATTCGCCGTCGATCAGCATCAGGGCTGTCTGGAACTGCGCCTCGGGAACGCCCTGTTCGGCCGCCGCCTCATACCACCGCGCGGCCTCCGCACCGTCGCGCCGCACGCCGAGCCCGCGCGCATATATCTCCGCGACCAGCGTCTGCGCCGCCTTGTCGCCGGCCTCGGCGCGCGGCAGCGCGAGCTTCAGCGCCGTGATGTAGAGCCCGCGCTGATAGGCACCGTAAGCCTGGTCGGGCTCACGCCCGCCGAACCGGCTGGGCGCGACTTCGGACGCCTGCGGACCGGTCACCTGACCGCCATCCTGCGCGGGCGCGGGCGTGGCCAGCGCGGCGAGAATCAGGAGCGCGAAAAGCCGATCATTCCTCATCGAGACGCGGCGCCCTTTCGTCGAGGAGCGCGTTCAGCGCTGTGACCCGCGCGGCGGGGTCGTCATGGGCGAACACCGCCTCTTCGACGGCGACGAAATCGACGCCCGTCCCGGCCACGACCGCCACGCTCTCGTCGGACGAACCGGCCATGACGATGCAAGGCACCGCGACCATCTCGCCCCACCACTCTCCGAGCGAAAGGTTGCGCGGATGCGCCTCCGGCTTGCCGTCGTAGCCGAACCGGCCAAAAAACATGTAGTCGGGCTGCGTCTCGCCCAGTTCCAGCGCGTCGTCGCGCGTCTTCACGCCGCCGGTGCCGACGATGATCTTGTTGCCATGGCGCTCGATCATGTCGGCGAGATCGGCCTTCGAACCTTCGAAATGCAGCCCGTCGGCCTTCGCCCGCATCGCGACGCGCGCGTCGCCCTCGACGATGACGGCGACGCCCTTTTCCTGGATCGCCGGGGTCACGCTTTCGACGAAGGCGAGGTAGTCCTGCTCTGAACGCTCCCCCTGCGGCAGGATCACCGAGGCCACGTCGCCGCCGGCCAGCGCGGACAGGATGGCGGGGCGCGCATCGCCCGAACGTGGCGCGATCAGGACGAGGCGGCAGCGATTGAAGCTTGCGTCTGGCATTGCACTCTCTTGGACGTGACCCGCCGATTTGGCGCGCGATCTTGTTGTGATTGCGGCATAAGCCATGCGACACGACTTGACCAGAAGCCACGAAGACCCGCGCCTTGCTGACCGATCCCTGGTTCTACGCCGCCGCCATCCCTTCCGTCCTGCTCGTCGGCCTGTCGAAGGGCGGACTCGGCGGCGCCGCGGCGCTGATCGGCGTGCCGCTGATGGCGCTGGTGGTGCCGCCGGTGCAGGCAGCGGCCATCCTGCTGCCGATCCTCATCCTGATGGACATCGTCTCGCTCTGGCTGTGGCGCGGCAATCGCGATGGACCGACTTTGCGCATCATGCTGCCGGGCGCGATTCTCGGCATCGCCATCGGCTGGCTGACGGCGGCTTTCGTCACCGAGGCGATGGTGCGCCTAATCGTCGGCATCGTCGCGCTCGCCTTCTTCCTGCGCTGGTTCGTCACCCGCATGGCCGGCTCCGAGCACCGCGCCGGCCACTCCGTCGCGCGCGGCACGTTCTGGGGCACCGTCAGCGGCTTCACCTCCTTCGTCGCCCATGCCGGCGGGCCGCCCTATCAGGTCTATGCGCTGGCGCTCGGCCAGGCGCCGCGCATCTATGTCGGCACCAGCGTCATCTTCTTCGCCATCGTCAACGCGGTGAAGCTCGTGCCCTATTTCGCGCTCGGCCAGTTCGACGCCGCGAACCTGACGGCATCGGCCGTGCTGATGCCGATCGCCCCGCTCGCCACCATTGCCGGCGCCTGGATCGTCCGGCGGATGCGCGCGGAAGTCTTCTACCCCTTCATGTATGCGATGGTCTTCATCGTCGCGCTCAAGCTGATCTGGGACGGACTGTCCGCCCTTCTTGACGGATAGCGCCGCTCCGGCTCTTCTCGTCGCGTCGACAGGGAGGATATGACCAGCATGAACGCCTATGAGCAGCATCTCGGCAAGAACCCCGCCAACCACCAGCCGCTGACGCCGCTCACCTTCCTGGAGCGCGCCGCCAAAGTCTTTCCGGACCAACTCGCCATCGTTCATGGCGCCGGCCGCACGTCATACAAGACCTTCTGGGAACGTTCCCTGCGTCTCGCCTCGGCTCTCGCTGCCCGTGGCATCGGCAAGGGCGACACGGTCTCGGTGATGCTGTCCAACACGCCGCCCATGCTGGAGGCGCATTACGGCGTGCCGATGGTCAAGGCCGTTCTCCACTCGCTCAACACACGTCTCGACGCCGCCGCCATCGCCTTCCAGCTCGACCATGCCGAAACGAAGGTGCTGATCGTCGACCGCGAGTTTTCGGCGGTCATGGCGGATGCGCTCGCGCTCGCCTCGGTCAAGCCGCTCGTCGTCGACTTCGACGACCCTCACTATGCCGAGGACGCGCCCTATCCGAAGGGCGAGCGCATCGGCGCGGAGGACTACGAGGATTTGCTCGCCGGCGGCGACCCGGATTTCGCCTGGTCGATGCCCGATGACGAATGGGACGCCATCTCGCTCAACTATACGTCCGGCACGACCGGCAATCCCAAGGGCGTCGTCTACAGCCACCGCTCCGCCGCGCTGATGTGCTACGCGAACACAATCCATGCCGGGCTCGGCAAGCATGGCGCCTATCTGTGGACGCTGCCCATGTTCCACTGCAATGGCTGGTGCTTTCCCTGGACGCTCGCCGTCCAGGCCGGCACCCATGTCTGCCTGCGCTGGGTCCGGGCGAAGGCGATGTACGACGCCATCGCCGATCACGGCGTCACCCATCTGTGCGGCGCGCCGATCGTCATGGCAACGCTCATCAACGCCGAGGACAAGGACAAGCGCGACTTCTCGCAGCAGGTAACGTTCAACACCGCCGCCGCGCCGCCGCCCGAGGCCGTTCTGTCGGGCATGGCGGAAGCCGGCTTCGCCGTCACCCATCTCTACGGCCTGACGGAGACCTACGGCCCCGCCGTGGTCAACGAATGGAAGGGCGGCTGGGACGCGCTTGATAAAGGACCGCGGACGACGAAAAAAGCACGCCAGGGCGTGCGCTACGCCGCGCTCGAGGGCCTGACCGTCATGGACCCCGAGACCATGCAGGACACGCCCGCCGACGGCGAGACCATCGGCGAGGTCATGTTCCGCGGCAACATCGTCATGAAGGGCTATCTCAAGAACCCCGTGGCGAGCGACGAGGCGTTCGCCGGCGGCTGGTTTCATTCGGGCGACCTCGGCGTCATGCACCCCGACGGCTACATCCAGTTGAAGGACCGCTCCAAGGACATCATCATTTCCGGCGGCGAGAACATCTCGTCGATCGAGGTCGAGGACGCGCTCTACAAGCATTCAGCCGTTGCCTCCTGCGGCGTCGTCGCGCGCGCCGACGACAAATGGGGCGAGACGCCGGTCGCCTATGTCGAACTGAAGCCGGGCCGCGCGGCGAGCGAGGACGAGATAATCGCCCATTGCCGGGCATTGCTGGCGCGGTTCAAATGTCCACGCACGGTGATCTTCGGCGAGGTGCCGAAGACGTCGACCGGCAAGATCCAGAAGTTCCGTCTGCGCGAAATGGCGCGCAATCTTTAAGGTGATCGGTCAAAACGGGACATTTTTCAGCGAATTTTCATCGAAATTTACGCTTCGTTAAGCTTTATGGGTCATTACTGTCTCCATCCAGTCTTCTGGATTCTTACCGAGTGGTTGGACCACTTCGTTTGACGCCTCCCTGTTAAACTCCTGAGAGCCGCGCTTCCCGTGGCTCTTTTTTTCGCCTTTTGGACGCCGCGCCGCACCCGCGGCGTTAACCCTTTGTTAAACATCCGGTTGCCCCGGTGGTGGACAAGGCGCATGGTCGTTCTTGTGACCTGCGGCAATGTGTGGAACCTCTGGCTCCGCCGCGCCGTTGTCGGTCGCGAAGGCGCGCAAATCAGGATGTTCGAGGCGTATTGATGAGAATGGAAGCCGGCAGCGGCCAGGCCGCGACGATCAATCTGGCGGAACGCCGCGTTTTCTCCGGCTCGTTCAAGAAGCTTTACGGCGAAGGAATGCACCTCGTCGAGGAGGCTGCGGAATATCTCGACGGCCAGGGGCGGATCGAGGCGAAGTCGCTGTCCCGTATCGCCGCCACGCTCTATGCCGCCGAATCGATGCGACTGACCACCCGCCTGATGCAGATCGCCTCCTGGCTCCTCCTCCAGCGCGCCGCCAATTCCGGCGAGATGACGCGCGATCAGGTCGCCGCCGAAAAATCCAAGGTCCGCCTCGACACCGCCTCCGCCTTCGACACCGATCAGTCCTGGGGCGAACTGCCGGCATCGTTCCGCGATCTCGTCGACCGCTCGCTGCGCCTCCAGGCGCTCGTGCGCCGCATGGACGGCGAGGTCTACGGCGCCGACGACAGCTTCGAGCGCCGCGCCGTCAATCCCGTCTCCGATCAGATCACCCTGCTGAAGACCGCATTCGGGCGCTGAGCATTTTGCAGCCGGCGCGCTTGCGTCCGGCGTTGCACAAATGCAGTTGGATCACAATTTCGTTGCTGCTTTGTTCACGCTTTCATGTCATAGCGGACATGAAAGACGGGGACTCCATGGCAGAGACGATTCGCATCATCGGTATCGATCCGGGCCTACGCCGCACTGGTTGGGGCATCATCGACGCCATCGGCAATTCGCTGCGCTTCGTCGGCTCCGGCACCATCCGTTCGGATGCGAACATGGACCTCGCCTCGCGGCTTTGCCAGTTGCATGACGGACTGCAAGCGATCATCCACGCGCATATGCCCGTCGAGGCGGCGGTCGAGCAGACCTTCGTCAACAAGGACGCGACCGCGACGCTGAAACTCGGCCAAGCCCGCGGCATCGCGATGCTCGTTCCCGCCCGCGGCGGTCTGCACGTCGCCGAATACGCGCCGAACGCCGTCAAGAAGTCGGTGATCGGCGTCGGCCACGGCGACAAGAAGCAGATCCACATGATGGTCAAGGTGCTGATGCCGCGCGCGACCTTCGACACCGATGACGCGGCCGACGCCATCGCCATCGCCATCTGCCACGCCCATCACCGACAGAGCGTGACCGGCCGGCTTGCGATGGCAGCAGCGGCGGCGGGGTGAGCACATGATCGGAAAGCTGAAGGGCACCGTCGACGAGATCGCCGAGGATCACTGCATCGTCGACGTCCACGGCGTCGGCTATGTAGCCTACTGCTCCACGCGCACCCTGGCCGGCATCAGCGCCGGCGAAGCCGTCACGCTCTTCATCGAGACCTATGTCCGCGAGGACATGCTCCGGCTCTACGGCTTCAGGTCGCATCTCGAGCGCGAGTGGTTCCGGCTCTTGCAGAACAATGTCCAGGGCGTCGGCGCCAAGGTCGCGCTCGCGGTCCTCTCCACCCTCACCCCGTCCGAACTCGCCAACGCGATAGCGTTGCGCGACATCACCATGGTCGCCCGCGCGCCCGGCGTCGGCAAGAAAGTCGCCGAGCGAATCGTCACCGAACTGCGCACCAAGGCCCCGGCCTATGCCGGCGAGGCGACGGGCACGATCGGCCTCAGGCAGGAACTCGGAGAAGGCGTCGCTCCCGCGCCGATCACTGATGCCGTCTCCGCCCTCGTCAATCTCGGCTATTCCCGCGACATCGCCGCCAACGCCGTATCCGCCGCGCTCAAGACAGCAGGCGAGGACCCCGATTCGTCGACGCTGATCCGGCTGGGGTTGAAGGAACTGGCACGGTGAACGCCTTGTATAAAGTCAATTTCCTTACTATCCTCGGAATGTAAGGAATTGAGAAGCCACGTCATGGGTCATTACTCGCGACTAACATCCAAGGGCCAGACGACCATCCCAGCCGAGGTTAGAGAGTATCTGGGCCTCAACCCTGGCGACCGGATCGTCTACGCTCTTAAGGACGGCAAGGTGGAACTGAAGGCGAAAAACCTCAGGGCGTTGGATTTGATCGGCATTCTCGGGCCACCTCCATCCGGTCCCAAGACACTGGAAGAAATCGATATGGGCATCGCAACGGCAGCCGCCGATAGTGGGATGCGTGGGCTCGAATGATCGGCGTCGACACCAATGTGTTGCTCCGGCTTTATGTTGCGGACGATGCCAGCCAGCACGCGGCGGCTTCGCGGTTTTTCGCAGAGCGGACCGGCGAAAGCCCCGCCTACATCTCGATGGTCGTCTTCATCGAGTTCGTCTGGGCGCTGACAAAGACCTACAATTACGGCTGGGATCGAGTTTTCGCGTTGATCGGCGCGATGATAGGCGCCCGCGACATATTGATCGAACGCGAGGACGTCGTTACCGAAGCGCTCGCACGGGCGGTCGAGGACAATGTCTATATCGTCGACGCGCTTATAGCCCTTGCGAACGCCGATGACGGCTGCACGTCAACGGTAACGTTTGGCAGAAAGGCCGCCCGGCGGCTTCCCACCATGGAACTCCTCTCGTGAGCACCGCCCCGCGCCTGATCACCCCGGAAAAGCGCGGCGAGGACGTAGACACGACGCTGCGCCCGCAAGCGCTCGACGATTTCGTCGGTCAGGCCGCCGCGCGCGCGAATCTCAAGATATTCATCGAGGCGGCGAAAAACCGCGGCGAGGCCCTCGACCACGTCCTCTTCGTCGGCCCGCCCGGCCTCGGCAAGACGACGCTGGCGCAGATCATGGCGCGCGAGCTCGGCGTCAATTTCCGCTCCACCTCCGGCCCGGTCATCGCCAAGGCCGGCGACCTCGCCGCGCTTCTCACCAACCTCGAAGACCGCGACGTCCTCTTCATCGACGAGATTCACCGCCTGAACCCTGCGGTCGAGGAAATCCTCTATCCGGCGATGGAGGATTTCCAGCTCGATCTGATCATCGGCGAGGGCCCCGCGGCCCGCTCCGTCAAGATCGATCTCGCCCGCTTCACGCTGGTCGCCGCGACGACGCGGCTCGGCCTCCTCACCAACCCGCTGCGCGACCGTTTCGGCATCCCGGTCCGGCTCGATTTCTACACCGTCGAGGAACTGGAGAAGATCGTCAGCCGCGGCGCGCGCATCCTGTCGCTGCCCATGAGCGAGGACGGCGCGGTCGAGATCGCCCGCCGCGCCCGCGGCACCCCGCGCATCGCCGGCCGGCTGCTGCGCCGCGTGCGCGACTTCGCCTCCGTCGCCGGCGCCGAAATCGTCGACCGCAAGACCGCCGACGCCGCGCTGACCCGCCTCGAGGTCGACGCGCTCGGCCTCGACAATCTCGACCGGCGCTATCTCTCGATGATCGCGACCAATTTCGGCGGCGGCCCGGTCGGAATCGAGACCATCGCCGCCGGCCTTTCGGAGCCGCGCGACGCCATCGAGGACATCATTGAGCCCTATCTGATCCAGCGGGGCTTCATCCAGCGCACCCCCCGCGGCCGGATGCTCACCGCCAATGCCTGGCGCCATCTCGGGCTGGAGGCGCCACGCGATCTGGCCGTGCGGCAGACGAGCCTGTTCGAGGATGAGTAAACGTTGAGCGCCGCCATCACCGCCCTCGCCGGCGAACTCACCCCCTTCGGCCACCGCATCCACGCGCGCGTCTACTACGCCGACACGGATTTCTCCGGCGTCGTCTACCATGCGCGCTATCTCGAATTCTTCGAGCGCGGCCGGTCCGACTTCCTGCGCCTTGCCGGCGTCCACCACACCGAGCTTGCCGACGGCAAGCATGGCGAAAAACTTGTCTGGGTGGTCAAGCGCATGGAGATCGACTTTCGCGGCCCGGCCAAGATCGACGACATCCTGACCATCGACACCCGCACCGAGAAGATTTCTGGCGCGCGCATCTACATGGCGCAGGAACTGAAGCGGGGCGACGACTTGCTCGTTACCGCGCGCGTCGAGGCGGCGATTGTTTCCGAGGCCGGAAAGCCGCGCCGTTTCCCGAAGGAATGGTTGACAGCTTTCCTGCCTCGAGGGTCCGAACCCGCCTGATCCCCCGCCGCTCTAAACGCTTCCTTAACCCTAACGGCGCATGAACAAGACGATGAAAATCGTCGATAACGTCATGCGCCTTCCTTTCACCAAATTTGGCTTGAACAAGGCCGATCATGGTGCCGTGGGGTCGAGGCCGGCACGCAATCGATGAACAACTGACAGGCGCACCTGGAGGAAGGGCGGCAACGAGCCGTCCGGACTCGTGATGAGGACGTTGGGACCATGGAAACCGTGACTTTGGCCGCACCGGGCGGCGATCATTCGATCTGGGCGCTGTTCTGGCAGGCGGGCTGGGTCGTCAAGCTTGTCATGCTGGGCCTGATCGCGGCCTCGATATGGACCTGGGCCATCATCATCGACAAGATCATCGCCTACAAGCGCATGGACGCCTCGCTGAACCGCTTCGAGCAGGTGTTCTGGTCCGGCCAGTCGCTGGAAGAACTCTACCGCACCCTCGCCGACCGCAAGACGACCGGCATGGGCGCCGTCTTCGTTTCGGCCATGCGCGAATGGAAGAAGAGCTTCGAGAAGGGCGCGAAATCCCCGATCGGCTTGCAGACCCGCATCGACAAGGCGATGGACCTCGCCATCACCCGCGAGATGGAAGGGCTGGAAGGCCGTCTCGGCTATCTCGCCTCGATCGGCTCGGCCGCCCCCTTCATCGGCCTTTTCGGCACCGTCGTCGGCATCATGACGTCGTTCCAGGCCATCGCCGGGTCGCAGTCGACCAATCTCGCCGTCGTCGCGCCGGGCATCGCCGAGGCGCTTCTGGCGACGGCGCTCGGACTGCTGGCGGCGATTCCCGCCGTCATCGCCTACAACAAACTGTCGGCCGACGCCGGCAAGCTCGCCGCGCGCATGGAAGGGTTCTCGGACGAGTTCTCCGCCATTCTTTCGCGCCAGATCGATGAAAAGGTCATGCCGCGCGCGGCAGCGGCCTGATCGCGGCAAGGGAGCTTCACCATGGGCATGGCAGTCGGACAGTCGGGCGGCGGACGCACCAGACGCAGGGGCAGGCGCCATTCGCTCGTCTCCGAGATCAACGTCACGCCCTTCGTCGACGTCATGCTGGTGCTCTTGATCATCTTCATGGTCGCAGCGCCGCTGCTGACGGTCGGCGTCCCGATCGACCTGCCCGAATCGCGCGCCGGCGCGCTGAATTCGGAAACGACGCCGATCACCGTCTCGGTCAATGCCGACGGCCAGGTCTATCTCCAGGAAACCGAGATCGCGATCGACGACATCGTGCCGACCCTCGAGGCCGTCGCCACCACCGGCTATGACGAGCGCATCTATGTGCGCGCGGACGGCGCTGCGAACTATGCCATGGTCATGCGCGTGCTCGGCCGCATCAACGGCGCCGGCTACCGCAATGTCGGGCTCGTCACCCTGCCCGAGGATAGCTGAGCGAAACGATGAAGGCCGGCCTCACAACATCCGTGGCCATGCATGTCGTGCTCATCGGGGCGGGACTGGTCAGCCTGTCCTCGCCGCGTCCGCTTGAAAGCTCGAATTTCGAATCCTTCCCGGTCGAGATGGTGCCGCTCGCCGAAATCTCGCAGAGCGTCCAGGGCGAGCGCACCGCCCCCGTCTCCGAAACGCCTGCGCCCGAGCCGACCACCGAGGAAGCGCCGGTCGACAACGCACAGAACATCGGCGACAACCAGGTCGACCTGCCCAATTCCGCCGCCGTGCCGGGCAACCGCCCGGTCGACACCGCATCCGCCCCGCCGCCGGCCGAAGAACCGCCCGCGCCCGAGCCCGTTCAGGAGCCGGCCCCGGCACCCGAGCCGACGCCGCCGCCTCCACCCCAGGAAGCGGAGGCCGAGCCGGAGCCCGCGCCTATCGAACAAGCGATGCCGGAACCCGCCGAGGAACCGGCCATCGCCGAGGAGCAGCCGCGCGAGTTGGTGCAGTTGCCGGCGAGCGCCCCGCGCCCGCAGGTGCGTCCGCAACCGCAGCAACAGCAGGCGACCCGTCCCGAGCCGCAGCGCGAGCCCGAACGCCCCGCGCAGCAGCAGCGACAGGCGCAGCAGTCGAGCGAGGAAAGCCAGTTCAACGAGGACGAGATCGCCGCCCTCCTGAATCGCGACCGGGCGCAGGGCGGCGGCGCGCAGCGCTCGACCGAGCAGGCTTCGCTCGGCGGCCGCCAGACGACGGGCGCGGTGCTGTCGCAATCCGAGATCGATTCGCTGCGCAGCCAGGTCTCGCGCTGCTGGAACCCGCCGGTCGGCGCGGCCGAGGCCGAGAACATGGTCGTCTCGATCCGGTTGAAGCTCGACCCGTCCGGCGCGCTCGACGGCAATCCGGAGATCGTATCCGGTCGTGGCTCGTCGATGGCCGAACGGGCGGCGGCCGATGCCGCGCGCCGCGCCGTGATGCGCTGCGCCCCCTTCAATGCACCGGCCGACAAGTATGAAGCCTGGGCCGACGTCCAGTTCAATTTCGACCCGAGCCAGATGTTCTGACCGACCCGGCCTGAAGACCGGACAAAGAGGCGAAACCGATGATGAAATTCCTCAAGACATGCCTGGCCGTCGGCGCGCTCGCGCTCGGCGGCGCGCTCGTCGCCACCATGCCTGCCCGCGCCCAGCTCCAGATCGACGTGACGCAGGGCGTGGTCGAGCCGATGCCGATCGCCGTCACCGACTTCCTGTCGAGCGACGCCGTCGGCGCCGAGATCACCGGGGTCATCGAGGCCAATCTGCGCCGCTCGGGCCTGTTCGCCCCGATTTCCAAGAGCGCCTTCATCGAGCGCATTTCCAATCCCGACGTCGCGCCGCGCTTCAACGACTGGACCGTCATCAACGCGCAGGCCCTCGTCACCGGCCGCGTCACGCAGGAGGCCGATGGGCGCCTGCGCGCCGAATATCGCCTGTGGGACACGTTCTCGGGCCAGCAGGTGGTCGGCGAGCAATATTTCGCCAACCGCCAGAACTGGCGCCGCATCGCACACATCATCTCGGACTCGATCTACCAGAACCTGACCGGCGAAAGCGGCTATTTCGACACCCGAATCGTCTATGTCGACGAGTCCGGGCCGAAGAACCAGCGTGTCAAACGCCTTGCCATCATGGACCAGGACGGCGCCAATCAGCGCACCCTGACCGACGGCCGCGCCATCGTCCTGACGCCGCGCTTTTCGCCGACGCGCCAGGAAATCACCTACATGTCCTATGAGGGCGGCACGCCGCAGGTCTATCTGTTGCAGATCGAGACCGGCCAGCGCGAACTCGTCGGAAATTTCCCCGGCATGACCTTCGCGCCGCGCTTTTCGCCCGACGGCCAGCGCATCGTGATGAGCCTTTTGCGCGAGGACGGCAATTCCAACATCTACATGATGGACCTGCGCTCGCGCACGACGACGCGCCTGACCAATTCCAACGCCATCGATACCTCGCCCACCTATTCGCCGGACGGCGCCAGGATCGCCTTCACCTCCGACCGCGGCGGTCGCCCCCACATCTACACGATGGGCGCGGACGGCTCGAACCCGACCCGCATCTCGTTCGGCGACGGCTCCTATTCGACCCCGGTCTGGTCGCCGCGCGGCGATCTCATCGCCTTCACCAAGCAGAGCGCCGGCCAGTTCCAGATCGGCGTCATGCGCACCGATGGTTCGGGCGAGCGGATCTTGTCGACCGGGCACCTTCAGGAAGGCCCGACCTGGGCCCCGAACGGCCGCGTCATCATGTTCTTCCGCGAGGCCTCCGGCTCGGCCGGGCCGACGCTGCACTCGATCGACCTGACCGGTCGCAATGAACAGCGCATCGCGACGCCGAATTTCGGCTCCGACCCCGCCTGGTCGCCGCTTCTGGAATAGTGCGGCACGCGAGCAACACATGCGCCGCGCTTTGGCCCCAATTCGCCCTAGCGTCGAAACCGGTCGATCGCCGTCCCGAATCACTTGCCGACCGGTCGTGGACAGGCGGCGGCGCAATCCGGTCCAGCCTGTCGAAAACGAACTCGTAACCCTGCCTGTTGAGGGTCCGTTAACCCCAATGTGGTTACTGGATATTCAACGTAACCCATCTAGTGCGAAGGAGAGGCGGCCATGCGCCGTATCGCAGCCATCACCCGTAGCCCCCTGATCGTCGCATTCGTTGCGGGCCTCGCGCTCGCGGGCTGCGCCAGCAAGCAGACCCCGAACAACGCGGCCGATCTCGGCCTGGGCGCCGGCGGCGCCGGTTCGGGCATCGCGGCGACGCCCGGTTCCAGCCAGGACTTCACCGTCAATGTCGGCGACCGCATCTTCTTCGATACGGATTCGACCGTCATCCGCGCCGACGCCCAGCAGACCCTCGCCCGCCAGGCGCAGTGGCTGAACCAGTATGGCAATTACGGCATCACCGTCGAAGGCCATGCCGACGAACGCGGAACGCGCGAATACAATCTCGCGCTCTCGGCCCGCCGCGCGGCCGCCACCCGCGACTATCTCGTCAGCCGCGGCGTCGCGGGCAACCGCATTCGCACCATCTCCTACGGCAAGGAACGTCCGGTCGCCGTTTGCGACAACATCTCCTGCTGGTCGCAGAATCGCCGTGCCGTCACCGTGCTGGACGGCGCCGGAAGCTGATCCATTTCGGCAACAGTCACGCAAAACAATCGAAGGCGGCCCTCGGGTCGCCTTTCTTGTTGCCGCCGAAAAACAAAATTTGGCCGAACTCCGGCGCGCTGGTAGAAGCGAATTCGGACGCGACGCAAGGTCGCGCCCGCCACCGTCATCGTCAAGCGAGAGGCATGATGAAATTTGCAACCCTAATGAGCGGTGCGATCGCCCTGCCGCTTCTGTTCGCCGCCCCCGCGCTGGCCCAGACGTCGGACCAGCGCGTCCTTGCAATGGAAGACCAGCTTCGCCAGTTGAACGGCCTCGTCGAGGAACTGAACTTCCAGGTCCTCCAGATGCAGGACCAGTTGCGGCGTATGCAGGAAGACAACGAGTTCCGCTTCCAGGAACTGGAAGGCGGCGGCGGCACCGGATCGAGGAGCGGCGCATCGTCCAACGACCAGGGCAACAACACCCTGATGCCGCCCGCGACCACCGATACGGCGGACGCCGAATCGCACGGCACGATCCAGCCGCCGGTCGCCGGCGGCTCGAGCGAGACCCTCGGTGCGCCGCCGCGCGAGCTTGGCTCGATCACCTTCGACGCGCAGGGCAATCCGGTCGGCGCGGGCGTCGCGCAACCGGTCGCCCCCCAGCCCGGCATTGCCGGTGCGCCTTCCGACGGCACCACCGTCGCGGCTTTGCCGGCGGCCGGCGACGCCGGCCAGCTCTACCGCAATTCCTACGAATTCATCCTGTCGGGCGACTACGCGACCGCGGAGGCCGGCTTTCGCGACATGATCGCGCGCTACCCCGAAAACGAGCAGATCCCGGACGCCCAGTTCTGGCTCGGCGAAGCTCTGCTCGGCCAGGAAAAATACCGTGACGCGGCCGAGACCTTCCTTGCCGCAAGCCGCGATCACCCCCAGTCGCGCCGCGCGCCCGAAATGCTCTTCAAGCTCGGCGTCTCGCTCGCCGCGCTCAACCAGCGCGAGGTCGCCTGCGCCACCTTCAACGAAGTCGGCCAGCGCTACCCGCAAATGTCCGAAGCGCTGAAAGAGCGCGTCGAGCAGGAAAAGCAGCTCACTTCCTGCTGAACGGCCCGGCTTTGATGCCGCTCGACCCGGACGCCCTCTTCGCGCCCCTCGACCTGCGCGACCGGACGACCATCCTCGTCGCTATTTCCGGCGGCAGCGATTCCACCGCCCTCCTCCACCTGTTCAAGACCTTCGCAGCCCGCCGCGCCGTCGCTTTTCGCATCGTGGCGGCGACAGTCGACCATGGATTGCGCGCGGCCTCCGCCGGCGAAGCACAGACCGTCGCGCAGTTCTGCGCCGGCCTTGGCATCGAACATGTCACCCTGCGCTGGCAGGGCGAAAAACCCGCGACCGGCGTCCAGGCTGCCGCCCGCCTTGCCCGCTATCGCCTGCTGGACGAGGCGGCGCGGCAAGCCGGCACCGACATCGTCCTCCTCGGCCACACGGCCGACGACCAGTCCGAGACCGTCACGATGCGGCAGGCGCGTGGCCCGAGCACGACCGGCCGCCGCGGCGATGCCGGCATGGCCCCGGCAATGCTCCTTGGCGACCGGACCTGGTTCGTCCGCCCGCTTCTGGGCCTGTCCCGCGCGACCCTGCGCGATCATCTCCAAAAGGCCGGCATCGGCTGGATCGACGACCCGACCAACCGCGACCGCACATTTGAGCGCGTGCGGACCCGCGAAACAAGCCCGCACGCGACGCCCGACCCCGCCGGGCGTCTTGCCGACAGCGTCCGCGCCGCCGCGCTGATCGCCGCGCTCGCCACCCGACCCTCGCCGGGCCTCATCCGTGTCGATCCCGACCTCTTCGGGCATGATGGCGGCCTTACCGCCCTGCGCTTGCTGCTCGCCGTCACGGGCGGCACGGAGCACCTTCCCGATGCGGCCCGCTCGAAAGCGCTGATCGCCGCGCTTGGAGAGCGGAAAACGCGCGCCACATTGTCGCGCACGGTGGTCGACAAGCGTCACGGCGCCGTCTGGCTCCATCGTGAAAATCGCGGCCTTCCCGCGCCCGACCGGCCCGCTTTGGGCGCGATCTGGGATGGCCGGTTTCGCGTCGTCGCGCCGCTCGGCGATGGCCTGAAGATCGCCATGACGGGCGCAAATGCCCGCGACCTGGCAGGCGCCGTCCCGCCCGGAGCCAGCCAAGCCCTTGTTCTCGCTGCACTCACGGCCGAGCCGGCCTGCCGGCGAGGCGAGGTTTTCGTCGGTCCGGCCACGCCATCGCCGCTGAGCCCCGTCCTCGCGCCCTGGCGCCTTTTCCTGCCCGCCTTCGACCTTGCCCCTGCGGCAGCCCTGCGCCGCCTCCTCGGCCTGTCCGATCTGCCGCCATCGCCATGGCGCGACCACATTTGCCGCCGACCTTAACCTCGCTGAAGGGCTGCGCTTGGCAAGGGTTCGTGAGCTTCCTATGTTAGCGGCAAGATCTAGGCTTGGACCTTTGCCCGCGACCGGCGGGCACGAACGGGATGGACGATGAATCCGAATTATCGCAACCTCGCGCTCTGGGCGGTGATCGCCGTCCTCCTGATCGCGCTTTTCAATCTGTTCCAGGCGCCCCAGCAGCGCGGCGCCGCGCGCGAGGTGCCCTATTCGGAATTCATCCAGGAAGTGGATAGCGGCCGCGTCCAGTCGGTCACCATCACCGGCAACCGCATCACCGGCACCTATGGCGACTCATCGCAGGGCTTCCAGACCTATGCGCCGAACGAGGCCAACCTCGTCCAGCGCCTCGAAGAGCGCGGCGTGACGATCAACGCCCGCCCCGAGGCCGATGGTTCGAACTCGATCTTCGGCTATCTGCTCTCCTGGCTGCCGATGATCCTGATTCTCGGCGTCTGGATCTTCTTCATGCGCCAGATGCAGTCCGGCTCCGGCCGCGCCATGGGCTTCGGCAAGTCCAAGGCCAAGCTTCTGACCGAGGCGCATGGCCGCGTCACCTTCGCCGACGTCGCCGGCGTCGACGAGGCCAAGCAGGATCTCGAGGAAATCGTCGAGTTCCTGCGCGATCCGCAGAAGTTCCAGCGTCTCGGCGGCAAGATCCCGCGCGGCGTCCTTCTCGTCGGCCCTCCCGGCACCGGCAAGACGCTGACCGCGCGCGCCGTCGCCGGCGAAGCCAACGTGCCCTTCTTCACCATTTCGGGCTCCGACTTCGTCGAGATGTTCGTCGGCGTGGGTGCTTCCCGCGTGCGCGACATGTTCGAGCAGGCCAAGAAGAACGCGCCCTGCATCATCTTCATCGACGAGATCGACGCGGTCGGCCGTCATCGCGGCGCCGGCCTCGGCGGCGGCAATGACGAGCGCGAGCAGACGCTGAACCAGCTTCTCGTCGAGATGGACGGCTTCGAGGCCAATGAGGGCGTCATCCTGATCGCCGCGACCAACCGCCCCGACGTTCTCGACCCCGCGCTCCTGCGTCCGGGCCGCTTCGACCGCCAGGTCGTCGTCCCCAATCCGGACGTCTCGGGCCGCGAGAAGATTTTGAAGGTCCACGTCCGCAACGTGCCGCTGGCGCCGAATGTCGACCTCAAGGTGCTCGCGCGCGGCACCCCCGGCTTTTCGGGCGCCGATCTCGCCAATCTCGTCAACGAGGCGGCGCTGATGGCCGCGCGGCGCAACAAGCGCCTCGTCACCATGCAGGAATTCGAGGACGCCAAGGACAAGATCATGATGGGCGCGGAGCGCCGCTCCAATGCCATGACGCAGGCCGAGAAGGAACTGACCGCCTATCACGAGGCCGGCCACGCCATCACTGCGCTGCACGTCCCCTCGTCCGATCCGCTGCACAAGGCGACCATCATCCCGCGCGGCCGCGCGCTTGGCATGGTCATGCAGTTGCCCGAGGGCGACCGCTATTCCATGAGCTACAAATACATGATCTCGCGCCTCATCATCATGATGGGCGGCCGCGTCGCCGAAGAGATCAAGTTCGGCAAGGAGAACATCACCTCCGGTGCTTCCTCCGACATCGACCAGGCGACCAAGCTCGCCCGCGCGATGGTCACGCGCTGGGGCTTTTCCGACAAGCTCGGCCAGGTCGCCTATGGCGAAAACCAGGAAGAGGTATTCCTTGGCCATTCGGTCGCGCGCCAGCAGAACATCTCGGAAGAAACCTCGCAGATCATCGACGCCGAGGTGCGCCGCCTGATCGACGAGGCGTATACCGAAGCCCGCCGCATCCTGACCGACCATCGCGACGAATGGCTGGCCATCGCCGAAGGGTTGCTCGAATACGAGACGCTGTCGGGCGACGAGATCAAGCAGTTGATCAAGGGCCAGAAGCCCGCCCGCGACATGGGCGACGACACCCCGCCCACGCGCGGCTCGACCGTGCCCAAGGCCGGAGGCCGCAAGGAAGACAAGAAGGGCGGCGAGGAGCCCGGCGGGCTGGAGCCGCAGCCGCAAAGCTAGATCGAGGACGCATCTTCAAGGCCGGGCCGGACGCCCGGCCTTTTTGCATGGTGAAAAGATGCGCGGACGGCTTGACCCGAAGGAAAGCATCCGTCGCTATTCGCGCATGGAAAAATCTTCGAACGGAAAGCTGATCGCGATCGTCGGCGCGGGCATCGTCGGCGTGTCGACGGCCATCTGGCTGCAACGCGCCGGGCATGATGTCATCCTCGTCGACCGGGCCGGGCCGGGCGAAGGCACCAGCTACGGCAATGGCGGCGTACTGGCCTCGGCCGCCATCGTCCCGGTCACCGTTCCCGGCCTTTTGAGGAAGGCGCCGGGGATGCTGTTCAGCCGCGATCAGCCGCTCTTCCTCAAATGGTCCTATCTGCCACGCCTTGCGCCCTGGCTGCGACGCTACCTCACCCATGCCACCGCCGACGAGGCGCGCCGCATCGCCGCCGCCCTCCACCCGATCATCGGCGACAGCCTCGCCGACCATCAGGCGCTCTCCGCCGGCACAAGAGCCGCCAGATGGCTGGTCCCGTCCGACTATGTGTTTCTCTACCGCGACCGAGCCGCCTTCGCCGCCGACGCTTTCGGCTGGTCGATCCGCCGGGACCACGGCTTCGAATGGGACGAGTTCGAAGACGACGCCCTGCGCGCCTACGACCCCGTCTTCTCCGCCGAAAACGGCTTTGCCATCCGCCTGAAGAATCATGGCCGCATCGCCGATCCCGGTCGCTATGTGAAGGACCTCGCCGACCACGCGCAGATGAACGGGGCAAGGATCTTCAAGGCGAATGTCGACGATTTCGTCATCGCGGACGGCCGCGTCATCGG
Organism: Mesorhizobium sp. YIM 152430; assembly: GCF_029210365.1. Classification (GTDB taxonomy): domain Bacteria; phylum Pseudomonadota; class Alphaproteobacteria; order Rhizobiales; family Rhizobiaceae; genus Aliihoeflea. The sequence continues at coordinate 321,300 of NZ_JARGES010000020.1, forward strand.
CCTTCGCGCCGGCGGCGAGACGATTGCCTGCTCCGGCGTCGTGCTGACCGCCGGCGTCTGGTCGAAGGCGCTCGCCGCCAAGCTCGGCGTCGAGGTGCCGCTGGAAAGCGAGCGCGGCTATCATCTGGAACTGTGGGAGCCGAGCGCCATGCCGCGCTCGCCGGCGATGATCGCGGCAGCGAAATTCGTCGTCACGCCGATGGAAAATCGCCTTCGCCTTGCCGGCATCGTCGAGTTCGGCGGCCTCGACGCGCCGCCCTCGCGCGCGCCCTTCGACCTCCTGATGCGCAACATCCGCGCCGCGATCCCCGACCTGACGTGGAAAGACACGAAGGAATGGATGGGCCATCGCCCGGCACCGTCGGATTCAATTCCGCTGATCGGGCCGGCGCCGAAAGTGGCCGGCGCATGGCTCGGCTTCGGCCACCATCATGTCGGCCTGACCGGCGGGCCGAAGACCGGCCGATTGCTTGCGCAGCTTATTTCTGGCGCCAGGCCGAATATTGACCTTGCGCCCTACGCCCCCGCGCGCTTTGATTGAAGCTTGAAATTTCTCGCAGAAGAAAACCTGAGAACGCAGGAAGAGGGTCGAACCATGAACAAGCTTGCAACCATGATGGCCTCAACCGCCATCGCATCCCTGACGGCCGGCGCCGCCTTTGCCGAAAAGTGGGACATGCCGCTCGCCTATCCGGCGACGAACTTCCATTCCGAAAACGCGGCCGTCTTCGCGCAATGCGTCACCGACGCCACCGGCGGCGAGCTTGAGATCGTCACCCATCCGAACGGCGCGCTCTTTGCCGGCAACGACATCAAGCGCGCGATCCAGACCGGCCAGGCGCCGATCGGCGAACGGTTGATCTCGGCCCACGCCAACGAAAACCCGCTCTTCGGCGTCGATTCCATTCCCTTCCTGGCCACCTCCTTCGACGATTCGCATGAATTGTGGGATGCGGCCTCCGAGGAAATGGTGCGCGTGCTCGACGATCAGAACCTCGTCTATCTTTACGCCGTCGCCTGGCCCCCGCAGGGTCTTTACACCAGGAAGGAGATCAATTCGGCAGCCGATCTCCAGGGCATCAAGTTCCGCGCCTACAACGCGGCCACCGCGCGCATCGCCGAGCTTGCAGGCATGGCGCCGGTTCAGATCGAGGCTGCCGAACTCAGCCAGGCGCTGGCGACGGGCGTCGTCGAAAGCTTCATCTCCTCGGGATCGACCGGCGTCGATTCGAAGGTCTGGGAAAGCCTGACACACTTCTATGACGTCCAGGCATGGCTGCCGCGCAATGTCGTCTTCGCCAACAAGGATGCCGTCGAGGCGCTGGAAGAGGAAAGCCGCAACGCGCTGATGAGCTGCGCCGCCGAGGCCGGCGAGGCCGGCAACGCCAAGGCCGAGGAACTGACCGCAGGCTATCTGGAAACGCTGGCCGAAAACGGCATGACGGTCGCCGAGCCTTCCGAGGAACTGCGCGCCGAACTCGCCGCCTTTGGGGAAACCATGACGACCGAGTGGGTCGAAAGCGCCGGCGAGGCCGGGGCTGCGATCGTCGAAGTCTATCGCGCCGAATAGCGGCACCACGAACGAGGATCCGGCAAATGGCCGGGTCCTCATCCATTTCCGGCAATGCGGAGCAGGACATGAATGGCGCGGGGCGCGTGATACGCCGGTCGCTCGATGCGATCTATGACGGTGCCGGCTTGCTCGCCGCTCTTTGCCTCGTCGCGATCCTCATCGTGATCATCGTGCAGGTCGCGGCGCGCTGGGCCGGCATCTCGGTCCACGGCCCGGCCGAATATGCAGGCTATCTGATGGCCGCCGCGTCATTCCTCGCCTTTGCGCACACTCTCAATCGCGGCGCCCATATCCGTGTCGGCCTGCTGATCAACGCTCTGGGAGAGCGTCGCTTCTGGGCCGAACTCTGGTGCCTTCTCGTCGCGTCGGCCGCGAGCGTCTTCCTCGCCTTCTACGCCTGCAAGACCGTCTACTGGTCATGGCGCCTCGGCGATATCAGCCAGGCGCAGGACGCCACCCCGCTCTGGATCGTCCAGACGCCCGTTGCCGTCGGCGCGGTCATCCTCGCCATCTGCTTCCTCGACAATCTGGCGACCCTCCTTCTGACCGGCCGCGACAACATCCGCGCCGGCATCGAAGACCAGAGCCGGGTGGAGTAGGTCGATGGAACCCTTTTACGCGATCGGCATCTTCCTCTTCGTCCTTTTCCTCCTGCTCGGCTCGGGCGTCTGGATCGGCCTGGCGCTTCTGGGCGTCGCCTATGTCGGCATGGAGATGTTCACCATCCGTCCGACCGGCGACGCGATGATGACCGCCGTCTGGCGGTCGGCCTCCTCCTGGACGCTGACGGCGCTTCCGATGTTCATCTGGATGGGCGAGATCCTCTTTCGCACGCGGCTGTCGGAAGACATGTTCAAGGGCCTCGCGCCGTGGATGGCGCGTCTGCCCGGAGGGCTGATGCACACCAACATCGCCGGCTGCGCGGTCTTCGCCGCCGTCTCGGGCTCGTCCGCCGCCACGCTGACCACCGTCGGCAAGATGACGATCCCGGAATTGCGCAAGCGGCAATATCCCGAGCGCATGGTGATCGGCACGCTCGCCGGCGCAGCAACGCTCGGCCTGATGATCCCGCCCTCGCTGACGCTGATCGTCTACGGCGTCTCGATCAATGAATCCATCACCTCGCTCTTCATCGCCGGCATCGTTCCAGGTCTCGTCCTGGCTGGAATGTTCATGCTCTATGTCGTCGGTGTCTCGCAATTGTCGAAGAGCTACAATCCGACGCCCGAACCCCGGATCAGCTTCGGAGAGAAACTGAAGCGCTCGCGCTTCCTCGTTCCGGTCCTGCTCCTGATCCTGCTGGTCATCGGATCGATGTATACCGGCATCGCGACCGCCACCGAGGCGGCCGCCATCGGTGTCATCGGTGCGCTGGTGCTGGCCGCCGCGCAGCGCTCGCTCACCTGGACCGTCTTCGTCGAAAGCCTGATGGGTGCGACCCGCACCTCGGCGATGATCGCGCTGATCCTCGCCGGCGCCGCCTTCCTGACGCTCGCCATGGGCTTCACCGGCCTGCCGCGCGGACTTGCCGCCTTCATCGCCTCGATGGAACTGACCCAGTTCCAGCTCATCATGGTGCTGATGGTGTTTTACATCATCCTCGGCTGCTTCCTCGACGGCATCTCCATCGTGGTGCTGACCATCGCCATCGTCGAGCCGATGGTGCGCCAGGCCGGCATCGACCTGATCTGGTTCGGCATCTTCATCGTGGTGGTGGTCGAGATGGCGCAGATAACGCCGCCCATCGGCTTCAACCTGTTCGTGCTCCAGGGTATGACGGGCCACCCGATGAGCTACATCGCGCGCGCCGCGCTGCCGATGTTCATGATCATGTTCCTGATGGTGCTCATCCTCGTCGCCTTCCCAGAGCTCGCGACATGGCTTCCCGAACAGGTTCGGCCGGTTCGGGGCGTCGCGCCGGGCGCATGAACCTGCTCAAGGTCGCCGCGCATCAAGGCCGGTCGATCCTCATCGCCGGCCTTGCCGCAGGCATCGCCTTTCCCAGCCTCGCCTTCGCCCTGCGGCCGTGGATTCCCGAATTCGTCGCCGCCATGCTGTTCGTCGCCGCCATTCGCATCGGCCCGCGCGCGGCCTTCGGCGCCGCGCGCGATTTTGGCGCTGCGGTTGGCATCGCCGGGATTTACCAGGTCGCCTTTCCGCTCGCGGCCATCCTCGTCTTCATGGCCTTCGGCTGGAGCGGCGTCTTCGCCACTGCCATCATTTTGATGTTGGCCGCTTCGCCGATCTCCGGCAGCCCGAACATTACCTTGATGACCGGCAACGACCCCGCGCCGGCGCTGCGCCAGCTCGTCATCGGCACGGCGCTTCTGCCGCTGACCGTCATCCCCGTTTTCTGGCTGACGCCCGATCTCGGCAATTTGTCGGACGTCTTCGCCGCCGCCGCCCGGCTTCTCGCCCTCATCCTGGCCGCGACCGGTCTCGGCTTCACCATCCGCGCGGCGTTCCTGCGCGATCCCGCGCCCGACACGCTCGCCGCCATAGACGGCGCGTCGGCGCTTTTGATGGGCGTGGTGGTGATCGGGCTGATGTCGGCGGTCGGTCCCGCGATCTTCGACGATCCGGCCGCCCTTGCGCTCGCACTTCTCGTCGTCTTCGCCGCGAATTTCGGCCTTCAGCTCGCCACCGCGACCGGGTTGCGCGCCAGCGGCCGCCGCCATCTGGCCGCCCCCCTCGGCATCGTCGCCGGCAACCGCAACATCGCGCTCTTCATCGCCGCCCTGCCCGCTTCGGTCACCGATCCGCTGCTGCTCTTCATCGGCTGCTACCAGATCCCGATGTATCTGACGCCGATCCTGCTGGGGCGGTTTTATCGGGAGATGGCAACCTCATAGGGCTGCCCGGTTCGTGTCAGAGCGAGCCGAAAACGGCGAGCTTCGAGAAGATTTCCGTTTGCAGGCCGCTCTGGCCCGAACCCGATCAGCCCTGTGCCGCCACCACGATGATCTCGACCTTGTATTTCGGCGCCGCCAGCTTCGCCTCGCCGGTCGCGCGGGCGGGCGTGTTGGCCTTGTCCACCCAGGCGTCCCAGGCTTCGTTCATCTCGGCGAAATTCGCCATGTCATCGAGCCAGATCTGCGCCGACAGGATGCGCGACTTCGACGAACCCGCAAGCGCCAGCAGCCGGTCGATCTCCTTCAGGATCGATTCGGTCTGCGCCTTCACCGTCTCGCCGTCGCCGACCTGTCCGGCGAGATAGACGACGCCGTTGTGGATATTGGCCTGGCTCATGCGCGGGCCGGTCTCGTGCCGGGTGATGGTCATGGGAGTATCCTTTCGAGAAATTCCAGCAAGACCGTGAAGCGGTTTCGCGTTCGGAATTTCGATGTGGTTATGCATTGAGGTCCGCGAGGTAGCTGTTCGCTTCCGCCGAGGCTTGGTAGCGGCTCGGATCGATCTCCGCAACGAGAAGCGCCTCGCCTGTCTCGCCGGCTTCCGCCAGGAGCGTTCCGTCCGGCGCGACGATGACCGACAGGCCGGCATAGGCGAAGCGCTCGTCCGCCCCGCAATGGTCGGCATAGGCGAGAAAGACCTGATTCTCGAAAGCCCGCACCGGCACCAGCTTGCGCGCGATGAAGGCGTCGTGATCGCTGGCCGGCAGCGCGGTCGGCACCAGCACGACATCGACGCCGGCGCGCGCCAGCCGGCGCACGTTCTCGGGGAATTCGACATCGTAGCAAATCAGGATGCCGAACTTCAGCCCGCCGCGCTCGAACGTCACGGAATCGGGCTTGGCCTGTTCGAAAAGCCCCCGCTCATAAGGCCCGTAGAGATTGCATTTGCGATAGATCGTCGGCACCGCCTCGCCGTCGACATAGACGGCGCTGTTGCACAACGTCTCGCCGTCGCGTTCCGAGAACCCAGCGAGGATCGCGACACCCGTCTCCGCCGCGATGTCGGCGAGGCGCGCGACCTGCGCGCCGTCCGATGTCTCGGCTTTCTCGCGCACGGCGCGTCCGGCGCCGTAGCCGGTCAGCGCCAGTTCCGGCGCGATCAGGATGGAGACGCCTTTCGCCGCGGCGGCGCGCGCGGCCGTTTCGATCTTCGCCAGATTGGCATCGACGTCGCCCGGCACGCTTTCCATCTGGTAGGCGGCGATCTTCATCAGCTTTCCTCCGCCGGCAGCGCGCCGAGAAGTCGCGGCAGATCGCCGAATTTCGCCACCAGCCCGAAGATCAGCGCGGCGAGAGCGACGAAGAACACCGAGACCGACGCCATGGTCGGCGTATAGCCGTAGCGCAGCGCGTTGAAGATCTTGATCGGCAGCGTTTCCATGGTGAACCCCACGGTCATGTAGGCGACGATGTATTCGTTCAGCGACAGGACGAACACGAAGGCGAATCCCGATACCAGATAGGGCAGGATCAGGGGCAGGACCACCGTGCGCAGAACCCTGCGGTCGCTCGCGCCCATGGTCGAGGCGGCTTCGACGAGCGAGCGGTCGACGGAAGCGAAGCCGAGCGTCAGCGTCACCAGCGGCAGGGTGACGAAGAAAATGCCGTGCGAGATGACCGCCGTCCACCACTGGCCATAGGCGCCCGCCGTCGTCCAGAAGGTCAAAAAGCCGAGCGCGGTGATGACCGGCGGCAGGACGAAGGGCGCGACGCCGAGCAACCGGAAGACATTCGCCCAGGGCGCGATCCGTCGCCACAGGAACCAGGCGAGCGGCAGCGCGATCAGGACGGCGAGCGTGGCAGCGAGCGTGGCCAGCAGAACGGAATTGACCAGCGCCTGCCGCCAGCCGTCGTCGGTGAAGATCGCCGCATACCACGAGAGCGAAAAGCCCTGCGGCGGAAAGGTCAGATTCTGCCGTTCATTGACCGAAACGCCGGCGACGACGACGATGGGCGCGGCAAGGAAGATCGCGACGCAGGCGAGATAAAGGCGCGTCAGGGCCGTGCTCATGCCGCCTCTCCCTTGCGCCCGACCAGAAGCGTCAGCCCCACCAGCGCCAACGACATCAGCACGAGGAAGACGGCCATGGCGGCGGCGAACGGCATGTTCGACTGGTAGATCGCCTGGTCGGTGATCAGCACCGACAGCGTCCAGTGCTGAGGCCGGCCGAGGATCTGCGGCAGGAGGTAGGCGCCGAGCGCGAAGACGAACACCATGATCAGCGTCGCGACGATCGTGTTGCGCAGCCCCGGCACGACGACGTTGAAGAACGCGCGGATCGGGGACGCCCCCAACGTCCGCGCGGCTTCCGTCAGGGTCGGGTCGAGCCGCACGATGGCGGGGTAGAGGATCAGCACCGTATAGGGCAGCGCCTGGTAGACCATCGCGGTCAGAACCGCGCCGAAGCCGGGAAACAGCGCTCGCGGCTCGGCCATCAGGCCGATCGCGACGAGAAGATTGGTGATGCCGGCGGTGCGCGAGAACAGGGTCGACCAGGCAAAACCGATGATGACTTCGGAGAGCGACAGGACGGAAAGAAGCACGACCAGCCAGACCACCTGCACCCGCCGGCTCGCCTTCGAGATCAGCCAGGTGAACGGAAACCCGATGGCGACGCACACCAGCGCGACCATGACGGCGAGCATGATCGAAAAGCCGAGCACGCCGCCAAAGAAGGCGGAGAGAAACCGCTCGTAATTGTCGAAGATGAAGGCCGGTGTGTAGAAACCGCCCTGCTGGCGCTGGAAGAAAGAGACGGCGACCATCGTGCCGAACGGCACGACGAAGAAGGCCACCAGCATGAAACCGGGAAAGACCAGCGGCGCATAATCCGCAACGCTTTTCGGCGCCTCGCGTCTCATGACTTCAGCACCACCGCGCTTTGCGCCGGTATCCGCACGCCGACCTTCTGACCCGCGGCGAGGTCGGTGCGGTCGCGCGGCGTCGTCACGGCGACGATGGTCGTGCCGGAAACGTCGACGAAGGTTTCGATCGTGCCGCCGAGGTCGCGCACGAAGGTGACGGTGCCGGCGAGCGCGCCCTCGCCCGGCGCGGTGATCTGCACGTCCTCGGGCCGCACGGAGAGCGTTGCCTGTCGCGCGCCATCGGCCATCGCCACATCGGGAAGGGCCGTGCCGAGCGCGGTGACGCGGCCCGCACTATCGCTTTCCACAGGGAGAAGATTGGTCGAGCCGATGAAGCCGGCGACGAAGCTGTCGGTCGGGCGGCGATAGATCTCGACCGGCGGTGCGGCCTGCCTTATGCGGCCCTCGCCCATGACGACGACGAGATCGGCCATGGTCATCGCCTCGCGCTGGTCGTGGGTGACGACGATGGTGGTGATGCCGAGTTGCTGCTGGAGTTGGCGCAGTTCCACCTGCATCGCCTCGCGCAATTTGGCGTCGAGCGCGGACAGCGGCTCGTCGAGCAGGAAGAGGCGCGGCGATATGGCGAGCGCGCGGGCGATCGCCACGCGCTGCCGCTGCCCGCCGGAGAGCTTGGCGACCGGTCGCCTGGCGAAATCGGGCAGGTGGATGAGTTTCAAAAGCTCGTTGACCCGCGCATCCTGCTCGGCCCTTGAGGCGCCGCGAATGCGCAGCGGATAGGCGATGTTGTCGCCGACATTCAGATGCGGGAAGAGCGCGAGCGATTGGAACACCATGCCGAAATCGCGCTTGTGCGTGGGCGTCGCCGTGATGTCCTGCCCGTCGACGACGACCTGGCCCGAACTCGGTTCCTCCAGCCCCGCGATCATCCGCAAGAGCGTGGTCTTGCCGCAGCCGGACGGGCCGAGCAGGCAAACGAACGTGCCCTGTGGCACGTCGAGACTGACATGGTCCACGGCCTTGAAGTCGCCGAACTGCTTGGTGATCGCCTTGAGCGCGAGACCCGTCATCGCTCACCCGTCTTTCATATGATCCGGGCTGCCAACGCAGCCCGGAAGAGTGAAGTTCTAACCTGTCCGACCCTGCCGCACCGGCGCCAATTAGGGCGAGCCGAAAATGGTCGCGGTCGAGAACCGGAGCGGAGCGTGAGCACCGGAGGCGCAGAGCGCGGCCATTTGCAGGCCGCCCTCATGCGAATTCATCAGCCGGCGATCATTTCCGTCCACTTCTGGTTCAGAAAATCATCGCGCGTCTGGTAGAGGTCGTAGCGCGGGATGATCGGATCGATGTCCGACGACACGGCGGCGAATTCCTCGTCGGTGAGTTGGGTCAGTTCGCGCTTGATCGTCGGCGCGGTGCCGACCTTCTGCGACATCAGCGTCTGGGTTTCGGCGCGCGTCATGTAGTCGATGAAGACATGCGCTTCCTCGGCCTTCTGCGACGCGCGGGAGAGCGCCCACGAGCCCGAATCCAGGATGCCGCCTTCCTGCGGGAAGGTCGAGCGGACCGGGTTGCCGTCGGCGGCGGCAAGGCCGGTGACGTCGTGATAATACTGGCCCATCGGGATTTCGCCCGACTTCAGCGCCTGCTCGAACTGCGCTTCGTCGCGATACCACAGCCGCACGTTCGGTTTCACTTCGGCAAGCTTCTGGAACACCTCTTCCAGCCCCTCGTCGGTGCTCAGGTGATCCGTGCCGCCGAAGAAGGTCTTCGCCGTGACTTCGAGCAGGAAGGAGTTGGAAACGAGCGCGAGAAGGCCGAGGCGGTCGGCATTCGCCGGATCCCAAAGCGCCTGCCAGGAGGTCGGCGCTTCGGGATAGGCGTCGGTGTTGGTGACGAGCGTGATGTACCACGCCACCGCGCCGATGCCGCAGACGCGCCCGTCCGGATATGTGTTGACCGAACGCTCGAGCAGATTGTCGGCATTCGAAATCTTGGCGAGGTCGAGTTCCTGCCACAGTTCGGTCGCCTGCCCCTTCAGCATGGCGACCTGCGCCATCATCGAAAGGTCGGCCGGCGCCTGGTTCGCGCGCGCGGCCTGTTCGAGCTGGACCAGCCAGGCTTCGCCGGTCGGCTCTGCGATGGATTCGACCGCGATTCCGGTTTCCTCGGTGAACGCCGGGAAGATGTGCTCGTCGAAGCTGTCCTTGAAATAGCCGCCATAGACGCCGACCTTGATCGAGCGGTCCTGCGCCCGCAGGATCGAAGGCATGGCGAGCAGTCCGGCGGTCATCGCCGTGCCGGCGAGAACGGTGCGCCGGCTAACATTGGTGGTCAGAATCGTCTTCATCGTCGTTCCTCTCATCTGGCCTTTGCGGCCGTTCCCTTGTTGCTTTTTGCTATGTGAGTCGTGCAGGCCGCTCAGCCCGAATGATGCTGGGACTGAACACCATCAGGCTCAATATTTCAAACAGCACCTGCGCTCCCGCATGGGCAGTGTTCGTGGTGGAATCGTATTGCGGCGCGACTTCCACGACATCGCCGCCGACGAGGTCGACGCCCTTGAGGCCGCGCAGAAGTTCCAGCACCTCGCGCGTCGTCAGCCCGCCGACTTCCGGCGTCCCCGTTCCGGGCGCGAAGGCGGGGTCGAGGCTGTCGATGTCGAAAGAGAGATAGGTCGGCCCCTCGCCGACGATCGCGCGCGCCTTGTCGATGATCGCGGGAATGCCGAGCCGGTCGATTTCCTCGGCATGGATAACCGTCATCCCGCTTTCATAGGAAAATTCCCACAGATATTCCGCCGAGCCGCGAATGCCGATCTGGACCGTCCGCGTCGGGTCGAGCATCCCGTCGAGCACCGCGTTGCGGAACGGCCCGCCATGGTGGAACTTGGTCTGGTCGAACGATCCGCTCGTGTCGCAATGCGCGTCGATATGGATCAGCCCGACCGGCCGGTCGCGGCCGACCGCCTTGAGGATCGGATGGGTGATCGAATGGTCGCCGCCGACCCCGAGCGGCACGACGCCCGCATCGACCATCCGCTTCACATAGGCCTCGATGTCGTCATGGCTCTGCTCCAGCCGGTAGCGGCTGGCGAACGGCACGTCGCCGATATCGGCCACGCGCAGTTCCTGCACCGGCGCGCATTCAAGGACATGGTTGTAGGGCCCGATCCGCTCAATCGTGCGCAGCGCGCGCGGGCCGAAGCGCGACCCGTTGCGGTTGGTGACGCCCAGATCCATCGGCACGCCGTAGATGCCGACCTGCAAATCGCCGAAATCGGGCGCTGCCGGATCGATGGCACGGTGCGGCGCGGTCAGGAAGGTCGGGATGCCGGCATAGGGGGCAAGGCGCGTACCCGATTTCGAGAAAATCTTGTCGGCCACCTTGCGGAAGCGCGGATCGGCGATGTCGCCGCCGGTGCCGTCGGCGAACTTGTCGCGCAAGGCTTCGAGTTTCATCTGGTTCCAACCCATTGCCTGCTCCCTGGCCGCTGTCGTCATGCGCGCTTCGTCTTGGCAGGGTCGAATTGTTGAGCCAGCGCCATTGAAAATGCAATTGATATTGTTGTAGCTCTTGTTGTGAGCTTTCTTCACATCGGAATTTGACGCTTGGCACCTCGCCTGCCCCCGCTCAATCCCCTGCGCGCCTTCGAGGCGGCGGCCCGCCACGGCTCGCTGACCAAGGCGGCGGCGGAACTGTCGGTGACGCATGGCGCGGTCAGCCACCAGATAAGGGCGCTCGAATCCGCGCTCGACGTGCAATTGTTCGAGCGTGGCGGCCAGCGGTTGAAACTCACCGCCCACGGCGCCGAGCTCCTGCCTTCGGTCTCCAGCGCCTTTGCCGAGATTGCCGGTGCCACAGCCCGGCTGACGCGCCCGTCCAGCGCTGGCGCGCTCTCGGTTACCTGCGTTCCGGCGCTCCTGTCGTTCTGGCTGTTGCCGCGCCTGTCCTCCTTCACCGCGCGCTTTCCCGACATCCGCCTGACGCTCGACGCCGCCAACGATCCCGACCTGATCCATGCACCGGCGATCGACATCTGCGTGCTCTATGGCGACGGCAACTGGACCGATTGCTGGTCGCGCCGGCTGACCGGTCTCGACCTCTTCCCGGTCGTCTCGCCCTCGCTCATCAACAACCGGCCGATCCGCACCATCCGAGACATGAAGGAGCACATCCTGCTCCATGCCGATGACGGCCGCGAATGGCACACCTGGCTGTCGGCCGCCGACGCGCTCGATCTGAAACGCAATGCGCAGCATCACATGTGCGACGCGCGGCTTGCCATAGAGGCGGCGATCCATGGCTATGGCGTGGCGCTCGGCGACACGGTGACGGCAAGCCGCTTCCTCGCCTCGGGCCAGCTCGTGGCACCGTTCAATCTGGCTGTGCCGGCCACCGATGCCTTCCATGTCGCCTGCCGCCCCGATCTGCGCGCCGCGCCCGTCGTCCAGGTTTTCATCGACTGGCTGACGGCGGAGTTTGCGGACATGGACGCCCGCGCCGAGCCGCAGACCGCGGCCCGCCGCACGATCCGGCGTTCCACGCCCGCCCCGCGCAAGGCGCCGCCGGCCCGAAAACCCGCCAAATCCCGCAAGTCCTGAGACCCGCCCCGCATGACGAGACCCCGCCTCAATCCGCTGATCGCCAGCCTTTCGGCCCCGCCGATCCCCGCCGTCCAGGCCTGGGGCCGCGCCTATGACGGCCGCCTCGGCCCGCTGATCGACCTTTCTCAGGCCGTGCCGGGCTATCCGCCCGAGCCGCGCATGTTGCGATGGCTGGCCGACGCCGCGGGCTCCATTTCCGCCTGCGGCTACGGCCCGATCGAAGGCGAGGACGAGTTGCGCACCAACTACGCCGCGCATCAGGTCGCGTTTTACGGCGCCCCGGTGGCAGCCGAAAACATCCACGTCACGTCAGGCTGCAACCAGGGCTTCGTCACCGCCGCCATGGCGGTTGCGGGCGTCGGCGACGCGATCCTGATGACCAATCCGTGCTATTTCAACCATGAAACGACGCTGGAAATGCTCGGCATCGCCCCGCGCTACGTCCGCTGCCACGCTGAAAACGGCTTCCTGCCGCTGGTCGCGGACGTCGCCGCCGCCATCGCGCCCGACACCCGCGCGCTGGCCATCGTCACGCCCAACAACCCGACCGGCGCGATCTACCCGCCTGCGCTTCTCTCCGACCTTCTGGCGCTCTGCCGCGACCGCGGCATCTGGCTCATCCTGGACGAGACCTATCGCGACTTCCTGCCGCTCGGCACCGAACGTCCGCACGAGCTCTTTTCCGATCCGATCTGGCAGCAAAACCTGATCGGCCTCTACTCCTTCTCCAAATCCTTCTGCATTCCCGGCCACCGCCTCGGTGCGGTGACGGCGTCGCCCTTCATGGTCGATGCCATCGCCAGGATCATGGATAACGTCCAGATTTGCGCCCCGCGCGCGCCGCAGATCGCGGTCGCCTCGGCCATCGCGCCGCTTGCCGACTGGCGCGAAGACAACCGCGCCGAAATCGCCCGCCGCGCCGACGCGCTGCGCGCGGCGATGGACGGCCTCGACGGCTGGACCCTCGACGCGATCGGCGCCTATTTCGCCTTCCTGCGCCATCCCTTCGACGGAAAGAGTTCAGTCGAAATCTCCGAACGCCTCGCCCGCGAAGCCGGCATCGTCACCATCCCCGGCGCCTTCTTCGGTCCCGGGAACGACCGACATCTGCGCGTGGCGTTCGCGAATGCGACGGCGGAAGTGTTGACGACGTTGCCGGAGAGGTTGCGGGCGATCGCCTGAAGCGTTGACGCTTGCAGGCTACGAAAACAGCCCCCGATCCCGCTCCACCGCCTGCGCAATAAACCCTGCGACGGCCTGTATCCGCCGCACCGGCCGCACCGACTCGTGATAGACCAGCCAATACGCCCGCCGGATCGGCTTGATCGCCTCCACCAGCACCAGTTCCGGGTGCTTGCGCGCGATGAACGAGTGCAAAATCCCAACGCCCGCACCTGCGCGGACCGCCTCCACCTGCCCCAGCGCCGACGACACCGAGAATCGCGCCTCCCATTGCGGATGGAACTGCCGCGAATAATCGAGCGACGGGCTGACGATCAGATCCGGCACATAGCCGATCAGCCGGTGGCACGGCAGGTCGTCGGTCGATTGTGGCAGGCCGTGCGCTTCGGCATAGGCGCGCGAGACGTAGAGCGCGAGCGTGTAGTCGACGAGCTTCGCCGCCACCAGCCGACCCTCCGTCGGACGATCCACGGTGATCGCGATGTCCGCCTCGTGCCGCGACAGCGAAAACGAGCGCGGCACCGGCACGAGTTGCAAATCGAGATCGGCATGAAGCGCGGAGAATTCCGGCAGCCGCCCCGCGAGATAGGCGACGCCGAACCCGTCCGGCGCGCCGATCCGCACCGTGCCGGCCAGCGCCGTTCCCTCGCCCGCGACTTCCGCGCGCGCGGCGATCATGTCGGCTTCCATCCGCTCGGCGACCTCAAGGAAACGCTCGCCCTCCGGCGTCAGTTCGCAGCCCGTCGTCAGCCGGTTGAGGAGCTTCGCGCCGAGCGCGGATTCCAGCGCCACCATGCGCCGCGAAACGGTCGCGTGGTTGAGTCCGAGCCGCTTGCCTGCGCCCAGGATCTGGCCTGAGCGCGCGACCGCCAGAAACACGCGCATGTCGTCCCAGTTCATGGAAATCTCCTCCCCCGTCTCCCATACCGCGTTGCACCATTTCGCGCACCTTCTTTCTCGTTCATCGATCCTTGCACAGCGGCTTGCGCCCGCTTGGCGTTGCATTGCCGCCGCCATGCGCAGAAGATGCCGTCAAACCGATAAGCTTAGGGAGATCCTCATGATCGAGGTCGGACATTTCATCGGCGGCAAGCGCGTCGCCGGCAAGAGCGGTCGCAACGCGGACATCATGCAGCCCATGGACGGCTCGGTGCGCGGCAAGGTCGCGCTCGCCTCGCGCGAGGAACTGCGCGAAGCGGTCGAGAACGCGAAAGAGGCGCAGATCGGCTGGGCCGCGACCAACCCGCAGCGCCGCGTGCGCGTCCTGATGAAGTTCCTCGAACTCGTCCAGAACGAGTATGACGAACTGGCCGAAATGCTCGCCCGCGAGCACGGCAAGACCATTCCCGACGCCAAGGGCGACATCCAGCGCGGCCTCGAGGTGATCGAAGTCTGTATCGGCGCGCCGCACCTGATGAAGGGCGAATACACCGACGGCGCCGGCCCCGGCATCGACGTCTATTCGCTGCGCCAGCCGCTCGGCGTCGTCGCCGGCATCACGCCCTTCAACTTCCCCGCCATGATCCCGCTGTGGAAGATCGGCCCGGCGATTTCCGCCGGCAATTCCTTCATCCTGAAGCCATCCGAGCGCGATCCGTCCGTGCCGATGCGCATCGCCGAACTCTTCATCGAGGCGGGCCTGCCGGCCGGCGTCCTCAACGTCGTCAATGGCGACAAGGACGTCGTCGACGGCATTCTCGACGATCCGGACGTCAAGGCCGTGGGCTTCGTCGGCTCGACGCCGATCGCGCAATACATCTATTCGCGCGCGACCGCGAACGGCAAGCGCGCCCAGTGCTTCGGCGGCGCCAAGAACCACATGATCATCATGCCCGATGCCGACATGGACCAGACGGTCGACGCCCTGATCGGCGCCGGCTACGGCTCGGCCGGCGAGCGCTGCATGGCGATCTCGGTCGCCGTCCCGGTCGGCAAGGAAACCGCCGACCGTCTCGTCGAAAAGCTCATCCCCCGCGTCGAGGCGCTGAAGATAGGCTCCTCGCTCGACGCCTCGGCCGATTTCGGCCCGGTGGTGACGGCCGAAGCCCTCGCCCGCATCAAGTCCTATGTCGACGGCGGCGTGAAGGAAGGCGCCAAGCTCGTCGTCGACGGCCGCGACTTCAAGATGCAGGGCTACGAGAACGGCTACTACATGGCCGGCTGCCTGTTCGATGACGTCACGCCGGACATGAAGATCTACAAGGAAGAGATCTTCGGCCCCGTCCTCTCGGTCGTGCGCGCCAACAATTACGAGGACGCGCTGCGCCTGCCGAACGAGCACGAATACGGCAACGGCGTCTCGATCTTCACCCGCGACGGCGACGCCGCCCGCGACTTCGCCGCCCGCGTCCAGGTCGGCATGGTCGGCGTCAACGTCCCGATCCCGGTTCCGATCGCCTACTACACCTTCGGCGGCTGGAAGGCGTCCGGCTTCGGCGACCTGAATCAGCACGGCCCCGACGCCTTCCGCTTCTACACCAAGACCAAGACCGTCACCTCCCGCTGGCCGTCGGGCATCAAGGACGGCGCGGAATTCGTCATCCCGACGATGAACTAGAACGACGCCCTTTCCTCTCCCCCGGGCAGGGGGAGAGGTGGCCCGCAGGGCCGGAGTGGGGGTGCTTCCTCAATCAAGACGAACGGGCGCCCCCCAGCGGCGCCCGTTTTTCGTCGTCGCGCACATTACGCAACGTCACGGAGTCGTGATGGAACGGATATACTTCCTCAACTCTTGTTCCCCCGAAAGCCGCCGAGAGCGGCAAGGATTTTCCAGGTCGGGCAGGGCAGTTTTGTAAATCGTCTTACCCCGCTGGCCGAAACGCAGGAGGTGCTCCGATGGCACGCACGGCTCTTATCGTCTCAGCGGCGGCGGCAACGATGGTCCTGGCCGCTCTTCCTTTCGCCTCGGCCACCAGCCCGAATGCCGACATGGCGGCGATCCAGCCCGAAACTCCGGCCGTCGAGACGCCGGCGCTCAACGCCAACATGCTGTCGATGAACATGTGCTCGGAGCGCGCCAACATCGTGACCGAGCTCGAGCAGCACTTCAACGAAAGCGCCACCGCCGTCGGCATGGTCGATAACAGCGCGGTCGTCGAGGTCTTCGTTTCCGACAGCGGCTCGTGGACGATCCTGGCCACCGGCACGGATGGCAAGAGCTGCATCATCTCGGCCGGCGAAGGCTGGGAATCGACGCAGATGGTTCGCGGCGCGGACGCCTGATCGCCAGCGGCTGCTTTAACGCAACCAGGCAACAAAAAAGCCGGGCATTGCCCGGCTTTTTCGCGTTTGTCGGAAAGCTTCAGCCTTCCTTCGGTGTCAGCACCTGGCGGCCGCGATACATTCCCGTCTTCAGATCGATGTGGTGCGGGCGGCGCATTTCGCCGGAATTCTTGTCTTCGGTGAAAGTCGGGGACTTCAGCGCATCTGCCGAGCGGCGCATACCGCGCTTCGAGGGCGAAGTTTTCCTTTTGGGTACAGCCATTTGTCCTGCTCCGGATAATCGATCGACGACCTGCGCAACCCCAATGGGGCCAGCAACGGGCCTGATTTTGTGAAAGGTTGCGGTGCCTATACACGGCCCGCCATCGCTTGACCAGACTCAAGCCTCGAATTTTTTACCCGTCACGATGCCAGTCAGCGCAGGCAGGAGACATAGGCGCCGGCCTGGTTGGCCCGTGCCTCGATCGTGCCGGCCAGTCGGGAGAGCCCTTGCCCCGGATTGGCCGGGTCGCGATGACGCGGATTGGGCAGCGTCACGGCAAGAAGCGCCGCCTGGCGGGCCGACAGATCCTGCGCGGAGCGGCCGAAATGGTGTTGCGCCGCGGCCTCCACGCCATAGATGTTCGGTCCCCATTCGGCGATGTTCAAATAGATTTCCATGATCCGCCGCTTCGGCAGCACCGCGTCGAGATAGAGCGACAGCGGCACCTCGATGCCCTTCCGGATCATGGAGCGCCCATGCCACAGGAAAAGGTTCTTCGCCGTCTGCATGGTGATGGTCGAGGCCCCGCGCGTGCGCTCGCCCGACATCGCATCCTCGATCACCGCATTGAGCGCCGGCCAGTCGACGCCCTTATGCGCACAGAACTGCCCGTCCTCCGACATCATCACCGAATGGATGATGGCCGTTCCCATCTGGTCGATCGGCACCCAGCGCCGGTCATAGCCCTGCAACGTCACCGCGTCGCGCATCATCAGCGTCGACGGCGCCGGAACGGCCGGCAGGCGGTAGAGAAGCGTCAGCGCCAGCGGCAGCAGCGCCAGGATGACGAGCGCACCCAGCACCCGCCCGACCCAGCGCAGGCCCGAGCGGCGCTTGCGGCGCGGCTTCAAAAGCGCCAAGGCTTCCGGCCTTTCGGTCCTGCGCGGTTCGACCTCGATTGCAGGCTCGTCCACCCGTCTCTTCCATGTTCCGACACGTCCACCCGTCTAGCGGCTCGCGTCCCCCCGCGCAATGATAGGGCGGCTTTCCTGCAAGATCGCAGCGCCGATATCGCTTGACCGAACCGCGCGCAGAGGCGATTGCGAAGCTATGCAAGACCAAAGCCCGATCGACTTCGAAACCCTGCTCGCCGGCGCCGCAATGCGTGTCGAGACCATGCTGGATGCGCTCCTGTCGCGCGTGCCTATCGCCGGCGAGATCGCCCGGCCCGAACGTCTCGTCGCCGCCATGCGCCACGGCGTCCTCAATGGCGGCAAGCGACTTCGCCCTTTCCTCGTCCTCGAAAGCGCCGCGCTCTTCGGCGCCGACGGCGCGGCGGTCCTGCGCGTCGCCGCCGCGCTCGAATGCATCCATTCCTATTCGCTCGTCCATGACGACCTGCCGGCAATGGACGACGACGATTTGCGGCGCGGCCAGCCGACCGTCCACAAGGCGTTCGACGAGGCCGCCGCGATTCTCGCCGGCGACGCGCTTTTGACCCTCGCTTTCGACATCATCGCCGACCCGGCGACGGAACTGGGCGCAAACGCGCGCATCGCGCTCATCGGCAAGCTCGCCCGGGCGGCCGGGATCGGCGGCATGGTGGGCGGGCAGGCCCTGGACCTCGCCGCCGAGCGCGATGCGCCCGACGAGGCCGGCATCATTCGTCTCCAGGCGATGAAGACCGGAGCGCTGATCCGTTTCGCCTGCGAGGCTGGCGCAATCGCCGCCGGTGCGGCGCGGGCCGATGTCGAGCGCCTGGCCGAGTTCGGCTCGGCCATCGGCCTCGCCTTCCAGCTCGCCGACGATCTTCTCGACCACACCTCGACGCCCGAGGCGATGGGCAAGGCGACCGGCAAGGACGCAGCCGCCGGCAAGGCGACGCTGGTCGCGCTGCACGGCGAGGACTGGGCGCGGCGTCAGTTGCACGGGCTGGTCGCGCAGGCAGGCGACCTTCTCGCACCCTATGGCGAACGTGCGGCAATCCTGATGGCGACGGCGCGATTCGTGGCCGAGCGGGAGCGGTAGCGCGCTACCTGTTCTTCAGCACCACGCAAGAACCTCCCGAACCGCGCAGCGCCGAGCAGATTTCGTCCGCCTCGCCGCGCGTCTCCGCGCCGATCCGCACCGCATAGATGCCGGCCCGCGCACGCGGATTGCGTATTCGGCTGACGACCGGCTCGTGCCCCGACAGGACGCGCGAATGCTGCTGGCGCAGGCGCTGCCACTGCCGCATCGCCACGTCACGGCGGAAATTGCCGGCGACCTGGATGCCCCAGGGCAGAACCGGCACCGTCGCCATGGCGATCATCGACGCACCGGACACGGGCAGTTCCCGGCACGCATCGCCGAACGGCTTCTTGTCGTCGAGCGGCTGCACCTCGACCGCCTTCCTGACGCCGATGAAGGCGTCGGCCGGCGCACCCATGATGTCGAGCACGTAGTTTTCGGTCTCCAGCGGCAGGAAGCCGCCGGAGGCGAGCCAGCGCGACACGCGTCCCTCGCCCGAATTGTAGGCCGCCGCCGCAAGCCCGAGATTGCCGTATTTCCGGGTCAGTTCGGCGAGATAGTCGGCCGAGGCCGCGAGCGCCTGGTGAAGGTCGAAACTGTCGGTCAGCCCCCGCAGCGCCGCCGTCCCCGGCATGAACTGGGCGATTCCCTCCGCCCCGACCGGGCTCACCGCACTCGGGTTGAACCGGCTTTCCTTCCAGATCAGCCGCGCGAAATATTGTTCCGGCAGGTCGTTCCTGCCGGCATGTTCCTCGATAAGGTCGCAGACGAGCCCGATCGTCGGCGCGGCCTTTTCGGCGGCGTGCGCAGGCGACAGGCTGAGCACGAGGGCTGCAAGGAGCGCCCGCGCCCGCATGATCAGGCGCCCGCGCCGCGCCCGAAGCGCTTTTCGATGTAGTCCGCGACCATGACCTGGAAATCGGCCGCGATCGCCGGTCCGCGCAATGTCGCCGCCTTGGCGCCGTCGATGAAGACGGGCGCGGCCGGCGTCTCGCCGGTTCCAGGCAGCGAAATGCCGATGTCGGCGTGCTTGCTCTCTCCCGGCCCGTTGACGATGCAGCCCATCACGGCGACCTTGAGGTTCTCGACGCCGGGATATTTTTCGCGCCAGAGCGGCATGTTGCGGCGAAGGTCGCCCTCTATGGTTTGCGCGAGTTCCTGGAAGACGGTCGACGTCGTGCGCCCGCATCCCGGACACGCCGCGACCACGGGCAGAAACTGGCGAAAGCCCATCGTCTGCAACAATTCCTGCGCCACCTGCACCTCGCGGGTGCGGTCGCCGCCGGGTTCGGGCGTGAGCGAGATGCGGATCGTGTCGCCGATCCCCTGCTGCAAGAGAATGCCCATCGCGGCCGACGAGGCGACGATGCCCTTGGTGCCCATGCCCGCCTCGGTCAATCCGAGATGCAGCGCATGGTTCGAGCGCTTCGCCAGTTCGACATAGACCGCGATCAGATCCTGCACCTGACTGACTTTGGCCGACAGGATGATCCGTTCCCGCGCGAGCCCGATCTCCTCAGCGAGTTCCGCCGACAGGATCGCGGACTGCACGATCGCCTCACGCGTCACCTCCTGCGCGGTCATCGGAAAGCCCTTGGCCTGATTGTCGTCCATCAGGCGGGTCAGCAATTCCTGGTCGAGCGAGCCCCAGTTGACGCCGATGCGCACCGGCTTGTCGTGCCGGATCGCCGTCTCGACGATGGCGGCGAACTGCTTGTCCTTCTTGTCCTTGAAGCCGACATTGCCCGGATTGATCCGGTATTTGGCCAATGCCTCGGCGCAGGCCGGATGGTCGGCGAGAAGCTTGTGGCCGATATAATGGAAGTCGCCGACCAGCGGCACGTCGAGGCCAAGCCGCTCCAGCCGCTCGCGGATCTTCGGCACGGCGGCTGCGCTCTCGTCGCGGTCGACCGTGATGCGCACGATTTCGGAGCCGGCGCGGTTGAGCGCCGCGACCTGCGCGACGGTCGCGTCGATGTCGGCCGTGTCCGTGTTGGTCATCGACTGGACGACGACCGGCGCCGCGCCACCGACGCAAACGGCGCCGACCGGAACCGGAACCGAGAGCCGGCGCGTCAGCGGACGGTCGAGAAACTGCACATGCGGGTTCACTGGTCGGGCCTGCCTCGTTTCGCGCCGCTCTTGGTCCTCTGGAAGTAAACCCGGCATCGGGCCGGGGCAAGGCACGGCGGTTGGATTTTGTGCTGCACCGCAATATATGGGTGTCTGGCAACAACTGCAAAACGGGATGAAGACGCTATGACGAGAACGGCAATCGTGACGGGCTCGACCTCGGGCATCGGCCTTGCCATCGCCCGCAGGCTGGCGGCCAATGGCTTCAACATCGTCTTGAATTCCTATACCGATGCGGCGGAGGACCGCGCGCTCGCCGAAAGCCTCGCCGCCGAGTTCGGCGTGAAGACGCTCTATGTCTCCGCCGACATGTCGAGCGGGCAAGCCGCGCGGCAACTCGTCGCAACGGCGGCCGAAAAGTTCGGCGCCGTCCATGTCCTTGTCAACAATGCCGGCATCCAGCACGTCGCGCCGATCGAAAGCTTTCCGGTCGAACAATGGGACCGCATCATCGCGATCAACCTGACCTCGGCCTTCCACACGACGGCCGTCGCGCTGCCGCTCATGCGCGAGGCCGGCTTCGGGCGCATCGTCAACATCGCCTCGGCGCACGGCCTGCGCGCCTCGCCCAACAAATCGGCCTATGTCGCCGCAAAGCACGGCATCGTCGGCCTGTCGAAGACGACGGCGCTGGAAACCGGCGGACAGGGCATCACCTGCAATGCCGTCTGTCCCGGCTTCGTCCTGACGCCCCTGGTCGAAAAGCAGATCGAGGACCTGATGGCCGAAAAAAGCCTCGACCGCGAGACGGTCGTCGCCGAACACGTCCTGCGCAAGCAGCCGTCGCGGGAGTTCGCCACGGTCGAGCAGATCGCCGGCACGGTGGCGTTCCTGTGCTCCGACGACGCCGCGCAGATCACCGGCACGACCATCTCGGTCGATGGCGGCTGGACCGCGCAATGACGTCCAGGCCCATCAACATCGCCCTTCAGGGCGGCGGGTCGCACGGAGCGTTCACCTGGGGCGTTCTGGACCGGCTGCTCGAAGACGGCCGGCTCGACATCGCCGCCGTTTCAGGCACCAGCGCCGGCGCGATGAATGCGGTCGCCCTGGCCGATGGCTGGTCGCGCGGCAAGGCCGAGGGCGCGCGCGAAAGCCTTTCCCGTTTTTGGGCGGCAGTGGCGCGCAAGGGCCGGTTCTCGCCCGTCCAGCGTGCGCCGTGGGACGTGTTCTGGGGCAACTGGAAGATCGAGAACACGCCGGGCTATCTGTTCTTCGATGCCTTCACGCGCATGGTCTCGCCCTATGTCGCCAACCCCCTCAATCTCAATCCGCTGCGCGACGTGGTCGAGCACGAGATCGATTTCGACCGCGTGCGCCATTCGTCGGGGCCGAAGCTCTTCATCTCCGCGACCAACGTCCTGTCCGGCCAGTTGCGGGTGTTCGAGACGGGTCAGATCACGCCCGACGTGGTGATGGCATCGGCCTGCCTGCCGCACATCTTCCAGGCGGTCGAGATCGATGGCGAGCCCTATTGGGACGGCGGCTATGGCGGAAATCCGGCGCTCTACCCCTTCTTCACGGCATCGAAGACGGACGATGTCCTCCTCGTCCAGATCAATCCCGTCGCCCGCGACCAGGTGCCGACCACTTCGCGCGAAATCCAGAACCGGATCGACGAGATCACGTTCAATGCCGCGCTCCTGCGCGAATTTCGCGCCATCGCCTTCGTCAAGGAGCTGATCGCGGCCGGCAAGCTCGACAGCGGCCAGTATCGCGACATCCGGATGCACCGGATCGACGCCGACGAAGCGTTCAAGGATCTGTCCGCCTCCTCCAAGATCAATGCCGAATGGGCGTTCCTGGAATATCTGCGCGACCTCGGCCGCTCGGCCGCCGAGGACTGGCTGGCGGATCACTTCGACGCCGTCGGCAAGACCGCCACGCTCGACCTCTCCGACATGCTGGCTCCCGGCATGAAGCCGAGGCGCACGATCGGCCGGCGCGTGCAGGAATTCATGTCGACGCGCAAGAAGCCCGCCGAAGCGACAGGTTGAACCGGGCTACCGTCCCATCGCGGCCAGAAGCACCGCGATATATCCGTCCTTGAGACGCATCTGTTCGCCGGCCGGCGGCATACGAAGCTTCATCCCGTCCAGCGCGTCGAGCAGCATGTCGGCATAAAGGCGCGGCGGCAGCGGCGTCGGGCCGCTGGCCGCGATGGCGGTCTCGACGAGTTCGATCATCCGGCCCCGCCCGGTGGCGACGATCTCGGCGGCAAGGCTGGTCTTCATGTCGAGGATTTCCGCGCCATGCGGCGACGCCTCGACCTCGCCGACGAGATCCATCACGCAGTTCAGCGCACGGGTGAGCTTTCGTTCCAGATCGCCCGGTCCGGCAAAGACCGTTTCCGCGTTCGACACCGCATATTGCATGAAGGTGGTCGCCAGCGCGCGATAGATGTCTGTCTTGTTGCGGAATTGCAGATAGAGCGCCGGGCGCGAAATCTCCGCCGCCTTGGCGATGTCGTCCATCGTCGTGCGCTGGTAGCCATAGGCCAGGAAGCAGCCCATCGCCCCGTCGAGAATGCGCGCGCGGCGCTCGTCCCCGCAATTGGCGAACAGCATGTCGGAGAGAGACTGTGTCATCCTGTCCTCATTGACAAAATAACATATTTTGTCAATATGTTCTCGATCTACGGCGCTAAACCATACCTGAAAGCTCACGAGATGCGGCTGACCGTCAACGGAAAAGCGATACGGATCGACGCGGAGCCTGAGATGCCGCTTCTGTGGGCGCTGCGCGATCTGGCCGGCATAAAGGGCCCGAAATTCGGCTGCGGCATTGCCGCCTGCGGTGCCTGCACGGTGCTGGTCGACGGTGCGGCGGTCCGCTCCTGCGTCCTGCCGGTCGGCCAGGTCGATGGCGAAGTCACGACCATCGAGGGCATCGGCTCGTCCGAGGCGCTGCATCCCGTCCAGCAGGCGTGGATCGACGAACAGGTCGCCCAGTGCGGCTATTGCCAGGCAGGCCAGATCATGAGCGCGGTGGCGCTGCTGAACGAAATCCCCGCTCCGAGCGACGAAGAGATCGACCGGGCGATGGGCGGCAATCTGTGCCGCTGCGCCACCTACCCGCGCATTCGCGCCGCGATCAAGCGCGCGTCCGACACCTCGGCGGAAACCTGAGCCATGTCGCGCGCCGGACGGATCACCAGACGCGTCTTTCTCGGCACGGCCGGCGCTGCCGCTGCCGGGCTCGCGGTCGGCTACTATTTCTACCGGCGCCCCTTTCCCAACCCGCTGGAGGCGCGCGCAGCCGATGGCGAGGCGGTGTTCAGCCCCTTCGTCAAGATCGCGGCAGACGGGCCGATCACGATCATCGTCCCACGCGCCGAAATGGGCCAGGGCGTGACGACCACGCTGGCCGCCCTCGTCGCCGAGGAGCTTGACGTGCGGCTCGACCAGATCGCCGTCGAGCACGGACCGGCCGCCTCCGCCTATGCGAATATCGGCATGTTGCAGGACGCCGTCCCGTTTCCCCGCTTCGACGATTCGGCAATGGTCGAAATGCTGCGGTCCGGCATGGGTATCGTCGGCAAGTTCCTGGCCATTCAGGGCACGGGCGGCTCGTCCTCCGCGATCGACGCATTCGAGCGGATGCGCCATGCCGGCGCGCTCGCCCGCGAGGCGCTGAAAGCCGAGGCCGCGCGCCGCTGGAACGTCGAGGCGTCGGGCCTGACCACCGCAAGCGCGGCCGTCACGAACCCGGCCACCGGCGAAGAACTCTCCTATGCCGAACTCGCGGTCGACGCCGCGTCGGTCGCCTATTCGGGAGAGCCCGGCCTGCGCCCCGCGTCCGAATGGAAGCTTCTCGGCCGCGCGCAGCCCCGCCTCGACATTGAGGCCAAGTCGACCGGCGCGCCGATCTTCGGCATCGATGTCGACTTGCCCGACATGGTCTACGGCACGGTGCGCATGAACCCCGCCCTTGGCGGCAGGATGCGCGGCTTCGACGCGGCTGCGGCCGAAGCGATGCCCGGCGTCCTGAAAATCGTCGAGATCGATACCCATCTCGGCCACGGCGTCGGCATCATCGCGCGCTCGACCTGGCACGCGTTTCGTGCGGCCGAAGCCGTCGCGATCGAATGGGAAGAGGCGCCCGCCGCTCTCGACGACGCCGCTGTCTGGGAGCGGCTCGAACAAGCCGTTTCCGGCAATGACGGCTCGACCTTCCGCGACGACGGCGACGTCGACACGGCCTTTGCCGACGCGCCGCGCGAGCGGATCGTCGAGGCAGAATACCGTGTTCCGTTCCTCGCCCATGCGACGCTGGAGCCGATGAACGCCACTGCCCGGTTTCGCGACGGCAATCTCCATGTCTGGGCGCCCAATCAGGCCCCGACGCTCCTGCGCATGGCCTGCGCGCGGGAAGCCGGCATCGATCAGGACCGCTGCACCATCCATACGACGAGCCTGGGCGGCGGTTTCGGCCGACGGCTTGAGACCGACTATGCCGTCTATGCGACGCGGCTCGCGATGGAAGCGGGCGGACGCCCGGTCAAGGTGACGTGGACGCGCGAGGAAGACACGACGCACGACACCTACCGGCCCGCCGCGATCGGGCGCTTTAAGGCGCGGCTCGGCGCGGACGGCCTGCCGCAGGCGCTCGACATGAAGATCGCCTCGCCGTCGATCATCGCCTCGATGCTGCCGCGCCTTTATCCCAGCCTGTCGGCGATGGGCGCCGATGCCGCGATCGTCGACGGCTCCTACAACCAGCCCTATACGATCCCCGATTACCGCGTTGCCGGCATCAAGGCCGATATCGGCCTGCCGCTTGGCTTCTGGCGTTCGGTCGGAAATTCCTACAACGGCTTTTTCCATGAAGCCTTCATGGACGAGGTCGCAACCGCCGGCGGCGTCGATCCGGTCGAGTTGCGCCGGCGGCTGATGGCGAACTATCCCACTGCGCTCGGCGTGGTCGAAAAGGTCGCGGAAATGGCGGACTGGTCGGGTGAAACCGCTCCGAACCGCGCCAAGGGCTTCGCTTTTGCGACCAGTTTCGGCTCGTGGGTCGCCGAAATCGTCGAGGTTTCGGAGGATTCGGGCCGGATTCGCGTCGAAAATATCTGGGTCGCGGCCGATGTCGGCACCGCGCTCGATCCGGGAATCGTCGAGGCGCAACTGATGTCGGGTGCCCTGTTCGGCCTGTCGGCGGCGATGTTCGAGGAGATCAATTTCGACGCCGGGCGGGCGGTGCAGACGAATTTCCACGACTACGAGCCACTGCGCATCCACCAGTCGCCGAAGGTCGAGATCGC
Organism: Mesorhizobium sp. YIM 152430; assembly: GCF_029210365.1. Lineage (GTDB taxonomy): Bacteria > Pseudomonadota > Alphaproteobacteria > Rhizobiales > Rhizobiaceae > Aliihoeflea. The sequence continues at coordinate 347,230 of NZ_JARGES010000020.1, forward strand.
GATCCTCCAGGCCGCCGCGAAGATGGGCGGCGTCGGCGAGGTCGGCACGCCGCCGGCAGCCCCGGCTTTGGCCAACGCCATATTCGCGCTGACGGGCGAGCGCATCCGCCGCCTGCCGCTCGCGCGCGAGGTCGTCTTCGCATGAAGCGGTTGATCCTTCTTCTCTTTGTGGCAGTGCCGCTGCCCGCCCTCGCACAGGATGCGGGGCTGGCCGAATGGCAGAAGATCTTCGAGGTCTTTTCCCATCCGCGCTGCGCCAACTGCCATACGCAGGACGACCATCCGCGCTGGTCGGGCGCTCATTATGGCGGGGCGCGCATCCACCCCTTCAATGTGCGGCGCGGCCCCGATGGCTTCGGCAATACCGGCCTCACCTGCCAGACCTGCCATCAGGAGACCAACGCCGAAATCCTGCATGGCCCGCCCGGCGCGCCTGAATGGCATCTGGCGCCGGCCGAGATGGTTTGGTTCGAAAAGAGCTCGGCCGAAATCTGCGCCCAGATCAAGGACCCGGCCCGCAATGGCGGCATGAATCTGGAAGAGGTCGCCGTCCATGTCCGCGACGATGCGCTGGTCGCATGGGGCTGGGCGCCCGGCCCCGGCCGCGAGCCGGCTCCCGGCTCGGCACAGGAAACCTTTGCGGCGCTGGAACGCTGGGCCGGGCTCGGCGCGCCATGCCCGCAAGACGCCGATGAATGAACTGGCCACGGATTGGCAGGAGTGATGGATCGATGAAGAAATATGACTGTTTGCGCCAACCGCGATGATGTAGAAGCCCGCGTGGTTTCGAACCGTTTGAAGACGGGACCGGGCATCCCCAATTGAAGCAGGGATGTGAGGCGCGAAGGCGCCGGCGGGTCCCGAAACCGGATTAACCGACAATGTCGAAGTTCAAGTTTCACAAGTTCGCGGCCATCGCCGTGTTTGTCGCCACGGCTGCGTGGGTCGCCACGGGCGAGTTCTCGTCGGTCGGCTCCGCGCAGGATGAGCCAAATGCCGAGAGGACCGAGGCGCCCAAGGTCGAGGCCAGGCGCCACACGGTCGCCGTCGTGCGCCCGCCACGCATCGAGCATTCCCGCGCCATTCGCATGTCCGGTCTGACGGAGGCCGATAAGCGCTCGGTCCTCGCGGCCCGCTCGGCCGGCATCATCGCCGAACTGCCGATCTCCAAGGGCCAGTCGGTCGAGGCTGGCGACCTGATCCTGCGGCTCGACGCCGAGGGCAAGGAGGCTGCCGTCGAGACGGCGCGGCAATTGCTCGTCCAGCGCGAGGCCGAAGCCGAGGCCGCCGAGCGCCTCGTCCAGTCCGGCTCGCTGCCGCGGCTCCAGGCCGACAATGCGCGTTCGGCGCTCGCCGCCGCACGCTCGCAACTTGAGGAAGCGCAGGCCGAACTCACCCGCAACGAGGTCCGCGCCCCCTTTTCCGGCCTGATCGACCGCATCAATGTCGAGATCGGCGGTTCCGTCATGCAGGGCACCGAGATCGCCACCATCCTGGCGCTCGACCCGATCATCGCCACCGGCGAGGTCGGCGAGCGCGACCTGGGCTATGTGACGCGCGGCGACCGCGCCGATGTACGCCTCGTCAATGGCGAAATCGTCGAGGGCGAGATCCGCTACATCTCGCGCGATGCGTCGAGCCAGACCCGCACCTTCCAGGTGGAGGTCGCGATCGACAATGAAGGCAACGAAATCCCGGCCGGCATGACGACGGAGATGACGCTGCGCGCCAAAGCCGTCGAATCGGTCCGCCTGCCGCGTTCGGTGGTGACCCTGAGCGGCGCCGGCGACCTCGGCATCCGCGTCGTCGACCGCCAGGACAAGGTGGCCTTCTATCCGATCGACCTCGTCGACGACACGCCCGAGGGCCTGATTCTCGCCGGCATACCGGCCGACGCCCGGATCATCGTCTCGGGCCAGGATCTGGTCGCCGAGGGCGATACGGTCAACGCCGTCGAGGCCGACGAGGAAACGATCCGCAGCCTGACGGGCGAAGTGGCCCGGATCGGCCTCGACTAATCCGATTGCGCGCGCCGCGCGCCTGGGACGATCCGCGATGAACATCGTTCGCATAGCCATCGACAATGCCCGCCTGACGATCTCGATCCTGCTCTTCCTGATCGTGGCGGGCGCCTTGTCCTACCAGTCGATCCCGAAGGAGGCCGAGCCTGACATCGCGATCCCGATCATCTATGTGAGCCTTGCCTATCAGGGCATCTCGCCGGAGGATTCGGAGCGGCTCTTGCTGCGTCCCGTCGAGGCGCAGATGAAGGGCCTGTCGGGCGTCAAGGAGATGCGCTCGTCGGCCTATGAGGGCGGCGGCTTCGTCCTGGTCGAGTTCCAGCCCGGCTACGACTTTTCCAATGCGCTGGAGGATGTCCGCGCCAAGGTGTCGGACGCGCGCCGCGAACTTCCCCAAGGGGTGGACGAGCCGACCGTCAACGAGGTCAACGTCTCCGAATTCCCGGTCCTCGTCGTCACGCTTTCGGGCGATCTTCCAGAACGCGTCCTCGCCCAGACCGCGCGCGAACTGCGCGACCGGATCGAGGAAGTCCCCGGCGTTCTGGAAGGCGCGCTCCAGGGCACCCGCGACGAGCAGGTCGACGTCGTGATCGACCCGGTCAAGCTCTCCTCCTACGGCCTCCAGCTCGACGAGATGATCCAGGGCATCAATGCCGGCAACAGCCTCGTCGCCGCAGGCGCGTTGCAGGGGGCGGAAGGCCGCTACCCGGTCAAGGTGCCGTCCCTGATCGAAACCGTCGAGGACGTCGCCAACCTGCCGATCGTCGCCGGCCCCAACGCCGTCGTGCGCGCGCAGGATCTCGCCACCATCCGCTCCACCTTCAAGGAAGCCGAGACGATCACCCGCCTCGACGGCAAGCCGGCCATCGCCATCGAGGTCAAGAAGCGCTCGGGCGCCAATCTGATCGACACGGTCGACCAGGTGAAAGTCGTCGCCAGCACCTTCCAGGAGGCGCTGCCGATCGCGGTCGACATCTCCTACAGCCAGGACAAGTCGGACATGGTCCGCCAACTCCTGAGCGACTTGCAGAACCACGTGCTGATCGCCGTCATCCTCGTCTTCATCGTCATACTCTACGCCCTGTCGGGCCGCGCCTCGCTTCTGATCGGCCTTGCCATTCCCGCCTCGTTCCTGATGGGCATCCTGGCGCTGTCGCTGATGGGATACACGGTCAACATGATCGTGCTGTTCAGCCTGATCCTGGCGGTCGGGATGCTGGTCGACGACGCGATCATCGTCACCGAATTCGCCGAGCGGCGCATGTCGGAGGGCATGGACAAGCGCGCCGCCTTCGAGCTTGCGGCCAGGCGCATGGCCGGCCCCGTCATCGCCGCGACCATGACCCGCATCGCGGCCTTTTCGCCGCTGCTCTTCTGGCCCGGCATCGTCGGCGAGTTCATGAAGTTCCTGCCGCTGACGCTGATCGTCACCCTGTCGGCGTCGATGCTCTTCGCGCTCGTCTTCACGCCGACGCTCGGCGCCATGTTCGCCAAGGCCGAACCGATCCACGAGCCCAAGCCGGACGGGTTCTACATGGCCATCGTCAAGAAGGCCGTCGCCTTCCCCAAGACCGTGCTCGTGCTTACCGTCGGCCTGCTCGTCGGCGTCCAGTACAGCTACACGCAATATGGCGCGGGCGTCGAATTCTTTCCCAATGTCGAGCCCGAATACGGCCTGATGTATGTCCATGCGCGCGGCAATCTCTCGCTCGCCGAGATGGACGCCGCAACGCGCCAGGCGGAAGAACGCCTGCTCGGCTGGCCCGGCGTCTCGTCGGTCTATACCCGCGTCGGCCAGACGCGCGGCGGCGGGCAGGACATCGACGAGGATGTCGTCGGCGTCATCCAGTACGAGTTCCTCGATTGGCGCGAGCGCAAGCCGGCGAGCGAGATTCTCAACGACCTGCGCGCCCAGATGTCCGGGATTCCGGGCGTCGAGGTGCAGGTGCGCGTGCCCGAGGCCGGGCCGCCGACCGGCCAGCCGATCCAGGTGCGCCTCTCCGCCGCGAATCCCGACGGCCTCAAGGATCAGGCGGCCGCCGTCGCCGCGCGCATCGCCCAGATCCCCGGCGTCATCGAGATTTCCGACGGCCTGCCGCCGCCCGGCGTCGACTGGGCGCTGAAGGTCGACCGCGCCAAGGCGGCGCGCTATGGCGTCTCGCCGAGCCAGGTCGGCACCGTCGTCCAGCTCGTCACCACCGGCCTCAAGCTGACCGACTACCGCCCGGCCGGCGTCGACGACGCCGTCGACATCCGCCTGCGCCTGCCCGACGACCGGCGAACCCTGTCCAGCCTCGACCAGTTGCGGGTGCAGACATCGCAGGGCGCCGTGCCGATCTCGAACTTCGTCACCCGCGAGCCGCAGCCCCGCACCGGCATCCTGAACCGCATCGACGGCGAGCGCACCATCGTCGTCCAGGCCAACATCGCCTCGGGCGCGCAGGTCGCCGAGGTGCAGGCCGAGGTCGCGCAGGCGCTGTCGGAGATGGAGATGGGCCAGATCCGCTGGCGCCTTGCCGGATCGAGCGAGGAAAGCGCCGAGGCCGGCGCCTTCCTCACCAAGGCGTTCGGCGCGGCGATCTTCCTGATCTTCGTGGTCCTGCTCGCGCAGTTCAACAAGTTCACCAGCGTCTTCCTGGTGCTGATGACGGTGGTCATGTCGACCATCGGCGTGTTCCTCGGCCTTCTCCTGACGGGCCAGACCTTCGGCGTCGTCATGTCGGGCATCGGCATCATCGCGCTTGCCGGCGTGGTGGTGAACAACAACATCGTCCTGATCGACACCTACGACCTTCTGCGCCACGAGGGCATGTCGAAAATGGACGCGATCCTCCAGACCTGCCGCGAGCGCGCCCGCCCCGTCGTGCTTACCGCTTTGTCGGCGATCTTCGGCGTCGCCCCGATCGCCTTCGGCCTCGGGCTGGAACTCTTCCACCACGAGACGACGATCAACGCGCCGTCGACCCAGTGGTGGATTTCGCTCTCCTCTGCGATCGTCTACGGCCTCTCCTTCGCCACCGTGCTGACCCTCGTCGTCACGCCGGCCGCGCTGATGGTGTTCACGCGCGAGCACCTGAAGCCGGGCGAGACGCGGCGCAGCTTCTGGCAATGGCTGCTCCGGCGAAAGCCCAATTCCGTGCCTGAAACGGCTCCGGACCCGCACCCCGCGCCTGCGCAATAGGCGATTCGGCGGTTCAGGAAGCGGCGCGCGGAACCTGCGGGCCGCTTCGCGCATTTAAGCGCTGGAACAGGATCGTCCTGTTCAAGGAGAGTTGGGGAGCTAGGCATGTCTGTCGGAACAATCCTCGTCATCATTCTGATCCTGATCCTGCTAGGCGCCATTCCGGCCTGGCCGCATTCGCGCGGCTGGGGCTATGGCCCGTCGGGCATTCTCGGGGTCGTCCTGGTAGTAGTGCTGATCCTCGTGTTGATGGGCCGAATCTAGCGCTTCCAGCGCCTTCGGTTTCAGCCCTCCGCGAGACGGAGCACGCCTTCGCCCGGCAGCGTACCCGCGCTGCCGGGCGTCACTTTCCGAGGTGGCACGGAACCTGTGCGATGACTTTCTGCCGGTCCGCCGTCGCGACGACCCGCGCCAGCGCCGCAAGCGCGAACAGGATCAGCGCCAGCACGACGAAGATGGGCGCGAAGCCGGTCTGCTCGCCGATGAACCCGATCGCCGACGGTGCGACGAGAATGCCCGAATAGCCCATCGTGGTCGCCACGCTCATGCCGACGCCCGGCGCCAGTCCCGGCTGGTTGCCGGCTGCCGAGAAGGCGATCGGCACGACATTTGCGATGCCGAGCCCGGCAAGGGCGAAGAAGCCGATCGCAAGCGGCGCGGCGGGCGCAAGTCCGGCGCCGACGAGCCCTGTTCCCGCCACGAGACAGGAAACCCGCATCGTCGCCACCGCGCCGAACCGGTTGCGCACCGCATCGCCCGAAAAGCGCATCAGTGCCATCGCACCGGAAAAGCCGGCAAAGGCGAGGCTGGCCGCCGCCACGTTCGAGCCGAGTTCGCGCTGGAGGTAGAGCGCCGCCCAGTCGAGAACCGCGCCTTCGGGGATCATGCCGAACAGTGCGGCGAGGCCGAGCAGATAGGGAAGCGGCGTCAATGGCCAGCGTGTCGACGGCCTCTCGGTGCTCCGTGCCGGCGGATCGCGCAGCGACCAGACCAGCATCGCCGCGATGACCGCCGCCGACACGGCGGCGACGGCGAGTGCCTGCGCCAATGCGCCGTATGACTGCAACAACGCGCCGCCCGCTGCCGCACCCGCAAAGCCCCCGAGGCTCCAGAAACCATGCGAGGACGACATGATCGCCCGGTCGAGCCTGCGCTCGACGGCCACCGCATTGGCGTTCATCGCGACATCCATGCCGCCGATCACCGCGCCGAAGCAGAACATCGTGAATCCCGCGCCGGCAAAGCCCGGCGCAAGCACCACCGCCGGAAGCGCGAACGGCGCCAGGACGGCGAATCCGGCGAGCGGGCGGCGCGAGCCGTGCCGGGCGATCAGCCCGCCGCACCACGGCATCGCCACCAGCGCACCGAGCCCGAAGATCAGGATCAGCAGCCCGAGACGGCTTTCGGAAAGGTCGAGCCGCTCCATCATCGCGGGGATCTGCGGCGCCCAGGCACCGATGATCAGGCCATTGGCGAGAAAGGCGAGGGCGACGGCAAGGCGGATCGCGGGAAAAGCCCGATTCACGTTTCGTTACTCCTTGCAATACGCTATTGGAGCTATAAAGGACATTTAAATCGATTGAATAACGTCAATACAAATAATTTTGTTGCGTGGCAAGTGCGCCACAGAGACGGGATGCTTAACCCGTGCTTAACCTGGGCTCATCACCGCCACAATCGATGCTATGGTCACGCGAAGAGGGATTCATGAACTTCGCTTCGCACCCGCGCCGCAGCCGGTCTTTTGCCGGCGATCTGGTGCAGTGCAAGCCCGCACAGCCAAGGTGACCGCATGTCTAGAGACAATCCGCGTCGACGCATCGACTGGAATGGCGAGGGACAACAGCAAAACGCAACGCAGCTTCTGAAATCGCGCGGCCGTCTGCGCAAGGCATATGTGCCTGCCGCGATCGGCTTCACCGCGCTCGCCCTCATCGCCGCACTGGCCGCAGGACCGGTCATGCGCGGCATGGCGGGCGCGCAGACCGAACCGGCCGCAGCTGCAATCGATACCGCCCTGACCGAGACGGTCGAAGCCGCCGCCATCGTCCAGCCCGCAAGCGCCGAAGCGCCTGCTCCTGATGCCAAGCCGGCCGCAACGAAGCCTGAAACGAATGTCTTCGCCGCCGCCGCTACATCCGCGACTGCCGCTACATCCGCGACTCCTGCCGCCACGGCCGCGCGCGCATCCGCCGAGCCCGGTTCCGCCGGCCTCGAACCCAATGACCCGCGCTGGAACCCGGCCGCGCTTGCCGTCGATGAAGAAAAGCTCACCGCGCTCAAGCAGGCGGTCGACGAGACCGTCGCCGCGGCGGAAATCGCAACCGCGATGGGCAATACGGAAGGGCTCGTCACCTCCGGCATTCCGGCAACCGCCGCCGGCTTCGCCCCCGAACGCCCGTCTCTGCCGGCGTCCGAACGCAGCGCCTTCGATGCCGCCCTCGTCGCCACGGACGACGAAACGGTGGCCGAGCCTGCCGTCACCTCGAAACTTTCACCCGCCAAGGCGACGCAATATGTCAACATGCGCGCCGGACCCGACGACGGCGCCACCGTGCTCACGGTCGTTCCGGCCAATGCCTCGATCGAGGCCGAAGCGGACTGCCGCTGGTGCGAAGTCAGCTATAACGGCAAGACCGGCTACATCTACCGCACCTTCATCGCCCGGAACTGATACGCGCAGCACCCGCCGCGATCGTCGAAAAGCCCGGATCGCTTCGGGCTTTTTGCTATCTGGCATAGACGACCAGAAGATCCTTGGCGTCGATCTGGTCGCCCGCGCGCACCAGCACCTCGGCGATCTCTCCGTCGCGTTCGGCATGAAGCGCGGTTTCCATCTTCATCGCCTCGATCGAGAGCAGCACGTCGCCGGCGGTCACCTTCTGGCCGGCCGCCACGGCCAGCGTCGAGACCACCCCCGGCATCGGCGCGCCGACATGGGCCGCATTGCCCGCTTCCACCTTGGCCCGTGCCTTTGCCCCGCCGGCCCCATGGGTGCGGTCCGGCACCTTGACGCGTCGCGGCTGGCCGTTCAGTTCGAAGAACACCGTCACCATGCCCTTCTCGTCGCTCTCGCCGATCGCAAGGCAGCGGATGACGAGCGTCTTTCCGCGCTCGATCTCGACGAAGATCTCGTCCTCCTGGTTCATGCCGTAGAAATAGACCGGCGTCGGCAGCGCCGAGACGGGGCCGTATTCGCCCTGCGCGGCGGCGAAATCCGAAAACACCTTCGGATACATCAGCCAGGACGCGAACTCGAAGTCGGAAAGCGCCCGCTCCAGCTTCTCCTCGATATTTTTGCGGTCCGCGTCGAGATCGGCCGGCGCAAGCAGCGACCCCGGCCGCACGGTGATCGGCTTTTCCCCCTTGAGCGCCTTCTTCTGCAATGCCTGCGGCCAGCCCTCCGGCGGCTGGCCAAGATCGCCCTTCAGCATCGAGACGACCGAATCCGGGAAGGAGATGTCCTTGGCCGGGTTCTCGACGTCGGCGACCGTCAGGTCCTGTGAAACCATCATCAGCGCCATGTCGCCCACGACCTTCGAGGACGGCGTCACCTTGACGATGTCGCCGAACATCAGATTGGCGTCGTGATAGGCTTGCGCGACCTCGTGCCAGCGGCTTTCCAGCCCCAGCGAGCGCGCCTGTTCCTTGAGGTTGGTGAACTGCCCGCCTGGCATCTCGTGCAGATAGACCTCCGAGGCCGGCCCCTTCAGATCGCTCTCGAACGCTGCGTACTGATTGCGCACGGCCTCCCAGTAGAACGAGATCTTCCTGATCCATTCGGGGTCGAGCCCCGGATCGCGCGGATCGTCCTTCAAGGCTTCGACGATGGAGCCGAGGCAAGGCTGCGAAGTGTTGCCCGAAAGCGCATCCATCGCCGCGTCGATCGCATCGACCCCGCCTTCGACCGCCGCCAGCACGGTCGCCGCCGCGATGCCGGACGTGTCATGCGTATGGAAATGCAGCGGCAGATCGGTCGCCTCGCGCAACGCCTTGAACAGAACCTTCGCCGCCGCCGGCTTCAACACGCCCGCCATGTCTTTGACCGCGATGATATGCGCGCCCGCCGCCTCCAGTTCGCGCGCAAGGTCGACGTAATATTTGAGATCGTATTTGGCTCGGTCAGCGTCGAGGATGTTGCCGGTATAGCAGATCGCCGCCTCGCACAGTCTGCCTTCCTCGCGCACCGCATCCATCGCGACCCGCATGTTCTCGACCCAGTTCAGGCAGTCGAAGACGCGAAAAAGATCGATGCCGCCGGCAGCAGCCTGTTTCACGAAATAGCGCACCACATTGTCGGGATAGTTGGTGTAGCCGACCCCGTTCGCCCCGCGCAGAAGCATCTGCAACAGGATGTTCGGCGCCGCCTCGCGCACCTTGGCGAGCCGCTCCCAAGGGTCTTCCGTCAGGAACCGCATCGCCACGTCGAAGGTCGCCCCGCCCCAGCATTCGAGCGACAGAAGCTGCGGCAGCGCGCGTGCATAGGTGCCTGCGATCGCTGCGATGTCGTGCGTGCGCATCCGCGTCGCCAGCAGCGACTGGTGCCCGTCGCGCATCGTCGTGTCGGTGACGAGCACCTTTTTCTCGGCCCGCATCCAGCGTGCGAACGCCTCCGGCCCATCCCGGTCGAGCCTCTGCCTGGTGCCGTCCGCGATCGATCCCCCGACGAACGGCGCGCGCGGCGGGGCCGCATCCGCCTTCGGCATCGGCCGCCCGCGCGCTTCGGGATGGCCGTTGACCGAAACGTCGGCGAGATAGTTGAGCAGCTTCGTCGCCCGGTCCTGCCGCTTGACCGCGGTGAACAGTTCCGGCGTCGTGTCGATGAACCGCGTCGTATAGGAATTGTCGCGGAAACTGGGATGCCCGATGATCGCTTCGAGGAAGGTGAGGTTCGTCGCCACGCCGCGGATGCGGAACTCCCGCAGCGCCCGGTCCATGCGCAGAATCGTCTCGTCGGCCGAAGGCGACCAGGCGGTCACCTTCTCCAGGAGCGGATCGTAGAAGCGCGTGATGACCGCGCCCGAATAGGCCGTGCCGCCGTCGAGCCTGATGCCGAAGCCCGTCGCCCCGCGATAGGCGGTGATCCGGCCATAATCGGGGATGAAATTCTGCTCCGGGTCCTCGGTGGTGATCCGGCATTGCAGCGCGTGGCCGTTGAGCTTGATGTCCGCCTGCGCCGGCACGCCCGATTCCGGTGAGCCGATCGCCGCGCCTTCCAAAATTCGGATCTGCGCCTTGACGATGTCGATCCCGGTCACTTCCTCGGTCACCGTATGCTCGACCTGGATGCGCGGATTGACCTCGATGAAGTAGAACGCGCCGGTATCGGCATCCATCAGGAACTCGACCGTGCCCGCGCCGACATAATCGGTCGCCTCGGCGATCTTCAGTGCATGGCCGCACAGTTCGGCCCGCTGCGCATCGTCGAGATAGGGCGCCGGAGCGCGCTCGACGACCTTCTGGTTGCGCCGCTGGATCGAGCAGTCGCGCTCGAAAAGATGCACCGCATTGCCGTGGGTGTCGCCCAGAACCTGCACCTCGACATGGCGCGCGCGTTCGACCAGCTTTTCGAGATAGACCTCGTCCTTGCCGAAGGCGGCCTTGGCCTCGCGCCTGGCTTCGGTCACCTCGCGCGCGATGTCTTCCTCCGCGCGGATCGCGCGCATCCCGCGCCCGCCGCCGCCCCAGGATGCTTTCAGCATCACCGGATAGCCGATCTGCGCGGCCATCGCCTTCACCGCCTCCATGTCGTCCGGCAGCGGCTCCGTCGCCGGCACGACCGGGACGCCGACCTCGATCGCCAGATTGCGCGCCGCGACCTTGTTGCCAAGCCGGCGCATCGTCTCCGGCTTCGGCCCGATGAAGACGATGCCGTTCTCGGCGCAGGCATCGGCGAATTCGGGGTTCTCCGACAAAAGCCCGTAGCCCGGATGGATCGCATCGGCCCCCGAAAGCTTCGCCACCCGGATCACCTCGTCGATCGACAGATAGCTTTCGATCGGCCCCAGATCCTTCGCCAGATGCGCCCCGCGCCCGACCTGGTAGCTCTCGTCCGCCTTGAAGCGATGGAGCGAATATTTGTCCTCTTCCGCCCAGATGGCGACGGTCTTGATGCCGAGTTCATTGGCCGCGCGGAAGACGCGGATCGCGATTTCGGATCGGTTGGCAACGAGGATTTTCTTGATCTTCAAGGAAGGCACTCCGGCAGGCATGGGGCCGCATGTTGCAGCGCAAACGCCGGCTCGCGCAAGGTCAAAGAACGGAAAAACCCGTCGCGAACGGATCGTCCTCGGGGTCGATGAAGATCGTGTTCAGGCCCGTCATCCGCGCCCACCCGGCGATGGAGGGCACGATGGCGGGCTTCCCCGCCACCTTCGCCACGTCCTCGACGCGGCCATGGAACAGCGAGCCGATGATCGATTCATGCACGAAGTCCTCGCCCGTCTTCAGCCGGCCCTGCGCGTGAAGCTGCGCCATGCGCGCCGAGGTGCCGGTGCCGCAGGGCGAGCGGTCGATCGCCTTGTCGCCATAGAACACCGCATTGCGCGCATGGGCGTCCGGGTGCCGCGCCTTGCCGGTCCACTGGACATGGGTCAGCCGGTCGATGGTCTGGTTTTCGGGGTGAATGAAGGAATAGGCGGCGTTCAGCCTTTCCCGCAATTCCCGCGCCCAGGCGATCAGCCGGTCGGCCGGATAGTCCGCCATGTCGGAAAAATTCGCCTGCGGCTCGATGATGGCGTAGAAATTCCCGCCATAGGCGACATCCACCTTGAGCGGTCCGAGATCGGGACAGTCCACCGCCAGCCCCTCGGCATGGAGGAAGGAGGCCACATTGGTGATCCGCACCTCGCGCACCCGCCCCGCCTCCTCGCGATATTCGGCGACGACGAGCCCGGCCGGCGTGTCGAGTCGCAAGGTGCCGGGCACCTTCGGCCGCACCAGCCCCTGTTCGAGCGCGAAGGTCACGGTGCCGATCGTGCCGTGGCCGCACATCGGCAGGCAGCCGGTCGTCTCGATATAGAGGACGCCGATGTCGCAATCCTCCCGCGTCGGCGGGTAAAGGATCGTGCCGGACATCATGTCGTGGCCGCGCGGTTCGAACATCAGCCCGGTGCGCACCCAGTCATGTTCGGCGATGAACTGCGCCCGCCGCTCCATCATCGTCGCGCCGGAAAGCTGCGGCCCGCCGCCAGCCACCAGCCGCACCGGGTTCCCGCAGGTGTGTCCGTCGATGCAGAAGAAGGTCGAGCGCGCCATTGATCTCTCCGAACTGAACATGCGAACTATCGCCCAACGGGCCGAACAGGATCATGCGGCCGGAAACGGGAGAGAACAAGAATGCGCAATTTCGACCTGCCCGGCCGCTCGGCCGTCTATGCCGACAACGGCATGGCCGCGACCTCGCACCCGCTTGCAACCCTGACCGCACTGTCGGTGCTGCGCGCGGGCGGCAATGCCGTCGATGCGGCCATCGCCGCCTGCGCGACCCTCTGCGTGGTCGAGCCGCACATGACCGGCATCGGCGGCGACTGCTTCGTCATCCTGGCCGAGCCGGACGGCAAGATCCACGGCCTGAACGGCTCCGGCCGCGCGCCGATGGCGGCCGATCCCGAATGGTTCCGCGAAAAGGGGCTCAATGCGATGCCCGAGCACGGCGCGCTGCCGATCACCGTCCCCGGCGCCATCGATGCCTGGGAGAAGCTCGCGAAGCGCTTCGGCACCAAAGGCTTCGACGAACTCTTCGCGGACGCCATCCGCTATGGCGAGGACGGCTATGCCGTCCACGGCCGCGTCGCGCTCGACTGGCCGAAAGCCGTCGATCTTCTGGCGAAGGACGCCGGCGGCGCGAAGCACTATCTCGTCGACGGCAAGGCCCCTCAGGTCGGCGCGCGCCATTCGGCTCCAGCGCTCGCCGACACCTTCCGCGCCATTGCGAAGAACGGGTCGAAGGCCTTCTACCAGGGCGAGATCGGCGCGGAGATCGCATCGACGGTCAAGTCGCTCGGCGGTCTCCTGACCGAAGACGACCTCGCCGCCGTCTCCGCCGATTGGGTCGACACGATTTCGACGCGCTATGGCGACTACGACGTCCACGAGATCCCGCCGAACGGTCAGGGCATCACCGCCCTGATCCTCCTGCGCCTGATGGCGAAGCTCGGCACCGGCCGCCTCGCGCCCGATTCGGCCGACCGCGTCCACATGGAGATCGAGGCGGCGCGGCTCGCCTATTCGGTCCGCGACCACCTCGTCGCCGATCCGCAGACCATGACCGTCACGCCCGCCGAACTCCTGTCGGATGCCTATATCGACGCGCTCGCCGCGCGCATCGACATCGCCCGCCGCAACGACGATGTCGCGCCCCCCGAGATGCCGTCCTCCGACACGGTCTACCTGACCGTCGTCGACCGCGACCGCCGCGCGGTCTCCTTCATCAACTCGACCTATCACGGCTTCGGCTCCAAGGTCGTAACGGAAAAATCCGGCATCACCCTGCAAAATCGCGGGGCGGGCTTCTCGCTTGCCGCCGGACATCCCAATGAGATCGGTCCCGGCAAGCGGCCGATGCACACCATCATCCCGGCCATGGCGACGCGGGCCGGCAAGGCGGCGATTTCCTTCGGCGTCATGGGCGGCGATTACCAGCCACTCGGCCACGCCCACCTTCTCTCCAACATCGCCGACCACGGCATGGACCCGCAGGAGGCGATCGACGACGCTCGCATCTTCTGGGACGACACCGGCGCGGTGCTCAACGCCGAAACCGGCATAGGCCCCGACATCCGCGCCGACCTCGAACGCCGCGGCCACCGCGTCCAGGACGCCAAGGCCCCGCATGGCGGCGGCCAGGCGATCGTCATCGACGAAAAATCCGGCTTCCTCATCGGCGGCTCCGACCCCCGCAAGGACGGCTGCGCAATGGGCTGGTAACCGCGCGATTGCTGCCCTCGACGCCAATTGTTTCTGCGAATTGACCCCCACCCTTTATCCCTCCCCACAAGGGGGAGGGAGG
>NZ_JARGES010000021.1 GCF_029210365.1 Mesorhizobium sp. YIM 152430
GCATGACGGACGTATTCAGCATTCGCGCGGATCAGCTCGCGGTCCAGTGCGAAGCCCTTGGCCGCCGCAAACTGGTGCATGAAGGTCATGGTCGTGCGCGTATTGCCTTCCCGGAACGGATGGATTTTCCAGAGGTCGACAATCATGCCTGCAAATGAGGCCATGTCCTGCGCCCGCGACAGATCGCTGAGACCCGACCAGTCGCAGGCATTGAGTTGCTTAAGGTGGTGTTCGGCCTGGAGGCGCGCCAGATGGAACGGCGCGTATTCGACGCTGCCTCCGCCCAGTTTTTCCTCGGCCTTGACCATATCGATGCGGCGGATTTCGCCGGCGAACGGATACACCGGCGCAAAGATGCGCCGGTGTAATTCCAGCAGGTGGGCGAGGCCAAAATCGCCCTTGACCGGATTGTCGTAAAGACCCTTCAACGTCTTCAGAGTCTCCCGACGCTCCTTGCTGTCGAGTTTGGCCTGATCCCTGATGTTGAAATGATTGATGAGGACTGTGGTGCCCGGATAAAGATAGGGGTCACTCATCAAGCGGCACGGGCACGCCTTGCTTCGACATAGGCATCGCCCAGCTGATCGCAATCCTTCTCGCTCAACAGCCCGGCCTCTTCGCACAGGACGAGGAACTGTTCGAACAGGTTTGGCTCGTCCCGCGACACAGCCATTGCCGAAAGCGCGGCCTTGTGACCATCAGTCAGCATTGCTGCGACGATCGGCTCGAGCGGCTTCTGATCGAAGGTTCTGATGACCTGTTTGGCAAGCCGCAACGCATGTGCGCGATCTGCGACAGCGGGGCTTTCCATTAGCGTTGCGGTCATGTTTCAGGCTCCTGTAACTTGCTCTTTTGTATAGCCGAAATTCGGCTCGAAAACCAGTCTGCGCGGTCCTTCTACCGCCAAGGACGGCCATTCCTTTTGTACGCGGCGTCAAGCAGCAGGCCCCGCCGTTTCGGCGGGGCCTGCGGGCCGGCGTGATCAGTCCCGGTTAGGCCGAGACCAGATCAGCTGGAGACCGTCTTCGCCTTCCACTTCGACCAGGGTGGCGTAAATCGGGGCGGGGAAGCTCGGATCGTCCAGCTTGACCGAGAGGTAGTCGCGTCCTTCGTTGGAGGTCTTTTGCCATGCGGCACCCAGCTCGACCGCGCCGGA
>NZ_JARGES010000022.1 GCF_029210365.1 Mesorhizobium sp. YIM 152430
TTGGCAACCGCTAGCGCGACTGATTCAAGGGGCTCCCTGACGATGAGGCTCTTCGATGACGCGACGCCGCTACGAACTGACCGACCGGGAATGGTCAATCATTGCTCCGCTTCTTCCCAACAAGCCTCGCGGGGTGCCGCGTGTTGATGACCGTCGGGTGTTGAACGGCATCCTGTGGCGTTTCCGGACGGGATCGCCATGGGCTGAAGTTCCCGAACGCTATGGCCCGCCGACCACCTGCTACAACCGCTTCGTACGATGGCGAAAGGCAGGGGTCTGGGACCGGCTTCTCGACGCGGTGTCCGAGGCTTACGACGGCGACATCGTCATGATCGACTCCTCCTGTGTCCGCGTTCACCAGCACGCTGCCACGGGAAAAAGGGGATGGAAACGATGGCGGCATGGGACGTTCCCGCGGCGGCCTGACCAGCAAGATCCACGCGCTGGTGGATGCCGAGGGACGTCCCATCACCCTGCGACTGACCGGCGGGCAGGTTGCCGACTGCAGGAAGGCAGAGGCCCTGCTCGACGATCTCGGCGAAGGCGACATCCTGCTCGCCGACAAGGGCTACGACAGCGATGCGATCCGCGCCAAAGCCAAGGCGCGCAAGGCCTGGGCAAACATCCCGCCCAAACTCAACCGCAAGGGCGCCTTCGCCTTCTCCGCGTGGCTCTACCGCCAGCGAAACCTCGTCGAGCGCTTCTTCAACCGCATCAAACACTTCAGGGGCATCGCGACACGCTACGACAAGGACCCGGAAAACTACCTCGCCGCCATCAAACTCATCTCGACACGCATCTGGTGCCAAACGTAATGAGTC
>NZ_JARGES010000023.1:0-2500 GCF_029210365.1 Mesorhizobium sp. YIM 152430
AGTTTGGTTGCGGGGGTAGGATTTGAACCTACGACCTTCAGGTTATGAGCCTGACGAGCTACCGGGCTGCTCCACCCCGCGTCACCGATGTCTGGCGGTTGGCCAGGATTGGTTCTGGTTCTGGAATGACTTGGGCCTCTTTCGCGGCCCTTTGCGCCGCCTTTTGGCGGATTGTCGTTGAGAGAAGATTGGCATTCATGCATTTGGCAGACCTGGCAGCGACCTACTCTCCCGCGTCTTGAGACGAAGTACCATCGGCGCTGGGGCGTTTCACGGCCGTGTTCGGAATGGGAACGGGTGCAGCCACCCCGCCAGAACCACCAGGTCGGCAAAAGGCATGAATGTTGAGAAGCTGGGCGGTGAATGGTGAATGGTGAATGGATCGCCGATCCGCACCTTTCCCACCCAACATGCGAAGCTGTGCACCGCGTGCGACGTTCGCAAATGTACACCCGGGCGAAGCCCGAGCACGCGACTGGGTGGCGCCGGACGACCGGCGCCCTCGCCGAGCATAGGCCCGAAGGGCCGCTCATGCGTGAGCGCTGGATAAGCCATCCAGCTCCGCTGGATGGGTACGAGCAATGTGAATGATCAAGCCGATCGAGCTATTAGTACCGGTAAGCTTCATGCGTTGCCGCACTTCCACACCCGGCCTATCAACGTGGTCGTCTTCCACGGCTCTGATAGGGAATACTCGTTTTCAGGTGGGTTTCCCGCTTAGATGCCTTCAGCGGTTATCCCGTCCGTATATAGCTACCCTGCTATGCGGCTGGCGCCACAACAGGTCCACCAGAGATACGTCCATCCCGGTCCTCTCGTACTAGGGACAGATCCTGTCAATATTCCTACACCCACGGCAGATAGGGACCGAACTGTCTCACGACGTTCTGAACCCAACTCACGTACCGCTTTAAATGGCGAACAGCCATACCCTTGGGACCTGCTCCAGCCCCAGGATGCGATGAGTCGACATCGAGGTGCCAAACAACCCCGTCGATATGGACTCTTGGGGGTCATCAGCCTGTTATCCCCGGCGTACCTTTTATCCGTTGAGCGATGGCCCTTCCACGCGGGACCACCGGATCACTATGACCGACTTTCGTCTCTGCTCGACTTGTCAGTCTTGCAGTCAGGCAGGCTTATGCCATTGCACTCGACGAACGATTTCCGACCGTTCTGAGCCCACCATCGCGCGCCTCCGTTACTCTTTAGGAGGCGACCGCCCCAGTCAAACTACCCACCATACACTGTCCCGGACCCGGATGACGGGCCGCGGTTAGACATCCATGGTGATAAGGGTGGTATTTCAAGGGTGACTCCACGCGAGCTGGCGCCCACGCTTCAAAGTCTACCACCTATCCTACACATGCCGACACGAATGCCAGTGTAAAGCTATAGTAAAGGTGCACGGGGTCTTTCCGTCTAACCGCAGGAACCCCGCATCTTCACGGGGAATTCAATTTCACTGAGTCTCTGCTGGAGACAGCGGGGAAGTCGTTACGCCATTCGTGCAGGTCGGAACTTACCCGACAAGGAATTTCGCTACCTTAGGACCGTTATAGTTACGGCCGCCGTTTACCGGGGCTTCGATTCAGAGCTTGCACCCCTCCTCTTAACCTTCCGGCACCGGGCAGGCGTCAGACCCTATACGTCGTCTTGCGACTTCGCAGAGCCCTGTGTTTTTGATAAACAGTCGCTACCCCCTGGTCTGTGCCACCCCCACACACTTGCGTGCATAAGGGTCACGCTTATCCCGAAGTTACGCGTGCAATTTGCCGAGTTCCTTCAGCAGAGTTCTCTCAAGCGCCTTGGTATACTCTACCTGACCACCTGTGTCGGTTTCGGGTACGGTCTATATTGATGGAGCTGTTTCCTGGAACCGCTAAGCCGCCCGATCAATCCGATAAGATCGAACGACACTCGCAATCCGTCACTACCATCAGGCCCACGAATATTAACGTGGTTCCCATCGACTACGCCTTTCGGCCTCGCCTTAGGGGCCGGCTAACCCTGCTCAGATTAACTTTAAGCAGGAACCCTTGGTCTTTCGGCGAGGGGGTCTCTCACCCCCTTTATCGTTACTCATGTCAGCATTCGCACTTCCGATACCTCCAGCAGTCCTCACGGATCTGCCTTCATCGGCCTACGGAACGCTCCGCTACCGCTCACCTTGCGGTGAACCCAAAGCTTCGGTGCATGGCTTTAGCCCCGTTACATTTTCGGCGCAAAACCCCTTGATTAGACCAGTGAGCTGTTACGCTTTCTTTAAATGATGGCTGCTTCTAAGCCAACATCCTGGTTGTTTTGGGAGTCTCACATCCTTTCCCACTTAGCCATGACTTGGGGACCTTAGCTGTTGGTCAGGGTTGTTTCCCTCTCCACGACGGACGTTAGCACCCGCCGTGTGTCTGCCGACCAGTACTCCTCGGTATTCGGAGTTTGGTTAGGTTTGGTAATCCGGTGAGGACCCCTAGCCCATCCAGTGCTCTACCCCCGAGGG
>NZ_JARGES010000024.1 GCF_029210365.1 Mesorhizobium sp. YIM 152430
AATTCCGGGTGAACATTTCTGAGGCTTGAAGCTCACAAATGTTCAGGATGCGACGCGCAGCTCCTGACACGTAAGGCCCCGCAAAATTGGCAGGGCAAAGGGCTAGATCGACGCCTTGATTGCGACTCACCAATCCCCCTTACGATTCTCGCATGATACCTGATTCACCATGGTTAATCGTTCCCTGCCTTTTCTGTGGGCAGCGTTCGGTGACACAAGAGAGAGGCAATCGGCGTTTCGGCGGCGGCAAGCTGCTGGACGGCTGCTTTAACCGCGCCCAGGTCGATACCGATCATTTCCGAAATGATGGTAGGGCAGGGCGGAATTCCTGCCCGTTCCAGGTGAGCGATGGCAACAACCACTGCTAACTGATCGACTAGGAATTGCCGGCTTGGGGTGTGTCTCACGGCACCGTGAACATCGCAAGTCGGTATGACGGAAGCTCTACGGAACGAAATGCGGTTTTGGTCTAGCTGCCCCATAGGCCCTTGATTTTCATGGTTGTTGGCGCGTTAGCACGGCTTTAAGTGCCGCAAATTCCGGCGTCTCGATAAGCTTAAGCGCCGTCGATCGACCGCGCCCCAATCGGTTGTGCGTCTGCTCAGCGTGAAGGACGCCCTTCTCCACCAGAGAAGTGACAAGTCGATGGGTTTGGGCGCGGGAGAGCCCGTAGGCTTCCGTGACCATTTGTGCCGTTACGACTTCTTCGCGCGCTTCGAGAGCATAGATCGTCATCAGCACGGCGACCTGTTGCAGACGCATGGAAGGCGTCTCGTCCGGCAATGCGCGCTCGATAACAGGCTTCACCATTTCCCAAACCAGACGGTTGCTTTCCATTGGGTTTTAATGTTCCTATATCGCTACATTTAGCAGTCGTCAAATCCGTCCAATTCTTACGTCCTTTCGTGAGGTGTTGCGATCCCAAGTGGCGGCCGCGTGGCTTTTCGGTGACAAACCGGTTGCTGCTGCCGCCAAGGAACCTATCGGGGGTTGACGTTAAAACGTCTTTAATTGATTAGGATTTGCGACTATTAACTCATATGACTTCCGGGGAGGGGTCGAGCGAATGGCCACAGACAGGGGTGCGGAAGCAAAGCGGAGATTGGTCAACAATCTTCGCTCATCATTGGGTCCGACGATCATGGCGGCCCTTGATGACCCGCTTGTTGTCGAAGTCATGCTCAATCCCGATGGCAGTCTGTTTATCGAGCGCATCGGGCATGGCGTCGAAAATGCGGGCAGAATGGAGCCGCACGATGCCGAAAACGTGATCGGCAAGGTCGCGCACGCGCTGAAGACTGTCGCCACCCAAGACAGGCCGATCATTTCTGGGGAACTGCCCCCTGACGGGCATAGGTTCGAGGGCATTTTGCCTCCGGCCGCTCCCGCACCCGTTTTCAACATTCGCAAGCGCGCCTCGATGCTGATCCGGCTCGATCGCTATGTTGCCGACGGCATTATGACGCCGGCCCAGGTCGAGGTCATTCGCGAAGCGATCGCAGACCGCCTCAACATCGTTATCTCTGGCGGGACGGGCACCGGAAAGACCACCCTGACGAACGCCATTCTGGCTGAACTGGTCGAAGTGACGCCGGATCATCGTCTTGTGATCCTCGAGGACACAGCCGAAATCCAATGTTCGGCAAAGAACCATGTGTCCCTGCACACA
>NZ_JARGES010000025.1 GCF_029210365.1 Mesorhizobium sp. YIM 152430
GGCTCCAGTCGCGCTTTTTTTCGGTCTCGCGCTTGTCGTGCAGCTTCTTGCCGCGTGCCAGGCCGAAAAGCAGCTTCGCGCGGCCCTTTTCGTTGAAGTAGATCTTCAACGGGACCATCGTCATGCCTTCGCGCTCGACGCCCTGCTTCAAGCGCGCCATCTCCTTCTTCTTCAGGAGAAGCTTTCGGCGGCGGCGCGGCTCGTGGTTGAAGCGGTTGCCTTGCGTATATTCGGGAATGTACGAGTTGATCAGCCAGATCTCGCCGCCTTCGGCGGACGCATAGGATTCGCCGATATTCGCCTGGCCCTCACGCAGCGATTTCACCTCCGTACCCGTCAGCGACAGGCCGGCCTCGTAGGTGTCGGTCACCTCGAAGGAAAACCGTGCCTTGCGGTTTTCGGCGACCAGCTTGGAATTGTTGTCCTTGTCCTTGCTCATGAATCGGCAACGCAAAAAGCAGGCATCAGTTCATCAGCCCGGCATGGATCATGGCCGCATCGATCGCCTTCGCCGTCGATTCCTCGACGGTGACGAGCGGCATCCGCACGACATTTTGAACCCTGCCGAGACGCGACAGCGCGTATTTGGCGCCGGTGACGCCGGCCTCGATGAAGATCGCCTTGTGCAGCGGCATCAGCCTGTCCTGCAATTCGATCGCGCGCTCGCGGTCGCCGGCGAGCGAGGCGCGCTGGAATTCGGCGCAGAGACGCGGTGCGATGTTGGAGGTGACCGAGATCGCCCCCTGCCCGCCATGCGCGTTGAAACCAAGCGCGGATGCGTCCTCGCCGGAAAGCTGGATGAAATCCGGCCCGCAGGTGATGCGCTGCTCGGAGACACGCTCGATCTTCGCCGTCGCGTCCTTGACCCCGACGATGTTCGAAAAGTCCTTCGCCAGCCGTCCCATCGTCTCGGGCGTCATGTCAATTACCGAGCGCGGCGGGATGTTGTAGATGATGACGGGCAGCTTCACCGCCTTCGCCACCTCGGCGAAATGGGCATAGAGCCCGCGCTGGTTCGGCTTGTTGTAATAGGGCGTCACGACCAGCACGGCATCCGCGCCCGTCGTCTCGGCGAACTTCGCCAGTTCCACGGCCTCCGTGGTCGCGTTCGATCCCGCACCGGCGATCACCGGCACGCGGCCGGCCGCGACCTCGACGCAGATCTCGACGACCCGGCGATGTTCCTCATGGCTGAGCGTCGGTGATTCACCCGTCGTTCCGACCGGAACCAGCCCGTTCGTTCCCTCCGCAATCTGCCACTCTACCAAGCTGCGAAAGGCTTTCTCGTCCAGGGCGCCGTCCTTGGTGAACGGGGTCACGAGCGCGGTCATCGAACCTGTGAACATGATCTGGAA
The DNA here is from genome assembly GCF_029210365.1 of Mesorhizobium sp. YIM 152430. Classification (GTDB taxonomy): domain Bacteria; phylum Pseudomonadota; class Alphaproteobacteria; order Rhizobiales; family Rhizobiaceae; genus Aliihoeflea. The sequence continues at coordinate 1,356 of NZ_JARGES010000025.1, forward strand.
GCTCCTGGAAAGGCACGCGGCAAGCAGAAAACGGCTATTTAGCCCGCCTTCTAGACGATCATCGAAGGATGCACCATAGTCTTGAGACGGTCCGCGTCCCAATTTCGCCTCGCGGCGCGACAGAATGCGCGGCATTCGAACGATGACGATAACCAATCGTTTACGTCGTCTTCACCCGCGGCCCCTAGCATGGATGTCTCGTTAACCTAACTGTCCATGAAGACCGACCCAGGACCGAAAGAATGCAGGCAAAACTCAGGACCCGCGTCGCGCTTACCGGCTTGACCCTCGCCCTTGTTCCAGGGCTCGCGTTTGCCAATCCGGTACTGCCCTCCAATCCGCCGATTCCCGGCCAGCGGCCCTATCAGGCAGCGGCCAGCGGCGTCGACAATGCCTTCACGACCGGCTCGGTCGTGGCGCAGTCGGCCGCGGCGATGGCGACCGAACTCGTCGTGACCGGCGATGTTTCCAAGCTGAAAGCCGGTCTCGACGCCCTGCAATCGGGCAATATCTCCCGCGCGCGCCTGACGCGCGACAACCTGCCGTCGAATTCGCTGGACCGCCAGATTCTTGCCTGGGCGATCGCCACCAGCGGCGCGGACGGTGTGCCTTCGGGTGAAATCGCGCAGGCCGCATTCGCGCTCAAGGGCTGGCCCGGCATGTCGCGTCTGCGCGCCAATTCCGAGCGCGCGCTGCTGCGCGAAAATCCCGGCCCGCAAGGTGTCCTGCGTGCCTTCGGCGATACGCAGCCCGAAACGCCCGAAGGCATCATCGCGCTGACCCGCGCGCATCTGGCGGTCGGCAATACGCAGGCCGCGAAAACCGTTCTTGCGCCCTATTGGCGCAACGAGCGCATCGAGCCGCGCGAAGAGGCGGCGATGGTGCGCGAATTCGGACGTCTGCTCACTGCGGCCGACCACTGGCACCGCATGGAACGGATGCTCCACATCGACCGGATCACTTCGGCCGAGCGCGTTGCGGGGCTCGCAGGCGGCGAGGCGCTAACGCGTGCCTGGGCCGCCGTCATCCGCGGCGAATCCAGCGCCGGAAAACTTCTCGCCGCCGTGCCGCAGGCGCAGCGCAAGGCCGGATTCTACTTCGCGCAGGCACGCCATCTTCGCCGTGCCGAGCGCTACAAGGAAGCGGCGCAAGTCGTTCTTCAGGCGCCGAAGGACGCCGCTTCCCTCGTCAATGCCGATGCGTGGTGGATCGAGCGGCGCGTCCTGTCGCGAGAACTGATCGACATCGGCGAGAACCGACTCGCCTATCAGGTCGCGGCCGCTCAGCCCGCCGAAAGCCCGGCCAATTCGGTGGACGCGGAATTCCATGCCGGCTGGTACGCGCTGCGCTTCCTCAACGACGCGGCAACGGCAAGCCGCCATTTTGCCCGTATCGTCCAGATCGCCGAAGGGCCGATCTCGCTGTCGCGCGGCCATTACTGGCTCGGCCGCGCCGCGGACGCCGGCGGTCCGGGCAATGCGCGCGACCACTACCAGCGTGCGGCGCGCTACGGCACCGCCTTCTACGGCCAGCTTGCCGCCGCGAAGCTCGGCGCGACGACGATCTCGGCCAGCTTCCCGTCTCCGACCGATGCCGACCGCCGCAATTTCGAGGGGCGCCAGGCGGTGCAGGCGATCCGCCGCCTCGAGCGCGCCGGCCACCAGGGCCGGGCGAACACGCTTTACCGCGATCTGGCGCTGCAACTCGACAGCATCGGAGAACTGGCCCTGCTCGCCGTCATGGCCGAGCGGCGCGGCGACCATCCGCTGGCGCTGCGCGTCGGCAAGTGGGCGGCCGGCCGCGGCCTCGACGTCGGCGCGCTCGCCCATCCGGTCGGCGCCATTCCGGGCAATGCCAACATCTCGGCCGCCGGAAAGGCGCTCGCCTATGCCATTGCCCGGCAGGAGAGCGAGTTCAACATTTCCGCCCGCTCCGGCGCAGGCGCGCTCGGCATCCTGCAATTGCTGCCCGGAACGGCCCGCGACATGGCGCGCAAGGTCGGCGTTTCCTACGATCAGGCGCGCCTGACCCGTGACGCCGGATACAATGCCGCGCTCGGCGCCGCCTATCTCGGCGAACAACTCGACCGCTTCAATGGCTCCTATATCCTGACTTTCGCCGGATACAATGCCGGCCCGAACCGTGCCGCCCAGTGGGTCGGCCGCTATGGCGATCCGCGCGGCCAGAACATCGATGCCGTGGTGGACTGGATTGAGCGCATCCCGTTCCACGAGACGCGCTCCTACGTGCAGCGGGTTATGGAAAATTATCAGGTCTACAAGATGCGCCTTTCGGGGCGAACCGACGTGGTTGCCGATCTGGTCGGCGGACGTCGCTGACCATTTGACGAAGTGACGATCGCAAAGGGCGGGCCTTCGGGTCCGCCCTTTTTCTGTCGGGTCGGACGAAAGTGGAAGGCATATCCCCTCCCGACGCGACTTCACGCGCGACCCGACGCGTCGCGTTCGTGCCGTCCTGCGGAAATGCCCGTCTGCGGCAAGCGTCTTCGGTCCGGCAATCATCATCATCGGGCAAGTTCAATATTTCGAGATGCCCGCCGGCCTAAAGCGGATATCGCATGTCCGTCACAAACGAAAAGAACCCGGCGGTTGCCCGCCGGGTTCTCCATTCAAGCTTTGGAAAGCTCGGTCTTAGAACGAGCGCTGCAGACGCAGGAAGCCCGAGTTCGTCGAAGGACGCAGGTCGATGTCGGTGTAGACATACTCAGCGCGGACTTCGAAGTTCGTGACCGGGGTCCAGATCAGCGACGCTTCAGCCTGCCAGCCGTCGAGGCCGGTGTTGGTGCCGAGAGCAGGCGTGAAGTTGTGGATGTCGTTGAAGTACTGGGCGCCGACCGAAGCAGCGAAGGTCTGCGAGAACTGCTGACGGTAGGAGGCCAGGACCGACCATTCCGAGCCGACCGAGTAGGCATTCGCGTTGTCGGCATAGTAGCCGATCAGGCGGAACGAGGAGCCCGGTGCGTTCGGGACGTTGAGCTGGATACCAGCCTGAGCAGCCCAGCCGCCATCGTTGACTTCGAGGTTGTTGAAGCCACGGTCTTCGTCATAGGCAGCCTTTGCCCAGACGCCGCCCCATGCCTGGTTGTACGACACGACGCCGACAACATCCGGGGTGTAGTTGCTGTTCGCATCGTCTTCGAGCGAGATCGTGGCTGCGAAGCCCGATGCGCCGCCGAAGGTGTACGAGACCAGCTGGCGCTGCTGGTAGCCATAGGAGAGGCCACCCCAGGAGTGCGAGCCGAACTGGGCAACGCCGGCGCCCTGCGAGGCAACCCAGGCCGATTCGGTGTAACCGGCGCGGAAGCCGCCGAGTTCGAGGAAGGCCTGATCGAAGCCGACATTGCCGCGGCCGTCCGACGAACCGGTGCGGCTGGTGAGCGGGCCATTCAGGTTCGAGAAGGCGTTGAAGTCAGCCTGAACGCGGAGGTAACCGCGCAGCGTGCCCCATTCGGTGTCCGAACGGGCGTCGAAGTTGACGCGAGCGCGGGTCGACTTGTTCCAGCGGTCGGCAGCGAAGCCGTGATAGTTGCCAGCTTCGTCGGTCGCACCCATCTGGTACCAGACGAGACCGGAAACCTGAAGGCAGGTCTCGGTGCCCGGGATGTAGAAGAAGCCGGCGCCGTACATGTCGCAAACGCGAACGTACTCGACGGGCTCCGGCTCGGCATAAACGATGGCGTCGGCAGCCTGGGCACCGGAAACGGCAACCAGTCCTGCGGCGGAGCCGAGAAGAAGGCTCTTAATGTTCATTTCTGACCTCCAGTCAAAAGTTGTTTAGCGGGTCTGGGCTCTTTTTGCTGAAGGACAGCGTTTCCCTGCCCCATCCCCAATCTCAGAAAAAGGAAGCGTGTTTCGCCGCCCCTTCTTCGATCATGACAATACGCAGGACCGCTCCCCGATCAACCGCGTTTGCACCGTCGGGGACGTTCATGCACCCCTATGGAATAGGCTTGTTGCACAAAAGCCACGTTTTACCCCATCGCCTTTACGCTCTATTAATAGCTGTGGCGCGAGCGCAGGCCCGAACGTGCTCATAAACGCCTGCCGCGACGGATGGAATCGATCATGTCCGGGCGAATCGCCCGTTTCGAGTCGTTTTTCCGCGCTTCGAGGGATTGTCCGTATTGATTGTGAGGACCGACTTCTTTATCGACCGGTTCACCGGAGAGGTGGCCGAGTGGTCGAAGGCGCTCCCCTGCTAAGGGAGTAGACCCGGAAGGGTCTCGAGGGTTCGAATCCCTTCCTCTCCGCCATTTTCGGCGCTGCTTTATTTTTCCCGATCAGGACTGCCCTCCAGGCTCTCGCCCGGCATGGACAAGCCCGCCGCGTTGCCTACTTTGCGATTCTGTATGCAGGTGCGATCAGATTGCAGGGTCGGGGCGCTCGCGGCGGCGGTCGGCGAATCGGCGGGCGCTCGCGCGCAAGCGATATGGGAGAGGATGATATGGATCTCGGCATCACCGGACGTCATGTGCTCGTCACCGGAGGATCGAAGGGCATCGGGCTTGCCTGCGCCAGGGCGTTCCTGGACGAAGGCGCCAGGGTGACGATCGTCTCGCGCAGCCGCGAAAACCTTGAAAAGGCAGCTTCGATCCTCGGCGATGTCGGTCTCGTCGCGGCCGATCTTGCCCATGCCGCAGAGGCCGTGCGCGCGGTTATGGAGGCCGAGGCGGTCGGCGGGCCGGTCGACATACTCGTCAACAGTGCCGGCTCGGCGCGGCGCACCCCGGCAGACGATCTTTCGCCGGACCATTACCGCGCCGCGATGGACGCCAAGTTCTTCAGCTACGTCAACGTCATCGACCCCGTCGTGAAGCGGATGGCAGAGCGCGGCGCCGGGGTCATCGTCAATGTCATCGGCAATGGCGGCAAGATCGCCTCGCCGATCCACATCGCCGGCGGTGCGGCCAATGCGGCGCTGATGCTCGCCACGGCGGGTCTTGCCAATGCCTATGCCGGACGCGGCGTTCGGGTGCTCGCCGTCAATCCGGGCCTGACCGAGACCGATCGCGTCGCGGAGGGGCTTGCCGCCGACGCGGCAGCGCAGGGCATCACGGTCGAAGAAGCACGCCGGCGCGGGGTGTCGCGGATCGCGCTCGGCCGTTATGCGCGGCCTGAAGAAATCGCCGATGCGGTGGTTTTCCTCGCCTCGGGCCGGGCGAGCTACGTTTCCGGCGTATCGATCACGATGGACGGCGTCGCGGTGCCGACGATCATCTAGGCTCGTCGAGGCTGCTCACCATCCGGCGGAGTCTTTCGAGCGTCTGCTGGATGGGATCGAGGTCGGTCCGACCGGGCTCCGTCTGACCGCTTATTCCTTCGCGAAGACCGCGCAGGCGGGCGAGCTTCAGCTCCTCGTCGCGAATCAGCCCTCGCGCCTGTTCGAGCGCGGCATTGCATCTGGCGATTTCCTCGGCCAGCCACCCGGCCTTCGACAGAGCCAGCGTCAGGCGCTTTTCGGCGTCGTGCAGGTCGACTGCCGACGCATGAGACTCGGGCCGGTCCATCTGCCGGCGAATGTCCTCGAAAGCCTCTTGGTCGATCGCGGCGTCTTCCCGCTCACCCGCCGCGCCTTCCCCTGTCAAACGGGCGATCCAGCCGCCGAGGCGCGCTGTGCGCAATGTGGCGCGGCTGCGTGACGGAGACGCCGCCAGAATGGTGTCGTCGTCCTTGCCTGCCGAACCCAGCCCAAATCTCTTTTTCGGCTGCATGTCTTCGCCGGCCAACCGGCGCAGGAGTGGAGGTCGCGTGGCGCCTGGCGCTTCGGGTGCCGGCTTCGGCGTCGTTTCGACGACTTGCGGAAAGGGCTCCGTCTCGATCTCCGGTTCGACCGAGAGAAGCGATGCGGGGGCGCGCGGCGCCGAGCTATCGGGTGCCGGTTCCCTGCGCCGAAACCTGTCCGCAAATCGCGCCATTGCCATGCTCTGTCCGTCCTCGAACCGGCAGACGCGCGTCTGCGGCCATCAGAACCTAAATCCACATGGGTAATGAAGGGTTAACGCTTCGAATTGTGCGGTCCGTCATGGTGAACATCTTCTTAAGGAGTGTCCCTTAGCCTTGCGCGCACGGAACTGACGGCGCATCGCGCCCTATCGACGAGCGAGGCAGGATGAGCGACGTGGCATTCGGTGGCGCCGGCCAGCCGCAAGGCATTCACGACGACGGCAAGGTCACTATCTTCGATTTCGCCGCACTGCTGCGCACGCTGCGTCGCCGGCTCTTGTGGATCGCCGTTCCGACGGTCGCCTTTCCGGTTCTCGCCGCAGCGGTGTCGCTTGCGATTCCCAACTATTACTGGGCGAGCGCGCAGGTGCTCGTCGACCCGGAAGGTATGCAGGTTCTGGAAGGCGAACTCGCCACCAACGGTCGCTCGGAGCAGACCGCTCTCATCTACGCGCAGAACCAAGCCTACATCATGGGCTCGAACCGGGTTCTGATGGAAGTCATCGAGCGCGAAGGACTGGCGCGCGACGAGGAATTCGGCGTTCCGCCTCCCGGCTTTCTTGCGTCGTTCTTCCCGGCTTCGTCCAGCGCCGTGCCGCCGGAGCGGATCGCGCTTCGCGCATTGCAGCGCAATTTCAACGTGACGCTCAACGAGGCGAGCTTCGTCGTGGAAGCATCCGTAAAGTCGAAAGACCCGCAAAAAGCAGCCCGCCTCGCCAACGCGATTGCCCAGACCTATGTCGAGCGACGCGCCGACACGCGCGCGGAAGCGGTGGGCCGTGCGGCGGATGGCCTCTCGGCCCAGCTCGACCGGCTGCGCGAGCGCGTGGAAGACGGCGAACGCGCCGTTCAGGCCTACAAGGTCGCCAACAACATCATCGATGCCGATGGCCGGCGCATCGGCGAGCAGCGACTGGCGGACATCACGACCGAGATCACACGCGTCGGAGCGCGGATCGCCGAGGACGAGGCTCTGGCGGCGGAGGTCGCGCGGCTGCGCGCGGATTCAAGTTCGTTCGGTTCGGTCGCCGAAACCAATCTGACGCCCGCGATCGTGACGCTTCGCGCGCGTTTGACCGAGGCGCGGGAGGAGGAGGAAACGCTCGCCTCGTCGCTCGGCGCGCGCCATCCCTCCTACCAGCTTGCCCGCACGCGTTCCCAGTCGGTCAGCCGTCAACTCGATGCGGAACTCGACCGCTTCGCTCAATCCGTCGGCCAGCGGCTCGCCCGCTCGCGCGCCAATCTCGCCAGCCTCGAAGCCCAGCTTGCAGCGGCCGGCGCAACGGTCACGGCCGAAAACCAGTCGAGCGTCGAGTTGCGCCAGCTCGAACGCACCGCCGCCAGCGACCGGCTCGTCTACGAGGCGTTCCTGCTGCGTACGCGCCAGCTTTCCGAACAGGAACAGGCGGTCAATCCGGAAAACCCGCAGATCATCGCCGCAGCGCTCGCACCGCTCGAAAAGGCCGGTCCACCGCGCACCATGATGACAGGCGGCGCGCTCGCCTTCGGTTTCCTCTTCGGGGTCGGCCTCGCCATGCTGCGCGAACAGTTCGACCAGACAGGAGCCACGACCGTCCAGCGCCGCTCCCCTTCCCGCGCGGCAGCGCCGCCCGTCTTCCGTCTCGCCCGCCCGACCCGGACGGATGACGAGATGGCGCTTCTTGCGACGCGCGGCCAGGCGCCGGCCTTCTTCGAGATCGCCGGGCTGATCGGCCGTGTGCCCACCGCCGGCCCCGTCGCCTGTATCGCCATCACCGGCAAGGACGCGGACGACCGCGCATTCGCCGCGCTGAACACCACGATCGCCGCCGCCAAGACCGGCCGCAAAGTGCTGCTGGTCGATGCGTCCCGATCGGACAACCCGCTGACCGCCGCCTTCGGGCTCGAACGTCATCCCGGATTGAACGACGTCCGTTCGTTGCGCCGCTTCGAGCCCGAATTTGCGCTGGCCGTCGATGCGGCCGGCTTCTCCTTCCTGCCACGTGGGCTCAACGCCATCGGCGCCAGCGACACGCAAAGCGATCTCGATATTGCCGGCTGGGTCGGCACATCCGGCCAGGCTTTCGATCTCGTGATCGTCGACACGGCACCGGGCGAAGCGATCCGTCACGACGGGGCGATCGCCATAGGCGACAACGCCACTCCCGTCGGCCCGGCACCGCTCCTCGCCAGGATCGTGCGGGGCTGAGCGGATGAGCGACGCGGCCATCTCCGGTGCGTTCGGACGCGAACGCGACAGGTCGCTATGGCTGTTCCTGTTCGCCGTGATCATCGGCGCGATCTCGCTTCGTGTGCTCATCACCAACCCGCTGATGAACGAGTTCGTCGAATACACGACCGAGAAGGGCGCGATCTACGAGAAGATCCATTTCGGCACCTATGCGCTATTGGCCATTGCCGCGCTCGTCCCGCTGTTCCGCCCGATCCGCCTCGAATTGTGGGAAGTCGCGCCGTTTCGCGCCCTCATCTCCTTCGGGTTCTGGGTTCTGGCCATCGCGCTTTGCCTCGTCGCCATCGGACGCGGCGGCTCGGCCGGATATCTGATCGATTCCTATGTCGCGGCCGCCGCAGCGGGCCTCCTCCTCTTCATGCTGCCGCTCGCCATGCGCCGGATCGCCGGCCAGTGGATGCTGATCGTTCTTCTGGCGAGCGCCGTGATCGGAATTCTCGAGGTCGGATCGGGAACGCGTTTTCTCCCCTATGATGTCGGCGAGTTGCAGTTTCGCCCGACCGGGCTGATGGGCCACCCGCTCAATCAGGGACTGATGCTCGCAACCGGCATCGGCTTTCTGGTCGCCAGCCCTTTCGGGCTTGCGTTCAAGCTGTTCGGCGCGCTGCTGCTGCTCGTCGGGACGGCTGCGGCCGGTGCGCGCACCGCAACGATCATGGCCGCCCTCGCCATTTTCGCCTGCCTCATGCTGACACGGTGGCTGCATGTCGACGCTGCCCGGCAGGCGTCGATGAAACTGATGGTCTTCGCCTTTGCGGTCATCGCGACACTGCCGGTCATCGGCCTTCTGGTCGGCGCCGGATTTCTCGACCGCTTCGAAGGCGGTCTGATCGACGAAAGCGCCATGGCGCGTCTCGATGTCTACCGCGTATTCACCTATGTCTCATGGGGCGACATTCTCGGCGGAACCGACATCGCCCACATCCAGAACATCGTCGAGACGCGGCTCGATCTTGCCTATATCGAGAGCACGCCCGTCATCCTGACGTTCCAGCTCGGGCTTCCCGGCGCGCTCTTGTTCACCGCGCTTATCGTCGTTCTCTTCGCCCATCTCCTGCGGCTCAACGGGCGCGCGGCCGCCATCGCAACCGCGATCTTCTTCCTCGTCGCGCTGTCCAACAACCATTTGTCCACCAAGATGCCGACCGTCACGATGGTCGTCGTCATGCTGGTCGCCTTCATGCAGCGGCCTGCCGCCCGGCGCTGACTTCAACCTTCCTTAAGCCGATCCCTGTATTCCCGATCCAAGGATTCATCACGGCGGAGAAGAGCGTGCGCCTTCTGGACATTGCGCGCAGTGCCTATGTCAGCAGTCCGGTCGGTTTGCGCCGGTCGATCGCGCCGTTCATGGCGATGGTCCCGACGTCACTGAAATATGGCAGCGCCTACCGCACATGGCGCGGCAACATCGCCCGCAGCGTCCACGATCCCGGCTTTGCCGATGCCGAGCGCCGGCGCGCCTTTGCCGAACTCCTCGCCATCGCCTCGAAAAGCCCGTTCTACGCCAAGATCATCGGCAGCGATGTCCGGCTTGAACCACAGGACATTTCCCGCCTGCCCGTCCTGACGAAGGATGACCTGATGCAGGCGGGGACAAGCGCGCTCGCCGTGCCGAAAGCAACGCTCGACGCCGGCAACACCAGCGGATCAAACGGCGAAGCGCCGTTCGGCTTCTATCTCGACCGCGACCGCTCGGTGCGCGAGATCGCATTCATCCACCATGTCTGGAGCCGGTGCGGCTTTCAGGCGGGCGAGCCGCGCGCCATGCTGCGCGATGCCTATCTCTACGACCGCAAGGGCTTCATCCACGAATGGGAAGCCGCGCTTGGCGAGTTGCGCCTGTCGGTCTTCCCGATGACGCCGCAGGACATGGACCTTTATCTCGACCTGATCGACCGGCGCCACATCCGCTACCTGCACGGCTTCCCCTCGGCGATGGAAATGCTCGCGCGCCACATGCTTGCATCGGGACGCCGGCTCGACCTGCCGCTCAAGGGCGTGTTTCCGATCTCCGAGCCGATCTTCGCCCATCAGCGCGAGACGATCCGCGCCGCCTTCGGCGATGCCGCGATCCTGCCCTTCTACGGCATGAGCGAAAAGGCGATCTTCGCCGGCGAGATCGAGAGCGAGCCGGGCACCTACGAGTGCGAACCGCTCTACGGCATCGCCGAACTCGTCGACGATACGGGCGCCCCGATCACGGAACCCGGTCGCGAGGGACGCCTCGTCGGCACCTCGTTCATCACGCGCGGAATGCCGTTCATCCGCTACGACACGGAAGACCGCGCGAAGCTGGTGCGGCCCGCCATGCGCGAGAACGGCTGGCGGATGCGCGTGGCGCAGATCACGCCGCGGCGCAAACCCGCCTGGCTCGTCGACCACGAAGGCCGGCGCGTCGTCTCGACCGACTTCACGCCTTCCGACCCGGCCTTCTTCGAGGGCATCCGCGAATTCCAGTTCTATCAGGACACGCCTGGCGTCTGCGTGATGAAATACGTACTGAGCGAAAGCGGCACGACGGAACAGGCGGAGGGCATCGCCGCCACCCTTCAGCACAAGGCCGGCAGGGCCATCCAGTTCCGGCTGGAAAAGGTACGCACGCTGATGGCGAGCAAGAACGGCAAGCGTCCGTTCATCGACCAGCGCCTGAAGGTCTAGGCGGCCTTTCGCGCGCCTTCCATCAAGTCGCGATAGCGCTCGATCAATCCTGGAACGACCGTCTCGGCCGTGTAGTTCTGCGCGATGCGCATGGCTGCCCGGCGCGACAGGTCGGACCACTCACCGCTCGCAACGATTTCGCGCACGGCCTGCGCATAGGCCTCGCCACCGTCCTGTTTCTCGAATATCCGGCCGCACTGGGCGACGATCGACCGGTTGAAGCCATTGTCGGCGCAAAGCGGCACGAGCCCTTCCGCCATCGCCTCGGTCAGGGCGTTGGAGTGACCTTCCCCGTCATGGCGTGTCGGGAAGATGAAGAAATGCGCGCCCCGGATCGTCCGGCGCACATCCTCGGCCTTGATCGCGCCGCGGAACGTCACCGGCAATCCGTCCGCGAGCGCATCGAGGCGCCTGGCATAGTCGGGCGATGCCCCGCCCAGCACGTCGAGCGTGGCGTCATGTCCCGTCGCGACGAGCGAACGCACCGCCTCGATTGCGGTCTCGATGCCCTTTTCCGGCACGATCCGCGCCAGGAAAACGAGCCGGACCGGACCGACCGGCGCGCCGGGCTCGAGACCTCCCGGTCCCTGCGATACGTAGTTCGGCAGATAGTGGACGGGCGCATCGGTGAAGCGTCCTGCGAACTCCACATATTCGAGCCCCTCCACCGTCACCAGATCGGCGCGGCGCAGAAGCTGGGCCTCCGCGCGCGCGCGCATGGCTCCGGGCCGTGACATCTCGCGCATGAAGCAGCCGGCACGGATGTCAACCACGATCTTTCGGCCACGCGCCTTCGCATTCATGCAGATCACCGCCTCGGGCAGGATGAAGTGCCGGCGCAGCGGTGTGATGTGGAGAATGTCGAATCGTCCCGCTTCGGCCAGCACCCGCGCTGCCGTTCCGGCGAAGTTCGAGGCATAGGCGAGCGCCTTGCCGGCAGGCGTAAGCCGCTCGGGCGCATAGGGATATTCGATCACCGCGAGCCCATGGCCGCGCAGGTCGTCGATCAGCCGCCGATTGGCCGATTCATATCCGCCCCGCGCCGGTTCGCCCGGTCGGGCGATCGGTCCGCAATAGGCAATGCGTGGCGGAACGTTCATGGCCGGCTCCTGCAGAGATCGGATGGACCCTAACGCCAAACGATTTGCAGACCGCTAACGACATCGTCGCGCCTTGCCGTCACCGGTCAACGGCTTGGTAACCCAACTCGCCGAAAGCCGGCGTCGTTCACCATTACTTGGCTGATCTCCCGTAACGTGCAGCCGAAATCGAACAGGCGCGCGCATCCTCATGCTGATCCGATCCACGATCATCTATCTGCCGGCAATCCTTTTGCCGCGCATCTCGGCGATCCTGCTTCTGATCGTCACGACGCGGCTCGTCAGCCAGACGGAATATGGCCTTCTTGCGCTCGTCGTTGCGATCGGCGAGATGACGGATGCGGCCGTGTCGAACTGGCTGCGCATCGCGCTTCTGCGCCTCGGCGGCACCGGCACCATTGCATCCGGCAGCCTCAAACGCGCGACGACCGTTCTCATCGGCACTTCCGCCGCCGCCATCCTCGTCGCGATCTTCGCCTCCATGCTGATCGTCCCGGAGCGCGCTGGCGAATTCGCCCTTGCCGTATCCGCCTACATCGTCGCCGGCAGCGTCTCGCGCCATGCGCTTTGCATTCTCCAGATGCAGCAGAGACGCGTCACCTATACGATGATGGAATTCGCGCGCTCGATCTGCGTCATCGTCCTGCCGATCACGGCGATCATCTTTGTCGAGCCGACCTTCCTCGCCGCCTCGCTCGCCACCAGCCTGGGCACGCTTACCTGCGGGATCGTCGGCCTGCGCATCGCCTACAGACAGGTCGAACGCGGTCCGGCACGCTTTTCCTATGGCGAACTCTTCTCGCTCGGCGTGCCCCTGATCGTTCTGGCACTGATCAGCTTCGGGCTCGACGCCATCGAACGGCCGCTCCTGAAACTGTTCCACGACGCAGGCGTCGTCGCGGTCTATGCCGCCGCCTACGCGCTCGCGCGCCAACCGATCGACATTCTCGGCAATGCCATCAATCAGGGCGCATTTCCCGAAATGGTTTCGATCTTCGACACGCGGGGACCGGCGGCAGCGGGCGCGTTCATCGTCCAGCAGCTCAATTTGATCGCCATGCTGATCCTCCCGGCGGCCGCCTTCCTGATCGTGCTCGGCCCCGACATCGTCGGCCTGATTCTGCCCGAGAACTACCATGCCGACGCTTCTGCCGTGTTCCCGGTCGTCGTCGTTTCGGTCGTGCTCTTCAACTTCAAGGTCTTCGTATTCGACAATGTCTTCCACGCCCACAAGCACAATTGGCTGCAATCCGCCTCACTGCTGCCCGGCGCCGTGATCGGCATCGCGCTCAGTCTCTACCTGATCCCGACATATGCGGCGCTCGGCGCGGCATGGGGGTATCTGGCGGCCTGCGGCATCGGACTTTTGACCAGCATCGCCATGTCGTCGAGCCTGCTCAGACTGCCGATCGCACTCGGTGATCTCGCCCGCGCGCTCGCCGTCGCTCTCGGCGTTTTCGTCGCCACCGCAATCGTCCGGCAGTGGGCGGCCGACGAATGGGTGCTCGTCCGTCTCGTCCTAGCAGGCGCTGCCGGCGGCATAGCCTTTCTGGCGCTCGTCGCCCTTCTCCATCGGCAGGAGGCGCGGATGCTGATGACCAATTTGCGGCTGAGGCGGGCATAGGGATGCGCATCGGGCTTTATCTTCCAAGCCTCGAAGGCGGCGGCATCGAACGGCTCCATCTCGGCCTCGCGCGCGAGTGGATCTCGCACGGCCATCTGGTCGAGCTCGCGCTCAACGAGCGGCGCGGCGAACTCCTTCGCGACGTTCCCGAAGGCTTGCGCATCGTCGATCTCGGCATTCGCCGACAGGCGGCCTCGGTTCCCGCCCTCATCCGATATCTGCGCGCGTCGCGACCGGATGTCGTCATGGCCGGTCACGACCACAACAACATCATGCTGTGCGCGGCCGGCTTCGCGCGCCCGGCGAAGACCCGCATCGTCGTCAGCCAGCACAACACGCTGTCGGCCAACGACACGCGCGGCGTCAAGTTCGGCCCGGTTCCGATCCTCTACCGCGCCCTGTTCGGCCAGGCGGACGCCATCGTCGCGGTCTCGTCCGGCGTCGCCGACGATCTGGCCGGGATGTGTCATCTGCCGCGCGGCCGGATCGACGTGATCCATAACGGCATCATCCCGGACGACCTCGCGCACCGTATGGCCGCTCCGGTCGACGCATCGCTTTATTCCGAAGGCAGCCCCACCATCCTGGCCATGGGCCGCATGGTCGAGCAGAAGGATTTCGCGACGCTGCTGACGGCGTTCGCGCAAATCCGGCAGTCGCGGCCGGCGCGGCTCGTCATTCTCGGCGACGGTCCGCTACGGCCCGCGCTCCAGGCGCAGGCCGAGGCGTCGGGCATTGCAGGCGACGTCGCCATGCCGGGTTTCGTCGACGCGCCCTTCGCGCATCTCGCGCGGGCCGCTCTCTTCGTCCTGTCCTCGCGTCACGAAGGCTTCGGCAACGTCGTCGCCGAGGCGCTGGCCTGCGGCACGCCGGTCGTTTCGACCGACTGCAAGCACGGTCCCGCCGAAATTCTCGACGGCGGCCGCTACGGCGCGCTGGTGCCGGTAGGCGCCCCGGCTGTCATGGCCTTGGCCATCCGCAATGCGCTCGACCGCACCTGGGACCGCGAAGCCCTGCGCGCACGCGGGGCCACATTTTCCGAAGCCGCCTGCGCGGCCCGCTATCTCGAACTCTTCCGGCGCATCGCCCCACGGGGTCTTGCCGAACAGACCCGCAAGGAGGTCGCATGACCGCTCTTCCCAGACACGACCGATCGACGAAAGTCGTCGCCCAACCGACGCCGTCCGCACGCAGCGCGGCCGAAGCGCGCGAACGCGCCGATTCAATTCTGGCGGCCAAGCCCTTGTCGGGAAAAGGCATTCTCATCATCGTCGAGAACCTGCCGGTGCCCTTCGACCGCCGCGTCTGGCAGGAAGCGACGACCTTGCGGAAGGCGGGCGCGACCGTCAGCGTCATCTGCCCGACCGGAAAGGGCTTCGACGCGCTCCACGAGACGATCGACGGCATTCATGTCTATCGCCACAAGCTGCCGCTCGACGCCCACGGCGCGCTCGGTTATCTCGCGGAATATTCGGTCGCGCTCTTCTGGGAAACCGTGCTCGCCTTCCGCGTCCTTCGCCGTCATGGCTTCGATGCCATCCACGCGTGCAATCCGCCGGATTTGATCTTCCTCGTCGCCGCGCTCTTCAAGCCCTTCGGCAAGAAGTTCATGTTCGACCATCACGACATCAATCCCGAACTCTACGAGGCGAAGTTCGGCAGGCGCGGCTTCTTCTGGCAGCTGATGGTACTCGCCGAGCGGATGACATTCGGCCTTGCCGACGTATCCATCGCGACCAACAATTCCTATCGCGACATTGCCATCGCGCGCGGCAGGATGGCTCCCGAAAACGTCTTTGTCGTGCGCTCGGGTCCCAATCTCGACAAGCTGAAGCGCGTGCCCGCAAACCCCGACTGGAAAAAGGGCCGCCAGCATCTCGTCGGCTATGTCGGCGTCATGGGCCAGCAGGAGGGCATCGACCTGCTGCTCGAATCCGTCTCGCATCTCGTCCACGACAAGGGCCGCACGGACATCCAGTTCTGCCTCGTCGGCGGCGGTCCCGCGCTGGACGAACTGAAGGCGCAATCCAGCGCCATGGGACTCGACGATTTCGTCACCTTCACCGGGCGAGCCAGCGACGCGACCTTGTTTGAGGTGCTGTCGACGTCGGATGTCTGCGTGAACCCCGACCGGGTGAACCCGATGAACGACAAGTCGACCATGAACAAGATCCTCGAATACATGGCGTTCGAAAAGCCGATCGTTCAGTTCGAAGTGGTCGAGGGCCGCTATTCGGCGCAGAGCGCATCTGCCTATGCGCGGCCCAACGACCCTGTCCACATGGCCGAGCAGATCGAGCTTCTGCTTGCCGATCCCGAGCGCCGTGCCGAGATGGGGCGCGTCGGCCGCGCGCGCGTCGAGAACCAGTTCAGTTGGGACCATCAGGTGCCCGCACTGATTGCGGCCTATCGCAAGATTTTCAGGCTCTGAGGCAACGATGTCGCTCGGCTGGTACGTCAACCGCCTGCGCAATATGGGCCCCGCCGAGGTTGCGCATCGTGTCGTCGAGAAGAGCCGCAAGCTTTCCTCGAAGGGTCGGCACGAGGGTTGGGCACGCTTCGGCCAACAAGGTGACGTCGTTCCGCGCGTTCCGGGGCTGGAAGATGCCGTGTTGCACGCCTCGCCGCCCGTCCGTGAGGCGCTCGACCGGACCTGCGCCGCGCTCCTTGACGGCCGCTTCTCTGCCCTCGGCGTCGACTGGCCGAAACGCTCGGCCGATACGCTGTTTCCAGTCGACATCTGGCGGCTCGATCCTGTTTCCGGCCTTTCCTGGCCTGGCGCCGACGCCTATTGCTTCGATATCGGCTACCGCCACGAAACACGTTTCGGCGACGTCAAATATGTCTGGGAGTTCAACCGCCTCCAGTTTCTCCAGCCGCTCGCCGCCAAGCTCGCGCTCGACGACGACACAGACGCGCGCCGCGTCATCGAGTCCGTCATCGAGAGCTGGCACCGCGCGCACCCGCCCTTTCGCGGGCTCGTCTGGAATTCCGGCATCGAGCTTGCCCTGCGCGCGATCTCGCTCCTCGTCGTCTCCAGCATCTGCGGTTCGCATCTGTCGCCCGACACGATCCGCCGCATCCGCGAAATCCTCGCTGCGCACGCCTTCTGGCTGACGCGCTTTCCCTCGCGCTTCTCGTCGGCCAACAACCACCTCATCGCCGAGGCCGCAGGCGAATATCTGATCGGCATCGCCCTGCCCGACCTTGCCGGCGCCGGCGTTATGGCGGCAAAGGCGAGAAAGGTTCTCGAAAAGGAAATCGAAAAGCAGATCCTTCCCGACGGCGTCCCGGCCGAACAATCGCCGACCTATGGCGCGTTCTCGATCGAATTCGCGCTTCTGGCCGCCCTCGCCGCACGCCATCAGGGCGATCCGTTCGGACCGAACTTCGAGTCTCGACTGGACCACTTCGCCGGCTGGGTCGCCGCCATTTCGTCGAATTGCGCAGCCCCGGCGATCTGCGACGACGACGAGGGCCGCGTCATCGCGATGTGCGAACCGGAGCCGCGCTATCCGGCGGCAATCGCCAATGCCGCCATGGCCTTTCTCGGCCGCCCCTCACCCGTTGCCGCCCCCGCACCGCATCTGCGTGATGCCATTTTCGGCGAGGCCGCGCAGGCAGAGCCGCGCGCGCATTCGGGCATCATCGCCTTTCGCGAGGGCGGATACAGCGTTCTCGACGCCGAAATCTGTGGCCGACATGCCAGATTGATCATGGATCACGGCCCGCTCGGCTATTTGTCGATCGCCGCCCACGGTCATGCCGATGCGCTTTCCATATTGCTCTGCGTCGACGGCGAACCGATCCTCGTCGACCCCGGCACCTATCTCTATCATTCGGGCGGCGCATGGCGCGACTGGTTCCGCTCGACCCGCGCCCACAACACGCTGACGATCGCCGGCACCGACCAGAGCATCATGTCCGGTGCGTTCAACTGGTCGCACAAGGCGAATGCACGGCTGGTCGAAGCATCCGATACCGCGATCCTTGCCGAGCATGACGGCTATTCCGCGCGCTACGGGGCGACGCATCGCCGGCAGGTGTGCCTCGCCGAAGAGGGTTTGCGCATCGAGGACGAGGTTTCGGGCAAACCGCAGCCCGTCGAGATCTCCTTCCAGTTCGCGCCCGGTCTCGATGTGCGCATCGTCAGCGCCGTCGCCAGCGTCTCCAAAGACGAAATCCCGATTGCCACCTTCACCCTTCCCGGCGACCGGCTCGAAGTCGCCTCCGGCGGAGACGGTTTCGATGGCGGATGGATCTCACCATCCTTCGGCGTCAAGATTCCCGCACCACGCCTGTCGTGGCGTGGGCAGTCCGGCGTCAGTCCGCTCGTCACGGAAATCCGTCTCATCCAACGCCCAGGAAGCCGCCCATGACCGACATCGTCGCCTCCGGCCGCCTCGCCTCCGCATCTCAATCCGGCACCATTGCCGTCCGGCCGATCGTGTCGCTCGCGGAATGGCAAGACCTCATCGCCGGCGTTCCAGCCCCGCATCTGACCCAGGCCCATGCCTATGGCGAGGCGCGGCGCACC
The DNA here is from genome assembly GCF_029210365.1 of Mesorhizobium sp. YIM 152430. Taxonomy (GTDB): domain Bacteria; phylum Pseudomonadota; class Alphaproteobacteria; order Rhizobiales; family Rhizobiaceae; genus Aliihoeflea. Next base: position 19,468 of record NZ_JARGES010000025.1, read on the forward strand.
AATGGCTGGACGCCGACGCGCGTCGCGTTCGAAGCCGATGGCCGGCCGGTCGCGATCTGCCAGATCCTCGAAAAGCGCATCGCCGGGATCCGGCTCCTGTCGCGCGTCAGCCGCGGTCCGCTCTTCCTCGACGCTGTGCCGTCGCACGAAACCATTCTTGCGGTCTACCAGGCGCTGAAGCGCGGCTGGGGGCGGCTCGGCAAGGGCGCGCTCGTCGTCGCGCCGTCGCTCGAAAGCACACCGGACCGCCTCGAACTGATGCGCGCCGCAGGCTATCGCGTTCTTGGCGAGACCGGCTGGGTTTCCGCACAGGTCGACCTCACGCGCAGCGAGGATGAGATCATCGGCTCCTTCCAGCCGAACTTCCGCAACAAGCTGCGCAAATGCGACAAGCTCGACATCACCCTTCGCGTCGGCAACGAGCCGGAACTGGTCGAGTGGATGATCGCGCGGCATGAGGAGAACAAGCGCGACAAGGCGTTTTCCGCGGTCGACGATCGCTTCCTGCGCGTGCTTCGCGATGCGTCGGGCGAAGATTTCACCATCCTTCAGGCAATCCATCAGGACCAGGCAGTCGCGGGCATTTCCGTCATCCGCTACGGGCTCGGCGCGGAATATTTCGTCGCCTGGTTCGGACCTGACGGGCGCGCCGTCAATGCCGGCAACTACCTTCTGTGGCAGGCGATCCGGCACATGAAGTCGCAGGGCGTCGCCACTCTCGACCTTGGCGGCCTCGATCCGAACACCGGCTACTCCACCTTCAAACGGGGCCTGCGCCCGCGTGAATACACGCTGATCGGCGAGTGTCTGACCCTTCTTTAGCTTTGCAGAATGTTAAGCGCGCGATGACAGATTGGTGATCGCATTCTTCAGGGGGACCGGCCTTGCGGCTGCTCGACATCGCGCGCAGCGCCTATGTGAAAAGCCCGCCCGGCCTGCGCCGGTCGGTCGCGCCGCTCATTTCGCTGATGCCGCTCTCGCTGCGCTATGGCGCGGTCTATGAACGCTGGCGACGCGACATCGCATATGCGCGAACCGATCCCGACTTTTCCACCGCGGCGACGACGGCGGCCCTGCGCACGCTGGCAAGCACGGCAACCCATGCGAGCCCCTTTCACCACGCTCGCTTCGCGTCGGCCCTCGGTCCGGCTTTCGATGCGCGGCGCATCGAGGTGGAAGACCTCGGCCGCCTGCCGATCCTGACCAAGGCCGACCTGCGCGCAGCCGGCGAAGCTGCCCTCACCCGCCCCGCGAAAAGCCTCGTGCGCAACTGCACCAGCGGCTCTAACGGCGAAGAGCCGTTCGCGTTCTTCGTCGACCGCGACCGCTCGGTGCGGGAATTCGCCTTCGTCAACGATGCCTGGACGCGCGCGGGTTACACGAGGTCCGACACGCGCTGCGTTCTCAAGGGATTTCGGATGAAAGGCGCGGAGGATCGCCTGTTCGAATGGGAGCCGGCGCTGAACGAGCTTCGGCTATGCGTCTTTCCGATGAGCCGGGCCGATGTGGCGCTCTATATCGACCTGATCGACGCGCGCGGGATCAGGTTCCTGCATGGCTATCCTTCGGCCATCGAAGTGTTCTGCCGGCACATGCTGGCACTTGGCCGCAGCTTCAAGCTTCCGATCAAGGGCATTTTGCCGATTTCTGAACCGCTTTACAACCACCAGCGAGCCGTCATTCGCGAGGCGCTGGGCGACGTCGCTTTCGCGCCATTCTACGGCCTCAGCGAAAAGGCGCTCTTTGCCCGTGAAATCTCCAACGACGTCTATGAATTCGAGCCGCTTTACGGCATTGCCGAACTCGTCGACGATGCCGGAGCGCCGGTCGTCACGCCCGGTATGGAGGGCCGCCTCGTCGGCACTGGCCTCATCAGTTCGGGAATGCCGTTCATCCGCTACGACACCGAGGACCGCGCGACGCTCGTCGAACCAGGCACGCGCGCCAATGGCTGGCGCATGAAAGTCGAGGCCATCTCGCCGCGTCGCAAGCCGGGCTTCTTCATCGGCAAAACGGGCAACCGCATCATCGCCACCAATTTTCCGCCGCAAGACCCTTTATTCTTTCGCGGCATCGGTGAATTCCAGTTCGTCCAGTCGGAGCCCGGCAAAGCGGTGATCCGCTACGTTGCGGCGGAGGGCGGCAGCGAAGGCGATGCAGAACGTATCCGGGTGGCGCTCGAAGCCAAGGCGGACGGTCATATGGCCTTCACGCTGGAACGCGCCGAATGTCTTGCCAGCGGCACCCAGGGCAAGCGCGCCTTCATCGACCAGCGGCTCGATCTGGCGCGGTATTGAGGCCCCCTCTCCGTCGTTGCCCTACCAGTTGATTCCGTCCACCCGGCCCGTCGCGGCGGCGACGTTGGGCAAACGCGCCATGTCGAGCAGAACCTGATCGGGGCGCATCGCGGTCACGATGGGCTCGTATTCGGGCGCGCGGTTCGTGGCGACGATGATTTCCGAATGCGCGACGATCTCGTCGAGCGAGGACACCATCAACTGCGTCACGTGCGGGATCGCGTTCATCAGATAGGCCTTGTTGGCGCCGACGAGGCGGGCCACCGACACGTTCTTGTCGAAGACGCGCACGTCGCAGCCCTTGCCGATCAGCCGCTCGATCAGTTCCAGGTAGGGGCTTTCGCGCAGATCGTCCGTGCCGGCCTTGAACGAGAAGCCGAGGAAACCGACCTTCTTCTTTCCCTGCCGCAGAACCCAGTCGAGCGCGCGTTCGACCTGCTGCTTGTTGGACGGGATCAGCGAGCGAAGGAGCGGCGCCTCGACGTCTTTTTCCACCGCGAATGCGTTGATGGCGCGCACGTCCTTCGGGAGGCACGAGCCGCCGAAGGCGAAGCCGGGCAGGAGATAGGCGTTCGAGATGTTCAGCTTGTCGTCGGCGAAGAATATCTGCATCAGTTCGTGGCTGTCGACGCCGGCCGCCTTGCACACATTGCCGATCTCGTTGCCGAAGGCGACCTTCAGCGCGTGCCAGGTGTTGTCGGTATATTTGACGAGTTCGGCGACGCGCGGGTCGGTGAGGATCAATTTGCCCGGCAGGCCCTCATAGAGCGCCTTCAACCGGTCTCGGGTCTCCGCGTCGCTGGCGCCGATCACCGTCTTGGCCGGGTTGTCGAAATCGGCAACGGCCGAACCTTCGCGCATGAATTCGGGGTTGGAGGCGACGCCGAAACCTTGCCCGTTGATTTTGCCGGACGAACGCTCGAGCGCCGGGACGGCAAGCGTCTCCAACGTGCCCGGCAGGACGGTCGAGCGCATGACGACGGAGTGGAAGCCGCTTTTTTCTTTCAACGCCGCGCCGATCTGCTCGCAGACCGCCTCGACATGGCCGAGATCAAGCGAGCCGTTCTGCTTGGACGGCGTGCCGACGCAGAGCAGCGAAATGTCCGAGTTCGCGATGGCCTCGGCTGTCGACAAGGTGGCACGCAGGCGCCCGGCCGCGACGTTCGACGCGACCAGTTCGCCGACATCCCTCTCGATGATCGGGCTCTGGCCCGCATTGACGAGATCGACCTTCGTCTCGTTGACGTCGCAGCCGATCACCTCATGGCCGCGTTCGGCAAGGCAGGCCGCGCAGACTGTGCCGACATAGCCAAGCCCGAATACCGAAATCTTCATCGCACCACCCCGTCCGAGTCCAACCATGTCCTCGACAGCATGAATGCGCGGGGACTTGCGTGCACCGTAACTACCAGCGTCAGGTAAAGGTCACCTTAGCGCAGTGGTGAAAAGCCGATCTTGCGGGCTGGACCAACGGCAGACGACTTGACTGGGCGCGCCCGAACCGCATCTGAAAAGGGAACAAAACGATGGAGGCACCATGACGATCGAACAGGTTTCCCGCCACGAAGTCACTCTCGCCAATTGGCGCGAACATCCGTTCAGCACGCTCAGTTTCCAGTCGGTCAGCGAGTTCGTCCCCGTCGCGACGATGACGTGCGCCCGCGAACGTTCGCGTGAGGCGGTCGGCAGCGCGGCCATCCAGGGAATCGCGCTCGACGTCGCCGGGCAGCCGACATCGCTTAACGACTATCTCCGCGCCTCGTGGACCGACGCGCTTGTGGTGCTGCGCGACGGCAAGGTCGTCGCCGACTGGAATGCACCCCATGCCGATCCCGCGCGGCCGCACGTCATCTTCTCGATTTCGAAATCCGTCACCGGGCTGCTCGCCGGCATCGCCGTCGACGACGGGCTTCTCGATCCCGACGCGCCCATTACCGACCATGTCGCCATGCCGCCGGCGAGCGCCTATGGCAGCGCCCGCATCCGCGACCTTCTCGACATGACCGTCGACCTCGATTTCGACGAGGAGTATACCGACAAGGACAGCGCCTTCGATCGCTATCGCCGCGCGATGCTCTGGAACCCCGAGCGGGCCGACACCACTGCCCAGACGATGGAGGAATTTCTTGCCACCCTGCCGCCGCGGCGATCCGGCGAGCACGGCAGACGCTTCTACTACGCCTCCCCCAATACCGACCTGCTCGGGCTCGTCGTCGAGCGCGCAGTCGGCCGACGCTATCATGACTATCTTGCCGAACGGCTCCTGAAGCCGATGGGAATGACCGGTGCATCCTATGTCACCGTCGACCGCGTCGGCACCGCGCGGGCGGCGGGCGGCATCTGCATCACGGTCGAAGACCTTGCGCGTCTGGGCGATCTCGTTCGCATGGGCGGGCGCAACGCGGCCGATCAGCAGATCGTCCCGGCGGCCTGGATCGAGGACCTGCACGCCAATGGCAACCGCCAGGCCTGGGTCGACGGCAATTTCGCCGACATGTTCGCCGAAGGCCGCTACCGGTCCTGCTGGTATCAGGTCGGCGATACGCGCGGTTCATTCTGCGGCGTGGGCATACACGGACAATGGGTCTGGGTCGACCCGGTCAGCCGAATCACCATCGCAAAGACCTCGTCGCGCCCCGATGCCAGCGACGATGCGGGAACAGCGCGCGAGATATCGGTCCTCACGCAGATCGCCCGCCATCTCGAAACTGCCTAAAGGCGCGGCAAATCGGTTAACGAAACCCTTTTCGCCGACGCCGTTGCGCATTGTCTGTGCATTTTTCGTTGCAACGACGCAACAGTTTTCCGCAACGCATCATAGGCCGCGTCTTCCCAATTGCGCCGACGAATATTTCCCGCACATTTTCCTCAGCGACATGGCGCAGACGACCGGAGGGGTTGGCGAGCGCAGTGTCTTCGAGACATCTTTCTGGGGGTCCAATGAACCTGATCCGTACCTCGGCAGCCGCTTTCGCAATCGCCGCCGTTTCCGCTCTTCCCGCGTTCGCAGCCGATGCCGTCGTCTATGAGGCGCCCGTCGTCCTTCAGGAGGATGTCGCCTCCGCGATCGACATCGCCTTCGGCGCCACCTTCACCTCGCGCTACGTCTCGCGCGGCGTCGCGCAGTCGGACGGCCCGACGCTTCAGGGCTATGTCGAGGCGTCCTATGACTGGGCCTATATCGGCGTTTGGGCCTCCGGTGTCGACATCGATCCCGACAAGGTCGAGATCGACGTCTATGGCGGCATCCGCCCGACCTTCGGCAACCTCACGGTCGATATCGGCTACGCGCACTATTTCTACGACGAGACCGGAAGCTGCTGCGGCGAATTCTACGTCAAGCCGAGCTACCAGTTCACGGAAGAGTTCTCAGCGGGCCTCGAACTCTATCACGACTTCAAATTCGACGCGACCTACGGTGTCGCGACGGCAGCTCTCGCCCTGCCCTACGACTTCACTGTTTCGGGTGGTGTCGGCACCAGGTTCACCGGCGGAGACGACATCGACTGGAATGTCGGTCTTTCCTATACCTATGCCGATTTGATCACGCTCGACCTGCGTTATCACGACTCCAATTTCGACCGCGAATACTTCGTCGCCTCGATCTCCTTCGACACCTCGTTCAACTCGGTTCGCGAGATGTTCGCCGGCGGACAGTTCGGCGGCGGCCGCTGATTTCTTAGCCTGCACCTCCCAGACCTGGCCCGTCGAGACATCTCGGCGGGCCTTTTTTGTTGTCATTCAACATGTTGAAAGGTAGTGCGACGGTAGAGATTCAGGAGCCCGCCGCATGATCCGTCCTCGCCTCACCGCCCTTGCCGAAACGCTGCCGGCAACCGTGCCCTTCGTCGGGCCGGAAGCACAGGAGCGCGCGCGCGGAAAAGCCTTCAGGGCGCGGATCGGCGCCAATGAAAGCGGGTTCGGTCCATCACCCGAAGTTCAGGCCGCGATCGCCGCGGCGGCGGGCACAGTGTGGATGTATGGCGACGCGGAAAGCGCCGAATTGCGTGAAAAGCTGGCTGAAAAGCACCAGGTTTCGGCCCGAAACATCGTCATCGGCGAGGGAATTGACGGGCTTTTGGGCCTGATCGTGCGACTTTGGGCCGAAAAAAACGCCGCCGTCGTCACCTCACTCGGCGCCTATCCGACCTTCAACTACCATGTCGCAGGGTTCGGCGCGCGGCTCGTCACCGTTCCCTACGAGGCCGATCGCGAGAGCCTTCCCAGCCTGCTCGACGCGATCAAACGCGAGAACGCGCCGCTGGTCTATCTCGCCAATCCCGACAATCCGATGGGCACGTGGTGGCCGGCCGTCGAGATTCAACGCTTCATCGACGCGCTGCCGGAAACGACCATGCTGGTTCTGGACGAAGCCTATGGCGAGACGGCGCCGGAGGGAACCTTGCCGCCGCTCGACGTGACGCGGCCCAACGTTCTGCGAATGCGCACGTTTTCAAAAGCTTACGGACTTGCCGGCCTGCGCTGCGGCTATGCGATCGGCGAGGCGACGACGATCAACGCTTTCGAAAAGGTGCGCAACCATTTCGGCATGACGCGCATCGCTCAGATCGCGGCATCGGCGGCGCTCGACGATGAAAAATATCTGCAAAGCGTCGTCGCGCAGGTTGCTTTGTGCCGCGAGCGGCTGGCGAAGATTGCAACCGACAATGGCCTGACGTCGATCCCATCCGCCACCAATTTCGTCGCGATCGATTGCGGCGACAACGGCGTGTTTGCGCTGAAGGTCATGCAGGCATTGATCGCGCGCGACGTCTTCGTGCGCAAGCCGATGGCGCCGGGGCTCGACCGCTGCATCCGCGTCTCGGTCGGACCGGCGGCCGAGATCGATATCTTCGAACGCGAGCTGCCAGAGGCGCTGGCGGAGGCGCGGAGCTGATCAGTTGGTGGCGAGATCGGCGAAAAGGGCGCGAAGCCTCGCCGGCCCCTCGCCTTTCGCTTCGCTGGCATCGATTCGGCTGACCTCCCGCGCGGCGGCTTGCTGCCGGTCTGCTTCTGCCGGGAGCCACATGAGCCAGGCGAGAAACACTTCCTCGGGCTCGGGTTGGCGCGGCTTGAAGAGCGCCGGACGTGAGGGTGCCGGCGTCAGGCCGTATTGACGTGCCTGTCCCATCCTACGCCTCCACCGTGACGGGGCCGAGCGGGCGCGAGCAGCAGGCAAGGATGTAGCCTTCCTCGATTTCGTGGTCGAGAATGCCGCCATTGTGGCTCATATCCACCTTGCCGGAAGTCTTCATGGTCTTGCAGGTGCCGCAAAGGCCGAACTCGCAGGCTGCGGGTATGCGGATGCCGGCCGCGCGGGCGGTCTGGAGTACGGTCTGGCCCGGAAGACACAGCGCCTCGACATCGGAGAGCGCAAAGCGCACCGGCTGGGCGTCTGCCGGCGGTTCGGCGGCGATTTCTTCCTCGAACGGTGCCTGAATGCGCTCGATCGCCGGCGCGCCGAAGCTTTCCTGATGGTAATGCGCCATGTCGAATCCGGCCGATTCCAGCATCTCCCGCACCGCGCGCATGAAGGGGTCGGGACCGCAGCAGAAGATCTCACGCTCGCGGAAATCAGGTGCCAGCAGCGGAAGTCGCACCGCGTCGATGCGGCCCATATGGCCGAACCAGCTCTCCCGGCTCGACCGTTCCTCGATCAGGAAGCCGAGCGACAGGCCGGGCATGTGGGCGCCCAGGAGTTCGAGTTCCTTTCGGAAGATGATCTCTTCCGGCCGGCGCGCGCAGTTGACGAAGGCGACATCGGTCTGCGGCGTGAAATCGTTCAGCCAGCGCAGCATCGACATCATCGGCGTGATGCCCGAACCGGCGGAGATGAAGAGATATTTCGCTGCCGGGTGGTTGTGCAGCGAGAAGGTGCCGGAGGGGCCAAAGGCGCGGATGTGGTCGCCGGGCTTGAGATTGTCGAACATCCAGCGCGTGCCGAGGGAATCCTTCTGCGCCTTGACCGTGACGGCGATGGAAAAGGGTCGCGAGGGGCTGGAGGACAAAGTGTAGGTGCGCATCAGCGGGTCGGGTGTGGCCGGCAGTTCCAGTGTGATGAACTGGCCGGGCTGGTAGCGGAACCAGGTCTGGCTGTCGGAGCGGAAGGTGAAGGTCTTGACGTCGGGGGCTTCGTCGACGACCCGCAGGCATTCGAGCACCTGAAGCCGGTCGTCCCAGGGAGTCATTTCGTCGAGATATTTGTAGAGGTGGGCGGTCATTGACGTTGATCCTGGAGGTCGAGTCTTGACGAGCCCCCCTCTGTCCTGCCGGACATCTCCCCCGCGCGGGAGGAGATCACGCGGTGTCGATGACGAGAATAATCTCCCCACTTGCGGGGGGTCCGAAGGACGGGCCGAGACCCGCGGCTCGGGTCAGAGCGGGCGGCAGCCCAGAGGGGGGCAACATAGAGCATGGTCGTATCCCTCAAGCCACCGACCGCAGCGCCGGCTTGGCGTCGCCTGTCAGCCGTTCCTCGGCAAACCGGCAGTACCAGTCCACGAACTGCATGACGCCGCCTTCGTGCTCTTCAGAATACGGCCCAGGCTGGTAGGCAGGCGAGGCGATGCCGAAGGCGTTTTCCTCGACGATGCGGCGGTCCTGGTCGTTGGTTTCGGTCCAGACATGGGTCAGTTCCGCAAGGTCGTAGTCGACGCCCTCGACGGCATCCTTGTGGACGAGCCATTTGGTCGTCACCGCCGTCTGCGTCGCGCTGATCGGCAGGACACGGAAGGTGACGGCGTGGTCGCCGAGAACGTGGTTCCAGGTCGTCGGATAGTGGAAAAGCAGGAGCGAGCCGATGCGGTCGGTGGTGACGGTGTCGGACAGGTTCTTCTTCACCGCGCGCTTGCCCGTCATCGTGTAGCTGACGGCATCACGCAGGAGCGGCACGCGGGTGACCCGGTGCTGGCCGGTCTCGGCGAGCTCAAAGCGGGACGGCAGGCCCGCCGCTGCGCACTTCTGCCAATGCGCGACTATCTCCGGGTCGCTCTCGGCGGCCTGGACGCCGGTGACGGTCGGCGCTTCGGGGAAGGTCTTGCAAAGCTCGGGATGGTTGCCCGCGCAGTGATAGCACTCGCGGTTGTTTTCCCAGACGAGTTTCCAGTTGCCCTTTTCGACGATGGTCGATTCGAAGGCGACCTTCGTTTCCGTCAGCCGGTGTGGCGCGAGATAGGGCTCGACCTGCGCGCGGAAGGGGGCGAAATCGGCGGGCGCGTCGGCAAGGCAGATGAAGAGGTAGCCGGCGACGCTTTCGCAGGCTACGGGCTTCAGGCCGAACTGCGAGGCATCGAAATCCGCACCCATCTGGCGGGCGAAGACGAGACGGCCGTCGAGATCGTAGGTCCACTGGTGATACGGGCAGACGAGTTTGGCCGCCGTTCCCTTAGCGGCCGTGCAGACCCGCGAGCCGCGATGGCGGCAGGTGTTGTGGAAGGCGCGGATCGCGCCCTTGGCGTCGCGCACCACGACGACGGGATAGTCGCCGATCTGCACGGTGAAATAGCTGCCGGGCTTCGGCAATTCGCAGTCATGGCCGATGAAAAGCCAGTCGCGATACCAGATCAGGTCGAGATCGAGCCGGTAGAACTGCGGGTCGATGTAGAACACTTGGTCGAGGCTGTAGCCGGGTTTGCGGCGCTGGAGCCGGGCCAGCATTTCGTTGCGCGCATCCATGTCCTGTCCTGCCTTCATGCAAGGACTGAACTGGTGGAGATTTCGAAGGAGAAGGCCGCGACGGCAAAATGACCGCGCGCGCATCCGCCCCTTGACCGCCCACCGCGATCAGTCGGTTTGTCGAGATTCAGGCTGGTTTCCGGGCTCAAGAGCCGGTCTTCGGATCGCTCCATCGACCTGTCGCAACACCTTCCCAGGCACAATGCCCAGTGGCTCCCGTTGCGACCTCACTCCATTTACCGTTGCGGGGGCAGCGCCGGCTTTTCACCGGCTTCCCAATTCTCCGCCTCGATCAGAAGGCGGCACCTGAACTGACTGCATTCAAGCATTCGCGCGAGGCTTCTGGAAGCTGGAATGCGACATGGGATGAGCATGGGGCGACGCGCTGAAAAATCGACGTCAGCGCGCTTCGCGCTCGACCTCGCGCCAGCCGATGTCACGGCGGCAGAAACCTTGCGGCCAGTCGATCCGGTCGATGGCGGCATAGACCTTTTCGCGCGCTTCACCGACGGTTTTGGCCGTCGCGGTGACATTCAGGACGCGGCCGCCATTGGCGACGATGTCCTCGCCGTTCTTTGCCGTGCCGGCGTGGAAAATCTCGACTTCGTCGCCGACCCTGTCGAGGCCGGGGATGACGCTGCCCTTCTTCGGCTTACCCGGATAACCTTCGGCGGCGAGCACCACGGTGAGCGCGACCTCGTCGCGCCAGCGCGCCGACATGTGCGCCAACTGGCCGTCGGCGGCGGCGTTGAGCAGGATCAGGAGGTCTTCCTTCAGCCGCATCATCAGGACCTGGCATTCGGGATCGCCGAAGCGGGTGTTGTATTCGATGAGCTTCGGGCCGTCCCCGGTCAGCATCAGGCCGGCATAGAGCACGCCCGAGAACGGCGCGCCCATCTCGGCCATGCCCTTCATGGTCGGCTCGATGATGGTTTGCATGACCTCGTCGACGAGCGCCTGCGTCAGGATGGGAGCAGGCGAATAGGCTCCCATGCCGCCGGTGTTCGGCCCGGTGTCTCCGTCGCCGACACGCTTGTGGTCTTGCGCGGTGCCGAAGGGAAGCGCGGTCCTGCCGTCGCAGAGGCAGAAGAACGATGCCTCCTCACCTTCGAGGAATTCCTCGACGACGACTTCGGCCCCCGCCTCGCCGAACCCGCCCTCGAAGCAATCATCGATGGCGGCGAGCGCCTCCTCCAACGTCATTGCCACCGTGACGCCCTTGCCTGCGGCAAGACCGTCGGCCTTGATGACGATCGGCGCGCCGGTCTGGCGGAGGTAGGCTTTCGCCTTCGGGGCGTTGTTGAAGCGCTGATAGGCGGCGGTGGGGATGTCGTAGCGAGCGCAGAGGTCCTTGGTGAAGCCCTTCGAGCCTTCGAGGCGCGCCGCGGCGGCGGACGGGCCGAAAACGCGGATGCCGCGTCCTGCGAGCACGTCGGCAAGGCCGGCGACGAGCGGCGCTTCCGGGCCGACGACGACGAGATCGATCGCCATCAGCTTGCAGAATGTGGCGATGCTCTGATGGTCATCGAGGTCGAGCGTCACGCATTCGGCATGTTCGGCGATGCCGGGATTGCCGGGTGCAGCGTAAAGCCTCGAGAGCATCGGCGAAGCGGCGATCTTCCAGGCCAGCGCGTGCTCGCGTCCGCCCGAACCGATGAGAAGAATGTTCATGACCGCCCTCGCTCTGTCTTGCGAGGGCGATAGGGGCTGACGGTAGCAAGGTCAAGTCAACGGCCATAATGGAAGCGGCAGGCTGCGATCTCGAGTGCCTGTGCATCGCCCTTCCCGGTAACGCGGTAGACGAGGCGATGCTCCTGGGTGAGGCGGCGCGACCACCAGCCGGCCATGTCATTGCGTAGAGGTTCCGGCTTGCCCAATCCGCGAAAAGGGCTGCGACGCGTGTCCTTGATCATCACATTGATCTTGGCGATCATGTCGACATCGTTCAACTGCCAATAGAGATAGTCGTCCCAGCCCTGCTCAGTCCATTGAAGCTTCACGGCTCGATCAGCTCGCGTTCAATCAAACGGCCTGCCTCAGCTTCCGCCATGGAGGCGCGTAGGCGCTCGGCATTGGCGGGCGAGGACAGGAGATGCAAAGTTTCCTGCATTCCCTCCCATTCCGACAGGGGCATGACGACGACCGGCTCGCGGTTGCGACGGGTGACGATGAGCTTGTCGCGATCGTCCAGAACTTTTTCAATGTATCGGGCCATGTTGGCGCGGAATTCGCTGAGATTGGCGACGATCATGGTGGCGGCCTCCGATGGAAGTGTACATATAGCCGTACAATGACGGTTGCGCAAACCGATCGCTTGACGGTGCCGCCCCGCCCTGCCAATCCGTGGCGATGGAAACGATCCAATCCAAGGGCGCGCGCGGGCGCGTCGCCGATGCGCCATCCGGGCATTGGGTCTATCGCGCGCTGCCGCAAGGGGTGTGGCCCTATGCGCAGCTCGCGCGGTGGGACCGGCCGATCGGCTGGTGGCTCCTGCTCTGGCCGTGCTGGTGGTCGGCGGCGCTGGCCGGGGCCGCATTTTTCGACGCGGGCGACGGGGTCGCCGCGCAACTGCCGTCGGTCTGGCATCTGGCGCTGTTCCTGATCGGCGCGATCGCGATGCGGGGGGCGGGATGCACCTATAACGACATCGTCGACGAGGACATCGACGCGATGGTGGCGCGCACGCGCTCGCGGCCGCTGCCATCCGGCCAGGTTTCGCGCCGGCAGGCATGGGCGTTCCTTTTCGGGCAGTGCCTCGTCGGGCTGGTCGTTCTGTTGCAGTTCAACTGGTTCGCGGTGGGGATGGGCATCGCTTCGCTCGGCACGGTGGCGATCTACCCGTTCATGAAGCGCTATACGGACTGGCCGCAACTCTTTCTCGGCTTCGCGTTTTCGTGGGGCGCGTGGATGGGTTGGGCGGCGTATTTCGGTTCCGTCTCGCTGGCGCCGGCGGTGCTTTATCTCGGATCGATCCTGTGGGTGATCGGCTATGACACGCTCTATGCGCATCAGGACCGCGAGGACGACGCGCTGGTCGGCGTGCGTTCGACGGCACGGCTTTTCGGCACGAACACAAAGCCGTGGCTGGTGGCGCTCTATTCGGGCGCGCTGGCGCTGTTTGCAGCCGCCTTTGCCGTCGCCGAGGTCGCTTGGCCTGCCTATCTCGGCCTTGCGGCAGCGGCCGCGCATATGGCGCGGCAGATCGTGGTCGCCGACATCGATGACGGCGACCAGTGCCTCAGGCTGTTCAAGTCGAACTCGACCGTGGGCTGGCTGATCTTCGGCGGGCTGATGCTGGGGAGCGTGGCGGCGGCGCTCGCCTGATCAGCGACGTGCGATGATTTCCTCGCCGCCGACGACGAGGCGCATCCCCAGATTGCCGAATTTGCGGCGAGCCAGAAAGCGCGGGCGGCGGTTTTGGGACACGCGCCGCTTGCGGCGTTCCTTGAACGGGGCCGTCTTCACGCCGCCGAGCGATTCTTCCAGCGAACGGGCGACGCCGTCGGCCTCGAAGAGCAGCATGGGAAGCTGGTAGGCATCCGCCCAGGCGCGCCAGTCTGCCGCAACGTCGTCGAGGTCATGAGCGACGAGAAGCGGAACGGAGAGCATCGGATCGCTGTGCATCAGTTCCAGCGTGACCGTGACGGCACCCTCGCCGTCCTCGATCGCGCGGGCTGCCACGCCCTTGAAGGCGTTGGCCGGCAGAACGACCGTCACCGGAAGCTGGCTCTTCTCCAGAAGGCGGCGGATGGTGACGCGGCGGCGATCGATCTCGAAGGAAACGTCGCCGAATGCGTCCTGCGTCGCATAGGTGGTAGCTTGCGGCAGCCTGAAGGGGTCGAGCCGCATGTCGCGGCCCGCCCAGGCGGGTTTCAGCCCGGTGTTCATGTTTCGCCTTCCTGTCTCTCCTGAGAGCCGCCTTCGGCGGTTTCTCGCGGGCGGTTTTCCGCCTCGTTGGATTGGAGACTAGGCGCGGGCTGTTACCGTCGGCCTTAGATTTTCGGTTAAATTTGTCTGGATGCGCCGGATGGTTATCGCTTTCCAACCCGCTGAAAGGATTGGGAAAGCTCCCTTTCCAACCCGTTAGGATCAGATGATCTTGCCCGGATTCATGATGCCGGCGGGATCGAAGGTGGACTTGATGCGTCGCATCAGGTCGATCGCAAGCGGGGGTGCGGTGGCGATGAGTTCGTCGCGCTTCATCCGGCCGATGCCGTGCTCGGCGGAAATCGAGCCGTGCATCGCGCGGACGACAGCGTGGACGGCGTCGTTCATCTCGCGATAGCGGGCGAGGAACGCGTCCCTGTCGCCGCCTTCCGGCTGGGTGACGTTGAAGTGGAGATTGCCGTCGCCCATGTGGCCGAAGCAGACGAGGCGGACATCGGGGACGACCGAACGTACGGCCGCCTCGCCTTCGGCGATGAAGGCGGGGATTGCGGCGACGGGGACGGAGATGTCGTGCTTGATAGAGCCGCCTTCGGGCCCCTGCGCCCAAGACATGGATTCGCGCAACTTCCAAAAGGCATTGCCCTGCGCGAGGTTCATCGCGAGCGTCGCGTCCGCGACGAGGCCCGCCTCAAGCCCCTCGCCGACGATCTCCTCGATCAGCGTGCGCGCATCCTCGGCCGAGCGGCCGGAGGAGATTTCCATCAGCACATGCCAGGGCTGCGGGGTAGAAAGCGGATCGAGCGTGTCGGGGATGTGTTTCAGGGTGAAGTCGAGCGCGCGCTTCTGGATGAGTTCAAAGGCGGTGAGGCCCGCACCGGCGCGGTCGGACGCGATGGCGAAGAGGTCGAGCGCGGCCCTAGGGCTTTCGAGGCCGATCCATGCGACTTCGCGGCCCTTCGGCTTCGGGACGAGCCTGACCACGGCGGCGGTGATGACGCCGAGCGTGCCTTCGGCGCCGACGAAGAGGTTCTTCAAGTCGTAGCCGGTGTTGTCCTTCTTCAACTTGCGCAGATCGTCGAGCACCTCGCCGGTGGGCAGGACGACTTCGACGCCGAGGCAGAGTTCGCGCGCGTTGCCATAAGCAAGGACGCCGGTGCCGCCGGCATTGGACGAGAGATTGCCGCCGATCTGGCAGGTGCCCTGTGAGCCGAGGGACAGAGGAAAGAGCCGGCCGTTTTCGTCGGCCATTTCCTGGATGGTCTGGAGGATGACGCCAGCCTCGACAATCATCGTGTTCGACTGAAGGTCGATTTCGCGAATGCGGTTGAGGCGACCGAGGGACAGGACGATCTCGCGGCCGGTGCCGTCCGGCATCTGGCCGCCGACGAGCCCCGTATTGCCGCCCTGCGGAACGATGGGCGTGCAGGTCTCGGTGGCGAGTTTCAAGATCGCCGACACTTCCTCGACGCTGCCGGGACGCAGGATGAGCGGGGACGCGCCGCCATAGCGGCCGCGCGGCTCGACGAGATAGGGCGCGAGCGCATCGGAATCGGTGATGGCGTATTTCTCGCCGACGATGGCGGCGAATCTGGAAAGAAGGGCGGAATCGAGAGGCGGCGTGGTCAGCATGGCCGGAGCCTATTTGGCGACGGCCGGATTGTCACGCGGGGCTGCGGCGCGGGCGAGCCGGTCGTTGATCGCCTCGCCAAGGCCATGTTTCGGGATCGGCGTTACGGCGATGGTGGAGGCGCCGGAAGCGTCGAGTTCGGCCAGATGGGAGAAAAGGTTCGCTGCCGCCTCGCGCAGATCGCCGGAGGGCGACAGGTTGCGCGTAGCGAGCGGGCTGCCGGAGATGGAGAAGGAACCGAAGGCGAGCAGCGCTTCGCCGGGCATCAGCGCGGCCGCGTCGAGCCGGACCGAGGCGGCGGGCGCGTAGTGGGAGGCAAGCATTCCGGGCGCTTCGATCTTTTCGGACAGACCGCGCAGGAGCGGCGTGTTGACGACCGCCTCGATATCCTCGGCCGAGACGCCGCCGGGGCGCAGGAGGCGCACCATGCCGTCCTCGATCTTGACGATGGTCGATTCGACGCCGACGGAAGTCGGTCCGCCGTCGAGGATGAGGGGGATTTTCGACCCGAGATCGGCTTCGACAGCGGCGGCGTTCGTCGCGCTGATGCGGCCGGAGGAATTGGCGCTGGGGGCGGCGAGCGGCCTGTCGAGACGGCTGATCACCTCATGCGCCGGCCCGTCCGGCATTCGCAGGCCAACGGTATCGAGCCCCGCGAAGACCAGCGGATGAACCGTGTGGCCGATGCGGAGCGGCAGGACGATGGTGAGCGGGCCCGGCCAGAAGGCGGCGGCGAGCTTGCGCGACAGGCTGTCAAAGATCGCGATGTCGGCCGCCATCTTCATGTCGGCGACGTGGACGATCAGCGGATTGAAGCGCGGGCGGCCCTTGGCTTCGAAAATCCTTGCGACGGCCTCGCCATTGGTGGCGTCGGCGGCAAGGCCATAGACGGTCTCGGTCGGCAGCGCGACCGCCTCGCCTGCCGCCAGAAGCTCCACCGCGCGGGAAAGCCCCGCCTGCCCTGTCACGATGTCCGCCAAATCGATCTTCCGATTCATCTCTCCCGGCCAAGTCGTTGATCCGGGATTCCTTTTCGGCCCGGATTAACGCCGTGAAATTGATGCCGCAAGGCAAAGCTGATCCGAAATGTTAAGGAATTGATGCCGTCATGCGAGGCTCGATCAGTTCGATTGTTCCGGGAAGCCCATGTCACGCGTTCTTCTTGCCACGTCCCTCATTGCCGCCCTGCCCCTTGCGGCCCAGGCCGGGTCGATCAGCGTCCTTCAGGAACTCAAGGGTCCGGCACCGTCGATCATCGCGCGCGGAACGCCGGCGGAGCCGAAGGTCGAGGCCGTGGTCCCGACCAAGGCCGAAACCAGGCGCGTCGTCACGCCGATGGTCATGCGTGGTGGAATTTCCGATGGAACCGCGCCGGTGCTGGCGTCCCGCGATGCAGACGCGCCGGAGGCCGAGTCCGACGCCGAGACGAATGGCGGCGGACTCGAGTAAGGTTCAACCAGCAATCTTCGAGAAATCGGCAACAGCGCCGGTCGCCGCGCGGATGCGGGCGAGCAGTGCGAGGCGATTGGCGCGCACGGCCTGATCTTCGTCATTGACCAGCACCGCCTCGAAGAAGGCGTCGACCGGCGCGCGCAGCACCGACAGCGCCAGCATGGCGGCGGAAAAGTCCTGCGTTTGAATCGCTTGGCCCGCGTTTTTCTCGGCCTGGTTCACCGCGTCGAAGAGCGCGCCTTCCTCCGGCTGGCGGAAGAGCGACGGATCGACGGATGGGGCGATGGCGGTGCCCTTCTTTTCCTCGGCGGCGAGGATGTTCGCGGCGCGCTTGGTGCCGGCGAGGAGGTTCCTGCCGTCTTCGGAATCGAGGAAGATGCCGAGGGCGGCGACGCGGGAGGTGATGAGAAGGAGGTCGTCTGTTTCAGGCGAGATGACCGCGTCGATCAGGTCGTGGCGCGCGCCCTTGTCGCGCATGTAGACCTTGAGGCGGTCATGGAAGAAGGAGAGGAGATCACGCTCGATGCCATTGATGCGTTCAACATCTTGTTCCAAATTGAACGATGCGTCGTCCGCAAACGCTTCAGCTACTCGGTCACGGAGATCATCTTTTGTGGCATCATCGAAATGCGCACCAAGGCTAGAAGCGGACAGAAAAGCGGGTTCGTACTCCAGCTTTCTAATGTCCAGAAGCAGCCTGACAAAGGCGTTGTGCCATTGATTTTGAAGCCCCAATCGCACCCCATTCTCCACCACGATCCTGATCACACCCAGCGCCGCCCTGCGCAGCGCATAGGGGTCCTTCGAGCCGGTGGGCTTCTCGTCGATGGCCCAGAAGCCGACCAGCGTGTCGAGTTTGTCGGCGAGCGCGACGGCAATCGCGACGGGATCGGTCGGCACGGTGTCGGACGGGCCTTGGGGCTTGTAGTGGTCTTCGAGGGCGGCGGCGACTGACGCGTCTTCGTCTTGGAGGAGCGCATATTTGCGGCCCATCGCGCCCTGGAGTTCGGGAAATTCGCCGACGATTTCGGTCGTCAAGTCCGCCTTCGCGAGCACGGCGGCGCGGGCGGCGAGGTCGGGATCGGCGCCGACGATGGGAGCAAGTTCGCGCGCGAGTTTCGCGATGCGCGCGACGCGCTCGCCTTGCGTGCCGAGCTTGGCGTGGAAGGTGACGCCGAGATGGTCGAGCCGGGCCATGCGCTGGTCGAGCGGTTTCTTGAGATCGAGGTCGAATTTTTCGGCCGACGCGGTGAGTTGCTTGAGATCCGGCAGATCGGCCTGGTCGGTCTTCCAGAAATGGACGGCGTCGGAGAGGCGCGCGCGCACGACCTTGCCGTTGCCATGAACGATCTCCTTGCCGCCATCGGTAGCATCGATGTTGGCGGTCAGCAAGAAGCGGTTGGCCAGACCGTCCGCATCGCCTTGCGGCCGGACGACGAAGCATTTCTGGTTGGCGCGGATGGTGAGGCGGATCACTTCCGGCGGGATGGCCAGATAGTCTTCCTCGAACGCGCCCATCAGCACGACCGGCCACTCGACGAGGCCGGAGACTTCTTCCAGAAGCCCCTCGTCCTCGACCAGTTCGAGGCCAGAGGCGAAGGCGAGGTTCCTGGCGTCGTCGAGGATGATGCGCTTGCGCCGTTCGGCGTCGAGCACGACCCTGGTGGCTTCCAGCTTCGAGACATAATCGTCGAAGCGGCGCACGGTGATCGCGTCCGGCGCATGGAAGCGATGGCCATAGGTGATATTGCCCGAGCGGATGCCGTCGATCTCGAAATCGACGACGACCGGCTCTTCGGTTTCGGGGCCGAAGGTGCAGACGATGGATTGCAGCGGGCGCACCCAGCGCATCGAGCCGGGTTTGGCCGACGCAGTGCCCCAGCGCATCGATTTCGGCCAGGGGAAGGCGCGCACCACGGCGGGCACGATTTCGGCGATGATCTCCTCGGCAGCACGGCCGGGCTTGAGCAAATGGGCGACGTAGAAATCACCCTTCTTCGGGTCGGTGTGCGTGTGGGCTTCGGAAACGTCCGACAGGCCCGCCTTGCGCAGGAAGCCTTGGATCGCCTGTTCGGGGGCCTTGGTGGACGGACCCTTGATCTCCTCGCGCACATCCTTCGACCGTGCGGTGAGGCCGCGAATGTCGAGCGTCAGGCGGCGCGGCGTCCAGTATTCGGTGGCGGCCTCATAGGTCAGGCCAGCCTCGACCAGACCATCCGTGACCATCTTCTTCAGATCGCCCGCCGCCTTGCGCTGCATACGGGCGGGGATTTCCTCGGAGCGGAGTTCTAGGAGAAGGTCGGGCATAGGATCGGTCACGATGCTGGTGTGCGAGTGGAACGCTGCCTCTAGCAAGAGGACGGCCGGTTGTCATGCCGGATGGAAAAATTACCAGCCGCCGCCTCCACCACCACCGCCACCGCCGCCGGAAAAGCCGCCGCCACCCGACATGCCTCCGCCGCCGAAGCCGGAGGATGAGGATTGCGGTGCGGGCAGCGAGGCGGTGAAACTGTCCGAAAGCTGGCCGGCGAGCCCGCCCATGGTCGCACCGATGGAGCCGCCGTCGAAGCCGCGTCCGTGATACCACATCGGAGCGACATAGCCCGCGGCGGCGCCCGTCGCGGCGGCAGTCGCCAGCCACGAATCGAAAGCGCGCGACCACGGCTTTTCGACGCCGAGCGCGACGGCATAGGGAAGCAGGGTTTCGAAATGGCGCGGCGACATCTGCGGCGCGCCCTGCATGTTCATGCGCTCTTTTTCGGCGACCGTCAGATACTGCCTGAGGCCGGCGATCTCATCCATCGACTTGCGGCCGAGCGGCGTCGGCGCGCCCATCAGGAAGAGGAAGATGACATTGACCATTACGATGCCGAGGATGGCGGCGATCGGCATGACGTCGGCGGGATCGAGGATGACGGAGAGGATGGTAGTGCTGAGGCCGGAAAAGACGACGAAGCCGGCAAAGCCCATCATCACGACCGCCATCAGACGGCCGCCGAGCGAGGTGGCGCTGCGCATCCGGCGGCCGAAATTGACGGCGAAGACGGAGAGCACGATGGCCGGAATGGCGGCGGCGAACATCAGGCCGAGAAGGCCCTCGCTGAGCCCGCCAAAGGCGATGAAGGCGACCAGCGTCAGCACCGAAAGGGCAATGCCGGCAAAGACATAAAGCCTGTTGTGGCGGTAGAAGCGGTTGCGATGCTCCTTTTCCATCGCCGAGCGGAAGGACGAGCCGACCGCGATGACGCGCGTGCCGTTCGCCTTGTCGACGGTGAGCGTATCGCCCGCCTGCGGCAGATGGGCGAGGATCGCGGCTTCGCCGACGGGAAGGTCCGCGGCAGGCTTTGCGGTGCGGCGGATGGTCAGGTTGCCGTCGAGATCGTCGAGTTCGGTATAGCCCTTGACCGCGAGGTTGATCGTCGCGGCGGAGAGCGCGTCCCAGCCCTGCCCGCGAAATCCGCGCTTGTCGATGTAGTTGGTCAGCGCCGGCGATATGCCCTGCGGCGGCTCCCAGCGCGGCACGACGACGCCGGCCGGCGGATCGCGGCCGACGCGGCTCCAAGCCCACAGGTAGTAGGCAAGGACGACGGCAAGGCCGAGCGCGCCAATGAGAAGCGCGCGGTTGTCGCGCAGCCACCATTCGCGCTCCTGCGCGGCGGTGGGCGGCGCGATCGAACCCTTGGGCATGGATATTGAGACGGTCAGACCCTCGCGCGGCGCCAAAGCCGCGTCTGCTTCCACGACGATGCGGTTGCCCCCGTCGAGCGTTTGTGTAGCGGCGTCTTGTGCGGTCGAGCCGAACGGACCGGTGTAGAAGGTGACGTCGTCGGCCGAGACGCCTTGCGGCAGGCGGATGTCGGCGACCGCGTCGCGGATCGGGAAATCCCAGCCATTGCCGGTGACGTTCCAGTAGAACTCGTCATGGGTGTCGAAGAAGCGCATCTGCCGGCCGGTCGCGTAGGTGATCTCGTAGGTGTGGAGGCCGGGGGCTAGGAGTGTGTCGGCGTCGCCGATGCGGATGCGCACGATGCCCGAGCCGCGCTCGGTGGCGTAAGGCTCGGCATCGCCGTCGCGGGTGATGGAGAGGATGTCGAAATCGATCTCGCGCAGGCGGCCGTCCGCATCCTCGAAGCGCAGCGGAAAGTCGCGGAAGATGCCGCGTCTTATCCGGTCGCCTTCGGCGTTGACGGTGATGGTCTCGGTGACCGCGATCGTGCCGCCTGCTGCGAGGTCGATGTCGGCGCGGAAGGCGGTGATCTCTTCTTGCGCCAGCGCGCCGGAGACGAGCGCCAGGAGGACGAGGAGCGAGGCGAGGATGCGCGTCATGCGAAGGCTCAGGAGAAGGAGACCTGGGGCACGACGCGATCCTGCGGGTTCTCGATCTCGAAATAGTCGGCTTTTTCGAAGCTGAAGGCGCCGGCGACGAGGTTGGACGGGAAACTCTCGACCTTGATGTTCAGATCGCGGGCGGCGCCGTTGTAGTAGCGGCGGGACATCTGGATTTCGCCTTCGAGCGTTTCCAGCGTCGTCTGGAGTTGCATGAAGTTCTGGTTGGCCTTCAGGTCCGGATAGGCTTCGGCGACGGCGAGCAGGCGGCCAAGCGCCTGGGAGAGCATTCCTTCGACCTGCGCACGGCCGGCGACGTCGCCGGCGGGAAGGCTCTGGGCGCGGGCGCGCAGTTCCGTCACCTCCTCGAAAGTGCCGCGCTCGTGGGTAGCGTAGCCCTTCACCGTCTCGATCAGGTTCGGGATCAGATCGGCGCGGCGCTTCAACTGGACGTCGATGCCGCTCCACGCCTCGCGCACCAACTGGCGGGCACGCACGAGGCCGTTATAAGTGACGACCGCGTAGCCGGCGACCAGCACCAGAAGAATGATGAGAATGGTGCCGATGCCGAAATCCATGATGCGCGTCCCGTTTGATGAGGACCGCAAGCTAGCCTTTCCCTCAAAACAAGGGAAGCGGCCGGATCACGCAGCGAGTTGGTCCGTGGTGCAGACGATGGCGAAGCGGTCGGCGAGCATGGCGAGTTCGGCGCGGTGGAGATCGCCGGCGGTCAGCACCTCGCCGTCGTCGCCGGGAACCGGCAGATCGCGGGTGCCAGAGGCGTCGGAGACGACGACGGTCTGGAAGCCGAGGTCGAGCGCGGCGCGGGCCGTCGAGGAAACGCACATATGCGTCATGAAGCCGGCGAGGACGAGGCGCTTGCGGCCGGTGGCGTCGAGAACGTCTTTCAGATTCGTGCCGGCGAAGGCGTTGGGCAGGCCCTTTTCGACGACGGATTCGCCGTCTTTCGCCGCAGCCTGATCGGCGAGCGCGAAGGAGGTCGTTGCGGGATCGAAGAGGCCGCCGGCCTTGCCCTTGTGCTGGACATGGATGACGGGCGCGCCGGCCGCGCGGGCCTTTTCCAGCAGACGGGCGATGTTGGCGAGCGCGATTGCTGCGCCCGGCAAAGGCAGTTTGCCGTCGACATATTCGCGCTGCGCGTCGATGACGACGAGCGCGGTATCGGACAGGGCGGGCGGCGTTAGATCGGCGCCGGCGAGTTCGAGCAGTGTCTTTGCCATCTATGCGGTTTCCAACTTGAGATTGGCGCCACCGGCGTCGGTCAGGAGAAACGCTTCGCCGCAGGCTTTGGCCAGATTGCGCACGCGCAGGATGTAGCTCTGGCGCTCGGTGACGGAGATCACGCCGCGCGCATCGAGAAGATTGAAGACGTGGGATGCCTTGATGGCCTGATCATAGGCCGGCAGGACCATCTTGTGGAGCGTCGCATTGTCGCCTGCCTTCGGCGCGCCGGCATCGAGCAAAGCCCGACATTCGGCTTCCGCATCCTCGAAATGCCTGAACAGCATCGCCGTATTGGCATGTTCGAAATTGTGGCGTGAATATTCCTGCTCGGCTTGCAGGAAAACGTCGCCATAGGTGACTTTTTCCGCGCCATCGCGGCCGTTGAAGTTCAGGTCGTAGACGTTGTCGACGCCCTGCACATACATGGCGAGACGCTCGAGACCGTAGGTCAGTTCGCCTGAAACCGGCGCGCATTCGATGCCGCAGACCTGCTGGAAATAGGTGAACTGCGAGACTTCCATACCGTCGCACCAGCATTCCCAGCCGAGGCCCCAGGCACCGAGCGTCGGGCTTTCCCAGTCGTCCTCGACGAAGCGGATGTCGTGGACCAGCGGATCGAGGCCGATGGCCTTCAGCGAGCCCAGATAGAGTTCCTGGAGGTTGGGAGGATTCGGCTTCAGGATCACCTGATATTGATAATAGTGCTGCAACCGGTTCGGATTCTCGCCGTAGCGGCCATCCTTGGGCCGGCGCGAAGGCTGGACATAGGCCGCATTCCAGGGCCTGGGACCCAGCGAGCGCAAGGTGGTGGCGGGATGGAACGTACCCGCGCCGACCTCCATGTCATAGGGTTGCAGGACCACGCAGCCATAGTCGGCCCAGTAGTCGTGCAGTGCCAGGATGAGCCCCTGGAAGGAGCGCGAGGGATGCATGTGGGGCGCTGTCATGAAACTCTTCGTGTTCGCCTCTCGTCATTGCGGGAGGTCTACAGCATCGAGGCGCCGTGCGTCCAGTTGGCTTGCGATGGCGCTTGCAAGTTGCGGCCGGCGCGCCAGATTGACGAGACAGACAGGAGGCATTCCATGAAGACGACATTTCTTGCGACCTTCGCCGCCGCTATTCTCATCGGTGGCGCAGCACTGGCGCAGAACTTTCCGACCGGCGGCAGCGACGGCTATCAGAACGATCCGGTGACCGGCTATCTTTGCGTGACTCCCGCCTGCGACGTGGTGCGCTTGCCGGAGACGAATTGCGTGTGCTCGAAGACCAATCCCGCGGCGCGCAACCTGTCCGAAACACGGCTTCAATGCTCGATCCGCGAGAACGGGCAGTGGGTGCAGTGCCCGGTTACGCCGCGATATGGCGGGTAGGACCGGCGCGTGGGCTCGGCCTCAATTCTGCGGGAGTATAAGCGTCTGGCCGGGCCGTAGCAGATTGGGATTCCCGCTCAGGTCCGGGTTCAGGTCGAGGATTTCGCGGTAGCGGTTTCCGTCGCCGAGGCGCTCGCGGGCGATGTCCCAGAGCGACTGGCCGGGTCCGACCGCGTGGGTCGCCTCGGGCAAGGCCGTGGCGGCGGGCGCGCTGGCCGCGACCTGCGCGGCGGGTGCTTCGGGGGCGGCGGATATCTCGGCCTCGGTTGCGAGGCTGGCGAAGTCCTGCTCGTCTTCCGGCTCGGCGGCAGCCTCGACCAGACCTTCGCGCAGCTTGCGATTGATGTCCTCGAGCAGGTCATCCTCGGGCTCGAGATCGCGCGCGTGGCTCCATTGGAACGTCGCTTCGAGACGGCGGCCGACCTGCCAGTAGGCATCGCCAAGATGATCGTTCAGGATCGGGTCGCTGGGCAGCAGATTGACGGCGCGTTCGAGTTCGGTCACCGCTTCCTCGTATCGTCCCAAGCGGTAATAGGCCCAGCCCAGCGAATCGACGATGTGGCCGTCGCTCGGGCGCAGTTCGACAGCTTTTTGAATGAGCGCCAGCCCCTCCTCAAGGTTCATGTTCATGTCGACCCACGAATAGCCGAGATAATTGAGAACCTGCGGATGGTCGGGATAAAGTTCGAGCGCCTGATTGAAATTCGGCTCAGCCTTGTCCCACTGCTTGATGCGCTCATAGGCGATGCCGCGCTGGTAGTAGAGGTTCCAGTCCGCTTCGACGGGCGTTTCGATGCGTGCTATCGCGCGATCGTATACCTCGGCTGCTTCCGCGAATTTCTGCTGCGAGGCGTAGACGCCGCCAAGCGCCAGATAGGCGCGGCGGTCGTCGGGCGCAGCTTCGAGAAGCGGTTCGAGATGCTCGACCGCCTCGTCATGGCGGTCGAGATCTGCAAGGTTGAGACCGACCTGCAATTCGGAGACCTGACGGATCGGCGAATCCTCGGGAATGCGGCCGTAGATCTCGATCGCCTCTTCGGCGTTGCGTTGCATTTCTGCGATGCCGCCGAGTTGAAGAAGCACGGCGTCGCTCGAAGGCTGGAGTGCCAGCGCATAGCGAAGATAAAGCCGCACGAACGCCTCGCCGCCGCCCCGATTGAGCGCGGTGGAAAGATTGAGCAGGATTTCGGCGGCGCCCGCCTCGGTTCCGGCAACGAGCGGCGCGATTTCCCCACCCGCCTCGATGGTCTCGCGAAGAGCGACGACGGTCACGCGGTCCGGGGCGAGTTCGTCCGCCTTCGCAAGGATGTCGAGCGCGGTGTCCGTATCGCCGTTTCCGGCACGGAAACGGGCATAGGCTTCATGCGCACGCAAGAACACTTCAGGCGCAGCGCCGCCAGCCTCGATGCTGATGGTCGTCGCGGAAAACGCCTGCTCGGCGACATCGTTGCGGCCAGCATCGGCTGCAATGAGCGCACGGTGGTAATTGACGAAGAGCGCGTACCAGGGCGGCCCCTCGACGGCGTCGAGCCGCGCTAAAGCGGCATCGACCTCACCCGATCCGGCCTCCACCCAGGCGCGCATGATCGACGTTATGAGCCGGTCGAGATCGGATGCCTGCGAAAATTCGAGAAGTTCGAGCGCCTCGTCACTCCGATCCGAACGTATCGCATCGACAGCCAGCGCGAGCCTTGAAAAACGCTCGATGTCGGGCGTGTCGCGCAGATCCTCCGCGAGCGTCAGCGCCTCGTCGAAATCCCCGCGCGAAATCAGAAGCATCATCAGGCTCTGCTGGATCGCCTCGTCGGTCGGGCTGAAGGCCAGCGCCCGCTGATAGTAGGCGATGGCTCGGTTCACATCATTGTCGACCTCGGCCGCGCGGGCGGCGAGATAGGCGCCTGAGAAGGAGTTGACGCTGATTCGGTCCTGCCCGGCGGCGCCATCCTGCGCGAATGCGGGGATGGCGGTCGTCAGCCCGAACGCAAGTGCAAGGGCTGCAAGGACTTTATCGGTGGAGCGCGGCATCGCTTCCCTTCCTGATCGGGTTGCCCGGTTCGAGGGCTAGGCGTTCATGCAAAGCATGGCCTTTTTGGGGTCGCGCTTCAATCGCCCCTCTTTCACGTTCCGGTCACCCGCACACGAAACACGCCTACGACACGCGGCTGATGCAGAAATCGATGACGTCGACGAGCGCGTGCTTGTGGCCGCTGTCAGGCAGCGGAGCCAGCGCATCGCGCGCGATGGCGCCGAAATGGCGGGCGCGGGCAATGGTGTCGTTGATCGCACCGTATTTGACCATCAGGCCGCGCGCCTTTTCGAGGGCGGCGTCGTCGCTCTCGGCGTTCTCGATGGCGCTCTTCCAGAAGGCGCGCTCGTCCGGCGTACCGCGTCGGAAGCTCAAGATGACGGGCAGCGTCACCTTGCCTTCGCGGAAGTCGTCGCCGACATTCTTGCCCAGATCCTTGGCGTTGCCGCCATAGTCGAGCGCATCGTCGACGAGTTGGAAGGCAAGACCGAGATTGACGCCGTAGGAACGCAGCGCAGCCCTTTCAGACTTCGAGGCTCCGGCGATAATCGGGCCAACTTCGGCGGCGGCGGAAAAGAGCGCGGCGGTCTTCGCCTTGATGACAGCCAGATAGTCGTCCTCGGTGGTCTCGAGATTCTTGGCGACGCCGAGCTGCATCACCTCGCCCTCGGCGATGACCGAGGCGGCGGAGGACAGGACGTCGAGCGCGTCGAGCGAACCGACATCGACCATGACACGGAAGGCCTGCCCGAGCAGGTAGTCGCCGACCAGAACGCTCGCCTGGTTTCCCCAGATCATGCGCGCGGTGCTCTTGCCGCGGCGAAGCGCGCTCTCGTCGACGACGTCGTCATGGAGCAGCGTCGCGGTGTGCATGAACTCGACCGCCATGGCGAGCTTGACATGGCCGTCGCCGGAATAGCCGAACATCTGCGCGGCTGCGAGCGTCATCATCGGCCGCAGGCGCTTGCCACCCGACGAAATGAGGTGATTGGCGATCTGCGGGATCATCTCGACATTGGAGCCGGCCTTGGCGAGGATCAGTTCGTTCACCTTGGCCATATCGGCGCGCGTGATGTCCAACAGCGCATCGATCGATGCCGTGTCCTCGCGCGTGCTGCCGATATTCACTACTACGCTCAAAATCGTCTCCCAAGGGCTCTGCCGGGTTCGGCGCGGACCTTATGGCGGCGCCTTATTGCGGGCAAGAGGCGAATTGGCGCAAGACCGGGGTTTCAGGCCATCCGGCGGCTCGCTACAAGGAAGGAAAGCAAGCGAAGGGAAGCCATGAAGGAACTGATGCGCACCAACGATATCGTTCTCATCTCCTTCGTGGAGAGCCTTCTGCGGGACGCCGATATCGATTTCTTCGTCGCGGACCAGAATATGAGCATTCTCGAAGGCTCACTCGGCATCCTGCCGCGCAGGGTGATGGTCGTCGACGACGATCACGCGCAGGCGCGGCGCGTCCTCACGGATGCCGGTATCGTCGACGAACTCAAGCCGTGACATCGAAGACGATCGATGCGTTTCACCGGGGACGGTTTCATCTCGTCCAGCCGGCCGGCCGCGGGCATCGCGCAGGGCTCGACGCCATGCTGCTGGCGGCAGCCGTGCCGGACGGATTTGAAGGCCGGGTCGCCGATCTCGGCGCCGGCGCGGGCGCGGCCGGGTTCGCGGTGCTTTCACGCTGTCGCAAGGCCGTCGCCCTGCTCGTCGAGCGCGAGGCGGACATGGCGTCATTTGCGCGCGCGACGCTGGCGCTTCCCGAGAACATTGCGATGGGCAATCGGGCAAGCGTGATCGAGACCGATGTGACCTTGCGCGGAAAGGCGCGGATGGCGGCAGGACTCGGCGACAATTGCTGCGACTTCGCCATCATGAATCCGCCCTATAACGATGCCGTCGACCGTTCGTCACCCGACGCGCTGCGCAGGGCCGCGCATGTCATGACGGACGGGTTGTTCGAGGACTGGGTTCGCACGGCCACTGCAATCGTGAGGCCGCGCGGCGGGCTGGCGATCATCGCCCGCCCCGGCTCGATCGGAGACATGCTGGCGGCGATCGAGGGTCGCTTCGGCAGCGCCGAACTGATGCCAATACACCCGCGCCCCGGCAAAGCGGCGATCCGCATCGTGTTGCGCGCATGGCGCGGACAGCGCGGCGCCCTCTCGATCGGGCCGCCGCTCACGCTGCATGGCGAAACCGGCAACGCGTTCACGCCCGAGGCGGATGCGGCGGTCAATGGCGAGCGCGCGCTTTATCCGCAATAGGCAGGCGCATTGCGGAAGGCCGCACGAGCCCTACATGGAGAGGGCAACAGGAGACCGACCGAACGTGCGACGCCTCGTCAACAAGATCCTCCCGAAATCGCTGCGCTCCACCGCCGTCACCATTCCGGTGATCCGGCTGCATGGCGCGATCATGTCGGGCGCAAGCCCGCTCCGGCAGAGCCTTTCGCTCGCGACGACGGCCGGGCTGATCGAAAAGGCTTTCGCCGTTCCCGATGCACCGGCCGTCGCGATCTCGCTCAACTCGCCCGGCGGATCGCCCGTCCAGTCGCGACTGATCTACAAGCGCATCCGCGACCTTGCCGAGGAAAAGAAGAAGACCGTGCTGGTCTTCGTCGAGGATGTGGCGGCCTCGGGCGGGTACATGATCGCCTGCGCCGGCGACGAGATCATCTCCGACCCCTCCTCCATCGTCGGCTCGATCGGCGTCGTCTCGGCCTCCTTCGGCTTCCAGGATCTGATCAAGAAGATCGGCGTCGAACGACGGGTGCATACGGCCGGGCAGAACAAGTCGGTGCTCGACCCGTTCAAACCGGAACGGCCGGAGGACATCGAAAAGCTGAAGGCACTTCAACTCGAGGTTCACGAGACCTTCATCGAGCTCGTGCGCGAGCGGCGCGGTGTCAAGCTCACTGAGCATCCCGACCTTTTCACGGGTCTTTTCTGGAGCGGACGCAAGGGGCTGGAACTCGGCCTCGTCGATCATCTGGGAGACATGCGGCAGGTCCTGAAGGATCGCTTCGGTGACAAGACGCGGATGCAGCTCATCACCATGCCGCGCGGCCTTTTCGGACGAAAACTCGGAATTGGCGGGCTGAGCCAGGAAATCGCGCATTCGGCCGCGCAGGGCATTGTCGACACGGCGAGCGAACGGGCGCTTTGGAGCCGTTACGGGCTTTGATAGCGATCACGAAAATGCCTAGTATATGTTCTGTCATGCCCGTCGCGTGATGATCGGGAGCGGATGATCGCAATGCCCCAGCTACTTTTCTTCGCGGCCGTCGGCGCCGCAGCAGTGCTCGGCTACCGGCGCTTCATTCGCGAAGCCGAGAAGATCACGGCGCGCGCGCGCCGCAACGAGAGCGAAGCGCGCACAGGCGCGATCGGTACGCTCGTCAAGGATCCGGCGACCGGCGAGTACCGGGTTGCCAAGGACTGAATCGGGCACGGCCGGCGTGATCGAGCGGCTGCGCCTGCGCGCGCCGGCAAAGATCAATATCGCGCTGCATGTGACCGGCAAGCGCGCGGACGGCTATCACCTGCTCGATTCGCTCGTCGTGTTCACGCAGTTCGGCGACGAGTTGGAGATCGCGCCCGCCAAGGGCGACAGTTTCGAGGCGATCGGACCGTTTGCCGTAGGCGTGCCGACCGATGGACGCAATCTCGTCCTCAAGGCCCGCGATGCGCTGCGCCTGACGCATGGAGCGGGCGAGCCGCTGGCGGTGCGTCTGACCAAGAATTTGCCGCCGGCTTCCGGTATCGGCGGGGGATCGAGCGACGCTGCGGCATTTCTGGCCGGGATGGCGGGGGCGGATGACGACCTGACCGGGATCGCACTGAAACTCGGCGCCGACCTGCCGATGTGCCTTGCGGCCGAGCCGTTGCGGGCACGAGGGGTCGGCGAAGAAATCGATCTCGTGCCGGATTTTCCGGCGCTGGCGCTGGTTCTGGCCAATCCCGGCGTCGATGTGCCGACACCGGAAATCTTCCGCCGTCTGCCCTCGTCCGACAATGCGCCGCTGGCAGGATTGCCGGGTGACGATGTGATCGACTGGCTGCGTGAAACGCGCAACGACCTTCAGGCGCCGGCCATCGCCTATGCGCCGCAGATCGGCCAATGCCTCGACTTGCTGGAAGGTTCGGGCGCGCTTTTTGCGCGGATGTCGGGGTCGGGCGCGACGTGCTTCGGCGTATTCGCAGATATTGACGAGGCAGAACGGGCGGCGGAACGAATGCGGACCGAGAAGGGTTCGTGGTTCGTGGTCGCAACGAAAAGCCATGCCTCGAGAAGCTTCAGGAGACGGATCGAACCATGAGCGAACGCCCCTTCATACCCGTCACTTTCGCCGTGCTGACCATATCGGACACACGCGATCTCGATGAGGACAAGTCCGGCGCGACGCTTGTCGAGCGAATCCGGGCTGCCGGACATGCGCTCGGCGCGCGCGAAAT
The DNA here is from genome assembly GCF_029210365.1 of Mesorhizobium sp. YIM 152430. Lineage (GTDB taxonomy): Bacteria > Pseudomonadota > Alphaproteobacteria > Rhizobiales > Rhizobiaceae > Aliihoeflea. Next base: position 49,833 of record NZ_JARGES010000025.1, read on the forward strand.
CGTCAAGGACGACATCGCCGCGATCCGCGCCAAGGTCAACTCGTGGGCCCGAGACGAGACGATCGACGCGATCATCACCACAGGCGGCACCGGCTTTACCGGGCGCGACGTGACGCCCGAAGCGCTCGAACCGCTGTTCGAGAAGCGCATGGAGGGGTTCTCGGTGCTGTTCCACAAGATCTCGGCCGACAAGATCGGGACCTCGACAATCCAGAGCCGGGCGACGGCCGGGCTCTTGAACCAGACCTTCGTCTTCGTCCTGCCGGGCTCGCCGGGCGCCTGCCGCGACGCCTGGGACGGCATCCTGAAGGACCAGTTCGACTATCGGCACATGCCGTGCAATTTCGTGGAAATCATGCCGCGGCTCGACGAGCACCTGAAGCGCGGAGCCGGCCAGATCGTCTGATCAGACCGCGTGGATTTCGGCGCGCAGGCGAAGCGGCCTGACCTTCATCGAAGACGTCCTGCGCATCAGAAGGCCCTCGGCGAAGCGTTCGCGCCGCTTCAGCCATTTCGACCAGAACGGCAGTTCCGACTGGCGCGAGCGGGAGAAGATGGCCGGACTCTCGGCGGCCGCGACATGCTCGCGCGCCGCTTCCACCCAGCCGGGAGCGAGACGCGCACCGGGCTTCAGCATCAACACCCATTCGCTTCGCGCCCCGGCCACCGCTTCCTCGCAGCGTGTTCCCGCAAGGAAGATGCAACCCGCATGTTCGGCCACCGTTTCCGTGCCATCGGACGAGCCAAGATCGCAGACGATGACCTCCCGCACCAGCCCTTCGACGGCACCGGACACGAGCGAGGCCAGCGTCTTTGCCAGCCCTTCCTCGTCGTCTTTCGTCTCGATCAGAACCGAAATCATGCCCTTCAATAGCGCAGTCGGAATGAGGTGGCCAGACACCGGTCGGACGAAGAAAGTTCTTGCTTTGTTCTTTTTCGCCGAATAGGAATTGTTTCATCGAAAAGCCGATTCCCGACCCGCCGGCAAAGCGGCGCCAGGAGAGCGACATGGAACAGATCAGACGAGCCGACGTTGCCGCTTTCACAAGCGGAGATGCGCATATGGCCAATGCGATGATCGAGGAAAGCGGCCTGCGCGTGGTGCCGGACAGGCGGCGCGGGCGCGGTGCCGGCGTCAATCCCAGCGTGCGGTTCGAGAAGTTCGAACGTCACGTCTTCGACGATGGCTGGAACTCGTTCGAGGAACTGCCGCCGTTCAAGACCGACGTGCAGATCGAGAAGCCGCGCACGATCATCACCCGGAACGATTCGCCCGACATTTCCTTTGATCGCTCGATCAACCCCTATCGCGGATGCGAGCATGGCTGCGTTTACTGCTTCGCGCGGCCGACGCACAGCTATATGGGGCTGTCGGCCGGGCTCGACTTCGAATCGAAACTCTTCGCCAAGCCGGACGCGCCGCGCCTTCTGGAAAAGGAACTGTCCAAGGACGGCTACCTGCCGAAGACGATCGCGATCGGCACCAACACCGACCCCTACCAACCGATCGAAAGAGAATGGCGCATCATGCGCGAGTTGCTGGAAGTGCTCGAACGGCACAACCATCCGGTCGGTATCGTCACCAAGTCGGCGCTCGTCATGCGCGACATCGACATCCTGTCGCGCATGGCCGAAAAAGGCCTAGCCAAGGTCGCGCTGTCGGTGACGACGCTCGACCGGAAGCTTGCGCGGGCGATGGAACCGCGTGCAGCGACGCCGCCGCGCAGGCTCGAAGCTGTCCGAGCGCTCTCGGAAGCGGGCATCCCGACCTCGGTGATGATCGGTCCGGTCATTCCCGGCCTCAACGATGCCGAGATGGAGCGCATTCTGGATTCGGCCGCCGCTGCCGGGGCCAAGGAAGCCGGCTACGTCATCCTGCGCCTGCCGCTCGAGGTCAGCTCGATCTTCAAGGACTGGCTGCTACAGCATTATCCGGACCGCTATCGACATGTGATGTCGCTGGTACGCTCGATGCGCGGCGGCAAGGACTATGATGCCGAATTCGGCAAGCGGATGAAGGGGGCAGGTCCCTATGCCTGGCAGATCGGTCGGCGGTTCGAACTCGCCGCCAAGCGGCTCGGCCTCAATACGCAAAGGCTGAAGCTGCGGACCGACCTTTTCGTCGCTCCTCTCAAGCAAGGAGAGCAGTTGACGCTGCTTTAGCCGCTTCTCTCGTCATTTTCCGTCTCCGTCCGGCTTGTCCCCAATCATTGCCCGACGGTGCCCTTCCCGCCCCGCCCCACGGACGGGAAGGACTTGCGGAGAATCGGACGCAATGCGAGCATTGCCGCAACATGGCTCGCCCGCGCTCCGATTCTCCGCTTCTCTTCGACCTGCCCGTCCGTCCGGATTTCCGGATGGAACGCGCCGCCGAACGGGAAGGACTGTGGCCCGTCTGCGGAACCGACGAGGCCGGACGTGGACCGCTTGCCGGACCCGTCGTCGCGGCTGCCGTGGTCCTCGATCCGAAACGCATTCCGAAAGGTCTCGACGATTCCAAGCGCATGACGCATGGCGAGCGCGAGGCGCTGTTCGACGAGATCCTGAAGAAGGCGTTGGCGGTGTCGGTCGCATCGGTGTCGGCCGCTTCCATCGATTGCAGCGATATCCGCAAGGCGAGCCTCGAAGCCATGTGCCGGGCGGTGACGCTTTTGGCGGTTGAGCCGAAGCTGGTGCTTGCGGATGGGCGGGACATACCGCCGGGCCTGAAATGCGACGGCAAGGCGGTGGTCAAGGGTGACCAGCGTTCGCAGTCGATCGCGGCGGCGTCGATCATCGCCAAGGTGACGCGCGACCGGATGATGTCGCGGACGGCGACGATCCATGTGTCATACGGGTTCGAGGTGCATATGGGCTATGCGACCGTGCGCCATCGCACGGCGATCGAGGCGCATGGGCCGCTGACGCGGCTGCACCGATTGTCGTTTGCGCCGTTTCGGCTGGACGCGGCGGAGTAGGACCGCTTTCGTTCAAAGCCGCAGACTTCATTTTCGGCTGCCCCCTCTCCGTCTCGGGCTTCGCCCGAGCCACCTCTCTCCAATTGCATGGGGGCGAGGAAACGCCCTCATCAATGAAACAAAAAAACCCCGCCGGGCGGGGTCTTTCGAAAGTCGATTCCGACAATTGTCAGTTCATGCGGGCCTTCACGTCGTCGAGGGACGATTTGAAGAGTTGCGCCTTGACGTCGGCATCGGCGCGTTCGTCAAGCAGTCGGGCTGCGGCGGCGACGGCGATGTCGACAGCATTGGAGCGGACGGCGTTGACGGCGTCGCGTTCGGCCTGGGCGATCTTCTGCTCGGCGAGAGCGGTGCGACGGGCGACATATTCCTGCGTCCGCGCCTTGGCTTCCTCGACAAGGTGGTTCGCCTCACGCTTGGCGGCGGCGACGATGTCGCCCGCTTCCTGCTCGGCTTCCTTGCGCTTGCGTTGATACTCGGCGAGGAGCTGCTGCGCTTCTTCGCGCAGGCGGCGAGCCTCTTCGAGTTCGTTGCGGATGCGCTCGGCGCGCTGATCGAGCGCTCCGGCGATCTTGCCCGGCACCTTGAGATAGACGATCAACCCGAGGAAGATGACGAGGGCGACTGTGGCCCAGAATGTTGCGTCCATGGCTGGCTCCTATCGAACCTGGCTGACCGCCGCGGCAACCGCCGCGTCGTCGGGCTTGCGATCGATGAGCGCCTCGACGATGGCGCCGGCGGTATCCTCGGCGATCGTGCCCACATCCTTCATGGCCGTCTCGCGCACGGTTGCGATGCGACGCTCGGCCTCGACCAGTTTCTGCTCGAGATCGGCCTCGACCGATTTGCGCTCGGCTTCGGCATCGGCCTTGGCGGCGTCCTGCGCCTCCTGGGCGATACCGTGCGCCTTGACGCGGGCGTCGGCCAGTTCCTGCTCGTAGGCGGCGACCGCCGCGTCGGCTTCTTCCTTGTTGCGCGCCGCCTGATCGAGATCATGAGCAATGCGGTCGCGGCGCACCTCGAGGATGTTGCCGATCCTCGGGAGCACGACCTTCTGCAAGAAGAGGTAGAACAGGCCGAATGTGATCGCCAGCCAAAGAAGCTGGGACGGGTAGGTCGACGTGTCGAAAGGGGGGAAACCCGCTTCGCCGTGACCTTCGTCCTGCACGATCTCGGTCTGCAATTCGCCTTCGGCGGGAGCTGTCTCCTGCGCGTATCCAGGCGTTACGAACATGTGCATCCCCTGCTCATGTTGCCGGTCAATGAAATGACCGGTAGGTCTCGGCACTCGCAAATGACGGCGCGAGCGGGCGCGGATGCGCCCGCCGGCCGGGCCTCATCTTACGTGAAGAGGAGGAGCAGAGCGATGAGGAGCGAGAAGATGCCCAGAGCTTCCGTCACGGCGAAGCCGAAGATCAGGCGGCCGAACTGGCCGTCGGCTGCCGACGGGTTGCGCAGCGCGCCCGAGAGGTAGCTGCCGAAGATGTTGCCGAGACCGAGCGCGGTGCCGGCCATGCCGAGGCAGGCGATGCCTGCGCCGAGAGCGCGTGCTGCTTCTACTTCCATTTTGAAACTCCTTTTTGGATTCGCTTTGGCATCATTCATGCCGGTTGGAAGATGTTCGGCCCAGGGGCCGGTGATGGCTAACCCCGTCCGATCAATGCTCGGGATGGACGGCGTCGTTCAGATACATGCAGGTCAGGACCGCGAAGACGTAAGCCTGCAGGAACGAGACGAGGAATTCGAGACCGGTGATCGCGATGGTCAAAAGCAGCGGCAGCACAGCGCCGATGACGCCGAACGCGCCAAGGCCGCTCAAGGTGGTGACGAAGCCCGCGAAGACCTTCAGCGTGATGTGGCCGGCCAGCATGTTGGCGAACAGACGAACCGAAAGGCTGATCGGGCGCGACAGGAACGAGATGACCTCGATCGAGGCGACGAGCGGCACCAGCACTCCTGGCACGCCATGCGGCACGAACAGCTTGAAGAAACGCGCGCCGTGCGTCTTGAGGCCGTAGCCGACCAGCGTCAGCATGACGATCATGGCAAGCGCGAAGGTGACGATCAGATGGCTCGTCACCGTGAAGAAATACGGAATCATGCCGTACATGTTCGCCACGAGGATGAACATGAAGAGCGAGAAGACGAGCGGAAAGAAGCGCATCCCTTGCGGCCCGGTCGCGTCGCGCAGCATGTTGGCGACGAATTCATAGGACATTTCAGACACCGACTGGCTGCGGCTCGGCACGAGGCCGCGGCTCGACGTCGTCAGGTAGAGGAATGCACCGGTGGTCACGACGGTGGCGACCATGAAGAGCGCGGAATTGGTGAAGGAGAAGTCGAGCCCACCGATCTCGATCGGAATCAATCTGGAGATCTGAAACTGGTGGATCGGATCTTCGGCCATCAGGCGCCCCTCGATACAAATGTCGGCGCAGGCGCGCCGGATAAAACTACGTTTCGTCTCGGCCCCGGCCGCCTTCCGGCGGCTCGACCCCGCGCTCCGCGACAACACCGGCGGAACGAAGGACGTTCAGGACCCCGGCGGCAAATCCGAGCAGAAGAAATACGACGAGACCCCAGGGGGTCGTGCCCGCCGCCGTGTCGATGAACCATCCGATGGCCGCCCCGACCACGATGCCGGCGATGAACTCGCTCGACAGCCGCAGGGCCTTGCCCATACCGGCCATTCCGCCGGTTTTCGAACCGTCCACCTCGACAGCCTTCGCCGGTCGCTTCAACGCCAGCCTGGCGTCGAGCTCGCGGCGGCGACGCTCGAGATCGTCTCCGCTGCCATCCGGCTCCGGGCCTGTCCGGCCGGTTTCGCCTGGCCCGTTCATGTCGGCCACCGCAACCTCCTGACCCGCCTGGCATCCATCTTGGCTTGCCGCTTCAAAGTCGCGCGCAACATATTCAGGGCACCCGCGCCAGTCAAGCCACGGCTCCGGATTGAATCGGACAGGATTTCACCAGGAAAATCATACAATTAGCAGACTGCGACAATGCGCGCAGGCGCCTGCGCCGAGAATCGCCCCGCCAGACCGCGCAAGCGGGCCTGCAATCAGCTCCAGCCGCCGCCCTTGGTGCGATAGAAGATGTGGAGCCCGATCTTCTTCACCTTGTCCATGGTACGCGCCCAGCGTGGGCTGACATAGGTGGCATGATAATGGGTGGAGGAGCCGACCTCGGGCAAGAAGATCTTCCCGGCGGTGACCGCCATCGCAACATCGGAGGCGAGCTTGTAGTGCGGCGCACTGGTCACGCGCGGCTTGGTGCCGTCGCAGGCGAAAGAGAACTGGCAGCGGTTGCGCCAGGTGCGGTTCTGGTAGACGACGCCGCAGATCGTGTTGGGATAGGCCGGGGCACGCACGCGGTTGAGAATGACCTGGGCGACGGCCGCCTGTCCCTTCACCTCCTCGCCGCGTGCCTCGAAATAGATGCCCTCGGCCAGGCACTTCTGCTCCTTGTCGGAAAAGACATGGGGCGGAAGCGGCATCTTCATCCAGGCATGATCGCCCGGTGCCATAGGCGGAATGAAACGGCCATCGGATGGGTCCTCGCCTTTCAAGAGGCTCGCGAATGGCGATGCCGTCGCATAATTGGGCGCAGCCGGCGCATAGGCGGTGGCGAGGATATCGGCCTTCTCGTTGGTGACCAGCGAGGCGAGCACGATCGGCATGTCGTTCTCGATCGGCCGGTGAGTGGGATGGAAGGCGAGCGCGATGTCGAGTTCCTTGCCCTCGATCTCCGGCTTGACGAAGGCCATCGCAAACTCAGGCTCGACATCGTGCAGCGAGGAGGTGCGCTCGAGGATCGAGCCGGCATTGAAGAATTTCGGCGGAGAGACAGGTGCGATCTTCAACAGTCGGCCCTGCTTGCCCGTGCGGTTGACGCGATCCTCGTCGGGCCGGATGTTCTTTTCGCCATCCTGCGAGCGAAGCGCGACCGTGCCGAGGCCGGGAACCTTGAAGCCCGCACCTGCGATCGCGCCGGTCACGGTCGCATCGACGAAGGGAAGCTCCGCCTGCTGGATCGAGCCGGCCTGCGCCTGCTCGACCACCGCGCCCCAGCGACCTGACCCGGTTTCAAGACCCGAGACGAAACTCGTCATGTCCTGGAAAGCGGCGGCGGTGGGAAAGGCCAGCCAGATGCCGATGCCGAAAAGCGCAGGGGTCATCGCAGACCTGCCTTCGAATACGCTTCTCAAGCGACGCGACAAACGCCTTACCTGCAATGATCCCGCTCCATACGCATCTGAAAGCCAACACCGGCAAAAAATGATCGATTAACCTTTATGGGCGGTTAATGACGCTGGGACAGCGCCAGTGGCCCGATCATGTCCCGGTGATGACCGACGGTCGCCCGTCCCCTCAAATCACTCAAGAGACGGCGTTTCGCCAAGGAGTAAGGCGTGAATGTGACTTAGCGGCAATTGAACGGCCGAATGGCCGACATATCCGTCATGTTCTCTTTCTGGCCCGACCGGCGAACGGATTTTCCGACGCGCGCAGCATCATGCGGATCGGCACGCCCGGCATCTCGAAGTCCTTGCGAAGCTCGTTCGTCAGATAACGGATATAGCTTTGCGGCACGGCCTCAGGGCGCGTGCAGGAGAGCACGAATCCGGGCGGGCGAGTCTTGATCTGGGTGATGTACTTGATCTTCAACCGCCGACCGGCGACGGCCGGCGGCGGATGATGCGCCGTGACGCCTTCCAGCCATCGATTGAGACGACCGGTCGAAATGCGCGTGTTCCAGACACGATGCGTCGTTTCGATCGCCTGCATCAGCTTGTCGAGACCGCGCTCGGTTTCGGCCGAGATGGTGACGGCCTGAAGCCCGCGCACCTGCGGCAGGAGCCGCGTCGTCTTCTCACGCAATTCCGCCAGAAGTTCCTGACGATTTTCGATGAGATCCCATTTGTTGAAGGCCAGCACCGGCGCCCTGCCCTCGCGAATGATCAGGTCCGCTATGGTCAGATCCTGCTTTTCGAACGGGATCGTCGCATCGAAGACGATGACGACGACCTCGGCGAAGCGGATGGCGCGCAGACCATCGGCGACCGACAGTTTCTCCAGCTTTTCCTGCACACGCGACTTGCGGCGCATTCCCGCGGTGTCGAACAATTTGATCTTGCGGCCGTTCCAGTCCCAATCGACCGAGATCGAATCGCGCGTGATGCCCGCCTCCGGGCCGGTCAGGAGACGCTCCTCGCCGACGAGTGCATTGATCAGGGTCGACTTGCCGGCATTCGGACGCCCGACGACGGCGATACGCAGCGGCTTCGTCGCGTCATAGGCGGGAATCGCCTCCTCGTCCTCGTCGGAGACGTCTTCGCCGATCAAGGGCTGATCGGCGACTCTGTCGTCCTCGTCTTCCTCGCCCCCGAAGGCCCTTTCCTCGCCAATCGCGGCGACGATGGCGTCGCGCAGGTCGACCATGCCCTCGCCGTGTTCGGCCGAAATGCCGACCGGTTCGCCGAGGCCGAGTTCCCAGGCCTCGAGGAATCCGCCCTGGGCGCCGCGCGCTTCCGCCTTGTTGGCGGCGAGGACGACCGGCTTGCCGAAGCGGCGGACGATGTCGGCGAAGGCGCGATCGTCCGGCATCAGGCCGGTCTTGGCGTCGACGACGAAGCAGACGACATCCGCCTCGTCGATGGCAATCTCCGTCTGCTGGCGCATACGTCCGGCAAGGCTTGCCGCCTCTGCGGTCTCGAGGCCCGCCGTGTCGATCACCTCGAATTCGAGATCGTAGAGCCTGGCCGTATGGGCACGGCGGTCGCGCGTCACGCCGGGCGTATCGTCGACGAGCGCGAGCTTGCGGCCGGCCAGCCGGTTGAACAGCGTCGACTTGCCGACATTCGGGCGGCCGATGATGGCGAGTTTGAAGCTCACGAAGGTTCCTGTGTGCCGCGGATGAGTTCGACCATCATCTGCGCGCGCTGGCGCATATTGGCGGAAACGCGCTCGTCGCCGACGATCAGATCGAAGAGTCGCAAAGCCTCGTCCGACTGACCGTCCTTCCAGGCGGCGAGCGCAAGCGCCTCGCGGGCGGAGTGACGCATCGCATTGTCGTCCGACGTCATCGCCTCGAGGCGGGCGGCGACGTCGTCATAGGAACCATGATCGACCAGAAGATATCCGGCGCGCAACCGCGCCGTGTCGCGGATCGCCTGCGGAATGGCGTTGTCGCTGGCGACGGCATCGAAAGACGCGATGGCGGCTGCATGATCGCCGGCGTCGGCCTGGACGGTGGCGGTGCGGAAGCGGGCCAGCACCGGATAGGCGCCGAAGCCGTCTTCCTGAAGCGCGGAAAGTTCGGCGAGAGCCTGTTCGCTCTGCCCCTCATTGGCCAGCGTCAACGCCTGCGAGAAGCGGTCACCGGAGGCATTGGCCTGGCGTGTCGTCCACCAGTCCCACGCGACATAGAGCATCGTGGCGGCCACGACGACCGCGGCGACACCGAGCGCTGCGAGACCGTAGCGATCCCAGATCTGACGCGCGCGATCCTGTCGAAGCTCCTCATTGACCTCGCGGATGAAACTGTCGTCGGACATCAGGCACAACCATCGTTCGGGGATCAGGGCGCGCCAGGCGCCCGCATTGGCGAGCGTTTTAGCCGAAATTCGCCGTCATGGAAGGGTAAATCCCCGCGCGGCGCGGCGGGGCGGCAAAATCACGCGATGACAGGCACGCCGATCAGCCATTCGTGGAGAACGAAGGCGAAGAGCACATAGGCGACAAGGCCGACGACGATCGCTGCCACATCCCATTTGACCGGCCCCGGCGTCGGCCCGTCATCACCCCGTCGGTTGACCGAAATGCGGTCGAGCACCGCCCATGCGAGGAAAGTGCCAAACAGCAGCAACGCCGCCAGATCGCCATTGGCGAGAAGATGGCCGAGCGCCCAGACTTTCACGGCAACCAGCATCGGATGCTTCAATGCCGCCTTGATCCGGCCTGCTGGCAATTGGGACGCCGCCAGCGCGATGAATGCGAAGACCATCAGGAGAAGATTGAGATGGCGCGTCCAGACCGACGGTTCGTAGAGGATTGGCGCCGTCTGCCGCGCGAGACCATAGCCCCAGACGATCAGCACGAGGCCGGCAAGGGCGACAATCGAATAGAGCCCCCTCCATGCTCCCCGGCCACGCGCGGCGATCTGCGCATCGCGCAGCTCCGGCGCGATGATCCTTACCGAGTGAATACCGAGAAAGAGGATGAGTCCGAAAATGAGAATCAGCATTGCACGCCCCTTTGCTGACCATTCTAATATGTCGACTGCGCCAGCGACAGGTCAGGAACGCGTCGCCGTCTTCGATGACAGGGCCAGCCAGGCGGAGATGGCCAAAGCCAGCGCGGCAAGGACGGACGGCCAGAAAAAGCCGCCGGTCCAATCCGCGACGATGCCGGCCACGACCGGGCCGACGATCTGGCCGAGACCGAAGGCGGCGGTCATGACCGAAAGCACCTTGCGCGGCGACGGGCCGGCAAGGTTTCGGCCGATCTGGATGCCGAGCGCCGTAATGGCGACGAAAGTGTTGCCGAGCAGGATACCGCCGAGGAGCGGGCCGGTCATGCCGCCAAGCGCGACGCTCGCCATGACGCCGGCAGCCTCGACGCCGCATCCGACCGCGAAGACCGGCCGCAAACCCCACCGCCGCGCGGCCAGCGCCCACAGGTATACCGACGGGATGACGGCAAGGCCGGTGACGAGCCAAACCAAGGCTTCGAGCACCGCGCCGCTTTCGTTGCCACGGACGATGGCGATGAGAAAGGTGGCCGTCACGACATAGCCGAAGCCGAAAATGCCATAGGCCCAGACGATCCGTTTCAGCGCGGGCGAGAAGACGAGCGCCGGCTCCTTGACGTCCGAACCGCCCTGCCCGCCTGCGCGCGGCAGGAGCAGCCAGATCACGACCAAGGCCGCCAGCGACAGGGCGGCCGCGCCGACCCAGTTCGCCCGCCAGCCGAATTGACCGAAGGCGAGCAGCGCGACCATCGACGACGACAGGGCGATGCCGACGCCGACGCCACCGAAATGCATCCAGTGCAGATCGCCACGATCGAGCCTGCCAAGCCCGGCAAAGACGATGCTCGACAGGAAGACCATGACGAAGGCGCTGGCAACGCCGGCTGCAAAGCGGATCGCGAGGAACGCGGCCAGATCGTCGGTCAGCGCCATGGCGAGACAAAGCGCGGTGCTGAGCGCGAGGCTTGCCAGCGACAGCGCCCGCTCCCAGCCATGCGCCCAGCCGCCGCCGGCGATCAGCGCGCCGACGAGATAGCCGGTGTAGTTGGACGCGGCAATGAAGCCCGCTTCGGACGTGGTCTGGCCGAGGGCGGCCATCATACCCGGCAGGATCGGCGTATAGACGAAGCGGCCGACGCCCATGGCAACGGCCATGGAGAGCATACCGGCAACAGCCAATCTGAACGGAGAAACGGAGAGGGCGGGTGCGTGCATTCTGCGACGAGATTAACGAGAGGCGATCGCGGTGCAATGCAAAAACTTCGCGCAAGCCGGCTTTGGCGCGCGCAGTTCGTTCAGCGCCCGAAAAGCTGGGCGTAAAGATTGGGCTTGAAGCCGATCTCGATCGTCTCGCCGGTATCGAGCACCGGACGCTTGATCATGGTCGGTTCGCCGGCCATCAGGGCAATCGCCTTGTCTTCGTCGAGATCGTCGCGCGTTTCGGCTGGCAGCGCCCGAAAGGTGCGACTCGCCTTGTTCAAGACCTTCTCCCAGCCGGCGGCTTCGCACCAGCGGGAAATGTCGTCCTTACCGATGCCGCCGACGCGGTAGTCATGAAAGGCATAGGCGACGCCATTGGCGTCGAGCCAGGCGAACGCCTTCTTCATCGTGTCGCAATTGCGGATGCCGTAGATCGCGACGGTCAACGACTCATTCCCACTCGATCGTGCCGGGGGGCTTGGAGGTGACGTCGTAGACGACGCGGTTGACGCCCTTGACCTCGTTGATGATGCGGGTGGCGGCGCGGCCGAGGAATTCCATGTCGTAATGGTAGAAGTCGGCCGTCATACCGTCGACCGAGGTGACGGCTCGCAGGGCGCAGACGAATTCATAGGTGCGCCCGTCACCCATCACGCCGACCGTCTGGACGGGAAGCAGCACGGCGAAGGCCTGCCAGATGGCGTCGTAGAGGCCGGCCTTGCGAATCTCGTCGAGATAGATTGCGTCGGCCTCGCGCAGGATTTCGAGCTTCTCGCGGGTGATGCCGCCGGGGCAGCGGATCGCAAGGCCAGGCCCGGGGAACGGATGGCGGCCGATGAAGTGCTCTGGCAGGCCGAGTTCCTTGCCGAGGACGCGCACTTCGTCCTTGAAGAGCTCGCGCAGCGGCTCGACGAGCTTCATGTTCATGCGCTCGGGCAGGCCGCCTACATTGTGGTGCGACTTGATCGTGACCGACGGGCCGCCGGTGAAGGAAACGCTTTCGATGACGTCGGGATAGAGCGTGCCCTGCGCCAGAAAGTCCGCGCCGCCCAACTTCTTCGCCTCTTCCTCGAAGACCTCGATGAAGAGACGGCCGATGGTCTTGCGCTTCTTCTCCGGATCGCTTTCGCCTTCGAGCGCACCGATGAAGCGGTCCTGCGCATTCACGAGTATCAGCGGCAGATTGTAGTGCTCGCGGAACATGGCGACGACGTCGGCCGCCTCGTTCTTTCGCATCAGGCCGTGGTCGACGAGGATGCAGGTCAACTGGTCACCGACCGCCTCGTGGATCAGCAGCGCGGCGACGGAGGAATCGACGCCGCCAGAGAGTGCGCAGATGACCTTTCCGTCGCCGACCTGATCGCGGATCGCCTGCACGGCCTGCTCGCGGTAGGCGGCCATCGTCCAGTCGCCGGCAAGACCCGCGATCTTGTGGACGAAATTCGACAGGAGCTTCGCACCGTCCGGTGTGTGGACGACTTCTGGGTGGAACTGGACGGCATAGAATTTGCGCTTCTCGTCGGCGATTGCCGCGAAGGGGGCGCCGGTCGAGGTGCCGACGACGCGAAAGCCTTCGGGAATGGCGGTGACGCGGTCGCCATGGCTCATCCAGACCTGATGGCGAGTTCCCTTGGCCCAGACGCCGGTGAAGAGCGCGCATTCGTCCTCGATGTCGAGGAAGGCGCGGCCGAATTCGCGGTGATGCCCGCCCTCGACCCTGCCGCCGAGCTGTGCGCACATGGTCTGCTCGCCATAGCAGATCCCGAGGACCGGGATGCCTGCCTCGAACACGATTTGTGGCGCGCGTGGGCTGCCCATTTCCGTCGTCGAGGCGGGGCCGCCCGACAGGATGACGGTCTTGGGGCCGATACGGCGGAAGGCTTCTTCGGCGAGCTGGAAGGGAACGATCTCGGAATAGACGCCCGCTTCGCGCACGCGGCGCGCGATGAGCTGCGTGACCTGGGAGCCGAAATCGATGATGAGGACGGTGTCTGGATGGGCTTCGTTCGTCATGACGGGCCTTTAGAGAAAAGCGACTGCGAGCGCAATGGGCGCGGCCGCCCGATCACCCGCGAATGCCGGCGCGGCCGGAGACGACCATGATCGTCGCCGTCATGGTTGCGACGAGCTTGGGATTGCGGTCGCCATCGATCGCATAGGCCTGACCGTCGGCGACGATGATGGTGCGGCCCGGCTTGGTGACGGAGCCGCGGAAAAGGAAGCGGTCACCCTTGCCAGGCGAAAGGAGATTGACCTTGAACTCGATCGTCAGCACGGCGGCGTCGGCCGGCATCAGCGAATAGGCCGCGTAGCCGCAGGCAGAATCGAGCGCGGTGGAAATCATGCCGGCATGGAGATAGCCGTGCTGCTGGGTCAACGATGTCTGATAACCCATTTCGATCTCGACGATACCTGGCGTTACGCTGGTCAGGGAAGCGCCGATCGTGCGCATCACCTCCTGGCGCGCGAAGCTCTCGCGTACGCGTTCCTCGAAATCGCCATCCGGCTTCAAGAGATCGGTCATGGGTCACCTTCATGCTGTGATGCGCTTATTGCAGAGCAGCATGACGGTGGCAATCGGGCTTCCGCAAGGCTTCTACGCCTGTATCATGCCAGCCGTTCGAATGACGGGAGGGCTGAGCCATGGACGGGGTTACCGGAGGCTGCGTGTGCGGCAAGCTGAGGATCGTTGCAACGGCGCGGCCATACCGGGTCGGTCTTTGCCACTGCCTGACATGCCGCAAGCATCACGGGGCATTGTTCCATGCATCGGCGATCTTTCCAGCCGATGCCGTAACGGTCGAGGGCGAGGCGCGCGGCTACAATGGCCGGTTCTTCTGTGCCGATTGCGGTTCGCCCGTCTTCGGTCGCAGCGGCGACGAGACCGAAGTGAACCTTGGGGCGCTGGATGCGCCCGACCGGTTCATGCCGACTTATGAGTTGTGGACCGTGCGTCGGGAATCGTGGTTGCCGCCCTTTCCCCTCAAGCATCGCTACCAGCACGATCGGAAAGGCGAAGGCCGAGCGGAGGACTAGTCCTGCAAATTTGCCTTGAATTCCTGTATGACACAGCCGTTGGAATGGATGCAGGTGGCCTTCAGGCGGACATCGCCGATGCTCTTGAAGCCATGCCAGATACACGCTTCGACCAGCACAAGGTCGCCGGGTCCTGCGATGTGTTCGTCGTCACCGACCACGAAACGCGCTGCCCCTTCATGGATGACCCACATCTCCGGATAGGGGTGGCGGTGAAGCCCAGGCCCCTCTCCTTTCGCGGTGTCGATGAGGAAGAGCGAGACCGGCGCGCCGTGCTCGCCGCCTTCGAAGAGGACTGTACCCCCGGGTGACGGTTTCTGGTCGGAACGGCTCAGGATCATGGGCATCGCAGACCTCTTGCGTGATGGCGCCAAGGAATGGCGCGCGGGCACGCAAACGTCAATTCAGCAGCCAGATCGAGCCGTTGAGGAGAGTCGCGAAGGCGACCCATGCGGCATAGGGCAGGAAGAGGACGGCGGACGTCCGGTCGCGATGCCAGTTGATGCGGACGAAGGCGAGGATCGAGGCCAGCAGCACGACGATGATGAGGAACGCAAGGCCAATCTGGTTGAGGGTGAAGAAGACCGGCGACCAGAGGAAGTTGAGGCCGAGTTGCAGCCACCAGACGGACATCGCGCCGCCGGTGCGCTCCGCGTTCCAGACCCGCCAGCCGGCGACGGCGATCAGGACGTAGAGGATCGTCCAGACCGGCCCGAAGATCCAATTCGGCGGGTTGAAGGGAGGCTTGGCGAGCGCCTGATACCATTCGCCGGGAACATTGTTGATGCCGATCAGCGAGCCGCCGCCGACGACGAGGATGACGAAGAGGGCAAGAGTAAGGAAACGGGTCATGGGGCGCTCCGGCGGTGATTGCCGAGCATCTGGCGCTTTCGACGGAAAGGTCAATCGATGCGGGAGCCGCTGTAAGCGGTTGAGAAGGGGGCGGGTCGCGGAATGGCAACTTTGTTTCAGGTCTGCCTTTACGAACTGCGCTCCAGCACTGCCACGAAGAAGCCGTCCGTACCGGTGCGATGCGGTGAGAGGACGATGCCGCGCGCGGGAGCGATCCGTGCCTTGTCCGACCGGCCGGGAAAGACCGCGTCGAAATGGGCCGCATGATCGACGGGCGTGAAATCCGGGTCGGCGGCGACGAAGTGGTCGATCTGGGCGCCGTTTTCGGCGTCGAAGACCGAACAGGTGACGTAGACGAGGCGGCCCCCCGGCTTCACGAAGCGTGCGGCCTTCTGGAGGATTTCGGCCTGTTCGCCGGTGCGGATTTCGAGCTGTCGGTCGGTCAGACGCCATTTGGCGTCGGGACGTCGCCGCCAGGTGCCGGAGCCGGTGCAGGGCGCGTCGATGAGAACGAGGTCCATCTGGCCTTCATGGCCCGACAGGCCGGCGGCGCCTGCCACGACCTGCGCGTTGCGGACCCCCGCCCGTTTCAGCCGGTCGAAGATCGGCGCCAGCCGCGACTTGTCGGCGTCGTGGGCGAAAATCTGGCCCTTGTTCGCCATCGCGGCGGCGAGCGCGAGCGTCTTGCCGCCGGCGCCTGCGCAATAGTCGAGCACCTGCATTCCGGGCCCGGCGCCCGCGAGTGCGGCTGCCATTTGCGAACCCTCGTCCTGAACCTCGAACCACCCTTTCTGGAAGGCCGGCTCGACCTGAACGTTCGGATGGCGCCCTGCGCCTTCAATGGGCGCAATGCGCAGGCCATGCGGCGCGATGGTCGTTTCCTGTGCGCCGGTCTGCTTCAATTCGGAGGCGACACGATCCATCGGGGACTTGAGCGTATTGACGCGCATGTCGAGCGGGGGACGGGCAGCGAGTGCAGCGGTTTCGGCGATCCAATCCTCGCCAAAGGTCTTGCGCAGAAGGGACTCGCACCAGTCGGGACAGTCCGCCTGGACGAGCGCGGGCGCGTCAGCGAGTCTATGCTGCGACAGGGCCTCGGCTTCATCCGCGGTGGGCGGTTCGGGCGCGAAGCGGTCGCCTTCGACCGCGGCAGCGATGTCTGCGGCGGAC
The DNA here is from genome assembly GCF_029210365.1 of Mesorhizobium sp. YIM 152430. GTDB lineage: Bacteria > Pseudomonadota > Alphaproteobacteria > Rhizobiales > Rhizobiaceae > Aliihoeflea. The sequence continues at coordinate 66,299 of NZ_JARGES010000025.1, forward strand.
ATTCCGTTTTCGAGGGCCAATGCTCCGAGCGCCATGCCGCGCGGGGTGTCGGAGCCGGCGAGCCAGCCGGCGGACCGTTTGCGGCGTAGCGCGTCATAAACGATGTTGCCGATGGCGGCGCGATCACCCGCACCGGCGAAGCGATGCGACAGTCCCCAATCCTTCAGAGCCTCGGCCGCCGGCCTGTGGCGGGCCTCCATGTCGGTCAAAACCTCTATGGCTGCTGCCAGCCTGCCGCCCAAACGCATGTCGTCATCCTGTAGTCGGTTGCCCGGATAGGCGCTTGCTAGCGGGAGCGGACGCGCGCGGCAACAGGAAAATCGGCGGTAAAAAAAGAGGAAGGCCGGGCAAATGCCCGGCCTTCGATCTGTATTTGGCAACTACGATCAGGCGGCCTTGCGGCGCGCTTCTTCCTTCAGGTCGAAACGGTCGAGTTCCATGACCTTGACCCAGGCGGCGACGAAGTCCTTGACGAATTTTTCATTCGCGTCGGCGCTGCCATAGACTTCGGCAAAGGCGCGGAGTTGCGAATGCGAGCCGAAGATCAGGTCCGCCCGCGTTGCGGTCCAGCGCTTCTCGCCCGTCTTGCGGTCATTGCCCTCGAACACGCCGTTCGAGCCTTCGATGCCCTTCCACTTCGTGCCCATGTCGAGCAGGTTAACGAAGAAGTCGTTGGTGAGTTTGCCGGGCCGCTCGGTCAGGACGCCATGCTCGGGACTGCCGACCTCAAGGACGCGTAGACCGCCGACGAGCACGGTCATCTCCGGCGCGGTAAGCTGGAGCAACTGGGCACGATCGACCAGATGTTCCTCGACCGACATGATCGGGTTGCGCACGTAGTTGCGGAATCCATCGGCCTTCGGCTCCATGTAGTCGAAGGATTCGACCTCTGTCTGTTCCTGCGTTGCGTCCATGCGGCCCGGCGTGAACGGAACCGTCACGTTATGGCCCGCATCCTTCGCCGCCTTCTCCACCGCGACGGAGCCGGCAAGCACGATCAGGTCGGCCAGCGACACCTTCCTGCCCCCCGCATTGAATTCACCCTGGATCAATTCCAGCGCGGCGAGCACCTTGGCGAGTTCGGCGGGGCGATTGACGTCCCAGTCCTTCTGCGGGGCAAGGCGGATACGCGCGCCATTGGCGCCGCCGCGCTTGTCGGATTCGCGGAAGGTCGATGCCGACGCCCATGCGACGGAGGCAAGTTCCGACACCGTGAGCCCTTTGGCGGCGATCTTCTGCTTCAGCGCCGCGATGTCCGATGCATCGACGAGCGGGTGGTCGACTTCGGGAATCGGGTCCTGCCAGATCAGCGGCTCCTTGGGCACCAGCTTGCCGCGATAGAGCTTCAGCGGCCCCATGTCGCGATGGGTCAGCTTGAACCATGCCTTGGCAAAGGCCAGCGCAAACTCCTGCGGATTGGCATGGAAACGGCGTGAGATGCGGTCATATTCGGGATCGGTGCGCAGCGCCATGTCGGCGGTCGTCATCATCGGGGCGTGCTTCTTCTGGCCGTCATGGGCGTCCGGCACCTTGCCGTCGCCGGTCGTGCCGACCGGCTTCCACTGATGCGCGCCGGCCGGGCTCCGGGTCAGTTCCCATTCATGACCGTAAAGCGTGTCGAAGAAGGTCATGTCCCAGGTGATCGGCGTCGGCGTCCATGCACCTTCGATGCCGCTGGTGATGGTATGGCCGGCCATGCCGCTCTCGAAGGTTGAAGCCCAGCCGAGACCCTGATGCTCGATCTCCGCGCCTTCAGGCTCGGAGCCGACATGGTTTGCGGGACCTGCGCCGTGCGCCTTGCCGAAGGTGTGGCCGCCGGCGACCAGCGCGACGGTCTCCTCGTCGTTCATCGCCATGCGGCCGAAGGTTTCGCGGATATCGCGCGCCGACTTCATCGGGTCCGGATTGCCGTCCGGGCCTTCCGGATTGACGTAGATCAGGCCCATCTGAACGGCGCCGAGATCGCCGTGAAGCTCACGGTCGCCCGAATAGCGGCTGTTGGCGTGCGAACTGTCGGCCAGCCACTTGTCCTCGGCGCCCCAGTTCACGTGATTTTCCGGCTCCCAGGTATCGGCGCGGCCGCCGCCGAAGCCATAGGTCTTGAAGCCCATGGATTCGAGCGCGACGTTGCCCGTCAGGATCATCAGGTCGGCCCAGGACAGCTTGCTGCCGTATTTCTGCTTGATCGGCCAAAGCAGGCGGCGGGCCTTGTCGAGATTGCCGTTGTCCGGCCAGCTATTGAGCGGCGCAAAGCGCTGCTGGCCGCGCCCGCCGCCGCCGCGTCCGTCACCGATCCGGTAGGTGCCGGCGCTGTGCCAGGCCATGCGGATGAAGAACGGGCCGTAATGGCCGTAGTCGGCCGGCCACCAGTCCTGCGAATCGGTCATCAGCGCATGAAGATCCGCGATGACTGCATCGAGGTCGAGGCTCTCGAACTCTTTCACATAGTCGAACGCCTCGCCCATCGGATTGGCATCCGGCGTGTTCTGGTGCAGCACGCTGACATTGAGCTGGTTCGGCCACCAGTCGCGGTTCTGCCTCCCTCTCGAATGCGGAATGGGGCACTTTCCTGCGCCCTTGTCGTCAACCTTGGCGTCCATGATCATATCTCCCTGGCGAAATTGCTCGGTGGCCCGAAATCGGAATTCCAAACTTGCTTTAGAGTGGAGATATTCGACCGGAATGATAATTTCAAATTGCGATTTCTTGGATCGACGATAATTTGTCATTATGATCAAGGTGACCATCCGGCAGATGGAATATTTCGTTGCGCTCGCCGAAACGCAGCATTTCGGCCGCGCGGCGCAGCTTGCCGGCGTCACGCAACCGGCGCTTTCCGCACAGATCGCGGAGATGGAGGACAAGCTGGGAACGCGACTGTTCGAGCGTACGCGGCAAGGCGTAACGCTGTCGGAGGACGCGCAGTCGCTTTTGCCGCGCATCGAGCGCGTGCTGGCTGAAATGCACGAGATCGAGGGGCTCGCGCGGCGCGAGCGCGGGGCGATGTCGGGCCGGTTGCGGCTCGGGGTCATCCCCACCGTCGCGCCCTACCTTCTGCCCGCCATCCTGCCGGCGATCGGTGCGCGCTTTCCCGATCTTTCGCTTGAATTGAAGGAATCGGTGACCTCGACGCTCGTCGAAGAGACTCTCGCCGGACGGCTCGATGCGTTCATCGCCGCCCTCCCCCTCGACGACGCGCGGCTTGCCTCTGCGCCGATGCTCGATGACGGCTTCCTGCTCGCCGTGCCCCAGAACGACCCGAATTTCATCGAGCCGCCCGTCCCGCCCGAGAGCCCGCAGCTCGAACGGTTGATCCTTCTCGAAGAAGGACATTGCCTGCGCGATCAGGCGCTCGCGATCTGCGGATCGGTCAAGCCGCTCGCCATGTCGAATTTCGGCGCGACGAGCCTGACGACACTTTTGCAGATGGTGGCGCATGGCCAGGGACTGACGCTGGTGCCGGAGATGGCTCTGGCGGCCTCGCGGGCACTGCCGGGCGTCAAGTTCGTCCCGTTCTCCGCACCGATTCCCTCGCGGACGATCGGCATGGCTTGGCGAAAGCGGGCCGCGCGCGAGGCAGATTTCCGCGCCCTCGCCGAGACGATCGGCGCGCTGGCTAGATAATGGCGATCGCCAGCCAGATCCACATGATCGCCAGAACGAGGAAGCCCAGCGAGAAGGCCGGCTGGCGATAGCGGATGCGGTTCGACGTCACGTGGATATAGGCGTGGACGTAACGCGAGAGAACGAAGATCCAGGCAAGGAGGACGGCGAAGAGACCGGCCGCACCGACGGCGTAGAGCGCCAGACAGCAGGCGTGAAATAGGATCGGCAGTTCGAACTGGTTCGTCAGATTGTTGCGCACGAAGAGACTTTCGGGCGGCTCGTTCGTATTCTCGCGGAACTGCGAAATCTTGGTCGAACCGGCCTGAACGGCAGCCTTGCGGCGCAGGAACATCAGGACATATATGGCGTAGACCAGCGCGACATGCGCCAGCATCGGCCAGAAGATTGCGGTCTGGTTCATAGCCCCTCTCAACTCATACCGGGATAGTTCGGACTTTCGCGGGTAATCGTCACGTCATGCGTGTGGCTCTCGCGCCAGCCGGCGTTGGAGATGCGCACGAAGGTGGCGCGGTTGCGCAGTTCGGCAAGGTTCGGCGCGCCGACATAGCCCATCGCCGCCTTGAGGCCGCCGACGAGTTGGTGGAGGACGCCGGCGACCGGGCCCTTATAGGGCACCTGGCCCTCGATGCCCTCCGGCACCAGCTTGAGCGTATCGCGGACCTCGGCCTGGAAGTAACGATCGGCCGAGCCGCGCGCCATCGCGCCGACCGAGCCCATGCCGCGATAGGATTTGTAGGAGCGGCCCTGATGCAGATAGACCTCGCCGGGGCTTTCGTCGGTGCCGGCCAGAAGCGAACCGACCATTGCCGCCGACGCGCCGGCCGCGAGCGCCTTGGCGAGGTCGCCCGAGAACTTGATGCCGCCATCGGCGATGACGCCGACGCCGGACTTGTCGGCTTCCTCGGCCGCGCCCATTATGGCGGAAAGCTGCGGCACGCCGACGCCGGCGACGATGCGGGTGGTGCAGATGGAGCCCGGTCCGATGCCGATCTTGACCGCATCAGCCCCCGAATCGATCAGTGCTTTGGTCGCCTCGGCCGTCGCGACGTTGCCGGCGATGATGCGCACCGAGTTCGACATCTTCTTGGCGCGCAGCACTGCGTCGAGGACGCGTTGCGAGTGACCGTGGGCGGTGTCGATGACGATCAGGTCGACGCCGGCGTCGATCAGGCGTTCCGCGCGCTCGAAGCCGTCATCGCCGACGCTGGTGGCGGCAGCGACGCGCAGGCGACCCTGCGCATCCTTGGAGGCGTTGGGGTTGAGCTGCGACTTCTCGATGTCCTTGACGGTGATGAGGCCGACGCAGCGTCCGTCGCCGTCGACGACCAGCAGCTTTTCGATGCGGTGCTGGTGGAGAAGGCGCTTGGCCTCGTCCTGACTGACCGTTTCCTTGACCGTGATCAGATCGCGATGCGTCATCAGTTCGCGGACCGTCTGCGCCGGGTCGGAGGCGAAGCGGACATCGCGATTGGTCAGGATGCCGACGAGGCGGCCGGTGCGGTGACCGCCGGTGCCGCCATTCTCGACGACCGGGATGCCCGAAATCCCGTGCGCGCGCATCAGTGCCTGCGCATCGCCGAGCGTGGCGTCGGGGCCGATCGTGACCGGATTGACGACCATGCCGCTTTCGAACTTCTTGACCTGGCGGACCTGTTCGGCCTGTTCGGCGGGAGAGAAATTGCGGTGAACGACGCCGATGCCGCCGGCCTGCGCCATGGCGATGGCGAGCCGCGAATCCGTAACCGTGTCCATGGCGGCCGACAGGATCGGGATGTTCAGTTCGATGTCGCGGGCGATGCGGGTGGAGACATCCGTCTGTCCCGGCATCACATTCGAATGGCCGGGCTGCAACAGCACGTCGTCGAAGGTGAGCGCGATTGCGCCGGTTGCGGATTCGATGATTTTCGCCATTGCCATTCCTCGCCGGGAAACTTGGATTGGCGGCGGCTCGTAACACGTCCCCTGCCATATGGGAAGCGCTGCGGTGCAGCATGACTGCTCATTTTCGTCGCTCCGACCAGGTCAGGCCGCGAGCACCATCGCCCAATAGCGCTGGGCGGGATCGCGCGGATCGGTGACATAGCCAAGGCCGAAACGTGAAAATTTCGCATCGAGCATGTTGCGGCGGTGACCGGGCGAATTCATCCAGATGTCCATGACGCGAACGAGGTCCATTCGGCCGCGGGCGAGATTTTCCGCCGCGGCGCCATTGGTGTTCACCTTGCCCATGCGCGTCTGAAACGAACGGCCGATGCCGGTGTCGTGCGCCATCCGGCCCGATTGCGCCATGTAGCCGGCCTGGACGATCGCCGCCGTCTCAAGCTCGCGGTCGGCGCGGACCGCGCCCAGCGAATTGGCTTCGCGGATGCCGGCGAAGAGCGGCGTCCCTTCGCGGCTCATCCGCACGCTCTCGCCGGACGGTCCTCGGGACAGGCATCCCGCCAGCGGCGCAAGCACGATTGCCGCGCTACCCAGAACGAGAAGCCGGCGGCGATCGATCGTCGTTTCCGTCATGAATATCCGTCGAAGATGTCTTTCGTCGCGTCGTCCTTTTCCGGGCGATTGCGGCGAAGCTTGGGCGTTACGCAAATCCCGGCCGCAAGCAAGCGGCCGGGATTTGCGGGATTGCGGCAAGATTACAGATCGAACTGATAGGTCGCCGGAACGTAGCGGTACCCCGGATCGACCTTCTCGACATAGCCCACAGCCGGAAACGGCATGTGATAGCCGATGAAGGGAATGCGATCGGTGGCGATCATGTCGAACAGGCGCTTGCGCGTCTCGACCGCCATGTCCTTGTCCATATCGAAGCGAACATGCCAGTCGGGCCGCATCAGCGAGGCGACATAGTGATTGGCCGCGTCGGCAACCAGCATCAGGCGGCGCCCGCCGCTTTCGACCGAAAATGCCAGATGGCCGGGCGTATGTCCGAAGGCGGCAACCGCCGAAATGCCCGGCACCACCTCGTCGCCATCCCCGATAAAGGTCATGTTCTCGGCCAGCGGCACGACATTCGCTTCGACCGCCTGCGCGGCATTGGCGGTCTGGCCTTCGGCACGCTCAGGCGCCGTCCAGAAGTCGTATTCGGCCTGCCCGGCGACGTAGCGGGCATTGGCGAAGGCCGGCTCGCCGCCTTCCATCAATCCGCCAATATGGTCGCCGTGAAAGTGAGTGAGGACGACGATATCGATCTCGTCGGGCTGATGGCCGGCAGCCTGCATCCGCTCGCGCAACTGGCCAAGCCCGTTGGCGCGTGCGCCCTCGCCCAAACCGGTGTCGAACAGGACCTTTTCCGCCCCGGTATCGATGACGACCGGCGCGAAGCCGTTGACGAACTGGTCGGGGGGAAGAAAATTTGCCTCCATCAGTTCCGCGACGGCCGTCGCCTCCTGATCCTCGCCAAAGATCGGATGCGGGCCTTCCGAGGGACGTCCGCCATCGAGGATCGTGGTGACGCGAAAATCGCCGAGCTTGAAATTGTGGAAGCCCGGATTGGCGAGTTCCGATGCGGTCGCGATCTGCGCGCTTGCGGCGCGGACCATGATCTGCGGAGCGGTCAAGGCCATCGCGGCTCCTCCTGCCAGCTTGAACATCGTTCGACGATCGGTCGTGCCTGTCATCGACTTTCTCCCTGCATTGTTTAGCGATGCCGCATCAAATGGACCAGACCTCGACAGCGGCAAACGCTCTCACACAGAAGTGAACCGTTCACATGTGCAATTGTGCAGACAGCGCGCTGCGTGTTAGGTGCGCGCCCATGCTCCCGCTCGCGCGCCTTTCCACCGGACGCTCTTCTTGAACCGCACCATTCCGCTCATCCTCGCGGTCGCGCTGTTCATGGAGCAGATGGATTCGACCGTCATCGCGACGTCGCTGCCCGCGATCGCAGCCGATATCGGGACGAGCCCGATCACGCTCAAGCTTGCGCTCACCTCCTATTTCGTGGCGCTAGCGATCTTCATTCCGATCTCGGGCTGGATGGCCGATCGGTTCGGCGCCAAGCGCGTCTTTCGCATCGCCATCGGCGTCTTCGTCGTCGGCTCGATCTTCTGCGCCTTTGCCAATTCGCTCGAAGCCTTCGTCGGCTCGCGCTTCCTGCAAGGCATGGGCGGCGCGATGATGACGCCGGTGGGACGTCTGGTTCTCGTGCGGGCGACGCGGCGCGACCAGCTCGTCTCGGCGATGGCCTGGCTGACCGTACCGGCGCTGATCGGACCCTTGATCGGCCCGCCCGTCGGAGGTTTCATCACCACCTATTTCACCTGGCACTGGATCTTCCTGATCAACGTGCCGATCGGCGTCCTCGGCATCATCGTCGCCGGTCGCGTGCTGCCGGAAATGCCGGGCGGAATCGCTGCACCGATCGACTGGCGCGGCTTTACGCTGGCAGCACTCGCGGCGGCGGGAATCGTGTTCGGTCTGTCCGTCGTGTCGCTGCCGGCGCTGCCGCCTGTCGTCGGCGTCGCGACGCTCGTCATCGGCACTGTCGCATCCGTGCTCTATGTGCGGCATTCGCGCGCGACGTTGTCACCGATCCTTGATCTGAGGCTGTTCGACAATCCGGTGCCGCGGATCGCGATCCTGTCGGGCTCGATCTTCCGGATCGGCGTCGGCGCGACGCCGTTCCTGCTCCCGCTGATGTTCCAGCTTGCCTTCGGGCTCGACGCGTTCCAGTCGGGGCTATTGACGTTTGCAAGCGCGATCGGTGCGATCTCTCTGAAGTTCTTCGCGACCAGAGCGCTGCGCGCATTCGGCTTCCGCACGGTTTTGCTCATCGCCGTCATCGGCGGGGCGAGCCTGATCGCGGTCAACGGGTTCTTTACGCCCGCCACGCCCTATGCCGTCATCATCGGAACGCTGATCGTCGCGGGCTTCCTGCGCTCGCTGTTCTTCACATCGAACAATGCGCTCGTCTTCGCGGAGATCGACGACAGCCAGGCCAGCCAGGCGACGGCCATCGCCGCCGTCTCGCAGCAGATTTCGATCGCGCTCGGCGTGGCGGTCGCCGGCATGTTGCTCGAAGCGCATCATCTTTGGACCGGCGAACCGATCGGGCTCGACGCCTTCTCCTTCGCCTTCTTTGCGGTCGGCGGGCTGGCAGCACTCGCGATCCTGCCGATCCTCGGCCTGTCTCACACGGCCGGCCGAACAGTGTCCGGTCACGGCCTCACGAGGCACAAGGACGATCAGGCCTCGCTACCGGGCGCGTGATCCCCATCCGGCTCCGGCCGGCCCTTGAAATCCTTGGCCAGGATGAAGAGTTCGACCGAGGCGTCGCGCGAGGCCGGCGGCTTGACGTGGTGAACGGTTCGGAAGTGGCGCTTAAGAAGATCGAGCAGCGCATTCTCCGTTCCGCCCTGGAATGTCTTGGACAGGAAATGCCCGCCGGGCTTCAAAACCGAAATGGCAAAATCGGCGGCGACCTCGCACAGGTGCATGGTGCGGATGTGGTCCGTCCGGCGATGGCCGGTGGTCGGGGCCGCCATGTCGGAGATGACGAGATCGGGAGCGCCGCCGAGCGTCTCCATGAGACGCTTCGGCGCGTCATCGTCGAGGAAATCCATCTCCAGAAGCGCAGCGCCCGGCACCGGATCGACATGCAGATAGTCGATGCCGACGACCGTGGGCGCGTCGAGGGGCGACTGCACGCGAGCGGCCGCAACCTGGCACCAGCCGCCCGGGGCCGCCCCCAGATCGAGGATTTTCTGGCCGGGCTTCAGGAGGTTGTACTTGTCGTCGATCTCGATCAGCTTATAGGCCGCGCGCGAGCGGTATCCGTCTGCCTTGGACCGGTGGACGTAAGGATCGTTGAGATGGCGTTCGAGCCAGCGGCGCGACGAGTTCTTGAGGCCGCGCTTCTTTTTCACGCGGGTCTTGAGCGCGCGGGCGCCTGTCGGGCCGGAGCCGGGTTTGACGGGTTTCGTCATGCGTTCAACGGTCTCTTTTTTCGGGCCCGGCGCCAGACTCCATCGTCGGCCATGAGTTCGGACAACATGCCTTCACGAAGGCCCCTGTCGGCAACGCGCAGGCGCTTCGACGGCCAGACGCGGCGGATGGCTTCGAGGATCGCGCAGCCGCCGAGGACAAGATCGGCGCGGTCGGCGCCGATACAGGGATTGGCGACGCGCTTTTCGAATTCCCAGTCGAGCAGGGTCGCGATCATCGCATCGACCTCGGCATTCTGAAGCCACAGGCCGTCGACGCGGCGGCGGTCATAGCGCTCCAGCCCAAGATGGATGCCGGCGAGCGTCGTCACCGTGCCCGACGTGCCCAGAAGATGAAAGCCGTCATCGGCAAGGACATGCGAAAGCCGGTCGCGGCCTTCGAACCGGTCCAGCATGTCGGCGACGTCGTCCACCATGGAATCGAAAACCTCGCGCGTCACATGCCGGCCGCCGAACCGCTCGGCGAGCGAGACGACGCCGACGGGCAGCGACGTCCAGGAGACGATGTGGTTGGCAAGGCGCGGCGTGCGGTGGCGCGAGACGTCGACCAGCGCGATCTCCGAAGAGCCGCCGCCGATGTCGAACAGGACGACGCCCTTGGTGCCGCGCTCGACCAGCGAGCCGCAGCCGGAGACGGCGAGCCGCGCCTCGGTCTTGCGGTCTATGATCTCCAGCGACAGGCCAGTCTCGCGCCTGACGCGGGCAATGAACTCCGCGCCGTTCGCAGCCGAGCGACAGGCTTCGGTCGCGATCAGGCGGACGCGCTTCAGGCGCCGGTTGCGCAGTTTGTCGGCACAGACCTTGAGCGCCTCGACGGCGCGGTCCATGGCGGCGTCGGACAGGCGGCCGGACGCCGTCAATCCCTCGCCCAGCCGCACGATGCGCGAGAATGCGTCGATGACGCGGAACTGGCCGCCCTTGCCGGGGATGGCGACCAGCAGGCGGCAATTGTTGGTGCCGAGATCGAGCGCGGCATAGACATGCGCCTCGCCGCCATTGGCATCGCGGCCGTTGAAACGACCGGCCATCGGCGGGGGAGATGGTGCGGCTGCGGCCTGTTTGGGCTGCGGTTGCGGCTGCGGCGGCTGTTGCTTTGCCTCGACTGGATGCATCCCGTTCCGGGAGGCATCGTCGCGCGCGAACACCTTGCGGCCCCGCTTGCGCTTGCGCCTTTTACGCGCCTTGACGGGCTTCTCGCCCATCTTGTCGTCGGATCTGCCATTGGCATGAGGCTGCGCATCCGCACCGCGCCCACCATGCGGCGGCCGCGAATACCTTTTGCCGGCGTCGCCACGCGGCTGGCGCGCCCCGTCCGACGGCACGTCATTGCCGTATTCGGGGTCTGTCACTCGATTCCCTTCGGCGCCGCGCCAGCACACAAAGCCGGCTTGCAGGCGCTCCTGACTTTCACGTTGGCTAAAGTGTAACAGCCCTTGCTGCGTTCACCAAGCCCGCCGCACGCCGGATGTCGCAATGAAAAGCATCGCCAGGATTGCGAAGGCCGCGACGACGAAGAACGCTTCTGCCCGCCCGGATCGCGGAGCGCCGACGATGGTGCGCGCGGGACCTGCGCCCAGGCCCCGCGCTTCCATGGCGATCGCGGCGCGGTTGGCTCTACGGATGGCGAAGGCGAGAAGCGGGACGACGAGCGACGCCGTCTCCAAGGGACCGGGAATGCGGCGCGGGGCGCGGCCTTTCTTCATCGCGCGGGCAAGACGAATCTGCTGCGCTTCGGATGCGAGGTCCGGCACGAGATGCAGCGCGGAAAAGAGCGCGTATCCGATGCGCGGTGAGAGCCGCCAGTTCGCCATCAGCGCCTTGATGAAGCGGCCGGGCTCGGTCGTCAGCACGAAAACGGCCGAGACCATGCCGCAGGCGATGGCGCGCAGGAAGAGGACGATGCCGGCCGAAAAGGCGGGCGAACCGAACGGCGTCTCGGCGGCCATGCGCGTGGCGAAATCGCTTTCCTCGCGAAAGAGCGTCGCGGTCGTCAGGAACCCGAAACCGAACAGCGCGAAAGGAACCATCAGCGCGAGAACGAGCAGCGGCGAGCGGCGTTCGATGAAGATCAGCGTGAGAGCCGCGAGAGCGATGATGCCAGCCTGAAAGCGCGGATCGAAGACGGCGATGGAAGCGGCGAGCCAGACGAGACAGACTATGAGCTTGGGCAGGGGATGAAGCGCGCTCAGCATGGTGCGGTCTCCATCCAGTCGGCCAGCCGGAGGAGTTCAGGCGCGTACAGGCCCGCCTTGCCGAGAAGTTGGTGGTCTCGGAGGATGTCGCGGAGCGGCGCGTCGGCAGCAAGCGATCCGTCATGCAGAACGATGCCGCGCGAACAGGTCTTCAGCGCGAAGTCCATGTCGTGGGTTATGACGATGACCGCCCTGCCCGCCGACGCAATCTTCGCGATGCGCGATGCGATCTCGTCGCTGGCGGCGGCGTCGAGGCCGGCGGTTGGCTCGTCGAGGACGAGGAACGGCCAGCGCTTATCCGCCGTCAGAGCGGCGAGCGCGAGGCGGCGCTTCTGGCCTTGCGACAGTTCGAAGGGGTGCTGCGTGGCGACTTTTTCGAGACGCCAGGCAGAGAGGAGCGAGTCGACATGTATCGAGCTCCTGCCGAGGATCGATTGGAGTTCCGCGCGGACGCTGGCTTCGGTGAATTGCGTTTCGGGTCGCTGGAACGCGAAGCCGCCGGCGGGACCGGTTCGGGTTCCGCCCCTGAGGCGCAAGAGACCGGCGAGCGTCGCGCCGAGCGTTGACTTGCCCGCACCGTTGTGGCCGAGAAGCGCGATGGTCTCGCCGGGGCGGATCTGAAGCGTGACGTCGTGCAGGACGGGCTTGGCGAAAAGCGGCGCGCAGGCGGCGCGGTCGAGTGTCACCAGCGCTTCGCCGATTGGCGGCACCGGCTCGGCGATGCGGTCCGAGAGGAAATGGCGGATCACCGTGCCGGCGGCGGATCGATCGCCCGGCGACAGCCGGTCCAGGGCGGCGATGATCTCAGCAAGTGTCAAAGGCGGTGGCTCGAGGACAATCCCGATCCCGTGCAACAGCCGGTCGAGGTCGGATGCCAGCGGGCGCCAGATGCCTTCCAGCGCAAGGCGTTCGCCATGTATGCGGAAGATGTCGCGCGGCGGGCCTTCGGCAATCAACAGGCCGTCGCGGCCGATGATCGCAACACGGTCGATCATGTCGATCAGTCCGTCGAGGCGGTGGTCGATCACAAGCGATGTGCGGCTCTCTTCGCCGATGACGGCGTGAAGCCGCGCGGCGGCCTGAGGCGACAAATGCGCAGTGGGTTCGTCGGCGATGAAGAGTTCGGCCTCCTGGGCCAGCGCGGCGGCGAGCGCGACGACCTGCTTTTCGCCGCCGGAGAGCGACGTGGTGCGGCGTATGCGCCAGTTTGCCGGTATGCCGACCCTTTCAAGCGCGCGTTCGACGCGGACGGCGATTTCGCCAGCCGCGAGCGCCCGGTTTTCGAGCGCGAACGCCACTTCGTCGCCGACCGTCATTCCGCAAAGGGTCTGGTCGGCGTCCTGGAAGAGTTGGGCGACGGACGACGACCATTGCGCCGGCGATCGGCTTGCGGCCGGTTCGCCGAGCGTTGCCACCTCGCCGCCCACCTCGGCCGGGATCGTGGCCGGAACCAGTCCCGTCACCGTGCCCAGCAGCGTGGACTTGCCGCAACCCGACGGACCGAGGATCAGGAGCCGCTCGCCCTTCCTGAATTCGAGCGACACCGGGCCGACGGCGAGGTTGTCGGCGTAGGGATAACGGACGGCGACCTCTCGCCATGCGACGGCCGGCGCCGCGTCAGGCGCGCTGAAGGCGACGTTCATGGTCGATCTTCAGGCCGGAGAGCACGCCGGTCTTGTAAAGCGCCTCGACGACGAGATGGCCGGCGAGCCCGCCGAGGATCGCACCGCTCAGGCAACGCAGCGCGAACATGGTGACGAGCAGGCCGGGGGCCAGCGCGCCGTAGTCGAAGCGGACCCAGGTATAGGCGAAGGAGGCGACCGCGGCGCCGACGCCGGCCAGCATCAGCACCGGCAGGCGGTAGTTCTTCCAGCGCGTGGCGGCAAATACGGCTTCGGCGCCCGCGCCCTGCACGAGACCGGTGACGAGCAGCAAAAGTCCGGCCGGGCTGCCGAGAAGCACCTGCACGAGCGCGGCCAGCACTTCCGACAGGAGCGCTGCGCCCGGCTTGCGGATGATGGCGGCGGCGATGATCGAGACGATGAACCAGAAGCCCATCACCACATCCATGGTGACGGCGCCGAAGATCGCCTGCGCGATCAGCCAGACCTGCACCCAGGCCAGATAGAGAACGCCGAAGACGGCACCGAGAACGGCGACGATGAGGATTTCGCGCAGGGTCCAGCCGCGAGTGGTCAGCATGACGATGTTTCCTTGGAACGAGAGCGGCGCGCCTTCCGGCGTGCCGGAGGGACGAAAATCAGCCGATCCTGGTCGGACTGTTCGCGGAGACGGTCAGGTCGAGCGCGACATGGCCGTTGGGGGCGCCGAAGCGCAGGAATGCTTCGCTCAAAGTGGCGAAGACCGGGCCGGCGTCGCCGCGCAGCTTGGTGCAGAAGTTCTTCGACTTCTCGAACACGCCGGACGACTTCAGGAAGTCGATGCAGCCATAGATCTCTTCCATGTGGTGGCTGCCGCCAAGCGGATAGAGCGAGAACTGGGCCGCGACCTCGATTTCTGTCAAGCCTGCCTTCGCGACCGCATCACGCGCGGCGGCGATTCGTTCGTCAAGCGGAGCGGCCGTGCCGAAATGGGCCGAGGGCGTACAGATGTCGTCGTCCGGTTCGCCCGGACAGCCACGCGAGACGGCGGCGGAAAGGACGCAATGGACCCCCGCTCCGGAGGCCGACACGAAGAGGTCGCGCATGGCCGGGAAGATTTCCTCCGGCGGACCGACGATCAGCGTCGAGACGTCGTCGGTCTCGATGCGGAAGCGTGGCCGGTATGGCTCAAGCGCGTCGACGGCCTCGAGGATGACCGCGACGAAATCGTCGCACATCGGATAAAGGGAAAGTTGGGCACCTGAAAACATGAACCGCCTCGCTCCGCTGGTATTACCCAGATCAGCTTGAGGGTCCGCAAGCATGTCGCTTCGCGTCTCAGCCCCGGCATTACGGAGCACCCCTGTGGAATGGCGGCAGGGGTAACATCGCATTTGCCGGCTTGGCAAGGGGGTATCTGCCAAGCCGGCAATCGCTGAACTTTAAGCCAGACGCAAGGCAGCGGCGCGGCGATGGCCTTCCATGCCTTCGGTCGCGCTCTGGCGGATGGCGGGCGGGGCCACGGCCGCGACGCCCCGCGCGTCGAGCCGTTGATGGGTGCAGATCTTGACGTAGGACCCGACCCAAAGCCCGCCCGTGTAGCGCGCCGCCGCCATGGTGGGCAGCGTGTGGTTGGTGCCGCAGCACTTGTCGGAATAGACCACGCTCGCCTCGCGCCCGATGAAGAGCGAGCCGTAATTGCGCAGCTTGCTTGCGGTGGCCTGCGGATCGATCGTGTGGACTTGCAGGTGCTCGGCGGCGATGAAGTCCGAATAGGCCAGCATCGCGGCCTCGTCGGCGCAGACGACGATCTCGCCATAGTCGCGGAAGGCGGGGCCGGCGACATCGGCGGTCGGCAGGTCCTTCAACTGCCGGTCGACCTCGGCAAGGGTCGCGTCGGCCAGTTTGCGGTCGGTCGTGATCAAACCGACGCGGGTGCGGACATCGTGCTCGGCCTGCGCCAGCATGTCGGTCGCGATCATGGCCGGATCGCCGGAGGCGTCGGCGACAACGTAGATTTCGCTCGGGCCGGCCAACTGGTCGATGCCGACCGCGCCGAACACCTGACGCTTCGCCTCATTCACGTAGGCGTTGCCCGGTCCCACGATCTTGTCGACGCCCGGCACGCTTTCGGTGCCGTACGCCATCGCCGCAATGGCTTGCGCGCCGCCGATGCGGAAGATGCGGTCGGCGCCGGAGAGATGACAGCCGGCGATCATCGCCGGATGGGCGCCGGGCGGCAGGCAGGCAACGACTTCCGAGCAGCCCGCGACCTTGGCGGGCACCAGCGTCATCACCGGGGCAGACAGGATCGGGTAGCGCCCGCCGGGCACATAGGCGCCGACCTTCTCGATCGGGATGACGCGGTGGCCCAGATGCAGACCAGGCAGTGCCTCGTAGTCGAGCGGCTTGATCGTCCGCATCTGCGCGACGGCGAATTCGCGGACGCGCTCGATGGCGAATTCGGTATCGGCGCGTGTCTGCCGGTCGAGGCCGGCGACCGCCGCCTTGCGTTCGGCGGCCGAGACTTCGAGCGTTTCGACGTCGAGCTTGTCGAAACGGCGCGCATAGTCGCGGACGGCGTCATCACCCTTGTCGCGAACGGCGGCGAGGACTTCGCGGACGGTGGTTTCGACATCGCCCGTGTCAGTGACGGCGTCGCGCGTCGGCGCTTTCACATGGTCGATCTTGGCCCTGAGGGCATCGGGAAGCTTGCGCATCGAGAACTTTCGCCTGAGAGGATCGAAAGCATTGTGCGCAAGGTCGCGCTTGCCACAAGCGAACGGCAGAGCCTTGTCGATTAAACTCACCACGCATAGGCTGCACCGGAAGGAGATAACGATGCCGCGAATTGGAACCAAGCTGCACGAACTGCGCCGCCGGCGATCGCTCAGCGTGCGCGAGGTGGCGAAGCGGTCAGGGGTGTCACATTCGGCGATTTCGCTGATCGAGCGTGACCGGATGAGCCCGTCGGTCGATACGCTGACGGCCATCCTCGATGCGCTCGGCACGACGCTTACCGGATTCTTTCTCGACCTCCAGTCCAACCTGCCGGCTTCGCCTTTCTACGGCACGGCCGATCTGGTCGAAATCGGTCGTGCGGATACGATTTCCTACCGCATGATCGGCGCCAACCATCCCAACAGGCAACTCCTGATGCTGCATGAATCCTACGCGCCGGGCGGCGATACGGGCGAGGCTTTCTCGCACTCGGCGCAGGAGGCAGGCATGGTGCTGACAGGCGCGATCGAGATCACGGTGGGAGAGGAACGGCGTGTTCTCGCGCCCGGCGAAGGCTATTATTTCGACAGCCGCCTGCCCCACCGTTTCCGCAACGTCTCGGACGGCGAAAGCACGATCCTTTCCGCCATCACACCGCCAACCTATTAGCTCGAATTGGTGATAATTCTGTCCAGCAAAGGTTTGGCGGTTTCAACTGCCCAATTCTATGATTGGATATCCAAAATTCATAACGCAGGGGAAGAAAATGAAATCGACAGTCAAACGTCTTGCGCTCGCCTCCTCCTTCGCCGTTCTCGCCATCGCCTCGTCCTCGGCCCAGGACAGGAACCTGACCATCGTCTCTTGGGGCGGCAACTATCAGGACGCACAGCGCGCGATCTATTTCGAGCCCTTCACCGCCGAGACCGGCACGACCGTCACCGAGGAATCCTGGGACGGCGGCTATGGCGTGATCGCAGCCAAGATGGAAACGCGCCCGGCCGACTGGGACATCGTGCAGGTGGAGACGGAAGAACTCGCGCTCGGCTGCGCCGACGGCATGTACGAGACCGTCGACTGGGAAGCGCTCGGCGGCGAGGACAAATTCCTGCCGGCTGCCGTGCATGAATGCGGCGTCGGCGCGATCGTGTGGACGACCGGCCTGTCCTATGACGCGGAAAAACTGACCGAAGCGCCGACCGGCTGGGACGATTTCTGGAACACCACCGAAATTCCCGGCAAGCGCGGCCTGCGCCGCGGCCCGAAATACTCGCTCGAATTCGCCCTAATGGCGGACGGCGTTCCCGTCGACGAGGTCTATGAGGTGCTTGGGACCGACGAAGGCGTCGACCGCGCCTTCGCCAAGCTCGATGAAATCAAGGGTGATATCGTGTGGTGGGAAGCCGGCGCACAGCCGATCCAGCTTCTGGCTTCGGGCGAAGTCGTGATGACGACGGCCTATAACGGCCGGCTTGCGGGCATCAACAAGACCGAGGGCACGAACTTCCAGATCGTCTGGCCAGGCTCGATCTACGCGATCGACTCGTGGGTGGTCCTGAAGGACTCGCCCAACAAGGATGCGGCGTTCGAGTTCATCAATTTCGCCAGCCAGCCGGAAAACCAGGCCAAGCTGCCCGAATTCATCGCCTACGGTCTGACCAATGTCGAAGCCGGAGCAGCGCTCGCGCCGGAAGTGGCGGACGAACTTCCGACCGCGCCCGAAAACCTCGAAGGCGCGATCGCGCTCGACGGCGACTTCTGGGTCGACAATATCGAAGAACTCAACGAGCGCTTCAACGCCTGGCTCGCCCAGTAGGCGAAAGCGATGGCGCGCCCTGTGCAGGGGTGCGCCCTTTATTCTTCAAATCCAGCAATCGACGGGGCGGCATGACGGCGTTCATCGAGCTTCGCGACGTGTCCAAGACCTTCGGTCAGGTCACGGTCGTCGAAGGGCTCAATCTCGAAGTCCGCAAGGGCGAATTTCTGAGCCTGCTCGGTCCTTCGGGTTCAGGCAAGACGACGATCCTGATGATGCTGGCAGGATTCGAGGGCGCCACGTCGGGCGACATCCTGCTCGATGGAGAGAAGATAAACCATCTGCCGTCCTACAAGCGCGGCATGGGTGTCGTCTTCCAGAACTACGCGCTCTTTCCGCATATGAACGTTGCCGAGAACGTCGCCTTTCCTCTGGAAATGCGAGGCGTGCCCAGATCCGAAGCCCGGCCGCGGGTGAAGGCAGCGCTCGACCGCGTGCAACTCGGCCATCTGGCGGATCGCCGCCCGGACCAGCTTTCCGGTGGCCAGCAGCAGCGCGTGGCGTTGACCCGCGCGCTCGTCTACGAGCCGAAAGTGATCCTGATGGACGAGCCGCTCGGTGCGCTCGACAAGAAGCTGCGCGAGGAGATGCAGCTCGAAATCCGCGAACTACACCGCCGACTGGGGCTGACGATCATCTTCGTCACGCACGACCAGTCCGAAGCGCTGACGATGTCCGACCGCATCGCGATCTTCGATGCCGGCAAGATCGCGCAGATCGGAACGGCGAACGAGGTCTATGATCATCCGCACAACCGATTCGTCGCCGAATTCATCGGCGAGACGAACCTTCTCGACGGGGTGGCCGGGGGACCGACCGTCGTCGAACTTGCGAACGGGGCGACCATCGCCGTGCCCGACCACGGCCATGCAAAGGGGAGTCGCGTCTCCGTCTCGATCCGGCCCGAACGGCTCCGGCTCGACGGCAGCGGCGAGAACCGGCTTCAGGCGACGGTTTCCGACGTGGTCTATCAGGGCGACCATTTGCGGCTTCATCTCGATGCGGGCGGAAATGCACTCGTCGCGCGGCTGGAGCGCGGCGCCACGGAACGTCAGGCCGGCGCGGTCGTCACCGTCTCGTTCGCGGCGGCCGATTGTTCGGTGTTTCCGGCATGAACGCGGTCTCGGCACGCCAGCGTGGCCGGGCGGCGCTGCTGATCGCGCCGCTGGTGATCTTTCTGGGCGTCTTCTTCCTGTGGCCGCTCTGGCTGATGGTCGACGTGTCGATCCGCAACGATGCGATCGGCGGCGCGTTTCCACGCACGTCGGAACTGATAGGAAGCTGGGACGGCGAGGCGATGCCGGAGGCCGATATCCAGGCCGCGCTGGTCGAGGATCTGCGCGAGGCGTCTCAGTCGACGCTGGGCGCGGCCGTGCGGACGCTGAACAGCCAGGTTTCCGGGTTTCGCACGCTGATGGGCCGCACCGCGACGGCCGCGCGCGATCTCGGGGACGGCCAGACGCTCGACCTTCGCCAAATCGACGACCGCTGGGCGGAACCGCGCTTCTGGCGGGCGATCCAGGTCTCGGTGGCGCCTTACACCGACCGCAACCTTCTCGCCGCGCTCGACCTGCAACGCTCGGATACGGGCGAGATCGAGCAAATGGCGTCTTCGGCCTCGGCCAACCGGCTGATCATCTGGCGCACCTTCGCCATCGCGGGCTCGGTCACGCTGCTCTGCGCGCTCATCGGCCTGCCCTATGCGATGCTGGCGGCGTCGGTGACGGGGTGGAAACGCAATGCGCTGCTGCTCGCCGTGCTGCTGCCGCTGTGGACCTCGCTGCTCGTGCGAACCGCAGCCTGGTTCATCCTTCTCCAGAACGAGGGCATCATCAACAGGACTCTGATCGGGCTCGGCTGGATCGACGGGCCGCTGCCGCTGATCTTCAACCGGCTCGGCGTCGTCATCGCGATGACGCATGTGCTCTTGCCCTTCATGGTCCTGCCGATCTTCTCAGTCGTCTCGGCGATCCCGAAGAACCTGATGCCCGCCGCGGCCTCGCTCGGCGCGCGGCCGCTGCGCGCCTTCTGGCGCGTGCTCCTGCCTCTTTCGATGCCCGGCCTGCTCGCCGGCTCGCTGCTCGTGTTCATGGTGGCGATCGGCTATTACATAACGCCTGCGCTCGTCGGCGGTCCGAACGACCAGATGATCTCGTCCGTCATCGCCTTCTATGCGCTACAGACTGCGAACTGGGGCATGGCCGGGGCGCTCGGCATCCTGCTCCTTGGCGTGACGACCGTGCTTTACCTCGTCTATGGCCGGCTTTCGCGCGGCGGCGCGCCGACGGGAGCCTGAGATGCTGCGTGTCGCCCAAGCCATATTCGGTATCGCCGCCGCCCTCTTCCTGATCCTGCCGATCGTTGCGATCCTGCCGCTCGCCTTCACGTCGAGCATCTTCCTCAACTACCCGATCCCCGGCTATTCCCTGCGCTGGTTCGCAGAACTCGGCGAAAGCGCGCAATGGCGCAATTCGATCATCAACTCGCTGATCATCGGCTCGGGCGCGACCATTCTTTCCGTCGTGCTCGGCACGCTCGCGGCGCTCGGCCTGCGCGGACGCGGTATCCCGTTCCCCAACGTGCTGCGCACGATCTTCCTGCTGCCGATGGTGGTGCCGGCGGTCGTCCTTGGCGTGGGATTGCAGATTTCACTGGCGCAGATCGGTCTTGCGAGCAGCTATCCCGGCGTCATCTTTTCGCACGCCGTCCTTTGCGTGCCCTTCGTTGTCGTCTCGGTGTCGACGGCCTTGCAGGGCATCAACCCGACCGTCGAGCGGGCAGCGGCAAGCCTCGGCGCCTCGCCGACACGCGTGTTCCGCCGCGTGACGATGCCGCTCGCCATGCCGGGAATCGTGACGGGCGCGGTTTTCGCTTTCGCGACTTCGCTCGACGAGGTGGTGCTGACGCTGTTCGTCGCCGGTCCGAACCAGCGCACGCTGGCACGGCAAATGTTCTCCTCGATCCGCGAGAACATTTCGCCGGCGGTCGCGGCTGCGGCACTTCTGCTGATCGTCGGAACGCTCCTCCTGGCCCTGCTCGCCGCCTATACACGACGGCGCGCGGCCAAAACGGTCGAAGCCTAGCGTTCACCCTTCTGATACGGGATCATCAGCGCCTTCGGGTAGCTCGCACGACGGGCGACGAGCACGAGCGCGGCGATCGACAGGAGATAGGGCATCATCAGGAACACCTGATAGGGCACGATGCCGCCGGCGACCTGCTGAAGACGGATCTGGTAGGCATCGAATGCCGCGAAGAGCAGTGCGCCGATGAGCGCCTTGCCGGGGCGCCACGAGCCGAAGACGACGAGCGCGATACAGATCCAGCCGCGGCCGTTGACCATCTCGAAGAAGAACGAGTTGAAGGCGGACATGGTGAGGAACGCGCCGCCGACCGCCATCAACGCCGAGCCGACCATGACGGCGCCCATGCGGATGCCGGTGACCGACAGGCCCTGCGACTCGACTGCCGAGGGGTTTTCACCCGCCGCGCGGACTGCGAGACCCAGCGGCGTGCGATAGAGCACCCAGGCGACGACTGCGACAGTGATAAAGGCGAGATAGGTCAGCGGCGTCTGGTTGAAGAGTGCCGGACCGACCACCGGAAGATCGGAAAGATAAGGCACCGCCCAATTTCGGAAGGGTTCGATGCGCGGCGGCGACGGCACCTGGGGCAGGACCACGCGATAGGTGAAATAGGTGAGGCTCGTCGCCAGAAGCGTGATGCCGATGCCGACGACGTGCTGCGACAGGCCGAACGGCACGGTGAGCGCTCCATGGACGAGGCCAAAAGCAGCACCGACGAGCGCCGCGACGGCGACGCCGGTCCACAGATCGCCACCGGCATAGACCGTGACCCAGCCGGCGAAGGCGCCGGCGACCATGATGCCTTCGATGCCCAGATTGAGGACACCCGCACGCTCGCAGATCAGTTCACCCATGGTGGCGAAGATCAGCGGCGAGGCGATGCGGATGGCCGCGACCCAGAACGACGCATTGAAAAGGATTTCGAAGACATCCATCAGCGCCACCTCACCGAATAGCGCGACAGCATGATCGCGGTGACCATGGTCAGGAGCGCGGTCGCGACCATAACCTCGGCGATGTAGCTGGGAACACCCGCCGCGCGGCTCATCGCGTCGGCGCCGACGAAGATGCCGGCAACGAAGATCGCGGCCGCGACGACGCCGAGCGGATTGAGCATGGCCAGCATGGCGACGACGATGCCCGTGTAGCCGAAGCCCGAGGACAGATCGAGCGTGAGGTTGCCCTTGAGGCCGGCGACTTCGGAAAAGCCGCCGAGTGCGGCGAGCCCGCCGGAAATCAGCGCCGTCTTCATCAGCACCGCATTGACCGGAATGCCGGCGAAGCGCGCAGCTTCGGCATTGGCGCCGACGGCCCGCATCTCATAGCCGAGCGTGGTCTTCTTCATGACGAACCAGACCGCGAAGGCAGCGACGAGCGCGATGACGAATCCATAGTGAAGCCGCCTGCCCTCGACGATGCGGGGTAGCCTGGCATCGGCCGAGACCATCTGCGACTGCGGCCAGCCGAGGCCCATCGGGTCCTTCAAGACACCTTCGAGCAGCATGGAGACGAAGAGCAGGACGACGAAATTGAGAAGCAGTGTCGTCACCACCTCGTCGACGCCGAAGCGGGTCTTGAGGATGGCCGGGCCGAGCAGGACGAGCCCTCCGGCGAGGATCGTCGCCAGCATGATGACGGGGATCAGGATCGGCGCGGGCAGCGGCAGAAGGCCGGTTCCGAGCACGACCGTAACGATGCCGCCGACATAAAGCTGCGCTTCCGCGCCGATGTTCCAGAGGCGGGCGCGGAATGCGACGGCGACGGCAAGGCCGGTGAAGATCAGCGGCGTCGCACGCGTCAGTGTCTCCAGAAGCGCGAATTGCGAGCCGGCCGCGCCCTTGAGCACCAGCCAGAACACAAACAGCGGTGATGCGCCGGAAGTCATGACGAGCAGGGACGCGATCAGAACAGTCGCCGCGACCGCACCGAGCGGATAAACAACAAGCATCACCCGCGACGGGCGCGGTTTCGGCTCAAGCCGCATCGAATTCGTTCCTCACGCCGCCTCCAGCCCGAGGCCGGCCATCATTTCGCCGAGCTCGCCGACGCTTTTTTCGCCGCGCGCGAAGGGGCGCGAGATTTTCCCCTCAGCGATGACATGAACCCTGTCGGAGAGCGACAGGATCTCGTCGAGATCTTCGGATATCAGCAGCACCGCCGCACCCCGGTCCCGCGCGTCGATCAGCCGTGCGTGGACATAGGCTACGGCGCCGATGTCGAGACCGCGCGTCGGCTGGTTGGCGAGGATAACGACCGGATCGGGATCGAGCGCGCGACCGAGGATGAGTTTTTGCATGTTGCCGCCCGACAAGAGCCGGATGCGGGTTTCGGGCGACGGGCATTTGACGTCGTAGGCTGCGATGAGGCGTTCTGCGAATTTTCGCGCGGCGGTCCAGTCGATCATGCCGTATCGCGAGAATGGTTTCCCACGGTAGCGTTCGGAGATCACGTTCTCGGTCAGGCTCATGTCGGCAACGGTACCGACCGCATGGCGGTCTTCGGGAATGCGGGCGATGCCACGATCGAGCGCGGCGCGCGGCGACCATCCGGGCGGCGGCGCCTCACCGATCAGCAACTGGCCGGACCGGGGCGACAGGGTGCCGGAGAGGAGACCGGCAAGCGCTGCCTGTCCGTTGCCGGAGACGCCGGCAATGCCGGTGATCACGCCGCCATGAAGTTGCAGCGAGACATCGCGCAGCGGCGTGCCGGATGCGGCGACGGTCGAGACGGATTGCAGTTCCAGAAGAACCGGTCCGGGCTCGCGCGGTGCGGCCTTCGGCAATGACACTTCCTGCCCGACCATCAGCGCGGCGAGTTCCCGGCGCGTGGTTTGCGCCGTCCGGCGCTCGCCCGCAAGACGCCCGCCGCGCAGCACGACGACGCGGTCGGCGACCGCCATCACCTCCTTCAGCTTGTGCGAGATGAAGATGATGGAAAGGCCCTCTGCAACCAGAAGCTTGAGCGTGGCGAAAAGGGCCTCTGTCTCGCCGGGCGTCAGAACGGCCGTCGGCTCGTCGAGAATGAGAACGCGCGCGTCACGGTAAAGCGCCTTGAGGATTTCGACGCGCTGGCGTTCGCCAACGGCGAGTTCCGAAACGGGCCGCGACGGGTCGATGGCGAGTCCGAACTCGGCGGAGAGCCTTGCAATGCGCGCCCGCGCCGACGCCCGGTCGAGGCGCGGCGACCAGATGCTTTGCGTGCCGAGCGCGATGCTCTCCAAAACCGTCAGATTGTCGGCCAGCGTGAAATGCTGGTGGACCATGCCGATGCCCGCAGTCAGCGCGGCGCGCGGATCGCCAGGCGGCAACGGCTTGCCGAATGCCTCGATGGCACCTTCGTCGGCCACGTAATGACCGAAGAGGATGTTCATCAGGGTCGTCTTGCCGGCGCCATTCTCGCCCAGAAGGGCGACGATCTCGCCCCGTTTCAGGTCGAGATCGATCGCGTCATTGGCGATGAGCGCGCCAAATCGCTTGGTGATGCCGGCGAGGCGCAGAACGATCTGCGCCTGCCGCGCCGTGTCGTCGGCCATCAGCTCGAGGTCGGTTCTTCGTCGTTGATCTCGACGGTGAAAGAACCGTCCTTGATCGCCGCTTCCTTCTCCGCGACGAGTGCCTTGATCTCCGCGGGAACCTTGTCCTCGAACGTGCCGAGCGGCGCCATCGACGCGCCGCCCTCCTTCATGAAGGAATAGACGCCGTAATCGGCCGCCGTGAACGTGCCGGCGCGCACTTCCGCGATCGCCTTGTCGAGCGTCGGCTCGAAATGCCAGAGCGCGGAGGCGACGACCGTCTCGGGATAGTCGGCCTGCGTATCGATGACGTTGCCGATGGCGAGGATGCCGCGCTCCTGCGCCGCGTCCGACACGCCGAAGCGCTCTGCATAGAGAACGTCCGCGCCGGCATCGATCTGCGCGAAGGCGGTCTCCTTGGCCTTGGGCGGGTCGAACCAGGAGCCGATGAAGGCGACCTGGAACCTGACGTCCGGCCTGGTCTCGCGCGCGCCCGCCATGAAGGCGTGCATCAGGCGATTGACCTCGGGAATCGGATAGCCGCCGACCATGCCGATATTGCCGTTTTCCGACATCGCGCCGGCAATGAGGCCAGTGAGATAGGAGGCGTCCTGAATGTAATTGTCGAAGGGTGCGAAATTCGGTACCGCCGGATCTTCCTTGAAGCTCGATCCCATGAGAAAGGCGACGTCCGGATAGTCCATCGCGACCTGCCGGGCGGCCTGCTCGACGCCGAAGACCTCGCCCAGGATGAGCTGGTTTCCGGCCTCGCAATATTCGCGCATGACGCGCTCATAGTCCGAGTTCGAGACGTTTTCGGAGAATGTGTATTCGATGTCGCCGCGCTCCTGCGCAGCCTGCGCCGCCAAGTGGATGCGGCTCACCCATTGCTGCTCGGTCGGCACGGTGTAGACGGCCGCGACCTTGAGCGGTTCCTGCGCGAAGAGTCTCGTCGGCAGGCTCGCTGTCACGGCGAGAACCGCACCGGCGCCGGCGGTTTTGAGCAGATGACGACGAGACACGGCGAAGCGGCGTGACGATAGGTTGAAGCTGGACATGGCTGTTCCCTCTGGGCCTGAGATTGATGGTCCCGTCGATTTCTTGTTTGACTTGAACGTAATCCAAGAACCGAAGCGCCACAATCGGGCGCGCGACATGATCCACGGCATCGCGCGTCCGGTCAGAACGAGGCCAAACGGCGGCTCAGGTCCGCTCGTCGGCGATGACCCTGCCGTCATTGGGAAGATGGCCGACCGGGACGATCTCGACCGTTCCCTTGAGCTTGGTGATCTCGGAAAGCTTTTGCGCGGCAGCCGCGCCCAATTTCTGGTCCGGGTGCTCGATCTTCAGGACCATCGCGTCCTGTTCACCCGCGCGCGTCACGACCAGACGCATACGGCCTGAGATCGCCAGCGCCTTGCCAAGCGCGGCAAGCTGTTCGGGCCGCACGAACATGCCCTTGACCTTGGTCGCCTGATCGGCGCGCCCCATCCAGCCGGCGATGCGGCGGGAGCCATCATCGGACGAAAGCGTCCGCGACATGTCGCCGGTCGCGAAGCGGATGAGCGGATAGTCGCGGTTGAGGCGGGTAACGACGATCTCGCCGACCTCTCCGTCGGGTAGCGGATCGTCGGTGCCGGGTCGGACGATCTCCAGCACGACGCCGTCATTCACGGCCATGCCCTCGCCGCCATCTTCATAGGCGACGATGCCGAGATCGGCCGTGCCGTAGCACTGGACGACCGAAATGCCGCGTTCGACAAGTTCCGCCCGCAGGCTCGGCGGCAGCGCCGCGCCCGACACCACGGCCCGCGTGATCGAGCCGGCATCGACACCGGCCTCTTGCGCCTTGTCGACAAGGATTTTCAGAAAATCCGGCGTGCCGATATAGACGGTCGGCCGGAACTGGCCGATCGCGGCAAGCTGGTCGGCCGTGTTGCCCGGCCCTGCCGGAATGACGGCACAGCCGAGCGCGTGCGCTCCGCTTTCGAACATCGCGCCGGCCGGCGTCAGATGATAGGAAAACGTGTTGAGGACGATGTCCTGCGGCCCGACGCCGGCCGCCGCCAACGCTTTGGCCGCGCCCCACCAGTCCCTGCCATGACCTTCAGGATCGAAGATCGGGCCGGGCGAGACGAAGAGCCGGGCGAGCGAGCCGACCGGCGTCGCCGTCAATCCGCCGAAAGGCGGCGCCTTGGCCTGCAATTCGACCAGTTCGGACTTACGCAGCACGGGCACCGCGCCGAGGGCATCGCGCGTGGTCAACGCCTCGATTTCGACGCCTGCCAGCCGCTCGGCCCAGAATGGCTGCCGCTCCGCCGCGCGTGAAATATGCGCCCGCATCGCCGACAAAAGCTCGGCGTCGCCGCCATGCGCCGAAACGACGTCTCGATGCTCGACCATTCTGTTTTCCTGACGGTTCATGATCTTACGCCAGCCAGCGCTTGCGGCGCTTGTAGTGCTTCACGTCGCGGAAGGATTTGCGCCCCTCGCCGCCGACGCCGAGGTAGAATTCCTTGACGTCGTCGTTCTCGCGCAGCGCCTTCGCCTCGCCGTCCAGAACCACGCGACCCGATTCCAAGATGTAACCGTATTTGGCGTAGCGCAGCGCGACATTTGTGTTCTGTTCGGCGAGAAGGAAGGAGACCCCCTGCTCGTCATTGAGCTTCTTCACGATTTCGAAAATTTCCTCGACGAGTTGCGGCGCGAGGCCCATCGAGGGTTCGTCGAGAAGGATCATCTTCGGCCGCGACATGAGCGCACGGCCGATCGCCGTCATCTGCTGCTCGCCGCCCGACGTGTAGCCTGCCTGGCTGGTGCGTCGCTCGCGCAGGCGCGGGAAATACTGGTAGACGAGTTCGAGGTCGTCGCGGATCGCGGCCGCGCCGTCCTTGCGGGTGAAGGCGCCGGTCATCAGATTGTCCTCGACCGACAGATGGCCGAAGCAATGCCGGCCTTCCATCACCTGGATACAGCCGCGGCGCACCAGCGTATTCGGCGACAAGGACTGGACTTCCTGTCCCTCGAACAGGATCGACCCCTTGGTCACTTCGCCGCGCTCGGCGTGGAGAAGGTTGGAAATCGCCTTCAACGTCGTCGTCTTGCCGGCGCCGTTGGCGCCAAGGATCGCGGTGATGCCGCCGCGCGGCACGGAAAGCGAGACGCCTTTCAACACCAGGATGACGTGATCGTAGATCACCTCGATATTGTTGACCGCGAGGATCGGCTTGGCGGTATCGGGAACGGGGGCGGTCGTTGGTGTCATCGCTGTTTCCATCACCTGGAAAAATGCGCGGCGGGGAGATTTGCCCGCCGCGCGTGACGCGTCCTATTCGGCGCAGTCGTCGTTCATCTGCCAGGGCTGGTTGGCCGCAGCATAGTCGGCGGAAGCCTTCTCGACCATCGGGTCGATGACCGCGCGGTCGGCGGTCAAGAGGTCGGAGACCTTGACGAACTTTTCGCCGTCCCACTCGATCATCCAGGCGCTGGCGTGGCCGGTATGGTTCGAGCAGCTCATCGCGAAGGGCGCCATCATCTCCTCGGCACCGAGTTCGGCAAGGCGCGCCTCGTCGATGTTGACGCTCTCAAGCCCCTTGCGGAGCTGTTCCTGCGTGATCATCGGCGTGCCCGCCTCTTCCTGCGCGGCCTCCACGGCTTCTGCCAGGATCACCGACATCAGGATGCCGCGCTGATAGGCGGTGGTGTCGAACTCGCCGGCGCCCTGGTTGAGCTGCGACTTGCCGGCATCGATGACGTGGGTCTTGACGTCCTGCATCAGCTTGGATTCGGAATCGACAAAGTTCCAGGAGATCGCCCGATAGCCCTTGGCGCCTTCACCGACGAGCTTGAGATCGGGCTCATGCGCACCCCACCACACGCTGACGAACTGCTCCATCGGGTAGCGCGTCTTGACCGCCTCGGTGATGGCGCCCGCATTCATCGCGCCCCATCCCCACATGATGACGAAGTCCGGGCGTTCACGCCGGATCTGCAACCACTGGGCCGACTGGTTCTGCATTTCCGTCAGGCCGACGGGAATAGGCAGGAACTGGAAGCCATGCGTTTCGGCCAGGGTCTCAAAAAGCGGCAGCGGCTCCTTGCCATAGGGGTGGTCGAGGTGGAGGAAGGCGATCTTCTTGCCGTTGAGGCTGTCGAGATTGCCGTCCGAAATGCCCTGCATGATCATCGATGCGCCGTCCCAGTAGGAGGTCGGCGGGTTGAAGGCCCATTTGAACGTCCTGCCGTCCTGCATGGCTGAGAAGCCGTAGCCCGGCGCGAACATCGGAATCTCGTCGACATTGGTGCGCGGAAGAACCTGCAACGTGATGCCGGTCGACCAGGGTTGCGTGACGAGCGCGCCTTCCGACTTCAGCTTCTCATAGCACTCGACGCCCTTTTCGGTGTTGTAGCCGGTTTCGCATTCCTCGAAGACGATCCTGACGCCACCGATGCCGCCGTCGCGCTCGTTGAGCATGGTCATGTAGTCGAGCTGGCCGTTCATGTGCGGCGTGCCGGTCGCCGCGAACGGGCCGGTGCGGTAGGACATGTTTGGCAGCTTCAGCACTTCCTGCGCGAGGGCCGGCGCGGCGATGCCCGCCGAAAGGATGCCCGCCGCAAGAGCCGTGGTATAATTCAGTTTCATCAGTCGCTCCTCCACTTGCGCCCGTTTTCGGGCTTTGCCTCAATCAACCCGCACCGCTCACTCCTCAGTGCGGGAATGGCCAGATGATCAGCTTCTCGCGGATGACGGCCCAGAACCGCGCGAGCCCGTGCGGCTCGACGATCAGGAAGCCGATGATCAGCGCGCCGATGATCATGGTGTTCAGATGCTCGACCATGGCCGAGGAAATCGGCAGGCCGAACAGGGCCGGCACCGTGCCGATGATGACCGGCAGCGCCACGATCAGAAGCGCGCCGAGATAATTGCCAAGGATCGAGCCCAACCCGCCGATGATGGCGATGAAGAGCACCCGGAAGGACAACTGGATGTCGAAAAGATCAGCCTCGGCCGCGCCACGCCACAGGAAGACGAAGAGCGCGCCGGCGATGCCGACGATGTAGGACGAGACGAAAAAGGCCGAGAGCTTCGCCTTCATCAGATTGATGCCGACGAGTTCGGCCGCGATGTCCATGTCGCGCACGGCCTTCCAGGTGCGCCCGATGCGTCCGCGCGTGATGTTGATCGCCAGGAAAGTGACGATGCAGACCACCGACAGGACGACGAAATATTGGCTCATCGCCGAGGCCCGCGCGCCCGTCACGGTGACGCCGAACATCTGCGTGTTCGGCACTTGGATCGCGCCAGAAGCATTGTAATTGTAAAGCCATGCCCATTTCTGGAACAGCCAGACGAGGAAGAACTGCGCGGCGAGTGTCGCGATGGCCAGGTAAAAGCCCTTGATCCTCAGCGACGGCAGGCCGAAGGCGACGCCGACGGCAGCCGAGAAAAAGCCGGACAGGGCGATCGCGACGATGATGTTCAGTTCGGGAAAGATCGTCACCAGCTTGTAGCAGGCATAGGCGCCGACGCCCATGAAGGCGCCCGTGCCGAGCGAAAGCTGCCCGGCATAGCCTGTCAGGATGTTCAGCCCGAGTGCGGCAAGCGCATAGATCAGCACCGGGATCAAGAGCGCGCGGAACATGAAGTCGCTTGCCGTCAGCGGGAAGACGACGAAGGCGACGACGAGGATCAGCGCGAGAAGGAGCGCGTCCTGCTTGACGGGAAAGAGCGCATAATCCGCCTGATAGCTGGTCTTGTACTGGCCGGCGACGCGATAGAACATGGATTACACCCGCTCGATGATTTTTTCGCCGAAGAGGCCCTGCGGGCGCACCAGAAGCACGAGCAGCGCCAGCATGTAGGCGAACCAGGCTTCCGTGTTTCCGCCGAGGAGCGGCTGGCCCCAATAGATTTCGAAGACCTTTTCGAGAATGCCGATGGCGAGACCGCCGACAATCGCGCCCGTCACGCTTTCAAGCCCGCCAAGCATCAGGACCGGGAGCGCCTTCAGCGCGATGACCTCGAGCGCGAAGGAGACGCCGGCGCGCGCGCCCCAGACGATGCCGGTGGCCAGCGCGATGATGCCCGCGATGAACCAGACCAGGACCCAGATGGTCGACAGCGAAATGCCGACCGAAAGCGCCGCCTGATGATCGTCGCCGAGCGCGCGTATGGCGCGGCCCATCTTGGATTTGTTGAGGAAGACGAGGAGCGCGACGACGAGAATGACCGCGCCGACGACGGCCGTCACGTCCTTCTGCTCGATGGAGACGAAGCCGCCGAAGGGCTCCATGATCCAGCTTCCGGTCGGGATGCCGAGTTCGGAGGTGATCATCACCTTGTTCTCGCCGCCGAAGATCGTCTCGCCGAGCCCGATCAGGAAGAGCGTCACGCCGATCGTCGCCATGAAGAGGATGATGTCGGGCTGGTTGACGAGTGGGCGCAAGACAACGCGCTCAATGGCGACGGCGAGGAAGAACATGACGACCAGCGTCAGCGGGACGGCAAGCAGCGCCGGCACGCCGCGCTCATGCAGGCCGACCAGCGTCAGCGCCGCGAAGACGACCATGATCCCTTGCGCGAAGTTGAAGATGCGCGAGGACTTGTAGATCAAGACGAAGCCGAGCGCGATGAGCGCATAGAGCACACCGGAGACGAGCCCCTCCCAGACGACCTGGAGGAAGAAGTCGGGCGCGGCGAACATGTCGGCGAAGGGCGCCACGAAGATCGAATGCAAGCTTTCCATTCAAAAGTCCTTCCGGTCGCTCAATGTGGTACGCCGAGATAGGCGTCGATGACGGCCTGGTTGTTCTTGACCTCGTCGGGCGCCCCGTCGGCGATTTTCTTGCCGTAGTCGAGCACCACGACGCGGTCGGACAGGTCCATGACGACGCCCATGTCGTGCTCGATCAGCGCGATCGTCGTCCCGCGCTGCTGGTTCACATCGAGGATGAAGCGGCTCATGTCCTCCTTCTCCTCCAGATTCATGCCGGCCATCGGCTCGTCGAGAAGGAGAAGGGACGGTTCCATCGCCAGCGCGCGGCCGAGTTCGACGCGCTTTTGCAAACCGTAGGGCAGCTTGCCGACCGGCGTGCGGCGGATGTGCTCGATCTCGAGGAAGTCGATGATTTCCTCGACCTTCTCGCGATGCTCGATTTCCTCGGCCAGCGCCGGCCCGTGCCAGAGCATCTGCCAGCCGATCGAGCGCTTCATCAGGACGGAGCGCCCGGCCATGATGTTGTCGAGCGTCGACATGCCCTTGAAGAGCGCGACGTTCTGGAAGGTGCGGGCGATGCCCTGGCGGACCGCGTGATGCGGCTTCATTGCGCGCCGCTCCTGGCCGCGGAAGGTAATGGTGCCGACCTGCGGCGTGTAGAAGCCGTTGATGACGTTGAGCATCGACGTCTTGCCGGCGCCGTTCGGACCGATGATCGCCCGGATCTCGCCCTTGCGGACATCGAAGGAGATGTCGGTGATGGCCTTGACGCCGCCGAAGGCGAGCGAGACGTTCTTCACCTCCATCAGCAGATCGCCCTTGGCGATGTCGTCCCCTGGAGGCGCGACGATGACGTGATGGTCGGGGTGGGCGTTCATTCGGCGGCCTCCCGCACCGGCTGCGCGGCGCCGAAGACGGGCGCGTCGACGATCTTCACGTTCGCGCTGATCTTGCCCTTGCGGCCGTCCTCATAGGTGACTTCCGTCTCCACGAAGCGCACGGTCGAACCGTCGTAGAGCGCTTCGATCAGCGGCGCGTAGCGCTCGGCGACGAAGGCGCGACGCACTTTTTGCGTGCGCGTCAGTTCACCGTCGTCGGCGTCGAGTTCCTTGTGCAGGATCAGGAACCGGCGGATTTGCGCCGCGGCCATCATCGGCTCGCCCGAAAGCCGCCGATTGGTCTCCTCGACATTCTGCGCGATCATCTCGTAGACGAGCGGGTGCCCGGCGAGTTCCTGATAGGACGCGTAGGCAATGTTGTTGCGCTCGGCCCAGTTGCCCACCGCCTGAAGGTCGATGTTGACGAAGGCCGTGGCGAATTCCCGTCCGTCGCCGTAAGCCACCGCTTCCTTGATGTTGGGGAAGAACTTCAACATGTTCTCGAGATATTTCGGCGCAAAGAGCGCGCCGTTCGCTAGTTTGCCGACATCCTTCGCCCGGTCGATGATCTTCAACTGGCCGTCAGTGTCGAAGAAGCCGGCATCGCCGGTCTTCACATAGCCATCCGGCGTCATCGTCTCGGCCGTCTTCTCATCGTCGAGATAGTAGCCGGAGAACATGCCGGGCGAGCGGAACTGCACCTCGCCATCGTCGGAAATGCGGATGTCGACATTGGGCGCGGGCGGGCCGACCGTGTCGGAACGCACTTCGCCGTCCTTCTGGCAGGTCACGTAGAGGAAGGCTTCGGTCTGGCCGTAAAGCTGCTTCAGGTTGACGCCCAGCGCGCGGAAGAAAGAGAACAGATCGGAGCCAATCGCTTCGCCGGCCGTATAGGCGACGCGGATGTTGGACAGGCCGAGCACGTTCTTGAGCGGTCCGTAGACCAGGATTTCGCCCATCGCATAGGCGGCGCGCGCGGATGCGGGAACCTCGCGCCCTTCGAGGATCGCCTCGCCATATTTGCGCGCGACCTCGATATAATGGCGGTAGATGCGCTGCTTGAGCTTGCCGGCATCCTCCATGCGAATGGTGATCGAGGTCAAAAGACCCTCGAAGACGCGCGGCGGCGCGAAATAGAAGGTCGGCGCCAGTTCACGCAGATCCTGCGCGACGGTCTGGCTGCTTTCCGGGCACGCCATGCAGAAGCCCGCGACATAGCCTTGCGCATAGTTCAGATAGTGATCGCCAACCCAGGCGAGCGGCAGATAGGCAAGGACGCTGTCCCTTTCGGTCAACCGGTCGAAGGCAACGGTATCCTGCGCGGCCTTGACCGCATTCTTTGCCTTCAGCATCACACCCTTGGAGCGTCCGGTCGTGCCGGACGTGTAGAGCATGATGGAGACGTCCTCGCCCGAGGCGTTGCGGATCGCTTCTTCCCAGCGAACCGCAAGTTGGTGGTCGTCCGCCTGTGCGCGGCGTCCCATTTCCTGCACGTCTTCGAAATCGTGCAAGGCGCGCTTGTCGTAGTCGATAAGGCCGCGCGGCTCGTCATAGATGATTGCCTGGAGCGACGTCAGACGGTCCGCGAAGCTGTTGAGCTTGTCGACCTGCTCCTGGTCCTGCACGATCGCGAAGCGCACGTCGGCATGGGACAGCACATAGGAAAGTTCGTCTGCGACCGCGTCGGCATAGACCGGAACCGGTACGCCGCCCAGCGACTGCACGGCGCAGACCGCCCAGTAGAGCTTCGGCCGGTTCGCGCCGATGATGGCCACGCGGTCGCCATGCTGGACACCGAGCGTGGCAAGGCCAGTCGCGAAATCGCGGATCTCGTCGCGCTGCTGGCTCCATGTCCAGCTTTGCCAGATGCCACGATCCTTGTGACGCATCGCCGGACGCGCCCCGAACATCTTCGCATTGCGCAGAAGATATTTCGGAAACGTATCGGGCAAGGTTTGACCCTCAGCCAATTTCGTTCCTCCTCGGGCGACGTTGCGCCCGTTCCTCCCGGAGGTTCACCCCCCTCTTGTTGACGAGGAAAGTTTCACGAATCGGCGACGCGTTCAACTTGGGCCTTGACAGACAGGGCGCCTGATAGTCTCTTTGATCGGCAGCGCGTCTGCCTCTCCCCCACGTTCCGTATCTCTCACGCTCCGTAATTTGCGAGACGCTCCACCGACAGCGGCCGGATGATCCCCGGCTCGAGCGCAATCAGCCCTTCATCGGCCAACTCCTTGAGGCAGCGATTGGCGACCTGGCGCGAGATGCCGGCGAGATGGCCGACCTCTTCCTGCGTGATCTCGATGACGCCGCGCACCTGCGGGCTCAATACCGGATTGCAGATCCACGACAGATTGCGCGCCACGCGCGCCTTGGCGTCGAACGAACGGTCATGTTCGGTGATGGCGATGAACTGCCCGAGTCGTTCGTTGAGTTGACGCACGAGGAAGCGGTTGAAGCCGACGCTGTTCTTGCACAGCCAGACGAAGGTCGCGCGGTTCATCAGGAGAAGGCGCGTGTCGCGCAGGGCGACCAGATCGTATTTGCGCTCTTCATTCTTGAGCATGGAGCCTTCGCCGAACCAGCCCCCCGCCCCTATCCCCGCAAAGGTGATCGCCTTGCCGGTCAACGCCACGGC
This sequence comes from Mesorhizobium sp. YIM 152430, assembly GCF_029210365.1. Taxonomy (GTDB): domain Bacteria; phylum Pseudomonadota; class Alphaproteobacteria; order Rhizobiales; family Rhizobiaceae; genus Aliihoeflea. Next base: position 101,030 of record NZ_JARGES010000025.1, read on the forward strand.
ACTCATCTTGACGAGGCCCGTCACGACGCCGGTCCATGCATCGAGCCTGTCGCCGCGATGGCAAATGTAGCTGTTCTTGGAATAGACGCGTTCCGAGATGCCCTTGGCCGCGTGTTCGATCACGTCGTCGGGCAATTCCTCCGCCCAGATCGCGGATCGCACGATGTCGATTTTGCTGGTCATCCGATACCTGAGTTTGGATCCGGCTCAGAGCTTCGTGCATGGACCGGCAATGTCAAGCTGGCAACGACATGTTGCGGCTGCCGCAATTTCGTCGGCGCGCTATGCGTGCTCGGCGATCACCGCCAGAAAGGCCGGACCGTATCGGTCGAGCTTGGTCTCGCCGATACCGGGCACGTCGGCCATTTCCATCCGCGATGCAGGCCGCGCCGCCGCCAGTTCGATCAGCGTCCTGTCGTGAAAGATCACATAGGGCGGCAGGTTTTGCGTGCGCGCGATTTCAGTGCGTTTCTGGCGCAGCGCCTGAAACAGGGAACGATCCGCATCCTTGACGGCGGCAGGCTGCACGGCGCCCGCTCCGACCTTTTGTCGCCGTGCGCGCGGGGCCGCCGGCACTCGCAGCATCAGCCTTGGCTTGTCGCGCAGGAAATCCAGACCCGCGGGCGCGATCGACAGGCCGCCATGGCCGGCAAGATCGACGTCGACGAGACGCAGCGCGATCAACTGGCGCAGGATAGCCCGCCATGTGCGGTTATCGTGCTCCGCGCCGATGCCGAAAGTCGATATGCGGTCGTGGCCGAAGTGGACAATGCGATCGTTTCGGGCGCCGAGAAGCACATCGACGACATAGGCTTGCCCGAAGCGTTCTCCGGTGCGGTAGATGGAGGAAAGCGCCTTCTGGGCGGCTATCGTTCCATCGAACAGTTCCGGCGGCCGGGCGCAGGTGTCGCAATTGCCGCATGGTTCACAGTGATCGCCGAAATAGGACAACAACGCCTGACGGCGACAGCCTGCCGTCTCGGCCAGCCCCAGCAGCGCTTCGAGCTTCTGGCGCTCCATGCGCCTGCGCGGATCGGGCGCGTCCGATTCCTCGATGAAGCGGCTGCGCAGCGCGATGTCCTCGGAGCCGTAAAGCATCAGCGTGTCAGACGGCAGGCCGTCGCGCCCAGCCCGGCCCGTCTCCTGATAATAGGCTTCGATGCTGCCCGGCAGGTCGATATGGACGACGAAGCGCACATCGGGCTTGTCGATGCCCATGCCGAAGGCGACGGTAGCGACCATGATGACCGCTTCGCCGCGCTGAAAGCGCGTCTGGTTGGCCTCGCGCGCCGTCTTGTCCATGCCGGCATGGTAGGCGAGCGCGTCATGGCCCTGGTCGCGCAGCCAGGTAGCGGTTTCCTCGGTCTTTCGTTTCGACAGGCAATAGACGATGCCGCTCTCGCCCTCGTGACGACGGAGGAAATCCTTCAGTTGCGCGCGCGGATTGTCCTTTTCCTCGATGGCGTAGCGGATGTTGGGACGGTCGAACCCGTCGATGAAGGCATCGGATTGGGCAATGTCGAGATGGGACAGGATTTCCGCGCGCGTCGGCTCGTCGGCGGTCGCCGTCAGCGCCATGCGCGGGATGCCGGGGAACTGGCGGACGAGCGCGTCGAGTTGGCGGTAGGAGGGGCGAAAATCGTGCCCCCACTGCGACAGGCAATGGGCCTCGTCGATGGCGATCAAGGACAATTGCACCTGGCCAAGTCGTTCCAGCACCTCCTGGCGCAGCAGCGTCTCGGGCGCAACGTAAAGCAGGTCCAGATCGCCGCCGTGGATATCGCGCCACAACGCGCGCCGCTCGTCGGCCGGCAGGTCCGAATTGAGAGCGGCTGCCTTGACGCCTGCCTGCCGCAGGGCCGCCACCTGGTCCGCCATCAGCGCCAGCAACGGCGATACGACAAGGCCCATGCCGGATCTGACAATGGCGGGGATCTGGTAGCAAAGCGACTTGCCCCCGCCCGTCGGCATCAGCACGAAAGCGTTGTCGCCGCCGATGACATGCTCGACGATGCGCGCCTGCGGTCCCCTAAACGCATCATAGCCATAGACGGTCTTGAGGATTTCAAGGGCGGTGGAGGTCATCGGCATCAGCTAGAGAATCACAAGGATGTTTCTCATAGCAGCTTTGCCGCGACAACGAGCGCCCGCCATTCCTTTTAATGCAATGCCCCTAGGCCGCAAGCTCATAAATTGTGTTGGCAACCGCTAGCGCGACTGATTCAAGGGGCTCCCTGACGATGAGGCTCTTCGATGACGCG
>NZ_JARGES010000026.1 GCF_029210365.1 Mesorhizobium sp. YIM 152430
AACAGCTGACTGATATTTGAAATTTGATCCATTTGATCTCCTACCTTCCCGGAATGATTTAACATCCGTATCCACTGAGACGCACCCATTTATGCATCAAAATATTAAACGTAAATAGTAATCGTTACGATATAATCATATCAAAAATAATCACGAATGAATAGAGCCTGACATCATTATAACATTCTAGCTCTCTTATCCAAAGTTCTTTCATTCATTCCTGCCTATTTTTCTGCCAAATTCTACTTTTTCGTGAAATTATATAGGTTTGACCGCAACCTTTCCATATTTTTCTGCGTTTAATTATTTGATAGCGGCCACGAGGCCTATCCATACAACGAGGTGAAATGACCATGAATATGAAAAAAAGAACGTTAGCCGCGATTACAACTGTTACCATTCTCTCCTTCTCTTTGGGTGGCCAAATATTTGCAGCCGGAAATACCTTTAAGGATATTGATAACATAAACGGTAAAGAAAAGATCATTTCTTTAAAGAATCAAGGCTTAATTAAAGGGGTTAGTGAATCCCAATTCATGCCT
>NZ_JARGES010000027.1 GCF_029210365.1 Mesorhizobium sp. YIM 152430
GAACGCAATGATCGATACTGCGCCGCAGCCGAGCCGGCCTTTCATTTGCAGGGGCGTTTATCTGTCGGAGAAGAATGGCGTCTCTCGGGAGGTCGTTCTTGAGGAATTGGAGCCGCGCGGAGAAGCGCGGCCGGAGTTCCTTGTTCTGATGCTTTCCGAACCGCGTCTGCAATTCGAAGAATGGGGCGTCTACGACCTCGCACTGACTGGATCGCCGAGGCTGCACGACTATGACTTGCTGGATGCTCGCTTCAAGGGCCGATGGGATCGGCCCCGCCACAATGACAGTGGGCAGGCATGAGCAAGATGCAGATCGAAAGCCCCAACAGCTTAGCGCAGCCCGTCGCGGAAGTCCGCTGCATCGGCATCGCGGTCGAGCCCACCGAAGACGGCGGCGAGACGATCCGCGCCCGCTTCGTCAGCACCAACAGTGACAAGCCGGGCACGGTCGAGATCGCCGTCAGCGGTAGCCTCCGATCGGCGTTCGTCATCGGCGAAGAATACGACTTCGGCGCGGCGATCACCGCGCGATGACCGTCTCGCCGCAGAGCCCCGCGACCCACGCGCGGCCTCGCCCCGAGCAAGAATATTGCGCGAGCCCCCCCTTTAGGGGCCGCATCCCCCTCCAAGGCTGGGCGAGGCCGCTGCATCCCGAGTTTCGAATGTATTTCCTCGATCGAAATTCGCGTTTTGGTTTCGTTTAAGACCCCCAATCCAAGGAGACTGCGATCATGAGCGGAGTTCAGAAAGCATCCATTTCGGTCCGGCCGGCCGATGACGTGCTGAAGCGCTATGGCAACATGCTCGGCAGTGTTTCAGGTCGCGAAGGCCACCGCGCGATGGCTCGCGCCATCAACCGCACTGTGGTCGGCGCACATGTTCAGGTCTCGCGGGCCGTGGCGAAGCAGTCGAGCATTCCGCTCGCCGAGGTCCGCAGATCGATGAAGCGCAAGATGGTGAACCCTGGCTCCCGCGGCGCGCTGCAAGGCGCGCTCGAAGCCTCTTCGCCCGCGAAGCCGATCCGCGATTTCATGCCGAAGCAGTTTGCGTGGGGTGTCCGGGTCAAGGCTTGGGGCAAGATGCAGCGGTATCCTGGCGCGTTCATCTTCGCCGGCACGTTCAAGAGCGGAAAGCCCGTCGCGAAGTTTCATGCCTTGGTCAACAGGCGCACGGCGATCAATCCGCTCGAAATCATGTATGGACCTTCTGTGCCGCAGGAGATGGTGCGTCGGCCGAGCAGCGACGTGTTCGAAACGACCGCTTACCGCATTCTCCCGCAGCGCCTGCATCACGAACTCGGCCGTCTGTTCCGTTTGAAATGAGTGATCGCGCCCAACGCATCTGCCGCATCTGCGGAGGCGGCTTCTGGCCCCGGTATCGCACCGATCGGGACTGTTGCTATTCCTGTCAGCCGGCGGGGAGAGCGCCCCCGAAGCAAAGGCCCTGCCGAGTTTGCGGAGCGTGGCTACGTGGCCACGCGCACTACTGCGCGCCCTGCTTTAAAGCCAAAGAGAAATCGCGACTGAAAGAGCGTGAGAAGACGCGGCATCGTATCCGCCGGCCGATCGCAGTTCCCGCCGAGAAGGCTTGCTCCCGCTGCCGGCAGGTGAAGCCGGCTTCTGCTTTCTATAGGCACAACGGCCGCGCAGACGGTCTGTCGCCCGACTGCGGCGAGTGCAGTCGGGCTCATCGCAAAAAGGCACGTCGGGAACGCGCGACTAATGCGGCTCAAACATAGGATTATTGACTTACCGCAGCGGTCGGGGATGGTATTGTGAAAGCGAGCCTACCGCTTCCATTCGGAGGGCTCTCCGAAAGGCCCGCGGCTGTAGACGCGGGCCTTTTTCGTGGCCTGGCGCGGGTCCGCTCAACGAGAAGGGGCGGGCTCCAAGCCCGCCCCCTGACCTGCCACAGGGCGTGGTCTGTCTAGGCCCGTTTCCCGCGTAGGTTGGAATTGTGAACGAAACAGGGCGTTAGCGAGTTGCAACCGGCAATGCTCTGAATAGGTGTGGACCCACCGCCTGGGAGCCGCGCCATGCCTCGAAAGCCTGATCCGATCGATACCGCCACCATTGCCCGCGCCGTCCGCTTCGATGCCACGATCTTCCTCGGGACGGGCCGCTATCACACCGCAGGCTTCGAGAAGCTCGAAGACGCCCGCGATGCCGCCCGGCAATTCGGCGAGGTCGTCAGGAATGGGCGGAAGGGCATGGTCTATGCGGTGAGCCCGGAGGGTCGATCGATCTTCGTGCCGGCCGATTACCGATGCGGCGCTTAGCCTGGCAACGCGCTCACGAACTGTAGCACTGACCCCAAGATGATGACGGCGAAACCGATGCCGAAGATCGTCCGTCGCCGATTAAGGCGCTCAACCGTGTCCAAGATCAAGATGTTGTGCATGAAGGCATCGAACCGATCCTGATCGGATGCGATCTCCGCCCAGTCCACTTTCTTCAAGACCCTCATTGCCAGCGGCGACAACTCCAACTCGCGATGCGGTTCGTGACCGTTCGACACGGCCAAGAGCGACTGCTCCATCTCGGCACGGCTTAGACCGTCATACAGGGATACTCGCCATTCCAGGGCGACGATTGCCACGCCCAAAACGTTGAGCGCGATCCCGACAGCGGGAAGCCACGGCAGCATTGCTCCCCAAAGATCACCCATGCCTATCTCCCTTCGCTGGGGGCGCGGCGTCAGCCGCGCGACGCCAGTACATTCGTGAGAGAAGCGCGTTCTGCGAGACGCATAGCGACCGGGCCGATGCGTTCGATTGCTTGCTGATTGAAAGACCCCGACCGGATGGCTGCGACCGCCGCCATGCGGTCTTTCGGATCAACGCCGGCCGCGATGATCGCGCGGACCATCCGCTCGCAAATGCGCCTGCGCATCGCTCGGAACTCTGGCCTGGATGGATCGCGGATAATGACTTCATGGGGCGATCGATCGATGCGCTTATTGTTTGCATTCGTGTTCATCAAATTGTCCTTTTTGCTGTCCGCTTCTTGACTGAACCGGAACGCGTCAAGGTTCGCGTGGTTTGTGACGTAAATCAAATTGGAAATGACGCAATTTACTCCAACTGTGACCGTTGGATTATAGTTGGAAAATTGTGCGCTTTATTGATCAGTGCGAGACGCGCAGCGGAATATCGGAATTGATGATCCGGTTCTCCGGGCTGTGAACGCCGGCCGCGGCCATGCTGTCAATGAGCGCCTGCCTCACGATCGGGCCGTAATTCGACGGCCCGATAATCACCCGCTCGATCAAGCGATTTGGGGATGCGCCTACAAAGCCGCGTTCGGGATAATCCTTCAGCGGGATTTTGTATATGCGCTGCGGAATGCCGTTGAGCGTGACGATTTCGGGTTTGACCTCCGTCGATTGGTGGAGAGTTGAATTGTGAATGATCCGCCACTCTAGCTCTTCTGCGAACCCCGGATGTTTGAGGCAGGTCAGCCCGAAAAGGAACATCGAGAAGCCCCAGTTCACAATCAACTGCGGGTCTTGGGTTGCCAGCCATTGGCGTTCGCTGTCGATGTTAGTGATGATCTGCTCGATATCGGCGGCTATCTCCGCATCGGTGAGATAGGACACCGGGCTCGAATAGACCCCGAGAACGTCCGTTTCAGATTTGAATGCCTCGGTGTTTAGCACGACGCCGACGCCGACAGAGCCCTGTGAGTAGGCCCGCCACATAGATAGCCGGCCGATCAAATCCTCACGCGGATCATGTTCGGAGACGCATGTGATGTAGGTGTCGTGAAGCATCGATCGTGCATGGCCGTCGACAAGCGAAAGAATTTCATCACTCGGCGTCAGGCCTGGGTGGATCGCGTTAAGCGCGGCGCGCAGGCGATCGATCCTGCCGTCCGAATAAAGCGCTGTCCGAATGCGGACATGTCCATTCGCGACCTCGCTTAGGTCGTTCATGCCGCGGGCGTTTCTCATCCAGATCGAACCCGACGAAAGCATTTTCGTGAAGCTATCCGCGGTCGTGTAATGCACGAACCGAATTTTTGGATTGGTCATGACCGCGATGAGCTTCTTGGTAGCGCGCGGCATGAAAATCGCGCGAAAGCGAAAGTCGTCTTGGTTCATAGGCTTCTCCTGATGCCCGGCAGAATGCCAAGCGTCGCTGGCCGCAGCCATGGCGGATGTCGAGCGTCCACGGAAATATGGATCGCCCTGTGCTTATTATGTGCTTACGAGGTTGAAAAACGAGCGCGCGCGGCGATGCGAGATTGAAGGCCAATCTCGCTAACATTCCGGTTTAATTGGGGAATTTTGGTCGGAGCGGCCGGATTTGAACCGACGACCCCTTGACCCCCAGTCAAGTGCGCTACCGGGCTGCGCTACGCTCCGAGCCGGGGCAAGCTCTAATTGGTCGGTCTTTGCAAGGCAAGCGCATAATTGCACGGCGCGATGGAATCGGTCGGTGACGCGGCGGAATGCATCGCGTGATGGCGGGCTTCGAGCCCAACGCAGCCCCAGATGATACCCATCAACAGATAGAAATGGCGCCAGTGGTCCATGTCGATGACGGTGCCGAGCGCGATATGGCCGACGAATACGACCCATGCGCACAGCAGGAATGGCTGCCAGCTTCTCCGCCGGAACAGGATGCGAAAGCCCGCGGCGACGGTCAGCACGAGCAGCGTGAAATATGCGGCGAATCCGACCCACCCATAGTCCATCAGCGCCTTCAGCCAAACATTGTGAGTGTCCTCGCCAAAGATCGTGCCGAAGACCAGCGGCCCGATTCCCAGCGGATGCTCCATGGCGAGCGCGAAGCCGAGCCCGTAGCGGGCGAAGCGGCCGAGCCGTGCGCCGTCATAGTCCTGCACGAGCTGGGCGCGCGTCTCGAACAGTGTTGCGACCTGCGGAATTTGTAGCGCGATCATGATTGCGACCGCGATCAGACCCATGCCGACAAGCGCCATGACGAGGATGCGCAGCCGCAGCTTGTTGCTCGACGAATTGAGGAAGACGGCCGCGCAGACGACGATTGCGGAAAGCGCATAAAGACCCCACGCGCCGCGCGAGAAGGACAGGAAGATGGCGAAGGACAGGACGAGAAGCCCGACCGCCTGGACCGGCATCTTCAGGAGACGGCCCGTGACCAAGCCATGCAGAAGCCAGACCGCCGGCAGCACGAGAAAGGGACCGAACACGTTCGGATCCTTGAAGGCGCCGGCGGCGCGATCGTAGAGCGTGAACCGCTCGGCGCCGGGAAAGGCGCCGAAATAGCCGAGGATGCCAAGAAGGCCCGTCAGGCAGGCGGCGAGCGTCCAGCCGACGAAGATCGCACCTAGGAGAGCGGCGCGTTTCTCGACGATGGCGGCGACGAACACCGCCGTCAGTGCGAGGAAGGCGGTGACGGCCAGATAGAGCGGCGTGTCCCTGAGGTCGCTCATCTGGGTCATCGAGATCATGCCGCCGATCAGATAGACGATCCATAGAACGAGGAGCGGCACCGTCGCGCGCGAGATGGTGAGTCCGAACAGCGCCCAGACGCCGATGAGCGCGACCATGTAGAGCTCATAGGGCGCGGGCTCGTTCTGGACGAAGCCGGCGAGCGCCACGCCGAAACCGACTGCGACGGAACTCACCAGCGCGACGATCCTGGCATCGATCGCCGCGCGGGAAAGGGGGGCGGACACGGCACTCAATACGCATTCTCCGTATTGAGAAGCCGCAACGGCGTCAGGAACAGGATCTTGAGGTCGAGACCGAGCGACCAGTTCTCGATATAGTCGAGATCGTATTCGGTGCGGCGGCGGATCTTGTCGTCATGGTCGATCTCGCCGCGCAGGCCGTTGATCTGCGCCCAGCCGGTGACGCCGGGCTTGACCCGGTGACGCGCGAAATAACCGTCGACGACTTCCTCGAAGAGCCGATTCTGCGAATGCCCCTTGATGGCGTGCGGACGCGGGCCGACGAGCGAGAGCGAGCCGAGAAGCGCATTGAAGAACTGTGGCAACTCGTCGATCGAGGTCTTGCGGATGATGCGCCCGACGCGGGTGACGCGCGGATCGCCCTTGCTGACGGCGCGGCGCGCGAGCGGGTCGCACTGATCGCTGTACATCGAGCGGAACTTGAAGACCTCGATGACTTCGTTGTTGAAGCCGTGCCGCTTCTGCCTGAAGAAAACCGGCCCCTTGCTGTCGAGCTTGATGGCGATGGCGGTGGCGATCATGATCGGCGAAAAGACGATCAGGCCCGCGAGGCTGAAGACGATGTCGAACAGGCGCTTGGCGACCGAATCCCAGTCGTTGATCGGCTTGTCGAAGATGTCGAGCATCGGCACCGAGCCGACATAGGAATAGGCGCGCGGACGGAAGCGTAGCTGGCTCGAATGGGCCGAAAGGCGAATGTCGACGGGCAGGACCCACAGCCGCTTCAGAAGCGACAGCACGCGCGACTGCGCGCTCAGCGGCAGCGAGACAATCAGCATGTCGATCCGCGCAATGCGCGCGAACTCGACGAGTTCGGCCACCGAACCGAGTTTGGGATAGCCGGCGACGATCGGCGGCGAGCGCGTGTCGTCACGGTCGTCGAAGATGCCGCAGATGCGGATGTCGTTGTCCGGGTCCTGCTCGATCGTGCGGATCAGGGCTTCGGCGGGCTTGCCGCCCCCGACAATCAGCGCGCGGCGTTCCATCGTGCCGTTTCGTGCCCACCGGCGGATCAGGATGGACAGCATGAAGCGGCCCGAAAGGACGAGGAGGAGCGCGCTGACGAGCCAGCCGGCGAACCAGACCCGCGAGAATTCGTCGGAAATCTTGAGGAAGAATCCCGCCATCGCGAGCAGTGCGAATGCCGCGGTCATGACGAGAACGATGCGCGGCAGATAGACGAAGGGCCGGCGCATGACGCCGAGTTGGTAGAGATTGGCGACTTCAAGCAGGAGCACGCCGAGCCCCGAGCCGGCGAGGATGACGAGCGGATAGCCATAGGTCAGGCCGGTCACCCCGTTCGTGTAGGCGAAGAAGATCGAAAGGCCGGTCAAGGCGAGGATCAGGAACTCGCAAAGGCGCAGCAGGCCGCTGACCATGACCGGCGACATGGTGTCGGTTCGGTATTGCGATGCGACGGCGCGTGCGATTTCGCTGAGTTCGCCCGGACCGGCGGGCGCCGACTCCTCGGTAAAGTCGCGAACGGCTTTCGCAGTGAACTGATGGGTGGGCTGGCTGTGGTTCATGGGCACACTCGCAATCTGCGAGAAAACCTTACGATGGCTGCCCTAAGAAACGCTTGAAACGAAGGGCGCGTCGCCCCTCAAGCACATTTACGGTAAATGCTTTCGATACGTCCCGCCATGGCGGTGGCGCTGAAATGCTGTTGCAGGCGCTTCGCATCCGGCATGGTCGCGGCGAGCCATTCGCGATCTTCCAGAGCGCGGATCATGAGGGCGACAAGGCTGTCGGCGGTAGGTTCGGCAAGAGCAGGCGAGTTTGCCCCGAAAATCTCGGGAATGCCGCCGACGGCGGTTGCGATCATCGGCCGCCTCGCGCCGAGTGCTTCGAGGACGATATAGGGCATCGCCTCCGCACGCGAGGGAACGACCATCACTTTCGCCATGCCGAACGCCTGTCGCGCCGGCATGGCCGAATGGAACGTGACGGCAAGTCCGAGCGCGGAGACGCGCGCGCGATAGCGCGGCAGGTCGTCGCCGTCGCCGACCATATGGGCGCTGACGCCCGGAAATCGTTCGCGCGTCTTTGCCAGCGCCTCGATGAAGAGATCGGGACCCTTCAGGTCGCGCATCATGCCGATATACAGAAAATCGGCGGCATCGGTCCGCGTTTCCACCGGCTCGAATTCCGATGCCTGCAATCCGTTGTAGACCAGGCTGTGTGGCGCGCGCGGCGTGCCGATCTTGGCAAGGTAGGTTTGCCGCTCGAAATCGGAGACGAACAGGATGTGGTCGCTGAACCGCTCCAACTGCCGTTCGGCCAGGAAATAGCCGCGCCCTGCCGCCGAGCGTGGGTCGTAGTGGAGCACGCCGCCATGCGGTGAATAAAGACGTCCGAGCGATTTGCGACGGCGCTTGAGAAGCGTACCGAAGAAGCGGGCGTAGAAGCCGCCCTTGGCCCCATGGCCGTGCAGGACGTCCGGCTCGAGGTCGCCGATGAGGTTGAACGCGCGTATCGCCGTCGTCAGGTCGCCGATCCCGACATGGCGCTGCATCGCGATCCGATGGATGCCGAGCGAAACGAAGGGCTCGACCGTCTTGAACAGCCGGTTCTCGTGATCGCCGCCGGTGGTCGAATCGCAGACGATCGCCACCTCGTGGCCGGCCGCATGTTGCGCCGATGCAAGGTCGCGGACATGCCGGAAAATTCCGCCGACCGGAGATCTGAACGTATGGACGATGCGCATACGTCCTTATGCGCGCAAAACCCTAAAAGAAGCGTTCCCGCACATAGAGCGTATCGCCCGGCAGGACCGGGTCCGTCGTCGCCACGCGGCCTGTCATCACCTCGCCATTGATCTGGCGCGTGATGTCGACATCGCGCTGCTGGGCGCGGGGCGTATAGCCGCCTGCCGCCGCGACCGCCTTTTGCACGGTCATTCCGGGGACGTAGGAATACTGCCCTGCCGCGCCGACTTCACCCATGATGAAGACCGGACGGTAGCGGTCGATTTCGGCAGTCACATCGGGATTGCGGATATAGCCGTCGCGCAGCTTGGTCGCGATCTGGCTCTCGATCTGATGCAGCGTATAGCCACGTGCAGCCACCGCTCCGATCAGCGGAAAGGCGATGTAGCCGGACTGGTCGACGGAATAGCTGTTGGTCAGGGAAGCTTGTTCGAACACGGAGATTCGCACGCGATCCCCGGCATCGAGCACATAGGGCTGGTTGATGGCTTCGTGGAAGGCGTTGGGGGCGGGCTCGTAGCTGGTGCAGCCCGTCAGGAGCGCGAGGGCGAAGAGACCATAAAGAGCTTGGCGTTTCATGACCTGGCGAGCGTCCATCCCTTGAGCCGCGAAGCAGCCCGATTGCAGATGGCATGTTATCGGCTCGTTAAGGTTAATGGCTGGTAAAGCGCAATCATCAGCGTCCTGATCGCTGCCTCAATCGTTAACTTCGTGGTTACCATGTATCTTTACTTCTGAGCCACCTTGGCCGGAGTGGATTCGCTATGAGCGGTATGCAAATGGGTGGCAATGACGTCGATATCGACCTTCGTCGTCTCGCCTTGAGCGTGCGCGACAAGTGGAAGGCGATTCTGACCGTTGCGCTGGTCGTCACCATCGCGGCCTTTCTTCTCGCCTATTTCGCGACGCCGCTATACCGTGCGGAAACGCGCATCCTGATCGAGGCGCGAGAATCCGCCTATACGCGCACGACGGGCGGCGGCGAGGGCGATCGTCCTGTCCTCGACGATGAGGGCGTGGCAAGCCAGGTCGAGGTGATCGCCTCGAGCGACATCCTGCGCCGCGTCGCCGCTGAATTGCAGCTTTCCGAGCGCAGCGAATTCCAGCGGAGCGGCATCCTTGCCTCATTCGGTTTCGGTGGGTCGGACGAATTGCTCCGCGCGCAGACGACGATCGACATTATGCGCGAGAAACTCTCCGTCTACCGCGTCGAGAACTCTCGCGTGATCGTCGTGCGCTTTTCATCGCAGGATCGCGAACTGGCGGCGGCAGTGCCGAACGCCATCGCCGACGCCTATCTCGACGAGCAGCGCGCCGCCAAGCTTCTTTCCAACGAGGATGCGACCGGCTGGCTCGCGCCCGAAATCGCCGATCTGCGCGAAAGGGTCCGCGAGGCCGAGGCGAATGTCGCCGCTTTCCGCGCCCGCTCGGGGCTTCTCGTCGGCCAGAACAATTCGACGCTGGCAAGCCAGCAACTCTCCGAACTGTCCTCCGAACTGTCGCGCGTGCGCGCCAGCCGCTCCGCTGCCGAAGCGCGGGCCGAAGGTGTTCGTCAGGCGCTGGAAAGCGGGCGGTCGCTCGATGCGGTGCCCGAAGTTCTCGCCTCGCCGGTCGTCCAGCGCCTTCGTGAAAGCGAAGTGCAGTTGAACGCCGAGATCGCCGAATTATCGACCACGCTGCTCGACAACCATCCGCGGCTGCGCGGCTTGCGCTCGCAACTGGCCGATCTGTCGACCCGCATCCGTGCCGAAGCGCGCAACGTTCTGGAGAGCCTGGAAAACGAAGCCCGCGCGGCCCAGCGCAGCGAAGCGCGCTTGCAGGGAGATCTCGACGCCTTGAAATCGACGTCTGCGGCGGCGGGCACACAGGAGGTGGAACTGCGCGCGCTGGAGCGCGAGGCGACGGCCCAGCGGGAACTGCTCGAATCCTACCTGACGCGCTTCCGCGAGGCGAGCGCGCGCGGCGACCGCAACTATCTGCCCGTCGACGCGCGGATTTTCGCCCGCGCCACGCCGCCGGTCGATTCCTACTATCCGAAATACGGACCGATTCTCGGCGCCGCCTTCATGGGCTCGCTGCTCCTGATGATCGTCGGGACGCTTCTGGGCGAACTTTTCAGCGGCCGCGCCATGCGTCCCGCCGCCGGAGGCCTGCGCGTTCAGCCTGTCCCGCATCTCGTCATGCCAGCGGCCGCATCCGCCAGCATTGGCGATGCCTCGGCGGGCGACGATGCGCTTTCGCTGGACGTTCCGGTCGAGACCGCTGCCCAAAGGCTGATCGCAGCCGGCGTTTCGCGCGCCGTGTTCGTCTCGCCGGAAGGGGAGGAGGCAACCACGGCATCCGTCATGGTGGCGCGCGAACTGGCCGATGCCGGGATGCGCGTCCTCTATCTCGATTTGACTTTCACCGGCACGCCGTCGAGCAACATGCTCGAAAGCCAAACCTATACGGGAATCACGAATCTTCTTGCCGCCGAGGCCCAGTTTACCGAGACGATCCACGGCGATCTCTATTCCGATGCTCACGTCATTCCCGTCGGAACGGCCGAAGCGCGGCGCGCGATGCGGGCCGCCGACCGGCTGCCGATCATCCTGACGTCGCTCACGACCGCTTATGACATCGTGGTGATCGAATGCGGCCCGGCCGAAAGCGACAGCCTCCGCCGTGTGGTGGGCGATGCGAGCGAGGTCATGATCGGCACGATCGACGCGACCGATGCGCGTGTGCAGGCGGCTTCGGAGAGCCTTTTCGGGGCAGGTTACGGGGAAGCTTTTCGCGTCGTGGCGAGAATGCCGGAAGCGCGCAGTGAGGCAAGGACGGTCGCCTGACTATCTGAGGCGACGCATCGCTTTCGCCATGGCCCAGAGCTGCGGGTTGGCCTTGATCTGCTTCTTGGCGCGGCTGACGAGATTGGAGCCGAGCACGGCAAGGCGCGCTGCCGGCGTCAGTGGAATCACCACGTCGAAATGGGTGATCTCGACGTTGCACCAGGAGCGCTTGTACGCCTCGTCGCCGACGCTGAAATCATAGAGCCGCAGACCTTTTGCGCAGGCTTCCTCGAGATTGGAATAGGCGAGATATTCGCCCGGACTGATCGATGCCAGGTCGTCATCCTCGATCGCCCCGAACTCGCAAACGGTCCGATCGTGAAGATGCGACGAACCCGTAATCGCCCGCACCCGGTTACCCACGATCAGCGCTTCGAGGGTGAACGGCCTGTCGCCTTCATGCTGGCTGGCCTGGAGAAGCGCACGCCAGAAACTGCGGATATGCGGCTGCGAAAACACGTCGGCGATGCCGGCCTTTTCGAAACGCGCCGCCTTCAACCGGAAGAAGGCGTCGAGCACCGCATCGATCTCTGCGGGGCTTGCGGGCTTTTGCACGTCGCTTCCGCCGGCCTCTTCGAAACGGCGCGATTGCACACGGCGCTTCTTCGATTTCTTCTTCCCGTTGGCCCTTTCGAGGAGGCCGGCAAAGCCGCCGCCAAGGTCGGCGGCAAGCGCGATGTTCGGGCTCGTCCGCGAGGAGAGGCCGGCGAGGAGGTTTGCCTGCCCGCCAAGCCAACGGTGCTGGCGTTCGAGTGCGATAAGGGCGACATGTGGCAGCGCCCGTCCGATGGCATCTGCAAGCATGTCGGCCGGGACCATGATGTCGGGATCGGCGCACGGGCAGAAATTGCCGTTGGCGTGTGCTCCGCCCGCAAATGCGAGAGCGGAAAACCCGTTGATCCGCGTTTCGACCAGCGGAAGCGCGGCAACGGTCCTGGCTCCATTCTTCAACCAGACGATCCATCCGGTTTCGCCGCTCTCGCGGAGCCACTTTTCGACCCAGAGCGGATGTTGCGCGGCGCCCTTGATCCGCTGGGCCGCGAAATCACGGTAGCGGCCGAGGGCCCGGTGATCGGCGCCTTCGACGGTGAGTGCAAGTCCATCATCTGCGCACCGCTTCATTTCCAGAGCGTCAACCATGCTTCAACTCTTCGCTCATATGGTCTTGTGCGTTTCTCTGCTGTCGGCGGAGGAGGTTAGGGCACAAAGGTTTCGAAATGACCGACAACCGCGAGCGACTTCGCAGATTCGTGCTGAACGCATCGCGATGGTCGGGCGTCGCCAGAATGGCCGGATCCCATCTTTCCGGGCTTGGCGCCATCCTGATGCTGCACAGCGTCACCGCCGTGCCGCGGGCGGGCCTCGGGCTGAACGATCATCTGTCGGTAACGCCCGATTTCCTCGACCGCGCGATCGCGGACATGAAGCGCGCCGGCTTCAGCTTCATTTCGCTCGATGAGATGGTCGAGCATCTGGCAACCGGGCGTCGCTGCAAGCTTGCGACCATCACGCTCGACGACGCCTATCTCGACAATTTCACCGAGGCGCTGCCGGTCTTCGAAAGCCATGACACGCCCTTTGCCATATTCGTTGCGCCGGGCCTGATCGACGGCACGGTTCAAGCCTGGTGGGAAGTGGTCGAGCAACTCGTCATGATGCGCGACGAGGTGGCCCTGCCTCCAACCGTCGAGGGAGCACCGTTCGTCAGTTCGTCTCCGGCCGAAAAACTGGTCGCAGCCAGGCATCTTTGTGAACTGATGACGGCGCGGGTGCCTGAAACCATGCGGCAGGCCGTTCTCGACGAGATGGGGGGCAGGCAGGTCGATACGAGCGCGTTCATGTCATGGGACGACATTGCCGCCGTCTCGCGCCATGCGCTGGGCACGATCGGCGCACATACGATCCACCATCACAATCTCGCGCGGCTCGATGAGGAACTCGCGCTCATCGAGATGCGCGGCTCGGCCGACGTCATTGCCGACATGATTGGCATCCGGCCCCGACACTTCGCCTACCCATATGGTCATGCGCAGGCTGTCGGAGACCGGGAAATCCGGCTGGCAGGGGAGGCGGGCTTCGTGTCGGCGGTGACGACGCGGCACGGCACGCTTCACCCCGAACATCGCGAACATCTTCATGCACTGCCGCGTATCTCCCTCAACGGCCGCTATCAGGACATCGGCCATCTGCGAACGATGCTGACCG
Organism: Mesorhizobium sp. YIM 152430; assembly: GCF_029210365.1. Classification (GTDB taxonomy): domain Bacteria; phylum Pseudomonadota; class Alphaproteobacteria; order Rhizobiales; family Rhizobiaceae; genus Aliihoeflea. The sequence continues at coordinate 13,420 of NZ_JARGES010000027.1, forward strand.
GCTTCACGACCTTCGCGAATTCGCGGCGGCGGGTCGTGACCCTATAGGTTCCGCGCGAGGTCTCGTTTCGAGGGCTTCACCATCCACGAAATGATGAACATCGCCGGGATGACCCACAAAAATCCCGTCAGGAAGAAATAGGCGAGGTGGACCCACACGCTGGATTCGGCGAGCTGCGCCACCGCGATGATCGTGGCGACGATCGCATAGATGGCGACCAGCAGGACCAGAAGCACTGTTCCGATGAGTTTTTTGACGCGAACGGGCATGGGTTTTCCTTCCGGGCAATCGTGTAGTCCAGACAATCACCCAAGGCAAACGCGACGGCATGTCGCGCGGGGCAGACGCTTGAATTGACGCGTCCGATGCGGCACTTCTCCGCCACGCCAAACATCAAAGGACCACGCGATGGCTGTGTCGGCAGCAACAGGCAGCCTTCCAATCGACGCCCGCGCCCGCGAAACGCGCGACCGGCGGCTGGTCCGCTATTGGCTTTATCTCGTCCTCCTCGTTCTTTTCGCGCTCTTCGTCGTCGGCGGCGCAACACGCCTGACCGGGTCCGGTCTGTCGATCACCGAATGGAAGCCGATCCACGGGGTCATCCCGCCGCTTAGTGAGGCGCAATGGCAGGAGGAACTGGAGAAATACCGCCAGATCCCGCAATATCAGCAGATCAATCGGGGTATGAGCCTCGACGAGTTCAAGACGATCTTCTGGTGGGAATGGGCGCATCGCCTTCTTGCGCGCGGCGTCGGGTTTCTCGTCGCCATACCGCTCGCGTTTTTCTGGCTGACGGGCCGGCTCGAAAGTCATCTGAAGCCGAAACTTCTCGGCCTGTTGGCATTGGGCGGGCTGCAAGGCTTCATCGGCTGGTGGATGGTCGCATCAGGGCTGTCGGAGCGCGTCAGCGTCAGCCAGTACCGTTTGGCGACGCATCTGATGCTGGCCTGCCTCATTTTCACCGCAACGATGGTGATCGCACGCGGCCTCGCGCCGCATTCGGCCGGCCCGGCGCCCGACCGGACGCGCAGCCAGGCCGGCTGGCTCCTGATCCTCGTCCTCTTCCAGATCTATCTCGGCGCGCTCGTCGCCGGCCTTCACGCCGGCATGACGTTCAACACCTGGCCGCTGATGGACGGCGCATTCTGGCCGGGCGGCCTCCTCGTCGTCGAGCCGGTCTGGCGCAATTTCTTCGAGAACCCGAAGACCGTGCAGTTCGTCCACCGGATGGGCGCATACGTCCTGCTGGCGGTCGCGATCTGGCATGTCGTTTCGGCATGGCGCGCTTCGCCTGCCACCACGCATTCCCGCCGCGCAGGGGTTCTGCTGGCGATGATCGTCGCACAGGCGTTGATCGGCATCACGACGCTGGTTCTGGTGGTGCCGCTCGGCTGGGCGCTGGCGCATCACGCCTTCGCCATCGTCGTGCTCGGCTTCGCCGCCGCGCACTGGCGCGGCACGAAGGGGGCATATCGGCCGCAGGTTACGACCGTCTACGCCCGCTGACAGGCATCACGCAGCCCGTCGCGACAGCATCAGATCCATGTTCTGGACGGCGGCGCCAGAGGCGCCCTTGCCCAGATTGTCGAGCACCGCGACGAGATTGACCTGTCCGGCGTCGTCGTTGCCAAAGACGAAGAGCTTCATCCGGTTGGTGTCGTTGAGTTCGGTGGGGTCGATCCGCGCGAGCCTGGCGCTCGTCTCCAAAGGCACCACCTCGACGACTTCCTGCCCGGCATAGTGCGCAGCCAGCGCGGCGTATATGTCACCGACACCTGGCGCGCCGTTCATATCCGCCGTATGCAGCGGCACCTGCACGATCATGCCCTGCGCGAAGCGGCCGACGCTCGGCGAGAAGATCGGCCGGCGGTCCAGCAAACCATGCTGCATCATTTCCGGCACATGCTTGTGCGCAAGCGTGAGGCCGTAGAGGAAGTGCGGCGCGGCGATATGATCGGGCGTGTCGGTGTTTTCCATCTGCGCGATCATCTGCTTGCCGCCGCCCGTATAACCGGAGATCGCATTGACGCTGACGGGATAGTCGGACGGCAGGATGCCCGCCCTGACTAGTGGCCGGATGAGGCCGATCGCGCCGGTCGGATAGCAGCCCGGATTGGCGACGAGCCGCGCGGTTGCGATCCTCTCGGCCTGGTCCTCGTCGAGTTCGGCAAAGCCATAGGCCCAGTCGGGATGGATGCGGTGCGCCGTCGAGGTGTCGATGATGCGGGTCGAATTCGTGCCTTCGAGCATGGCGACGGCCTGTTTCGCCGCATCGTCCGGTAGGCAGAGAATCGCGACGTTGGCCGCCTTCAGCATGTCCTCGCGCAGCGCATCATTGCGCCGCTCCGCTTCCGGGATCGACAGCATGTCGAGGTCGTCGCGACCGGCAAGCCGCGTGCGGATTTGCAGGCCGGTGGTGCCATGCTCGCCGTCGATGAAGATTTTCGGTTTCATGCTCGTCACTTCGAATTCGTTTTGAAACAATCGCTTGGGCCGGCTTTCGGACTCGATCCGGCAGCCGCTTGATTCACTTCGCCAACCGCGATCGTCGCTCCGCCAGAAGACCAACATAGTGCATCGCGACGGACGCGCCGGCAATCGCGGTGATGTCCGCATGGTCGTAGGCCGGCGCGACCTCGACGATGTCGGCGCCGACGATGTTGAGCGAGCCGAGCTTGCGAAGGACGGACAGCATCTTGGCGGAAGAGGGACCGCCGGCGACGGGAGTTCCCGTTCCCGGCGCATAGGCCGGGTCGAGGCAGTCGATGTCGAAGGTGATGTAGGCCCTGGCGTCGCCGACGCGGGCCTTGATCGCGGCGGCGATCTCGTCGGCCCGCATCTCCTCGAGGTCGTAGCCGTAGAGCATCTGGATGTCGCAGTCTTCCGGTGCGTGCGTGCGGATGCCGATCTGGATCGAACGCGATGCGTCGATCACGCCGTCGCGCACCGCGCGACCGACGAAGGAGCCGTGGTCGATCCGCTTGCCGTCGTCGAACCAGGTGTCCTGATGGGCGTCGAACTGGATCAGCGCCAGCGGGCCATGTTTTTCGGCGTGCGCCCTCAAAAGCGGCCAGGTCACGAAATGATCGCCGCCCATCGAGATGACGGACGCGCCGGAGGCGACGAGCTTGGCCGCCTCGCGTTGGATCGTCGCCGGCGTCTTCTGGTGATTGCCGTAGTCGAGAAGGCAATCGCCATAGTCGATGACGGCGAGGCTCTCGAAGAGGTCGGCGTCGAACGGATATTGCGGGTCATTGTCGAAGATCGCGGAGGCGCGCCGGATCGCCTGCGGCCCGAACCGCGCACCCGGCCGGTTGGAGACGGCCGCGTCGAACGGAATGCCCCAGACGACCACATCCGCGCCCTTCAGCGACTTCGTATATTTACGCCGCATGAAGGAGAGGGCGCCGGCATGGGTCGGGTCCGTCGCCGCGCCTGTGAGTTGGCGTGCTGTGAAGGCGTGGTCGATCGTCTTTGCGGGCATGAGGGGGCTCCTTCCAGACCATGGCAAATAGCACAGTTGTGGAACGAAAAAAGCGGACCCGAAGGCCCGCTTTTCGAAGTTCCGAATGCGAAACGCCTAGCGCTTCGAGAACTGGAACGAACGACGGGCCTTGGCCTTGCCGTACTTCTTGCGCTCGACCGTACGCGAATCGCGGGTCAGGAAGCCGCCCTTCTTGAGCACGGCGCGAAGGCCCGGCTCGTAATAGGTCAGGGCCTTGGAGATGCCGTGACGAACGGCGCCGGCCTGGCCCGAAAGGCCGCCGCCGGCGACGGTGGCGATGATGTCGTACTGGCCGTTGCGGTCAGCGGCGACGATCGGCTGCTGGAGCACCATCTGGAGGACCGGGCGCGCGAAATAGGCGCCGAATTCCTTTTCGTTGACGATGATCTTGCCCGAGCCTGGCTTGACCCAGACGCGCGCGATGGCGTCCTTGCGCTTGCCGGTGGCATAGGCGCGGCCCTGCTTGTCGAGCTTCTGGACGTGAACCGGAGCGGCCTGCTCGGTCGAGCCGGTCGCCTGGCCCAGGTCCTGGAGAGAATTGAGTTCAGCCATTATTTGAAGACCCTCGTGTTCTTCTTGTTCAGGCCGGCGACGTCGAGCGTCTCGGGCGTCTGAGCGGTGTGGGGATGTTCGGAGCCGGCATAGACGCGCAGGTTCTTCATCTGGCGACGGCCGAGCGGGCCGCGCGGAATCATGCGCTCAACGGCTTTTTCGATGACGCGCTCGGGAAAGCGGCCTTCGAGAATCTGGCGCGCGGTGCGCTCCTTGATGCCGCCGGGATGTCCGGTGTGCCAGTAGTACACCTTGTCGGTGAACTTCTTGCCGGTGAACACGGCCTTGTCGGCATTGATGATGATGACGTTGTCGCCATCATCGACATGCGGCGTGAAAGTCGGCTTGTGCTTGCCGCGCAAACGGTTGGCGACGATGGAGGCCAGACGGCCGACGACGAGATGCTCGGCGTCGATCACGACCCACTTCTTCACCACGTCCGCAGGCTTCTGCGAAAAGGTCTTCATGGTTTCTGTCTTTCGTTGGGTCCTTCACGAAGGAAGGCATTTCTTGTTGCTTGCGTTGGCGTCCGAAGCCGCCAACAAAAACGGCCTCCGGGATCGGAGGCGCGTTGGGATCGGCTTATACGTTCGAGGTTCCGCGTCGTCAAGCAGCAGAGTGAGTCATGCCGCAAAAAATAACGATATAAAACAATAAGTTAGTGATGCGGTATTATTTTACCGCGTCATTTCGGACGCTTCGGCGGGATCGAATAGGTTCCGGTGGCGTGCGCGACGACCTGCCGGTCGGGTCCGCTGACCATTTCGATATCGAAGACCATCAGGCTGCGCCCGAGCTTCAGGATGCGGCAATTGCCGTCGATGGGGCCTGCTTGGGCCTTGCGCATGAAGTTGATGTTGAGATTGGTGGTGACGGACAGCGCATCCGGGCCGGCATGGGAAAGCACGCACACATAGCCGCCGATGTCGGCGAGCGTGAAGAGGGAAGGGCCGGAGACGGTGTTGCCGGGGCGCAGGTGCCGATGGTCGGCGTCGAGCCGCACCGTGCAGCCGCCCGGAAAGACGTCCGTCGCATAATAGGCGGCGAAATCCTCGTTGAGCTGCGGGTAGACTTGCCTGAGCAACGAGTTCACCTCGTCCGCATTCATCACCGGCGTAGGAACGTTCGACGGCTTCGATCCGTGCATGTCTTCTCCTTCCATCCTCGTCGCGCCAAGGAACATGCAACGCCAGGCAAACGCAAGTGCGCTTCAGGGGGCATGAAACGCTTCTTCTTTGATGCTAAGGGTCGGCAAGGACGTCAGGGAGATTTGGCAATGAATGTGACTGCCCTTGCATCGGTCAGGACCGAGCCGGCGCGCGCCGAGCGTGAAGGTCCGGTCTTGCGCATCGTGCTCGATGCGCCGCCGGCAAACGCGCTGTCGATGGAGATGATCGCGACGCTGCGCCGCCATCTGGCCGCAGCGAAGGACGACGCAGCCGTGCGGGTGGTCGTCATCGCTGCCGTGGGCAAGGTCTTTTCCGCTGGTCACGACCTGAAGGAGATCACGGCGCACCGCTCCGACGCCGATGGCGGCCGCGTCTGGTTCGAGGAACTGATGACGGCGTGCGGCTCGCTCATGCAGGAGATCGTGCGCCATCCCAAGCCCGTCATCGCCGTCGTGGCCGGCGTCGCGTCGGCAGCCGGTTGCCAGATCGTCGCAAGCTGCGACCTCGCCATAGCGACGACCGAAGCGACCTTCGCCACGCCCGGCGTCAATATAGGTCTCTTCTGCTCGACGCCCATGGTGGCGCTGTCGCGCAATATCTCGCACAAGCACGCGATGGAGATGCTTCTGACGGGTGAGATGATCGAGGCGACGACGGCGCGCGAATTCGGCCTGGTCAACCGCGTGGTGCCGCCCGAATATCTCGACCAGATCGTCGGCAAATACGCCCAGACCATCGCGTCGAAATCCGCCCTCACGCTGAAGATCGGCAAGGAAGCCTTCTATGCGCAAGCCGAGATGAGCCTCTCGGGAGCCTACGACTATGCAGGCCGGGTGATGGTGGAGAACATGCTCGCGCGCGACGCCGCCGAGGGAATCGGCGCGTTCGTCGAGAAGCGCAAGCCGGAGTGGACCGACGAATGATGGAGCCGCGCATCTCCATCGTCACGCTCGGCGTGGACGACCTCGACCGCGCGGTCCGCTTCTATCAGGAGATGGGCCTGACGCGGCATCGGGGCATTACCGACGGCGTCGCCTTCTTTCAGATGGGGGGCATGATCCTGTCGCTGTTCCCACGGGCCGACCTCGCGAAGGACGCGGGAATCGAAAATCGTCCGACAGGCTTTGCCGGTATCGCGCTCGCCTACAACACGCGTTCGGATGCCGAGGTCGACGAGGTGATTGCAGCGGCGAAGGCGGCGGGCGGTCGCATCGTTAAAAAGCCCGAGCGCGCCTTCTGGGGCGGTTATGCGGGCTATTTTGCCGATACCGAGGGGCACTTGTGGGAAGTCGCGCACAATCCCGGCTTTCCGATCGACGGGGAGGGGCGCATCGCGCTGCCGCAATGAACCACGATTCCTACGATCATTCCTACATCACGGGCATTCTCAACAAGGTGAAGACCATCGCCATCGTCGGCGCCTCGGCGAACGACGTGCGCCCGTCCTTCTTCGTCGCGAAATATCTGATCGACAAGGGCTACGCCGTGTTTCCGGTCAATCCGGGCCATGCCGGCAGGGACATCCTCGGCCGCATGACCTATGCGAAGCTCGCCGACATCCCCGAGCCGATCGACATGGTCGACATCTTCCGCGCCTCGAATGCCGTGCCGGCCATCGTCGAGGAGGTGCTGGCGCTCGACCCGTTGCCGAAGGTCGTCTGGATGCAGCTTGGCGTGCGCGACGACGTTGCGGCCAAGCGGCTGGAAACCGCCGGCATCGAAGTCGTCATGAACCGCTGCCCCAAGATCGAATATGCCAGGCTTGCGGGCGAAATCGGCTGGAACGGCGTCAACAGCGGCGTCATCTCGTCGAAAAAGCCGATCATGCGCTCCGGCTTCCAGAGCTTCGGTATCCGGCAGAAATAGTTGCCACCGGACCGCCCCGGCGCGCAACATTCGTCTTTGCTTTTGGCCCGGCGCTTTGCGATGACTGTGCCGGCCTGACAATTTGCATTCATCTGGAGGACGTACGATGGCGCAGCGCGCACCCGGCTTCAACACCTTGGCGGTTCACGCGGGCGCGCAGCCCGATCCGGCGACCGGCGCCCGTGCGACGCCGATCTATCAGACGACGTCCTTCGTCTTCGACGACGCCGACCATGCCGCCTCGCTCTTCGGTCTGAAGGCGTTCGGCAACATCTACACCCGCATCATGAACCCGACGCAGGCCGTGCTCGAAGAACGCCTGGCCGCGCTCGAGGGCGGCACGGCAGCGCTGGCGACGGCTTCCGGCCACGCGGCGCAGCTCCTGATCTTCCACACGATCATGCGCCCGGGCGACAATTTCGTCGCCGCGCGCCGGCTTTATGGCGGTTCGATCAATCAGTTCGGCCACGCCTTCAAGAATTTTGGCTGGGAGGTGCGCTGGGGCGATACCAATGATTTGTCGACCTTCGAGAACCAGATCGACGACAGGACGCGCGGCATCTTCATCGAAAGCCTCGCTAATCCCGGCGGCACCTTCGTCGATATCGCCGCGATCGCCGAGATCGCGCACAGACACGGCCTGCCGCTGATCGTCGACAACACAATGGCCTCGCCCTACCTCCTGCGCCCGATCGAGCACGGCGCGGACATCGTCGTCCACTCGCTGACCAAGTTCATCGGCGGTCACGGCAATTCCATGGGCGGCGTCATCGTCGATGGCGGCACGTTCGACTGGTCGAAATCCGGCAACTATCCGATGCTGTCGGAGCCACGCCCGGAATATGGCGGCATCGTCCTGCACGAAACCTTCGGCAATTTCGCGTTCGCCATCGCCTGCCGCGTGCTCGGCCTGCGCGATTTCGGCCCGTCCATTTCGCCCTTCAACGCCTTCATGATCCTGACGGGCCTGGAAACCCTGCCGCTCAGGATGCAGCGCCATTGCGACAATGCGCTGAAGGTCGCCGAATGGCTGAAGACGCATGACAAGGTCGAGTGGGTTTCCTATCCCGGCCTCGCCGACGACCCGAACAACGCCTTGCAGAAGAAATATGCCCCGCAGGGCGCGGGGGCCGTCTTCACCTTCGGCCTGAAGGGCGGTTACGAGGCGGGCGTCAAGGTCGTCGAGGGCGTCGAGCTCTTCTCGCACCTTGCCAATATCGGCGACACCAAGTCGCTGATCATCCACCCGGCTTCGACCACGCACCGCCAATTGTCGGACGAGCAGCAGACGGCGGCCGGTGCTGGCCCCGACGTCATCCGCCTGTCGGTCGGCATCGAGGACGTCGCCGACATAATCGCCGACCTCGAACAGGCGCTGGCGAAAGCCTGATCATCACGGGAGGACGCCATGTATGTCAGCCATATCGTCGGTCTCGGCATTTCGGGAATAGACCCCGAGGCGGGGCAACCGGCCGAAGGGCGCGTGATCGAAGGCAATCCGCAGTTCCGCACCTGGAACATCGAGGAGGCCGGCAACGGCCTGTTCGCCGGCATCTGGGAATCGACACCCGGCAAGTGGCGCATCGAATATGACGAGTGGGAATATTGCCGCATCCTCTCCGGCGTCTCCGTCATCACCGAGGACGGCGGCGCCGCGCGCACGGTGAAGGCCGGCGACAGCTTCGTGCTCCGCCCGGGTTTCAAGGGAAGCTGGGAAGTCGTCGAGACGACGCGCAAGGAATATGTGGTGCGGGTTTAGGGTCGAAAGGCAGCGCTCCGTCGCGCGCCCTCATCACTCCACGACCAATCGCTCCAATCCATGAAAATGATAGGTGTCGCGATAGCGCGGCTCCTCGGCCAGCCTCAGCCCCGGCAACCTCTCGAACAGCATTTTCAGCGACGCCTGCATTTCCAGCCGCGCCAGCGGCGCGCCAATGCAGAAATGAATGCCGGCGCCGAAGGAGACGTTCTTCTGGTCCGCGCGGCCGGGTTGGAAGACGAGGGGATCGGCGAAGGCAGCCGCATCCGTGTTCGCTGCTCCCAGCATCAGCCAGATGCGCTCGCCGGCCTTGACGGAGACGCCCGGCGCGATCTCGCAATCCGTCGCCGCAAAACGGTTGAACATGTGCAGCGGCGCGTCGAAGCGCAGGCATTCCTCGACCGTGGCGGCCGTCATCGCTGCGTCGGTGAAGAACCGGCGCGGGTCGCCGCCCTGTTTCAGGATCGTGCGGATGGCATTGCCGGTCTGATGCACCGTCGCCTCGTGCCCGGCATTGAGAAGCAGGATCGCGGAGGCGACGAGTTCGTCCTCGGTCAGCTTCTCGCCGTTTTCATGCGCCGAATTGAGGAGGCTGAGGAGATCGTCCGCCGGCGCGGCGCGCTTCGCGCGGGCATGATCGCGAATGAAGGCGGAAAATTCGGCCGTGGCACGATTGGCGTCGGCCTCGATCTCGCGTGTCAGTCCGTGCATGTACATGGCGACCATGCGGTGCGACCAGTCGAGGAGCTGCGGCCCGGCTTCCACCGGAACGCCCAGCATCTCGCAGATGACGACGATCGGCACCGGCGTCGCGAAGGCTGGGATGAGATCGACGGGCCTTTTCGCCTCAAAACCGTCGATCAGCTCATGCGCCAGTTCCTCGACGCGCGGGCGCAGCCGCTCGACCTGACGCGAGACGAAGGCGCGGTTGACGAGCGTGCGCAGCCGCGTGTGGACGGGCGGCTCCAACTCCAGCATCGAGCGCGCCTCGACGGCGTCGAAATCAGCCAGATGCGAGCGGTCGCCCGACCGTGAGACATAATCGACATAGCCGCCCGGCTTTTCGCGGCCGAAATTGCGGTCGCGCAAGGCTCGGTTGACGCCTTCGTAGGAGGCGACGCACCACGTGCCGAAATCTTCCCAATAAAAAACCGGAGTTTGCGCCTGAAGCCGGGCATAGGTCGGATACGGATCCTGAAAGAAAGCCGCATCGTGCGGGTCGAGGCGGAGCTGAAGCGTGGCGGGATCGAACTGGAGGGTCGCGGGCAGGGTCATGCTTGAGCGTCTAGCGCGACTTGTCTGTCCGGTTCCAGTCCTTATGGTAGGCCAGCGGACAGGGTACGAGGGATACAGGGACGATGAAGACCATTGTGGTCGGCGCCGGCATTTCGGGCCTTTCGACGGCGTGGGCTCTGACGAAGCGCGGGCATGACGTGACGCTGATCGAGCAGGGACCGATCCCCAATCCGCTCGCCGCGTCCGGCGATCATCACCGCATCATCCGCCGCGCCTATGGCGCGCATCTGGGCTATGCGGCACAGATCGACGAGGCGTTCTCGGCCTGGAACGCGCTCTGGCAGGATCTCGGGCAGAAGCATTACGACCATCGCGGCTGCCTGTGCCTTTCCTATGAAAAAGGCGACGCGGCGGACGTGCATCGCGAGGGCCTTGCGGATGGCGGCCATCCGTTCGAGATCGTCGAGGCGGGCGAGGCCGTCGCCCGCTGGCCGTTCATCGAGGAGAGGGGCCTGCGCTACGCGCTCTATTCGGATGAAGGCGGTGCGCTGCACTGCCGCCGCATCGCGACCGGCATCGCCGAATGGCTGCGGGCCAACGGAGCCGATGTGCGAGAGAACACGAAGGTTGTCGGCGTCGATGTCGACGGCGCGACGCTGACGCTTGCAGACGGGTCGCTGCTTGCCGCCGACAGTCTCGTCGTCACGGCCGGAGGCTGGGTGCTCAATCTTTTTCCCGACCTTGCCGTCGACCTCCAGCCCTATCGCACCGCGGTCGCCTATCTCGACCCGCCGGCCGATCTGCGGGAGGCGTGGGCGGCAGCTCCCACGCTGCTCGACGTCGGCACGGAAGACGAGGGCTACATCATCCCGCCTTCCGGGGATGGCGGCTTGAAATTCGGCACCGGACTGCACCGTCAGGTGACGGCCGATGCCGACGGCGATCGCGAAATGGCGCCGGAGGAGGGGGACCGGATCGTTCGCCATTTCGCACCGTCCATCGCCCGGCTCGACGAGTACCGGATCGCGTCGACGGCAAGCTGCGTCTACACCTTCACGCATGACGAGACCTTCTACAGCGCACATATCGGCCACGCGCTCGTCGTCTCTGCCTGTTCGGGCCACGGGTACAAGTTCGGCGCCGCCATTGGCCGGCGTGTCGCCGATGCGGTGGAGACCGGCGATCTGGCGACGTTGCGTCACTGGATGCGAGCCGATCAAGCCAATGAAACGGCCTGATACGACACCATTCGGCCGCTCTTGCGCAGGCCGAACCGGCCATCCTATTTAAGGGCCAGCAGCGACCATTCAGATTCGGTCCGTCCGGGCCGACAATCCCTTGAAGGAAGAGACATGAGAGATCCCGTCGAAACCTATATGAGCCTCGTGCCGATGGTGGTCGAGCAGACCAATCGCGGCGAGCGCGCCTACGACATCTTCTCGCGCCTTCTGAAAGAACGGATCATCTTCATCACCGGCCCGGTGGAGGACGGGATGGCGACGCTGGTCTGCGCGCAGCTTCTCTTTCTCGAGGCCGAGAATCCGAAAAAGGAAATCAACCTCTACATCAACTCGCCAGGCGGCGTGGTGACCTCGGGCATGGCGATCTACGACACGATGCAGTTCATCAAGCCGGCCGTTTCGACGCTGTGCATCGGTCAGGCCGCTTCGATGGGATCGCTCCTGCTTTGCGCCGGCCACAAGGACATGCGCTTCGCCACGCCGAACGCGCGCATCATGGTGCATCAGCCCTCTGGCGGCTTCTCCGGCCAGGCGTCGGACATCGAGCGCCACGCACAGGACATCATCAAGCTCAAGCGCCGCTTGAACGAGGTCTATGTCAAGCACACCGGCCAGGATTACGAGACGATCGAAAAGACGCTCGACCGCGATCACTTCATGACGTCGGAAGAGGCGAAGGCCTGGGGCCTGATCGATCGCGTCATTTCCGAGCGCGAGGCGACCGAGGGCGACAAGCCGGCCGGATGATGCCTTTTGAACGGCCGATGACGCGGTTTTGACGCGAAACGCGGCAATTCCGTCACAATAGGCTGTTTCCACCGGGACATCGGGCTTCTAGGTTAAGCCGATGTTCAATGATAGCAGGCTTAGCTTTTAGCTGGGGATTTGCAGACAGGGGGCCAATTCGCGTTTTGCATCTCGGAGCGAATTGGGTTCACTGATGCGACATTCTTGGCAGGGCGGGTCGCCCGCCTTAGAATTTAGATTCGGCGCCGTGTTGGGGCGGTGCCGGAGAGCGGTGCCGAAAGGACGTACCAAATGAGCAAGATCAGCAACAGCGGTGGCGATTCCAAGAATACGCTCTACTGCTCGTTTTGCGGCAAGAGCCAGCACGAGGTTCGCAAGCTGATCGCAGGCCCGACGGTCTTCATCTGCGACGAATGCGTCGAATTGTGCATGGACATCATCCGCGAGGAAAACAAATCCTCGATGGTGAAGTCGCGCGAGGGCGTTCCCACGCCGCAGGAAATCCTGAAGGTTCTGGATGATTACGTCATCGGCCAGCCCTACGCCAAGCGTGTGCTGTCGGTCGCCGTCCACAATCACTACAAGCGCCTCGCCCACGCGTCGAAGTCGAACGACGTCGAACTGGCGAAGTCCAACATCCTCCTGATCGGCCCGACGGGTTGCGGCAAGACGCTGCTCGCCCAGACGCTCGCCCGCATCATCGACGTGCCCTTCACCATGGCCGATGCGACGACGCTCACCGAGGCCGGCTATGTCGGCGAGGACGTCGAGAACATCATCCTGAAGCTGCTCCAGTCGGCCGATTACAATGTCGAGCGGGCGCAGCGCGGCATCGTCTATATCGACGAGATCGACAAGATCTCGCGCAAGTCCGACAACCCGTCGATCACCCGCGACGTCTCGGGCGAGGGCGTCCAGCAGGCGCTGTTGAAGATCATGGAAGGCACCGTCGCGTCCGTTCCCCCGCAGGGCGGCCGCAAGCATCCGCAGCAGGAGTTCCTCCAGGTCGACACCGCCAACATCCTCTTCATCTGCGGCGGCGCCTTTGCCGGGCTCGACCGGATCATCTCCGACCGCGGCCGCAAGACCTCGATCGGCTTCGGCGCCAATGTCGCCTCTCCGGAAGACCGGCGCACGGGCGATCTCTTTCGCCAGGTGGAGCCCGAGGATCTGCTGAAGTTCGGCCTCATCCCCGAATTCGTCGGCCGTCTGCCGGTCCTGGCGACGCTCGAGGACCTGGACGAGCCGGCACTTATCCAGATCCTGACCGAGCCGAAGAACGCGCTCGTCAAGCAGTACCAGCGCCTGTTCGAGATGGAGAACGTGGAACTCACCTTCCACGAGAGCGCGCTTTCGGCCATCGCCAAGAAGGCGATCGAGCGCAAGACCGGCGCGCGCGGCCTGCGCTCCATCATGGAAGCGATCCTGCTCGACACCATGTTCGAGCTTCCCGCGCTCGAAGGCGTTCAGGAAGTCGTCATCTCCGACGACGTGGTGCAGGGTTCGGCCCGTCCGCTCTACATTTATTCTGAGCGCGAGCACGAAAAAGGCTCCGCCAGCGCGTGATTGCAATTCGGGCGTGGGCTTGCCTCACGCCCGCCATGCGTTTCGGGCATGGCGACGTTGCGGCAGCCTGCGTCTTGATCTGCCTGGAGTCAGACGCCACCTAAGTGCTATTCGGGTGCCAGGTCTTCCGTGCTGCTCAATTCGTGTCCTTGTCTCTCAGGGCAATAGGCGGAAGGCCTTGACGCCGCTAATATGAGATTCGCGGCTGGCTGCTTCACGGCGGTCGCGGACAGAAAGGTTGGAATATGACCAAGCTCTCCAGCGCCCCCGGCCAGACGACCTACGCCGTTCTGCCGCTGCGCGACATCGTGGTTTTTCCGCACATGATCGTGCCGCTCTTCGTCGGTCGCGAGAAGTCGATCCGTGCGCTTGAGGAAGTCATGGGATCGGACAAGCAGATCCTGCTTGCCACCCAGAAGAATGCCGCCGACGACGATCCGCAGGCCGATGGCATCTACGAGATTGGCACCGTCGCCAGCGTGCTGCAATTGCTGAAGCTGCCCGACGGCACCGTCAAGGTGCTGGTCGAGGGGTCCGCCCGCGCGCGGATCACCTCCTTCACCGATCGCGAGGATCATCATGAGGCCGCGGCCGAACTGATGGCGGAGACCGAGGATGAGGAAGTCGAGATCGAGGCGCTTGCGCGTTCGGTCGTCTCGGACTTCGAAAACTACGTCAAGCTGAACAAGAAGATTTCGCCCGAGGTCGTCGGTGCCGCGAGCCAGATCGAGGATTACTCGAAGCTCGCCGACACGATCGCCTCGCATCTGGCGATCAAGATTCCCGAAAAGCAGGAAATGCTTGCCACGCTCTCCGTGCGCGAGCGGCTGGAAAAGGCCATGGGCTTCATGGAAGCCGAGATTTCCGTGTTGCAGGTGGAAAAGCGCATTCGCTCGCGCGTCAAGCGCCAGATGGAGAAGACGCAGCGCGAATACTACCTCAACGAGCAGATGAAGGCGATCCAGAAGGAACTCGGCGAGGGCGAGGACGGCCGCGACGAGGCGGCCGAACTGGAAGACCGTATCAAGAAGACCAAGCTGACCAGGGAAGCCCGCGAGAAGGCGGATGCGGAGTTGAAGAAGCTGCGCACCATGTCGCCGATGTCGGCCGAAGCGACCGTCGTGCGCAACTATCTCGACTGGCTGCTGTCGATCCCGTGGGGCAAGCCTTCCAAGGTCAAGAAGGACCTGGAATTCGCCCAGAACGTGCTGGACACCGATCATTTCGGCCTCGACAAGGTCAAGGAACGCATCGTCGAATATCTGGCGGTCCAGAGCCGGCAGAAGAAGCTCAAGGGTCCGATCCTGTGCCTTGTCGGCCCTCCCGGCGTCGGCAAGACCTCGCTTGGCAAGTCGATCGCCAAGGCGACCGGCCGCGAGTTCATTCGCATGGCGCTCGGCGGCGTGCGGGACGAGGCCGAGATTCGCGGCCACCGCCGCACCTATATCGGCTCGATGCCCGGCAAGGTCATCCAGTCGATGAAGAAGGCGAAGAAGTCCAATCCGCTCTTCCTGCTCGACGAGATCGACAAGATGGGCCAGGATTTCCGCGGCGACCCGTCCTCGGCGCTTCTCGAAGTGCTCGATCCTGAACAGAACTCGTCCTTCATGGATCACTATCTCGAGGTCGAATACGACCTGTCGAGCGTGATGTTCGTGACGACAGCCAATACGCTCAACATCCCTCCGGCCCTGATGGACCGCATGGAGATCATCCGGATCGCCGGCTACACCGAGGACGAGAAGGTCGAGATCGCCCGCCGGCACCTGCTGCCCAAGGCCATTCGCGACCATGCGTTGAACACCGGCGAGTTTTCGGTGACGGACGAGGCGCTGCGCGAGACGATCCGCACCTATACGCGGGAAGCGGGCGTGCGCAATCTCGAACGCGAGTTGATGAAGCTCGCGCGCAAGGCGGTGACGGAAATCCTGCGCACCAAGGTCAAGTCGGTCGAAGTGACCGTCGAAAACCTCGATGGCTATCTCGGCGTCCAGCGCTATCGCTTCGGACAGGTCGACGGCGAGGATCAGATCGGCGTCGTCACGGGCCTTGCCTGGACCGAGGTCGGCGGCGAATTGCTGACGATCGAAGGTGTCATGATGCCCGGCAAGGGCAAGATGACGGTGACGGGCAATCTGAAGGACGTCATGAAGGAGTCGATTTCGGCCGCCGCGTCCTATGTCCGCTCGCGCGCGATCGATTTCGGCATTGAGCCGCCGCTCTTCGACAAGCGCGACATCCACGTCCATGTGCCCGAGGGCGCGACGCCGAAGGACGGTCCGTCCGCCGGCATCGCGATGGTCACGGCCATCGTCTCAGTGCTGACGGGCATTCCGGTCCGCAAGGACATTGCCATGACCGGTGAGGTCACGCTGCGTGGCCGCGTCCTGCCCATCGGCGGTCTCAAGGAAAAGCTCCTCGCGGCCCTTCGCGGCGGCATCAAGAAGGTGCTGATTCCCGAGGAGAATGCGAAGGATCTGGCCGACATTCCTGAGAATGTGAAGAATGCTCTGGAAATCGTGCCGGTCAGCCGCGTCGGAGAAGTGTTGCAACACGCGCTGATCCGTCAGCCCGAGCCGATCGAATGGACTGAGACGGCTGCGGCGACGCCCGTGCCGTCCGACGATTCGGCCTCCGCGAGCCTTGCGCACTGACCGGGTTGCAACAAACCGTCTGATAATTGCGAAAGCCGGGCCTCGCGCCCGGCTTTTCGATTGAAAAACCGCGGAAAAGCTGGGATTTTGCGCCCCCAAGGCCAGCTTTTCGCTTGGTTGCAGGCGCGCTGTGTGACTACACTCCGCCCGCTGCCGGCAGAACCCAGTTTTCCGGCCTTTCAAATGAAAGGAAGTTTTTAATGAACAAGAACGAGCTCATCGCCGCGGTTGCCGAGGAAGCGAACCTTTCCAAAGCCGATGCGCAGTCTGCAGTGGATGCCGTGTTTTCCACGATCTCCGGCGAACTGAAGAAGGGCGGCGACGTGCGTCTGGTCGGCTTCGGAAATTTCTCGGTCTCGCGCCGTGAAGCCTCGACCGGCCGCAACCCGCAGACGGGCGCCGAAGTCCAGATTCCGGCCCGCAACGTGCCGAAATTCTCGGCCGGCAAGGGCCTCAAGGACAATGTGAACTGAATTCACTTCTTCCTGTAGGTGAAACGAAAAAGAGCCGGCGAAAACCGGCTCTTTTTTTGGAAGGGTGATCAGGTCTTAGTTGCCTGCGGTTCCGACGCTTGTCGCGATGCCTTGGAACTTCGTGTTCAGGGCCGTGCCGACCTGGCCGGCGCCGACGATGATCACGACGCCGATGAGGGCGGCGATCAGGCCATATTCGATGGCGGTTGCGCCGGACTCGTCGTTCTGGAAACGCTTCAGAAGGTTCTTCATTGGAATTGGGCTCCTTGTCCCCGCTTTGTGACAAGGCTCAATCTAGAGGGGGCATATTGCAATCTGCTTAAGCGGGAAGGTTAACCAACCGCTACGTTTCGCGTAGTTAAAGTCGTATGAAACTTAAAACTTGAATTACTTGGACGAAGCGAGCCGCGGGGCGGTGTCGCGCGGCCCGTCTCCAAGGATGAAACGCGTGAAAACCACCTGGCCCCAGAGCGCGGATGGAACGTCACGAAGCATGGCCGGTTCTGTCCCAAAGCGGACAGGAGACCAACATGCCTGGCCTGCTGCCGGTTTCGTGGACACCGAGATATGGCCTGCTGCATGGCAGGATCGGGAAGTGCTCCTCGAAGCCTGCCTCCCGCCTGCTGCGGCAAGGATCCCTGTGACGACGGGAACGCGGTCTCCCCGCTGTCCGCAGAAAAGACGTTACACCCGAAAAAGCATTATGGCGGGCGTGAAAAATGCCTCCGCGCAAGCGGCTTTTCGTGGCGGTCAAGGGCTGGAACGATGAGTTCCTTGGAAAACATGGTGGGCGATGACGGGCTCGAACCGCCGACATCTTCGGTGTAAACTTCGTGGGCTTACCTGAACCATGCGGAACTCTGGGAACCGCACCCTTCGTAAATGGGTCGTTTCCGGCATGGTTTCGCGTTTCGTTCTCAAAAGTCAGGTTCGCCGTGTCAAAGCGCACTTCGTAAATCAGAACTCCAGCGACGACGCGAGCTTGCGCAGGTGGCCTGGCGAATAGCGGGCATAGACGCGATAGGTGATGCGCGGATTGTCGTGCCCAAGGAATTGCGCGATTTCATCCATGGAGTGGCCGTCCTCGGCCAGCCAGACCGCAGCCGAATGCCGGAGCATGTGCGGTGACACGTCGGGCCTGCCGATCGCCTCGCCTGCGGTCTTGATGCCCTTCCGAATGGACTTTACTGGCCCGCCTGCCCATTCGATCACGTAGGGCGACAACGCGCCCTTGTGGGCTACGTCGAGCGCAGCGCGCAGCTTGCCGTTAATCGGCACCGAGGCGCGGCCCTTGCGCTTCGCCTTGTCGAACGGATTGCGCAGGTGGATGATTCCTCGCGCGAAATCCACCCGATCCCACGTCAGTTGCAGCGCCGCCTCGCTTCGTGCGCCAGTGCCGATCATCAGCATGATCGCCAGGGCAACATGCGGCGCGTTCGTCGCGTCCATGAGCTTTGCGGCTTCATCCTTCGTGATATAGCCGTCCTTCGGGTTCGGCTTGGTCGGCCGCTCGATATGCGGCGCGTGTGGTATCATCCGCTGCTTCCATGCCCAGACCAGCACGGATCGAAGATGGCCGAGTTCGGTGTGAATCGAGCCATCGCTCTTCCCGGCCTGCCTTCGCGCTTCGACATAGGCGCGGCAATCGGCCGTGGTGACCTCAACGGCCTCGACGCTGGCGAACCAAGGCGCCAGCGCCTTCCATGTGTATTTCATGGTTTCGGCGATCGACCTACCGGCCTTGTCCAGCCGATAGCCCGCCCAGATGTCCTCTACCGTCGTCCCGCGCGGACGCGTGAGTTCGGCATATCGAGCCGGGGCGAGGCGACGCGCCTCTTTTGGATCTGATGTTCCAAGTCGATAACGCCGTCGTCCGCTGGCGACGGTGGGGTCGTCCCAGGTGACGCAGAGTTCGTCTCCGAGCTTGGTGATGCGCCATTCTGGCATTCGATCTTCTCCACGTCCTCGCCCCTGATCCGCAGCAGTTTGCCGCCCAGGCGGAAGGCTGGCAATTCCCCATCCGCGATCATGTTGCGGATATGGCGTTCCGAGCAGTCCCAGCGCTCAGCAAGGGTGCGAGGGGTATATGCTGTGGCACGGCTCATTCTGTCTTCCCCTCCCTTGTAGAGCGGGCGCGGACGGCAGAGGTTTCCCATGCCTTATCGATATCGGTCACGTCGCAGACGGTGCCGTAGGTCACCCCATCGCGGAACGCTTGCTCGACAAGCCCTGTCTCCACGATGCTGAACCCCTCGGCAGCGAGAGCGGCGATAGCCACGTCTGCGCATCCGAGACTGCCCTTCCATTCGGGGTGATGGGTGCCGTCCTGCCATGGGTCCGGTTCGCCCATCTGCGCTGCCTGCTCACGGTCGTAGGCCCGCGCGATTATCTCCCTTGGCGTCTTCATGGCTGGCGCTCCTGAAGGGCCTTCCACGACGGCATAGCTGATTGCAGGCGGGACTTGTGCGGCTCTGGACAAATCCACCAACCAAGAGATGAAAGCCGCTTAAACAGCCACCACCGCAAGCCGCTTGCTCTTTCCTGTTTTGCACCTTTGTATGGCGCGTCGGATGGTTCAAGCATCCGATAGGCGGAAAGAAGCCTTCTCTTGCTTGACGGGTCTGTAACGCCTTGGATTGCCGCCCAAATCATATCGTCGCGGCGCTGGTGAAAATCGAGGGCTTCTAGGCATTGCTTGTTGTGCGCCAGAAGCTCCATCAAGTCGGCATCGAACTGTTTCATGCTCATGGCTTCCCTTCCTCCCCTGCCGCCGATTGGGGACGGAGGGCGGCTTCGAGGACCGCGCGCGCAGCCTGGTAAATCACCGGTTCCGGAGCGTTGAGGCCATGCTGCATGAGAATATCGCCGGCCCGTCGCACGGCGTCGTCTGTCACCGCTGGCCCGCCCTCGGCTTGTGCGAGACGGGCTTCGGCAGGCAGGGCTGTTATTTCTGCAATACACCCTGCCACAATGTCGGCTATCGGCTGATCTGACCCACCATCAGACGTAGCTTTCACTTCGGCCATCGCTTCGACAAGAATATCGAAATGTCTCTGGCTTGGTGCTTGCTTGAGTGCGAATGCCATACGGATATTTTCAGCCTCCAACTCCGCCACCCGCTCCCGCAGCCGTGCTTCGGCTTCTGGAGAGGCGAGGGGCGCGGCGTAGAGTGGTTGTCGGTGCTCCCGACGAACCGGTTCAAATCCTTCGACATAGTGCCATATGCCGCTACCTTCATCCTTGTATCGCCAGACGACAGGTTCCGCCCCCACCCCATCTACGGGAAGGGAGGGGGAAGCGCGGCGGTTCCAAGCTTCGCCCCCATGCGGATGGGCCGCGCCACACGAAAGGCACGCAGCATCAAATGCGGAGAGCGATACGTTATCGCTACCACAAAACGGGCAGGGCTTGAGCGCTTCCCGCGCCTGTTCGATGGGGGTCATGTCAGGCTCCTTTCAGGGCGGTGCGCTTGGCGTCTTTCACGCACTGGTTCACGCGAAAACGAAGCTCTTGATGTGGGGTGAGGTCGTCCACGAAAGGCGGCTCAATCCATGAAATCGCGGCGCGCAGAGCATCATTCGCCGATCTCAACGCCTCTATCTCTTTGGCTTGAGCTTCGAGCGCTGCGACGGCTCGCTCGCACAATTCCCGTGTCGGGCGATTCGCATGATTCTTCGCGCGCATTCGCAATTCGCGCACCAGGTCGTCATTCGGGGCGGGCGTGGTGGTCATCGTGCGGCTCTATAAAGCGGGCGCTGTCGAGCGGGCAGGGGCAGCTTGTCGGCTGCCTTGGCCTTCTTCTCGGCGCGGGTTTTCGTGGTGGCAAAGGGCTGGCCCTGCATCTTCGGGCCGTCGTCGACGATGCGCAGATGCTTTTTGGCGACGGCATCGGTCTTGGCCTTGTGGAACTCGGCAAGCGCCGGCGCCAGATTGGATTCGCGGTGCTCGCCTCCGAGAATGAGCGCGACCTTGTGCTCGAGTTCCCATGGCTCGCCTGGCGCGATCGGCCGGCCCGAAAGGTAGCAGCAGCCGTCATAGGCTCGCAGGATGCGCAGGCGGACGCGCGGCGGGACTTTGCTGTCTGGTGTCTTTCCGATCCACTCCTTGACTGCTCGTGGCATCACGCACCTCCCTTCGGCGCCGGGAGCAGCGGCTGCATTGATCCAGTCTCATAGGCGCTGGCGATGCGCGGCCGCACATGCTCCGAAACGGAATGACCGTCGGGCATCTGGATATGGGCGAGGAATGCGTCCTCGAACGTCTCGATGCCGCTTTCG
Organism: Mesorhizobium sp. YIM 152430; assembly: GCF_029210365.1. Taxonomy (GTDB): domain Bacteria; phylum Pseudomonadota; class Alphaproteobacteria; order Rhizobiales; family Rhizobiaceae; genus Aliihoeflea. The sequence goes on from NZ_JARGES010000027.1 coordinate 34,465, forward strand.
ATGCTCTCCAGCTTCGCCTTGATGCAGAGGAAGAGCGCGCGCCAGCGGGACCGACAAGCCTGCTCCCATGCGGCCATTGCGGAATCGGCCGAACGGGTCTTGCCTCGCTCCGTCATGATGAACTGCTTGTCCATCTGGTTCGGCAGTGGAAGGTGGAAGACGATGCGCCGGCTCGACATCTCGAACACGAGCATGGCGCGGGTCTGCTCTTCGAAGATGCCGAAGCCAGCGGCGCGGTGTTTGCGCAGGAGGCCATCGATCTCGCCCTTCGTCTTAGAGACGGCGACGTTCGTCGTGGCAGCGTAGGCCATCAAACACCTGCCTTTCGGCGCATGACGATCTCGCACTCAAGCATTGTGCGGCGGCAAGAGGCCAATTCGCCCTCAAGGAACTTCCATGCGCGGCGCGCAGCCTTGCGGGCCTCGATCTGCCCGGCGATCACATGATAGCGCCTGACGGCCTCCGCATAGCGGCGTGCGGCCTTCCTGCGGTCGATGATGATGAAGAACCATGCCAGCGGGTTCATGCTGCCAACTCCCCAGCCTCGACGCCCGCAATCCCGGCGATGATGTCGACCGCGTCGTCCCGCTCGATCTCCTTCCGCGCGACCTGCCGGCAATAGTCGACGATCTTCCGGGCCCGAGCGCGCTGGTCGTCTGTCAGGCCATCCTTGAACAGGCCTTTCGACACCTGGACGATATCGCCTTCGTCGGGACCGATCGCCGCAACCATGACCTTGGCGAAGGTTGAGAGCCATGTCGGATCGGCAGGCTCGGAGGCCGGCGCATTGTCGCCACCGGCCTCCGAGCTCTGGCCGCTCTCCTGGGAGGAGGATTCGCCGGCCGCGGCGTCTTGAGGGGCGGGATCGCCGCTGCCGTTCTCGTCGGACGAGGGGGCGCCCGACGAGGTCTGTTGTTCGATTGCCGGGCCACCAGAGAGCGTATCCGTCTCGCGGGTCACGTGGTCCGCGCTGAAGCCTTCGCGCGCGCCCGCGTCCTCCTGTGGTGAATTCTGCCGTTCCTGAAGGCGCTGCATGATGGAGGGCGTGATGTCCTTCGCGTTGTCGGGGCCTTGGAACTGCTGGGCCTCGTCGCGGTCGTAGACGCCTAGGATCACCTCGGGGCAGTGCCGCCGCGCCCATGACCGCGCGGAGAAGTAGCCGAGCTGCTGCTGCGGGTCGGATTTCCAGAGCGGCGAGTTCTTCGTCGGGATCGTCCCGATCGGGGGCGAGGTGTACGAGCATTCCTCGCCGTCGAGCGTGCCGACGACGGTACAGGTCATTTCGGCCCCGCTGCCCTCGAACGAGTATTTCAGCCGGCCTTTGATGCCCGAGCGCGTGTTGACGACTGCGGCGATCAACTGCGCCTCGTAGGCAATTGCGCCGTTCACGGCATAGGACTTGGAAGCGACGGCGAACGGGCTCATCTGCCATTCGAGGGCCTGCATCGCGACGGCCATGCACGCGCCGGCATTCCCGCGAAGGTGCTTGGGCAGCGCAATGTCGGCGCGGCACATGACCTCTGCAAAACGCACGACGTCAGCGAGGCTCTGTGGGGCGAGGCTCGATCCATTCGCGCCGGTCGAGATTGCGACCGAGTTCATGGTCGATCGGTCGGTGGTGGCGATCTGGTTCATATCAGTTGGCTCCGAGAATGTGACGCGCGGTGTGTTTCTCGTCCGGCCCAAGATCGGACTTGAACGCGACCCACTGCAGGTAGTCGTGTGGCAGGGCGGCCCACTTGGCCCCGCGATGCTTGCCGAACGTGACATTGCGCAGCACGACAGGCTCGCTCGTCAGTTCGATCAAGCGCTGCACGCTGGACGCGAAGATCAGTCGGTGAAGGATGTAGGCCGTGACGAGTGTGTCAGGGCCTGCCCGGTGCGGTGGCATTGCCGCATCGAAGTCCATCCCGTCGCTGTCGATATCGAGATGATACCGGAGCACCTGATTGGAATGGCCCGGCGCCTCGGGGAAAAGATGCCGTGCGCACTGAAGCGTGCAGATCCATGGAAACGCCCCACCACCAAAGAATGCGCGTTCGAACTTGGCATTGTGCGCGGCGAAGGCATCGCCTGGCTCCATGCCTGCCATCAAATGGCGAAACGCCACATCCGGGGAAACAGCATTCGCAACGTCAGCGTCGCAGATGTGGTGAATCGCGCGTGTGACGGCCGGAATGGGGTGGCCGGGGTTGACGAACATCGCGTGAGGCCCGTTCATCCGCCAGTCGTCGGAAAGGTCAGTCCAACCAATCTCGCAGACGCCTTTGACCTGATCCTCGGGAACGCCAGTGGTCTCGAAATCGATGACACGGATCTTCATGGCTATGCGGCCTCCGCGTTAAGCTGCGTGTCGATGCGCGTCCGCGCCCAACCCGGCATTTCCGTGAATGAGATGTGCTGGTCGAACCCGTCGTAACCGGGCCACTCCTGGCGGCGCAGGCACTCGCGCAGAACCTTGATGCCCTGCAGCGCCTGGCGCTCGCCGAGATCGATGTCGCTGTCCTTCAACTGCATCACGCGGACGTCGTAAGGCGCGGTCTTCTCTACGAAGACGAAGGTGAAGGACGTGAACGCGTCGGCACCAAGCACCTCGCGGACGATCAGGCGCATCAAGCCAGCCTGGACGTGGTAGCCGTGGCTGTAGATCGCCTTGGCGATGCTCTCGTCGTCGACCGACGCCGCGGTCTTGAGGTCGACGAAGTCGCCGCCGTCCATCGGGATGACGTCGGGCCGGGCCTTGAGCCAGATGTCGCCGGCGCGATGGAAGATAGACCGCTCGATCTTGCCGTTCAGGATGCCGATGCGAACGGCTTCCTTTTTCGACAGAGCGTCGCGCATGTGGCGGATATGGCCGATCTCGGTTTCGGTGATGACGGTCTTGCCAGCGGTCGCCTGCTTCGCCAGCCATTCCTTGCAGGCGTTGGCGTTAGCGTTCCAAGGCTTCCAGGCGCCCTTGTCGTCCTCGTACTTCGCCGGCCGCAGAGCATAATGCTCCGCGAAGCCTTCCTCACCGAGCAGGAGCATGTGAGCGGCTTTGCCGAAGTTCAGGGCCGGCTTCTCGTCCTGCTCCTCGGCGTCCGCATTGTACGGGCTCGACCACCAGTATTCGGACGGGCGGCGCAGGACGGCACGAAGTCCGCTCGAAGAGATCGAAAACCCGTCGAACAGATCGGTGTCGCGGTGATAGGTGTCGATCGGCACCATGGCGTAGACGCCATCGGCCGTGATTTGCTTGCCGTCCCACCGGCGCTCCTTGCCGAGGTTCTGGACGACGCGCGCCGCAGCATTGCCGGCGAGCTCGAATGCTTCGTCGTTCGCGTGCTTGTTCATCGCAGTTCCCTTTCGTCCAAATCGTTCTGGATGCGCTCGAGGAGCTCCTTGGTGCCGCCGGTGCCGAACTCGGCGCGCAACTGACGCAAGAGCTGGCGGGCGCGGTATTCGAGAAAGCCGAGAGCGTGAATGTCGGGCTCGACCGGCTGCTTCTTGGCGCTCATGCCCACGGCCCCTTGTCGACGATGGAGACGAGAAGGATCGCAGCGGCGATCAAGCGGAAGGGATGGACGATGGCGAAGTGAGTGAAGCCGGTCATTGCACAGCGCTCCGATTGTCGAATTCGCTGTTAGGACCAAAGACCGCCTCTGCCCGCAGGTTGACGAGATAGCCGGCAGCCAACTCTTGGCGGGCGACCTCAAGCGCGACATCGACCGACCGGATGAACCGTGCCACCCAATCTTGACTATTCTCTCCACCCCACACATCGCAGACGACTAGTTTCTCATGTTCGCTCATCACAGAATGGCTCCAGTGTAGGCGGCAACCAGAAGGCAGCCGGCGAGAAAGGCGAGGAAAAGGGCGGAGGCGGTGCGGATCATGCGGCCGCCTCGCGGACGATCTTGATTTTGCGGATGACCGCTCCCGGCCGGCGGGCAGCGGCTTCCTTGCGGGCCTGCGCTGGCGTTTCAGCGGAGACGTCGATGGGCTCGGAGCCGTCGAAGTGGACGCGGAAAACCATCACGCGCCTCCCAGCAAATGGCCGCGACCGGCTGCGATCATGTCGCGGCGATAGGCGCTGTCGTCAGGCCCGCCGCTTTCCATCAGGCGCTCTTGTCGGTCCTGCCATGCGGCCTCGGCGCGGTTGTCGGACATCGCAGCGCATTCACCGGGAATGTTCTTGGCGAGGTTCGCGATCTGGTCAGGGGTCAAATCCCACTCATCCAGAAGCTGGCGGCAGATGTCGGTGAGAGCTTCGTTGGGGTAGGTCATGCCGCCTCCGCCATCTGCCTTTCGGCGACTTCGTATTCCATGACCGCAGCGTCATAGGCGCGCTGGGCCACCGCCAAATCGTCGGGCCGGCGCACGGTCCGCGCTTCCTCGATCGCGAGCTGCGTCTTGGCCGTGTCGCGGATCATGCGCAGATCGCGGAGGGGCTGGGGCAGGGCGGCAAGCTCGGCAGCGCGCCTCGCGTCGATTTCGGCATACTTGCGCTGGCGCAGGACGGCACTCTCGATCCGGGCAAGGCAGTCGTCGATCGACCGGCCGTAGCCTTCCTCACTGCCAGCGCGCCATTCCCAGCCGTCTCCATGCACGCGGACCCAGCCGACGCGCTCGCCGGTGTCCTCGTCCTCGACCCAGCGGACAGCCGGTGTCGCGCCAAACGTCGCCGATACCAGCGCCGTGGTCAGGTCTTCTGCAGTGGTGCGAAGTGCGGACATCGCTGCTCTCCATCTGTGCCAGCCTTGCCGGGGTGGCGGGTGGCTGATGGAGGGAATATCGCAGAAAATGCGATGCGCTACAAGAGGGCTTATCGAAAAAAATGCGATATGAGATTGACCGCGCCAGATCGATGCGCGAAAAAGAAAGCCCGCCGAAGCGGTTCAGGCTTTCGGCGGGCGTTGGTAGCGGTTTTGACCGTGGGACGTTTTATCCGCTGCCAAATCTCGGCTTAGTTATAACATAACGCGCCGAGGCATCAATTGAAAAACCTCCCAACGGGTTCCGGAACCTCCCAAAATCCGGGGCTTACGTGCCGAGATGCTTCGAGAGATCGGGCTAACCGGCATATGGACAGCATGAGGTTAGTAAGCGCGGGCTCTGAGACGGCCTTCCTCGTCTGCCAAGGCGAGAATAAACGACGAAAGCGGTGAGGTTCTGGCGCGAATGCCGGTTCACAGCCGGGAGTGCAGGCCCCCAAGACGCCACCGGGAGCATCCGGAAGTCAGCCTGGTCGATAAAGCGCTGGACCCCTGACAGGCTCAGGTTGGAATGGGATCGGATAGGTTGAGGGCCATACCTCACCCTCCGTCTTAATTGATAGCTATGCCTGAAGATCGGGTGAAGTCTGAAACCAGAAGGAAGGTGCTATGCGGGTTCTGATTTGCGGTGGCCGAGACTTCGGAACGTCCACCGATGAGAAACACTGGATGCTCGACCAGCTCACGCGATTGAATGCCCAGCACGGGTTCTCCGCGATCATCGAGGGCGGCGCTCCTGGCGCTGATACGGGCGCTCGCATCTTCGGTGAGATTTCGAGCATTCCAGTCGAGACGTTCCGGGCGGACTGGCGGAAGCATGGCCCGGCCGCCGGCCCGATCCGCAATCAGCGCATGATCGATGAGGGCAAGCCCGATGTCGTCATCGCATTCCCGGGCGGTCGCGGCACGGCAGACATGGTGCGGCGTGCTCGTACGGCGGGTCTCCGGGTCATAGAGGCGTCAGCAAAAGAAAACCCCGCCGAAGCGGGGCCGTCGTGTCCAATTTCTACGAAAATTGGTCAGCCTGCTTGAGGCGGGGCAAGTACCCGGATTTTCCCAGCTTCGATCGTCGGCCCACCATCAAATGCATACGTTACAGTTATTTCACCAGCGGACGGCACCTCAACAGGCAGCCCGGCCATGGCAAACACTGCCGGGGCATCACTTGAGGTAATATCCGTGTCGCCTGTAGCCTCAAATTTCGAGCGACCGGTTGGACCGGAAAGGACCATGTGAAAATGATGTTTTCCCTTCGCGAGCCCATACACGCGAGTCCAGAGCGAAATACCAAGATTTGCAGGCATGACGCCAGGGACAATATCTGAGCCATACACTCCGATCAAAATATGCTTGCCTGTATTCTCTAAGCGGACATCATCGCAAAACACTGTTTCTGCGCGGATTTTCAATTTGTAGTCTCCAGCCGGTTTGTCCGGGCAGTGGTCACAGCACCTACTCGAACAAACGTATTGGAACCCGTTGTCCCCGAGCTTGAGCGATTTGCAGCTGGGTAATCGCTGTGTTGTTCGGCCGTCGGCAAATTATTGCAGCCACGATCAGCGGGACGATCCAAGTCGATCGAAAAGTTTGGATTCCCGCGGAGAGCCCAAACCAATTCCGCGACGCTTTCGAGCGTTAGGTTGCTATAGCCAGACAGGCATCGGTGAATACGCGAGCGATCTACGTCAAGCAGTGCCGCCAACTGCTGCTGAGTGAGGTGATCAGTAGCCTTCCTCGCCAGAAAGGCATTTTGCAGCTGACTGCCAACATGAGAGACAAATCTCGCGACGGATTCACTCTTCTCGTCGAGCAAGAAGAAGTGGCCGTCTTCCAATTCATTCTGAGACAATGTCGGCCTCCTTTGCTCCAGCTTGATATTTTGGTTCGTCAAGATCGGTGTCGGCTCGGTGTAACTTGGCATCGATGCGGTGCCGCTCATAGAGCGACTTGTCATTTTTGAGGTTCTCGAAAAGGTCACCCTTCACAGCAATGAAGCAATCTCTGGTTGGAACCCATCCGAAAAATCTCAGGTCGGGTGTCCTCATTTCCCAGATATCATCGGACGAGGGGCTCATTCTTTGGAACATCCTCGAACCGATGAAGGCATGCCCCGCATTGTAAGATTGAAGGATTGCCAACGCTTGCTGGGCCGGGGCGATATGGTCTCGATAAAACGATCTTGCCGCCTTAACATCAGTGTTCAACCATCCAAGAAACCCCGGATCTGCATAAAAGCGACGGTCTTCAAATTCCGTCCGCTTCAACCGCACACGTACGCGGACAAGCACTCCGGTAGCTGCTAGCTCATCAAGTGTTGCCATATAAGTCAACAAATCCCAAGCGGCAATAACCCATTATGATTAACGATTGGCAATTGGCGGCAGCCCATCATGCCTCGCCTTCCTCGCGCACCTTCCGGCCCTTCTCTGTCAGCCGGAACCAGAACTGCATCCCGCGGCCCGGCACGAGTTCGACCAAGCCCATATCGACCAAGCTATCGACGGTCCGCTGTTCGTGGCCGATGAAATAGTTCAGTTCCCGCCCCACGCTGTCCTCATGATCGAACCCGTCGTCCAGCTTGATCATCATGCGGATTTGCGCGGTGGAGAGGTCGGACAGGCGGGTCATGCCGTTTTCAGCTTCAACTGACCCTGCACGCCGCCTTGGCGCTCGATCTGGTTCGTCATGCGGCGAAGCTGGTTTGCGCGGATCGTCACGTAGATCTCGCCCACCCATTCAAGCTCTTGATCCTCGATCGGATGGTCGTTCCAAGATTCGAGCGTGTAGCCCCGCGCGCCGCGCCGGATCGTCTTGAGGAAGCGCCGGCCGTCGCGCGTCCGTACCGCCGCTTCCTCGCCAAGGAATGAATCGGTCCCGCGCTTCTGCTCGCGCCAAACGATAATCACGTCGCCCTCGTCATAGCGGGGCAGCATCGAAATACCTTTGACCTGGAACGCGATCATGTCGCCTGGCAGCGGAATGCGCAGCGTGATCTGGTCGAGGCCCTCCGGCGGCGTCTGCTCGAAGTCGGGATCGATCTGCGCGCCCGCTCCGACGAAGCCCATCAGCGCGACGGTGCTGGTCGGCTCTTCGATGTCCTCGGGATCGCGGTAGAGATCATCGGGCGTAACGCCGAGAGCGTCGGCAATCGGCATCTCCCTCTTCGGCATGATCCGCGTGTGGCTGTTTTCGATACGGCTGATCGTCTGCCACTGGACGCCGATAGCGTCGCCAAGGTCGGTCTGGGTCCAGCCCTTGGCCTCTCGGAGTTCTTTGACGCGGTTCTTCATGCCGCAATCGATATCAAACATCGCAAAAAATGCGTATCGCACGAAATGCGATCTTAGAGGTTGACGATATCGCAAAAACTGCGATATAAGGCTTGAAAGAACGGAGCCTGTTGATGTCCCTCAAAGATTGGCGCGAAGCGAACGGATGCAGCACCCAGCAGCTCGCAAAGGAGCTTGGTCTGGATGAGAAGTCCGGACCGGGCACTGTCTGGCGCTGGGAGACTGGCCGCAGCCGCCCCGACGCCGATGTGATTGCCAAGATCACCGAAATCACGAGCGGCGCAGTCACCGCCAACGACATGCACGAGACGCGCCTCGCGTTCCTCCGCTCGAAAGAAGACGAGAGCGCCAGCGAAGAGGCGGCCGCATGAGCGTGATCTTCCTCAGGGCTGATCCATACTGGATCGACATGATGGTGCCGATCGCTGCATCTGATGCCGCGAACCTCTACTGGTGCTCTGACATACCAGCCGCCGAAATCATCGACGCGTACGCTCCCGACCTTCATCCCAACCAAATTGCGTCGTTGGCCGGCGCCGCGTTCAGCCCGTTCGTTTGCGAGGAATGCGATTCCGCTGTCATCGTAGCCTCGCGAACTAAGGCGCAGGAGCTTTTCAGTCAGGAACGGCGTCGAGCGCGTCGACCCGGACGCTGGGATCGATGGAGCCGGCTGCTTTGCTCCGATTGCCGCCAAGCCCGCCGCGATCGGGAAATTGCCCCTCTTCTCAGAGAACAGCACAGTCGTCAGCGTCGCGAGACGGAACTCCGCACGATGCCATATCAAGAGTATCTGCGGACGCCAGAATGGGCCGCCCGTCGAAAGGATGCGCTCCGCCGAGCACGGTTTCATTGCCAGACATGCGCAGGCGGCGGGCAGCTTCACGTTCACCATCGGACATATGTTCGTCGCGGCGCTGAACATTCGAGCGACCTGATCGTCTTGTGCGCCGACTGCCACGACCTTTTCCATAAGCACGGCAAGTTGGCCAACGGTGGCCGCGCGTTCGCCTCCAAAGTGGAGAACGCCACCCGCCGCACCCCCGCTACGGGAGAAGCGCAGCCATGACCCCTAACAAGCTGGAAATCATCATCAGCGACGTGCGCGGGGTAGGGCGTTTCCTTCGCCAAGTCGTCGCGATCTTCGCCTTGCTCGTCATACCGGTATCGATCGGCATCGCTGTCGAGAGTGCGCCCATGCAGTGGGTCGGCTTCGTCTGCGGGATCATCCTGCTCTTGTCGTTCGCGCACAAAAGCAACGGGCAGCACAAGTTCAAGACGACCGACGAGGCTCGCGCCTTCCTCGACAAGATCGATCGCGGGGAGGCGTGAATGACCGTCTCTCTCACCCACGCCGTTGCGGTTGCCGTCGAGAAGTTCGCAGACTGCGGACCTGGCAAGTGGTGGTTCGTCCATCACCCTGACGGCTTCCTTATCGAGTGCGCCCTTCAACAGCGCGCCGAACAGATCGCGGCCGAGATCAACGCCGGCCGTTCCACTTCGCCTGACAAGTTTTGCGTACAGGCGAGCGCCGACCGTGACGCTGGCCACATGCCAACATGCGCGCTCACCCCGCGAGATGACCTCACGGTCGGCACCGATTCCCCAGAGCGCGAACCGGGCAACCCCGAAGTATGCGCGATCTCCCCCATGCGTTCCCATTCTGGGGATAGCCGGCCGGCGGCGCATGACCCCCTCAAATCCTACGCGACTAGCCCGGCCGGCGAATCTATTCAGCGCGAGCGCAAGCCCATGCGGCCTCTTTGCCAGCGCCCAGGCATGTGCGGCGGCTACGGCCGGAAGCATTGCGGACCCTGCGAACGTGCGGCGGGAGTGGCGGCGTAATGGCGTACATCCCGAACCGCACCTGGACCGTGGCCGATGTCGATAGGGTGACTGATCTCGGCTTCAACCACTATTCGATCTCCGACATTGCCATGCTGGTCGGGCGCTCCGTCGAGGACGTGCGCAAGCTGGTCGTTGAGAACGGGATTTTCGTGCGGCCGGATGACAAGGCGGGGTCGCGATGAGCTACCTCCACTGGCATGTCGGCATGAAGGTCGTTTGCGTCGAAGGCGCCAACCGAGAACACGGCTACGGCGATGAGAAACTGCCGGAGACAGGGCGGGTCTACACGATCCGCGAGATCAAGCCGTGCATGGGGTCGGGCGTTGTTTGCATAACGCTCCGAGAGATCGTCAACGAGAAGCGGACCTACTTCCAAGTCGACCTCCGTCGTGAGGTGTTCGGTGAGTGTGCGTGGCCCGCCCATACCTTCCGCCCGATCCAGGACCGCAAGACCGACATCAGCGTCTTCACGGCCCTCCTGAACGATCAGAAGCAGAAGGAGCCGGCATGACCTGGTGGCTCTCATCATTCGTAATCGTTCTGGTTGTCGGCGCCATAGCCGCAGCGCGCGTCATGATCGGCAAGGCTCAAGCTGTTGCTCGAGACGAGTACGAGTTTGCGCGCGCGCCCATCGTCGACCACGAGCCGATCGTTTCTGAACTCCGGCGCGGCGGGGCGATCTGATGCCCCGTATGCCGGTCCAAACAACTCGAGTTGCACTGCCGTACGATCTTGGCGGGTCCTCTGGCCGTGCATTCGTCATTCCCTTTCTGCCTTTCGCCATCGAGCCGTTCAGGCCCGGTGCCGATGTCTCCAACGCTTCAAATCGTAGCGATGGAGACAGGGCATGTGTGACCGCAGACGGTGCGAATCCGCACCCAATGAGGGCGAGTTCATGAGCGAGAGTGCAGCAGCACATGAGGCGTTCGAAATGCTGAACGCCGCAACGCGACAGGAGTATCGCGGCTGGGGAGATACCCAGACCGCGGCGCGCGACAGGGCAGCAAGTAAGGCTGGGGTAACGCCGGCCCAAGCTGAACGGCTCTGGAAGCACTGGCGATCGATGAAGTCGATGAACGCCGACGTCTACCGGGGCCTGCGCAACAAGTACGGGCACCTGTGCTCGATCATCGAAAACGCCGCCGATGCGGTCGAGGCCAAGCGGCACGAAATCGAGGGAAATCATGCGTCTTTGGAACGCAGTCAAACGGCTGGCGGTCGAGCTGTGTCGGCTCGCCAGATCCACCATCAGGCAGATCGGTAGGCGGCAGATGAGCTATGCTTTCGCCGCCGCAGCCGCCGCTGCCATTGTCATCGCTCTGATCGTCTTCGATGCGAGCGCTCTTGGCATGTCGGAGCCTTCGGGCGTTCAGCGCGCGAATGCGTGGGGGTGGTGATGCGCCAGCCAACCCTCTTCGAAGGTTCTAAGCGTCTCGTATATGACGATGCGGTCGACCTGACAGTTCAATCCTTGCAGGCCTACGGACCGTCGCATGATCACTGGGCAATCGCGTGGTCGGGCGGGAAGGACAGTTCAGCCCTGCTCACCCTGGTCGTCCACCTGATCGACGTCGGCCGGATAACAGCGCCAAAGACACTGACCGTCTTTTATGCCGACACCCGACAGGAGTTGCCGCCGCTCGCGATCGCCGCGCAGGCGATAATGGCGCAACTCGCTGCGCGCGGCATCCGGTGTGAGGTAGTGACGGCGCCGCTCGACAAGCGGTTCCTCGTCTACATCCTCGGCCGGGGCGTGCCGCCGCCCAACAACAACACGCTCCGGTGGTGCACTCGGCAGATCAAGATCGATCCGATGGCGGGCGCGCTGGAGGCTCGCCTCGACACGCTCGACGGCAACATCCTGATGCTGACCGGTGTGCGGCAGGGCGAAAGCGCCATCCGCGACAATCGTATCGCGATGTCCTGTGGCAAGGACGGTGCTGAATGCGGGCAGGGCTGGTATCAGGAGGTCTTGCCGAACGCTAAGGGCATCCGCGGTCGGATAGCGACCCTGGCGCCGCTGCTCCATTGGCGCGTCTGCAATGTCTGGGACTGGCTGCGCATCTACGCTCCGATCAAGGACTATGGCGGATGGTCGACGGCCGCGATCGCCGATGCCTATGGCGGTGACGAGGCCGAGGAGAAAAATGCGCGCACAGGCTGTGCAGGCTGCCCGCTCGCTTCGAAGGACCTGGCGCTGGATACCATCGTCGCAATGCCCGATTGGTCGTATCTGGCGCCGCTCAAGGGATTGAAGCCGCTCTATCGCGAACTGCGGCTTCCGACCAACCGGCTGCGCAAAGCAGGCATCGAAACTCTCAAGGACGGCTCGATTGCTGCCAACCCACAGCGCATGGGCCCGCTCACGTTCGATGCGCGGCTGATGGGACTTGATCGCGTCCTGTCCATCCAGTCGGACTGCAACAACGGCGCTCGGCAGCAAAACCGACCGACTATCGATCTCCTCAATCGAGAGGAAGAAGCCCGCATCCGCGAACTGATCGCGGCCGAGACGTGGCCGCAAGGCTGGGACGGCGACGAGCCGACGGCCGACACTCCCATGGCATCGATCTTCGCCGACGGCTCCATGCAGCCGCTGCTGGTTTGAGGGAGCGCCCCGAATGACCTCCTCCCTCCGCCTTTTCATCATCCTCTCTCTCCTTTCCTCGGCAGGCATAGCCGGGCTCGCATGGAGTGGGATGCGATGATCCAGCGCGAGGAGGTCATTGGCGACTGCCGTTTGATCCTTGGCGATGCCATGTCGGTCATGCGCGACCTGCCGAAGGCCGATCTGATCGTGTCAGACGTGCCCTATTCTCTGACGACCGGCGGCGTCTCAAAATCGTCGAAAACGATGTCGGGCATCTTCGCCGCGCACAACTACCGGAACGACGGGCAGCTCATCATGGCGACCGTTCCGTTCCCTGAAATGATGGCCGCTTTCAATGACGCACTTGGCCCCGATGCCGACTGCTACGTCATGTCGAACGACAAAAACCTGCGGCCGATCATGAACGCCGCCGCTGCCGCCGGCTTCGGCCTCCACAATGTGCTCGTCTGGGATAAGGTCACCCCGACCGCGAACCGCTGGTACATGAAGAACCTCGAGTTCACGATCTACCTTTGGAAGGGCAGAGCGCGGACCATTAACGACCCGTCCTCAAAGCAGCTTCTGCGAGGCGGGATCGACAAGGCGACCGGCCACCCGACCGAGAAGCCAGTTCCCCTCATGGCCGAATATGTCCGCAACTCGTCGGCTCGTGGCGACCTGGTGCTCGACCCCTTCATGGGCAGCGGAACGACCGGAGTCGCGTGCGCCAATTTGGGCCGTAAGTTCATCGGCATCGAGATCCACGAACCGTTCTTCGACATGGCCTGCGAGCGCATTCGCGCGGCCTACGAGCGCCCCGACATGTTTATCGAGCGGGCATCGACGCAGGTCCAGCAGCCCCTTTTCGGAGGTGCCGCATGACCCCTCAATCAATCGATCGATCCAATGGAAGGAGCACTGGCATGTCTGACGTAGGTCACAACTCGGAACAGACGCCCGCCGAGCGCAAGGCGGTCTTCATGGGCCACTTCAAGCCGATCGCCGCGCAACTGTCGGTCGTCCAGGAGGCGCAGGCGGAATACAAGCGGCTCCGCAAGCTGGCGAAGGCCGAAAAGATCAAGCTCGCCGATATCGATTTCGCGCTGCGCTGCGCGGAGGTCGAAGACGAGAACGTGATCGTCGACGACCTGAAGCGCAGGGCAGAGATCGCGGCGTGGTTTGCGCTGCCCGTCGAGTTCCAGTCCGACATGTTCGGCGACTTCACCCGCGAGCCGGGCGTCGACCGCGCCCGCCGCGAAGGGCGTAAGGCTGGTGCGCTTGGTGTCGGCGGTAACCCGTATGACGAGAACAGCGAGAACGGCAAGGCATGGGCCGAAGAATGGTCCGCAGAGCAGAAGAAGGCTCTGGAGGCCATGCAGTCCGCGATGGAGAAGCGGAACGCCGAACTGATCAAGGGGCAGGAAGAAGCCGACGGCGATCCCTTCGAAGAAGACGAGGCTGCCTGATGCTGATCCTCGGCCTCGACATCGCGACGACAACAGGGTTCGCCTGGTACGATACCGAGGCGAGCCTATCGGCCATCAAAGCGGGCTCTTTCCGCATCGGCGGAGAGGGATTCGAGAACCGCGCCGGTGAGATGGGCGCCACCATGATCCGCATGCTCAAGGAGCAGCGTCCGGACTTCGTCGCGATGGAACAGCCAACGCGAAACGTCATGCAGCATCGCAAGCAAACTCACGATCTCGCCGGCGAACACGACGAACTCACCATCAATGCCGGGACATCGCTGTTGCTGAACCAACTGACGGGCGCGGCGGCGGCAATCATTCGCGGCTATCGAATCCCGTTCGATGTCATCGCGCCAACATCCTGGCGCAAGCAGTTCCTCGGATTTGGGAAGCGGCCGGGCTGGCAGCGCAAGGATTGGAAGAAGGCGGCACGGGACCGCTGCGCGCAGCTCAGGATCACTGTGACCAATGACGACATGGCAGATGCCGTTGGTGTCGCCTTCGCAGGCGCTTCGCTCCAGACCTTCAAGCATATGCAGGCGAGGGCGGCATGAACGCATTTGCTCGCGATCTCAAGCCAGCTCTTCCCGATGCCGTCGATGCAGAGTGTGCGCTGCTCGGCGCCATCATGCTGAACGCCGACGCTTACTGGCGCGTCGCGGGCTTTCTCAAGGGCCAGCACTTCAAGGAAGACGTGCACCGGCTGATCTACGAGACGATGGGCACGCTGATATCGAGCGGGCGTTCGGCGAACCCGGTCACGCTCAACCCATACATGCCCGCTGGCCTGATGATTGGCGACATCACGATCACGGCCTACCTCGCGCGGCTGGCCGCAGGCGCGATCAACGTCATCAACGCCTACGACTATGCCCGCGCCATCATCGAAATGTGGTCGCGGCACCAGATCATCGCCCGCATGGAAGACGTCATCGAAATGGCACGGTCCATGCCGGCCGACATGACGCCAGAGAGGATCATCGGCCATGCCGCCGGCGAGCTCACCCGGATCGCCCAAGAGGGCAATGAGCGCGCGGGCTCGACCAAGTATGGTGTCGTTCTCCCGGCCGCCGTCGACAAGGCGGCGAAGGACAGCGACAACAGCGCGTCGCGCATCCCGTGGTTTCTGCCGGAGATCGGCCAGGCGCTCGGCGACATCCGCCGCGGCAATCTGATCGGCCTGATGTCGGATTCGGGCGGCGGCAAAACTTCATTCAGCCTGCAGCAGTGCCGTTTCGTGGCAGGACGGGGCTTCAAGTCGGCGTTCTTCTCGATCGAGGTCACGGAAGAGGAGGCGGCTCTCCAGGCCGCGGCGCAGCACAGCAAGATCAGTCTCGGGCGGATCGACAACTTCACGCTCAACTCGAAGGAAAAGGCCGACCTCGAGGCGGAGATGATGGCCTCGACCGATCTGCCATTCTATATCGTCGGCTTTGGCGAGTGCACGCTCTCGGACATCCGGATCAAGGCGGAGGCGATGGTCAAGAGCCATGGGCTCGACCTCATCGTCATCGACCACGCGAAGATGATCACACTGCCGAATCCCAAGGACATGTTCGCCGAGCGGATCAATGCGCTCTACCGCGGCCTCAAGGCGCTGGCGAAGACGCTGAACGTCGCCATCGTGATCCTGATCCAGCGGAACGACGACTGGAAGAATCGTTGGCGCTCTGGCAGCTCCATCCGTCCCGTCATGGGCGACGCATATGGCGGCGGCTCGATCAAGCAGAGCCTGGATGTCTGGTTCTCGCTCTACCGCCCGGAACCGCTCTATCGCGAGTTGATCCCCACCATGCCGCCGGAACGCGCCCGCGACGGAGAGAAGACCAAACGCGAGGTGATGATCGAAAAGCTCGAGATGAGCCGAGGCAAGGCGTGGGTCATCAATCACAAGCGCCGGCGCGGCGAGCCCGGCCAATCACCTGAAATCCGGTTCGACGGCGAGTTCACCATGTTCTCATCGTCGTCCGACGAGATGCCACCTGCATTCGAGGGCTTCTGATGACCAAGGACTTCCTGCCCGAATACAGCCAGATGCCCTACGGCTCGCGCTACCGGCCCTTGTTCAAGCTCTTCGCCGGTGAGAACTGGCGCTTCGTGCGCAAGGACGGTCAGCCCGTCGAGTGCGACACCGCCACCCAGGCGATCGACGCGGCCAAGGCTTGCGTCAAGGCTATCTTGAACCCGGTCATCCGCGCTGAGGTGATCGAGCCCGACGCCATGCTCGACGAGGTCGCCGAGTGGCGCCAGCGCAAGGAAGCTGAGGCCGCAGAGGAGCGCGCCCGGGCATTCCTCGGTCCCGAGACGCTGTTCAGCAAGGGTCGTCAGGTCGTTGTCGAGCGGAGGAGAGCGCGATGACACCACGAGACATGGCAAACGCAATCATTGCCGAGACCGCAGCTGCGCACCGGGCAACTCCTGCCGAAGTGATGGGGCGTAACCTGTCACGTCGCGTCGTGGCGGCGCGGTACGCCTGCATCCGCGCGATTGACGCCGCGTTTGACTGGACACCTTCTCATCTTGGCCGCCTCTTCGGCCGTGACCATTCGACGGTGCTGTATGCGCTTGGCAAGCTCAAGAAGAAGCCAACGGTATGAAGCTCAACGCGCGGATCGAGCAGCAGAAGGCGAGGGATGCAGGAGCGCGCGGCGGCGCCAGAGCGGCTTATATCCAGGCGACCGACCGTCTGTTGGATGAATACGAGCAGGGCAGGGCAGCGAGCGCGGTGCTGGCAGACATGAAGCGGGAGCGAGATGCCTATCGCGCCCGACTCCCCGGCAACCAGAACAGGCCGCGCCATGGCTGACATCTATCGCGTCGCCCGACAGTGCGGCGTCATCCTAAGAGAAGGTCATGAGCATCCGGGGGCGTTTCGACGTCCCCGTGAGTGTTTCTGCAAGCCGACGCTGCGCGAGATCGGCCGAGAGCATGGCGAGGATCATCTTCGCCTTGTGCTCATGCTCATGACCGGCACGAAGACGAACGCTGCCGAGCTCTACGCCGACATGATCAAGGCCGTCTCGTCGGTGCTGGCGCGCAACCCGGATCTCATCAAGCGCCCGTCGCTGGTGCACGATTTCAACGCGATCGATCTCGGCTCGCTCAGGAAGAAGGCCAAGGGCATGAACAGCGGCGTACCCACGACCCATGTCCTTCGTGTTCTGATCGGTCTGAAGTTCTACAGCCCCATCCAGGGCGATCTCATCGAAATGCTCACAGGAGAGGCGGCGGCGTGACCTACGAGGCTTGGACGTACGATGCGGTTCGTGACCGCGTATTGGAAGCGGCAGAAACCCTGATGGCATCGCCGGCAGCGCTCGGACCGCGCATGCTCGGCAGCATGTCCGACATCTTCAGCGAGTATGTCGACGACTACCGCAGAGGCGAGACGACGCGCATCCGGCGCATCCCAGCACCCGGCGCGCTCACCCGCATGGAAGAGACCTGGACATGGATCAACACCATGCTCGAGGAGAAGGAACGCAAGCTCCTCTACGATTACAGCTTCCTCAAGAGCCGAAAAGGCATGTACCTTGCCCGGTATCTGGAGCAAAACGGCGTCATTCGCCGAACTTTCGAGCGCCGTGTAAACAAGGCGTGTCAACGCATTGCGAACAATCTCAACCGGCAGCTATCAGTTCGGTTGACAATGCCGCTGGACGGCGTGTCGCAAATCAGGACAGAAGTCGATCCAACAACGGTATCTTCGGTGTCGTACGCCAAATGGGAACGCGGCGCCGATGCGAAGCCCCAGCACCTCCCTGATCATCCCGATCACAGGAACCTCGTGAGGCAGCTTGCCAGGCGAGCGGGGTGATTAGCTCGCGGGCTGTTCGTCCACGTCACTGGTGTAGTGGCCCGCCTTGATCTTCGACTGCGCTTCCTTGAAACACCAATCTGGGGCGGGGGGTGCGGACCCGCGGGCCGCGTCTAACCGATCCATCAAGGCTTCAAACTCTGCTTGAAACTCTTCGAAAGGGCCAGATCTGCGGATTATAGATATCTGTCGGAACCGGTCGCGTAGATTGGTGAATTCCGCAGCAGAACGACTGATCTCAGACACGCGCATGTCCATGTTCAGCGCGATGTAGATGGAAGGGAAAAAGCCGGCGGTGAGGCTCATGAGAGCGGCGACTGCTTGGGCCCAGTCGCTACGAAGCGTCGTCCCCAAAATTTGGGACGTGGCCACACCGGCTAGCAGGATCGGAGCAATCAGGAAGCCGGCCCGCCACCGCTGAGCGCTCTTTTGCCAAGTGTAAAGGCTAGCCCCCGTATATCGGCAATTGTCCTCTTGGCGGCTGCATTCGTCGACCAGGCTCTGGATGCGAGTGTCCGTCATGGGATCAACGGGATGTCCGTCCCGAATATCTTCTGCCATTCTTCACCCGCTGAAATCGGACGGCTACCTGCCTCGTGTTCGCATGCATTGATAGCGCGATCCCGTGCCGTTCGCGCCTTCGATGTCCAGGCTGAACCCAAACTCATGGCTTCCCAAGTTCCCGGCGCGAACACATAAGAGTTCTCCTTGCCGACAAGGTAAACTAGGAAGTCGCGCACCATCCAGTCATACCAGGTTCGGCTCTTGCCGGCATGTTCCCAGCTGTTGATGAAGTCCACTGCTAGGATTTCAAACCAAAACGACTTAATCGGAACAGCGCAGTGAGTTTGCCAGCGCTTCATCATCTTGACGAGTTCGCGGGTATTGCCATTCGACCGTGTTGTTGAGCTGGATATAGCAACTCGTTCAGCCTCGTAATCCGCCGCCTTATAGCTTCCCCCGCCAGCCGTAATGCATACCCAATATTTTCCATCTTCGAGCTTGAAAGCGGGAATGACCTCGACGTTATAGGAAGAGAATGGAACCACGACAGCCGGGCCGTCCCCGCGTATTGCGGTGTAGGGATAACTCTTGAGAAGTACGCCGCGAATCTCCTGCAAGAGTTGTGACTGCTTGTTGCCTTCGCGTCGCTGGTACTGTTCGTAGACTGAATAGGGCAACTGGAAAAGAACGTCGACATCGCGAGGCGGCCGCATACGAGTGCGTTTCGCCCATGAGCCGATGAAGATCGAGTTGGCCGTGCCGCTGGATGACGCCCAATAGTACAGGTTGAGCGGCTTGATGGCGCTCTCGCGACGATCTCGACCGTTCTGCATCTGGATGTCCGTGAGGGTTAGCCTCTCGAGGAATATGCGGAAGCGTTCCGAGACAGACATGCTTGTGCTCACCGTTTGGCTTTGAAAAACAATCAAAACGTGCATCAGGAAATCAAGCATGGCTAGGGGCGGCAGTCGAACTAATGCCGGCCGCAAGCCCGGCGTCCCCAACAAAGCGTCTGTCGAGCGCCAGAAGAAGGTCGCAGCGACCGGCGCGACCCCGCTCGAATACATGCTGAAGGTGATGCGCAACCCGAAGGCGAGTGACCAGAGGCGGGACGACATGGCGAAATCGGCTGCCCCCTATGTGCATCCCAAGCTCGCGAGCATGCAGCACACCGGGCGCAATGGCGGCCCCATCCAGACCGTCGACCTGACCAAACTGAGTGGCGATGAACTCGATCAGCTCGAAAGCATCTTCGGTCCGCTTGCCGGATCCGGCGACGATGATGCGCCTGATCCGGCAGGAGAGGGCGCGGCGGCAGGATGAGGCCGAACGCAACCGCGTTGCCCGCGACGCCGAACGGATTCGGGAGCGGTGCCAGACGCTGTCCGGGTTCGTCCGTGAGGCCTGGCATGTACTGGAGCCGACGGCAAAGCTGGTCTGGAACTGGCACCTCGACGCGATCTGCGAACACCTCGAGGCGGTGACCGACGGCCGGATAACCCGGCTGCTGGTCAACGTGCCTCCCGGCTCGTCCAAGTCGATGCTGGTCGCGGTGATGTGGCAGGCATGGGAGTGGGGTCCGAAAGACCTCCGCTCGATGCGGTATCTGACGACGTCGTTCAACGATGGGCCGGTCAAGCGCGACACGCGCAAGTGCCGCGACCTGATGCTTTCGGACTGGTACCGGGCTCTATGGCCCGAAGTGGTACTGACCCGCACGGGTGAGACGTCTTTCGCCAACAGTTCGACCGGAACCCGTGAGGGTGTCGCCTTCGGGTCGCTGACGTCGCAACGTGGCGATCGTCTGGTCATCGATGATCCGCACTCCACCGAAACGGCAGAGAGCGCGACCGAGCGCCTGGCGACGACCCGCAAGTTCCGTGAGGGCGCCCAGAACCGTCTGAACGATCAGGAGAAGTCGGCGATCGTCATCATCATGCAGCGCTTGCATGAGGAGGATGTGTCGGGCGTTATCGAGGAAATCGGGATGGACTATGTCCACCTGATGCTCCCGATGGAATTTGAGCCGGAGCGGGCGTGCCAGACCGAAATCGGGTTTCGCGATCCGCGCACCTATGAAGGCGAATTGCTCGACCCTGCGCGCTTCCCTGCGGAGGCGGTGGCCAAGCTCAAGCGCGACATGGGCAGCTATGCTTATGCCGGGCAATACCAGCAGCGCCCGGCGCCCCGATCGGGCGGCATGTTCCAGCGCAGCGACTTTGAGGTCGTCGACGCGGTTCCCGCTGGCGCGCGGCGGTGCAGGGCGTGGGACTTCGCGGCATCGAAGGAAAAGCCCGGCCGGCAGCCGGACTGGACCGTCGGGCTGCTCATGGCGCACCACAAGGGCACATTCTACGTCGAGGACGTCGAGCGTGGCCGCTGGTCTGCCGGCGAAGTCGAGACGAAGCTGAAGAACATCGCGACACAGGACGGATTGAGCGTCACCATCCGAATGCCGCAAGACCCGGGATCGGCCGGCAAGGCGGATGCCGCGACGAAGACGAAGCTGCTTGCCGGACACGCCGTAAAGGTGTTGCCGGTAACGGGCGACAAGGCCACCCGCGCCAAGGGCGCATCTGCCCAGGCTGAAGCCGGCAATGTAAAGGTGGTGCGCGGCCGCTGGAATGAACTGTTTCTGGACGAGGTCTGCTCGTTCCCGAACGCACAATTCGACGACCATGTCGATGCCTTCGCGGACGCTCTGAACGAGCTCGCGCTGGGATCGACCTTCACTCTCGACAATCTCTAGGAGCCGACATGGGAGCCGTGATCGACATCGCGCGCCGGTTCGGCGACAGCCTGACGAACCTTGTGTCGAGGATGGGCACGGAGCGGGACAAGGCATCGCACTCGTTCTACGGCGCCGTGCTGCTCGATGACGCTCAACTCGTCAACTCCTATCGCGGCGCCTGGCTGCCAAGGAAGATCGTCGATATCCCTGCGCTGGACAGCTGCCGCAACTGGCGCAACTGGCAAGGCGATGAGGATCAGATCGAAGCCATCGAGGCCGAAGAGAGCCGGCTGAACCTGCGCGGCAAGGTGCTTGAGGCGCGCACCAAGGCCCGTCTTCTCGGAGGCGCGGCCATTCTGATTGGCACTGGCGAGGCGAACCTGCTTGAACCGCTGGACGACGCCCGTATCGGGCTCGGCGGCATCAAGTATCTGACCGTCTTCACCCGCAAGCATTTGACGGCGGGCGAGATTGATCGCGACCCCGCATCGGAGTTCTATGGCCGCCCGGCGTTCTATCGTCTGACGGGCAAGGACGGCCGGCAAGTGGAGGTGCACCCCTCGCGCCTTGCTGCCTTCCAGGGCAATGCTGTGCCAGATGAGGATTTCGCGCAGTATCAGGGCTGGGGCGACAGTGTGCTCGTCGCGGTCATGGACGCGATCAGGAACGCTGACAGCACGGCCGGCAACATCGCCTCGCTGGTGTTCGAGGCCAAGATCGACATCATCCGCCTGCCCAACTTCATGGCGAACCTGGGCGACGAGAGCTACAAGCAGAAGATCCTCGAGCGCTACACCCTCGCCAACACGGCCAAGGGCATCAACGGCACGCTGATGCTCGACAAGGAAGAGGAATACGAGAGCAAGTCGGCGAACTTCTCGAACTTGCCTGACGTTCTCGACCGATTCCTGCAGATCGTTTCCGGCGCGGCCGATATCCCGGCAACGCGCCTCTTGGGGCAGTCGCCAGCGGGCCTGAACTCCACCGGTGAGGCAGACCTGCGGAACTACTACGACCGCATCTCCGCCATGCAGGAAATCGAGATGACGCCGGCCCTGCACCGGCTGGACGAATGTCTGATCCGTTCTGCTGTTGGTTCGCGTGACCCCGGCATCCACTATCGCTGGGCCCCGCTCTGGCAGATGACCGACAAGGAACGGGCCGACATATTCAAGACCAAGGCCGACGCGGCGCGCGCCATTGCGGGCTCTGGCGGCATGTCTCCGCAGCTCATGCCGATCGATGCGCTGTCGGATGCGCTGGTCAATGCCTTCGTCGAGGACGGCAGCCTGCCGGGCCTGGAGAAGGCGATCGAAGAGTACGGCAAGCTGTCCGAGCAGGAAGAGGACGAGGACGACGTGGCGGCCGCGCTGCCGGCACCTGCGAACACCAATGAGCAGATGCGCCTTGCTGCGAACGATGCCGCGCCGCGCACGCTGTATGTCCGCCGCGATGTCCTCAACAAGCGCGATATCGAGCGCTGGGCGAGGGCGCAGGGCTTCACCGACATCGTGCCCGATCTGCACGTCACGATCGCCTACAGCCGGACGGCGGTCGATTGGTTCTCAGTCGGTACGTCATGGTCGGAAAAACTGGACATCGCCGCCGGTGGTCCGCGCCAGATGGAACGCCTTGGCGATGACGGCCGATACATCGCGCTCCTGATCACGGCGAACGAGCTCGTCTGGCGTCATCGCGAGATCGTCGATGCCGGCGCGTCGTGGGATTGGCCGGACTATCAGCCGCACATCAGTATCCAGATCGGCGGCGACATCGATCTGGCGCAGGTCGAGCCGTACCAGGGCAGGATCGTGCTGGGGCCAGAGGTTTTCGAAGAGGTTCACGGGGTCGACGTACGAAACTGATCGACCGGAATTCGTCGACTCCTACTTCTCCCGCCGATAGACGTCAGAATTGAAGCGGGGTTCCGAATACTCAACGAGAATGTGCTTTTCGACCGTGATCGAGCTTTTCAGCGCTTTTTCGGCAATGGACTTGATCTCATTGAACGCCTTCTCGGCGCTTTGCAGATCGTAGAACGCGCCGACGATTGTCGCGTTCGGCAACCGGTGCCAGGCCCCTTCCGAACTCAACATCCATGTTGCCCAGCCAAGCTTGATCGCAGCGTCTCGAAACGCAGGGTAAGGGCTGGGGTTGGCGTCTGCGAGGTCGTATGTCGCTAGAAATCTTGGCAATTCTTCCTCCCTCTTGCTGCGCTCGCAGACTGTTGTGAATGCAGCCAGGAGTCGACATCCGACGAGGGTCTTTTACATGCAATTCACAGACGCTGTAACCGTCGCGGGGACGCGCCGGACCGGTGACGGCTATCTTGTCGCCGACGCCAAGGCCGTCCGCACGGGCATCCAGCTCTATGCGGGCTCCGAAGTCGGCCGACCTGACCTTGCTATCGTTCGGGTCTACCGATCCGAGGACGAGGTTCGCAATACGGACAGCCTGCGCTCTTTCAGCCATGCGCCGATCACCGTCGAGCATCCCGCCGTCTCGGTTAACGCCAAGAACTGGAAAGACTTCGCCGTCGGTGAGGTCAGCACGGCGGCGACATGGGACGGCAACCGCATTTCCCTGCCGCTGATCCTGAAGGACGCCAAAGCCATTGAGGCGGTGACAGGCGGCAAGCGCGAGCTTTCGGCCGGGTACACCTGCGACCTGGACTGGACCGCCGGCACGACCAAGGACGGCCAGGCCTTCGACGCTCAACAGAAGAACATCCGCGCCAACCACGTCGCCATCGTCGACCGTGGCCGGGCCGGTTCCGAATGCAGGATCGGTGATGCCGAACCGCATAAGTGGGGCGTGAGCCCTGTCAACCTCCAGACTGCAGATGAAAGGACCATCCAAATGGATCTGCGAAAAGTGCTGGTCGATGGGCTCACGGTCGAAACGACCGATCAGGGTGCCCAAGCAATCGACAAGCTTCAGAACGCCCTCAAGGATTCGGCCGCTCGCGTCGAAACCCTGACGGCTGATCACGCCAAGGCCATCGCCGCCAAGGATGGCGAACTGGCAAAGAAGGATGCCGAGATCGACGCCCTCAAGGGCAAAGTTCTCGACGCCGCCGCGCTCGACAATCTCGTGCAGGCCCGATCGGCACTCGTCGACACGGCCCGCAAGATCGCGAAGGACGTCAAGATCGACGGCCTGACCGATGCCGAAATCCGCAAGGCGGTCGTCACCGCCAAGCTCGGCGATGATGCGGTCAAGGACAAGGCCGAGGCGTACATCGATGCACGCTTCGACATCCTTGCCGAGGACGCCGCCAAGGCCGCCGACCCGGTGCGCCAGGTTCTCCGTTCCGGCGTCCAGTCGAACGACGCCGCCACTGCCGACGAGGACAAGGCCTATGCCGCGTCCCTGGCTGATCTCAACCGCAAGACGGAGGCCGCATAATGGACCCGCTGCAGACTTCTTATCCCGATCGGCAGGCGCGCTGGGTCGAGGGCATGATCCCCGACATGCGCACGCCGGGCCAGGACATCTCCATGAACGTGGAGACCGCCGCCGGTATCGGCTTCGGCAAGGTGGCCGTGCAGGGCACCGCGGACAACCAGATCCGCGTCTCCGCTGCATCGCGAGCTTTCCGAGGCGTGACCGTGCTCGACACGACGCAGCTGCAGGACAGCTACCCGCAGTATGCGACGGCCCGCGTCCGCACCAAGGGCCCGATCGTCGTCACGGCGGCTGTCGCCGTCGCTGCGGGCGCTCCGGCCTACTACGTGCCGGCATCGGGTGCATTCACCAACGTCGAGACCGACAACACGCTGGTTGGCACGTGGGAAACCACGACCTCCGGCGCCGGTCTCGCCGTGCTCAACCTGAGCTAATCCTGAAAGGAACGAGGAAATGAAGCACTTCCAGATGGATGCTCAGGTCGCGATGAGCTTCGCGGTCTCGCAGGCATCCCGCATCAACGCCACGGTCTACCAGACCCGCTATCCGGCGATTCGGTACCGTGGCCTCGTGCCGGTCGATACGACCGGGCCGGAATGGGTGAAGTCGATCACCTATTTCTCGCTCGACGGCGTCGGCCAGGCGGAATGGATGAACGCGGGCGCGGACGATGTGCCGCGCGCCGAGCTCATCCGCGCCAAGACCGAAACGACCGTCTCCATGGCGGCTATCGGCTACGGCTGGAATCTCGAGGAACTGGCACAGGCCCAGATGCTTGGCGTCGACCTTGCCCCGCGCAAGGGTCAGGCTGCGCGTCGCGCTTCCGAGGAGTTCATCGATCAGGTTGCCTTCTTCGGCGACGTGGCGAAGGGCTTCTACGGCGTCACCAACCAGCCCGGCGTTACAGCCGGCGACGTTGCTGCGGTTGGGACGGGCTCTTCGACGGAGTGGGCGAACAAGACGCCGGGCCAGATCCTCGCCGACGTCAATGCCATCCTGTCGGGCGTGTTCGTCGACAGCAACACGGTCGAACTCGCAGGCGTCCTGCTTCTGCCCTACACGCAGATGCACTACCTCGGCACGACCCTGCTCAACGACAATGGCGCCGAGCGCACCATCCTGTCGTGGCTGCGCGAGAACAACGTCTACACCATGGAGACAGGCCAGCCGCTCACGATCCGCGCCGTTCGCGGGCTGGAGACTGCCGGCGACGGCGGTACGGCGCGCATGGTGGCCTACCGGAACGATGAGGAAGTGCTGCGGCTCAACATGCCGATGCCCTTCCGCTTCTTCCCGGTCTGGCAGACGGGTCCGTTCCGCTACGAGGTGCCCGGTGCATTCCGTATCGGCGGCGTCGATGTCTCTCTGCCTGGCGCGATGCGCTACGCGGACGGCATCTAAGGAGGATCGGATATGACGAAGATCACCAACAACGCTGCCGGCGTTCGCGTCGTCAATGCCAAGGTCGACGGCAAGGTCACTCAGGTTTCGCTCCGTCCGGGCGAAACCAAGGATCTCGACCTTATCGAGACGAAGGCCATGAAGGCCCGGATCGGATCCGGCGACATCGTCGTCGGCAAGTCTGCGGCGAAGGCAAAGGAGTCGGATACCGGCTTTAAGGCCGAGCATCACGGCGGCGGCAAGTTCAACGTCACCGAGGGTGAGACGGTGCATCTGTCCGGTCTCTCCAAGGCTGACGCGGACGCCTTCAACGCGATGAGCCCAGCCGACCAGAAGGCCTATGTCGACGCCGAGAAGGCCAAATAAAGCACAACGGGCCCGGTTTTGCGTAATGCGGGAATCGGGCCCCGGTCTTTTGCGTTAAGCGAGGCGTCATGACCCCTTACGGCACCGAAGCAGGCTTCACCGAGTACGCCGCCGCCATGGGTTACACCGTGCCCACTGGTGACGTTCTGCCGGCGATTGTGCGCGGCTCGGTCTATGTCGATGGTGTCTATGGCGAGCGCTTCACTGGCGTTCAAGCCGACATGATGCAGGAGCGTGCCTGGCCGCGTATCGGTGCCACCGCGTTCGGCACGTCAATCGCGCCGTCCATCACACCAAAGCGGGTCGAGCACGCGGCATATGAGGCCGCTCTGGCTGAATTGCGCGCGCCCGGCTCGCTTTCGATCGTGGTGACGCCGAGCAAGCGCATCGTGGAGGTTAAGGCTGGCTCCGCAGGCGTGCGCTATTCGGACCAGGGCGACGCGATCGACGGCGCCATTCCGGTGCTGACGGTCGTCGAGGGGCTGCTCGCGCCGCTCCTGACCCAGCCCATGCCCAGCATCATGGTGGTGTGATGTCTCTGCTTGAAGGCGAACTCGCCAATATCATTGGTGACGCGCTGGTGTCGGCCGACATCCCCTATGACGTGACGATCATTCGGCTCACATCGGGCGAGAGCGATCCGTCGACGCCATGGATACCGGGCGAGCCGACGCTGACGGAATACACGGGCAAGGGCTTTGTCGACAGCTACAGCGTGTTCGAACGCGCAGCGTCATCGATCGAGACGGGCGATATCAAGATCGTGCTGGTTGCGAACACGTTCAGCATCGTGCCGAACCCTGCCGATGAAATCCGGGCGCGGGGCGTGATCTACAACGTGATCGACGTGCAGCCGGACCCGGCGCGGGCGACATATGCTGTGCAGGCCCGCCGCTGATGGCCCGTCGCCAGACAGCACGGCAGCGCCTCGCAGCGCTATCGGCCAAGTTCGAGCCAGCCTTGCAGGCCGCGTTCCTCGCCGCCATTGATGACCTCCGCAATGGGGTGCAGACCGCCCGCGTGGCAGAGCGCCTTGAACGGGGCGATGTGGATGGGGCACTTCGGGCTTTGAACGTCGATCCGGCTGCCTTCCGGCTTTTCGAGGAAGGGATACGCGAAGCCTTCATCGGTGGCGGCATTGCTTCCAGCGGCGCGGTGTCCGGTCTTCGCGATCCGAGCGGCGGGCAACTGCTTGTGCGGTTCGATGCGCGGGCGCCGGTTGCCGAGCGGTTCATGCAGGACGTGGCGCTGCGCAATGTGCGCCTGGCCGACGATGTGATTGCAGCCTCGCGCCAGCATATGGTTCAAGGCTTGATCGACGGCCGCAACCCACGTTCTGTCGCGCTAGACATGGCTGGCCGCATCAATCGCGCCACTGGCAGGCGGGAAGGCGGCATCCTCGGGCTTTCGTCCGTGCAGGAGCGATATGTCGCCACGGCACGGCAAGACCTGCTCTCGGGCGATCCTGAACGGCTTCGGCACTATCTGAAGCTTGGCCGCCGCAATAAGAGCTACGACCGCACCATCACCGCCGCCATTCGGGACGGCAAGTCGATCCCGGCCACCAAGGTGCAGGAGATCGTCGGCAAGCTATCGGATAGCTATCTGCTTCTGCGGGCCGAAACGATCGCGCGCACAGAGACCATCGGGGCGCTGAACGCATCCCACTCGGCGACGTTTGATCAGCTCGTGGCAGACGGCAAGGTCACGGCCAACCAGGTCAGGAAGATATGGCGCGCGACGAGGGATTCGCGGACGCGGGACAGTCACGCTGCGCTGGACGGGGAGAGCGTCGGCAAGGACGAGCGGTTCTCGAACGGGCTGATGTTCCCTTGCGAGCCGGGCGGCAATCCATCCGAAATTTGTAACTGCAGATGCTCGCTCGATTATCGTGTCGACTGGTTTGCGAACCTGACGTGATGTAATGGCCGGTCAACAATCCTTCCAAGCGCAAATAGACCGATGGGTTGCGGAAACCCAAGCGCGGATGGTCGCGGTGTTTCGGGCGAGTGCGCAATTCGTCATTGAGGATGTCCGGGCTCGCACGCCGCGCGATACGGGCTATCTCGTGAACTCCCTCACGACCTCTCTCGACGGCCCGCTTCCAATGCGCGGGACGCAGGGCGATGGATACACCGCGCCGCCGTTCATAGCCGTCATCGCCGGCGCGGACTTGGGCGACGTGATCACGGCAAGCTTCGTCGCGGAATACGCGGCCGCCATCGAGTACGGCGCACGGGGCAGGGAAGGCCGGGGGATGGTCAGGCTCGCCGCGCAGAACTGGCAGGCGCATGTCGACCGCGCCACGGCAGAGGCTAAGGCTGCGGTTCGCTCGCGCGGATAAGCCCCGCCATCGTCATCATCAAAGCGGCCCGGCTCGTCTTGAGAGCGGTATCGCCGCGCAACGTCTCGCCTTTCAGATGCTCAAGCTCGAACGCCATCCGGTGGAGGCGGTCAACGATATCGTCGTCATTCAAGGGCTTTGGTGTCTGGTTCACGCGCAGAAGGTAGCAGCTATGCGAGTTTCTTCAAATCCCGACGATCCAGGCTATCGCCAGTTCATGGTCGCCATAGAGAACGGCAAAGCCGTGCACCCCTTCCTTGATGGCGTCGAGGTAAAAGGGTGCACGACAGCCGATGAGGAAAAGGGCTTCGTCATCCGGTGCGTGCTCGATAGCGACGGCAAGGCCCAGATCGACCCGAACGACCCTGAGCGCGTATGGGAAGAGCGCGTCGAGGGCCGTGTCGAGATCAAGATCGTCTGACCATGCCATCGATCCCCGAGGATATCGAGACGGCGCTCTTCACGCGCGCCGCTGGACTGGCTGCGCTGACGGGTCTGCCCCTGGCCTGGCCTAACGTTTCATTTTCTGCGCCGCCGAGCGGCCGCTATCTGCGCGTGTCGCACCTGCCGAACCAGACGCAGCGCCTGTTCATCAACTCCGCCGCCCATCGCCGGCCCGGTATCCTCCAGATCAGCGTCGTCGTTCCGCTCAACGTGGGCGCCAGCGCTGCCACACGCATCGCAGGGCAGGTCGCAGAGCATTTCCCGATGGATCTGCGCATGACCTCTGGCGGCGTGTCCGTGCGGGTCACTAAGGCCCCAGACATCGCGCCAGCGATCAAGGAAGACGCGGCGTGGATTGTCCCTGTTTCCGTCTCGTTCGAGGCGCTCGCCTAAACCGCCCCTTCGGCAAGGGCTTTCACAGCACAGGAGGCCGACATGGCCCTTTATCCAGTTGCCGGAAGCAAGCTGTTCATCGGCGGCGTTCTGGCAGACAAGAGCACCGATTTCGTCGAGGCGGACTTCACCACCGAAACGTGGCAAGAGATCGATGGCTGGTCGACCATGGGCTCATCCGGCGACACTGCGGCGCTGATCACCACGCCGCTGATCAACCGCGGTCGCGACGTGAAGCAGAAGGGCACCTGGAACGCGGGCCAGATGCAGAACACCTTCGCCATCATCGAAACCGATCCGGGCCAGATCGCGCTCATCGCGGCGTCCAAGACGCGTGACAATTACGCGTTCAAGATCGAGCTTTCGAGCGGCGGCGAGCGCCTGTTTATCGGCCTTGTCATGAGTGCCGAGGAAGCCGGCGGAGATGCCAACACCATCAACAACCTCTCGGCGACGATCGAGATCAACTCCAACATCGTGAAGGTGGCCGCCTGATGGATATCGCATCTCTCAAGCGCGACAGCTCCAAGGTCGAAGCCGGCGATTGGGTCAGCGACATCCCCGGCATGGGCAACGTTCGTCTGCGTGTCCGCGGCCTCTCCAGCCCGACCGTCGTTGCGCTGCGCTCGCGCAAGGAGCGCAAGGTCACTCGGGAAGAGCGGGAGCGTGACGGTTCGCTCAAGCCCGAAGCCGCCATGCGCATCTTCGGCGAAGTGCTGCACGAGGCGGTACTGTTCGATTGGGATGGGCTCACGAAGGACGGCAAGCCGCTGCCCTTTGATGCCGACCTCGCGAAGGAATGGTTGACCAACCCCGATTACGTCGCCTTCGCCGATGCCGTCGTCTGGGCTGCCCAGATCGTCGACAAGGGCCGCGCAGGGGAGACGGAAGACATGGGAAACGGCTCCAAGCGGTCGTCGCGCGCAGCCTCGCCGGCGACGACCTGATCCTTGAAGGCGATCTGCTGCCCGGCACCTTGGACTGGCTTCATGCCTTCTGGGAGCTTTGCACCGATCGCCAAATAGGCATGGGCGTCGGGGCCATCCCGGCGTCCGCCATCAACTCGTGGGCGGCACAGTCCGGGTTGGACGATGTCGAGACGGCGACTTTCCGGGCCTGCATCAGGGCTATGGACGGCGCCTATCTCGAATATGCCAACAAGCCTGAAGCGGAGCGCAAAAAGGTCGAAAGCCGGCCGCTCAGCGGCGAGCTGTTCGATGCGTTGTTCAGCTAGAGCGTGGGATCGCGACGTCCTGTCGGCAGTGTCTGCGGGGCAGGGGCTGATGCAGGTCGCTGCGCGCCTGCCAGCTTCGAAAGGTGGCGCTCGATCAGAGCGACATAGGCGATCATCCCGCAGGCCAGAGCAGCCACGAGGACGCCAACGGCTCCACCGAAGAACACGCCGAAGGGCGAGCCGTTGAACAGCCGATAACCGATCACGACTCCGGCAGCGATGATGGCTATGGCGATCAGACCGTTCAGCGCAGTCAGCGTCTCTGCAAGCAATCTGTTCAATTTGCTCTCCCGTTCCCGCGCGGAGAATAGACCGGCCGTGCCCGGGAGGTAAACAATGGACATTGCGACCCTGGGCATTGCGGTCCGCTCCGAGCAGGTCGACCAGGCCAATGCCTCTCTTCAGCGTTTTGCGCAGGCATCAGGCGCAGCGGAACGCGCCGCCAAGAACGTCGGTACAGAAGCCACCAAGGCCGGGCGCATGGCGGCTGCAGCCAATGACAATGCCGCAGCATCCGCCAGCCGCGCGGCGCAGGCCTATGGCGGGTGGGAAAAGTCTGCCGCGATGGCCGCTCGCGCGATCGGCGCCGTTGTCGGCGCGCTGGCGACGAACGCGCTTATCCAGTTCGCTGATACATGGTCCGACATCAACGCGCGCGTCGGCCTTGCTGTGAGAAACATGGACGCCAGCGGGGCCGTTCTCGATCGCTTGGCAGTAATCGCCCGCCGCACCTATTCGGCTCTGGACCTGACGGCCGAAAGCTTCATCCGCAACGCCACGGTTCTGCGCGAGCTCGGCAAGAGCACCGCCGACCAGCTCGACTACACCGAGGCGCTGAACCTTGCGCTGGTCGTCTCTGGCGCCCGTGCCGATCGCGCAGCCCGCGTGCAGGATGCACTTGGCAAGGCCATGGCACGCGGCAAGCTGAGCGGCGATGAACTGAATACAGTCATCGAGACGGGCGGCCGCGTGGC
The DNA here is from genome assembly GCF_029210365.1 of Mesorhizobium sp. YIM 152430. Classification (GTDB taxonomy): domain Bacteria; phylum Pseudomonadota; class Alphaproteobacteria; order Rhizobiales; family Rhizobiaceae; genus Aliihoeflea. Next base: position 66,029 of record NZ_JARGES010000027.1, read on the forward strand.
GGAGGTCTTGGCTGAAGAGCTTGGCATCGGCGTCAATCAGCTCCGCCAGTTCGGTGCTGACGGCAAGATCACCGGCGACGTCATCTACAACGCCCTGACCAAGCGCATGGAAGGCCTTCGCGCTGAGGCGGAACTGATGCCGGCCACGATCGGCGATGGCATGATGCTGATCCGCAACTCGTTGATGCAGTTCATCGGCACGATGGACCAAGCCGCTGGCGCGTCTGAGACTTTCGCGTCCGGTCTGATCTTTGTCGCGGACAACATCGGCCGCATCGTCACGACCACCGCAACCGCGGTCACGATGTACGGCAGCTACTACGTCGCGGCATTCGTGGCAGCCAATGTGGCCACCATGACATTGGCCGGCTCGCTCACATTCTTGCGGGCCGCCCTGATCCGCACTGGCATCGGCGCCGTCGTCGTTCTTCTCGGCGAGCTCGTCTATCAGCTCATTGAAGCGCGCCAGCACGTCGAGAGCTGGGGCCAAGCGTTCGAAGACGTGTTCGAGCGGTCGAAGGCTATTGCGGCGGCATTCGGTTACGGTTTCGAATCGATCGTGGCCGGGATGCAGTCGGTTTGGGCTTCGTTCCTCGCCGATATGGTCGAGGGCTTTGAAAGCTCGTTCGGCGGCATCCTGCGTGCGTTCGGCATCGGCGTTGAGCAGGTGTCGGGCATGGTCTACAAGCTGCGCAACGAGGCGGAGCTTGCGACGGCGCTTTCCGAGGCGTCGGGCAATCTGGCGCAACTGGCATGGAACCATGGCACGCGTCCGCGTGAGGGAGCGGCTGTCGAGCTTCCGGGCGGTGGTGGGTCTGGCATCAGGCCGAGCGGCGAAGTCGACAAGGCGGCGCAGCGTGCAGCGGAACGGGCGGCGAAGTCCTACGAGCGCATCACGCGCTCCGCCCAGCAATACATCGAAGCGCAGAAGCTGGAAGCGCAAGCCATCGGCATGACCGAGCGCGAGGCCAACCGGCTTCGCTACACGCAGGACCTGCTTAACCAGGCGCAGGATGCGGGGATCAAGCTCACTTCGGCCCAGAAAGCCGAGCTGGAAGGCTTGGCCTCCGCCATGGCTGATGCCGAGGCGAACACCACTGCGCTGCGCGATGCGTTCGACTTCGCCAAAGAGGTCACGTCGGGCTTCCTCAACGACTTCAAGTCGGGCCTGGAGCAAGGCAAGGGCGTGCTGCGGTCATTCGCCGACGCGGCGCTCGGCGCGCTCAACAAGATCGCTGACAAGCTCATCGACATGGCCGTCAACAGCCTGTGGGCCAATGCCTTCGGCGGGTCGAGTGGCGGCGGCCTGATGAGCCTGTTCGGCGGCATGTTCGGTGGTGGCGGCCGCAACTGGGGCGCCATGTCAGCATCCGGTAAGTATCTGTTCGATAGCGGCGGCTGGACGGGTGGAGGGTCACGCTCTGGCGTTGCTGGTCTTGTCCACGGCCAGGAGTTCGTAGTTCGGGCAGGGCCAGCCGCTCAGCACCGGCAACTGCTCGAGGCCATCAACTCCGGGCGGCCGGTCAGCGCCAACAACAACCAGCCCGGCGCGGCGAACCAAAACGGCGGCACACAGACAGTTCGCATCGAGCTCGCCGACGGTCTCAAAGCTGAAATCATCGGGGAGGCGAACCAAAACGCCGTCCAGATCGTGCGCCAGAACAACGCTGCCCAGCAGAACTATCGCCAGAATGGTGGCAACTGATGGTGACGGTCATCGATCTTCCGCTGATCCGGGGCTGGGAACAGGTCACGTTCGACCCGATCCAGCCCCGTAGCGCATCGCGCATGGAGGGACGCCGGACTGAGGCGCAGGCATTCGGGACGCCGTATTGGGTCGCAAACTACACGCCGGGATGGCTGCAAGAGCGCGATTACGGGCTGATGGATGCCTTCATGATGCGGGCAGGGGACGGGCAGGAGGTCTTTCGGGCATACGACCCGTTCCGTCCTCGTCCGACCGCGCATGACAGCGGACAGCCCCTGTCGGGCACGAGGGCGGCCGGTGGGGCATTCGACGGCACGGCGACCATTACGGCGCGCACCGCGAACAGCCTGACCATCTCCGGCCTGCCAGCACTCTTCCAATTCCGCGCCGGCGACTATGTCGAGGTGCGCAAGTCGGCGTCGATGATCTCGCTGCACCGGGTCATGGCCGACGTCGCTGCCAACGGCTCGGGCGTCGTCACGCTGGGGATCCGCCACAACCTAGACCTCCAGACTTTCACGCTGCCCCTGACGGCGAACTTCGAAAAGCCGGCCTGTCTGATGCAGATCGATGCGGGCTCCTATCAGGGGCAAAAGTCCTGGTCGTCGCGTTCGCCGTCGTTTTCGGCAACCGAGGTGTTTTTCTCATGAGCCTTGACCCAGCCGTAGAAGCCGCGCTCGACAGCGGGCAGATCAAGCGCCTCGACCTGATCCGGTTCGATCTACCGGGCAAGAGCGTCGGCTATCATCGGGGTGGCCGGCCTTATACCTACAACGGGCTTGTGTATCATCCGAACCGGTGGCTCCAGACGGGCGGCATGAACTCGGCGCTCGGGGTGGCCGTGACGACGCGCACGATCGTGTTCTCGAACGTGCCGACCGCGAACCCCGACGACGCAATCGCCACGCTGGAGAGCTACGCCTATCAGAACGCGCCGGTCATCATCGCGCATCTGGCTGGCGATCCGGTCACCGACGAAGTGCTCGGTATCCTCGCCTCGTCCATCTACGAGATCGACCAGGTGTCCTATCAAAAGGGCGCGGCAGGCGAGAACGGCGAACGCACGCTGACCATCTCGATCGATCTCCAGCCGCCCGGTCGATCCGCGCGCGGGGCCACGCTGGTGAAGCGCTCGCCGGCAGAGCAGAACTTCGACAATTCCGCGACCGACACGAGCCTCGAATACGTGGCCGTCAATGCACAGTGGCCGCTCGAATGGGGGCAAAGGCAGGGATGACCCGGTTCGAGATCGTCAGTGCCGTCCTCGATCAGGAGATGGCAAAGCCGTATCGCTATGGCAGCGCGGATTGCTTCTTCCTCGGGCTGCGCATGGCGACGGCGTTCGGACACAAGGGTTTGATCACCCGCTATCGTCGCCGCTACACCACCTTGCGGGGCGCACAGCGCGCGTTGCGCAAGGTCGGGCACAAGACGCTCGCCACGTTCTTCGCGGCGCTCCTGGCGCCCTGTGCGCCTGCCATGGCCCGGATCGGGGATATCGGCATCGTCCAAATCGGCAACGCCGAGCACGTCGCGATTTGCCTCGGCGCTCGCTGGATCACCAAGACCGAGCGCGGGCCGGCCACCCACGACATCACCGCCGTGACTGCGGCCTTCCGGGCGGGGTAAGCTTTCATGGCGATCTTTACGGCTATCGGCGGTGCTATCGCCGGGGCGCTCTTTGCTGGCTCGGCTCTGGCGGCAACCGTCATTTCCGGGGCGCTGGCATTCGGAGCGAACCTGCTCGTCAGCTACCTGACGCGGCCGAAGAAGCGCAGCTACACGGCTGTTCAAGGCGAGGTGCAGTTCGGCGGCAATATCCCTGTCGGCGCGATGTATGGCCCCGGCCTCGTCAAGGGGCAGCGCGCCTACTACGTGAAGTGGGGCAGCGGCAACAAATACAATGCCGAACTGTTCCTGCTCTCCAACGGCTGGTGCGACGGGCTGGAACCGGAGGTCTATTTCTATGGCAATCGCTATACGCTGATCCCGACCGCGACAGTTTCGAACGAGGTCGCGCGCTATCAGGTCTCCGGCTTCGGCGAGAAGCTGACGATCCGCTTCTATGACGGCCGGCCGGGACAGGCTGCCGATGGCCGGCTCGTCTCGGTGTCGTCGTCTTCCGGCACGCCATGGAAGGCGACCAGCACCTGCGCCGGCATGGCCTATGTCGTCGTCGAGCGCGAATATGACGAGGCGCTGTTCGAACAGGGCGTTCCCGAGATCAGCTTCATTCTGCGCGGGCTTCGGCTTTACGATCCGCGCAAGGACTCGACGGTTGCCGGCGGCTCCGGTGCGCATCGCATCAATGATCGCGCGACGTGGGAGTTCAGCCAGAACCCGGCGCTCCAGCGACTGAACTACCAGCTCGGGCTGCGCGGCCTGATCTCGTCGCGCACGCTGATCGGCGAAGGCAAGTCGCTCGGGCAACTCGACCTCGGCACTTATTTCGCGGCGATGAACGTCTGCGACACGATCCGCGCCGGCAAGCCGACCTATCAGTCCGCGCTCTATGTCGTGTCCGACGACGACCATACGGAGGTGCTGAAAGAGTTCGACGACGCGATGGCAGGCTATGGCCTCAACCGTCGCGGCCTGTCCGGTGTGCTGGTTGGGGCGCCGCAGATCCCTGTCGCCACCATCACGGCCGACGACATCCCGACCGATCGCGCCCAACAGGTGCAACTGCGCAAATCGTCCTTCGACCTCTACAATCACCTGTCCGGTCAGTTCATCTCGAAGGAGGATCAGTGGAACCCGGCCAGCCTGAAGCCGGTCTACGTCAATGCCGACATCGCAGCAGACGGCAGGACGCGGCAGACCTCGAACGACTTTCTCCAGGTCTCCGATCCCGACATCGCGCAATATCTGATTTCGATCCGCTATCGGCAGAACCGCAAGGGCGGCTCGGCAACGGTGCCTGTCTCGCGTCGTCTCGGCCTGCGCGTCCAGGAGGGCGAGTGGGTCACGTTCGAAGGCCGCACCTGGCTGATCCGCGAATGGCAGTGCGACGAGAGCTTCAACGTCACGCTCGTCCTGGCAGAGACCGGCGCGGACATCTATTCGGAAGCGGGCATCGAGCCTGGCCCGATCGTCCTGCCTTCGACGCCACCGGTCAACCCGTCGCTGTTGTCGACCGTCCAGAACTTCGCCGTCGAAGTCGGCATGATCGAAGGTGGCGAGGGGTTTCAGGTTCCGGCGCTGCGCTTCACCTGGACGCCGCCGGAAGACCCGACGATCCGCACGGTGCGGTTTCAGTATGTGACCGCGACGATCATCAGCCAGGAGCCCAACCCCGCCGACGCCTTCGAAGACGCGACAGCCGACGTCGAGCGGGGCGAGTACATCACGACCAAGAACGTCGTCTCGGGCCTCTACTACATCGCCCGCGCGACCATCACGACGCGGCCCGATCGCTTCAAGACGTGGACCCCATGGTTTACGACGGCGCAGCGGACCGGATTGCTTACGGTCTATATCGACGGCGTTGTCGACCAGATCAACGAGTTCATCGGGAACGCACTGCAATTCATCGGGCCGGGCGTTCGCGACCTGAAGGACGAACTGATGCTCGTCGCCACGACGAGCGCCGACCAGGCCCTCGGCCACTATGACGACCGGCAGAAGATCAGGATCGAGCTGACGTCGGGTCTGGAGAATGTCCGCGCCGACGCCATGGTCGCGATCGACGTGGCGACAGGACCGGAGTCCGCGCTTGCGCAACTCGTCGCCTCTGTCGATGCCAAGGTCGGCGACGTCGAGGCCGGCGCGGTCGAGGCGCTGGTCGCCCAGGTCAACGGCGATGGCGGCATCGCGCAATCGGTGACCGCGCTGAGCGTCGCCATGGGCGGCGACGGCGCGAGCGTCAATGTGCGGATGCTCGCGCAGGGATCGCCGGGCGCGGGCTATACGTCACGATATGCGGTTCAGGCGCGGGCGGGCGTCGGTGATGCCTTCCGGGACGCGTCGTTGTTTATTGACGTGCCGGAATCGGCCGCGCAGCCGACACGTATCGTCCTCAGTGCCGAGCAATTGGTGCTGACCAACCCGACAGCATCGGCAACGCCCTTCGTGTTCCAGGATGGTGTCTTGCGGCTCGGCGGCGGCGTCCGCGCGGCATGGGCGCAGATCGACGACGTCTCGATCGTCTGGGCGCAAATCCAGAATGCCGTGGTGAACAACTTCGTCGCGACGGAAGCAAATATCGGCAACCTGACGGTCGACACGATCCACATCAAGAATGGAGCCATCACGTCGGGCGGTTCCGCCGTCGCCCCGGCAACACAGACCGCGTCGGGCGTCTGGCAAACGGTCGCATCCTTCACCATCAACAACACGCAGGGCGCGAATGTCCTGTTCCAGTACGACGTCGTGCTGGCGCTGAGCGGAGCGTCCCAGACCGGCCAGTTCCGTGTCCTGCGCAACGGCGCGCAAATCGCCAGCGGCAGTCACACAAACCCTGCCGGTAGTGGCAGTTCACAAGCATTCAACCGCCTGCTGCTCGACGGCGCACCGGCCGGCAGCGTGATCTACACGCTCCAGGGGCTTGGCACGAATGTCGTCGGGCCGGGCGGAACCAGCTTCAGCATCAGCGGAACGATCGTCGGCCAGTACTGGAAGAAGTAGGCCGCTTCAAAGGACCATCATCATGACCAAGACGACCCCGGCCGCCGACGAAGTGTCGGCAGGCGCTCCAGCCATGCGTTCCGTCCAGATCGACCCACTGGTCGCCTTGGCTGAAGCGCAGGCGCTTTGCGAATTCTACCGCAATCGCTGCCTGATCCTGGCCAATGAAAACCACGTCCTGCGCACCGCTGCCAAGGAGTATGGCTGATGGCTCTGATCTCCTACTACGACATCGGTGTCGCATCGGTCGCAAACGGCGAGACGTTCGTCACCGGAACCGGCACGCAATGGCTGACGGCGCTACGCGAGAACGACATCTTCGTCGGCAAGGATGGCCGGTCTGCGCGCGTCGCCTCGATCGAGAGCGCCACGTCGCTGACACTGGCCCGGCCGTGGCCCGGCGACAGCCAGACCGACGATGTCTATGAAGTCCGCATCACGCCGGCGCCGTCCGAGATCACAGCGTCGGTTCGTGAGCTGCTGGAGAAGCTGCGGCAGGGCTTGTGGCTCACCCCAAACGCCACCGGGACGCTTGCCGAGCGCGCCGGCTATGACAGCGCTCGTCGCGGCTTCATCTACATGCAGACCGACGTCGAGCCCTTCGTCGTCTTCGTCAAGCAGACGGATACGGCGGGCGACTGGTCGCCTGGAACGTCACCACAGGCCGGGCCGCAGGGCGAGCAGGGCGATCAAGGCATTCAAGGTGAACTCGGCCCCCGTGGCTGGACGATGGAACTGGAGGCGGTCACCGATGGCCCCGACCGCGACGTTCTCCGCGTTGTCGGATGGGTCGGCGGCGAGGGCGACCCACCCACAGAAGGCATCGGTTCATATATCGGTCCGGGTGGACTTGTCGCAACGGCAGCCCAAGCACTGAACATCAAGGGCAATATCGGCGATCGCGGCCCGACCGGCATCAACTGGCGCGGCGCCTGGGAAAGCGATGAAACCTATCAAGACCGCGACATCGTGACCGATCCCGACATCAACGACGGCCCGGCTGCCTGGATTGCGACCGCGTCAAACCTCAACAGTCGCCCGCGCGACAATCCCGCCGACTGGCAGTTCTTCCCCGGCGCATTCCCCGCGACCGCCGATTACGGCGTGATCGCCGAAAGCCCTGACACAACCCGCGACTATGGAGTGCTCGCATGAGCCAGCAAATTCGCCGCCGGCGCGGCACGACTGCGCAACACGCCGGCTTTACAGGGGCTGGAGCCGAACTGACGGTAGATACCGACAAGAACACGGTCGTCGTTCACGATGGCGCCACGGCTGGTGGTCATCCGCTGGCGAAAGAGGCGGCACTGGCCGATAAGGCTGACGCAACTGCCACTGCTGATGCGTTGGCGACTCTCGATCAGAACGTCAACGTTCGCCTGCGTTTCGACACGGCTCAGTCGCTGACCAACTCCCAGAAGCAGCAGGCAATGGCAAACGCCGGAGTTCCCCTGTCCGAGTTTTACGAAAGCGGGGAACTGACGATCACGTCCGGGTCGTTCATCACCCTGACGCACGGGCTTTCCGGGATTCCGCGACTGGCGACTGGCGTGTTGCGGTGCAAGACCGCAGAGCATGATTACTCGGTCGGCGACGAAATACTGGCGATGACGATCGAAAGCGCCGACTACGGCTCAATAATTGTGCTGCGACCGACACAGGTGGTTGTTCTCTACGGGACAAACCCAAGCGTCTTCACGGCAAAACACTCAAGCACACGTGCTGGCGTTCTCCTGACGAATGCCAACTGGCGATTGATTGTGAGGGCATGGAGATGAGCGAGGTTCGATATTTCGTCGACAAGGCGGGGCGGTATCTTGGCGCGACCGATGGCGAGCCGCTTTCGGCTTATGAGGTCGAGGAAGGCCCGCATCACGTCTCACAAGTGTGGAATGGTTCGGCGTGGTCTGCCCCGTCGACCATTGAGCAGGTCACCGTCGTTTTCCCCGCCGATTTGTGGCGGCGCGCGACGGACGAAGAGGCCGAGGCGATCGATCAGGCCATGGGGGCGCAGCCGCTGCGCATCCGCCGCATCTTCCAGAATGCGCAGTCCTATCAGTCCGATGACGAGCTTTGGCCCTTGCTCATGGGGGCGGCGATTCAGTTGTTTGGCGAAGCCAGGGCGGCAGTGCTCTTAGAGTCCTCGTTGCCGGGGGCGTAACCGAGTCATTCCTGGGCGCCTTTTGCGAGAGTTTCCAGTCGGCTAGCAGCTAATCGGCCAGCGAACTCGATCAACTCGATCAACACGATCAAGCTGGCGAGTACGGTCGCGGCAATCATCCAGTGTGAGTACCGGAAGTCGGCCGATCCCGTCGCAAAAAACAAACCCACCATATGAAGGCAGCCGCTTCCAAAGAGTGCCGTCGCTACGGCAAAAGTCAGTCTATTTGTTGCAGCAAAGAACGCAACGGAAACAATCAGGCCGACGACACTGGCCATCAAATAATAGTATGGCTTGAAGATATCGGCGGCGGCGAGCTCATTAAGGGTTTCGAAATAGAAGGTTTCGTGGTCGCTGGGTCTGCTTTGAACCCCGAGGTCGTTCTCATCAATACGGCTGAACACCGGACCCCAAAGCATTTCAAACGGGGGCAACCCGACGAGGCTCGCGAACACAGCTGATCTGTGTGCAAGATATTCCCAAGGAAACTCGGCAACTAGCTGCATCCAGGTCTCCGCGAGAGCGGTTCGCGCACTCGGGTTTTCCTGAAAATGATCATACTGAAAGGGCGTTGCGCTTTTGGACGGCCTTCCTCCTTCATCCTCATGAACCTGCCTGCCGACCATGAGCGGCACAAGCGAGCGCGGTGTGTACAACGTTCGGACGTCTTCGAGTGTTTGCGGGGCTAGAACCGAAATATCAACATCACCGGTGCTGGCTGCGGCAATTCCGGCGATGTCGTACTGAGCGATGACAGTCCACAGATGGGCTCTTTTCTCGACGATTTGCGAACTGACGATGCTGGCAAGCGCCAGCAAGCAGACTGCAACGGCCGCCCCGCCGAAAACAGAGACAAAGAAGCGCGCGACGAATCGCAAACGGCCCTCCAGGGCCATGAAAACGACAGCTGCTGCGATCGGCACTACCGCGGCGCCGGCGTTGTGCCGCATGGAAATGGCAAGGAAGAGAAAGAGGAAGGAGATTGCCAGAAGCAGCGTTCGACGCTGCGCGTGTTGGTAGGATGCCGTGGCAGTTCCGAGCGCCATCAACAGGAAACCAGCCATGAAGATATCCGACCAGATTACCCCGATGATCCCTAACAGCGGTGGCCAAAAACTGAAGATCAGAAAGCCTAGCGCCAACGCCGCGCCGCGAAACAGGGACGCGAGCGTCAGTGCAGCCCCAAGGGAATATAGAAGCAACTGTAGCAACAGCATCAGCTGAGGCCCCGGCGAGACTTTGTCCAAGGGTGCCCAGAGGAGCGCCAAGTACGGCGACCAGGCGTCACTGAGATCGCCGGTACGCGCCTGGCGCAATATCTCTATGCTGTCGGTTGACATCGAACCTGGATACCAGATGAAGAGCATCAAAACCGACCAGACCAGAGACAAGCCGGCAGCGGCCGTGAATGACGTTCCCTCTGAAAATCCTTGCGCTGTCATGTATAGCTCCTTCCGTCGGGCTACCGACGCACTTGCACGAAGCGGGAGGTCATGTCACGTACCGATGTGACAACAAGGGGACTGTCCTTTTGAAAAATGTTTGGATCGTCATCCCGGCTTTCAACGAAGGCGAAGTTCTCGGCGATGTCGTTCGCTCGGCCGTCGCTCGCGGGTTCTCGGTCGTGGTCGTAGATGACGGGTCGAAGGATCTGTCAGGGGAGATTGCCTATCGGGCAGGAGCGCATGTTTGCCGTCATCCGATCAATCTCGGCCAGGGAGCCGCACTCCAAACCGGCATCGACTTTGCGCTCGGCCACGACGCGGATGCCGTTGTCACCTTTGACGCAGACGGTCAGCATTCGCTCGACGACGCGTCAGCAATGGTTTCCCGCCTAGCACGAGGCGACGTCGATGTCGTGCTCGGGTCGCGCTTTCGAGGCGAGGTCGTAGGCATGGCATCGTCGAGAAGGTGGCTTCTGCGGGCAGCGACGATATATACCCGAATGACTTCGGGACTGCGCGTCACGGACACCCACAATGGACTGCGCTGCCTAAGCCAGCGAGCTGCGCTGCAAATTCGAATTCGGCAGAACAGAATGGCTCATGCTTCGGAGATCCTGAACAAGATCGGGTCGCTGGGTTTGCGCTATGTGGAGGTTCCTTGCACCATCGCCTACACTGACTATTCCCGCGCGAAGGGGCAGAGAATGTCGGGCGCCCTGACCATTTTGGTCGATCTCGCAATGGGAAGGCTCTATCGATCATGATCAAGTTCATACTTGGAGCGCTTCTTCTCCTCCTCCTGATGTATGCGATAGCCCAGTTCCGCCGATCCCGTCCGATCTCGATCGCTATCATTCTGTGCTGCGTTGTCGGATTCGTGTTCGTGATCTCTCCCGACCTCAGCACGTCAGTGGCCAACTACCTGGGCGTGGGGCGCGGCGCCGATCTCGTCATTTATCTGGTCGCGATTGTCACGCTCGCCGGAATTTTCAACCTCCATCTACGAATTCGTGCGTCCGACCATTTGGTCACTGAGCTTGCACGAGCGTTCGCAATCTCGACCGCACGCGTGCCCAAATGACAATCTGGCTTTACGCGGCTTGTTTGTCGTTTGCAGTCATCATGGGCGTCGGGCAAATGATGTTCAAGTTCGCTGCTCAGGACATCCGCATACGCGCCGAGATTTCGCCGGTCTTCGCTGCGTTTTCGCCTTGGTTGATCGCCGCCATCGTTCTCTATGCAGCAAGCACGGTTCTTTGGGTCGGAATACTCATGTACGTTCCGCTCAGTAAAGCTTATCCGTTCGCTCTTCTCGGCGCCGCATTGGTTCCAATCTTGGCTGTTCTCGCTTTGGGCGAGACGCTATCCATCTACTATCCCCTGGGATTGGGCCTGGTCGTCATCGGCGTTATGATTACCCAGTTGGGCTAAGCGCACTCACCATGGTGCGTGTCGAATGTCATTTGCGCGTGACAACAGCCGCCAACATACCTGTGGGCAAGGGCGCGGAGAGAGTCGGCGGCAACATGCGAGCCACCGCACGCAGCCTGAGAACTTCAAGCAAATATCTGACGCTATAGCCCACATTCAGTCGTTGGACCCGAACGTCGACGTCGATGCCTTTCATCTGAGCTTGACGCTGGAGACACAAGTCCGCGCCTGTGCGCGTGGGCACGGTTATGTGTTCGCCAGGCTCGAAGTAGGGCCAGGATCGGCCCAAAACCTTTCGCGCGAACGATCCATAGTCAGGACAGATGAGGATAAGTCGCCCCTTGTTCGCCACCAGCGACAGGCACTCATGCGCAAAGCTCGATGGCGTGAGAACATGCTCCCAGACGGCTACGGAAAACACGGTGTCGAACTCTCGACCAATGCTCTCACTCCATCCATTCCGGTTCATGTCGACACTTGAGTATTCTACCGTCCGGTCCAACCCCCCTGGCCGAGGCCCGATATCTGCGGCTGAGCCGTTTGGCCGTGTGCGTGCGAGCTTGTTGGCTACTTCAGCATGGCCAGCGCCAACGTCCAGCCAGCTTCGGCCCACAAGATGTCTTTCTATAAAATCGGTGTAAAACACATACTGGGCATCAAGCGCGCCCGAGCGAGCGCCCTCCTTGTACCACAGAGGCCGGAATTGCTCGTAGTGCTGATAGAACTCGGATAGCCGCAGTTCGCTCGGTGGGTTCGCGGTCCCCAACGAACCACAATGATTGCATCGGAACAGATCAAAGGGGCCAAAGGTCGTGTCGACCTTGTGGCTCATCCCCCGATAGACAAGGCGTGTGTTGTCCGACCCGCAGTAATCGCAATGCATGAGAACGCCCTTCTGAATGGCCCAGACTGATCGCAGCTATCCAGCCGACCCGACCGGCCCCTGAACACCCCATAGATTGCCCTTCGAACAACTTCAATCACCCGGAAACGGGGGAAAGGCATAGCCGTGACCATCATCCCGACCGAGTGGATGCCGCTCGTGCCCATGGCCCGCATCATCGGCCACTGGACCGCCGGCAATCACAAAGCCAGCGACACCGACAGGCGCGCTTATCACGTCCTCGTCGAGGGCGACGGCAAGGTGATCCGCGGCGTTCCGTCGATCGACCTCAACTCGGGCTCGATCAAGAGCGGCTACGCGGCGCACACGCTCAACTGCAACACCAATTCCATCGGTGTCTCGATGTGCGGCATGGCAGGGGCCGTCGAGGTGCCTTTCAGTGCCGGGCGCGCGCCGCTGACGCAGGTGCAGTGGAATGCCTTCGTGCAGGCCGTCGCTGCCCTCGCGCGGCGCTACGGCATTCCGGTTACGCCGAAGATGATCCTTTTCCATGCCGAGGTGCAGGGCACGCTGGGGATCACGCAACGCAACAAGTGGGACGTGATCCGGCTGCCGTTCGATCCATCCGGCACCGGCGCCAAGGCCGTCGGCGACAAGCTCCGCAGAGAGGTGACCAAAGCCATGTCTGGAGTGAACATCGCGCCGCCCGATCCGGTGCCTGCCGGGGGCGTGGGTCGCGTCATTCCGCCCGCGCTCAACACCCGCAACGGGCCGAACGGCGAGGTGACCGGGGCGCTGCGAGAGGGAACACGCGTCGAGATCATCGGCCAGAACGGCAACTGGCTGAATATCGAGACGCCGGCCGGGTTCAGCGTGTGGGCGCATCGGGACTTCATCGAGGTGGTCGACGGCCCGCCTGCGCTCGAGCCGACGAAGCCAGATCCTCGACGCGCCATCATCGATCGCATCCGCCGCGATCTCGACGAACTTGAAACCATGGGAGCATGACCATGTGGCAAACCGTATTCGAAATCCTCGCGCCCGTTCTGACGGCGCTGCTCGCAATCCTCGTGCCGGCGCTCATCACGGCCCTGTTCCGATGGTTCCAGAAGCTCGGGCTCGACATCGAGGCAACCCATCGTGAGGCTCTGCAATCGGCCCTCACGAACGCTGCGCTGATCGCGCTCGCCAAAGGAGGCGTGAAGCCCTCGGCCGGCGCTGCAATCGACTATGTGCGAGCGTCTGTCCCTGATGCGGTCAAGACGTTCGGTCTAGACGACAAGCGCATCCTTGACCTGGTGCTGCCGAAGATCACGGCCGCCCGTCTGGCGCGCCCATCAGACCGGCCAGCGGCAGATGCGGAGCCCGTAGGTTGATGTTCACGCACATCGCGGCGTCGTTCCGCAAGACCTTCCCCGGCCGGCAGACGGAATGGCTCCTGACGAGTGTCCTGATAGGCTGGGCGGCCATGCTCATCATCAACCCCGACATGTTCAGGACGACCGCGACCTATGCCAATTTCGGCGAGATCATGTCGCAAAGCATGTGGGCCATGGCCTGCCTCTATGTCGGGGTGGCGCGGCTGGCCGTCCTGATCGTCAACGGAGCGTGGCGGCGCTCTCCACATCTGCGGGCGGGGCTGGCGTTCCTGACATGCCTGTTCTGGTATCAGATCACGGTCGGGATGCTCCAGTCGGGCACCCTCTCGACCGGGCTTGCGGTCTATCCCGCGTTCTTCCTCTTCGATGCGATCAACGTCATTCGGGCCATGGGTGACGCCGCCGTCACCGATCATCACTACGAGAAACAGGCGGCGGCTGATGGAACTTCCGAATGACTGGCTTGGGGCGCTCGTCACGGCGACCATCATCATCGTCCTGGCGATCGCAAACTACATCCGAACGAAGTCGGCATCGCCCGATAATTCAAAGCTCGTCACGGCCTTTGGGCTTGGCTATGCCGAGCGCGAACAGGTTGAACGCCTGATCGCCGAGGTGAAGCGCATCGCGGACGCGCTCACGGACAAGAACACGGAAGGCATCAACCATCGGCTGGACGATCTTCTGGAGCGCATGGACCGGTCCGAGCAGCGCGGGCATATCCAGAAGCCGCGCGCGCCGCGCTGAACGTATTCCTCCCCAACTGGCCCTGTCGTCTCTTCGGAGCGGCAGGGCCTCTTTTTGCGTTCAGGCTTCGCGATCATCAGGCCGCTGTAGCACAGCCGTCCGCGTCGCCGCATCATGGCCCAGCGTTTCCTTCAGTGCGCTTTCGAGAAGATAATCGAGAACCTGCGCATCCAGTTCGATCGCCAGTTTGCGCGCGTCCATGATGTGCCGGGCTATCTGAATGCGGCGAGGATCGGCCAGTGCATCGTTCATCAGGTTCCCTTTCGGCATGTTCGCGCGAGACGGATCGCCTATCGGCGCTGATCGAATCGCGGCATCTTTTCCTAATGTCCAGCCGACGATACAAGCCCGACCTGCCACCCGTCACCCTCGGTGAGGTTCGTGCGCTCGGAATATCGCTCAGCTTCAGATGCTCGATCTGCAACAGCATCAAGGACATCGACCCGCGCGATCTGCCTCAATCCGACGCGGCGACGATGCACGACCTGGTCGAGGTCGCCCATTGCACGAGATGCAACAGGACGCGCGGCGGGATCAGCGTCAATCCCGATCTCAAGCCGTGGGTGAAACACCTGCGGGAGACAGGGCAGGATGATCGGGTGCCATACATCGTGCGCGGGACGATGTGACGAAGCCTCGGTCCATCAAACCTGCGGAACACTTCGTAAATCGTGCTGAAAGCCTTGGAAAACATGGTGGGCGATGACGGGCTCGAACCGCCGACATCTTCGGTGTAAACGAAGCGCTCTACCAACTGAGCTAATCGCCCTCACGAGGCTGGAGATTTAGGCGCTTAGCTCTGTGCGCGCAAGACCGAATTGGCTGGATGACGGGCTTCCGCTGCGTAGCATCGGATGGCTCGGGAAATAACCATTCGCCGCGCTTCGGGCGCTTGACACCTCCGGTCGAACCGCTTAATTCAGCCACCAACGCGGGCCGCACGAACGTGCCGCAAGCGCCAAGCGCGGGTGTAGCTCAGTCGGTTAGAGTGCCGGCCTGTCACGCCGGAGGTCGCGGGTTCGAGCCCCGTCACTCGCGCCATATCTTCCAAGGCTCTCAGCAAATCGCTGCCAAGAAGTTCAACTCGTTTTCGAGCCGAGTTTTGACTTGTCGATTCGCTCTGTTCCGAGTCCACCAGATCGCAACCCGTCAACTGTCAAGCTTCGGCCCTTCGAAACTTCACCGGACCTGACCGGGATATTGGTTTGTCAATGCCGTTTCATCAAACCGGCGGGGTCACATTCTTGCGTTTGGAGCATTGACCTTCCTGCCAATGGAAGGCGCAGCGTCCCAAATCGAAAGGATGACGCCATGATGAAAAGCGAAGAAATGATGATGGACGGCATGGGTTGGGGAATGGGACTTGGCGGCTTGCTGGCATTGTTGCTGGTCGTGCTGATCGTCGCAGCCTTGGTGAAGTATGTGTTCTTCCGGTAGCCGCATTGCGGGCGAATGTGCCGTCAGGAATGTTAGATCCGGCTCAGGTAATTGGCGTGCCGCGCCGGAGGTTTGCGGTTCGATCGCCACCTCACATTTTCAACTTTATGGCTGCTCTTCGACATTCTCCATACCCCGATGGACCTCTTCGGTTCCATCCGGGTCGGGCTGTTGCGCCTGTTGGGTCAGAAGCAGCAGGACAAGCGCAATTCCGGCGAGCACCTTCCACAGTCCAGCCGCCAGTCGTTTGCCGGGGTCGTTGATCATGGTCGACTGTCCCGCGTGCTCGCACGCCATGCAAGGCTGAAACGAAAAAGGCCGGGCTTGTCGCCCGACCTTCAAAGTCTCGACGGCGGTGCCAGTACATCCGTGGTCACCGGCCGGAGACGATCTCTCGTAGCACCATAGATGGGAATCGATTCCCCATCCTGCAAGGGGTCATCCGCGCGGCCGTCGCCGCTCGCGGCGGTTTCCCTCGCCGCCGCTTTGCGAGGCCAGCTTGTTGCGCATCGGGCCGATCCGCGCCTCGATCGTCTCGACGCTGGGGCGCTCGCCCTTGGTATGGCCATCGATGGCCGCGCGCATCGCTGCCAGATGGCCGAACGACGTGCCGCAGCAGCCGCCGACGATCCGCGCTCCGCCATCCACCGCCAGGCGCGCATAGTCGGCCATCAGTTCGGGCGTGCCCGAATAATGGATCTCCGAGCCTCGAAATTCGGGAATGCCGCAATTGCCCTTGACGATAATGGTCGCCTCGGGCCGCGCCGCGCTCATGTCGAGGAGCGAGGCGAGAATATCGGCCGCGCCGACGCCGCAATTCGCCCCCACCGCGACGGGATGTTCGGAAAGCTCGTCGCCGACACTGTGGATCGCGTCCGGCGCGAGCCCCATCATGGTGCGCCCGGCCGTGTCGAACGATCCGGTATAGGTATAGGGCAAGCCGACCTTGATCGCGGCCTCCGCGGCCGCCTTGATCTCGTCGGGCGCGGACATGGTTTCGATCCAGGCGACTTCCGCGCCGCCGGCCTTCAGCCCCTCGATCTGCTCGACGAAGGCGGCGACCGCCTCGTCATAGGTCATGGCGCCGAGCGGGACGAGGAGTTCGCCGGTCGGCCCCACGGAGCCCGCCACGATGACGCGCCGTCCGGCCTTGTCGGCGACGCCACGCGCGATCTCCGCCGCCTTGCGGTTGATCTCGTGGACGCGGTCCTGCGCATGGTGCAGTTTCAGCCGGTGTCGCGTGCCGCCGAAGGAATTGGTGAGGATGATGTCCGCGCCCGCATCGACGAAACCCTGATGCAGGGCTTCGATCTTCTCCGGTGCGGTCTCGTTCCACAGCTCCGGCGCCTCGCCGGCCTCCAGCCCCATCGCGAAGAGATTGGTGCCAGTGGCCCCGTCTGCGAGGAGCACGCCCTTTTGGGCGATCAGGACGTCGATCGGATTTTCCATGGAAGGTCTCGATTTGCTGTTTGGATATGATATAAAGAAATCCTTATATCCGGTCAATCGATGGGGCTCTCGGCGAGTTGCCGGCAATAGCCGGCCGCCTCATGGGCGTTGATCTCGGCGGCACGGATGAGATTGTCGAAATGCCGCGTCAGCGTGCGCACCGGCGTCACGGCGTTCAGCACCAGATACATCTCGCCGACATAGATCGCTGCGCGAATTTGCCCGAAGATGGTGTAGGGGATCGAATAGCGCTGGCGTCCGTCGTAAAGGTAGAGCCGGAAGCTTGGATAAAGATCGTCGACCAGCCGCGCCATATGGACCAGTTGCTCGCGACGCGCCGCATCGGCCAGTCCGCTCCACACGCCGTTCCCCCTGGCAAAGATTTCCAGCATGTGCCGCGGCATACAGACCTCCATATCGGTCTCCGGTCGCCGGTTGTAGTCGATCCGGTAGTCCTTCTCGTCGATCTGGCTGTCGCGGTTCTTGCGCGTCATCTCCGCCTCGTAGTCGATCACCGCGTCGGTGCGCAGAAGATCGGGAATACCCGCCGGCACATAGCGGATCTTGGTGCCGGCGGCTTCCGCGTGCCATGAGGCGAGCAGCGTGCGGTCGAAACTGCCGGTGCCTTCCTCGATTTCGAGGCTCCCGCGGATTTCGGAAGCGAGACCCTCATCTTGGCTGATGCCGAGCAGCCAGTCGAGCGAGACATTGTAAGTGGCTGCCATGTTGAGCAGGGTTTCGGCGCGGGGAAGTCGCGTCGACTGGCCCGAAAGAAGCTGCGACAGGGCCGAACGATCGATTCCGACGCTGGCGGCGAAGGCCGACTGGTTCTGTCCGCTGCGAGCCAGCATCAGCTTCAGCCGTTCGCGGAAAAGTTGGGAGAGGTCACGTTTGTCCATGCGACAGCATATCGCATTTGTTTACTAAAAAAAACATTTGCCGCGCTCGATTTTCACTATCAACGTAATATGCGCAAAGTCACATTGGTGCGGGCCTCATTTGATGTCAGCATTCTGTCA
The DNA here is from genome assembly GCF_029210365.1 of Mesorhizobium sp. YIM 152430. Taxonomy (GTDB): domain Bacteria; phylum Pseudomonadota; class Alphaproteobacteria; order Rhizobiales; family Rhizobiaceae; genus Aliihoeflea. The sequence continues at coordinate 84,275 of NZ_JARGES010000027.1, forward strand.
GCAGGATCGGGGGATTCGGCTGGTTGGATGAAGTGGGGCGGGAAATAAGGATGCAACGAGACGGACTTCGGGCCGCGCCGAGCGCGCGTGTGCGGCCCTTTTTCTTGGCGATCGAATGGCCGACAGTCATGCTGGTCGCAGGGTGCTATGGCATCTGGTTGGCATCGGGGACCATTGGCTGGACCTTCTCGCCTTTCCTCGCGATCGTCGGCCTTACCGTCGCCATCGCGCTCCAGTCCTCGCTCATGCACGAGGCCGCCCACGGCCACCCGACCCGCAACGGCTTCGTCAACGAAATCCTGGTCGGCCTGCCGATCGGCCTTGTCTATCCCTACCGTCGTTTCAAGAAGCTTCATTTGTGCCATCATGCCGATGAGCGGCTGACCGACCCTTTCGACGACCCGGAGAGCTACTATCAGGCCTTCTGGAAATATGAGGCGCTGCCGGGCTGGCTGCGCACACTGCTCACCTTCAACAACACGATGGTCGGCCGGTTCCTGCTCGGCCCGGCTCTGTCGAACGCCGCATTCGTGGCATCCGACCTGCAACTCCTGCGCGCCGGCGATCCTGGCGTGCGACGGGCCTGGCGCAACCACCTTGTCGGCCTTGCGGTGCTGCCGCCGCTCCTCGTCTTCGTGTTTCAGATGCCGCTCTGGCTCTATCTCGTGCCGGTCTATTTCGGCCAGTCGCTGATCGCGATCCGGACCTTCGCGGAGCATCAGTGGTCGGAGCGACCCGATGGCCGCACGATCATCGTCGAGCGGTCGCCGCTGTCATTGCTCTTTCTCAACAACAATCTCCACCTCGTCCACCACAAGCAGCCAACCGTGCCCTGGTACGAACTGCCGCGTCTTTTCCGCGCCCGACGCGAGGAATGGGTGCGGATGAATGACGGCTATGTCTTCCCGAACTATCTGGCACTCTTCCGCGCTTTTGCGGTGAAGCCGAAGGAACCGGTCGTCCACCCCGCGCTGCGCCGCCAGCCGGAACAGGGCAGGGCATTCCGCCCGCGCATCCGTGCCCGCTCCGTCCACGGCCTCGGCTCCGCGCCCGTCCTGGCCGAGCCGTCGACCGAATAGGGCTTGCATCCCGCCTTCGCGGCATCCGATAAGTCGCCATGACCCATCAGATTGCCGCCCTTCCCATGTATGACTGGCCGGAAGTCCGCGCCGCGACGGATGCGCAATGGACGCGGATTCGCCATGTGTTGCGGGAATCGGGCATTGATGCTCCCGATGCTCTGACGCGCGAGACCGGCGACCTCTACGACTTCTGGCGCCGGCCCGACATCCTCTTCGCGCAAACCTGCTGGGGGCCGATGGGCGATGGCCTTGCGGAGTGCGTCCATGTCATTGGCCAGCCGGACTATTCGGATGTGGAAGGCGGAGAGGGGGAGTTTTATCGCAGCGTGGTTCTGATGCGGAGCGATGATGAAACGTCGCGCTCCGTCACCTCTCCCTCTGTCCTGGAGCGCCTACCTTCAATCACTTCCCGTCAGGAAGCGATCCGTAACAGGCGCTTTGCCTACAACGTCCCCGACTCCATGTCCGGCTATCTCGCCCTAAAGGCCGATCTCGGCTCCCTCGACCTCTTCCGCGAGCAAATCCCCACCGGCGGTCACCGCGCCTCGATCCGCGCCGTTGCCGCCAACCGCGCGGATATCTGCGCCATCGACTGCCGCTCCTGGGCGCTGGCGCAATGCCACGAACCGGCCGCAGCCGAACTCGTTCCCAGCGGCTGGACGAGCCCGCGCAAGGGCCTTCCCTACATCACCAGCCGCCAGACGCCGCCCGAAACCGTGTCCGCGATGCGCTCTGCACTGATGGATGCCGGCCTGATCGTCGGCTGATCACCCCCGCATCTTCTCGCCCGCCGGGTCGAAAGGCGGCTCGACGGCGATCCGCGCCGGTCGGCGCCGGCCGAGAATTTCGATCTCGAACAGGCCCTCGCTCGCGTCTTCCGAAAGCGCCGCCGGCACATAGCCCTGCGCCATCGATTTTTCGACGTAATGCGCATAGCCGCCCGACGTCACCCAGCCGACCACCGACCATTCGCCGTCGTGAATGCCGCGCACCGCCGAGGCATCGGTCGCGGCCTGCGATCCGCGCACGTCCTTGCCGTCCGCGCCGAAGCGGGGCGCGCCATAGCCGTGAGGCTCGCCGACCGTGCCGAAATCCTGCCCGTTCGCCTTCGCCCAGATCGGCTCGTCGCCCATCACGTCGGCATCGAGCGCATCGACCGTGAACGACACGCGCCGCAGCTTGGGCCCCTCGGCCTGCTCCTTCGCCGCGGCCTCGCGGCCGATGAAGTCGTTCTTCTCCAACTTGATAAAGCGGTCCATCGCGCCCTCGAACGGCCCGTAGATCGGTCGCAGCTCGCGGAACCAGGTCGGGAAGTTCTTTTCGAGCCGCATCGAAAGCAGCGCCCGCATCCCGAAATCGACGATGCCGAACGCCTCACCCTCGCGCTTGATCGCTTCGTAGACGAGCCGCTGATAGGCCGGCTCCATCCAGATTTCATAGCCGAGATCGCCTGTATAGGAGATGCGGTTGACCATGCACGGCGCGCCGGCCACCGCCATCTCGCGGAAATCCATGAACCTGAACGCGCCGTTCGACACGTCGACATCGACCAGCTTTGCCAACAAGTCGCGCGAGCGCGGCCCGGCGATGGAAAGTCCTACCAGCGTCTGGTCGAAGCGGATGATCCGCACCGAGCGGTCCTTCGGCAGATGCTTTTCGAACCAGCGCATGTGGTATTTCTGCGCCGCCGACGAACCCCAGACCATGAAGCGGTCGTCGTCGGCCTTGGCGATGGTGAAGTCGCCGATCAGCTTGCCGAACTCGTTCAGCATCGGCGTCAGCACGATGCGGCCGACCTTCGGCATCCTGTTGGTCATCAGCCGGTTGAGGAAGTCCTCCGCTCCGGTCCCAGCAACTTCGTATTTGGCGAAATTGGCGATCTCCGTCACGCCTACGCGTTCACGCGTTGCGCGAACCTCCGCCCTGATATGCTCGAAATCGTTGGACCGATGGAACGAAACGACATCCTTCGGCTCCGCTCCCTTCGGCGCGAACCAGAGCGGCGTTTCCAGCCCCCACGAGTCGCCCATGACGGCATTGTTGTCGCGCAGCATGACATCGTAGAGCGGCGTCGTCTGCGCCGGCCGCGCTGCCGGCAGTTCCTCGTTCGGGAAGCGGATCGAGAAGCGTCGCGAATAGTTCTCGCGCACCTTGGCGCTGGTGTAGCGCAGGCTCGCCCATTCGCCGAAGCGCGCGACGTCCATGCCCCAGACGTCGAAGCCGGGATCGCCGTTCACCATCCAGTTGGACAGCGCCAGCCCCACGCCGCCCCCCTGGCTGAACCCCGCCATCACCGCGCAGGCACACCAGAAATTCGTCAGCCCCTGAACCGGCCCGACGAGCGGATTGCCGTCCGGCGCGAAGGTGAACGGCCCGTTGATGATCTGCTTGATGCCGGCCTTTTCGATACCGGGGAAATGTTTGAAACCTACCTCCAGCGACGGCGCGATGCGGTCGAGATCCGGCTGCAAGAGTTCGTGACCGAAATCCCAGGGCGTGTTGACCGGCGACCACGGCTTGCACGCCTTCTCATATGTTCCAAGAAGCACGCCGTTGCGTTCCTGCCGCGTGTAGATCTCGCCCTTGAAGTCGAGCACCCCGACCATTTCCCGGCCGGTGCGCGCGTTGAATTCCTCGACCTCCGGCATCGGCTCGGTGAGCAGATACATGTGCTCCATCGCCAGCAGCGGCAACTCGACGCCGACCATCCGCCCGACCTCGCGCGCCCAAAGCCCGCCGCAATTGACGACATGCTCGGCCTTCACGGTGCCGTTCTTTGTCACGACGTTCCACGTCCCGTCGGCCTCCTGCGTCAGTTCGATCACCGGATTGCGCAGCACGATCTCCGCGCCGAGCGTCTTCGCCGCCTTGGCATAGGCGTGTGTCGTGCCGGATGGATCGAGGTGGCCTTCCACCGGATCCCACATCGCGCCGACAAAGTTCGCCTCGTCCATCAGCGGGAACATCGCCTTGGCTTCTGACGGTGTGATGAGCTCGGTGTCCATGCCGAGATAGCGGCCCTTGGCATGGGCGAGACGCAGGAAATCCATGCGTTCGGGCGTATCCGCCAGCATCACGCCGCCGGTCAGGTGCAGCGAGCAGGACTGGCCGGAAATCTCTTCCAGTTCCTTGTAGAGCTGGACCGTATAGGCTTGCAGCCTGGCGACGTTCGGATCGCCGTTCAGCGTATGAAACCCGCCCGCCGCGTGCCAGGACGAGCCGGACGTCAGTTCCGACCGCTCGATCAGCATCACATCCGCCCACCCGGCCTTCGCCAGATGATAGAGCACCGAGCACCCGACGACGCCCCCGCCGATCACAACCGCTTTTGCATGGGATTTCATGTGGATATGCCTGTCTTCGGAATCAGAATGTCATGTTCGGACTATGATACTAGAAATCCGTCGGGGCGCCGCCCTCGGCGATCCGCCGCTCGACGAAATCGTTGACGGCCTCTTCGACCGCCGGGTCGATCGCCGGCTTTTCCCACGCCGCAAGCCGCTCCTTCCACACGTGATTTGCCTTTTCGACCGCCGTCGGGCTGCCCGCCAGTTGCCAGCTCTCGAAATTGCGCCAGTCCGACAGGATCGGCGAATAGAACGCATTCTTGTAGCGATCCTGCGTGTGCTGGGTTCCGAAGAAATGCCCCCCCGGTCCCACATCGCGGATCGCCTCAAAGGCCAGCGCATCCTCCGAAAGATCGAGCGGGGTCAAAAACTCGGCCACCATCTGCAACAGGTCGATGTCGAGGATCATCTTCTCGTAGGAGCAGCGCAGCCCGCCTTCGAGCCATCCCGCGGAGTGCAGTATGAAATTCGCCCCAGCCTGCACCGCGCCCCAAAGCGAAAAGACGCTCTCATAGGCCGCCTGCGCATCGACGGCGTTGGCCGCGCAGACGTTCGACGTTCGGTAAGGGATGCCGTATCGCCGGGCGAGTTGCCCGCCGATAAGCTGCGCCTTCATGTATTCCGGCGTGCCGAAGGCCGGCGCGCCGGACTTCATGTCGACATTGGACGTGAACCCGCCATAGCCGACCGGCGCACCTTTTCGCACCATTTGCGCGAATGCGATGGCCGACAGCGCCTCGGCGTTCTGCTGGACAAGCGCCCCCGCGATCGTCACCGGCGCCATCGCGCCCGACAGCGTGAACGGCGTGACGATCACGATCTGCCCGCGGCTCGCCATCTGGATGATGCCTTCCATCATCGGAATGTCGAGCTTCAGCGGCGAATTGGTGTTGATGATCGTGTAGACGGACGGCTCGGCGAGAAGCTGTTCTTCCGAGATTCCGCGCGCCAGACGTGCGATCTCGATGCCGTCGACATTGCGCTCACATCCGAGCGAATAGATGTGGAACGGCTTGTCGGTGATCAGCGCCAGGTCGCGCACGCATTCCAGATGCCGGATCGACGGGTGGATGTCGGTCGGCTCGACCGGATAGCCGCCGGTCGCGTGGATGATGTTGTGAACCTGCGCCAACTTCAGGAAATTGCGGAAATCCTGCTGGTTGCCCGGCCGGCGTCCGCGGTCGAGGTCGGAGCAGTTCGGCGCCGAGGCGACCTGCGCGAAGAAGAGGTTGCGTCCGCCGAAATGAACGTCATGCGCGGGGTTGCGCGCGTGCAGCGTGAACTCAGACGGGCAATGCGAGACGAATTCGAGGATCATGTCGGCGTCGAAGCGGACGCGCTCCGACCCCTCGCGCACGTCGGCGCCCGCGTCCTTCATGATCCGCCGCGCCTCGTCATGCAGAACGTCGACGCCGATTTCCTTCAGCACCCGCAGCGAGGCGAGGTGGATGGATTCCAGTTCGTCTGCCGAGAGAAGTTCGGTCGGCTGGAAAGGGATCGTATGCCGGCGATAGGGCGGCTGCTCGAAGGCGGCCGATCCGCCCGCACGCTTGCCCGCCCGTCCGCCGCGCCGGCCGCGTTCTGTCGAAAGCGCCTCGGTGGGCATGGTCAGATCGGTCATCGCGGCCTCTGCGGGATTCGGGAATCTCGCCGCATACTGAACTGCCTGCGATCCTTCCAACAACGAACCGGCGACCCGCAGAACGAGGGAATCGACACATGCGGGACGGTGCTATCGATGCAACGACATCGTCGCATCGGCCGCGCGCTTGAACCGCAGCCTGGGCGACGCTACAAGCGATCCATGCGCCGTCCTGTCAAAAGACATGCCCATGCCTCGACGCCGTCGCTGCGCACGCGGCACGCCGAGCTTTTGCGCCTGTGTGCCCGGATCGGATATTCGCCGCCGCTCTCCGCCTGAACCCCTCGTTCAACGGAGAGACATCCCATGACCTACCAGAACTATTCCCTGAAGCAGCTTCAGGAGATCGATGCAGCCCATCATCTCCACCCCTTCACCGACCACAAGGATCTGCGCGGCACCGGTTCGCGCATGATCACGCGCGCAGAAGGCCCGTTCGTCTATGACAGCGAAGGCAAGGAAATCCTCGACGGAATGGCCGGTCTCTGGTGCGTGAATATCGGCTATGGCCGCAACGAACTCGCCAAGGCCGCCTATGCGCAGATGAAGGAACTGCCCTATTACAATTCCTTCTTCAAATGCACGACGCCCACGCCGGTCCTGCTGGCGAAGAGGCTGGCCGAAATCGCGCCGTCCAACATGAACCAGGTCTTCTACGGCTCGTCGGGCTCGGAGGCCAACGACACAGCCCTGCGCCTCGTGCGCCACTACTGGGCGCTCGAAGGCAAACCGCAGAAGAACCGTATCATCTCGCGAAACTGGGCCTATCACGGCTCGACCATCACCGGCACGTCCCTCGGGGGCATGGCGGCAATGCACGGCCAGTTGAACGGCGCGGTGCCGAACATCGTCCACGTCATGCCGCCCTATGCGTTCGAACTGGCAAAGCCCGGCGAGAGCGACCACGATTTCGGCCTGCGTGCCGCAAAGGCCGTCGAGGATGCGATCCTCGAGGCCGGCGCGGAAAACGTTGCTGCTTTCATCGGCGAGCCGGTCATGGGGGCAGGGGGCGTCAAGATCGCGCCCGACAGCTACTGGCCCGAAATCCAGCGCATCTGCCGCAAGCACGACGTGCTCCTGATGCTCGACGAGGTCATCACCGGCTATGGCCGCACCGGCGAATGGTTCGCCGCGCAGTCGCTCGGCATCGAGGCCGACACGATCACCACCGCCAAGGCGCTGACCTCCGGCTACCAGCCGCTGTCGGCGCTCCTCGTCGGCGACCGGATCTCCTCGACGCTGGTCGAAAAGGGCGGCGAGTTCTATCACGGCTACACCTATTCGGGCCATCCGGTCGCCTGCGCCGTAGCGCTTGTCAATCTCGACATCATCGAAAAGGAAGGGCTGATCGATCGCGTCCGCGACGAAACGGGACCGTATCTCGCCAAGGCGCTTGATGAATGTCTTGCCGGCCACGGCATCGTCGGCGAGGTGCGCAGCATCGGCCTGATGGCGGCGATCGAGATCGTCAAGGACAAGGATAGCAGGGCGCGGTTCGAAAATGGCGGCTTTGCCGCCGCCACGGTCCGCGACCATGCCATCGCGGGCGGCATGATGATGCGCGCGGTCGGTGACACGATGATCCTTTCGCCACCATTGATCTGGACGAAGGACACGATCGACATGGCCTGCGATCGCATCGGCAAGGCGCTCGACCTGGCGGAACGCGACCTGCGCAAGTAGCGCCCCCCAGCGCCCTTTCGCGGTCCATGGAGGGGCGCCACTTCACCTTGGAACATCGCCGCGCGTGACGCGTTTTGTGCGGCGCAATATCGCGCTCGGGGATAGTATTCGATGTCGATCAAGCCAACTGCCCGTTCGGTGAAGGCCGCAGCGGTCTTAACGAGCAATCTCATGCTTGCGCCGGCCGTCATCGCCTTGCGTATGCCCATGCTGACCGCCGAGGCGAACAGTTCCAATCCTTACCGCGTCGAGACGACTCGCGCGGTAACGGAAAAGATGTCGGCGATGGTCGAGGGCGCGCTTGCGGCCCAGATGGCGTTTGCGCAGGCGACCATTCAGTTCTGGCCTGAACTCATGTCCGGGCGAACCCCGTCGCTGGTCAGCGGCGTGGCCATCGAACGGGCATTTCAGGCCGCGCTCGGTCCCTCCGGGCGGGCCGTCAAGAGCAACCATAGGCGGTTAAGTCGAGTTAAGTAGACTGGAATGCAAAAACCGCGCTCTCTGGAAGAGAAACGCGGTCTTGCCACAAAGACGCATGGCACTTCGCGACAAGATACTTGCGAAGGGTACTGCTCCGGTACGCAATACCTGATCCGGAGCGGGAGGCGGCTGCGACGACCGCCTTGTGACCTGTTTTAGCGGGACAATCTTACCAGCGGGTTAGCAGTCGCTTAAGCAAAAATGAATCCACACAAAATGTCCTTGATCATTGGGCTTTTCCGCGCAGGAAGTTGATGATGCCGGAAAAATCGGTCCCGCCCTGGCCGATCGCGTTGAAAAGCGCGTAAAGCTGCGTCGCTTCGGCACCGAGCGGTGTCACCGCCCCGGCGCTCTGCGCGGCCTCCTGGGCAAGCTTCAGGTCCTTCAGCATCAGGGCGGCGGCGAAGCCGGGCTTGTAGTCGCGATTGGCCGGCGAGTTCGGAACCGGGCCGGGCACGGGGCAATAGGTCGTCAGCGACCAGCACTGGCCCGACGAGGTGGAGGCGACGTCGTAGAGCGCCTGGTGCGACAGGCCGAGCTTTTCGGCCAGCACGAAGGCTTCGCCGACGCCGATCATCGAGATGCCGAGAATCATGTTGTTGCAGATCTTCGCCGCCTGTCCCGCGCCGGCGTCGCCGCAATTGACCACCTTGCCGGCCATCGGTTTCAGGATCGGGTCGGCCTTGGCGAAAGCGTCCGCGCTGCCGCCGGCCATGAAGGTCAGCGTGCCGGCCTCCGCCCCGCCGACGCCGCCCGAAACCGGCGCATCGACCGAAAGCATCCCGGCATCGGCAGCGATCTTGTGCGCCTTGCGGGCCGAGTCGACGTCGATGGTGGAGGAATCGATGAAGAGCGTCCCCTTGGCCGCGGCCGGCACGATGTCCTCATAGACCGAGACGACATGCTTGCCCGCCGGCAGCATGGTGATGACCACCTCGGCGCCGGAAACCGCCTCTCGCGCGCTGGCTGCAACAGTTGCGCCATTGGCCTTGGCGGTTTTCAGATTCGCCTGCACGAGATCGAAACCCGTCACCTTGTGGCCTGCCTTGACGAGATTGGCGGCCATGGGATTGCCCATATTGCCGAGGCCGATGAATGCGATTGTGGTCATGTGGTTCCTCCCGCGGTCGGTGAATAGTGAATGGTGAATGGTGAATGGCGAGCGGGTGAGAAGCGTCGATGACTGCGAGAACTGGTGACCATGTTGCGCGAAGCGACAGGCGATGAGATTTTCCCATTCACCATTCACCATTCACCATTCACCATTCACCATTCACCTACCGATCAAACTCCGCGCGATGATCACCCGCATGATCTCGTTCGTGCCTTCCAGAATCTGATGCACGCGCAGATCGCGCACGATTTTCTCGACGCCGTAATCGTGCAGATAGCCGTAGCCGCCATGGACCTGGAGCGCCTCGTTGGCGACGTCGAAGCAGGTGTCGGTGACGAAGCGCTTGGCCATCGCCGACCATTTGCCGGCGTCATGCGCCTTGCGGTCGAGCTTCGAGGCAGCGGCGTAAAGCAGCATCCGTGACGCGCTCAACTCCGTTTCCATGTCGGCGAGCTTGAATTGCAGCGCCTGAAACTGGTCGATGGATTTGCCGAAAGCCTGTCTTTCGCCGGCATAGGCGAGCGCCTTGTCGAGCGCGGACTGCGCCCCGCCGAGCGAGCAGGCGGCGATGTTGAGCCGCCCGCCGTCGAGCCCGGCCATGGCGATCTTGAACCCTTCTCCTTCGCCTGAGAGAAGATTTTCTGCCGGCACCTTGCAGTCGTCGAAAATCACCTGACGGGTCGGCTGCATGTGCCAGCCCATCTTGTTCTCGCTCGCGCCGAAAGAAAGGCCGGGCGCATCCTTGGGGATGACCAGCGTCGAGACGCCCTTGGGCCCGTCCTCGCCAGTGCGCACCATGGCGACATAGACGTCCGATTCGCCCGCGCCCGAGATGAACTGCTTGGCGCCGTTGACGATATAGTCGCTGCCATTGCCGCCCGTGCGGGTTGCGCGCGTCTTCAGCGCGGCGGCGTCGGAGCCTGCGCCCGGCTCGGTCAGGCAGTAGCTCGCGATCCATTCGAGCGAGGTCAGTTTCGGCAGGAAGCGCTGGCGCTGCGCCTCGTCGCCGAACCTGTCGATCATCCAGGTCGCCATGTTGTGGATCGAGATGAAGGACGAGAAGGCCGGGCACGCGGCCGCCAGCGCCTCGAAGATCAGCACCGCGTCGAGCCGTCCGAGGCCCGAACCACCGACGTCCTCGCCGATATAGATGCCGCCGAACCCGAGCGGTCCCGTCTCGCGGATCACGTTTGCCGGGAAATGGCGCTCGCGATCCCAGTCGAGCGCATAGGGCGCGACGCGCTCGGCGGCGAAGCCGGCCGTCATCTCCTGGATGGCGCGTTGATCCTCGTTGAGTTCGAACTGGCTGGCCGTGGCGTCGGTCGCGGCGTCCATGCCGACCTCCCTGTCGCAATGGATTTTCCTCGCCCGGCAATCTAGACCATTGTCCGACGCGCGCAACGTCAACCCTGTGCGCGGGGCGACAAGGGGATGTGCATGGGTTCGAGTCGGAGATGCATCGTTTGACCCGCGCCATGATGCTTCAGGGCACCGGCTCCGATGTCGGCAAGACGCTTCTCGTCGCCGGGCTTTGCCGTGTCGCGCTGCGTCGCGGCATGAAAGTCCGCCCGTTCAAGCCGCAGAACATGTCGAACAATGCCGCGATTGCCATTGGCGAGAACGGTGCGCCGGGCGAGATCGGCCGGGCGCAATGGCTTCATGCGCGCGCCTGCAAGGTCACGCCCTCGGTCGACATGAACCCGGTCCTGCTCAAGCCGCAAAGCGACGTCGGCGCCCAGATCGTCATCCACGGCCGCATGGCGGGCGAGGCGGCCGCGCGGAATTTCGGCGCGCAGAAGGAGCGGCTGATGACGGCCGTCATGCAATCCTGGCATCGCCTCCGCAAGGATGCCGATCTCGTCATCGTCGAGGGCGCAGGTTCACCCGCCGAAATCAATTTGCGCGACCGCGACATCGCCAATATGGGCTTCGCCACGGTCGCAGACGTGCCTGTCATCCTCGTCGGCGACATCGACCGCGGCGGCGTCATCGCCTCCATCGCCGGCACCCACCTCATCCTGCCGGATGAAGACCGACGCATGATCGCCGGCTTCATCGTCAACAAGTTCCGCGGCGAGCTTTCGCTTTTCGGCGACGGTCTTGCCGCCATAGAACGCTTCACCGGCTGGCGCTCCTTTGGCGTCGTGCCGTGGCTGAAGGAAGCCGCGCTACTGCCCGCCGAGGATGCCGTCGTGCTCGACCGTGCCCCGCGCGGCGGCAAGGGGCGGCTGACGGTCGCCGTTCCCATGCTCTCGCGCATCGCCAATTTCGACGATCTCGACCCGCTGCGCGCCGAGCCGGACGTGGATGTCGTGTTCGTGCCGCCCGGCAGGCCGCTTCCGCCAGTCGAAATCATCGTCCTGCCGGGCTCCAAATCGACCATCGCCGATCTCGCTTTCCTGCGGGCGCAAGGCTGGGACCGTAACATCGCCCGCCACCATGCCGAGGGCGGCATCATCATCGGCCTGTGCGGCGGCCTCCAGATGCTCGGCCGGAACGTGCGCGACCCGAATGGGACCGAGGGGCCGGAGCGCGATGCGCCCGGCCTCGGTCTCCTCGACGTCGAAACGACGCTGGAACCGAACAAGACCTTGCGCGAGGCGACCGCCCGCTCGCTTCGCCACGATTCTGAAACCTCGGGCTACGAAATCCATCTTGGACGCACCACCGGCCCGGATTGCGGGCGCCCCGTCTTCGAGATCGACGGCGCGCCGGATGGCGCAAGCTCAATCGATGGCCGCGTCTGGGGCACCTATCTGCACGGCCTCTTCACCGGCGACGCCTTCCGCCGCCGCTTCCTCGCCGAACACGGCGTCGAAGCCTCGCCGTTCGGCTTCGAGCAGCGCATCGACGATGCGCTGGACGCCATCGCCGAAGCGCTCGAAACCCATCTCGACTGCGACGGTCTCCTCGCCGCCGCGCGCTGACCCGTCAGCCGTTCTCCTTGAACCAGTCGACGATGGCCGGCATGTTGCGCTCGAACCCGCCGGGGATGAAGAAGTTGAGAAGGCCGGCGCGCGCGTAGGTCCGGTTCTCGAAATCGTGGATCGTGCCGGCCGGGATGCGCAGGAAATCGCCCGGGGCTATGTCGTGCCATTCCTCGCCGGCGCGAACCGCCATCACGCCGCCGATGCCGTAGAACACCTCGTCATTGGTTTCGTGACTATGCGCGCCGGGTCCGGTCTGACGGGCGTCGAGCCACCATTCGGAGACGCTGTAGGCTTCCTTCGTCTCCGCCTCGTCCGCCTTGAAGATCGCCCTCATCCCCGGCATCTCGTAGATGCGGCCGGTTCCGGCGGTAAGCTTGATGACCTGCGGATCTGCCATTCGTTCCTCCCTCGTTCGGCGTCAGGATAGCGCGATCCTTGCTCGCCGGAAGGGGACACTCACCACAAGCGCGCCATGTGGCCATGTATAAATGGTTCGTAAGCTTCATTCAGGTAGCAAAGAAAGATGCGGCGCAGCCGTGACATGCACATCGGGGGTTGATCAGAGCGGATGACGGACCAGGACCTAAAAATGCCGGTCGAAACCTTGCTCATTCTCGCGATCATCCTGCGCGAGGGCGACAGGCTGGATCAGTTCGGCCCGTTGTCTGAACGGGTCTATGACTGGTTGGCGCTCGGGCCGCAGGAGCGCGAAATTCTCGCGACCGAGTTACAGACGTATCATGCGGGGGTCAGTTCGGCTGCCAGCATACTGACCTTGCGGGGATTGCCGGCCGGACAGCGCCGGCTCCTCGCGCGCCAGGTGCTGGATTTCGCCGCGGTCGATCCGCTGCTCGGTCCCCACCAGCGCCGTCTCACCGTCCGCGTCGAGGATATTCTGGCCGTGGACGATCCGGCTTAGGGTATGTTGAGATTCAGGTCTGTGCGCGCCGAAAGCGCAGAAAGCTGCCATTTGCAGGCCGCTCAGGCGTGAATCTCAACACACCCTAGCCGATGGCGGTTTGACGCCTTCGCGCCAGCGCGCGGTCGAGATCGGGCGAAGCGGCGACAAGCATCCTTCCCGCCTCCGATCGGGGAGCGTCGAGCACCGCGCCGGTGTCGCCGCGCTCGACGATTTCGCCTTCGTGCATCACCATCACCTGATCCGTGATCGCCCGCGCGACCACCAGATCATGCGTGATGAAGAGGTAGGCGACGCTCAGACGCTGATTCAGATCGGCGAAGAGGTCGAGCACCTGCGACCGGATAGACACGTCGAGCGCGGACACCGGTTCGTCGGCGACGATCAGCTTCGGCCGCGTGATCAGCGCCCGCGCGATGGAGAGCCGCTGCCGCTGCCCGCCCGAAAACTCGTGCGGATACTTGTCCATGTCCGCCGCCGACAGCCCGACCTCGGCGAGCGCCTGCGCGACGCGCTCGCGCCGTTCGGCTCGCGAGGGTTGGCTTTCCAGAAGATGCAGCGGCTCGGCCACCAGCCGCTCGACCTTGTGTCGCGGATTGAACGAACCGTAAGGGTCCTGGAAGACCACCTGCATGTTGCGCCGCGATGGCCGCAGTTCCGCCTCGCTCTTCGTCGTCAGTTCCGCCCCGCCGAACCTTATCGAGCCGGATGTCGGCCGGTCGAGCGCGAGGATCATGCGCGCCAGCGTCGACTTCCCGCACCCCGATCGCCCCACCAGCGCCATCGACTGCCCTTCGTAGAGGTCGAATGAAACGCCGCTGACGGCCCGGAACGGCTCGGCCCTGGAAAACAACGAGAGCCGACGGCTGGCATAGTCGCGGGTGACGTCGCGAATCTCCAGCAGCGCTGGACCTGCGCCCGGCACACCCCCCTTGTGGGGAGGGGTGCGGGGTGGGGATATGAAGCGCGAAGTTCTCTCCGGCACATGCGTCGAAGCCTCGGCCAGTTGCCGTGTATAGGGATGCGTCTTTTCCGTCAGGATTCGCCCCGTCTCACCCGTATCCATCACCTCGCCATGGCGCATGATCGTCACCCGGTCGGCCATGTCGGCGACGACGGCCAGATCGTGCGAAATCAGAAGTAGCCCCATCTTCTGCTCATCGACGAGATCGCGCAGAAGCTGCAGAATCTGAGCCTGCAACACCACGTCGAGCGCCGTCGTGGGCTCGTCGGCGACGAGCAATTTGGGATGAAGGGCGCAGGCAATGGCGATGACGACGCGCTGCCGCTGGCCGCCTGACAATTCGTGCGGGTAGCGCGTCAGCGGAAATTTCGCCTCGGGCAGTCCCACCCGGTCGAGCATCGCGCGGGCGCTGTTCTCCGCGTCCTTCCGGTTGACACCTCGATGCCAGCGGATGCCCTCCGCCACTTGCTCGCCGATCGTCTTGACCGGGTTCAGTGCCGTCATCGGTTCCTGGAAGACCATGCCGATATCGTCGCCGCGCAGCCGGTTCATCGCCGTTTCGGGCGCGTTCAAGATGTCGATGCCGTCGAAACTCACGCGCCCGCTCGTCCGCGCCAGATCGGGCAAAAGCCTCATCAAGGTCAGCGCCGTCATCGACTTGCCCGACCCCGATTCCCCGACCAGCCCCAGCACCTCGCCCTGCTCGATATGCAGGTCGACGCCTTTCAAAATCTCGAAATTGCCGATCGACAGGCGCAGGCTTTCGATTTCGACGAGGCTCATCGCTGGCGCCTCAGTCGGGGGTCGAGCACGTCGCGCAGTCCGTCGCCGAGAAGGTTGAGGCCGAGAACAGTGACGACGATGGCAAGGCCAGGGAAGATCGCCAGATGCGGCGCGACCATCATCCGCGTCTGCGCGTCGAAAAGCATCCGGCCCCAGCTCGTCATCGGCGGCTGCGCCCCGAGCCCGAGATAGGAGAGCCCGGCTTCCGCGAGGATGCCGAGCGCGAACTGGATCGTGCCCTGGACGAGCAGGAGCGAGGCGATGTTGGGCAGTATGTGTTCGATGGTGATGAGCGTGGCGGATTTTCCCGACGCCCGCGCGGCCAACACATATTCCCGCGGCCAGAGCGCCATCGCGCCGGCGCGGGCGACGCGCGCGAAGACCGGAATGTTGAAGATGCCGATGGCGACGATGGCGTTGACCGCGCCGGGGCCAAAGATCGCGGTAATCATGATCGCCGAGAGCAGGGCAGGGAAGGCAAAGACGAGATCGTTGAAGCGCATCAGCGCCTCGTCGATCCAGCCGCCGCGCGCGGCAGCCCAGCAGCCTAGCGGCACGCCGATCCCCATGCCGATGCCGACGGCGACGAAGGCGACCGCGATCGAATTGCGCGCACCCATCATGATCAGCGAAAGGATATCGCGACCGAAATGATCGGTCCCGAACCAGTGCTGCGCCGAAATCGGCTGCATCCGGTTCGCGACCGTCAGGTTGATGACGTCGTATGGCGTCCAGACGAAGGAGACCAGCGCCATCAGCGCGATCAGCGCTGTGATGACGAAGCCGGTCACGAACGACGCATTCGAAAACGCCGCGCGGACGAACTGCCCGGCATCCTCGACCGGCGGGGAGGCGGGTTCGGCGCTCATGCGCGCGACCTCAACCGCGGATCGACCATCGCATAGGCGATGTCGACGAGAATGTTGACAAGGACGACGCTGGCGACGAGCAGCATCACCACCCCCTCGACGACGATCAGGTCGCGTTGGTTGATCGCCTGGAAGAGGAGCCGGCCGAGCCCCGGCAGGTAGAAGACGTTCTCGATGATGATCGTCCCGGCGAGCAGGAAGGCGAATTGCAGGCCGAGGATGGTCAGGACCGGGATCATCGCGTTGCGCAGCGCGTGCCGCCACAGGACGGTGCGGCGTGGCATCCCCTTGGCGCGCGCGGTGCGGATATAGTCCTCGCCGAGCACTTCGAGCATGGCCGAGCGCGTGACGCGGGCGAGGATCGCGGCCTGCGGAAGCGCGAGCGCGACGGCGGGCAGGATCAGCGCCTTCAGCCCCGGCCAGATGCCGCCCGCCCAGCCCGGAAATCCGCCGGCCGGCACCAGTCGCAGCCAGACCGCGAAGACGTAGATCAAGAGAAGCGCGAACCAGAAATTGGGGATCGCAACGCCGATCTGCGCCGTCCCCATCGAGACCGTGTCGCCCATGCGCCCGCGCCGTGCGGCGGCGAAGATGCCGACCGGAATGGCGATCATGGTCGAAAGCGCCAGTGAGATCACCGCCAGCGGCAGCGAGACGATGGCTCGCTCCGCGATGAGGTCGATGACGGGAGAGCGATAGGTGTAGGAATTGCCGAAGTCACCCACCGCCATGCCCGTGACCCAGTTTGCGTAGCGCTCCAGAAGCGGCACGTTGAGCCCCATCTGCTCGCGCAGCGTCGCCAGCGCCTCGGGCGTCGCATTCATCCCCAGCATGATCCGCGCCGGATCGCCCGGCAGGATTTCCATGACGGAGAACACGACGACCGACGCGACGAGCAGCGTGATGAGGCCGATGACGACGCGCTTGAGGAGGAAGAGGGTCATAGCTGCGGCGCACAGCGCCAGTTTCGGCGATGGCTCTCGTCCTTCGACCGCGCCCCCCCACTCTTTATCCCTCTCCACAAGGGGGAGGGAACCGTCAGCGTCATGCCACACCCGGATATGTTGCGGAACGATGACGGCATAAGCGCGCCGTCAATGTCTCCCTCCCCCTGGTGGGGAGGGATAAAGGGTGGGGGTTCAAGGGCGAACACGATGCAGACTGGCCGCTACTCCGCCCACTTCACCTGCGTCAGATCGATCGCGGGGATCGGTGAATTCTCCCACATGCCTTCGAGCTTCGCGTCCCAGACGCCGATCTTCGGCAACTGGAACAGGAATCCGACCACGGCATCCTCTGCCAGAATCCGCTGCGCCTCGCCGTAAAGTTCGTTGCGCTTTTCCTCGTCGGACGTCGAGTCGAGTTCGGCGATGATCGCGTTGAACGACTCATTCTGGTAGTTGAAGTAGTAATCCGGCCGCGAATAGATATCGATGTCGTTCGGCTCGGTGTGCGAGACGATCGTCATGTCGTAGTCCTTCTCGGTGAAGACCTGGGACAGCCAGTCGGCCCATTCCACCGGGATGATTTCGAGCTCGATGCCGACCTGGCGAAGCTGCGAGGCGATCACCTGTCCGCCTTCGCGCGCATAGGGCGGAGGCGGCAGTTTCAGCGTCGCCGAAATGCCGTCTGCAAATCCCGCATCGGCAAGCAATTGCTTGGCCTTCTCCGGATCGTAGGGATAGGTGTCGGTCAGGTCGACATAGGCCGCGTTGGCCGGTGAGAAGTGCGAGCCGATCGGCGTGCCGAGGCCCGAGCCGTTGCCGGCGATGATTTCCTCGCGGTTGAGCGCGTGGGCGATCGCCTGGCGCACTTCAAGCCTGTCGAACGGCTCCTTGCCGTTGTTGATCGAAAGCAGCGTCTCGCCCTCGGTCGAGCCGATCACGACTTCGAAGCGGTCGTCGGACTGGATCTGCGCGAGCGCGTCGCCGGCCGGCATGTTGGGGAAGGCGTGGACGTCGCCCGAAAGCAGCGCCGGAATGGCGGCTGCCGCATCCGGCACGATGCGGAATTCGGCGCGTTCCAGCGCGACCGCCTCGCCCCAATAATCCGGGTTCCTGACGAGAACGACGGAGGAGCCCCTGGCCCAGCTATCGAACTTGAACGGGCCGGTGCCGACCGGCGTTTCCATGTTACCGGCAGCCGTTGCCTCCGACACGATCACCGCGTCGCCCCAGCCCATATTGTAGAGGAACGAGCCCTGCGGGCGCGACAGCGTCACGGTCACCGTCGTCGGGTCCGTCGCCTCGACATTTTCGATGGCCGCGAAGAGTCCTTTCTGCGCATTCGTGGAATCCTCGGCGCGGGCGCGGTCGAGCGAGAATTTCACGTCGGCGGAGGAAAACTCCGCCCCGTCGTGGAATTTCACGCCCTCATGCAGCTTGAAGGTATAGGTCAGCCCGTCCTCTGAGACTTCCCAGCTTTCCGCCAGCGCGGGGAGCACTTCGCCCGTCGGCCCGATCCTGGTCAGGCCCTCGAAGAGATTCGCATAGACGACTTCGTCGATCGCTGCGGCTGCGCCTGCGGTCGGGTCGAGATGCGGGGGTTCCAGCACGACGCCGATCACGACATCGGCGCGTTGCGCGAAAGCGGTGCCGGAGGCAAGCGCGATGGCTGCTGCGGCAAGCACAGGAACGATGATCTTCATGTCAGGCAGGCTCCCAGGGATTTTGGTGTGTTTTGCCGGATTGAAGCGCGAAAACCGGCCGGAGTAAATCGTGATTGTGCTTTGCACACCCGATGCGCGGGAAACGTCAGTTCCGCCCTGCGCCGAGAAGATGGCCGAGCCCGATGGCCATCACCTTGGCCGACTGGACCATGTCCTCGATGCCCACCCATTCGTCCGGCTGGTGGGCAAGGTCGAGGATGCCGGGGCCATAGGCGATGCAACTGAACAGATGTCCGATCCGCGAGACGTGCTTCTGGTCATAGGTGCCGGGCGAAACGACGTAGTCCGGCTCGCGGTCGAAGATGTCGCGAATGCCGGACGCGACGGCCTTGACCACCGGCTCATCCATTTCCGTCATCAGCGGCAGCACTTCCATCATGTCGCGGATCGAGTAGTCGAATTTCGGCCGCTCCTGCTTCAGCCGGTCGAGAATGGACGTGACCTCGCGCTTCACGTCGCCGATGTCTTCTTCGAGCAGGAAGCGCCGGTCGATCACGGTCCGGCAGGTGTCGGCCACGTTCGGCGAGGGCAGGCCGGGAAAGAAGTCCTCCGTCTGGCCGCCATGGATCGAGTTGATGTTCATCGTCGAGCGCCGCGCGCCTTCCGGCACGACGGGCGTGCGCGTCTGCTTCCGGTCGAGTGCGGGGAAAAGCTCGTCCTCGAAGGCTGCCAGCACCGCACCCATGTGGCGAATGGCCGAATCGCCGAGGAACGGCATCGAACCGTGCGCGATTCGCCCCTTGGTCTCGATCTCCGCCCACCAGACGCCGCGATGGCCAAGGCAGATCCGGTCCTTGTTGAGCGGTTCGGGAATGATGACGTGGTCGACGCGCGGCTTGGAAAAATAGCCCTTGCTGGCGAGGTAGGCGACGCCGCCGAACCCGCCCGATTCCTCGTCCACCGTCCCGGAAATCTCGATGGCGCCGGCGAAATCCGGGTTGGTGGCGATGAAGGCTTCGGCCGCGATGACCGAGGCGGCGAGCCCGCCCTTCATGTCGCACGCCCCGCGGCCATAGACACGCCCGTCCTTCACGACGCCCTCATAGGGATCGACCGTCCAGCCTTCGCCCGCCTCGACGACGTCGATATGCGAGTTGAAATGCACCGTCTCGCCCGGTCTCTTGCCCTCGTAGCGGGCGATGACGTTGGTGCGCGGATAGCGGTCGCTGTCGCCCGGCGTGCCTTCCCCGCGCACATATTCGATTTCGAACCCCGACCGCTTCAGCCGCTCGCCGAGATATTCGGCGCAAGGCGTATAGGCTTCGCCCGGCGGGTTGATCGTCGGAAAGCGGATCAGATCCCGCGTCAATGCCACAAGGTCATCGGTGCGGCCGTCGACCGCCTTCATCAATTGGTCTCTCATATCCGCAATGTGAGCGGGCGAGGAAACGCTTGGCAAGTGCGGCAGATGCCGGATCGGGCTGGACCAGCGATTTCGGTGCGTTGGCGCGCGTCAAGGCATGGAGAACCACGCGACCCCATTTTCTTGGCATCAGGTCTTGTATAAGAGTCGAACAAAGCAAAAAGGTTTCCATGTCCAGCCAACACCGCGTCGATCTGTCCCGACCCGTCTCGGACGAAGTGCGCAAGACGACCTGCTACATGTGCGCCTGCCGGTGCGGCATTGACGTTCACCTGAAGGACGGCAAGATCCGCTACATTGAGGGCAACCGGGACCATCCGGTCAACAGGGGCGTGCTCTGCGCCAAGGGCTCGGCCGGCATCATGCAGCACTATGCGCCGGCGCGGCTTCGGGCGCCGATGCTGCGCACCGGCCCGCGCGGCTCGGGCGAATTCAGGGAAATCTCGTGGGACGAGGCGCTGGCGCTGGCGACCGACTGGCTCGGTTCCGTTCGTGCGAGCGACCCGAAGAAACTCGCATTCTTCACCGGCCGCGACCAGTCGCAATCGCTGACCGGTTTCTGGGCGCAGCAATTCGGCACGCCCAACTATGCCGCCCATGGCGGCTTCTGCTCCGTCAACATGGCGGCGGCCGGCATCACCACAATCGGCGGCGCGTTCTGGGAGTTCGGCCAGCCCGACTGGGACCGCACGAAGCTCTTCATCCTGTTCGGTGTCGCCGAGGACCACGATTCGAACCCGATCAAGATCGGCATCTCGAAAGTGAAGGCGAAGGGCGCGCGCTTCGTCTCGGTCAATCCGATCCGCACCGGCTATTCGGCGGTTGCCGACAACTGGATCGGCATCCGCCCCGGCACCGATGGTCTCCTGATCCTGTCGCTCATCCACGAACTCCTGAAGGCGCGGCGCATCGATGTCGACTATCTGATGCGCTATTCCAACGCGCCCTGGCTGGTGATCGACGCGCCGGGCACTGCCGAACACGGCCTTTTCGCCCGCGACAAGGAGGGGTGCCCGCTCGTCTTCGAAACGGTGACGGAACGCGCCGTCCCCTCCGGCTCGAAAGGCGCGCGCCCCGCGCTCCATGGCCGCTTTACGCTGCCGGACGGCCGCGCCGCGCGCCCATCCTTCGAGCTTCTGGCCGCCGAATATCTCGATCCGAAATACGCCCCGGAGAACGTCGCAACGCAGACCGGTCTCGACGCCGACACCATTCGCGGCCTCGCCGCCGAAATCGGTCGCGTCGCCTTCGAGGAAACGATCGAGATCCACCAACCCTGGACCGACGTGAACGGCCAGCGGCACGAAAGCTTTGTCGGCCGTCCGGTCTCGTTTCACGCCATGCGCGGCATTTCGGCCCATTCCAACGGTTTCCAGACTGCGCGTGCGCTGCACATGCTTCAGGTGCTGATCGGCGCGATCGACTGCCCCGGCGGCTTCCGCTACGAGCCGCCATACCCCAAGCCCGTCGAAGCCCATCCCCGCCCGCACGGCAAGGCCGAGCATTTCGGCTCCAACCAGCCGCTCTCCGGCCCGCATCTGGGCTTTCCGCTCGGGCCGGAAGACCTCCTGATCGACGAGGACGGCAAGCCAACGCGCATCGACAAGGCATTCTCTTGGGATGCCCCGCTCTCGGCCCACGGCCTGATGCACATGGTCATCGCCAATGCCCATGCCGGCGATCCGTACCCCGTCGACGTTCTGTTCCTCTACATGGCCAACATGGCCTGGAACTCGTCGATGAACACGGCCGGCACGATCAGGATGCTGGAGGAAAGGGACGAGGCGGCCGGCGAATACCGCATTCCGAAGATTATCTATTCCGACGCCTATTCGTCCGAGATGGTCGCCTATGCCGATCTCGTCCTGCCCGATACGACCTATCTCGAGCGCCACGACTGCATCTCACTGCTCGATCGGCCGATCTCCGAGCCCGATTCGGTCAACGACGCGATCCGCTGGCCGGTGGTGCAGCCCGACCGTGACGTGCGCCCGTTCCAGAGCGTCCTGATCGATCTCGGCGCGCGCCTCAAGCTGCCCGGCTTCGTCGACCATCGCGGCAAGGCGCTCTACGCCGACTACGCCGACTACATCGTCCGTCACGAGCGTCGGCCGGGTATCGGCCCGCTGGCGGGCTTTCGCGGCACTGAGGGAGATCGAGCGGGCAGGGGCGCGGCCAATCTCGACCAGATCGAGCGCTATATCGAAAACGGCTCCTTCTTCTCCGCGCACATCCCGGCCGACGCGCTCTTTTTCAAGCACGCGAACCAGGCCTATCAGGACTTCGCGGTGAAGATGGGCTTCTTCGACAAAGCCCAGCCCGTCACCTTCCAGCTCTATTCGGAAATCCTGCAAAAATTCCGCCTGTCGGCCGAAGGCACGCGCGCCCCCTTCGCGCCGCAGGAGCACCGCCAGCGCATCCTCGCCAGCTTCACGCCGCTGCCGTCATGGTACATGCCGCTGGAGGAAGCCGGCGTCGACCGCGACGAATACCCCTATCACGCGATCACCCAGCGCCCGATGGCGATGTACCATTCCTGGGGCTCGATGAACGCCTGGCTGCGCCAGATCCACACCAGGAATCCGCTTTACGTCCCCGGTGCGATCTGCGACGCGCACGATCTGAAGGACGGCGACTGGGTCTGGCTCATCTCCCATCACGGCCGCATCAAGGTCGAGATCACCCGCTCCAACGTAGTCAATCGCGACACGATCTGGACCTGGAACGCCGTTGGCAAGCGCGGCGGCGCCTGGGCGCTCGACCCGAAATCGCCCGAGGCCCGCAAGGGCTTCCTGCTCAACCACCTCATCCACGAACTCTTGCCGCCCAAGGGCGATGGAATGCGCTGGTCCAATTCCGACCCGGTCACCGGCCAGGCGGCCTGGTACGATCTGCGCGTTAGGATCGAGAAGGCCGAGCCGGGAGCGGTGAGCGAACCGCATTTCGCCGAACAGCGACGTGTGGTGCAAGCGCCGGATGAAATTCGCTACGGACAGGAGTGGAGCGCATGACCTCCCTCCCATCGCTTCCCACACCGAAGAAACTCGGTCTCGTCATCGACCTCGACGTCTGCGTTGGCTGCCATGCCTGCGTCATCTCCTGCAAGGAGTGGAATACCGGCGGCTACGGCGCGGCCCTGTCCGACCAGGACCCCTACGGTGCCGACGTCTCCGGCACCTTCCTCAACCGGATTCATTCCTTCGAAGTCTTGCCGGAAGGCGCTGAAAAGATTGGCGAAACCGGTGATGCGCGCATCGTCCATTTCCCCAAATCCTGCCTCCATTGCGAGGATGCGCCCTGCGTCACCGTCTGCCCCACCGGCGCGTCCTACAAGCGCTCGGACGACGGTATCGTGCTCGTCGACGAGGACATGTGCATCGGTTGCGGCCTGTGCGCCTGGGCCTGTCCCTATGGCGCTCGAGAAATGGACCTCGCTGCCGGCGTCATGAAGAAATGCACGCTCTGCGTCGACCGCATCTACAACGAGACCATCGCCGAAATCGACCGCGTCCCGTCCTGCGTGCGAACCTGCCCCGCCAACGCCCGCCATTATGGCGACCTCGCCGATCCGCAGTCACACGTCTCGAAAATGGTCGCCGCGCGCGACGGCTTCGACCTGATGCCGGAGCAGGGCACGAAACCGGTCAACAAATACTTGCCCCCCCGTGCGCGCACCGCCCTTGCCGAAAGCGCGATTCCGCTCGCGGAGAACTCCGCCGGCGCATCCGGTTTTTTTGCCTGGCTCGATGGAATGCTGGAGCGGATTTGAGATGCACCCAGCCCTCTCCATCATCGTCTTCACCACCCTGTCGGGCATGGGTTACGGCCTCGCAGCGCTGCTCGGCCTCGGCCTCTTCGACCCTGCCGCCCTCGCGACCAAGATCGGCTATGTCCTCGCTCTGGCCCTCATCGCCGGCGGGCTGGTTTCTTCCACACTCCACCTCGGCAACCCGCAACGCGCTTGGCGCGCACTGTCCCAATGGCGCACGAGTTGGCTGTCGCGCGAGGGCGTCCTGGCGATCCTCGCTTTCATCCCTCTGACGATCTGCGCCTATGCCGCGATTTTTCACGACCGTCATCTCATCCTGCCCGGTCTCGCTGCTGCGGGCCTGGGCCTCGTCACCGTCTATTGCACCGCGATGATCTACGGCTCGCTGAAGACCGTCCAGCTATGGTCGCAGCGCCTGACGCCCGTCACCTATCTGCTCTTCGCTCTTGCCAGCGGCGCGACGCTGGGCACGCTTCTGGCCGTCTCGGGCGCGGCGCAGCCATGGCTGATTGCGTTTCTCGCCGTCTCGTTCACGGTCGCCGCCTGGCTGGCAAAGCGCCGCTGGCGGAACGATGGCAAGGCTCTGGCTCCGCTTTCGACGCCGGAAACCGCGACCGGCCTCGGCTCGATCGGCCGCGTGCGGCTCTTCGAGCGGCCGCATATCAACGACAATTACCTGACCCGCGAAATGGGCTTTCAGGTCGCCCGCAAGCACGCCGACAAGCTGTTCGGCATCGCGATCCTGCTTGGCGGGTTGATCCCGGCGGCGCTCGTCGTCGTCGCAGCGCTTGCCGCAGGCGCGATGGGCCCCGGTCTGACGGCTTTTCTGGCGGCTTTTCTGGCCGTGCTGTCGCATTATGCGGGTGTCTTCGTCGAGCGCTGGCTCTTCTTCGCCGAGGCCCGCCACGCCGTCATGAACTATTACGGCCGCTGAGGCAGTTCCGTGGCTCGATGTGCCGAAAACGGTGGCTTTCGAGAACCGGAGCGGAGTGTACATTTGGGTACATGAGCACCGGAAGCGCAGGAAGACGCCGTTTGCAGGTCATCGAGCCGCGAATCTCAGTCCGACCAGCGCTTGTGGAACCACATCCATTGCCCCGGATGCTCGCGCACCCAGCCCTCGACGATGTCGTTCATCATCTGGCAGCTTGCGTGAATGTCGATCGCGCCGGACGCATTGCGCGGGAATTCTATCTTCTCTTGAAGTTCCAGCCGGAACGTATTGTCGGGCAAACGGATCGAGCGCGCCGGATAGACGTCGCATTCGAACTGACGGGCGAGCTTCGGCACCAGCGGGTTCGTGCGGCATTCGCGGCCGAAGAAACTCGTCTTCTGGCCCTTGTGGAATTTCTGGTCGACGAGCACGCCGATGTTTCCGTCTCGGTCCAGAACCCGCGCGAGCGCGAAGGCGGCGCCGGCGCGTGAGGCCAGCAATTCGCCCATCGTGTCGCGCCGCGTGTTGAAGACATATTCGGCCATGTAGGGATTGTTCGGCGCGCGGAAGAGGGCGGTCACCGGCAGGTCGTAGGCCATCGCCGCCACCGGCAGCAGCTCGAAATTCCCCGAATGGGCGGTGAAGATGATGTGCGGGCGCTTTTCCTCGCGGATGCGCAGGAAAATCTCCTCGCCGATCACTTCGACGCGGTTTGGTGCCTTGCCGGGCTCATGGTCGAAGATCTGGTCGAGGAAGATGTATTCCGCAGCCAGCCGGGCCATGTTGCCCCACATGTCCGAGGCGATCGCCTGGATTTCGGCTTCGGATTTTTCGGGATAGGCGCGTTTCAGATTGTTGACCGCGACGCGATGCCGGCCGAATTTCGGCCCCAGCCTGCGTGCCGTCCGGTCGGCGAAGTCGAGCGCCTTGTCAGCCGGCAGTTTGCGCAGACCCCACATCGCCGCCATCGCCAGCCGCGCCGTTGTCCAGTATTCCGCCTGTTTCAGCGCGCCGGCCGACTTGTAGACCAGCGGCCGCAGGAATGCCGGCAGCCTGTCGCCCTTCATGACACGCGCAGGATGATCTTGCCGAACACGTCGCGGCCTTCCATGCGCTCCAGCGCGCGGCCGATGCCGTCGAAATCGACTTCCGTGTCGATGACGGGCGCAACCTGGCCGGTTGCCATTTTCTGCATCGCGTCCGCCATGTTCTCCATCCGGCAGCCGAACGAGCCGAATATCTTGAGTTGCTGCTGGAAGAGCTGCATCAGGTTCATCGATGTCGAGACGCCCGAGGTCGAGCCGCATGTCACGAGCCGTCCGCCGCGCTTCAGGCACAGCATCGAGCCCGCCCAGGTGTCGGCCCCGACATGCTCGAACACGACGTCGACGCCCTTCTTCTTGGTGATCTTGCGCACCGCGCCCTCGAAGCGGTCGGTGCGGTAGTTGATGACGTGGTCGGCGCCGAGCGCCTTGGCCGGTTCGATCTTGCCGTCGGACCCGACCGTGGTGATGATCGTGCAGCCCATGCGCCGGGCAAGCTGGATCGCCGCCGAACCGATGCCGGACCCGCCGGCATGGATCAGGATAGTCTCTCCGGGCTGAAGCTTGGCATTGTCGAACAGCATATGCTCGACCGTGCCGAAGGTGACGGGCGCGACTGCCGCGCCGATTTCCGTGACGCCGGGCGGGGCGGGGACGAGCAGCCGCGCCGGCAGGTTCATGTATTCCTGCGCAAAGCCGTCGAGATGGAAGCCGTGAACGCCGGAGACGTTCTCGCATAGATTGTCGCGCTTCTCGCGGCACGCCTTGCAAAGCCCGCAGGTGCGCGCGCCGTAGATCGAGACGAGTTGGCCTTCGCGCAAATTCGATACGCCCGGTCCGACCGCGACGACCTCGCCCGAAGCTTCCGCACCCACGGTCAGCGGCATCTTCCGCTTTGCGAACGCCATGCCCCGCCAGCCCCACACGTCGATATGATTGAGCGCGACGGCGCGGATGCGCAGCGTCACCTCGCCCTGGCCGGGCGCTTGGGGCTCGGCAATATCGACGGTTTCGAGGCGGCGATCCTCGATCAGTTGCAATGCGCGCATGGTCTCTTCCGTATTGATATCGGAGCGGAGCTAGAACGCTTCGCGCGCCATGACAAGACAAGTGTTTTGCCCGCCGAAGCCGAACGAGTTCGACAAAACGGTCTTCACGTCCGCCGACCGCTTGGCGTTCGGCACCACGTCGAGGTCGATGGCGGGGTCGGGATTGTCGTAATTGATAGTCGGCGGCAGCACGCCTTCGCGCATCGTCATCAGTGAAAACGCGGCCTCGATCGCCCCGGCGGCGGAGAGTGTATGCCCGATCATCGACTTGTTCGAGGAGACCGGCATCCGCTTAAGGTTCTCGCCGAAAACCGTCGAAAGCGACAGATGCTCCATCTTGTCGTTCTCCGGTGTCGAGGTGCCATGAGCATTCACATAGGAGATGCCATCCTGTCCAAGTCCGGCATCCTCGAGCGCAGCGCGGATCGCGCCGATGGCCGGCGAGCCGTCGGGCTTGGAGCGGGTGCGGTGGAAATCATCGGCCTTTTCGCCGCAGCCGCGCAAAATACCGAGCACCGTCGCTCCGCGCCGCGTGGCGCTTTCGAGCGATTCCAGCACAAGCGCGGCCGATCCCTCGGCCAGCACGAAGCCGTCGCGATCCTTCGAGAAGGGCTTGGATGCCTTGGTCGGGTCGTCGTTGGCAGTGGACAAGGCCGAGAGCAGCGAGAACCGGATCAGCGCTTCGGCCGTCGCCGAACCGTCGGCGCCGACGGCCAGTGCCCGCTCGCACTCGCCGCGCCGGATCGCCTCGACGCCGAGTTGGATCGCCGTCGCGCCCGAGGCGCAGGCGGTCGACAACGTGATCGGGAGGCCGCGTGCTCCGTATTTTTCGGCGAGCCGGTCGGCGATGGTTGCGAATTGCGCCTCGTCGAAAATCTCGGCGGTGAGCTTCTCGCGGGCGACCTTCAAGAGGCGCTGATATCCCTGTTCATCGTTCGACGAGGCATAGAGCGAAAGCCGGTCCTGCCAGCCGAGTTCGACCGGCGGCGAGGCGAGGAAGAGCGGTCCGTCGAACCGGCCGCGTGCAATGCCCGACATGCCGACGGCCTCGTCGGCGGCAAGATCGGCCAGTTCCTGCGTCAGCGCGGATGCGCCTTCCTTGCTGGAAGCCAGATAGTCGACCGTGCCGGAGATCGTCGTCGCCAGATGATCGGTCGGAAAGCGCGTGATCGGGTGGATACCCGACCGGCCGGACGTCAGCGCCGTCCAGTTCGCGTCGATCCCCTGGCCGAGCGAGGTCACGACGCCGATGCCGGTGACGGCGACGATGGGGCGCCCAAGATGATCGGTGGTCTTCACGGCGATCTCCTCTATGCCCGCGTCAGCATGGCCGCGCCCTCGAAGCGATTGTAGCCGATCGCCGTCGCCACCGCCTTGTCAGGCTCCACGCGGGCTGCGACTTCGTTCTCGGCATCGAAGGGCGGGTAGGCGGCATTGTTCGACAAGGCCAGCGCCGCAAGCGCGATGGCGAAGGGGAACTGCGCTTCCTTCATGTGGCCGGTGAGCGTGGAGAAGGCGCGCACGGCATGGCTGCCCTGCTCGCGCAGCGCCTGGCGTTCGGCGCCTGTCGCGGCATGGGCACCCGATGCGCCGGAAATCACGAGTTCGGTTCCAGCGAAAGCGGGCAGGGTCCGCAACAGACCGGAGACGGCCGCCGCAAGGTCGTTGTCATCGCGCCGCGCCCGGCCGGACGCGACGGCGTCGATCCGCGCATAGGCTTTGCGGCCGCGAGCCTCGGCATGTTCGCGCGATTCGAGCACGAGGAACGCGCCGCCCGAACCGGTGATGACGCCGCCGCCATCATTCGCGCCGCGCTGCCAGACGGATTTCCAGCGCTTGCGATGGAGATGCCCGCCAAGTTCGTAGCCGAGCAGCATGTCGGGATGTTCGGTCTGGAACGCGCCGCCGACGAGAACATGCGTCGACTGGCCGGAACGGATGCGCGCCGCCGCCGTCTCGATCGCCGAAACGCCCGCGCCTTCCTCGCCCATGAAGGTGCGCGATGAGCCGGTGACCTTGTGGACGATGGAGATGTTACCGGCCAGAAGGTTCGAAAGCTGGGCAAGGAAGAGCGTCGGTCGCAGTTCGGTCGTCAGCTTCTCGTTGAGCAGCAATTCGTGGTCGTTTCGCGTGCGCGAGGCTTCCAGAATGATCTCGTCCACCGAAACGTCGCGCTCGCCGCCGCCGGCGGCCACCACCATGTCCATCGAGGCGCACAGTGCCTCGTCATCCTTGATGCCGGCGTCGGCCAGCGCCAATCCGGCCGTGTAGGTGCCGAGCCGTTGCCAGGTTTCCATCTGCCGCTGGTCCCCGCGTTTGGGAATCTGCTGGCTCCAGTCCATTTCGGGCAGGGGGTGGATCGTATAGGGCGAAAACCGCTCGCCGTCATAGACAGGCTTTGCACTGCCGGAAGACAGTGCAGACCAGTGCGTCTCCGCCCCTTCGCCGAGGCAGGAAACGAGGCCGATGCCGGTGATGACGACGTCGTTGGCGCTCATTTCAGATCGGCCTCAGGCGGCCTTGGCGGCGACGAGTTGGTCGATCTTTGCGCAAAGGTTTTCCATGACGAAGTATTCTTCGGTCGTCGCCTTGCCTTCGTTGACTTCCTGCGTCCACTTCTCGAGCGGAATCTTGATGCCGAATTCCTTGTCGATCGCGAAGACGATGTCGAGGAAGTCGAGCGAATCGATGCCGAGATCGTCGATGGTGTGGCTCTTCGGCGTGATGGTCTCGCGATCGATCTCGCTCGTTTCGGCGATGATGTCGGCAACCTTGTCGAAAGTGGATGTCACGGGCAGTCCCTCGATGCGAGGTTGAAAAAGGTGGTTCGCGCGCTCTCTAATCGCTTTTTGGCGGCAGGAAAAGGGCGCGGGGCATTTTGCACTGAAGGCTACCTTCCGTCTTGCGCACCGTCATTTTAGTTGAAGACGATCCGGGCTGCCGCATGAAGTCCGTTTTCGTTCACATTGACGACGATCGCCTCGCCCTCGCGCGAGCGCGCGCCGAGCACGGACTGGATGAAATCGCCGTGCGTCACCAGCACCAGAATGCCCGAGCCGGTATAGTCCGCGACGGTTTCGCGCAGCAGTTCGGAGCGTTCGTCGGCTTCCTCGCCGTCCGGCTCGAACGGATCGAGCCAATCGACGGTCTCGACCAGCGATGCGCCAAAGGCGAGTTCGGCCGTTTCCTTCGTCCGGCAATAGCGGCTTGCCAGAACCTCCTGCACCGGCGCCGCGCGCGCCGCGAAAAGGGCACCGATTCGCCTGGCCTGCTGGCGGCCCTGTTCGGAAAGGTTGCGTTGCGTGCGGCAGACCTCGATGTCGAACGAGGCCGGTTCGCCCGAGCCCGGTGCATTGGCGTGGTTCAAGAGCACGACCTGGCCGCCGTTCCGCAGGAGCGCCCAGCCTGCCTCGGTCGCATGTGCCGGCAGGGCCATTGCCAGCGCCGCGATGATGATGAGCGCCCTGATCATTGCGTCTCCCATTGGTTTCATGACGACTCATATAGGCTGAACGGCCTGAAGCGAAACCGTGCGCCCGCCGCCTTTTGACGCGGCTGGACCATTGCGGCCCGGTTCCGGCCGGGCTACTGCCCGATCATGTCGCCTTTGACCGAGACAATCTTCTTCGTCTTCGGACTTGTCGCGCTCGGCTACGTCTCGGGCTGGACGGGCCTGTTGAAAACCGCGATCGGCGATGCGCTGACCGCCTTCGCCGTCGCGATCGCGGTCCCGATGCTGCTCTTTCGAACGCTCATCGAGGCTGATTTTCAAGGTTCCGCGCCATTATCGCTGTGGGCCTGCTATTTCTTCGCGGTCGCCGCCGCTTGGGCCTGCGGCCAGTTCGTCACGCAGAAGGTTTTCGGGCGCGATGCCCGCGCCGGTGTCGTCGGCGGCGTATCGGCGGCATTCTCGAACCTCGTCCTTCTCGGCCTTCCTCTGGTGCAGGGCGTATTCGGCAGGCCGGGCCTGGAAGTCCTGTCGCTCATCGTCGCTGTCCACCTGCCGATCATGATGGCGATGTCGATCGCGCTCTTCGAATGGGCCAATCGCAATTCGGCCGAAAGCGCCGGCATCCTCGCCGCGCTGACGGATTTCCTGAGGAAGCTCGTGTCCAACCCGCTCATTGTCGGAATTCTGGCCGCGCTGATCTGGCGGCTGACCGGGTTCGAGATGCCCTCGCTGGGAATGCGCTTCGTCGATGCGCTCGCCAATGCGGCCGGCCCGCTGGCGCTGTTTGCCATGGGCCTGTCGCTGCGACGCATGGGCATTTCCGGCAATGTGAAGGCCGGCCTCGCCCTTTCGGCGGTCAAGCTTTTCGTGATGCCTGTTGTGGCGCTGGGCGCCGTGCTCGTCATCGGCCTGCCGCCGCTCGCCGCCATGGTCGTCGTCACCGCCGCCGCGCTGCCCGCCGGCGTCAATCCCTACCTGATCGCGACGCGGTTCGGCACCGGGCAGGCGCTCGCATCCAACGTCATGACGATCTCGACGCTCGTCGCCGCCGGATCGAGCTTCCTCTGGCTCGCCGTGGCTCAACGCCTTTTTGGCTGATTGTCTTGGTCCTGCCGGCCGGTTGCCTTACATCTTCCATCACGCAATCCATTTTGAACGAATGAGGGAGGGCATCATGCTCAAGAAGACCAGTCATTTTCTCCGCGAGGCCAATCTGATCGGCGGTGAGTGGGTGCAGGCCGATTCGGGTCAGACCATCGACGTGACCAATCCGGCCAACGGCCAGAAGATCGGCGTCATCCCCAAATCCGGCGCCGCCGAAACCCGACGCGCCATCGAGGCCGCGCATGAGGCGTTCAAGACCTTCCGCAAGACCAGCGCGCTCGAGCGTTCCAAGATGCTGCGCAAGCTGCACGACGCGATCATGGACAATCAGGATGTGCTCGCCGAACTCCTGACCATGGAGCAGGGCAAGTCGCTGACCGAATCGAAGGGCGAGGTCGGCGCATCGGCCGCCTATATCCTCTGGTTTGCCGAAGAAGCGCGCCGCACCTATGGCGACGTCATCCCGTCGCCCTGGGCCGACCGCCGCATCCTGGTGACGAAGGAGCCGGTCGGCGTCGTCGCGGCGATCACGCCTTGGAATTTCCCGTCCTCGATGCTGTCGCGCAAGATCGGCCCGGCCATCGCCGCCGGCTGCACCGCCGTCGTCAAGCCGGCGACCCAGACGCCCTATTCGGGCCTTGCCTGGGGCGCGCTGTGCGAGGAAGTCGGCATCCCGAAGGGCGTCGTCAACGTTGTCACCGGCGGCGCGAGCGAAATCGGCAAGGAACTTTCCACCAACCCGCTGGTCAAGAAAATCACCTTCACCGGCTCGACGGAGGTCGGCAAGATCCTGATCCAGCAGTCGGCGTCGACGGTCAAGAAGGTGTCGATGGAACTTGGCGGCAACGCGCCGTTCCTCGTCTTCGACGACGCCGACATCGACCGCGCGGTCGAGGGTGCCGTCGCCGCGAAATACCGCAATTCCGGCCAGACCTGCGTCTGCACCAACCGCTTCTTCGTCCAGTCCGGCATCTACGATGCCTTCGTCGACAAGCTCGCCAAGGCTTCGAACAAGCTGAAGGTCGGCCCCG
Source organism: Mesorhizobium sp. YIM 152430 (assembly GCF_029210365.1). Taxonomy (GTDB): domain Bacteria; phylum Pseudomonadota; class Alphaproteobacteria; order Rhizobiales; family Rhizobiaceae; genus Aliihoeflea. The sequence continues at coordinate 116,500 of NZ_JARGES010000027.1, forward strand.
GCCTCGAGGAGGGCGTCCAGCAGGGCCCGCTGATCGATGAGAAGGCCGTCGAAAAGGTGGAGGAATTCGTCGCCGACGCCAAGGCGAAGGGCGGCAAGGTTGTCGCCGGCGGCAACCGCCACAAGCTCGGTGGCTCCTTCTTCGAGCCCACCGTCATCGCCGATGCCACGCCCGACATGAAGTTCATGAAGGACGAGATTTTTGGCCCCGTCGCCCCGGTCTTCCGTTTCGAGAAGGAGGAGGAGGCGGTCGAGATGGCCAACGATACCGAATTCGGCCTCGCCTGCTACTTCTACACCGGCGACCTCGGCCGCGCCTTCCGGGTCATGGAGGGCCTGAAATACGGCATGGTCGGCGTCAACGAAGGCATCATCACCACCCCCGAAGCCCCCTTCGGCGGCGTCAAGGAATCCGGCCTCGGCCGCGAAGGCGGACATCAGGGCATCGAGGATTATCTCGACACCAAATATGTCTGCATCGGCGGGCTGGGGCTTTAGAGACCAGGCTGGGGAAGGTGGCGCTCTACGGCGCCCCCCTCTGGCCTGCCAATCCTTGTAGAGAATGGCATCTCCCCCGCAAGTGGGGAGATTAGTCTCGTCATCGCCGTGCGTGATCTCCCCCCTCGCGGGGGAGATGCCCGGCAGGGCAGAGGGGGGCGCGACGAAGCGTTGACCTATCCGGGATCGATCACCGATCTTTCACCGTCTCCATCGCCACGAATGTCGACGTCTGCGCCACATGGGGCAGCGCCGAAATCCGCTCCCCCAACACCCGCCGATACGAGACAATGTCCCGCGTCCTGACCTTCAGCAGATAGTCGAAGCTCGACGCCATCATGTGGCATTGCTCGATTTCGCGGATCGTCATCACCGCCTTGTTGAACTCGGCCAGCGCCGCTGACCGCGTATCCGACAGCTTCACCTGCACGAAGGCGATATGCCCTTCGCCAAGCCGTTCGCGGTCGACGATTGCCGAATAGCCCCGAATATAGCCGTCCGCCTCCAGCCGCTTCACCCGCGCCGCGACCGGCGTCTTCGACAGCCCCACCTGGCCCGCCAGTTCCGCAATCGACAACCGCGCATCCTTCGAAAGCGCGGCGATGATGTTGAGGTCGATGCGATCGATTTGGTCCGGCATCGCCGATTATCCAGTCGGAATGATTGTTGAGTGGCCATATCATCAGTCCGTTTGGCCTGCAAAGCGCTTTCGTTTGGCCATGCCGCGATTCTGCGCCATGCTATTCTCGCGTCACCCAGGTCATACTGCTTTTCGAGGCTCACCCATGCTCGACGCCAACCGTGACACGCGCGCCGCCATCCGCCGCAACTACCTCGCCGACGAAGGCGAGGTGCTTCAGAGCCTCGTCCATCAGGCCGGCCTGTCGCCCGAACAACGCGCGCACATCTCCACCCGCGCGACCGGGCTCATCCGCCAGGTCCGCGGCCATGCCGAACCGAAGCTGATGGAAGTCTTCCTCGCCGAATACGGGCTGTCGACCAGCGAGGGCGTCGCGCTGATGTGCCTTGCCGAAGCGCTCCTGCGCGTCCCCGACGCCGATACGATCGACGAACTGATCCGCGACAAGATCGCCCCGCATGACTGGTCGGCCCATTCCGGCGGTTCCGGCTCGATCTTCGTCAACGCCTCGACCTGGGCGCTGATGCTCACCGGCAAGGTGCTGGACGAAGGCGAGGGCGGTATCGAGCGGACGCTGCGCGGCATGGTCCGCCGCGTCGGCGAGCCCGTCATCCGCCGCGCCGTCGCGGCCGCCATGCGCGAGATGGGCGAGAATTTCGTCCTCGGCCGCAACATCACCGAGGCGGTCAAGCGCGGCGCCGGCGAAATCCGCAAGGGCAATCTCTATTCCTACGACATGCTGGGCGAGGCCGCCCGCACCGAGGACGACGCGCTGCGCTATTTGAAGTCCTATGCCGACGCGATCCGGGCACTGGCGAAGGAAGCCCGCTCGGACGACATCCGCAAAAACCCCGGCATTTCGGTCAAGCTCTCCGCGCTCCACCCGCGTTACGAGCGCCCGCAGCGCGCGATCATGCTGCCGGTCATGACCGAACGCCTCCTGTCGCTGGCGCTGGCCGCGAAGGATGCCCGCATGGGCCTCAACGTCGATGCGGAGGAAGCCGACCGGCTCGACCTCTCGCTCGACGTCATGGAGGTCGTGCTCTCCGATCCGCGCCTTGCCGACTGGGACGGGTTCGGCGTCGTCGTCCAGGCATACGGCCTGCGCGCTGCGCCGGTGCTCGACTGGCTGCACGATCTGGCGACCCGGCTCGACCGCCGCATCATGGTCCGCCTCGTCAAGGGCGCCTATTGGGACACGGAGATCAAGCGCGCGCAGGTCATGGGCCTTGCCGGCTATCCCGTCTTCACCCGCAAGCCGAACACGGACGTGTCCTACATCGCATGTGCCGGCAAGCTTATCGGCATGACCGACCGCATCTACCCGCAATTCGCCACCCACAATGCCCACACCGTCGCCGCCATCCTCGAAATGGCGACCGACCGCGACGCCTTCGAGTTCCAGCGCCTCCACGGCATGGGCGACGCACTGCATGAGGCTGTGCGCAAGGCCGAGGGCACGCGCTGCCGCATCTACGCCCCGGTCGGCGCCCATTCCGACCTGCTCGCCTATCTCGTGCGCCGCCTGCTCGAAAACGGCGCCAACTCCTCCTTCGTCCACCAGATCGTCGACGAGAGTGTCCGCCCCGAGGAGATCGCCCGCGATCCGTTCGATGTCGTCGCGCAGCAGGGCGCGGCCCGCAATCCAGCGCTCCCCAACCCATCCGAGATCTTCGGCGCCGGCCGCGTCAACGCCAAGGGCTTCGACATCACCGATCCCGTGACCGAAGACGCCATCGAAGCCGGACGCGCGAAATTCGCCGCGCCGCACCGCTGGAAAGCGGGCGTCACAGGCCAATCGCGCGAAATCGTCAATCCGGCGAATCCCGCTGACATCGTCGGCGAAATTGTCGAGGCCGATGCCGCCATCGTCACCGCCGCCATCGACCGCGCCTCGTCCGCCACTCCTGCATGGGCCGCAACGCCCGTCGGCGACCGCGCCAACATGCTCCGCCGCGCCGCCGATCTTTACGAAGAACACGCCGTCGAGTTCTTCGCGCTGGCCACCCGCGAAGCCGGTAAGTCCGTGCCGGACGGCATCGCCGAAGTCCGCGAGGCTGTCGATTTCCTGCGCTACTATGCGGCGCAAGCTGGCGAAGCGGAAAAGGCGGGCGCGGCGCGCGGCGTCATCGCCTGCATCTCGCCGTGGAACTTCCCGCTGGCGATCTTCACCGGACAGGTCGCAGCCGCGCTCGTCACCGGCAATACGGTCGTCGCCAAGCCCGCCGAGCAGACGCCGCTCATCGCCGCCCGCGCCGTCGAGCTTCTTCACGAAGCCGGTATTCCAGCCGACGTGCTGCAACTCGTCATCGGTGACGGGCCGAATGTCGGCGCGCCGCTGACGGCCGATCCGCGCATCGCCGGCGTCTGCTTCACCGGCTCGACCGAGGTCGCGCGGGTCATCGAACGCCAGCTTGCCGAAACCGCCGCGCCCGATGCCATGCTGATCGCCGAGACAGGCGGCCTCAACGCCATGATCGTCGATTCGACGGCACTCGCCGAACAGGCGGTGCGCGACATCGTCGCTTCCGCCTTCCAGTCCGCCGGCCAGCGCTGCTCGGCGCTGCGGATGCTTTACGTTCAAAAGGACGTCGAGCCGCACATGCTGGCGATGCTCAAGGGCGCGCTCGCCGCCATGCGCATCGGCGATCCGTGGTCGATGGCGACCGATATCGGCCCCGTCATCGACGCCGAGGCGCAGCAGGGTATCGCGGATTATTGCCGTAGGCTCGAAGGCGAGGGCAGCCTGATCGCAAGGCTCGACGCCCCGATGGATGGCCGCTTCGTCGCCCCGCACATCTTCCGCGTGAAGGGCATCGACGAACTGGAGCGCGAAGTCTTCGGCCCGGTCCTCCATGTCGCGACCTTCGAAGCCGACCAGATCGATCAGGTCATTTCCGCCATCAACAGAACGGGTTACGGCCTCACCTTCGGGCTTCACACCCGCATCGACGCGCGCGTCCAGCACGTCATCGACCGCATCGACGCCGGCAACATCTACGTCAACCGCAACCAGATCGGCGCGGTCGTCGGCTCACAGCCCTTCGGCGGCGAGGGCCTGTCCGGCACCGGCCCCAAGGCCGGCGGCCCGAATTATCTGCGCCGTTTCCGAAAAGCCGATACGCGCACCGAAACCGTCGAACCGGGCCCGGAAGTCTCCCTGACCGCGCTACGCGACCATCTACCAGATTTTCGAAAGGGAGACTGGGCAACCCGCACCGACCGCATCGCGGTCCTGCGCAAGCATTTGCGCGGAAAGGGCTCCGATGCCATCTCGGCCGCCGCCTCGCTCGAATACGGCCCGGTCGATCTGCCGGGGCCGACGGGCGAGGGCAATGCGTTGTCGCTCGGGCCTCGCGGCCGCGTGCTGTGCCTCGGTCCTTCGGAAGACGCGCTTCTCGCGCAGGTCGTGCAGGCGCTCGCCGCCGGCAATGCGGTGCTCGCCGTCGCCCCACGCGCCAACGCGATCCTGAAGCCGCTGACGGCCAAGGGCCTGCCACTCGCCGCGCTCGACGGCCATGTCACGCCGCTCGATCTCATCGATCTGGGCGTCGATCTCGTCGCAAGCTCAGCCGATGACGCCACGCTCCGCTCGATCCGGCGGGCACTGGCGCAGAAATCCGGTCCGATCGTGCCCCTCGTCACCGAGATGATCTACCCGGCCGCTTACACCCACGAGCGTTCCGTCTGCGTCGACACCACCGCCGCCGGCGGGAATGCGAGCCTCCTGGCAGCGGCGCAGTAGTCAGGCGTCCTCGGTCGGCATCCCGAATTTGAGCAGATTGCCGTCCGGGTCCCACACGTAGAACTCGGTCATGCCCCAGTCGCGGGCCATGACCGGGCTCACCTTCTCCGCGCCGCGCGCCTTGAAGTCGGCATGAAGCGCCAGCGCATCGCGCCCGCGAATATAGGCCGAGGAGACCGGAGGAAGCTTCTCGTCGTCGGTCCGCCAGAAGTGCAACTCGATCTCGCCGCGCCTGACGATGAGATAGTCTTCGTCCGCATAGTGCTCGCCCGAGAACCCCAGCCGCTCCTCGTAGAAGCTGCGCGTCCGCTGGATGTCCAGCGACGGCAGGACGGGAATCGCGCGGGCGGTCTCCTCCAGCATCCTCATGCGCCTTCGACGATCGAAAACCCCTCGAACTGCGGGTGCCCGATATAGGCCGGCTTGGTCGTGCCGGCATTTTTGTGGGCATCGCGGAAATTCTGCGACTTCGTCCAGGCCAGGAAGTCGTCACGGCTGGCCCAGACGGTGTGCGAGGCGAAGAGCGTATAGCCTTCCTCTTCGTTCACCGGCCCGCGCAGTAGATGGAACTCGCGGAACCCTGCCATTTCAGAAAGCTTCGAATCGCGGTTCTTCCAGATATCCTCGAACTCGGTCTCAGAGCCATTCTTCACCTTGAATCGGTTCATCGCGATATACATCAGACTTGTCCTTTCGCTGTTTCGGCATTGTCCGCATCGCACGCAACCTGCGCCGTGCGGGGTTTGAAATCGATGACGTTGCCGGGTCGGAATGCGCCGGGCAGGGGTGCCGGATTGGGTCCGGCCTGCACGATCTCGCCGCGCCAACCCACGAGATCGGCGATGCGGGTGTCGCTTTCCATCGCCCGCCTGGCCTCCATCAGCGCCCGCAATTCCGGGTGAAGCCCGTCTCCATGCGCCGCCGCCAGGGCGTGAAAGCCGAGAAGCAACATTGCGGCTACCTCGAAAAGACCAGCGGAACGGTGAAGGGCCAGGAGTTGCGCCCCGCCGCCGCGGGAATGGCCGGGAAGGGCGCCGCGCGCTGGACGGTTGCGATCGCCGCCTGGTCGAGCACCGGCGAGCCGGAACTGCGGGCGATGCTGATGCCGCCCACGCCGCCGCCGGCATTGACGGTGAACCGCACATGCACCTCGCCGCGAATGCCCTGCCGCTGCGCCTCGCGCGGATAGCGCAGCGAACGGCGAAGCCGGCTCGCGACCTGTCCGGGATAGTTCGAAACGGCCGCATTGCCGGCGGCATTCGCCTGCGCGGCCTGGCCCGACGAGGTTCCGCCCGTCGATGCCGTCGTCCCCTCCGTCGTGCCGCGGCGCGCGTCGGCCTGGTTCTGTCCGCCTGAACCCTGGCGCGGAGCCTGCCGGGCAGCCTGCTGCTGGCGCGGCTGTTCCGTGCGCTGCGGCGGGGGCGGCGGCGTATAGGCCGGACGCGGCGTCGGAATTGGTACGTCGACCAGCGCCAGTTCGTCCTCGGGCAGCGGTTCGAGCGTTTCCGGCTCGACGGCGGCCACGCTGTCCTGCTCCTCGGCCAGCGCGGCCTCCGGCTCGACGGCCTCGGCCTGTTCGGCCTCTTCCTCTTCGCGCTGTGCCGGCAGAACGGGAACGGCGGTGGCGTCCTCCACGGGTTCGGCTTTGATCGCCTCCACCTCGGGCGCGGGCGCCTCTTCGATCGGCGGCACCTGCGCTGCTTCGGTCGGCGGTGTCTCGGCCACCTGCGGCTGCACCGCCGCCATGTCCTGTGCCGTCTCGACCGGCTCGACCGTTTCGGTTTCGCTCGGCGTCAGGGTTTCCGAGACGTCGCCCGCCGCAACCTGATCCTCGAAGGCATTGCCGATCACGGCAAGTTCGGTCGGTTCGCCGCCGGCGATCTTGATCTCCTCGTTGGGCGACAGGAAAAGCCCCACCGCACCGGCGTGGATTGCGGCGGAGATGGCGAAGGCGGCCGTCCATTTGAACAGGCGCGATCTCATGGAACTGCCCGCTCGGTGATCACGCGGATGGTGCCGGCACCGGCGGCGCGCAGTTCCGCAACGACGTCGATGAGCTTGTCGGCGGCCAGGTTGCGGTCGGCCGCAAGCTTTATCTCCACCGCATCTGCGGCCGACTGGCGCTCGCTCTCGCGGGCCACGTAGTCGGCCGCGCTCATTTCGACGCCGCGGCTGCGCATCGTGCCTTCGGCCGTCACGAAAAGCGCGTCCGGCGGTTCGGACCCGTCCGCATCGGCCGTGGAGATGAACGAGACCTCCGGGTCGATCGGCGGCGTGAGCGATCCGGCGATCAGGAAGAAGATCAGCATCAGGAAGACGATGTTGATCAGCGCGATCGTGCTTTCTCCCTTTCGGGTGGGGCGTGGCCTTGCAAGCTTCATCGTTCTACCTGGCTACCGAAAGCGTGAGTTCCGTTTCGCGCCGGATGCGCTCGACCGCGCCGACCAGCATCTGCGAGGTCACATCCGCGCCGCGCACGAGCACGACGGCGCTTTCCGCACCCGCCTCGTGCAGGCGGGCAAGTTCGGGCATCGCGTCGTTCTCGGTGAATGTCGCGCCGTTCACCTGCCAGCCCTCGGCGGAAAGCCGGATCAGCACGTCCGGCCGTTCCGCCGCGCTTGCCGTCGCCGCCCGTCCGCCGGTGATCTCGACTTCCGCGAACCGCGTGAAGGTCGAGGACAGCATGAAGAACAGAAGCAGCAGGAAGATGACGTCGATCAGCGAGGTCAGCGACAAGGGCCGCCGTCGCTTGACCGCCTGTTCAATGCGCATGGCTCCGCTCCGCCGTGAAATCTGCGCGAACGGGCTGCGTCGTGCCGATCTCGCGCTGCGAAAGCAGCGAGGTGGTCATCGTCTCGATCGCCACGCGCTCGTTTTCGAGCCGCGTCTCGAACCATGTCAGGACCAGCGACACCGGCATTGCGACCGCAAGGCCGACCGCCGTGGTAAGCAGCGCCACCCAGATGCCGCCCGCGAGCAGCGAGGGGTCGACGGCGTTGCCCGCGCCCTGGAGCGCCTGAAACGCTTCGATCATGCCGAGCACCGTGCCGAACAGGCCGAGCAGGGGCGCGATCTGCGCGATGGCGTCGAGCGCGCGGAATCCTTTTTGCAATTCGTGGAGCCGACCGAGCGCGATGCGCCCGACCTCGTCTTCGATCACCGCCTTGGAGGTGGTGCGATTGGCCGACAGCCGCATCGCGGTCGAAAGCGCCGAGCCGAGCGCCGAGCGGTCCTCGTCGAGAAGATGACGCGCATCGCCGTATCCGCCATGGAACCAGGCGTGCAGCGCCTTCTTGGCGCGGCCGTGCCGGCCGACCCCTTCGCGCCAGAACTGCCAGAACTTCAGGACGATGATGGCGACCGCGAAGACGGACAGGACGAGCAGGATGGCGACGACCGCGCCGCCCAGCTCCAGAAACCAGCGGATTGTCTCGACCATCTGAGGTCAGCTCCCGAATTCGACCGACGACGATTTGGTCGCGGTCTTGAGATTGCGAATGCAGGCGTCCGGCGCGATGCCGTCGCCGGCGCAGTCCGTCGCATCGTTGATGAGCACGCGGCCGAGCTGGTCGCAGGGCGTGCCCTTGAAGTCGAACTGGCGCACCTTGGTCTTGTCGGCCGGCAGGTCTTGGAAGTCGACGACCGTCATCCGGTCGACCAGGCCCTCGGCATTGAACAGGACGAGCTCGAACGCCGCGCGGCTGACATCGGCGCCAAGGCCGTTCTCCACGACGAAGGTCAGCCGGCATCCGCCCTCGGAGGGCTGCAAGGCGTTGAGTTCGAGCGAGAGCGCAGGCGCGGTCGCCTCCTGCGCTGCCGCCGGCCCCCAGGCGAGCGCAACGGCGGCGATGCCGAGCGATGCACGCTTCCAGGTCGATGTCATGAATGTCTCCGAATAGGTGTTGACCAGATGGATGGACGAGCCGGGGCGACGCCGGTGGAGGCCAGGCGAATGCACGTCGCCCCGGTCTCCATCAGCCGCCCCACCGCACCGTTGCGCCGACCTTGACCGACAGGCCCGGTTCGAAAACCGTCGTCGTCGTCGAGGCGTTGAGCGGATTTGCGTATTTCACATCGAACAGGTTGTCGACGCGAAAGTCGAGCCTGACGTTCTCGCTCGCCTGGTAGTTGGCGAACAGGTTCACCAGCGTGTAGTCATCGGCAAAGCTTGCGCCGCTGGGCGGGACGTTGTGCTGCACTTCGCCGCCGAAGGTCAGCCGGCCTTCATAGGCGCGCATTCCAAGCTGCGCCGTCACCTGGCTCGAGGGGATGGTGACGAGGTCGGCGCGCACGCCGTTCTGTTCGGTGAAGCCGTCGATGATCGATGCCGAAAGCCCGCCGAAGAAACGTCCCTGGTCGTAGAGCGCCTCGAACTCGAAGCCGCGGATCTCGGCGGACGCGAAGTTCTGGTACTGGAAGCAGATCGGGATGCGCGAAGCGCCCGGCGTGAACCGACACCCTGATCCCGGCACGAAGGGCGACAGGTTCACGCCGCCGATATAGTCCTGGACATCGTTGTGGAAATAGGCGGCCTTGATGCGCAGGCTGTCATTGCCGTTGAAGATGCCGTCGCGGCTGTAGTTGATGCCGGCTTCCCAGGTCTTCGCCGTTTCCGGGCGCAGGTTGGGGTTGGGCAGGAACGGGAACACCACGCCATTTGGATGCAGGCCGCTGATCAGCGTTTCGGTGACGCTGGGCGAGCGGTAGCCTTCCGCATAGGTGCCGTAGAATTGCAGCCCCGCGAGCGCTTCGCTGTCGAAGGGCGTGACGCCCACCGTCAGGCGCGGCGACAGCCGGTCGCCCGAGCTTTGCGCATTCGTGCCGTCGAGGCTGTAGCTGTCGTAGCGCAGCCCGCCGATGACCTCGAGCCAGTCATAGGTCAGCTTGTTCTGGACATATGCGCCGCCGACGCGCCGTTTGCCGGAGGGGGTGAAGACGTCCGCTCCGCCCGAAGGGCTCGTGGTCACGACATCGTCCTGCAACCAGTCGCCGCCATAGGTCAGTTCATGGTCGACGAGGCCGGTCGAAAAGCGCGACGTGTTCCAGATGTCTACCCCGAGCGTATCGAGGTCGTAATTGGTCTGCGCGCCGGCCGGAATGATGATTGGCGCGCCATTGACCGATGAGAACTGCTGGGAGGGCGCGAGGAAGGTTTGGTCGAGCGCGACGCCGTTGAACGACCCGTTGATGTTGAGGTCGAGCCAGGTCTGGTCCGGATCGGTCACGTTGTAGCGCGCGGTGAAGGTGTTCTGGCGCACGTCGATGTCGGAAAGCCCGCCGCGCTCGGTCCAGCCATTGTCGGCGCCCGACCAGCCCAGCTTGAGCGTGGAGAACTCGGTCGGCCTTATGGTCGACTTCAAAAGTCCACTCAGGACATCGAAGCCGGAACCCGACACCCGGTCGCCGCCGCCATCCTTGAAGTCGCCGAAGTCGCGCCAGACGATGTTGCCGACAACGTCGACGGCATCGTTGATGCGATAGGCGCCGACCGCGCTGGTCGTCCAGCCTTTGCCGTTGCTTTCGTAGCGGCCGGTGGCCGACACGGCGTAGGTTTCATCATCGCGCAGGAAATCTTCCGCGTCCTTCGTCTCGAAGAACACGACGCCGCCGATCGCACCCGATCCGTATGTATTGGCGACGGGACCGCGGATCACGTCGACCTGCTGGATCAGTTCGGGATCGAGAAAGAAGAGGCTCTGGGTTCCGTGGCCGGAGCGCTGGAAGTTCTGTCGTGCGCCATCGACGATAACGGAGACGCGGCCGAAATCCTGCAATCCGCGCACATTGATGCTGGAGGTCGCGCGCTTGGCGTCGGACTGAGCGGTGATGCCCGGCACGCCGAAGAACAGCCCGCCGGGGCTGGACGCCTGGCGGCGCTCGATCTGCTCGCGATCGACCCGGCTCACCGAGGCCAACTGGTCGATCGGGCTTTCGCCCGTCCGGCTGACGATGGTGATCTGGTCGAGCACGGTCACGCGTGCGAGCGCTTCCGACAGATCGGTTTCCTCCTGTGCCACGGCGGGCGAACCCGCCAAAAGCGCCGCGCTGGCGAGCAGAATGGCCCGCCGTGTTCGTCTTGTCGGGCTTGCGCCCCGTGCCCCTGTGCCCGTCATCACCCTGCTCCTGATTCAAAGATCTGGTTGGCTGCTGGCTGGCGCTGAGGCTTGCTGGCGTGTTGGAAAGCGGATGGTCATTACCTGACCAATTCACTCCGGTATTGCGCTTCCCTATAAAACCTGATTATCACTGTCAAGAAATCGAATTCGAGAATTGTGATGTCGCCCAGCCAGCCTTCAGCAAGCCCGGCGCGAATAGGGGTGTGACACGGTGAATATGAGCAATTCACAGGACGCGTTTGCTGAGCGTTGGAAGACGGATTGGAAGCCCGAGCATGACCGCGCCGAGCCGCGTCATGTGCAAAGCCGCGATCTTTTCGCCGGCCGCACGGAAATCTGCATCGAACATGAAGGTTCGGTCTATCGCCTCAAGATCACCCGCCAGGGCAAGCTGATCCTCAACAAATAGGTGTTCCATGAATTTCGTTGCGAAGCCGTCGCCGGGGGAAATCCGTCAGGCGCGCGCCGACAATCCGAAGATGCGCGAGCGCGACCTCGCCGCGCAGCTTGCCGTTTCCGAAGCCGAACTCGTCGCCGCTCATGTGGGCGAGGGCGCGACGGTGATCGAACCGCGCGTGAACGACCTTCTCGCCGGGCTGGAGGCCGTGGGCGAGGTGATGGCGCTGACGCGAAACGAAAGCGCCGTCCACGAGAAGATCGGCATCTACGACAATGTCCACCCCGGACCCCATGCGGCGATGGTTCTGGGCGGCGAGATCGATCTGCGAATCTTCCCGAAGGCTTGGGCGTATGGTTTTGCCGTGGAAAAGCGCGACGGCGACGATATCCGCCGCAGTCTGCAATTCTTCGACAAGGCGGGCGATGCGGTCCACAAGATCCATCTGCGCCCATCCTCCAATCTTTATGCCTTCCACAAACTCGTCGCTTCCCTTGCATCGGATGCGCAGGCGCAGGAACTGGAGATCGAGCCGGCCGCCCCGGTCGAACTGGTGCCTGCGAGCGCGGATGGCAACGCCGTGCGCGACCGCTGGGCGGCAATGACCGACCCGCACGAATTCGTCGGCCTGTTGCGCTCGCTCAAGCTGTCACGCCGCGAGGCGGTCGGTCTCGTGGGCGACGATTTCGCCTGGCAGCTTGACGCAAGCGCGCTGCACGCCATGTTCAATCATGCCGTCGAGCAGGCGTTTCCGATCATGTGTTTCGTGGGAAATCGCGGCTGCATCCAGATCCACTCGGGACCGATCATGAACGTCAAGCCGATGGGGCCGTGGATCAACGTCATGGACCCGACCTTCCACCTCCATCTGCGCGCCGACCACGTCGCCGAACTCTGGGGCGTGCGCAAGCCGACGAAGGAAGGCCACGTCACATCGATCGAAGCCTATGACGCCAGGGGCGAACTGATCATCCAGTTCTTCGGCAAACGCAAGGAAGGCGAGGACGAGCGTTCGGACTGGCGCCTGATAGCGGAAAACCTGCCGCGCACCCCGCGTTCGAGCGCGGCCTGAACGGGGCGATTGCATGAAGACCATCATTCTTGGCCTGATATCGACGCTGGCGCTCTCGGCCGCGGTGGCCGCGCAGGACGGCCCGCAACGCATCGTCGCCATCGGCGGCTCACTGACCGAGATCGTCTATGCGCTCGGCGAGGAAGACCGGCTGATCGCCCGCGACACGACCAGCGTCTTTCCCGGCGAGGCGCTGGCGCTTCCCGACGTGGGCTACATGCGCGCGCTTTCGCCGGAAGGCGTGCTGTCGGTCGATCCCGACCTGATCCTGACGCTCGATGGCGCGGGTCCGCCCGAGGCGATGGAGGTGATCCGCTCGGCGAGCGTGCCGGTCGTCACCGTCCCCGAAAGCTTCGATCGTGAAGGTGTCCTCGCCAAGGTCGAGGCGGTCGGCAAAGCCCTCGGCGTCGAAAAGGAAGCGGCCGAACTCGCAATGCGTATCGACGCCGATCTCCAGACGGCGGAGGATGCCGTCGCGGACATCGACGACCCCGCCCGCGTGCTCTTCATCCTGTCGATGGAGGGCGGGCGTGTGATGGCGTCCGGCACCGGCACCGCTGCCGACGGCATGATCCGGCTCGCCGGCGGCGAAAACGCGATCACCGACTATCCCGGCTACAAGCAGTTGACCGACGAGGCGATCATCACCGCCGCGCCGGACGTGATCCTGATGATGAACCGCGGCGGCAATCTCGACCCGACGCCCGTGGATCTCTCCACGCAGCCGGCATTGGCGGCAACGCCTGCCGCGGAAGCGGGCCGCGTCATCCGCATGGACGGCGCGTTCCTGCTCGGCTTCGGCCCGCGCACGGCCGATGCGGCGAAGGATCTGGCCGCCGCGCTTTACGACGACGCGCCGGCCGACTGAGATGAGCGTGATGGAAGAGGCGACGCCGGCCACCGGTCGACGGGCAAGGCCGGCGGGCGACCGTTCGGGCATCGCGCGGCTGACGATCCTCGGCCTTGCCGGCGCGCTCGTTCTCGTTGCGCTGTTCAGCCTGACGGCCGGCGCATCGGACGCTTCCGTTGTCGATCTCATCCGCGCCTCGCTCTCCGGCGACGTCGAGATTTCGGCCCGCGACCGGGTCATCGTTTACGACATCCGCCTGCCGCGCGTCGCGCTGGGAATCCTCATCGGCGCGGCGCTGGCCGTGTCCGGCGCGGTCATGCAGGGCCTGTTCCGCAATCCGCTTGCCGATCCGGGCCTCGTCGGCGTGTCCGCAGGCGCCGGTCTCGGCGCGATTTCGATCATCGTTCTGGGCGGCACGACGCTCGGTCCGGTCGTCGCTCTCTTCGGCATCTACGCCCTGCCGTTCGCGGCCTTTCTCGGCGGCCTTGGAACGACGATGCTTCTCTACAAGGTCGCCACGCGGCGCGGCCAGACCTCGGTCGCCACCATGCTTCTCGCCGGCATCGCGCTCGGCGCCATGGCAGGCGCATTCTCCGGCGTCCTCGTCTATCTGGCCGACGACAACCAGTTGCGCGACCTGACCTTCTGGGGGCTCGGCTCGCTCGCCGGCGCGACATGGACCAAGATCGCCGCCGCCGGCCCCATCATCGTCCTCGCGCTCGTCGCATCGCCGTTCCTCGCGCGCGGGCTGAATGCGCTGGCACTGGGCGAGGGGGCCGCGCACCATCTGGGCGTGCCCGTCCAGCGCCTGAAGAACATCGCGATCGTCAAGGTTGCCGCCGCGACGGGCGCATCGGTCGCCGTATCCGGCGGAATCGGCTTCGTCGGCATCGTCGTGCCGCACCTCCTGCGGCTGTCGATCGGCCCCGACCACCGCTATCTCCTGCCGGCATCCGCGCTTCTCGGCGCAAGCCTCCTGCTTCTGGCCGACGCCGTCTCGCGAACCATCGTCGCGCCGGCCGAACTGCCGATCGGCATCGTCACGGCCGCCGTCGGCGCACCGTTCTTCCTCTGGATATTGCTGCGCCGGCGCGGCGTGCTGGACCTGTGAGGTTGCGATGATCGAAACCCGCAACGTCAAGGTCTCGCTCGGCGGTCGGCCGATCCTGCATGGCATCGACTTCACCGCGCGCGCCGGAGAAATCACCGCCATCGTCGGGCCGAACGGATCGGGAAAGTCGACCTTTCTCAAAGCCTTGTCCGGCGACCTCGATTCGACGGGCGAGATCCGCTTCGATGGCCGTGACCTGGCCTCGATGAAGCCGTGGCAGGCCGCCGGCCTTCGCGCCGTGCTGCCGCAGGCGACCAGCCTGTCCTTTCCCTTCACGGTGCGCGAGATCGTTCGGCTCGGCCTGATGGGCGGACGCTCCGGCGTCGCCGGCCGCGATCTGGAATCGCTGCCAGACCGCGCCCTTTCGGCCGTCGATCTCGCCGGTTTCGCCGGCCGGCACTATCAGGAACTCTCCGGCGGCGAACAGCAACGGGTGCAACTCGCCCGCGTCCTCTGCCAGGTCTGGGAACCGGTGCTCGACGGTCGGCCGCGCTTCCTCTTCCTCGACGAGCCCGTTTCGAGCCTCGACATCAAGCACCAGCTCGTCATCATGGATGTGGCGCGCGACTACGCGCGTGGCGGCGGCGGAATCATCGCCGTGCTGCACGATCTCAACCTGACGGCGATGTATGCGGACCGGATGATGATGCTGCATGAGGGCAGGGTGGCGGCCTTCGGCGCTCCGGCCGATCTTCTGACCGACGATCTGATCGAAAACGTATTCGACTGCCGCCTGCGCGTCGGTGTGGCGCCTTCGGGCCGCACGCCCTTCGTCCTGCCGCAGTCGATCGAAGTCTAGTTTGCGACGACCGCGCGCGGCAGTTCCACATCGATGCCGAGCAGCGAACGCATGTTCGGGCGCGCCTTGACGAGGTCTTCGATCGTATAGCTTTCGAGCACCTCGAAGAATGCGCCGAGCGCCTTGCGCAATGCTTCGTTCAGCGCGCAGGCGTCGACCAGCGGGCACTCGGTCGCGTCCTTTTCGAAACATTCGGCCATGGCGAAATTGTCTTCCGTCACGCGCACGATGTCGAACAGCGTAATCTGCGATGCCGCGCGTCCCAGCCGCACGCCGCCATTGCGGCCACGAACGGTCTCGACCAGATTGTGCTCGACCAGCGGCTGCAAGATCTTGAACAGGAAAAGCTCGGAGACGCCATAGGCGCTCGCGATCTCGGGAATGCGGCTCAGCCGTCCGGGATTTGCGGCGCAATACATCAGGATGCGCACTGCGTAATTCGTCTGGCGGGTCAGCCGCATGGCATACCTTTCACGATTCCGACGATCGGCATTGATATGGTCTATTCCTTAGAACGGTTCCAGACAAGCTTTCATTGAAAAAAACATGAGCGTTATTATCATCTTTTCATCCGCATGGCAGCCATGCGAGTGCGGTTTCAGCTTGAAAATCATGTTGCGACGCACAATATCCGGCTTGTCGAGTTGCTTCGACTTCAGGGGAGGAGCCCTTGAGGAGAGCGACGATATGAGTAGCTTTGGAATCGTGACTGAAATTCCCCTTGGCGTCATCCGCCAGCTTCGCCCGTCGGACCTGCCGAGGTTCCGCGAACACCTCCTTCGCCTCGATCTGGAAAGCCGCCGTGACCGCTTCAACGGTCCGTCGAACGACGCTTTCGTCGCCGCCTATGCCGAGCGCGCCTTTCGTGCCGGCACGACGGTGATCGGCTATGTCGAGAATGACGTGGTTCTGGGCGCCGCCGAACTGCACGAGATCGATGGCGAGGGCGAGCCGACCGGCGAGATCGCGTTCTCGGTGGAAAAGGTTCTCCAGCACCGCGGCATCGGCAGCAAGCTGTTCCAGCGGCTGATCTGGCACGCGCACGCGCTGGGTTACACGCAGCTGCGCGTCACCACCCATCCGCAGAATCAGGCGATGAAGAAACTGGCCTCGAAATTCAATGCGCGTCTGCGCTTCGAGGGTGGAGAGACGGTCGGGATGATCGAGCTTGAACCCCAGGTGGAAATTCTGTCTCCACAGGTGATGCCTCAACCCGGCTTTCTCGCCGCCTGACTGAGGACATGCAAAAGGCCCGGATCGACCGGGCCTTTTGTCTCGTCAATAGGCAGGTTCAGGCGGCCTTCTTGACCTGATCCTGAACCACCTTGGCGTTGTCGGCCATCAGCGTCTTCGCCTGGTCGGCGCCGGTGCGGATGCGCTCCATGTTGGCGGCAGTCGCCTCGCGCACGTAGTCGGCCTGGATCGAAAGGGCTTCACCGACCGAATTGGCGTCGGCAAGCTTCTCGACCGTGGCAAAGTAATGCTGCGTATTGGCGAGCGTCGCGTCGAGCATCGAGCGCGTCACCGTCTCGTAGCTGCCGGCAAACGGTCCGAAAACGGACTTGGTCTGGTCGGCGAGCGACTTGGCCTGGCGGTGCAGGTCTTCGGCGCGCTGCGAGGCGGTCGCGGCCTGCGTGCGGAAGAAGTCGCGCGCGGCTTCGGGAACATGCATCTTGGCGCCGACATCGTCGAAAGCGCGGGTGAAACCGTCGAAATAGGAAGCGGCGGTCTGCTGGGTCTTGGTCTTGGTCATTTGAATCTCCATTCTCGTTTGGGAGCCATGGTCGGGGCCTCGCCCGTTATGGCTCGAGGCTGGATGCGTATATAGGGATGATTTTGTG
This sequence comes from Mesorhizobium sp. YIM 152430, assembly GCF_029210365.1. Taxonomy (GTDB): domain Bacteria; phylum Pseudomonadota; class Alphaproteobacteria; order Rhizobiales; family Rhizobiaceae; genus Aliihoeflea. Next base: position 133,568 of record NZ_JARGES010000027.1, read on the forward strand.
CAATGCAATATAAAATGCGCGTGCAATGCAAAATAACCTGAATCGGGATATCGCTCGCGCTGAGATCGCGAGGTTGAGCGACGACGACAAGGCGCGGGCTCTGCGGCGCACCAAGGCTGTCGCGACATCCGCGCTGGTCATGTGCGTCGCGGTCTTCCTCGCCGCCCGTGCATTTCAGGCCGACTATCCGGGCCTCGTCTATGTCGCCGCCTTTGCCGAGGCCGCCGCGATTGGCGGCATTGCCGACTGGTATGCGGTGGTGGCCCTGTTCCGCCGTCCTCTCGGCCTGCCGATTCCGCACACGGCGATCATTCCGGACAACAAGGGCCGTATCGCCGACAATCTCGGCCGCTTCATCGAGACGAACTTCCTCACCGAAAAGGCCGTTCGGTCCAAACTCCAGGAGGTCGACTTCGCCCGCCTCGTCGCCGATTGGCTGGGCGAGCGCCGCCATGCGGACGACCTCGCCGGCTTCGTCACGCGCATGACGCCGCAGGCGCTCGCCGCGCTCGAGAACTCGAACCTGCGCGGTTTTCTCGGCAAACGCGTCGTCGAGCGCCTCGAGGAGATCGACATCGCGCCCGTCGCGGCCGAACTTCTCTCCGCCGTCACCGCCGAGCGCCGCCATCAGCGGCTTTTCGATGGCCTCATCCACGTCCTCGGAGGCATCCTCAACGACGAAAAAACGCTGGGCGTCATGCGCGAGCGTATCCGCGCCGAACTGCCGACGCTTGCCAACATCTTCCGCGCTGACGCCTACCTTCTGAGCAAGATCGTCACCTCGGCCGGCCGCCTGATGGAGGAAGCCGGCAGCGACCCCGATCACCCGCTCCGGCAGGAGTTCGACGCCTTCGCGCTGCGCTTCATCGAGGATCTGAAGTCCGACCCGGCCTATGTCGCCCGCGCCGAGCGGATCAAGGCGAACCTTCTCGCCCGCCCCGAACTCGCCACGCTCGCCGACGAGATCTGGAAGAACCTTGCCGCCTTCCTGCGCGAGGATGCAGAGAGCGACACTTCCATCATCCGCACACATCTCGCCTCGATGTTTGTCGAGATCGGCCGCCGTCTTGCCGACGACCCGGACATCCGCGCCGACATGAATGCCGGCTTCGTCGTCGCGCTTTCCTCCTTCGTCGAGAAACAGAAATCCGGCGTCGCGGTCTTCATCGCCGAACAGGTCAAGGCATGGGACATCGCGCAGACCACGCGCCTCATCGAACTCAACATCGGCCGCGACCTGCAATATATCCGCTTCAACGGCATGATCATCGGCGGCCTCGCCGGGCTCGCCCTTCATGTCGGCGAGGGCCTGATCTTCGGCTGATGCGCGGCATTGACAGGGCCGCGCCCTTGGCCTAGAGAGCACCCAACGCCGCGCCGCAATGCGCGGTGTTTCATTTGACGTGTCCCGTGGGCATCTTCATCGCATTGCGTGAGATGTCCTGTCAGGCTCCGAAAACGGAGGCCAGAGGAGGGCGCGTTTCCTTCGCCCGGTGCGCGAGCATCCGGGTGCAATTGTTTGAAAGGGAATGCGATGAGCAAGCGCCAATCCGCAAAGTACAAGCTCGACCGCCGTTTGGGCGAAAACATCTGGGGCCGTCCGAAGTCCCCGGTCAACAAGCGCGAATACGGCCCCGGCCAGCACGGCCAGCGCCGCAAGGGCAAGCTGTCCGACTTCGGCCTGCAACTCCGTGCCAAGCAGAAGCTCAAGGGCCATTACGGCGACATCTCCGAGAAGCAGTTCCGCAAGACCTACGAGGAAGCCGACCGTCGCAAGGGCGATACGCCGGACAATCTGATCGGCCTGCTCGAGTCGCGCCTGGACGCGATCGTCTACCGTGCCAAGTTCGCGCCGACGATCTTCGCCGCCCGCCAGTTCGTCAACCACGGCCACGTCAACGTCAACGGCCGCCGCACCAACATCGGCTCCTTCCGCTGCCGTCCGGGCGACGTGATCGAAGTGCGCGAGAAGTCGAAGCAGCTCGTCGTCGTCCTTGAATCGGTCCAACTCGCCGAGCGTGACATTCCGGACTATCTGGAAGTCGATCACTCGAAGATGGTCGCGACCTACAACCGCGTTCCGGGCCTGGCCGACGTTCCGTTCGCCGTCCAGATGGAACCGAACCTGGTCGTCGAGTTCTACTCGCGCTGATCGGTTTCGATCATCGAATCTAGATGGGCCGCGTTTCGACGCGGCCTTTATTTTTGGCTCCCGCTTTGGTCTAACGCGACGATGACGCTCCACCAGCCCGAAGACGACGACGCGCGGACCATTCCGCCCTTGATGGCGGATGCGCCGCGTTCGGTCGAGTTCAACAAGCTGCGCAAGCGCCTTTTGCGTTCCACGCGCCAGGCGCTCGACGATTTCGCCATGGTCAGGCCGGGCGAAAAATGGCTGGTCGCGCTGTCCGGCGGCAAGGATTCCTACGGCCTTCTGGCGATCCTGCTCGATCTTCAGTGGCGCGGCCTGCTTCCCGTCGAACTCCTTGCCTGCAATCTGGACCAGGGCCAGCCGAATTTCCCGAAACACATCCTGCCGGACTACCTGTCACGGCACGGCATCGCCCACCGCATCGAATATCGCGACACTTATTCGATCGTCACGGAAAAGGTGCCGGAAAACGCGACCTACTGCGCGCTCTGCTCGCGCCTTCGCCGCGGCAATCTCTACCGCATTGCGCGGGAGGAGGGGTGTTCGGCGCTCGTCCTCGGCCATCATCGCGAGGACATTCTGGAAACGTTCTTCCTGAACCTCTTCCACGGCGCCCGCCTCGCCGCCATGCCGCCCAAGCTCCTGAACGACGACGGCGACCTGATGGTCCTGCGCCCGCTCGCCTATTGCGCCGAAGCGGACCTCGCCAGATTCGCCGAAGCCATGCGCTTTCCGATCATTCCGTGCGATCTGTGCGGCAGCCAGGCTGGCCTTCAGCGAAACGCCATGAAGGAAATGATCGCCGAGATGGAGCGCCGGATGCCCGGCCGCAAGGAAGCGATGATCCGTGCGCTGGCCAATGTGCGCCCGTCCCATCTCCTCGACACGAAGCTCTTCGATTTCCAGGCGCTCTGAAAATCAGTGGCGCCGCACCGGCGCCTCATGCTGTGCTTGCAAGAGCTTGCCCCGCTCCGCCAGCAACACCATTCCCAGCGCGCCGAGACCGGCGAAGAAATACCCTGCCGCCAGCGGCGTCACCGTGCCGTCGAATGCCTGCCCGATCATCGCGCCGAGAATGCCGCCGCCCACCGTTTGCAGGAATCCCTGCACGGACGAGGCCGTGCCGGCGACGTGGCCGAGCGGCTCCATGGCGAGCGAATTGAAGTTCGATCCGATCCACGAAAACTGCATCATCGCGAGCGCGAACAAAACCGTGAACGCCCAGAGCGGGACGGTGCCGGTCAGCGACCATAAGAAGCTGATCGTGGTTACGCCGATGAAGCCGATCAGCGCGCCATGGGCGAGCTTTCGCATTCCGAACCGGCCGACGAGACGCGAGTTCAGATAGGACGAAACGGCCATCAGTCCGGCCACGATGGCGAACAGAACCGGGAACCACGCGCCGACGCCATAGATGCCGATATAGACCTGCTGCGCGGAATTGATGAAACCGAACAGCGCGCCGAAGATGCAGGTGAAGGCCGCCGTGTAGCAGATCGACACCCGGTTGGTCAGCACGATGCGAAACCCATCGGCGATCACGCGCACGGTGAACGGGCGGCGATGTTCCGGCTTCAGCGTCTCGGGCAGGCGCATCGACGTCCAGACCAGCACGCAGGCCGAAGTCGTTCCCATGAACAGAAAGATCATGGGCCAGTCGCCGAACAGCATGACGACTTGCCCGACGCCCGGCGCGATGACCGGTACGACCATGAACACCATGAAGACGAGCGACATGACCTCGGCCATGGCCCGCCCACCGAAGATGTCGCGGACGAGCGAGATCGCGATGACGCGCGTCGCCGCCGCCCCGAGGCCCTGCACGAAGCGCATGAGAAGCAGCGTCTCGAAGGAGGGTGCGAAGGCGCAGGCAAAGGCTGCGCCGACATAGATGAACAGTCCGACGATCAGCGGCGCGCGCCGGCCGAACCGGTCGGAGAGCGGACCGAAAAGCAATTGCGCGAAGCCGAACCCGGTCACATAGGCGGTGATGACGAACTGCCGGCGGTTCTCGTCGCTCTCGCCAAGGCTGGCACCGATTTCCTGGAGGCCCGGCAGCATGATGTCGATCGCCAGCGCATTGAGCGCCATCAGCGCGGCGGCAAGCGCGATCAGCTCGTTGCGGCCGAGCGGAAAACTCGTCGGCAGCGCGACATGGGAACGAGGCTGGTCCATGCGGATTGATCCAGTGATGCCGCCCAGACGAAAATGCGCCGGGCGGGGCCGGCGCATCGTCGGGGCTTGATTTTGCTTGCGGCGGGGAGGCCGCGGAAATTGCTTCAGGCGGCACCCTTGGCGGAAACGCCCTTTTCGCCCAGGAAGGTCTGAAGTTCGCCTGCCTGAAACATCTCGCGGATGATGTCGCAGCCGCCGACGAATTCGCCCTTCACGTAGAGCTGGGGGATCGTCGGCCAATTGGAATATTCCTTGATTCCCTGGCGCAATTCGTCCGAGGTCAGGATGTTGACGCCCTTGTAGTCGACGCCGAGATAATCGAGAATCTGCACCACCTGGCCCGAGAAGCCACATTGCGGAAAGCCCGGCGTTCCCTTCATGAACAGAACGACGTCGTTGCTCTTCACTTCGCTGTCGATGAACTGGCTGATCGCGGTCATGTCTTCAATCCTTGGCGGGCGAGCCGCCGATAATTCGTTTGCACCCGATATAGGCGATGGAAACCGGCCTGTCGAGTTTGCCTACTCCGGCACGCTAGTCTGCAACGCCAGCGCGTGCAGCACCCCGCCCATGTTTCCCTGCAATGCGTTGTAGACCATCTGGTGCTGCTGCACCCGGCTCTTGCCGCGAAAGCTCTCCGCCACGACTTCGGCGGCATAGTGATCGCCGTCGCCGGCCAGGTCGCGGATCGTCACTTTCGCATCGGGAATCGCTTCCTTGATCATGCGTTCGATGTCGTGCGCGTCCATTGCCATTGCTGCCTGCCTTCAGTCCATGAAACCCGGGAACCATGCTTCGTGACGAGACGAAAGGTCCTTCACGGATATGGCACGCGTGCCGGGCAGTTTCAATTCGGTGCCGCCCGTCTCGCCGATCCAGGCGACGACCAGCCCGCGCGCCGCCCCTTCGTCGATGACCTCGCGCAAAAGCTGCTTGTCGGCCCGCGGCACTGTCATCAGATAGCGGCCCTGGTCTTCGCCGAAGAGGACCGGTGCCGGATCGGTCGGCATGGGCAGGCTGATCGCCGCCCCGATGCCGGAGGCCATTGCCATCTCGGCGACCGCCACGGCAAGGCCGCCGTCGGAAAGGTCGTGGCAGGCGGTGATGCGGCCGTCATGGATGGCATCGCGCACGAATTCGCCGGCCTTGCGCTCATGGACGAGATCGACCGGCGGCGGCGGTCCGTCGCGACGCCCGTGCAGATCGCGCATATAGGCGGACTGCGCCAGATGGGTGCCCCACATGTTTGATTTGCAGACGAGCAGGATCGCATCGCCCTCGGCGGCAAAACCGATGCGCGCCATTTTCGACCAGTCGTCGATGAGCCCGACGCCGCCTATGGTCGGGGTCGGCATGATCGCCTTGCCGTTGGTCTCGTTGTAGAGCGACACGTTGCCCGAGACGATCGGGAAGTCGAGCGCGCGGCAGGCTTCGCCGATGCCTTTGATGGCTCCGACAAGCTGGCCCATGATTTCCGGGCGCTCCGGGTTGCCGAAATTCAGATTGTCCGTCGCCGCCAGCGGCAGCGCGCCGGTCGCGCAAAGGTTTCGCCAGCATTCGGCAACCGCCTGCTTGCCGCCTTCGAACGGATCGGCCTCGACATAGCGCGGCGTCACGTCCGACGAGAAAGCGAGCGCCTTGGTCTCATGCCCCTCGACGCGCACCACACCGGCGTCGCCGCCCGGCCGTTGCAGCGAGTTGCCTTGGATCAGCGTGTCGTATTGCTCCCAGACCCAGCGCCGCGACGAAAGATTCGGCGAACTGATCAGCTTCAGCAGCGCATCCGCCGGGTCGATCGCGGGCAGGACGGAAAAGTCGGGCAGGGCGGCCTTCGGGCTTTCCACCCACGGCCGGTCATATTCCGGCGCCTGGTCGCCCAGTTCCTTGATCGGCAGATTGGCGACTTCCTCGCCCTGATGGATGACGCGAAAACGCAGATCGTCCGTCGTCTTGCCGACGATGGCGAAGTCGAGCCCCCATTTGCGGAAGATCGCCTCAGCCTCTTTTTCCTTTTCGGGGCGCAGCACCATGAGCATCCGCTCCTGGCTTTCCGAAAGCATCATCTCGTAAGCCGACATGCGCTCCTCGCGCACCGGAACGGCATCGAGGTCGAGTTCGATGCCAAGATCGCCCTTGGCGCCCATCTCGACGGCCGAGCAGGTCAGCCCCGCCGCGCCCATGTCCTGGATCGCGATGACCGCGCCCGTCTTCATCAGTTCGAGACAGGCTTCGAGCAGGCACTTTTCGGTGAACGGATCGCCGACCTGCACGGTCGGGCGCTTTTCCTCGATGTCGTCGTCGAACTCGGCCGAGGCCATCGTCGCGCCGCCGACGCCGTCGCGTCCTGTCTTGGCGCCGAGATAGACCACCGGCAGGCCGACGCCCTTGGCCTGCGACAGGAAGATCTTGTCGGTGTCGGCAAGCCCGGCCGCAAATGCGTTGACGAGGCAGTTGCCGTTGTAGCTGGCGTCGAACTCGACCTCGCCGCCCACCGTCGGCACGCCGAAGGAATTGCCGTAGCCGCCGACGCCCGCGACCACGCCCGCCACGAGATGCTTCGTCTTCGGATGATCCGGCACGCCGAAGCGCAGCGCGTTCATCGCCGCCACCGGCCGCGCGCCCATGGTGAAGACGTCCCGCAAGATACCGCCGACGCCCGTCGCCGCGCCCTGATAGGGCTCGATATAGGAGGGGTGGTTGTGGCTCTCCATCTTGAAGACCACGGCCTGCCCGTCGCCGATATCGACCACGCCGGCATTCTCCCCCGGCCCCTGGATGACCCTCGGACCCGAGGTCGGCAGCGTCTTGAGCCACTTCTTGGAGGACTTGTACGAGCAGTGCTCGTTCCACATCGCCGAGAAGATGCCGAGTTCGGTGAAGCTCGGCTCGCGCCCGATCAGGTCGAGAATGCGCTGGTATTCGTCCGGCTTGAGGCCGTGCGAAGCGACCAGTTCGTCGGTGATCGGGATCGTGTTCGAAAGGGTCACGCGGATCAGTCTCCGTCAGGCTGGGCGGGAGCAGGTGGTGCCGCCCGACGCCCAGCGGGTGACGTCGGACGAAATGCGGGTCGCCTCAACGCCGCCATCCATCAGCGGTCCGAAGGCATTGAGACGGGCCGGGCTTCCGGACGCCTCGACGACGAGCTTCGGCAGGCCGCCGATATTGCCCTGCGGCACGGCGAGAATGCGCGGCTTTCCCGAATGCGAAGTCAGTTCGGGCGACATGATCAGCCCCGCGAATCGCGGATCGCCAGCCCGGAACCAGCAACGCTGCGCGGCGACCGCGACGCGCTCCATGGTCGAGAGCGCCGAGGCGTCGCCCGGTTGCGATGCGACTTCCGGTTCAGGTGCCGAACTGCGGCAGCCGGCCAGTGCGAGCGCGATCCCCAGCGCGACGAGCCGAGCCTTCACGCTGCACGCCCGAGCGCAGCCTCGAACAGCGCGCGCCCGTCGCTGCCGCCATGCGCGTCCTCGATCAGGTTTTCGGGATGCGGCATCATGCCGAGCACGTTGCCTGCGCCGTTGACGATGCCGGCTATGTCGTTGAGCGAGCCGTTCGGATTGGTGCCCTCGGCATAGCGGAACGCGACCTGGCCTTCGCCTTCGATGCGCGCCAGCGTCGCCTCGTCGGCGAAATAATTGCCGTCATGATGCGCGATCGGGCAGCGGATCAACTGGCCTTGCGCATAGCGATCGGTAAACCGCGTCCCGGCATTGGCGACTTCGAGCTTCACTTCGCGGCAGACGAACTTCAGCGAGGCGTTGCGCATCAGCGCGCCGGGCAGGAGACCGGCCTCGAGCAGGATCTGAAAGCCGTTGCAGACCCCCATCACCGTGACGCCCTTCGTGGCCTTCTCGGCCACGGCCCGCATCACCGGCATCCGCGCGGCGATCGCGCCGCAGCGCAGATAGTCGCCATAGGAAAAGCCGCCGGGAATGACGATCAGGTCGACGTCGGGAATTTCGGTGTCGGTCTGCCAGACCGTGACCGGCGCCTTGCCGCCGATCTTGGTCAGCGCCGCGATCATGTCACGGTCGCGATTGAGGCCGGGGAGGAGGATGACGGCTGATTTCATTTCGGCTCGTAGGGCGCGTGGGGTTCGGCGAATTCGCGAAGCTCAAGACGATGCTCTATGCGCTCGAGGCGCTGATCTATTCGCGCGTTCACCGAATAGATGTTGTTGATGTCGGTCTGGGTGCTCAATGCCTGAGGCCTCACCGCGACGATCTCGTGCTTGATCTCGCCGAGGGAGTTCTCAAGCTTGTCCATGCGATGATGGATCTTCTTGAGAAGTTCATACATCAGCTCATTCGAGGATTCGGACATCCGTGCCTCCGCACAACCTCAGGTTATGCTGACAGTGTAGTTCTCAATCACCGTGTTCGCCAGAAGCTTGTCGCACATGGCTTTCAGGTCGGCTTCGGCCTTGGCGCGGTCGGCGCTTTCGAGCTCGATGTCGAACACCTTGCCCTGCCGCACATGGCCGACGCCATTAAAGCCGAGCGTGCCGAGCGCGCCTTCGATGGCCTTGCCCTGCGGGTCCAGAACGCCGTTCTTCAGCGTGACGGTCACGCGCGCCTTGATCACTGCCAACTCCTGAAAATTAGTGCGGCTTGCCCTTGCCGTTGCCCGACGTGACGAGCACCGGGCCGGACGGGCGGGGCGGCTCGTTCTCGTTCATGATGCCGAGGCGGCGGGCGACTTCCTGATAGGCTTCGACGAGGCCGCCCATGTCGCGGCGGAAACGGTCCTTGTCGAGCTTGTCCTGCGTCGCCACATCCCACAGCCGGCACGAATCCGGCGAGATCTCGTCGGCGACGACGATGCGCATCATGTCGCCCTCGTAGAGGCGGCCGCATTCGATCTTGAAGTCGACGAGCTGGATGCCGACGCCAAGGAAGAGACCGGAGAGAAAGTCGTTGACGCGGATGGCGAGCGCCATGATGTCGTCGAGTTCCTGCGGCGCGGCCCAGCCGAAGGCGGTGACGTGCTCTTCGGAGACCATCGGGTCGTCGAGCGCGTCGGCCTTGTAGTAGAATTCGATGATCGAGCGCGGCAGGACGGTGCCTTCCTCGATGCCGAGGCGCTTGGCGAGCGAGCCGGCGGCGACGTTGCGCACCACGACTTCGAGCGGGATGATCTCGACTTCCTTGATCAACTGCTCGCGCATGTTCAGGCGGCGGATGAAATGGGTCGGAATGCCCATCCGGTTGAGATGGGTGAAGATGTGCTCGGAGATGCGGTTGTTGAGCACGCCCTTGCCGTCGACCACTTCATGCTTCTTCTTGTTGAAGGCGGTGGCGTCGTCCTTGAAGAACTGGATCAGCGTGCCGGGCTCGGGGCCTTCATAGAGAATCTTGGCCTTGCCTTCGTAGATGCGGCGGCGACGGTTCATGGCGGTCTCTGGTCTCGGTGGCCGGAACGGATAGGGCCCGGCAGCCTGTCATCCGCAGGAATTGCGGAAGGTTACTGAACTTGCCCGCTCTCTAGCGCATGTGACCCCTGGGCTCAATCACCAAATGACCGCGCCCACAGGCGAGCGCATAGCGGCCGATTGGCTCTTTCGCACCGCGTTTCTTGCCGCCATATTGGGACTGGCGGGCATGGATATCGTGGCCGCTGCCGCAAGGGCACGAAATCGCAGTTGATGATGAGGTTGGCCGATGAGCTTGAAGGATCGCGAAGAAGGGTTCGAGCGCAAGTTCGCCCATGACGAGGAACTGAAGTTCAAGGCCATGGCGCGCCGCAACAAGCTTCTCGGTTTGTGGGCGGCCGAAAAGCTGGGCAAGAGCGGCGACGAGGCTGACGCCTATGCGCGCGAGGTGGTCGCGTCCGATTTCGAGGAAGCGGGCGATCACGACGTCTTCCGCAAGATCCGCAAGGATTTCGATGAAGGCGGCGTGCATCAGTCCGATCATCAGATCCGCCGCACCATGGAAGAGCTTCTCGCCACCGCCGTCCGCCAGATCGAGGCTTCGTGAGCCTCGCCGCGAACCTTCGGGCCGGCGAAACCGTCTTCACCGCCTGGTCGGGCATCCCCGATGCCGTGACGGTCGAGGCCGTCGCTGCGACCGGTTTCGGCGCGGTCACGCTCGACATGCAGCATGGCGGCCACCACGAGGACAGCGTCCTGCGCGGCCTTGCCCCGGTCATCTCGGCGCAGAAGCACGCGATTGTGCGCATTCCGGTCGGCCGCTTCGACATGGCCAGCCGCGCTCTCGATTTCGGAGCGGAGGCCGTGATCGCGCCGATGGTCAATTCGGTCGAGGATGCCAGTGCTTTCGCCCGGTCGATGAAGTATCCGCCGCTCGGCTCCCGCTCCTGGGGCCCGGTCTTCGCGATGCCGCGCCACGGGACGGCCGATTCGGCTGCCTGGCTTGAGGGTCAGAACGAGGCGACGCTTTCGCTGGCGATGATCGAGACCCGCCAGGCGCTAGATGCGCTCGACGGCATCCTCGCAGTGCCGGGCATCGACGGCGTCTTCGTCGGCCCGTCCGATTTTTCGATCGCATGGACCGAGGGCAGGGCGGTCGATCCGGCGCTGCCCGAGATGGTTGCGACGCTCGAGGACATCGCCCGCCGCGCGGCTGATGCCGGCAAGCTTGCGGCGATCTATCTGGTCGACCCGAAGCTTGCCCCGAGCTACCGCCGCATGGGCTACCGGCTCATCGCGCTCGGCTCCGACCAGCGCTATATCGCAATGGGCGCGAAAGCGCTGCTGGACGCTGCTATGGAGTGAGGTTCGAGACGAACTTGGCGAAGGTCAGTGTGCCTTCCGGCCATGGTCCGTGGCCGGATTCGGCGTTGATGTGGCCGCGTTCGCCCGCGTCGATGAAGAGCGAACCCCAGGCGCCGGCGATGTCCTCCGCCACGTCGAACGCGCAGAACGGGTCGTTCCGGCTCGCCACCGTGATCGAAGGGAAGGGCAGCGGGTCGCGCGGATAGGGGCCGAAGGTCATCAGGTGCCTCGGCCGCACGTTCGGATTGGCGACGTCCGGCGGCGCGACGAAGAAGGCGCCGGCAATCTTGTTGCGGAATTCCGGCACGGCCTGCACCGCGGTCGCCACGCCCAGCGAATGCGCGACCAGGACCACCGGTTTTTGCGCGGCGTTGACGGCCTCGACGAGATTGTTTTTCCAATCCACCAGAACCGGCTTCGACCATTCGGTCTGCTCGACCCGGCGCGCGCTTGAAAGTTTTTCCTCCCAGCGCGTCTGCCAGTGATCCGGCCCCGAATTGGTGTAGCCTGGGATGATGAGGATGTCGGCGTCTTTGGCTTTCATGGCCGGCCATGTAGCGAGCGCCGCCGCCGGGCGCAACCTCGGTCGTACTGTTCCGTAATTGCGAACAACGTGTCGTCGAAAATGAAATTGCGTTGAACAATGGCGGATACGATCTTTGCGGTATCTGCGGAGCCATCCGCCAAGGAGATCATCATGACCGAACTGCCATTCTCGGCGACCACGCCGACCCACATTTCCAAGGTTGGCCTCAAGGCCCGCGACGCCGAAGCGCTTTCGGCATTCTACACGCAATTGCTCGGCCTTTCGGAACTCGCCCGTCGCGACGGGGCCATCCTGCTTGGCGTTAACGGCCGCGAACTGATGGAGATCGAAAACGCCCCGTCAGCAAAGCCGGACGATCCGCGCAGCGCCGGTCTTTTCCACACGGCCTTCCTGCTGCCGACCCGTAAGGACCTCGCGCGCTGGGTTCGCCATGCCGGCGAGAGCGGCATTGCGGTCACCGGTGCGTCCGACCATCTCGTCAGCGAGGCGCTGTATCTGAACGACCCTGAGGGGAACGGCATCGAGATCTACGCCGACCGGCCCAAGGAGACGTGGACGAGGAATGGCGGCGACATCGCGATGGCGACGGAGCGCCTGAATATCGATGGCCTTCTGGGCGAAATCGACGCTTCCACGCCGGTCTGGCATGGCGCGCCCGAGGCGACTGTCATCGGCCACGTCCATCTGCGCGTCGGCGATCCGAAAGTGGCCGAAGACTGGTGGCATTCCGAACTCGGCCTCGAAACCATGGCACGCTACGGTTCGCAGGCGCTGTTCCTCGCCTCGGGCGGCTACCACCACCACATTGGCGCCAACAGTTGGGCGAGCGCCGACGCAGGTCCACGCGATCCCGATCGCTCCGGGCTCTCCTATGTCGAACTGGCCTCGCGCGATCACGCCACGCGCACGCTGCGCGATCCGTGGGGGACGGAAATTCGTGTGAGGGGCGCGTAGCCTCCAACGCGAAGAAGTCCGCGTCAGGGGAAACGCGGACCTCTTACTGGAGGGGTCTTCTCATCTCGCCGCACCGGTGAGGGGGTCCGTTGCAGCTATGCGACAATAATGCGCGGACCGCCTTCAGGTTCCAGCCCGTCGATCCTTTCGCCCGATCACAAGGACGTGAGTGGTCGAATGGCGGAATTTATTGGTGACACGGCCGTTCAACTTTCATTTGGTTGGCTTGCGTTAAGCCATTCGGCGAAAGGAACGGTCATGATGCAAATCGAAACCGATCACGACGGGAACGGCAACGCGACACTGGCCGCGATCCACAATCGCCTCGATCTGCTTGAGGATCAGGTCGCCAGTCTCGAGCGCGCACTTGTCGCGCGCGACTTGATGGTCAGGCGCGGCAGCAATGACAGCGATCCGATCATCCTTCCGTCCGTCTATCCGTCGTCGCTCGGCCCTTCCGTCCCTCCGGTTGGGGCTGCTCTTGAACCGCAGACAATCGGGCCGGCCCACGCCACGAAGAATGCCGGACGCAAATGGCGCTCACCGCTTCTGGCGGGCGCGGGGATGATTGCGGCCACGCTGTTTGCAATCGGGATCATCGGATGAGTGATCGCGAAGACCTCGAACTGCGGCTCATGCGTATCGAACGCACGCAGGCGCTGATGCTGGAAAAGCTCGACCGCCTCGCGATTGCACCGGGCGCAATGGCGCCTGCCATGGGGGCTCCGGCCGCCTTTGCCGCATCTGGCAAGAGGGCGGACAACGCCAGCCCGGCACGAAGTTCACGCTTCGAGTCCGGCCTGAGCGCTCTCGGCACGATCGCGCTGGTCTTGGTCGCCATCGCCGCCCTGATCTGGATTGGCGACGAACTTCATCTCAATCGCTACGTCGCACGCATGTTCTGGTAGGCTCAGCTTTCGCCGAACACCCTGCGGAAGATCGTGTCGACATGCTTGGTATGATAGCCGAGGTCGAACTTTTCCCGGATATCCTCTTCCGATAGGGCCGCGCGCACATCTGCATCTTTTAGCAGTTCTTCGAGGAAGTCCGCGCCCTGTTCCCAAACGCGCATCGCGTTGCGCTGGACCAGACGATAGGAATCCTCACGGCTGACCCCCGCCTGCGTCAGCGCCAGCAGAACGCGCTGGCTCATCACCAGCCCGCGGAACTTGTTCATGTTCGCCAGCATGGTGTCGGGATAGATGACCAGCTTCTCGACGACCCCGGCAAGCCGGTTCAGCGCAAAATCGAGCGTGATCGTCGTGTCGGGGCCGATGGCCCGTTCGACGCTCGAATGGCTGATGTCGCGCTCGTGCCAGAGCGTCACGTTCTCCAGCGCCGGCGTCACCGACATGCGCACGAGCCGCGCAAGGCCGGTCAGGTTTTCGGTCAGCACCGGATTGCGCTTGTGCGGCATGGCCGACGAGCCTTTCTGGCCGGGCGCGAAGAATTCCTCCGCCTCCAGAACCTCGGTACGCTGCATGTGCCGGATTTCCGTTGCGATGTTTTCCATCGACGAGGCGATGACGCCGAGCGTGGCGAAGAACATCGCATGGCGGTCGCGCGGAATGATTTGCGTCGAGATCGGCTCGGGCTTCAGGCCGAGTTTGGCGCAGACATGTTCCTCCACGCTCGGGTCGATATTGGCGAAGGTGCCGACGGCACCCGAAATCGCGCCGGTGGCGATTTCCGCCCGCGCCGCGACGAGCCGCTCACGCCCGCGTGCCATCTCGGCGTGGAAGCGCGCGAAGGTCAGCCCCATCGTCGTCGGTTCGGCATGTATGCCGTGGCTACGTCCGATCCGCACGTCGTTCTTGTGCTCGAACGCCCGTTTCTTGAGCGCCGCCAGCACGCGGTCAATGTCGGTGAGCAGCAGGTCCGCCGCGCGCACGAGCTGGATGTTCAGCGTCGTGTCCAGCACGTCCGATGAGGTCATGCCCTGATGGACGAAGCGCGAATCCGGTCCGATGAACTCGGCCAGATGGGTCAGGAAGGCGATGACGTCGTGCCTGGTCTCGCGCTCGATCTCGTCGATGCGCTCGACGTCGAAGGTCGCAGAGCCGCCCTTGTCCCAGATGTTGCGCGCCGCCTCCTTCGGGATCACGCCGATTTCGGCCAGCGCGTCGCAGGCATGGGCCTCGATCTCGAACCAGATGCGGAACTTCGTTTCCGGAGACCAGATGGCGACCATTTCGGGCCGCGAATAGCGCGGGATCATGCGTCTCGTCCTGACGTTTGGGAGGCTTTGGCCCGCTCCCTAACAGACAGGGTGCGAGCGCTCAACGTTCTATAGTTTTCCGGGCACCGCGATCCAGCGATGATCTGGTCCCTCGAAGCCGAAACGGCGCACCGCGATCATCACCGCATAGACCGGATCGGCGCCATCGGGAAAGAAGGTCTGGATCGCGCCGATCCGGTAGCCATCCGTGCAGCCCCGGCTTTCGGGCACCCGCTCGTCCTCGTGCAGCAATTCCGTCGCGATGTCGGGATCATGCGAGATGCGCAACAGTCGGAAACCGACATGGCGCTGCGTCAGCCCCTCGCACAGTTCCGGCGGCATGAGTCCGATTTCCTCGAGCCGGATTTCCAGCGGCGCGTCGATCGGCGGGAAGACGAGCCGCGGATTGACCTCCATGCGCAGCGGATCGGCCGAATGTTCCGAGATGGCGTTGAACCCGGCGGTGATGCCCCGGTTCGCGCGCAAGACCGCGTCGTCGACGATCGCCTGCCCCTGTTCGCGGGCCTCGTCCCGCGCATCGTCGATGGCCGACATCTCCTCGTCGATCCGCACCCGGATCGGCGTTCCGGCGACGAAGCTGTCGGTTGCCGTCTCGATGTAATAGCGGTTGGCATAGGCAAAACCCGAGCCGTCCTGGATGCCGTATTCCTCGAAGGCGAAAATCGACCCGTCCGCGCTGAAACCGAGGATTTCGAGCTGTGCCGCGTCGCCGGCGACGGCCGGATCGGCAGCGAGCAGGGCAAGGGCGGCAATCATCGAACGCATCGGCGTCTCCTATAGGCGTGACGACCAGGCCGGCACGATATCACCTGCGACGGCACTTGCGGCATGAACGCCCCGCGCGATGGCCCGCGCCATGGTCGCGGCGGCGGCGGCGTGGAAATCCATCTCCGTCGAAGGATCGAGTCTTGCCGCGTTGCGCCCCGTCGCCAGCGAAAAGACGAGGTCGCCGTCATAGGCCGTATGCGCCGGCCAGATCGCGCGCGCGAAACCGTCATGTGCCGAGATCGCGAACCGCTTGGCGGCGGCCTTGGTCAGCGCCGCATCCGTCGCGATCACCGCGATCGTGGTGCTGGCGACAGCCGGAACCGGATCGCGGAACTTGACCAGCACCTCCTGGGCGTCGGCCGGCAGCGGCGCGGGCAGGCCGTGCCCGCCGAACTCGTCGTCGATCTCGAACGGCGCCGCCCAGAAATGCCGGCTGCGCCCGACCGTCACCGATCCGACCGGATTGACCGCGACCAAAGCGCCGATGGTGATGCCGCTCGGCAGAACCGTCGATGCCGATCCGAGCCCACCCTTCAGTCCCGCCGTCAGCGCGCCAAAGCCGGCGCCCGCGCTGCCGATGGCAAATTCGCCCGACGCCACTGCCACGGCCTCGAAGCCGAGTTCGCGGTAGGGCGGATAGCGCCCCCAGTCCTTGTCGCCTCCATTGGCAAGGTCGAACAGGATCGCCGCCGGCACGATCGGCACGTTGAACCCGCGCACGGCAAAACCGACGCCGCGCTCGCGCAGCGCAGCCTGCACGCCCGATGCCGCATCGAGCCCGAACGCCGATCCGCCCGACAGCACGATCCCATGCACGGTTTCGACCGTGTTGTGCGGTTCGAGCAGGTCCGTCTCGCGCGTGCCCGGCGCACCGCCGAACACCTGGCAACTCGCAACCGCCGGCGTCTCGCACAGCACGACACTGACTCCCGAGCGCAGTCTTTCGTCATGGACATTGCCGACGGACAGCCCCGCCACGTCGGTGATGAGATTGCGCGGTCCGGTCCTGAACGCCATCAGTCCACCGGACCGAAGCTGGAACCGTCGAAGCGGTAATTGCGATAGAGTTCGCCGTCCATGTCGCCCTTCTCGTCGAATTCGACGGGTCCGATGATCGTCTCGAATCGTCCGTCGCCGATCGCGCCGCCCATCCGCGATGCCGCGACGGCGATCTCCACGGCGGCATGGGTCGGAAGGAAATAGCCCCGTTCCTCGGCCGGCGCCTCGGGGTCGGGGGCGACCGCATCTTCCCATTGCGTCGCCGCGATCATCACAATCCCTTCGGCAAGCGGCGTCTCGGCGCTCGCGCGCAAGGCTTCGCCGCCGGCGATGGTCAACTCGTAGTCGAGGCCCGCGGCATCGCGCGCCATGATCGCGATGTCCTCGCGGTCGCCGCCGACGAAGACATGCGTCGCGCCCGAGCGCCGCAGCCGCCCGACCAGCCCGATCTGGTTGTCGAGTTGCGGCCGGAACGTATCGATGAACACCGGGACGAGCCCCGATTCTTCCGCCGCGATCCGCACCGTCTCGGCGATCTCGCGGCCATAGATCGTGCCGTCGTCGACGATGGCGAAGAGCGAGCCGCGCCAGTTCTCGATCACATATTGCGCGGCGGCTTCGCGCTCGGCGTCGGCGCGTGGGCCGAGGCGGAAGACCTGCCATCCGGTGCGCTCGCGCCGGTCGGTCAGGCTGTCGGTGCGGATTCCGGTCGCGATAACGGGGATGTTCGCCTCCGTCAGGATCGGCAGCGCCGCTTCGATGGCCTCGGTGCAGAGGAAACCCACCACCGCTTCCACTTCGTTTTCGACGAAACGCCGGGCGGCTTCCGCGCCGCCCTCAGTCGCGCAGGAATCCGTTTCGACGACGAGTTCGGCATCGAGCGCATCGCTCGCCGCCCGCGCGCCCGCGCGCATCTGCGCTTCGAGCAGCGGCGCCGTCTCGCTGCCCGGCACCGCAAGCCCGATGCGCGCCTGCGCCGCGGCCTGCGCGCTCGCCAGCGTCAAGGCAGCGAAAAGAAGAGCGGATTTGAGACTGTGCGGCATCGATTGATTGCGGACCGGCCGGGCTGTGAAGGCTGCGTTCACAGGTAAAGGGTGGCAGCCGGGCGCGCAACCGGCTAATCGGGGGCGAGCGCTTGGTGGCGTCTGCGGGATGTCCTATATGCGCGACTAGTGATGAAGGGGCGGCCGTGCTCGACAAGCGACAAGTGGATTCCGGACTTTACCGCGACGCGATGGCCCGCTTTGCAGGCGCGGTCCATGTCGTCACCACGGATGGCGTCGCGGGCAGGCGCGGCGTCACCATCATCGCCGGCTGCTCGGTTTCGGACAATCCCCCGACCGTGCTCGTCTGTTTGAGCCGGGTGAAGCCGGACAATGACGTCTTCGCCGAGAACGGCGTCTTCGCGCTCAATACGCTTGCAAGCGATCATCGCCCCTTGGCCGATGCGTTTTCGGGACTTACCGGCCTCAGCCAGAAGGATCGTTTCGCGCTCGGCGAGTGGGAGACGGTTTCAACGGGTGCGCCGGTTCTCGTCGGCGCCTTGACCACGCTTGATTGCCGCATCATCGAAACCAAGGATGTCGCGACCCACCGCATACTTTTCGGTGAAGTGACAGGCATCCGCATCGGCGATAGTCTTTCACCGCTGATCTATCAGGATCGCCGCTACCACATTCTCGAAACCTGATCGGTTTCACCGGAGACCTCATGCCGACAGCCCTGCCGCGTCCCGCTCCCGCTTCGATCGACGAGACGCTGGAAATGCTGAAATCCGCCGATTATGTCGGCGACCGCGCGCTGGCGACGGTCCTGTTCCTGAGCCTCAAGATGGGCCGGCCGCTCTTTCTCGAAGGCGAGGCCGGCGTCGGCAAGACCGAGATCGCCAAGGTGCTCGCCTCCGCCCTCGGCCGCCGCCTCATCCGCCTCCAGTGCTATGAGGGGCTCGACGTCTCCTCCGCCGTCTACGAGTGGAACTACGCCGCCCAGATGATCGAAATCCGCATGGAGGAAGCCGCCGGCGACGTGAAGCGCGACGCGATGGAGCGCAACGTCTTCTCGGAAAAGTATCTGATCCGCCGGCCGGTCCTCGACGCGTTGTCGGGCGAGGCGGGCTCCGCCCCCGTGTTCCTGATCGACGAACTCGACCGCACCGACGAGGCTTTCGAGGCGTTCCTGCTCGAAATCCTCTCCGACTTTCAGGTCACTGTTCCCGAACTCGGCACGATCGAGGCCAAGGAGCCGCCGATCGTCATCATCACGACCAACCGGACGCGCGAAATTCACGACGCGCTGAAGCGCCGCTGCCTCTACCACTGGGTCGACTATCCGACCGCCGAGCGCGAATTGGAGATCGTCGCCCGCAAGGTGCCGCAGGCCAATGAGCGCCTGTCAGCCGAAGTCGTCGCCTTCATCCAGCGCCTGCGGAAGATGGACCTTTTCAAGGTCCCCGGCGTCGCCGAGACGATCGACTGGGCAAGCGCGCTGACCGAGCTCGACAAGGTCGCGCTCGACCCCGAAACCGTTTCCGACACGATCGGCGTTCTCCTGAAATATCAGGACGACATCGCCCGCATCGGCCAGGGCGAGGGGCGGCGCATTCTCGACGAGGTCAAGTCCGAACTGGCGGCGGCCGAATAGACATGAACGCGGCGCGCAGCAATGCCGAGGGCCGGATCGCCGACAACATCGTCTATTTCGCGCGCACCTTGCGCAAGGCGGGAATGCGCGTCGGCCCGGCCGCCGTCAAGGATGCGATCGAGGCGGTTCTTTCCGCCGGCATCGGCACGCGCGAGGAATTCTACTGGACGCTCCACGCCGTTCTGGTGAACCGGCGCGAGGACCACGCCACCTTCGACGAGGCGTTCCGGCTCTATTGGCGCTCGCGCGAACTGATCGAGAAGATGATCGCGATGTTTTCCCCGGTCGCGCCCGACATGAAGGAAAAAT
This sequence comes from Mesorhizobium sp. YIM 152430, assembly GCF_029210365.1. Taxonomy (GTDB): domain Bacteria; phylum Pseudomonadota; class Alphaproteobacteria; order Rhizobiales; family Rhizobiaceae; genus Aliihoeflea. Next base: position 153,090 of record NZ_JARGES010000027.1, read on the forward strand.
CGAAGCCGAAGCCAGCCGAAAGCCGCGTTTCCGAAGCGTTGCTTGGCCAGAACGACCGCCAGACCAAGCAGGAAATCCCCGAGATCGAATTCGACGCCCGTTTTTCCGTCTCGGGCAATGAAGTGCTGCGCGGCAAGGACTTTGCTCAGATGACCGCGCGTGAACTCCTCGACGCCCGCGCCGCCATCGCGCGCCTGACGCTGCCGGCCGATCAGGTGACGACACGGCGTTTCCGGCCTGATCCCCGTGGACGCCGGGCCGATCCGCGCGCGATGATGCGCCAGGCGCTGCGTACCGGCGGAGACCTGATGCTGCCGCGCTTCAAATCCGCGCGCACCGTTCACCCGCCGCTCGTCGTCCTGGCTGACATTTCCGGCTCGATGAGCCAGTATTCCCGCATCTTCCTGCATTTTCTTCATGCGCTGAGCGAGAAGCGAAGCCGCGTCCACACCTTCGTCTTCGGCACGCGCCTGACGAACCTAACCCGCCAGATGCGTCACCGCGATCCCGACGAGGCGCTGGCTGAGGCCGCCGCCGCCGTGAAGGACTGGTCGGGCGGCACGCGCATTGGCGAGACGCTGCACGAGTTCAACCGGCTCTGGTCGCGCCGCGTTCTGGGGCAGGGCGCCGTCGTGCTCCTCATCACCGATGGCCTCGAGCGCGACGACACCGACCTGCTCGCCCGCGAGATGGACCGCCTGCACAAATCCTGCCGCCGCCTGATCTGGCTGAACCCGCTGCTGCGCTTCGACGGTTTCGAGCCGCGCGCGCGCGGCGTTCGCGTCATGCTCGACCATGTCGACGAGTTCCGCCCCGTCCATTCGCTCGACGCATTGAGCGACCTCGTGGCCTCGCTGTCGACGAAAAGCCGCCAGTCGATCGACCCGCGCCAATGGCTGGCCCTTGGCAAGGGCAGGGCGGCGTGACCATATCCGGGTTGGAGGTAGACGCCATGACATCTGATCTGCTGGGACAGGAAACCGATCCGCTCGCGCTCGCCGAACGCTGGGTCGGCGAAGGCCGCAAGGTCGCGCTCGCCACCGTCGTCGAGACCTGGGGTTCGGCCCCGCGCCCGGTCGGCAGCCACCTCGTCATCGATTCGGAAGGCAATTTCGAAGGCTCCGTCTCCGGCGGATGCGTCGAAGGCGCCGTCGTCGGCGAAGCCATCGACGTGCTCGAATCCCGCGCGCCGAAAATGCTGGAATTCGGCGTCGCGGACGAAACCGCCTGGCAGGTCGGCCTTTCCTGCGGCGGCCGCATCAAGGTCTATGTCGAGCCCGTCGCCTGACCATGGAACTGACCCTTCTCAGCCAGGCCAACGCCGAACGTGCCGCCCGCCGCGCGGTGATCCTCGCGACCGACCTCGAAACCGGCGCCGCCACGCTCCACCGTGAAGCCGACCCGCGCGACGGCGAGTTCGGCACCGCACTCACCCGCGCTTTCGATTCCGGCAAATCCGGCAGCGTCGAAGTCGCCGGCCGCCAGCTTTTCCTCAACGTTCACGTCCCGCCCGCGCGGCTCGTCGTCATCGGCGCGGTCCATATCAGCCAGGCGCTCGCCCCCATGGCGCGGCTCGTCGGCCTCGACGTGGAAATCATCGATCCCCGCACCGCCTTCGCCACCCCCGAGCGGTTTCCCGACACGGCCTTGAGCGCCGAATGGCCCGAAAGGGTGCTCACGACCCGCCCGCTCGACGCCTTCACCGCGCTCGCCGCCGTTACCCACGATCCCAAGATCGACGATTTCCCGCTCGAAGCCGCGCTGCGCGCCAACTGCTTCTATGTCGGCGCGCTCGGCAGCCGCAAGACGCACGACAAGCGCATTGATCGCCTGAAGGCCGCGGGTTTGAGCGAGGCCGACATCGCCCGCATCCGCGCCCCGATCGGCCTTGCCATCGGCGCCGCCAGCCCGGCCGAGATCGCCGTTTCCGTCCTCGCCGAAATCATCGGCGCCCTGCGCACCCGCACTTCCCGCCAGATGGAAGCCGAGGCGTGAAGTTCGGCCCGCTGACGCTCGACCGGGCCGAAGGCGCGCTACTCGCGCATTCCCTCTCCGTGCCCGGCCTGCGTCTGAAGAAGGCGCATCGCCTGACGGCATCTGACGTTGCAGCCCTGCGCATCGCCGGTATCGAATCCGTCATCGGCGCAGTGCTCGAACCCGGCGACGTCCCCGAAAACGAAGCCGCCGCCCGCCTTGCCGCAGCGCTCGCTATCGACGGAGTTGAAATCCGCGACCCGGCGACCGGCCGCGTCAACATCCACGCCCGCAAAGCCGGAATCTTCACCGTCGACCGCGCGATCATCGATGCCATCAACCGCGTCGATCCGGCCCTGACGATCGCGACGCTCGCCCCATTCGATGTCGTCCAGCCAGGCCAGATGGTCGCGACCGTCAAGATCATCCCCTTCGCCGCCCCTGAAGCCGCCTTGCAGGCCGCCACCGCCGCAGCCCGATCCGGCCAAGCCTTCGCCATCCACGCCTTCCAACCGCGCCGCGTCGCAATCATCCAGACGATGCTGCCCGGCGTCAAACCAAGTGTCCTCGACAAGACTACCCGCGTCACCCGCGATCGACTTTCACGTTCGCACAGCAGCTTGCAAACCGAACTTCGCGTGCCGCACGAAGACGAAGCTCTGGCCTCCGCCCTCACCAAACTCGGCCCGGAAAGCGATCTCGTCCTCGTCTTCGGCGCCTCGGCGCTCTGCGATTGGGACGATGTCATCCCCGCCGCGATCCGCCGCGCCGGCGGCACGGTCGAGCGGGCCGGAATGCCGGTCGATCCCGGCAACCTCCTCGTCCTCGGCTCGCTCGACGGCCGCACGATCATCGGCGCGCCCGGCTGCGCCCGCAGCCCCAAGCCGAACGGCTTCGACTGGGTTCTCGACCGCCTGATCGCCGGCGTTCCCGTCACCGCGGCCGACATCGCCGCCATGGGCGTCGGCGGTCTGCTCATGGAAATCCCCGTCCGCCCGCAGCCGCGCGACACCGCGGCCGCTGCAACGCGCCCGGCCGTCCATGCCGCCATTCTCGCCGCCGGCCGTTCCAGCCGGATGCACGGACCGAACAAGCTTCTCGCCCAATTCGGCGGAGTTCCGCTGGTTCGCCGCGTCGCCGAGGCCGTCACGACCTCCCGCGTGGGCGCCACCCACATCGTCCTCGGCCACCAGCGCCAGCGCATCGCCACCGCCCTCGACGGTCTCGACGTCTCGTTTGTCGAAAATCCCGACTATGCCGACGGCCTCTCCACTTCGCTCAAAGCCGCCGAACGCGCCTTGCCGCCAGAGGTGAACGGCCTTCTCGTCGTCCTCGGCGACATGCCCGGCATCACCGCGAATGCCATCGACGCGATGCTCGACGCCTTTGCCCGCTCGGGCGGCCAGGCCATCATCCGCGCCACCGATGCCGGCAAGCGCGGCAATCCGGTCCTTCTGCCGCGCACTCTGTTCACACAGATCGAAAGGATTGAGGGGGACACCGGCGCGCGCCATCTCGTCGAAGGCGCGTCTTTGCCGGTCGTCGACGTCGAACTCGGCACCGCCGCCAGCCTCGATCTCGACACGCAGGACGCCGTCCGCCTTGCCGGCGGCAATATCGTGGAAGACGCATGATGCGCCTCGCTCTTGCCACCGCGATCTTCGCCGCAACGCTTTTCCCCGCCGCCGCCGAACTGCTCGCCCCGTCGAAGGACCGTCTCTTCGCCCTCCCGGCCACGATCGAGACGAGCGACGACGGCGCGCGCATCGTCGTCGATTATCAGGAAATGCGCGACATCAACGGCCGCGACGAGATCCCCGAACGCCGCGCCCATGCCGCCTATGTCGACCTCTCCGTCCGCCGCGCCCAGCGCGACGTAACCGTCCAAACGCCCGCCGGCAACGTCGCACATGTTGCGGTCGGAAAGGTCGAGGGCACCCGCTTCATCGTCGCCTATCTCCACGGCCAGGGCGGCAATCGCAGGCAGGGCGCGGACGATTTCACCTTCGGCGGCAATTTCAACCGCATCAAGAACCTCGCCGCGCAAAATGGCGGTCTCTACCTCTCGCCCGACTTCGCCGATTTCGGCACGACAGGCGCGGGGCAGGTCGCAGCGCTCCTGAAAACCTACGCCAACGCCGCGCCGCAAGCGCCGATCTTCGTCGCCTGCGGCTCCGCCGGCGGCGCGATCTGCTGGCAACTGGCGCAGGACGGCGACCTCGCGCCGCGGCTCGGCGGGCTGCTCCTTCTCGGCTCGCACTGGGACGAGGGCTTCCTCGACAGCGCCGCCTTCCGCGCGCGCGTTCCCGTCTATCTCGGCCATGGCAGCCGCGACCGCGTTTTTCCCGTCGAGCGGCAGGAAGCGTTCTTTCGCGCCATCCGCGCAGCCGCGCCTGGCTACCCGGCCCGCTTCGTCCGTTTCGAGACGGGCAGCCACGGCACGCCGATCCGCATGACCGACTGGCGCGCGGTGATCAACTGGATGAGCGAACGTTGATAATTATCGGAAAGGACTCGATCATGGATGCCTATGTCGACCCGACGCGCGAGACCTTCGGCGACTTTCGAAGGCTTGTCGAGGAGGGGCCGATTCACATGCTCAATCTCGTGCGCCTGCGCGAACACGCACACTACCCCGATGGGCGCAAGGCCAGCGGCGTAGAGGCGTATCGGTCCTATGGGCGCGAGAGTGGCCCGATCTTTCGCCGCCTCGGCGGCCGCATCTCCTGGACGGGCGACTTCCGATTGATGCTGATCGGACCGGCGGACGAGCGGTGGGACAGATGCTTCATCGCGGAATATCCAAGCGGAGCGGCCTTCGTTGAAATGATCAAGGACCCCAACTACCAGAAGGCCGTCATTCACCGTCAGGCGGCTGTCCTGACATCCCGGCTCATTCGTTTGAAGCCGGGCACTTCGGGAGATGATTTCGGCTGATCAGGGCGTCTCGCCGTAGCCGATCACCTGCTGCGGATTGATTTCGCCGTCATAGGTCGCATCGACCTCATAAAAGACGAGCGAGAACGCGCCATAGCGGAAGATCCAGCGCCCGGAAGCCGAAGCGTCTCCCACACCGCGCCATTTTTCGAACGACGTGACCGCCTGTGTGTCCGGGTCGTAGTCGGAATTGACGAGTTCGGTTCGCGTGATCATGCCAAGCTGCGTCATGTCCTCGACCGCGCCTTCGAGATCGTCGTTCTCGTAGCGGATGTCGAGTTCGGGCACGGCGAAAGACACCGGCTCGACCGGGCCGTCTCCGCCGGTCATGAGATAGACATGGCTGATATTGTAGGCGCCGCCATTGCAGAAGAACCGGAACAGCCGGGCCGTGCGCATCGGATCGTCCGATGTCTCGTGCATGTAGCGATAGCTGATTTCGAAGTCCTGAGGGTCGGTCTCCATGCCTTCCATGGCGCCGCCGCCGCATCGGTTGGCAAAGCTGGCCGCAAACGCGCGCTCGGCTTCCAGCAGCGCCGTGTCCGTTTCGGGCAGGTCCGCCCCGCCGCATTGGCGCGGCAGTGCGTCCGGGCCGAATTCGGCCTCGCTGACGGCAAGATCCCTGTCCTCGATCGTCATCGGCACATAGTCGTCCGCGAAATTCGCCGGGTTCGGCGCCTTCAGCGTGTAGCAGCCGGCATGGACCGTTTCGGTCCCGTCTGCGGCGACCGAGCGCAGCACGAGCGGCTGGCGATAATAGACGCTTCCTGCCGCGCCTTCCTCGGACGGCACACCGAAGATGATTTCGGTCGTGTCGCTGTCGGCAAGGCTCTGCGCATAGGCTTCGACGCTTTCAGCCGGCGGATTGGCGAAATAGGAATAGGCGCGCGCGAATTCATCGCGGTCGATCGCATTGTAAAGCGAGCGGATGACGGTTTCGGGCGACGAGCGATCGTCGATGAAGGCCGTCTGGCCAAGGGCGGCCGTGCTCATGAAAAGGACAGGCACGCCGATCGAGACGAATTTGCGCATGGGCCAACCTCGCGAATCATGTCCCTTCGATTGCGAAGTCAGCCACTCATCGGCGGCGATGTCTAGAAGCGCCGCTTGGCCGCCATGTCGCGGGCGATCTGCGGAAAATCGGCCGGCTTGATGCCGATATCCGAGAGTTCCGCGCTGTCCATGGCGTTGAGGATCAGCATTCCGCGCGATTGCCGGCTGACGCGAAGCGGCCGCGGCTTGGCGAAGAGTTCAGTGAAAATGCCCATGGATCGTCTCCGAAGTTTCGATCCTCCCGACTGTGAAGATGGCATCCGCGGCGCATGTCGTGCAGTGCGATTAATGCAGGGCTGCCATGCGGGCCGAACAGTCCGGGTGGGAACCTTTCTTAGGAAATGCCGGTTATCATCGACGTAACGATAAACGGCTGGGAGGCCACGATGTCCGGCGTGCGCGCCAAGAGCTTCGGCGATCTGCTCGACGATCTGATTTCGAGCGAAGAGGCGGAGCGTTTCGACGTCGGCCGGGCGCCGTCCTTGCAGGGCGACCTTCTCGACCAGATCGAACGGATTCAGGCATCGAACGCGCCCCTGTTCGAGCCGGCGGCCCGCCAGGCATATCACGAGCCGGTCCTGGCACCGGAAGTCATCGAAGCGCTCGATACGCTGATGCCCGAACTGTCGACCGACCCGCGAGACATCGCGCTCGAGCTCGGCATCGGCGGTCTGCGCACGATCGCCGATCTCGACCGCGCGCGTCGCCGTTTTGCCTTCGAGAACCACCCCGACAGGCTGGCGCCGCATCTTCGTGCGCGCGCAGCCGCGCGCATGGGCATCGCGAACGGGTTGATCGACACCGCCAAGAAGACGATGGCCGAGTAGCGGATTTCGGCAGATCGGCAGTCGGCACTTGCGACGCGTATTGCCCGATTGCCGACTGCCCCAATCCCTACCAGCTACCCGTATTCGCCATCGAAGCCCAGGGCTCCGCCTTTTCCTTGGCCGGGCCCTTCTGCAAAAGTTCGATCGAGATGCCGTCCGGCGACTTGATGAAGGCCATATTGCCGTCGCGCGGCGGGCGGTTGATGACGACGCCCTTGTCCGCGAGTTTCTGGCACGTCTCGTAGATATCGTCGACCTCGAAGGCAAGGTGGCCGAAATTGCGGCCGCCCTGATAGGTTTCGGGATCCCAATTGTAGGTCAATTCCAGTAGCGGTGCCTTTTTCGACTTGCCGGCCTCAACATCTTCCACTGCGGCAAGAAAGATCAGCGTGAACCGGCCCTGCTCGCTTTCGATGCGGCGAACCTCCTGCATCCCAAGTTTGTTGCAGTAGAAATCGAGTGATTCATCGACGTCCTTGATGCGGACCATCGTGTGCAAGTAACGCATTTCGCTATCCTTTTCATGCAGTCGGTCGATTTTTGGCCGGTGCGTTAGATATGTCCCCGACCGCGCCTTGGCAACCGCGCGACAACATGCCGTGCGAAGTGTCTTGCCAGTATTTCGCCATCCTTGCGACGAAAAAGCCACAAACGGCCCTTGCACCGACCCGAACGCCCGATGTTATCTTAGACGTCAAGAATCAGGTGTGGTGTATCTTGGAAAGGGTCGGGCATGGGGGAAAATGCCTCATCGGCGGGGAGCTTGGCGACGAAGGCGAACGCAGCCGACAGCGAAGGCGAAACGCCGGAACTGATCGAGGCTTCCGGTGCGATCAAGTGGTTCGACGTGGCCAAGGGGTATGGCTTCATCGATGCCGACGATCCCGCGCTCGGCGACATCCTGATCCATGTCACCTGCCTGCGCCGCGACGGCTATCCCACGGCCCTGGAAGGTGCGCGCGTCACCTGTATGGTCCGCCGCGGCGACCGGGGGCTTCAGGCATTCCGCATCCTTTCCATGGATGCGTCCACGGCCGTTCATCCATCCGAACAGCCGGGCGACCGAACCCATGTCGCAGTCGTCGCTGAAAGCGGGCTGGAGCGGGCGCTGGTCAAGTGGTTCAACCGCACCAAGGGCTTCGGTTTTCTGACGCGCGGCGAGGGCACCGAAGACATTTTCATCCACATGGAAACCCTTCGACGCTACGGGATTACCGAGTTGCGCCCCGGCCAGGTCGTGCTCGTGCGCTTCGGGCGCGGCGACAAGGGCCTTATGGCTGCCGAAGTTCACCCTGATATCGGAACTTTGCCGGTCGCGCATTGAAGGCTGTCCAGCCGCCATGCGGACCCGAAGCCGCAAAGGATCATCCGTGAACGCACGTATCGCAGCCATCGCCCTATCGCTCTTCCTTGCCGGTGCGCCTCTTGCCTTGACGCCGCCTGTCGCCGTCGCGCAGGAAGCGGTTCAGGGCGCACCGATGGAATTGCCCGTCGATGCCGCTCCGCTCACCTTCGAGGCGGATGGCGAGACGGTGTCCTTCGAAATCGAGATCGCCGATACGGCCGAGCGCCGCGCGCGCGGCCTGATGTTCCGCACCGACCTGCCGGAAGACAGGGGAATGCTTTTCGTATTCGAGGAGACGCGCCCGGTCGGATTCTGGATGAAGAACACGCCGTCGCCGCTCGATCTCGTCTTCATCGGCGAGGACGGACGGGTGATCGACATCCTTCCCGGCGAGCCGTTCTCCACGGCGTCGATCGCCCCCGATGGCCCGAGCCGTTTCGTGCTGGAACTCAACCAGGGAACGTCGCAGCGCGTCGGCCTCGCCCCTGGGACGCGCCTCAATCATCCGGCGATCGACGAGGTCGCAGGCAATTGAACCTCCCGCGTATGATGCAGCACTTCCAACATGACGGTTTCGACATCGCCTTCATCGACGAGGGCGAGCGCGACGCCGATCCGATCCTGCTGATCCACGGCTTCGCCTCCACCTACCGCATCAACTGGGTGCAGCCTGGCTGGGTCCAGACGCTGACGGGCGCGGGTTACCGGGTCGTCGCCTTCGACCATCGCGGTCATGGCGAGACGGCGAAGAGCTACGCCACGACGGACTACACCCCGTCGGCAATGGCTTCGGATGCCGTGGCGCTGCTCGATCATCTCGGCATTTCCCGCGCCCATGTCTTCGGCTATTCGATGGGCGCGCGCGTCTCGGCCTTCCTCGCGCTCGAACATCCGGGCCGCGTCGCGACGCTCATCTTCGGTGGTCTCGGCATGGGAATGGTCGAAGGCGTCGGCGACTGGGATCCCATCGTCGATGCGCTGCGCGCGCCGTCGCTGGCTGATGTCAGCCACCCGCGAGGGCGTATGTTCCGCGCCTTCGCCGACCAGACCAAAAGCGACCGCGCGGCGCTGGCGGCCTGCATCGAGACCTCCCGCCAGGAATTGTCGCCGCAGGATGTCGGCCGTATTGCCCATCCGACCCTGATCGCGGTCGGCACCACCGACGACATTGCCGGCGATGCGCATCGCCTCGCCGGTCTGATGCCGCAGGCCGAAGCTTTCGACATCGTCGGACGCGATCACATGCTGTCCGTCGGCGATCGCACGTTCAAGGCGCGGGCACTGGAATTCCTGAAGGAGCATCCCCTGTGATTGACGAAGCGGCCATCGCCTTTCGCGGCGCGGAGGACAATCGCCTCGCCGGCTCGCTCTGGGACGGCGGCGGCAAGCCCGTCATCCTCCTCCACGGCGGCGGGCAGACCCGGCACGCCTGGCAGAAGACGGCGATGCGGCTTGCCGACAGGGGAATGCGCGCGATCACCATCGACATTCGCGGCCATGGTGAAAGCGACTGGGTGGCCAGCGGCAATTACAGTTTCGCCCATTATGCCGGCGACGTGCGTGCGCTTTGCAATACGGTCGGCCGGCAGTTCGGCGAGACGCCGTCGATCGTCGGCGCATCGCTGGGCGGGCTCGCCTCGCTGCTCGCCGAATGCCGTGACGGTCCCTTGATGGACGCGCTGGTGTTGGTCGATATCGTGCCGCAGATGAATCCGGCCGGCGTCGCCCGCGTGATCGGCTTCATGGGGTCGCGCATGGACGAGGGCTTCGGTTCGCTGGACGAGGCGGCGGACATGATCGCCGCCTATCTGCCCAATCGCAAGCGCCCTCGCACGCTCGACGGGCTCGCCAAGAATTTGCGCCTGGGCGACGATGGCCGCTTTCGCTGGCATTGGGACCCCGCCTTCATGCGCGGTCCCGCCAGCATCGACGCCGATGCACGGACCTTGCTGGGCGATGTCCTCGGCCGGCTGCCGCAGCTCGACCTGCCGATCCTCCTCGTGCGCGGAATGCAGTCCGAACTGGTCGATGAGGCCGCCGCGCGCGCCTTCGTCGGCGAGGCGAAGAATGCCCGCTATGTCGATATCGGCGGCGCCGGCCACATGGTCGCCGGCGATCGCAACGACGTCTTCTCGCAGGCCGTCATCGACTTCTTCGACGCCCAGTCGGCCGCCGCTTCGACTTCGTAGAGCGTTCGTCCGGTTCTCAGGACCAGATGTTCTTGTCGATCGCCGGCGCGGCAAAATTCGCGTTTCCCCTGAAAATACGCCCGACGCCGTTAGCCGGACCTTAACCGAATCTGCAACTGCCTGAACGGGTTATCCACTCCGTTAATCTTGTTGGGCCAGGGTCGGCAGCACCAAAGCGGGGATATTCCAATGGTCAGGTTCTGGCGTTCCGAGGCCGGCAATTTCGGCATCATGACAGCGGTGCTTCTTCCGGCCTTGCTGGCCGGCGTCGGCGTTGCGGTGGACACCGCGAACATCATCAACGCGAAATCGCGGCTTCAGAACATCGTCGACGGCGCGGTCCTCGCCGCCTCGCGCGAGAATGCCTCCGACGCCGAACGCGAGCGCCTGTTCGATGACTTCGTTTCGAGCCAGATCGCCGGTTCGACCATCAGTTCCACGGTCACTGACCTGACGACACGCGAGGGGTTGAACTATGTCGAGGTCACCGGCCGCGTCGATGCCAAGGTCAGCCTGTTCCTGATGAACCGTTTCGGCAGCGACAGCGTGACGGTCTCGGCCACCTCGTTTCGCTCGACGAAAACGCTCGAGATCGCCATGGTCCTCGACAATACCGGCTCGATGGGCCAGGCCGGCATCAATGCTCTCAAGAAAGCTTCGAAGGCGCTGCTCGATGCGGTCGAAAGCGAGGGCGACCCTCGCCAGGACGTGCGGATCGGGCTGGTTCCGTTCGTCACGGCCGTCAACATCAAGGGCGAGGGGTTCGACGAATCCTGGATCGATAAGCACGGCGCCTCGATCTATAATGGCTGGAACTTCATCACCGATCCGATGCGCACTGCGCGCCAGACGCAAAATTCCATCGAGCGCCGCGCTGATCTGACCGACGCCCAGCGTGACGCGGTTGTCGCCAATTGGTCGCACTTCAAGACGGGTTGCTCGATCAATGGAAATTCGCAGGATGCTCAAGACATGCGCGCCATGTGCGCACGGGTGAAAAAGTATCCGCACCACATGCACCTGTTCGAGCAGGCCGAAATCGAATGGAAGGGCTGCGTCGAAGCACGCCCGATCCCCTACAATTTCGATTTGACGCCGCCGGACCCGGCAAGGCCCGACACCCTGTTCGTGCCCTATTTCGCTCCGAGCGAGCCGCGAGCCCGCATGACCAGCGGCGGCAATGACGGCTCGAACTTCAACAATGCCTGGCTCGATCACAAGACGAGCCACGACCAGTCCAAGACCGCCGATCAACATCTGATCCAGCGCTCCCCGATCAAGTACATGTACAAGGACACGCGCCTTGAAGTGCGCCCGACGAAAAGCGTGCAGGAAAATCCGAACCTGACGCTCGGGCCGAACCGCGCCTGCCCGACGCCGATCGTGCCGCTGACCAAGGACATGGCCAAGGTCCGCGCCGGCATCGATGCGATGCAGTTCTGGAACGGTTCGGGCACCAACATTTCCGAGGGTCTTGCCTGGGGCTGGCGCGTTCTGTCGCCGGAAGCGCCCTATACCCAGGCCGCGCCCTTCGGCAGCGACAGCGTGTCGAAATTCATGGTCCTGATGACGGACGGCACCAACGTCTCCTTCGGTGCGAGCAACACGATTAACAAGTCCGACTACGGTTCCTATGGTTTCCTGGGCACGAAGGGCGCCAACAACGCGGCCAGCCGCATCGACGGTAAGACGAGCCAGGGCGAGGCCGAGAAGGTGCTCAACACCTGGACCGGCAACATGTGCGCGCAAATGAAGAGCCAGGGCGTCGAGGTCTTCACCGTCCTCTACAATGTCACGAATGCGGCCGTGAAGACCCTGTTCGAGACGTGCGCCAGCAGGAAGGAAAACTTCCACATGGCCAGCAACACCACGGCGCTGGAAAAGGCGTTCTCCGACATCGGTCGCTCGGTGGCTGCGCTTCACCTGACCCATTGAGGCGTGGCGCGGAACGATACGATCTTTTGCGCATTTCTTCAGGTTGAACGCATCGTTTGATCCGGGGGAGTGCCATGACCGTCCGCGAGTTTCGCCGCGAGCGAATTTCGAAGCCGATTTTCGGATGGGCGAAAGGCGTCATGCCGCCCATTTCCGAAACCGAACGCGACGCGATCGATGCCGGCACGGTCTGGTTCGACGGCGAGATTTTCACCGGCACGCCCGATTGGGACAGGCTGGTCGCGATGCCGCCGGCAAGCCTGTCGTCCGAGGAGCAGGCTTTCATGGAAGGCCCCGTGCGCGAGCTTTGCGCAATGGTCGACGACTGGAAGCTCGTCTGGGAAGACCGCGATCTGCCGAAGCCGGTTTGGGATTTCCTGCGCGAAAAGAAATTCTTCGGCATGATCATTCCGAAGAAATATGGCGGGCTCGGCTTTTCGAACACCGCCCATTCGGAAGTGGTGCGGACGATCTCGTCGGCAAGCGTGACCGCCGGCGTCACGGTGATGGTGCCGAACTCGCTCGGTCCGGGCGAACTTCTGATGCATTTCGGCACCGAGGAGCAGCGCGATCACTGGTTGCCGCGCCTTGCCGACGGGCGTGAAATTCCCTGCTTCGGTCTGACATCGGCGGAAGCCGGCTCCGATGCGGCGGCGATGACCGATACCGGTATCGTCGAATATGGCGAGCATGAGGGCGAGCGCGTCCTCGGCATCCGCCTGAATTTCGAAAAGCGCTATATCACGCTCGGCCCCGTCGCGACGGTCATGGGGCTCGCCTTCAAGCTGTCCGATCCCGAAAATCATCTGGGCGGCGGGAAAGATCGGGGCATCACCGTTGCGCTGCTGCCGACCTCGACGCCGGGCGTCAGCCATGGCGATCGGCACGTCCCGCTCTTCACCTGGTTTCAGAACGGGCCTTTGTCCGGCAAGGATGTGTTCATCCCGCTGGAATGGGTTCTTGGCGGGCCCGAGCGCGTCGGGCAGGGCTGGAAGATGCTGATGACGGCGCTTGCGGCCGGGCGCGGCATCTCGCTGCCCTCGCAATCGGCGGCCTCTGCCGCCATGTGCGCGCGGGCGACCGGTGCCTATGCGCGCATCCGCACCCAGTTCAACGTTCCCATCGGCAAGTTCGAAGGCATCCAGGAACCGATGGCCGAAATTGCCGCGAATGCCTATCAGATCGACGCCGCGCGGCGGCTGACGGTCGCGGCGCTCGACGAGGATCACAAGCCCTCTGTCATCTCCGCCATCATGAAGTTTCACGCGACGGACCGGATGCGCCGGTCTGTCGAACATGCGATGGACATTCACGGCGGCAAGGCCATCATCGAAGGACCGAAGAACTATCTGGGGCCGCAATACCGGTCCGTCCCGATCGGCATCACGGTCGAGGGCGCCAACATCCTGACCCGCAACCTGATGATTTTCGGACAGGGCGCGATCCGTTCGCATCCCTATATGCTGAAGGAACTGCTGGCATTGTCCGATGAGGACGAAGCACGCGGACTGGAAGAATTCGACCGTCATTTCTGGGGCCATGCCGGGCATTCCGCGCTCAATGCGCTGAGGGCATTCTTGCGCGGCTGGACGGGCGGACTGGTTGCGCCGGCTCCGCGCAAGGCGGCACTGTCCGGTCACTGGCGCCAGCTTTCGCGCTACGCCGCCGCCTTCGCGCTCCTCTCGGACCTGTCGCTGCTCACCCTTGGCGGGGCGCTGAAACGCAAGGAGATGCTGTCGGCCCGGCTCGGCGATATCCTGGCCGAACTCTATCTCGGCGCCGCCGTTCTCAAGCGCTTCGAGGACGAGGGTCGACAGGAGGCCGACAGGCCGCTCGTCGATTTCATCATGACGCGCGGGCGCCAGCGCATGGGGGTTGCCTTCAAGGGCGTCCTTGCCAACCTGCCTGCGCGCTGGGCGGCTTGGATGGTCCGGGTCCTCGCATTCCCGCTCGGCGTGCCGAACCCCGAGCCGAGCGACGCCGCGCGCACGCGTCTTGCCGAAATGCTGATGGAGCCCGGAGCGCAGCGTGACCGGCTTGCACCCGACCTTTATCTTGGCGAAGGCCATGAGACCCATGCCTTGAAGGATCTGGAACACGCTTTCGAACTCCTCGCCAGCGTGGCCCCCATCGAGAAGAAGCTGCGCGATGCAAGGATAGGCGAGGTCGAACGCGCCGTTGAAACGGGCTTGCTCTCCGCCGACGAGCGCCGGCGTCTCGTCGAGGCGCAGGAGGCGGTGGCCAAAGTGGTCGCGGTCGACGCCTTCCCCATGGCCGATGTTTCACCGCTCTTCCGTCAGCACGATACTCAGGAGAAGAGTGATCTTCCCCGCGAGGCCGCGGAATGATCCACGGGCGAACGGAGCGTTGACACCGACGCCAAAACCGACGACCAAGAACTTGGGATCGGGTGCAGCCGCAAGGCCATCGAGGGGATATGCGTGTCGGCGCGAGACGGCGAAACTGACGGGAAGCGGCGTGACTTGCCGGAGGCATTTCATCGCCCGCTGGGAGCAGGCACGTTCGACTGGGATCTGACGGCGCTCGGCGCGCGGTCCGATTGGTCGCCCGCGCTTGTTTCTGCCTGCGACATCGTGCTGGCGTTGAACGCGCCTGCGCTCATTCTCTGGGGGCCCAAGCTCCGCCTCGTCTACAATGACGCCGCGACCGCGCTCATCGACCAAAGCCTCTATCCGACTCATCGCGGCGTGACGCTCGACGCGCTCGACCCGCAGATCGAACGACCGTTGCGCGAACTGGCGGAGACCGTTCGTCGAACGGCTTCGCCCGCCGGATTGTCGTTCGAGCGTGACGTCGTCGATTTGACGGGTATGGTCGCGCGGCAGTTCGCGGCGACGGCTGCCCCCATCGGTGACGGAAGCGTCCCCGTCGCGGGCATTCTGGTGACGCTGCTCGCGGATTCGGCTCCGGCCAGGCACGCGCCGGCTGCCTCGCCGCGTCTCGTGGACCAGGTGCGCCAGTTGGCGAACGGGTTGCCGCAGATGGTGGCCTTCATCGACACGCAGATGCGCTACACCTTCCGCAACGACGCCCATCGCCGGGGCGTTGCCCGTCCCGACGAACAGGTCATCGGCAGGACGATTGCCGAGGTGCTGGGCAGGCGCGCCTTTGCCGACATGCCATCACATGCGCAGGCCGCGCTTGCCGGCCAACAGGTCTCCTTTCCCACCGCGATCCCGCAGCCGGACGGACGGGTGCGCCATATAGAATCCGAGTATGTGCCCTATCGCGGCGAGGACGGCAGCGTTGTCGGCTTCTTCGCTGTCGTGCGGGATGTCACCGCAGCACGCGAGGCGGAGCAGGAGTTGATCCGCAGCCGCGAGCGCTCCCGCCTCATCCTCGACAGCGCGGTCGAATACGCGATCATCCTGATTGACGATTCCGGGCGGGTCCTGTCCTGGAACAGCGGCGCCGAACGTCTCCTGGGCTATTCTGAGGAAGAGATCATCGGAACCGATGCGGCGATCTTCTTCACGGCGCAGGATCGCGCGCAGGGTCTTCCGCAAAAGGAGCGCGCGCTGTCGCGTGCCACGGGACGCGCGTCCAACGAGCGCTGGCACGTGCGCAAGGATGGAACCCGCTTCTGGGGGTCTGGCGCCATTGTTCCGCTCGCGCGTGGCGGTGCGGGTGGTTTCCTGAAAATCCTCCGCGACCGGACCGAAGAGCGCGAGGCGCACGAGGCGACCTCGAAGGCGCGACAGCGCGCCGAATTGATTGCCGCCGAACAGGCAGCCCTGCTCGGTCAATTGAGTGAAGGCGTCATCGTCACCGATCCGAAGGGGCGCATCACCTTCATCAACCGGTCCGCCGCCGAAATCCACGGCGTCGCCCATCTTGACATTTCGCCGGACGAATATGCCTCCCGGTTCCAGCTTTTCCGGGAGAATGGCGAACCCTATCCCTCGAATGAACTGCCGCTTGCCCGCGCGGTGCTCAAAGGGGAGAGCGTCATCGAGGCGCGCTGGCGCATCCGCCGTCCCGACGGCGTCGAAATTCTGGCCATCGGCAGCGCCAAGCCGGTTCTCGGACCGGGCGGCGAGACGATCGGCAACGTGCTCACGATCCGCGACGACACCGCCAGGCAGGCGGCGGAGCAGGAACTGCGGGAGATTTCCCTGCGCAAGGATCTGGCTTTGTCGGCCGGGCAGATGGGCGTTTGGGAATGGAATGCACTGACCGACACGATGATCTGGGACGATGCGCAGTTCCGGCTGTTCGGCGTCTCGCCGGAAAACTTCGAGCCATCTTTGGCCTCCTTCCGCGAACTGACCATCGGCGAAGACTTTATGGGCATTGTCGACGCCGCCGAGCGTGATGGGCCGGCCGGGCGCATGGTCGAGGTCGATTTCCGCATCCAGCGGCCCGATAACGGGGAGATCAGATGGATGGGCTCGCGAGCGATCGCCATGCGCGACACGGCTGGAAGGCTGGAGCGCATGGTCGGTGTCAATTTCGACCTCACCGAGCGCAAGCGCGCCGAGGAACGCCGCAGCCTCCTGATCAACGAACTCAACCATCGGGTGAAGAACACGCTGGCGACCGTCCAGTCGATCGCCTCGCAGACCTTTCGCGGCCATGACGTGGCTCGCGACCTGCGCCAGCTTTTCGAGGCGCGTCTGGTGGCGTTGTCCAACGCGCATAACGTCCTGACCCGCGAAAGCTGGGAGGGCGCGCCGCTGTCGGAGATCGTGGCCCAGGCGATCCTACCCTTCGTTCAGAAGGACGCGCCGCGCATCCATTCGGGCGGCCCGGACGTGCGTTGCTCGACGAAATCCGCCCTGGCGCTGGCGATGGCGCTGCACGAACTTGCGACCAACGCCGTCAAATACGGTTCGCTGTCCAGTCCCGAGGGCCATGTGCGGGTCGGCTGGTCCGTCGACCGCGCCGAGGGGCGCTTCGACCTCGTCTGGCACGAACAGGATGGACCGCCGGTCGCCCAGCCGACGCGCCAGGGATTCGGCTCGCGACTCGTCGGGCGCAGCCTTGCCGGCGAGCTTGGCGGCGAAGTCCGCCTCGACTTCCGCCCCGATGGCCTGCGCTGCACCATCAGCGCGCCGCTTGCCGAAATCGGTACGCTCGTCTGAACCGCCGATATTTCAGCGATGCTGCAACCACCGCCGGGCCGGGCGCGTTTTGGGAGCGACGAATTCCAACAGGAGGCTCCCATGCCGGAAAACGAAAAGAAGCGTCATCTCGACATCGACAAGGAGGCCGAGAAGAAGCGTCGGGAAGAGGAATTGCAGGAGGGTCTGGAGGACACGTTTCCCGCGAGCGATCCCGTATCCACAACCGGATCGAGCATCACCGGCGCGCCCAAAAAGGAAAAATCGGACAAGAAATGAGCTGAAAACCGCTCGAAACGAGCTGGCTTTCGCGCAGAATCCCGATCTTTGAGCTCAAAAAGGCGGCCTTTGAGCCGCCTTTTTCGCGTTCGGGAGCCTAATAATCGCGTTCGAAGAACACGCCGAGGCTCGAATCCCCGTCCGACCCGACCGCCCCGCGCGCCTTCAGTTCGTCGGTGATGTCGAGATTGATCGTGCCCCGCGCCGTGCCGCCGGCGCCCGCTTCGACGCCCAGATAGATGTTGTCCTGGATATACCGCCCCGCCCGGACGGCGGCGTTGCCTTCGCTGTCGGTGACGATGTCGAGATCGTCGAGGCCGGTCGCGCTGCGCAGGCTGCCGAGCAGCGACGAGTTGCCGCCGCCGGCTAGTTCGGCCGCCGCCGCGGCGAGTTGGGCGATCTGGAAGGCGGAGAGTTCGCTCAAGGATCGGTTGAAGATCAGCCGTGCAAGCACTTCGTCTTCCGGCAGTTGCGGGGAGGAAGAGAAGGAGATGTCGAGGTCGGAGACGCGCCCGGACACTCTGATGAACACGGTGGTTCCGTCGCTTTGCGAACTCGCGACGAAGTTCAGCACCGGATCGAGATCGCCGACCAGCGTGATCGTGCCTTCCTCGAACTCGATGCGCTGGCCGAGAATGCTAAGCCGGCCGCGGATCAGCTCGAACGCGCCGACCGGCTGGACGTTGGTGACAGGACCCAGAACCCGCACGCTTCCGCCGAGTTCGGCGTCGAGGCCGCGCCCGCGCACGAAGATCTGGTTCGGCGCATTGACCGTCACATCGAGCTGGATGACGCTCGGCCGCGCGGTCGGGACCGGCGTGCCGTCATTGGCGCGCGCGCGTTCCAAAGTCGCGGCGACGCCGGGCGGCGGGTTGCGGTGGATGACGTCGATGCCGGCCGCGCCGCCGCCGAGATTCTCGGGCACGGAGATTTCCGCCCGCTCGATATTGATCGTGCCGGAAAGCCGGGCATCGGCGGCGAGCGGGCCGGTGAAGGCGAGGTTGCCCGAGACGGTCGCGGCGATCAGATCGCCGTCATTGTAGCGGGCCTGGTTGAGGGCGATGGTGATATCGGCGGGCAAGCCTTCACCGAGCGAGATCGTGCCGCCCGCGGTGACCGTGCCGCCGGCGCCGAGCGTCGCATTGGCCGACTGGATGGTGATCGTCTGGCCGTCGATGCTTGCCGAGACATTGATGCCGCGCAGAGAAATATTGGTCTCGGGGTCGACGATCTGGGCCCCTTGCGTCGAAACGGCGCCGCGGATCTGCGGGTCGGAGATCGAGCCGGTGACCTGGCCCTGGAGGCCGACGGTGCCGACGAGCTGCGTGCCGCGATCGATCAGGAAGCGGTTGGCGAGCGATAGCGGCGCTTCGCCGGAAAGGTTGACCGCGAGACCGGCGCCCTGAAGCGGGACCGTGCCGCTCGCGGAGAGGGACAAGCCCTGATTGCTGGAGACGTTGACCGAGGAGAGGGTGACCGTTTGATTGGCGAAGTTGCCGGCGGCGGTGGCGTTGAGCGCGCCGATACCGGCCTCGCTGAGGGGCCTCGCCGAAAGGCCGGAGGCACTGAGATTGAACGCGGCCTGCGGGTCGGACGTCGTGCCGGTCACGCGCGCGGTGCCGGACAAATTGCCGCCGAGATTCTGGTCGGGAACGACGGTGTTCAGGATGCCGAGCGGGAAGGCGGCAAGGGTAACGTCGAGCGCAAGCTGACCCTCGCCCAGCGGTGCGGAGCCGCGAACGCTCGCATCGAGTCCTTCGGGACTGGTCGCGCGGGCGTCGACATTGAGCCGCTCGCCGGAGGTGGTGCCGCGCGCGGTGACGCCGAGCGAGGACAGGCCGGCATCCCGCAAGGCAGCGGCCTGCAAGGCGGTTCCGCGAATGTCGAAGGCGACATCCGGCTGGTTGCGCGGTCCGGTGACGCGCGCGGTGCCGTCAATGGTGCCGCCAAGTTCGAGATCGGGGCGGACGGTGTTGGCGATCGACAGGGGCAGGGCGGCGATCGTCACGTCGAGGTCGATCCGTTCCGCGATGCGGCCGGTGGCGTCGATGCTGCCGCCGCCGACATCGAGCGCGAGCGCGTCGATGGTGATCGTCTCGCCGATGACGGTAAGGCTCGCCGGCTGGCGCAGGCGCGCGGCAAGCTGACCCTGCGCAAGGTCGATGCGCGTCAGGGCAAGGCGGAAGCCGTCTCCCTCGGGCGTCAACGAGCCTTCAGCGGCCGCCGTGGTGCCATTGTCGAGGCGTGCATTGGCGGAAAAGTCGGTTGCCTCGCCCCGCCGGCTGGCATTGGCCTGAAGCGTCGTCACGTCGACGCCGCCTGCCGAAATTCCGCTCGCATCGACCGAACCGTCGATGCGCGGAACGCCGAAGAGATCGTCGATCGCTGCCTGGATTTCGGCCGCTTCGATGCTGGTCTCGCCGAGCACGAAATCGTCGATCGTGCCTTCGAGCGTCGCGCGCTGTTCGTTCTCGACAGGCTCCAATCCGATGGACGCCTGAACGGTGCCGGATGCTTCCTGAAGCGCGAGCGCGGCGAGGGTGGAGATGTCGGCGGCATCGATGTCGAGCGAGCCGGTGAGGAGACCAGCCGAATCCTGCACCACATTGCCGGTCAGCCGCGCACCGCCTGCGGTGAAGACGAGGTCGGTCAGTCGCCGTTCTTCCTCAACGAGCGCTATGGCGGAGGAGAGGTCGACGCGCACGCCGTCGAGGAACGCGCTGCCCGCCAGCGAACCATCGAGGTCGCTTCCCTCCAGCGTGCCTTCGAAGGCGATGGCAGCATCGCGCAACTGCTTGTCGGCGAGGCGGCCGGACGGAACCGTGACGGATGTCGTCAGATTGATCAGCCCGTCGCTGCCGGCCGCGCGGCCTTCGGCTGTCAGCGCGCCGGAAGCCTGCGGCGAAACGAGCGCGAGATCGGTCAGGCCGAAGCGGAAATCGAAATCGGCCGCGCCCGTCGCATAGGTGCCATCGGCGAGCAGATCGAATTGCTGGTTTTCGACGCGCAGGTCGTCGGTAACGAGGCCGTTTTCTCCGCGTTCGATGCGTCCCGCGATTGTGGTGCGCCCGCCCATCAGATTGTCGGCGGCTTCCTGGTCGATACGCAACTCGTCGATCGTGCCGTCGAGCGTCAGGTTGAAGCCGCCGGAGATCGGCGCGACGCTGCCTCTCGCATCAAGCGCCAGCGCGCCGGAAAGATCGCGGCCGGCAAGGCCGGAAAAGGGGGCGAGGCTCGACGTTTCGACCCCGATATCGCCATCGAAGACGTATGCAGCGACCGTGCCGGCAAGGCGCAGGATCAGCGCTTCGGCCTCGATCTGCGTATCCGACAGGACGAGGGGCTGCGAGCTCGCCCATTGGCCGGAGGACGAGAGGTCGATGCGCGTGCCAAGCGCCTGGGCGATTTCCTCGTCCGGAGAGGTGACGCCGTCGATGGCGCCCGAAAGGTCGAAGGTGATGCGCCGGTCGTTCGGCTGGTCAAGGTTCTGCGCGAGACCGGAAAGATCGAGTTCCATCGTCTCGGCGGCAAAGCTTGCCGTGTCGAGGCCGCGAATGTCGAGCGACCCCGACCAGTCGTCATCTGCGCCCTCGCCATAGGAGAGCGTGAGCGACGCGCGCTGAACGGTGGTATCGCCGCCGGGGACCGGCAGGACGACGACATCGCCGCTCGGGTCCTCGACGGACGCGTCGATGGCAAGGCGACGCAGAAAGCTGTCTGCGGTCGTCTCCGCCGATGCCGAGAGCGCGAGAGCTGCACTTTGGAGGTCCAGTGCGTCGAGACGGAACCCGCCTTCGGCGCGGATGAAACCCTGCGCTTCGAGCGAGGTTTCCGCGCCGAAGAAATCGCGGAACTGCGCGGGGATCAACTGTGCAACCGGACCGGACAGCCGGGTCGAAAAGCCCCGTCCGCCACGCCCTTCACGCAGGATCGCGACGCCTGTCAGAATGCGTTCGTCGTCGGCGTCGAGCGTCAGTTCGACATCGAGATTGTCGAGTTCGCCATTGCCCGCCAGCGTAAGGTCGACCGGAGGCTTTCCCTCGATATTGAGAAGATTGGCGACGATGCCGTTTTCCGGCTCGCTCAATGAAAGATCGAGATCGACGATTTCGGTCGCGTTGGAATAGATGAAGGAGAGGCCGAGCTGGCCACCCGGCCCGTCGAGGCGCGTGACGTCGAGCGCGGTGTCGATCGAGCCGTCTTCAAGTCGAAGGCGGCCGGTGAGCGACAACTCGGATTCGAGTCCGAACACGGCCGGGCCGAAGGTCGCCACCGGTATTTCGAGACTTTCCAGATTGATCGCGACGGGCAGTTCGGGGACGGCGAAACCGGAGGATTCGGGCGGCGGCATTCCTTCCTCGGGAACCGGCCGGCGGATGACGTCAATCCGGTCGGCCCGAAGCGATGCGATTTCGAGCCGCTGACGCAGGAGGAGGGCGGTGCGGCTCCATTCAATCGAGGCATTGGTGATTCGCAGCCAGACGCCCTCGCGGTCGGCGACGGTGATCGAGGCGATCCGCGCATTGGACGACAGGGCGCCCTGAATGCCGCTGATCTGGATCTGACGGTTCGGCGTCGAAAGCTGGTTCTGGATGAAATTGGTGAAGAGCGAACGCGTCTCCGCTTCCGTTTCCTGCGCGCTGGCGGGGACCGCGAAGATGAGACATGCAAGGGCGACGAGAATTCGGATCAAAACGCCTGTCCTATCCCAACATAGAAGGCGACGGACGGATCGCCCGGCCTTGGATCGAGCGGCACCGCGACGTCGAGGCGGATCGGGCCTAGTCCGGTGAAGTAGCGCAGGCCCGCGCCGACGCCGATGCGAACGTCCTCGTTGAAATCGGGCACGGAGTCCGCGCCGACGAGGCCGGCATCGGCAAAGCCGACGAGCCCGATCGTATCGGTCACCTGCGCGCGTGCCTCGATGGAGCCCTCGATCAGCGACTTGCCTCCGACCACCGTGCCGAATGGACCTTCGACGCCGATATTGCGGAAGGCATAGCCGCGCACGGAGCCGCCGCCACCTGCAAAAAAGAGCTTGTCCGGCGGGGTTTCGCCGATCGACGGACCGACCAGCGTGCCGACCTTGGCGCGGCCGGCGAGGACGAAGCGGCTGTCCTGGCCGAATCCGTAATAGGTGCGCCCTTCGAGCGTCGAGCGGAAGGCGGCGTTGCCGTACTGAAACTCGTAGAAGGGTTCGACCATCGCTTCGCCGAAATAGCCCCGTGTCGGGTTCGGCACATCGTCGCGCGAATCGAAGGTGAGCGAGCCGAACAGGCCGGCGGTCGTGAACTGGCGCGTTCCGAAGGCGTCGTCCTCGAATTCGGCATGGCTGGCATTGACGGCGAAGCGGCCGGCCAGTTCCTCGGTGAAGACGTGGGAAAAGCCCGAAGTCGCGTCGACGCCGGTGCGGGTATAGGTGTCGAGCACCTCGCGCGTGCCGAAAAGGGAGGCGAAATAGTTGGTGTCCGGCGTGAAGACGCCGGGCTTTTCGAAACTGACCCCGACGCGATAGGTGAAGTCGCGCGGGTCGAATCCGTCACGGTCGAGCGACCTGCCGATGCCGGCGACGCGCGCGTCGAAACGCAGGCGCTCGGCGCGGCCGAAGAGATTGCGGTGCAGCCAATAGGTCTCGAAACCGAGGCCGTCGACCGTTGAATAGGAGCCGCCGATGCCGAAGCGGCGCAGTTCGCGCTCCTGCACGATGAGGTCGATCGGCAGGAGCCCGTCCGGGCCGATCGCATCGGCCTCCTGGAAGCGCGAGGCGCGGAAGACGTCGAGGCGGGCGAGCCGTTCGCCCGCGCGCCTGATGTCGTCCGGATCGTATTCGCGACCGAGCGGCAGCCCGGCCATGAAGGCTACGAACTCGGGGTCCATCCGTTCGGTGCCCTGGACCGTGATCGGGCCGTAATACGCCTTGCGGCCGGGCTCGAGCGTGATGCGGGCATTGACGATGTCGGCATCGTGCGCCGCTTCGACGCGGCGCTCGACGATTTCGGCCTTCGCATGGCCCTGCTGGCGCCAGGCCTCGACCGACAGACGCTCGGCGCGCAGGATGGCGGTGGAGCGGGCGACCTCGCCGGGCGCATAGCCTTCGTCGCGGGGGTCGTCGACCTCGTCGCGAAAGCTTTGCGGAGGCGGCGCCTCGTTGATGATCGACGCTTCGCCGAAACGGAATTCGGGGCCGGGGTCGATGGAGACCACGACGGTCGCAGGATTGGCGAGCGGCGTGTCGGGTGCGATGTCGGCCGCTTCCCGGCCATCGATGCGGATCGAGATGGTGCCGCCATAGCGGCCCTCGGTGTAGAGCGCGGCGAGAAGGCGGCGATAGTCGCCGCGCGCCTTGGCGAGCAGGCCGCCGGCACCCGAGGCCGGCTCGTCGCGGTCGTTCCAGAGCGTGGAGGAATTGCGCAGCTTGCGCTCGAGCGCGGTCTCGGCATCGAGCACGGTGACTTCGGCGGTATAGTTCTGCGGTTCGCCGATGACCTCGACCTCGTCGGCATCACGCGACCCGAACAGGCCGAAGAAGGCCGAGGCGCTGGAAACCTGCGTCATCGCGGTTGCAACCGCCAGCGAGGCGACAAGGAGCCGGTGACGCATCCCGAATTGTCCTGACACGGCTACTCCCCGAACTCTGCGACTGCCGGACCGCGAAGTGTTGAGTTCCCCCGGCGATCCGTCCGTTCAACGCCACCAACTCCGGCCGAGGCCAAGCTTGTGATATTGATAATGAATTCCTAACAAATCGCGACCAGTCGCGCCGATGCAACCTATCGGCTAGGTCCGCTCCTGTCCAATCGACAGCGTTGCGCCGAGGTCACAGGACGTATCAGAACGTCAGGAACATTGGGCGTCGGGAAGACTTTTGAGGGCGTGAACGGCTGAAGGAATTGACGTCATGCCAGCGAAATCGAAAGCCCAGCAAAAGGCCGCAGGAGCGGCGCTTTCCGCCAAGCGCGGGGATACCAGGAAGTCCGAATTGAAGGGCGCGTCGAAGCAGATGGTGGATTCGATGAGCGAGCGGCAACTGGAAGACCTCGCCGAGACGAAGCGCAAGAAATTGCCCGACAAGAAATCGTGATCGTCAGGCGACGTCGAGGGTGATGCCGTTCGGCGCAGCTTCCAGCGCGTCGAGAAATGCCTGCTGCCATGCGAGCGCGTCGCCCTCGGCAACGCGCCTGTAGAGCGCGGCGTGGCGTTCGAGGCGCTCCTCGATCGGCATGGTCAGGGCGCGGTCGATCGCCGTCGCCATCGCGTCGATGTCGTAAGGATTGACGATCAGCGCCTCGGCCAGTTCCTCCGCCGCGCCGGCGAATTTGGACAGGATGAGAACTCCCGGATCCTCCGGGTTCTGCGCCGCGACATATTCCTTGGCAACGAGGTTCATGCCGTCGCGCAGCGGCGTCACGAGCCCGGCACGGCTGACGCGGTAGAGCGCGGCGAGCTTCTCGCGCGCGACGGATCGGTGGATGTAGCGGATCGGCGTCCAGTTGAAATCGGCGAAGCGGCCGTTGATCGAACCGGACAGCGATTCCAGTTCGTGGCGAATGTCGGCATAGGCGTCGACATCCTCGCGCGTCGGCGGCGCGATCTGGAGGAAGGTGACCTTCTTCATGTGCTCGGGATAAAGATCGAGCAGGCGGCCGAACGCCTTCATCCGGTCCGGCAGCCCCTTGGAATAGTCGAGCCGGTCGACGCCGATGATCTGCTTGCGGTCGAGCACCATGCGCCGCATCGTGTCGACCTGAACGTCGTCGGCGGGCGAGGCGGCAAGTTCGGCGAAAGCTTCGGTGTCGATGCCGATCGGGAAGCAGGCAAGGTGCAGATCGCCCGCCGGTCCCGACATGCGCCCGTCCGCAAGCGGTGATAGCTGCATGTGGTCTTCGGCATAGTGCGCCAGATTGGCGACGTCGGTCTGTGTCTGGAACCCGACGAGGTCATAGGCAAGAAAGCTGTCGGCCAGCCATTTGTGACCGGGCGCGGCGGCAAGAACCTCCGGCGGCGGGAAGGGGATGTGGAGGAAGAAGCCGATCCGCTGCGTGCAGCCGCGCTTGCGCAACTCGGAAGCGAGCGGGATGAGGTGGTAATCGTGAATCCAGATCGTGTCGTCGGGCTTGAGCAGCGGTAGCAGGGCCTCGGCGAAGCGGCGATTGACCTTCCGGTAGCCGTCGAGGAACTCGGAGTGAAAATCGACGAGATCGAGCCGGTAGTGGAAGAGCGGCCACAGGACCGAATTGGCAAAGCCGAGATAGTAGTTGGCATAATCGTCCGGCGTCAGCGGGATGGTCGCCATCGAGACGTTTCCAGCTTCGGTCAGTTCGGGTGGGGCCTCATTGGCGTCCCCGCGCGTCTCTCCGCTCCAACCGACCCATAGCCCGCCCCGGCGCTTCAGCGCATCGGTGAGCCCGACCGCCAGTCCGCCCGACTGTGTCGATTTCGTCAGGTCCGCGACCCGGTTCGAGACGACCACCAGTCTTCCCACTTTCAAAATCTCCCTTGCTTGCCGTAAAGGCCAAACCCGTCAGGCGGCCGATTGATCCATTCGGCATGGCGATGATGTGCGCATGGTTTTAGCAACATCTCGTGTCGATGCAAATTTAGGCAAAAACAGCCAGCCGATCGAGCCAGATGCGGAACTGATCCGGGTCGTCCGCCCGCCAGCCTGCGGCCGTCTCGCCCGGTCCGATCTTGATCGCGATGCCGTCGAACTCGCGCATGGCCGCGAAGCCGAATTCGTCGGTAACGTCGTCGCCTGCGAAGAGCGGCACGCGTCCGGCGAACGGTTTCTCAGCCATGAAGGCGCGGATCGCGTCGCCCTTGTGGGCATGTCCGGCCTTCACCTCCACCACCATCTTGCCATGCAGGATGTCGAGACCTTCGAGGTCGCCGAGAACGTCATGGATTTTCTCGGCGATCGAACCGGCCAGATCGGGCCGGCGCCGGTAGTGGAAGGCGACGGAAGCCGGCTTGACCTCGATCATGGTGTCGGAAAGGTCGAGATGGAGGCGTGTCAGGCGTGCCTGCGCCTCGGCGAAGAGCGTGGCGTCGTGTTTCGTGTTATGCAGTGTTCCGTCGAAACTGCGGCGCGACATGCCGTGAACGCCCGCCACCGGCAGGATGAGCGGGGCGACCAGCGCGTCGATCTGCGCGATCGGCCGTCCCGTCACGATGGCGACCGCTCCCGATGTCCGGCTTTCGAGCCTGGCCAGGGATTCGGCCGTCTTCGGTGGAAGATGAACGTCGTCGGGATGGTCGACGATATCGGCAAGCGTGCCGTCGAAATCGAGGAAGACGGCGAGGCGCTCCGGCGCACAGGGAATGCCGAGGTCAGTCAATGGTCTCGTTGAAATGATGTTCACCCTTCGTTGAAGTCGCGGAACACGCGCCCGATCAGAGACGTTATCCGGCCATATAGGCAACACAATTCGAATACCAACGGGGCCGGCCACCAGCCGGCAGGGCACAAGATGACTTATTTCGAACGAGACATTCTCGACCAGTCGAAGGTCGTCGAGATCAGCAATGACGAAAATGGTGGACCGACGGTTCGCCTCACTCCGGCCGATGCGCCCAGCATCATGCTCGGTGACGGACGGGATTACGGATCTGGACCGGATATGAGCAACGGATTCAGCTGGCGGCCGACGATCATCGTGACGGGCGTGGTGCTGGTGATCTTTATCGCCGCGGCATTCTTGTAGGGTGTGTTGAGATTCACGTCTGTAGGCAGGGCCGAAACCGGATGGAGGAACGCGTCGTGACGAAAATCCCGATGGCAGCCATGATGATGGCGGCAATGATCGCAGGCGCTGCGGCGCAGGGGCGGCCGGACAGCCGCCAGATGTCGTGTGCGCAGGTGCAGGACCTGATCGTGCAGAGCGGCGCTGTGGTGCTGACCACGGGCCAGTTCACCTATGACCGCTATGTCGCTTCGCGCCAGTTTTGCAGCCATCCGAACATTCCAGTGATCGACTCGATCCAGACGCGGGATGCAAACCATTGTCCGGTCTATCGGTGCGGCCAGGATTTGTTCCTGTTCGACGACTGACGCCTACACCCGCACGCGTTCGGAGGCCGGGTCATACATCGGCTTGAGCGAAGCGGTTGTGGCGTAACGAATGCCGGCCACCTCGATCTCGTAGGTCGAGGCCAGAATGGCTTCGCCCGTCTCGTTCCGGCATGGCACATAGCCGAGGCCGATCGCCCCGCCCAGATGATGGCCATAATTGCCGGACGTGATCGTGCCGACGATCTGCCCGTCACGCACGATTGCCTCATTGTGGAAGAGCAGCGGCTGCGGGTCTTCCAGCCTGAACTGGACGAGCCGGCGCGACAGGCCGGCTTCCTTCATGCGCAGGACGGCCTCGCGGCCGATGAAGTCTGCCTTGGCCGGTTTCACGGCAAAGCCGAGCCCGGCTTCGAGGACGTGATCCTCGTCGGTGATGTCATGGCCGAAATGGCGGAACGCCTTTTCGATGCGGCAGGAATCGAGCGTGTGCAGGCCGCACAGTTTCAGGCCGACATCGGCGCCGGCCTGTTCGATCGCCTCGAAGACATGGGCGGCCTGGTCGGTCGGGACATAGAGTTCCCAACCGAGTTCGCCGACATAGGTGACGCGGTGGGCGCGGGCGAGGCCCATGCCGATCTCGATTTCCTGATATGTGCCGAACGGATTGGCGTCGTTCGAAAAGTCGTTCGGGCTAACCTTGGCGATGAGGTCACGCGATTGCGGCCCCATCAAGCAGAGCACCGCTTCGGCGGCGGTGACGTCGGTGATGACGACGAACTCATTCGCGAGATGCCGGCGCAGCCAGGCGAGGTCGCGCTGGAGGGTCGCGCCGGGCACGACGAGGAAGAATGCCGTTTCTGAGAGACGCGTGACGGTCAGGTCGCTCTCGATGCCGCCGCGCGCGTTGAGCATCTGCGTATAGACGATGCGGCCGGACTCGACGTCGATGTCGTTGGCGCAAAGGCGTTGCAGGAAGGCGCACGCGTCGCGGCCTTCGATGCGGATCTTGCCGAAGGAGGTCATGTCGAACAGGCCGACATTGTTGCGGACCGCCAGATGCTCCTCGCGCTGGTTGTCGAACCAGTTCTGGCGCTGCCATGAATAGCGGTAGTCGCTCTCCTGGCCCTTGCGGGCGAACCAGTTGGCGCGTTCCCAGCCGGCGACCTCGCCGAAGACCGCGCCGCGCGATTTCAGATGTTCGTGGATGGGAGAGCGCCTGACGTTCCGCGCGCTTTCCATCTGGCGATAGGGGAAGTGGTCGGCATAAAGGAGGCCGAGCGTTTCTGACACGCGTTCGCGCAGATAGGCCCGGTTCTTCTGGAAGGGCTGGGCGCGGCGGATGTCGACTTCCCAAAGATCGAAGGGCGGCTCGCCGTCGTTCATCCACTGGGCGAGCGCCATGCCGGCGCCGCCCGACGAGACGATGCCGATGGAATTGTAGCCAGCAGCGACCCAATAGCCGGCAAGTTCCGGCGCTTCGCCGAGATAGTAGCGGTCGTCGGGCGTGAAGCTTTCCGGCCCGTTGAAGAAGGTGTGGATGCCGGCGGAGGCCAGCATCGGCATCCGGTTGACGCCCATTTCCAGGATCGGCTCGAAATGCTCGAAATCCTCCTGCAACTGGTCGAAGCAAAAATCCTCGGCGATGCGCTCGCCGACCGGCGGCCAAGCCTTGGCCTTTGGCTCGAAGGCGCCGAGCATCATCTTGCCGGCGTCTTCCTTGTAATAGGCGCATTCGTCGGGAACGCGCAGGACGGGCAGGCGGCCGAGACCGGAAATCGCCTCGGTGATGAGGTAGAAGTGCTCGCAGGCATGGAGCGGGATGGTGACGCCCGACATGGCGCCGAGATCGCGCGCCCACATGCCGGCGCAGTTGACGACGATATCGGTTTCGATCGTGCCGCTCTCGCCATTCCCGTCCCACGAGACGCCGGACACGCGGCCGTTCTCCTTGTGGACGGCGGTGACCTTGACGTTCTCGGCGATGGTCGCGCCGTTCTGCCGCGCGCCTTTTGCCAATGCCATGGCGATGTTGGCGGGATCGGATTGGCCGTCGAGCGGCAGGTGGACGCCCGCCTTGACGCCGTCGATGTTGAGATGCGGGTACATCTCCTTGACCTCGGCGGGCGAAATCTCGCGCACGTCGACATCGAAGGCGCGCGCGAGGGAGGCTTGCCGGAAGATCTCTTCCTTGCGCTCGTCGGTCAGCGCGACGGTGATCGAGCCGACCTGCCGCATTCCGGTGGCGACGCCGGTCTCGGCCTCGAGTTTCGTGTAGAGATCGGCGGAATATTTCGCCAGCCGCGTCATGTTGCGCGAGGCGCGAAGCTGCCCGACGAGGCCAGCCGCGTGCCAGGTCGTGCCGGAGGTGAGTTGCTTGCGTTCCAGAAGCACCACGTCGCGCCAGCCGAGCTTCGCCAGATGATAGGCGACGGAACAGCCGGAAATGCCGCCGCCGACGATGACGGCGCGGGCGCGGGCGGGGAGGGTGGTCACGCCGCGTTCCTCTTGTACCCGGCGACGAAGCGTTTCAGCCGGACAGCGGCGTCGCGCAATATGTCGTCGGGCTGTGTCAGGCTGATGCGGATATGGCCGGCGGCGGCTTCGCCGAAGCTGGAGCCCGGCATGACGGCGATCTTTTCGGCTTCGAGCAGCGCCCACGCGAACGCCTCGCAGTCGGGGTCGACGGCGGAAATGTCGAGCATCACATACATGCCGCCTTCCGAGCCGCGCACCACGATGTCGTTGGCCCCCGCGAGTGCCTCGAGAAAGACCGCGCGGCGCGCGCCGTAGCGGGCGGCGATGTCGTCGACGCCGTAGCGGTTTTCCAACGCCTCGATCGCCGCGCGCGAGACGAAGTCCGGCAGGCCGTAGGTGGTGACCAGATTGAGGTTGATGAGGAGCGAGATCATCGGTTCGGGGCCGGTCAGCCAGCCGATGCGCCAGCCGGTCATTCCATGGCTCTTGGACATGGAATTGATGACGAGCGTGCGCTCTTCCATGCCGGGCAAAGCGCGGGGGGAAATATGTTCGCGTCCGCCGGTGATCGACCAGTAGACCTCGTCGGAGAGGAGCCACAGATCGTGGCGGATGCAGATGTCGGCGAGCCTTTCGAGGCTCTGGCGGGTGTAGATCGCGCCGGTCGGATTGTTGGGCGAGTTGATGAGAATCGCGCGCGTGTTCGGCTCGATCGCCTTTTCGATGGCGTCGATGTCGGGCTGGAAACCGTCCTCGGCGCGCGTTTCGACGACCGTGAATCCGGCGCCGGCGGCGCGGAACGTGCCGGGATAGGTTGCATAATAGGGCGCGACGACGATGGCGTGGCTGCCCGGATCGAGCGTCGCGGTTACGGCGGCGAAGAGGGCGGCCTGGCCGCCGGGTGTCGCAAGCACCTGGTCGGCCGTCGTCGCGATGCCGGTGGACTCTGTCGAGACGGCGGCCATCGCGCGGCGCAGGCGCGGCATTCCCGGCAGATTCGTATAATGGTGATGGCCGGCGCGGACCTCGCGCACGCACGCCTCGACCGTCTCGTTCGGCGTGTCGAAATCATGGTCGCCGACCGAGAGCATGGTGATCGCCTCGCCGGCCTGCTTGCGCGAATAGGCCGAGAAATGGACCTCCCAGCCATCCTTGCCGGAGGGGATGATGCCGGAAATGCGGGTGGACGGGGTGGGCATGTTTGAACCTTCAGGCTTTGAGTCTGGCGTTGGTCGGGTCCCAGAGGGGCGCGTCGCCGTGGACCGTGGCGGCGAAGCGCTCGCCGAAAATCTCGACCTCGACCGTGGTGCCCGGTTCTGCACAATCCGGACGCAGCATGGCAAGGGCGATCGACTGGTCCACGCGATGGCCGAAGCCGCCCGACGTCGTTTCGCCGACGATTTCGCCTCCGTGCCAGACGATCGACATGTAGGGCGCATCGCAGGGGCCGGGGGCGTCGAGGGTGAGGATGGCAAAGCACCTTGTGACGCCGCACTGTTTCTCGAAGGCCAGGGCCGCCTTGCCGAGGAAGTCGGGTTTGTCCCACTTCACGAAACGTTCGAGACCGGACTGGAGGACCGAATAATCGGTCGAAAGGTCCTGCTTCCAGGTGCGATAGCCCTTTTCGAGGCGCAGCGAATCGAGCGCGAACATGCCGAAGGGCTTGAGACCGTGCGCCTGGCCGGCCTGCCAGACGGCATCGAAGAGCGGAGCGGTGTCGTCGGCCCTGGTGTGGATTTCCCAGCCGAGTTCGCCGGCAAAGGAGACGCGGACGAGCTGGCACCAGTGGCCGGCGATCTGCGCGGATTGGTGGGTGAGCCAGGGTTGCGACAGGTCGGCATCGGTGATTTCGGACAGGATGGCGCGTGACGCTGGGCCGGTGAGGATCTGGCAGGAGAAGGCGTCGGTGACGTTTTGCAGCGATATCGCGGAGCCTTGCGGCAAATGGTTCGACAACCACTCGAAGTCGTGTCGTTCGGCTGCGGCGGCGGTGATCAGGAAAAAGAAGTCGTGGCCAAGCGCCATGATCGACATTTCGGTGACGAGCCGGCCGTTGGCGTCCGCGAAATAGGCAAGGCCGATGCGGCCGGGCAATGGGACATTGCCGATGACGAGTCTCGAGAGCCAGTCGCGCGCGCCTTCGCCCTCGACGCGGTAGCGGGAGAAGCCGGGCAGATCGAGGATGCCGGCGGCGTCGCGGACGGCGTGGCATTCCTCGCGGATGCGCCGGTGCCAGGGGCCGTCGCGCCCGAAGGTCTGGGTTGCGGCTTCGGATGTGTCGTCGCCGGGTTGCGCGTACCAGTTGGCGCGCTCCCAGCCATTATAGGTGCCGAACTGGGCGCCGAGCGCGGCGATGCGGTCGTGGATCGGTGAGAGTTTGCGGTTGCGGCCGGCCGGCCATGCGTGTCGCGGGAAGTGGATCGCGTATTCGTGGCCGTAGACCTCCATGCCCTTGGCCACCGCATAGTCGGGCGCGGCGGCGAAGGCGGTGAAGCGGCGCGGGTCGCAGGACCACATGTCCCACTCGGTCGCGCCTTCCGTGACCCATTCGGCCAGAACCTTGCCCGCGCCGCCCGCCTGCGCGATGCCGAAGGTGAAGACGCACGCCTCGAAGGCGTTCGGCAAGCCCGGCATCGGCCCGATCAGCGGATTGCCGTCGGGCGCATAGGGGATCGGTCCGTTGATGACCTTTGAAAGACCGGCGGTTCCGAGGATCGGCACGCGCTTGACGGCGTCGTCGAGATACCATTCGAGGCGGTCGAGATCGTCGGGGAAAAGCTGGAAGGAGAAGTCGTCCGGCATCGGATCGGCCTCGCTCGCCCAGTGCGCGCGACAATTGCGCTCGTAGGGGCCGAGATTCATGCCGGTCTTTTCCTGCCGCAGGTAATAGGAGGAATCGACGTCGCGCAGCAGCGGCAGCTTGCGCCCGGCCTCCTTCGACCATGCGGCGAGTTCGGGGATTTCCTCGAACAGGATGTATTGATGGCTCATCACCATCATCGGCACGTCGCGGCCGAACATGCGGCCGACTTCGCCAGCGCGATAGCCGGCGGCGTTGACGACGAATTCGCAGGCGATCTCGCCTTTCGCCGTTTCGATCTTCCATAGGCCGTTCTCTCGGCGAACGCCGGTAACGGGGCAGAAACGGGCGATCTTCGCGCCCCTATCGCGCGCGCCTTTCGCCAATGCCTGCGTCAGTTGCGCGGGATCGATGTCGCCGTCGTTGGGATCGTAGAGCGCGCCTTTCAGATCATGGGTTTCGAGGAAGGGATAGCGCGCCTTCAGTTCATCGAGCCCGAGAATGTCGATCTCCATCCCCTGATGGCGGCCCATCGATTTGACGCGCGCGAATTCCTGCATCCTCTCCTTCGTGTGGGCGAGGCGCACCGAGCCGGTGACGTGGTAGTTCATCGGATAGCCGACTTCCTCGGCCAGACCACGATAAAGCTGCGCCGAATAGCGCTGCATGTTCATCACCGACCAGGACGAGGAGAAGGTGGGAACGTTGCCGGCGGCGTGCCAGGTGGAGCCGGATGTGAGTTCGTTCTTCTCCAGAAGCACGCAGTCGGTCCAGCCGGCTTTCGCCAAATGAAAGAGCGCGGAAACGCCGACGGCGCCGCCGCCGATGATCACCACACGCGCCTGACCTGGCAATTCGCTCATCGTCTCCCCCTTTTTGACGGAAGGGTGCAAGGGGCGGTGGAAAAGGCAACAGCTTTCGTCATGCTGGCTCAAAGGATTTGCGCCCTGGCATGGCATGGCCTATGCGGGGCACGCAACCCCGGCGAACCGGGCGCGTCCGCGGTTGAGTCGCGCCCTGCAACGCAAGGAATCTCGGATGCTGGCTCCGGACATGAAGACTTCCGTCATCGATGAATCCGCAATCGTCGACGAGGCGATCAATTCGCGCAAATCGGTGCGTGCCTTTCTGCCGACGCCGGTCGACGAGCAGACGATCCGCGACATTCTCGAAATCGCCGCGCGCGCGCCGTCGGGAACGAACATGCAGCCCTGGAAGGTCTATGTCGTAACCGGCGCGAAAAAGCAGGCCGTGACCGATGCGATCCTGAATTCGGGAATCCGGGCCGAAAAGATCGCCTGGGACGAATACAAATATTATCCCGACCAGTTCTTCGAACCCTATCTGTCGCGGCGGCGCGCCGTCGGTTTCGCGCTCTACAGCCTGCTCGGGATCGGCAAGCGCGAGGTGGAGCGGATGCGTGCGCAGCACGACCGCAATTTCTCGTTCTTCGATGCGCCTGTCGGCATGATCTTTACCATCGACAGGCGGCTGAACATGGGGTCGTGGATCGACCACGGCATGTTCCTGCAATCGATCATGATCGCGGCGCGGGGCCGGGGACTGCATACCTGCCCGCAGGCAGCCTTCGCACCCTATCACCGCCAGATACGGCCGCTGCTCGACATTCCCGAAGAGGAAATCATCGTCTGCGGCATGGCGCTGGGGTTCGAGGACGAAACGAAGCCGGAAAATACGCTGCGGTCGGAGCGGGCGCCGTTGGAGGAGTTCGTTTCGTTCGTGCGGTGAGGGCTCCCGTTGAGAATTGGCGCTGTTCTGGACGAAAAAGCGAATTATTCGACCGTATAGCCGAATTCTTCCGCGCTGGCGCAGATGAGGTGCCAGAAGGAGCGTGCGAAGGAGCGGTAGACATAGAGTTCGAAGCGGTCGGCACCGGTGCGCTGGAGCAGCGTGAAGACGTCGTGGTGCGCGGTGGATTTCGCTTGGCCGACGGGGAAGGCGTCGATCGCGAAATCGAGTGCGAAGAGCTTCGACAGCACCCGCTCCGCCTTTTCGCCTTCGATGGAGATGGCCGTGCGGCCATGCGACAGATCGCAGACCGTGCCCAGATCGGTGCCGATCTTCTCGCGCAGGGTTTCACCGATGCCTTCGATCTGATCGACGACGAGCCAGCGGCCGGGGGCGAAGCCGAAGGCCGAGCGGTTTTCCTCCGCATGTCCCGTTCCCGGCGCTTGAGCGAGGCTGAAACCCGTCGCATCCCTGATCGCCGCGCGCATCGCATCCTCCCGGCCGGGCCATGCGGCGAGTTGGACGATGGAGCCGGGCCGGGTTTCGCAAAGCGTGACGGCCGAGCCGCCGTCGCGGTCGCCATGGGCGCCCCGGCGATAGACGGGTTCGAGCGGCGAGACGATATCAGCCATGCATACGGCTCCCTTCCGGATCGAAGAAGTGGTGGCTGACGATCTCGACCGGGCCGAATCGGTTGCGAACGGGGTCGGAAACGTAGGCGCGCTGGCCGTGACGGGCCTTGCCGCCCTTGACGATGGCGAGTGCGATATATTTGCCGAGTGCTGGCGAGAAGCAGAAGGCGGTGATATGGCCTATGGACCCGCGCGGCTCTTCGCCGAGCCTTTCGACGATATGCGCGCCGCCGTTGAGTGGCCGGTCGTCGAGCGCGACGATGCCGACCAGCCTGATCCGGTCGGCGGCGAGGAGACCTTCGCGGTCGACCATCGCCGAGCCGACATAGGGCTTCTTCTTCGACAGCATCCAGTCGAGATAAAGGTCGCGTGGGCTCGTGCGCCCGTCGATCTCTGCACCGGTGACATGGCCCTTTTCGATGCGCAGCGTGCCGAGCGCTTCGAGTCCGTAGGGGACGATCTCGAAGGTGCGGCCGGCCGCCATCAGCGCGTCCCAGACATGCTGGCCGTGGCCGGCGCCGCAATAGACCTCGTAGGCGAGTTCGCCGGAGAAGGAGAGGCGGCAGATCGTGACGGGCGCGCCGCCGATTTCGCCCCTGACGATGCCCATGAAGGGAAGCGCGTCGTTGTCGACGCGGGTTCCATCGACGCAGGATTCGAGCACATGCCGCGCATTCGGCCCGGCGACGGCCGCGCCCGCCCATTGATCGGTGACCGATGTGACGTGGACGCGCAGCTCCGGCCAGACGCAGTCGAGATAATATTCCAGATGCTGCATGACCTTGCCGGCATTGGCCGTGGTGGTGGTCATCAGGAAATCGTGCTCGCCGAGACGCCATGTCGTGCCGTCGTCGAAGGCGATGCCTTCCTCGCGCAGCATCAGGCCGTAGCGCGCCTTGTTGACGGGGAGCGTGGAGAACATGTTGGTGTAGACGCGGTCGAGGAATTCGGCCGCGTCCGGCCCCTGGACGGCGATCTTGCCGAGCGTCGACACGTCGACGATGCCGACGGTCTCGCGCACGGCCCTGGCCTCGCGCACATAAGCCTGCTCGACCGTTTCGCCGCCGGTGCCGTAGATCATCGGGCGATGCCAGAGCCCGGCGGCATACATCTTCGCACCACGGGCGACGTGCCAGTCATGCATCGGCGTCAGGCGTTCGGGCTTGAAATGCCCGTGACGGTCAGCCGCAAGCGCGCCGAGCGAGACGCCGGAGAAGGGCGGGCGGAACCGCGTCGTGCCGACTTGAGATATGGGCAGACCGCGCGCGGCGGCCATGATCGCAAGGCCGGGCACGTTGGACGACTTGCCCTGATCCGTCGCCATGCCGAGCGTGGTGTAGCGCTTCAGATGCTCGACCGACCGGAAGCCCTCGCGATGCGCAAGGCGGATGTCGGAGGCGGTGACGTCGTGCTGGAGATCGACGAACGCCTTGGCCGATTTCCTGCCAGAGGGACGGATTTCGAAGACCGGCGCAGGGTCGTATTCGATTTCGGGTTCGTTGACGGCGATGTCGTCGCCGAGCGCGGCGGCGGTGGAGAATGCGCCTGTGAAGGCGCCGGCGCCGGTCCAGCGCTGGGTAGGGGCAGGCGGCAGGAAGGCTTGCAGCGCCTCGTCCCATTGCGGCGCGTGGCCGGCCTGGCTGGCAAGGTGGATCGCCGGCGACCAGCCGCCCGAGACGGCGAGGCAATCGACGACGAAGGCGCGCGTGCCGCCTTCTCTTATTTTGCCGTCGGCGAAGGGCTGGACCTCGATCTCGCGCAGGCGCCGTGCGCCGGACGTGTTAGTGACCGCGTAGCCGAGGAGAAGTTCGCCGCCGGCCTCGCGGGCGAGTTCGCGCGCCGCAACCGAGACGCCGGCGCGCACGTCGATGATGACGGCGATCTCGGCGCCGGCGTCCTTCAGCGAAAGGGCGGCTTCGTAGGCGGAATCGTTGTTGGCGAAGATTGCGATCCGTTCGCCCGGCAGGACGCCATATTCGGTGGCATAGCGGGCTGCCGCGGAGGCGAGCATGATGCCCGGCCGGTCGTTGCCCGGAAAGACGATCGGGCGCTCGAAGGCGCCGGTGGCCAGCACGACGTCCTTCGCGCGGATGGTCCAGTGGCGATGGCGCGGTTCGCCGATGGCGGCGTGAGCCTTGTGGTCGCAAACGCGTTCGAGCGCGCCGAGCGCGTTGTCGTCGTAATAGCCCCAGACGGTGGTTCGGGGCAGCAGGGTGACGTTGGGCAGGGCGGCAAGCTCGGCGAGCGTGGAGGCGACCCAGTCGTCGGCGGGGCGGCCGTCGATGGCGGCCGATTTCCAGCGCAGCGTGCCGCCGAGTTCCGGTTCCTGCTCGGCGAGGAAGACCTTTTTGCCATCGGCGGCGGCGTCCCTGGCGGCCGTCAGCCCTGCCGGACCGGAGCCGACGACGAGCACGTCGCAAAAGCCGTACATCTTCTCGTAGCGGTCGGTGTCGGGCTCATGGCCGGCGCGGCCGAGGCCGGCGGCGCGGCGGATGAAATGCTCGCAGAACATCCAGAAGCGCGTGCCCTTCAGCGGGCCGGCGACCGGGCCCATGAAGGTCTTGTAGTAGAAGCCGGCCGCAAAGAGGTTGCCGGCAAGGCCGTTCGCCGCGCCGATGTCGAAGGCGAGCGAGGGAAAGCGGTTCTGGCTTTCGACGGTGAGGCCGTCATAGAGCTCGATCTGCGTTGCCGGGACGTTGGGCTCGCGCAGATTGCCCTTGATCACCGTGACGAGCGCGTTCGGCTCGTCGATGCCGGCGGAAAAGACGCCGCGCGGGCGATGATACTTGAACGAGCGGCCAATGAGCGAGATGCCGTTGGCGAGCAGGGCCGAGGCGAGCGTGTCGCCGGCATGGCCGGTCATCGCGGTGCCGTCGAAGGTGAAGCGCAGCGTCGTCGACCGATCGATGCGGCCGCCATTATGGGCGCGGCGCGGGCTCATTTCGCGGTCTCGCGGGCGAAGGCGACGGACTTGATCTCATGCGTGAGCGTCGAGCGGATAACGACGAGATGCGCGCGGCAGCCGCCGGAATGCTGCCAGAATTCGCGATGGTCGCCGGCCGTGTTCACGCGCTCATAGACATAGGCGTTCCACGCCGACTGGTCGTTCGACATCGGGTTCGGCCGCGTGCGGTTGGCATCGCCCTGATAGGTGAATTCGGACAGGTCGCGGGGGCCGCAATAGGGGCAGGCGATCAGCATGGGCGCACTTTCAATGCCATTTGGGCGTGGCGCCCTGGCCTTTTTCGTCGATCAGGATGCCGCGGGCGAAGCGGTCGAGCGTGAAGGCGGCGTTGAGCGGGTGGGCTTCACCCCGCGCGATGGTGTGCGCGAAGCACCAGCCGGAGGCAGGCGTCGCCTTGAAGCCGCCATAGCACCAGCCGCAGTTCAGGAACATCCCGGGGAGGGGCCCCGGCGTGATGATCGGCGAGCCGTCCATCGACATGTCCATGACGCCGCCCCATGAGCGCAGGAGCCGCACGCGCGCGAGGTTGGGGAACATGGCGAGAAGCTCGCTCATGACTTCTTCCACCAGCGGCAGGTTTCCGCGCTGGGCGTAGGTGTTGTAGCCGTCGAGATCGCCGCCGAAGACGAGGCCGCCCTTGTCGGATTGCGAGACGTAGAGATGGCCGCCGCCGAAGGTGACGACCTGATTGATGAGGGGCTTGAGCGATTCGGAGACGAAGGCCTGGAGGACGTGGCTCTCGATCGGCAGATTGTCGATGCCGGCGAGCTTCATGACGCGGCCGGTGGAGCCGGCGACGGCGACGGCGACCTTCTTGGCGCGGATTTCGCCGCGCGTGGTGGTGACGCCGACGACGCGCTCGCCCTCGCGCAGGAAGCCGGTGACCTCGCAATTCTCG
The DNA here is from genome assembly GCF_029210365.1 of Mesorhizobium sp. YIM 152430. GTDB lineage: Bacteria > Pseudomonadota > Alphaproteobacteria > Rhizobiales > Rhizobiaceae > Aliihoeflea. Next base: position 192,241 of record NZ_JARGES010000027.1, read on the forward strand.
AGGATGTCGACGCCGCGACGGTCGGCGCCGCGCGCATAGCCCCACGCGACGGCATCGTGGCGGGCGGTGCCGGCGCGCGGTTGCAGGAGCCCGCCGAGGACGGGGAAGCGCGCGGATGCCGACATGTCAAGGCCGGGCACCATGCGCGCGACTTCCTCGCGGCCGAGAAGGACGGCGTCGCCGCCTTCGTGGCGCATCGCGTTGCCGCGCCGCGCGTGCTCGTCCATCTGCGCCGGCGTGTGGGCGAGGTTGAGGACGCCGCGCTGCGAAAACATGACGTTGTAGTTGAGATCGTGGGAGAGGTTCTCCCACAGCTTCATCGAATGCTCGTAGAAGCGGATATTGTCCGGCAGGAGGTAGTTGGAGCGGACGATGGTGGTGTTGCGGCCGACATTGCCAGAGCCGAGATAGCCCTTTTCGAGCACCGCGACATTGGTGATGCCGTGCTCCTTGGCGAGGTAGTAGGCGGTCGACAGGCCGTGTCCGCCGCCGCCGATGACGATGACGTCATAGGAGGGGCGCGGGTCCGGCTTGCGCCAGGCCGGTTTCCAGTCCTCGTTTCCGGAAAGGGCGTTCCTCAGGAGGGAAAGGAACGAGTATTCGGCCATGCGGGTCCCCGCTCAGGATGAAGCGTTGCGACTGGGGACGGTATAGATCACGCCCGCCGGCCAACGCAAATAAAGCGCCATCGGCTTTCGCTATGCCGACCTTTGGCAATTCGAGATCGCCTGCGTCGCGGGGCGTTTCCGCGATGTCGCAAACAGGCCTGAAACCGGCTTTGGCGCCATCCTATTGTCCGCGAAATTCGATGCAGTCCGCACGATGAAAGATGCGCTGCCAATCACTTGTTCGGGGAGCAATCGGGACATGAAAGACAAAGCGCGTGCGGTCGTCATCGGCGGAGGCGTGGTCGGCGTCTCGACGCTCTACCATCTGGCGAAGAAGGGCTGGTCGGACGTCGTCCTGATCGAGCGCAAGGAATTGACCTCTGGCTCGACCTGGCACGCGGCGGGCCTCTTGCCGCTCTTCAACATGAGCTATTCGGTCGGCCAGATTCACCGCTATTCGGTGAAGTTCTATCAGGAGCTCCAGAAAGAGACCGGCATGAATGTCGGCTTCTCCCAGGTGACCAACATCCGCCTTGCCCGCACCAGGGACCGCTGGGACGAATACATGTATTACGCCGGCGTCGCCGAGACGCTGGGCATTCCCGTCAATGTGCTGACGCCCGAACAGGTCAAGGAAATCTGGCCGCTGTGCGAGACCGACGGGCTTCTCGGCGCGATCCAGCATCCCGACGACGGCTACATCCAGCCGGCCGATCTGACGCAGGCGCTGGCCAAGGGCGCGCGCGACCGCGGCGCCACGATCTACCGCAACACCACCGTTACGGCGATAGAGCAGACCTCCGACGGCAAGTGGCTGGTGAAGACCGACAAGGGCGACATCGAGGCCGAGCACATCGTCTCGGCGACCGGAAATTTCGCGCGCAAGACGGGCGAAATGGTCGGGCTCAACGTGCCGGTCATTCCGGTCGAGCACCAATACATCGTAACCGAGCCGCATCCGGCGATCGTCGAGCGCAGGAAAAAGGGCTTGCCGGAAATGGGCGTGCTGCGCGAGAGCGACTCGTCCTGGTACATGCGCGAGGAAAATGGCGGGCTGCTGCTCGGGCCCTACGAGCACGGAGCTCCGGTCTGCTATGTCGACGGTCCGTCGGACGATTCCGAATACGAGCTCTTCCAGGAAGATCTCGAGCGGCTGATGCCGCATATCGAAACGGCGATTGCGCGCGTCCCGGCCTTTGGCGAAGTCGGTATCAAGAAGGTCTATAACGGCGCCATCGCCTACACGCCGGACGGCTCGCCGATCATCGGCCCCGCGCCGGGCTTGAAGAATTTCTGGCTGAACGAGGGCCATTCCTTCGGCGTGACGGCGGCCGGCGGCGCCGGCTGGCAGTTGGCCGAATGGATTGTCGACGGCGAGCCGACCATCGACATGATGGGCGTCGATCCGCGCCGCTTCGGCCCCTACGCGACCGAGGGCTACCTGAAGGCGAAGAACGAGGAAGCCTATGCCAACGTCTTCACCATGCACTATCCCGACGAGGAGCGGGCGGCCGCCCGTCCGCTCAAGACGACGCCGGTCTATTCGCGGCTGAAGGAGATGGGCGCGGTGTTCGGCTCGGTCTATGGCTGGGAGCGCGCCAACTGGTTCGCGCCGGAAGGCTACGAGGTGCCGGCGGCGGAGCTTGGCGTCGGCGCGGACGTGCTGACCAGCCACAACCACGCGCCGGCGTTGGAAGACGGCCGGATCGTCGAGCGCTGGTCGTTCCGCCGATCCAACTATTTCGATCATGTCGGCGCCGAAGTGAAGAACGTTCACGAGAATGTCGGCGTGCTCGACATGTCGGCCTTCGCCAAGATGGAAGTGTCGGGGCCGGGCGCGCGCGCCTGGTTGGACTCGATCCTCGCCAACCGCATCCCCAAGAAGCGCGGCCGCATCGCGCTGACGCATCTTTTGACGAAGGCGGGCGGCGTGAAGAGCGAGTTCACGGTCTATGAGTGGAAGCCGGGCCGGTTCTACCTCGTCTCGGCCGGCGCCTACGAGGCGCACGACCATGACGTCCTCGCCAAGCTGGCGCCGACCGATGGCTCGGTCGTTCTCCAGCCGATCACGCAGATGTATGGCGTGCTGGTGCTGGCCGGCCCGAAGAGCCGCGACGTCATGAAGAAGCTTACCCGCACCAGCCTGACGAATGCCGACTTTCCATGGCTGTCGGGCAAGGAGATCGCGATCGGGACGGGAACGGCCCATGCGCTGCGCGTCAATTTCGTCGGTGAACTCGGCTGGGAACTGCATCATCCGATCGAGCAGCAGAACGCGATCTTCGATGCGCTGATGGAGGCGGGCGCCGAATTCGGCATCAAGCCGTTCGGCATCCGGGCGATGACGGCGATGGCCATCGAAAAGAGCTATCGCCTGATCCCGCGCGAGCTTTCGATCGAATATTCCGCCTGGGAAAGCGGGCTCGACCGTTTCGTCCATCCCGACAAGGGCGACTTCATCGGCCGCGACGCGCTGGTGAAGCTCAAGGAGACGGGCGCGAGCTGGAATTTTGTCACGATCGAAGTCCACGGCGTCACCGATGCAGACGCGCGCGGCAACGAGGCGATTCACAAGGATGGCACGCTTGTCGGCCGCGCGACTCATGGCGGCTATGGCTGGCGCATCGGCAAGAGCATCGCTCTGGCGATGGTAAAGCCGGAATTTGCCGGCGAGGGGACGGAACTGGAAATCCAGATCCTCGGCAAGAAGCACAAGGCGACGGTGATAGCCGAAAGCCCGTTCGACGCCGAAAACGCGGCGCTGCGCGCGGATGGGTGAAGGCCAGGTCTGGGCGTCATCCCGGCCGAAGTCCGAGCGTAGCGAGGTGGGAGCCGGGACCCACTCCGTGAACTTGCAAGGTCACGGGATGGGTCCCGCATAGCCTTCGCTTCGCTTCGGCTTGCGGGATGACGCCGATCTGAAACGACCACTCGCCCTGTATTCCGTAACGTCATCGTGAATGGAGAAGCCCGGCATGTCCGGGCTTTTCGCTTTGTGATCGGGGGATCGTGCGTATCCTCGTCACATGACCGTCACTGTTCGATCCATTCCTTCGATCACAGGCAGCGTCGCATTCGCGCTGGTGATGGCAAGCGCCCCGATCCAAAGCGCATTCGCCGAGCAGGAGATCGTCGACGTCCAGCTCGTGCTCGCTGCCGACGTCTCCCTGTCCATGTCCTATGAGGAACTGCGCATCCAGCGCGACGGCTACGTCGCGGCGCTGACCCATGAAAGCGTGATCCAGGCGATCAAGGACGGCGCCTACGGCAAGATCGCATTCGCCATGTTCGAGTGGGCGGGCAACGAATCGCACTATGTCGTCGTCCCGTGGACGATCATTGCCTCGCGCGAGGATGCCGAGGCGGTCGCGGCGCTGATCGCCCAGCAGCATACCAACAGCGCGCGCCGCACCTCGATTTCAGGGGCGCTGGACTTTGCCGGCGATCTTTTCGCCGAAAGCAACTATCGCGGCCTGCGCCGCGTTGTCGACATCTCCGGTGACGGCCCGAACAATCAGGGCGGCCCGGTCGTCGAGGCGCGCGACCGGCTGCTGGAGCAGGGGATCGTCATCAACGGCCTGCCCTTGATGACCGAGAGCGGCATGAGCACCGTTTTCGACGTGCCCGATCTCGATGAATACTACTCGTACTGCGTGACCGGCGGGCCGGGCTCCTTCGTCATCCCGGTCAATGAGTGGGATCAGTTTCCCGAGGCCGTGCGCCGCAAGCTGGTGCTGGAGCTTGCCGGGCCTTGGTCGCCGACATGGCGGGATTATGCCGCGCAGGCGCCGGTTGTCCGGGTGTCGAATGTCGAGGCGTATGATTGCCTGATCGGCGAGAAGCGGTGGATGAATCGCAGTTGGAACTGGCCGAGTCCGTAGCGGCATGGCCATTTTCGCGCCGGCTGGCCTGCAAGCGACAGCTTTCGACTCAGCCGACCCCGAAACTGACCATGCCGCGCGTCGAGCGTCGACCGTTATGCCACGAGCAACTGCCGCCGTTCGCCGCGCTCCTGCTGCGGGGAACGGGCGTAGACTTCGCGGTAGCACTTCGAAAAATGCGAGGCGGAGACGAAGCCGCAGGCGACCGCGACTTCGACGACCGGCATGGCCGACTGGAGCAGGAGGTGGCGGGCGCGGTCGAGCCGGATTTCGAGATAGTAGCGCGCCGGCGAGCGGCCCATCTCCTGCCGGAACAGCCTTTCGATCTGGCGGCGTGAAAGGCCGACATGGTCGGCGATCTCGATCAGCGACAGCGGCTCGGTCAAATTCGCCTCCATCAGTTCGATGATGGTCAGGACCTTGGAGTTCTGGACGCCCAGGCGGGCCCGCAGCGGCAGGCGCTGGCGATCCGTCGGGCTGCGCACGCGGTCGGTCAGGACCTGCTCGCAGACGCGGTTGACCAGATGCTCGTCGAAATCATCGCCGATCAGCTTCAGCATCATGTCGAGCGCGGCGGTGCCGCCGGCGCAGGTATAGATGTTCTGGTCGACCTCGAAGAGATCGGCGAACACGTTCGCTTTCGGGAAGGCTTCGGCAAATCCCGGCAGGTTCTCCCAGTGGATCGCGCAGCGGCGATTGGAAAGAAGCCCGGCGGCGGCGAGAACATGGGCCCCGGTGCAAAGTCCGCCGATTGCGACGCCGCGATTGTATTCCTCGCGCAGCCAGGCGAACGTCGTCTTGTTGGAATAGGCTTCGATGTTGACGCCCGAGCAGACGATGACCATGGACGGACGGTCGCCGCCCGTCATCTTGCGCCGCTCGACCTCGAGCGAGGTATCGACCGCGCATTCGACCGAATTCGACGCCTTGACGGGCTTGCCGTCGAGGCTGGCCAGCCGCCACTCATAGGCAGCGTAACCGAGCATCCGGTTGGCCGCGCGCAACGGCTCGATGGCCGTCGCGAAGGCGATCAAGGTGAAGTCGGGAACCAGAAAGAAAACGATCGAACGCTTGACGGTATTTCGGGCGTTCATTCCACACCTCGCCGCAGGCCCGTGACGCAGGCCGTCCATGTCGCTTTCCGGCCAGCCTCAACAGGAAAACCGTTAGCTGTCAATGGAATGCGACAGCTTGGTGACAGCAATTTGTTCGTGGGTTTCGGCGCAGCGGGCGCAACACGAAAAACCGTGCGGAACAGGCGTTCCGCACGGCATTATGTGTGGTGAAGCGTGATCAGACGAAATGGCCGAGACGCGAGGCGTTCAGGGCGCCGGTCTGACCGGGCATGGTGCGGCCGAGCCGCTGCCGCTCGAGCGCGGTGGCGATGTTGGACGAGCGCTTCCGGGGGAAAAATCGGTTCAGGAACTTCATGACACGTCTCCATTCGTTGATGACACGCGCAACGGCCTTCGCATCGTGGAGTGGGGTCGTTCGTCGTTGCCGCACATATAGGCACGCGCAACCGGTTTTTGCGCTGCAAAAGCGAAGTGCGACGATGCAAAAACGACATTCCTCATTTCCAGAAGAAGGTATTGCCTCCGTGCCTATCCAAGCCTGAGATTCGGGCAGGCGGGAAACCCCGCGCGCGCATTCTCCTCGAAGGCGTCGAAGAGGGACGGGCGCATCAGATCCGCCTGCATGTCGTGCGGCAGGTCGGAGAAGAACAGGAAGGCTTCCAGGCGCCGGCGGCGGGCACGGCGCACCGCCAGATGATCGCGCAAACGCGACAGGAGCGAGCGGTTCATCGGAAGTTCCTCCCGTCCCAGAAACGGTCGACCTCGTTGCCGGAGGCGAAGCGGTCCGGCCAGCCGATGTCGCGGCGCGTTTCGGGCGACAGGTTGCGCATCAGCGCTTCGCTGCGCTGGCGATGGTGGATGGCGCGCAGCCCGTCGACCAGATGCGAGAAGGCGGAGAGCGTGAACATGGCAAATCTCCTTTGGTTCGCTGGCTCTTCGATGGATTGACAATGCGCCCCTCCCGATATTCAATCAATCGAAATGAAATGATCCCATCATTCAGGAATGTTGATCATGAACGCCCCGCTCAACCACCCCATGCCGCTGCTCGATCTGGACGTGTTGCGCACCTTCGTCGCCATCGCCGAGACAGGCAGCTTCACCGCCGCGGCCAACGCGGTGTTCCGCACGCCGTCGGCGGTTTCGATGCAGATCAAGAAGCTGGAAGAAATTCTGGGGCGGTCGGTATTCTCGCGCGATGCAAGGTCCGTGACGCTGACCAATGACGGCGAGATGCTGATCGGCTATGCGCGGCGGCTGATCGCGCTCAACCGCGAGGCGGTGTCGAAATTCATCATTCCCGACATTTCCGGCGTGGTGCGGCTCGGCTCGCCCGACGATTACGGCGAGCGCGTGCTGCCGCATGTGCTCAAGCGCTTCGCGCAGACGCATCCGGCGATCGCCGTCGACGTCGTCATCGACCAGTCGGGCAATCTGAAGCGTCGGATGGCCGATGGCGGGCTCGACATCACGCTCTTCACCGTCTGCCGTTCGATTCCGGCGGAGGCCGAGGTTCTGCTGACCGAGCCGATCGTCTGGGGCGGCGCGAAGGGCGGCTGCGCCCATATGCGCGAGCCGCTGCCGCTGTCGATATGGGAAGAGGGGTGCGCGTGGCGCGCGGCGGCGCTGGAAGCGCTGGGCAGGGCGGGCCGCGAATACCGCATCGCCTATATGAGCGCACACACGGCGGGCCAGCGTTCGGCGATCCTGTCCGACCTGGCGGTGGCGCCGCTGCCCAAATCCTTCATTGGCGAGGAGATCGTGGCGCTCGGGCCGGAGGAAGGGCTGCCACTTCTGCCGACCTACAATCTGGCGATGATCGTCGCGCCGGACGCCTCGGCGCCGGTCAAGGCGGCGGCGGACCACATCCGCGCGACGTTCGAGAGTTTCCGCGAGACGGGGAAATTCTGACACGTGTTTCTGGCGGCCGAAGCCTTCAAACCGCCAGCCGTGTCGTGTGCTTGATGCTTTTCAGCACCAGATTGGTGCGCACGTTCGCAATGCCCGGCAGCCGGAAGAGGAAACCTTCGAGGAAGGCGTTGTAGGCGTCGAGATCGGCGCAGAGGACGCGCAGGTGATAGTCGGCTTCGCCGGTGGTCGAGAAACAGTCGAGCACTTCGGGCCGGCGCTGGACTTCGGCGATGAAGGTGTCGACATGGCCTTGCTCGTGGCGGGTGAGCGTGACGTGAACCATGGCGTGGAACTTGAGGCCAGCTTTGCCAGGGTCGAGCACGGCGCGGTAATCGCTGATGATCCCGGAATCTTCCAGCGCGCGGACACGGCGCCAGCAGGCGGAGGCCGACATGCCGGTCTGGTCGGCAAGTTCCTGGTTGGAGATGCGGCCGTTTTCTTGCAGGATCGAAAGCAGGCGGCAGTCCTGTTCTTCCAGTTGCATCGCAATATCCGAATGAATTGACCGAAAAAGAGCCATTGAGCGGTAGATGTTCGCGCATCTATGGCTTTTGGCCTCGAAAACGGCAAGCTCTTTCACCCGATCGGGCGTATCCTGTCGCCAGCCACATCGGGAGATCAGCCATGACTGCGCACGCGCCCATCCGCAAACTCGCCCGCTACCAGCTCAAGGATCGCTACGAGATGGAGCGAGGCCGCGTCTTCATGACGGGCACACAGGCGCTGGTGCGGATCGCGCTCGATCAATCACGGAGGGATCGCGATGCCGGAAGGAAAACCGGTGGGTTCATTTCCGGCTATCGCGGCTCGCCGCTTGGGGGGCTCGATCTCGAATTGTGGCGGATCGGCAGGAAGCTGAAGGATGCCCGGATCGAATTCCTGCCGGCGGTGAACGAGGATCTGGCGGCAACGGCTGTGCTGGGATCGCAGCAGGTCGAGACCAACCCGAAGCGCGAAGTCGATGGCGTCTTCGGCATGTGGTACGGCAAGGGGCCGGGCGTCGACCGTTCGGGCGATGCGCTGAAGCACGGCAATGCCTATGGCTCTTCGCCCCATGGCGGCGTGCTGGTGATCGCCGGCGACGACCATGGCTGCGTCTCGTCCTCCATGCCGCACCAGTCGGACGTCGCCTTCATGGCGTGGTTCATGCCGACGCTGAACCCGGCGAGCGTGGCCGAATATCTGGAGTTCGGCGAATATGGCTACGCGCTGTCGCGCTATTCGGGCATGTGGGTCGGCTTCAAGGCGATTTCGGAGACGGTCGAATCGGGCGCCTCGTTCGAGCTGAAGGCGGACCGGCAGTTCCAGGCGCCGGACTTCACCCCGCCGCCCGGCGGGCTCCACTATCGCTGGCCGGACCTGCCCGGACCGCAGATCGAGGAGCGGATGGAGGCGAAGAAGCAGGCGGTGTTCGCCTTCGCCGAGGCCAATCCGATCGACAGGCACATCTATGAGGTGCGCGACGCCAGGTTCGGCATCGTGACGACCGGCAAGGGCCATCTCGATTTGATGGAGGCGCTGCGGCTGCTCGGCATCGGGGAGGCAGAGTGCCGCGCGCTCGGTATCGACATCTACAAGGTCGGCATGGTGTGGCCGCTGGCGCGCCGCGATGCGCTCGACTTCGTGCGCGGCAAGGAGGAAGTGCTCGTCATCGAGGAAAAGCGCGGCATCATCGAAAGCCAGTTCAAGGAATATTTCTACGACTGGCCGGGCGACAAGCCGAGGCGGATGGTCGGCAAGCGCGACGAGGCGGGCGAGCGGCTGGTGCCATGGACGGGCGAACTGTCGCCGCGCCAACTCGTGCCGATCGTCGCGAAGCGGCTCGACGGGATTTTTCCGGGACATGGATTTATGGAGCGGGCGCGGCGGATCGAGAATGCGCCGCGCATTTCGCTGGCTGTCGAAGGCGCGACGCGCACGCCCTATTTCTGCTCGGGCTGCCCGCACAATACCTCGACCAAGGTGCCGGATGGCTCGCAGGCGTTGGCCGGTATCGGCTGTCATTTCATGGCGTCCTGGATGGATCGCGAGACGAGTTCGCTGATCCAGATGGGCGGCGAGGGGGTGAACTGGGCGGCGTCCTCGCTCTTCACCGGCAAGGGCCATGTGTTCCAGAATCTGGGCGAGGGCACCTATTACCATTCAGGCTCGATGGCGATCCGGCAGGCGATCGCGGCGAAGGCCAACATCACCTACAAGATCCTGTTCAACGACGCGGTGGCGATGACCGGCGGCCAGCCGGTGGACGGGCCGATCTCGGTCCACGCAATCGCGGCCGAGGTGCGGGCGGAAGGCGTGGAGCGCATCGCGCTCGTCTCGGACGATCCCGACAAGTTCTCGATGCAGGACTTCCCCGCCGGAACAACGCTGCATCATCGCCGCGAAATGGACGCCGTGCAGCGCGAACTGCGTGACGTGAAGGGCGTGTCGGTGCTGATCTACGAACAGACCTGCGCGACCGAGAAGCGGCGGCGGCGCAAGCGCGGCACGATGGAAGACCCGAAGAGGTTCGTCGTCATCAACGAGCTCGTCTGCGAGGGCTGCGGCGACTGCTCGGTCGAATCGAACTGCCTGTCGGTCGAACCGCTGGAAACGGAGTTCGGCACCAAGAGGCGCATCAACCAGTCGTCCTGCAACAAGGATTTCTCGTGCCTCAACGGTTTCTGCCCGAGCTTCGTGACCGTGGAGGGCGCGACGCGCAGGAAGAAGAGCGGCGTCGAGTTCGACCTGGCGGCGCTTGCCGCGGATATCCCGGCACCTGAAATCCCGGCGCTGGAAAAGCCCTTCGATCTGCTCATCACCGGCGTCGGCGGAACGGGCGTGGTGACGGTCGGGCAACTCGTCACCATGGCGGCGCATCTGGAGGCGAAGGGCGCGACCGTGCTCGACTTCACCGGCTTTGCGCAGAAATTCGGGCCGGTGCTGTCCTTCGTCAGGCTTGCGTCGAGCCCTCAGGCGATCCATCAGGTGCGGATCGACGGCGGAGCGGCCGACGCGCTGATCGGCTGCGACATCGTGGTCTCGTCGTCGCCGAAGGCATCCGCGACCTATCGCGCGGGCATGAAGGCGGCGGTGAACCTGGCGAAGATGCCGACCGGCGACATTGTGCGCAAGCGCGACGCAGATCTTGCCGTCGACCGGCGGCTGGAGGCGATTTCGGGGGTGGTGGGCGAGGGGGCGCTGACGGCGGTCGACGCCAATGCGCTGTCGGAAAAGCTGATGGGCGACACCGTGTTCGCCAATGTCATGATGCTCGGTTTTGCCTGGCAACTCGGACTGGTGCCGGTTGGCCATGAGGCGTTGCGGCAGGCGATCGAACTCAACGGCGTCGCGATCGAGGAGAACCATCGCGCCTTTCTGATCGGCCGGCTGGCGGCAGCGAAGCCTGAAGCGATTGCCGGCCTGTTCAAGCCGAAGCCAGTTTCGGGCGAAACGCTGGACCAGATCGTCACGCGCCGCGAGGCGTTTTTGACCGACTATCAGGACGCAGACTATGCGCGGCGCTACCGTGCGTTCGTCGACCGCGTGCAGGCGGCGGAGTCCGGTCTCGGCTCTCAAAAACTGACGGAAGCCGTGGCGCGTTCGCTGTTCAAGCTGATGGCCTACAAGGACGAATACGAAGTGGCGCGGCTGCATACGCAGACGGGGCTGAAGGAAAAGCTCGCGGCCGAATTCGAGGGCGACTGGAAGTTCGTTCATCACCTCGCGCCGCCGATGATGGGCGGGGAGAAAGATGCACGGGGACGGCCCTTGAAGCGCACATTCGGGCCGTGGATCAGGAAGCCGTTCCATGTTCTGGCGCGCATGAAGCGCCTGCGTGGCACGCCGTTCGATCCCTTCGGCTACACCGCCGAGCGGCGCATGGAGCGGGATCTGATCGTCTGGTATGAGGCGAAGATCGAGGAGGCGCTGGCGCGGCTTTCCCCGCAGACTCAGGACGCGATTGCCGCCGCGATGGCCCTGCCGATGCAGATTCGCGGCTTCGGTCCGGTGAAGGACAAGGCGGTGGCGGAGGTTCGGCCGAAGCTGGATGGGGTGCTGGCGGGGCTTTGATCGTGTGCGGCGTCGTGCGTCCTTCGAGGCTCGCCCGCCGAGATGTGTGCCTCCCATTTCAAGGTGTGCGAGCCTGCCGGCGGTAGAAGAGAAGAGCGCATTTGTGGCGGGCGAGCCTCGAAGGACGCACCGCCATCCCGCGCATCCTCACGATTTGTGACTGGCCCCCAAGGTTAGGCTTGCGTCCTCCGGGTCGCTGCGCTAACCCTCGCCGCGTTGCAACAAGGCCCATTGCCGATCCCGTTTCAGGCTGGCGAAAGTGTCGCGCTACTTCTCCTGGCGCCACCCCGCTATAATCAGGGATCGACGTTCAACGGGAAGTCGGTTCATGAACGAAGTGCTCGCGTCCTATCTGCCCATCGTGATCTTCATGGGTGTGGCGCTGATCGTCGGTCTGGCGCTGATCGCGGCGCCGTTCCTCGTCGCCTATCGCAACCCGGACCCGGAAAAACTGTCGGCCTATGAGTGCGGCTTCAACGCCTTCGACGACGCGCGCATGAAGTTCGACATCCGCTTCTATCTCGTCGCCATCCTGTTCATCATCTTCGATCTCGAAGTCGCCTTCCTCTTCCCCTGGGCGGTCTCGTTCGGCGAGATCGGGATGCTCGGCTTCTGGTCGATGATGATCTTCCTGGGCGTCCTGACGGTCGGCTTCATCTACGAATGGAAAAAGGGAGCGCTGGAATGGGATTGATCGATAACTCCCAGACGCTCGTCGCGCCGCAGCCCAAGGGTCTCGTCGACCCGCGCACGGGCAATCCGATCGGCTCGGACGATCCGTTCTTCCTCAACGTCAAGGAAGAACTGGACGACAAGGGCTTTCTGGTCACCTCGTCAGAGGCGCTGATCACCTGGGCGCGCTCCGGCTCGCTGATGTTCATGACCTTCGGCCTGGCCTGCTGCGCCGTGGAGATGATCCACACCTCCATGCCGCGCTACGATTCGGAGCGGTTCGGCGTCGCGCCGCGCGCATCGCCGCGCCAGTCCGACATCATGATCGTCGCCGGCACGCTGACCAACAAGATGGCGCCCGCTTTGCGCAAGGTCTACGACCAGATGCCCGAACCGCGCTACGTCATCTCGATGGGATCGTGCGCCAATGGCGGCGGCTATTACCATTATTCCTATTCTGTGGTGCGCGGCTGCGACCGTATCGTGCCGGTCGACATCTACGTGCCGGGCTGCCCGCCTTCGGCCGAAGCGCTGCTCTACGGCATTCTTCTCCTGCAAAAGAAGATCCGCCGCACCGGCACGATCGAGCGCTAGGACAGACGAATGAGCGAAGCTCTCAAAGACCTCGCCGCCTATATAACGGAGCGGCTGGATGCGCAGGTTCAGGACGCCATCGTCGCCTTCGGCGATCTGACGGTCCATGTCGAGCCCGCCGACCTGATCGATGTGCTCGAATTCCTGAAGAACGACGTGCAGTGCCGTTTCGTGTCGATCATCGACATCTGTGGCGCCGACTATCCAGCGCGCGAGAAACGCTTCGACGTCGTCTACCACCTGCTCTCGCCCTATACGAACCAGCGTATCCGCCTGAAGGTGAGAACCGACGAGGACAATCCGATCCCCTCGGCAACGGAGGTCTTCCCCGGCGCCGACTGGTTCGAGCGCGAGACCTACGATCTCTACGGCGTGCTGTTCACCGGCCACCCGGACCTGCGCCGCATCCTGACCGACTACGGTTTCGAGGGACATCCCTTGAGGAAGGACTTCCCGCTGACCGGCTTCGTCGAGGTTCGTTACGACGACGAGGTCAAGCGCGTGGTCTACGAGCCCGTCGAACTGAAGCAGGAATTCCGCAACTTCGACTTCCTCTCGCCGTGGGAAGGCACTGATTACGTGCTGCCGGGCGATGAGAAGGCGAAGCAGTGATGCGGCAGGTCGGCACTCGGCAATCGGCAGTCGGATGACAGACGAGAACGAAATTCGCTCGTATCGAGATCTTCGGGTATGGAATGAGGCAATGGAACTGGCGGCAGACTGCTACCGAATGACGACATCCTTTCCTCGTGATGAAATGTTTGGGATGACCGCTCAGATTCGCCGAGCAGGAGCGTCGATTCCGGCCAACATCGCGGAAGGTTATGGACGCGATAGTACGGGCAACTATGTGCAATTTCTGAAGACTGCGCAGGGGTCGCTGAAGGAACTGGAAACACACGTCTTGCTGGCTGCCAAGGTTGGTCTGGTGCCTCAGGAAAGATCAGCGCCCTTGCTTGAGCGAGCCGAAACCGTAGGAAAAATGTTGCGCGGATTGATGCGTTCGATCCGTCCGACCGGAGGTCAGGCTTAATGCGATTGCCGATTGCCGACTGCCGACTGCCGAAGAGCAAACGCCGATGACCGAGCATTCCGTCCGCAACTTCAACATCAATTTCGGACCGCAGCATCCGGCGGCGCATGGCGTTCTGCGCCTCGTGCTGGAACTCGACGGCGAGGTCGTGGATCGTGTCGATCCGCATATCGGGCTGCTTCATCGCGGCACCGAAAAGCTGATCGAACACAAGACCTATCTCCAGGCCGTGCCCTATTTCGACCGGCTCGACTATTGCGCGCCGATGAACCAGGAGCACGCCTTCGCGCTGGCGGTCGAGCGGCTGCTCGGCATCGAGGTTCCGAAGCGCGGCCAGATCATCCGCGTGCTTTATTCCGAGATCGGCCGGGTGATGTCGCACATCTTGAATGTGACGACGCAGGCGCTCGACGTCGGCGCGCTGACGCCGCCGCTCTGGGGGTTCGAGGAACGCGAGAAGCTGTGCGTTTTCTACGAGCGCGCCTCGGGCAGCCGGATGCACGCGGCCTATTTCCGCCCCGGCGGCGTCCATCAGGACCTGCCGGACCAGCTTGTCGAGGATATCGGCAAATGGATCGATCCGTTCCTGAAGATGATGGACGATCTCGACGATCTTCTGACCGGCAACCGCATCTTCAAGCAGCGCAACGTCGATATCGGCGTGGTTTCGCTCGAGGATGCCTGGGCCTGGGGCTTTTCGGGCGTCATGGTGCGCGGGTCTGGCGCGGCATGGGATCTGCGCAAGTCGCAGCCCTATGAATGCTACGCCGAAATGGATTTCGACGTGCCCATCGGCAAGAACGGCGACTGTTTCGACCGCTATCTGATCCGCATGGAAGAGATGCGCCAGTCGGCGAAGATCATCCGCCAGTGCGTCGATCTTCTGCTGGGTGCCGAGAAGGTCGGTCCCGTTTCGTCGACGGACGGCAAGATCGTGCCGCCGAAGCGGCAGGCGATGAAGCGTTCGATGGAAGCGCTGATCCACCACTTCAAGCTCTACACCGAAGGCTACCGCGTGCCGGCCGGCGAGGTCTATGCCGCCGTCGAGGCGCCGAAGGGCGAGTTCGGCGTCTATCTCGTCGCCGACGGCACCAACAAGCCCTATCGTTGCAAGCTGCGCGCGCCCGGTTTCGCGCATCTTCAGGCGATGGATTTCCTCTGCCGCGGCCATCTCCTGGCCGACGTCTCCGCCGTTCTCGGCTCCCTCGACATCGTGTTTGGTGAGGTCGACCGCTAAATGTCCGTACGCCGTCTCGCAGAACCAGAATTCCAGCCCGCCAGCTTCGCTTTCGCAGGCGAGAATGTGGCCTGGGCCGAACAGACCATCCGGAAATACCCCGCCGGGCGTGAGCAGTCGGCGGTCATTCCGCTTTTGATGCGCGCGCAGGAGCAGGATGGATGGGTGACGCGGGCGGCGATCGAGCATGTCGCGCAAATGCTCGACATGCCGCTGATCCGCGTGCTCGAAGTCGCGACCTTCTACACGCAGTTTCAGTTGAAGCCGGTCGGCACCAAGGCGCACATTCAGGTCTGCGGCACGACGCCGTGCATGTTGCGCGGCTCCGAGGCGCTGATGGATGTGTGCCGCTCGAAGATCCATCACGACCAGTTCCATCTGAACGAGACCGGCACGCTGTCCTGGGAAGAGGTCGAATGTCAGGGTGCGTGCGTCAACGCGCCGATGGTCATGATCTTCAAGGATGCCTATGAGGATCTGACGCCCGAGCGTCTGGCCGAGATCATCGACGAGTTCGACGCGGGTAGGGGCGATGCCGTTCCGACGGGGCCGCAGATCGACCGGGTCTTTTCCGCGCCCGAAAGCGGCCTGACCTCGCTGACCGACGAGAAGGCAGTGCTGAAGGCGAACCGCAAGGCGGAGCCGAAAAAGGCTGGCGGCGACCAGCCGGAAGTCGCCCCGTCCCAGGCCGCCAAGCCGAAGACCGCCGCGCCGGAGACCGATCCGTCGATCAAGTCGCCATCGCCGGTCAAGGCAGAACCGGCCGCCGAGAAGGCTGCGAGCGTCGAGGCGCCGAAAGAGGACGAGGCCGCCGCCGATCTGGCGGAGCCCTCCGTCGAGGGCGAGGTGACGGCACGCGAGCATCCCCACAAGAAGGACGGGACGCCCGCCGACTATCGCGCGCCGGAAGACATGGAGGGCGGGCCGATCGGCCCCGCCGGCCGGCGCCGGAAGTCCGAAAAGGCGGCCGAGCGGGGCAAGCCCTCGCCCGAAGGCACGGCCGAGGTGAAGAAGCCCGCGCGCGCGAAGAAGCCGAAAACCGACGATGAAGGCGGAGCGAAGTGATGCTTCAGGACAAGGACCGCATCTTCACCAACATCTATGGCCGCTTCGACCAGTCGCTGAAAGGCGCGATGGCGCGCGGCCATTGGGACGGCACGGCCGGGCTCATCGCCAAGGGGCGTGACTGGATCGTCCAGGAGATGAAGGATTCGGGCCTGCGCGGACGTGGCGGCGCCGGTTTCCCGACCGGATTGAAATGGTCGTTCATGCCGAAGGCGGCATCGGACGAGCGTCCGCACTATCTCGTCGTCAATGCCGACGAATCCGAACCGGGCACCTGCAAGGACCGCGAAATCCTGCGCCACGATCCGCACACGCTGGTCGAGGGCTGCCTGATCGCCGGTTTCGCGATGGGCGCGCATACGGCCTATATCTATGTGCGCGGCGAGTTCATTCGCGAGCGCGAGGCGCTTCAGCGCGCCATCGACGAAGCCTATGATGCCGGGTTGCTGGGCAAGAACAACAAGAACGGCTGGGATTTCGACGTTTTCGTTCATCACGGCGCGGGCGCCTATATTTGCGGCGAGGAAACGGCGCTGCTGGAAAGCCTCGAAGGCAAGAAGGGCCAGCCGCGCCTGAAGCCGCCATTCCCGGCCAATGTCGGCCTCTATGGCTGCCCGACGACGGTCAACAATGTCGAATCGATCGCGGTCGCGCCGACGATCCTGCGCCGTGGCGCGGGCTGGTTCGCGGGCTTCGGCCGTCCGAACAATGTCGGCACCAAGCTTTTCTGCGTCTCCGGCCACGTCAACACGCCCTGCACGGTCGAAGAAGAGATGTCGATCCCGTTCCGCGAATTGATCGACCGCCATTGCGGCGGCATTCGCGGCGGCTGGGACAATCTGCTGGCTGTGATTCCAGGCGGCTCGTCGGTCCCGCTGGTGCCGGCCGAGCAGATCATCGACACGCCGATGGATTTCGATTCCCTGCGCGACCTGAAGTCGGGCCTCGGCACGGCGGCGGTCATCGTGATGGACAAGTCGACCGACATCGTGAAGGCGATCGCGCGGCTCTCCTATTTCTACAAGCATGAAAGCTGCGGCCAGTGTACGCCGTGCCGCGAGGGCACCGGCTGGATGTGGCGCGTGATGGAGCGTCTGGTGCGCGGCGAGGCGCAGAAGCGCGAGATCGACATGCTGCTCGACGTGACCAAGCAGGTGGAAGGCCACACGATCTGCGCGCTGGGCGACGCGGCCGCGTGGCCGATCCAGGGTCTGATCCGGCACTTCCGACCCGAGATCGAGCGCCGTATCGACGAATTCACGCGCAACAGCCACCGCGCCGCGCCGGCGCTGGTCGCTGCGGAGTAGGAGGACGAAATGAACGTCTTGCTCACTAAAACCGCCACAGTATTAATACTGTTAAGCACCATGAACAATGTATCTGCCCAAGATATTGATCAAGGTACAATTGGATTGGATGCATTAATCCGAGCCGTTGTTAATGATGTGACATCTGCTGCAAATGCGCCTTCGAATCTGATAGGCGGAGGGGGGCAAGCCGTATTTGATCTTGGCGAAACGCATCTCGAACTTCAATTCACGCTTAGCCGGGATGCGGGTGGTAAGCTGGAAGCGAATTTTCTGGGTTTTGGTGGGGCAGGGGGCGTCAACATTAGTGACCAGAAAACTCAGAAGATCAGCATAAAGCTGATTCCATCGACGTCGGGTACGGAAGGTATTCAGTTTTCCTCCTTTGATCCTGCCAAACCAACGGTGCTGTTGGACTCTGCTAGTTTCGCTCGGCTGAACGAGCTAGGTGCTGCAAGTCCAATCCGCTTGGGAGTACCAACTGCCATCAATGCGGAAGCTTTGGGTATCGCAAACGAGGGCGTGGTGCTGAATGCAGATACCTACCGAGCTTGGCTCGACGTTATAGAACAAGCAAATCCCCAAGCGGACCTGGCTGAATTCGCAACCACGCCGCTTCAGGTAGAGTTGCCAAGCCAAACTCTTGATGTATCACCACGCCAGCAATAGCGCCGACCGTATACCTTTTAGGTTTGACAGGACAATGGCCGAAAAGAACCCGTCGGAGGACTTCGCCAAGTTGGGCCAATCGGTTGCGACCGATCCGTTCGCCGGCATGGCGAACCTGATGGCGCATCCCGTTGCCGGCATGGCGGCGGCATCCGCCATCGGCTTCGGCATGGCCAGCCACGCCTTCGGCCTCTGGATGGGGGCGATGGCCGGTGCGACGGAGGTTTCCCGGCGCATGTTGGCGGAGACCGAAGCGGAAGAAAAGACCGCGCCGGGACCGCGCCTGAAGCTGGTTTCGGTCAATGCGGCCGAGGAGGTGGCAAGCCTGGCGCGAACCGTCGAGGCCGATGTCGAGAAGATTGCGCTCGACGCGACGGTCGTATCGGCAAAGGCGGCCGAGGCACTGCTCGACGATGTGAAGAAGGGGACCGAAAGCGCGATGCGCGCGCCGGCGCGGAAGGCAAAGCCTGCTCGGCCGGACAATCTGAAGGCGATTTCGGGCGTCGGCCCGAAGCTGGAGCAGGTGCTGAACGGGTTCGGCATCTGGACCTATGGCCAGGTCGCGGCGCTGGTGGATGCGGAGATCGCGTGGCTGGACGAGCAATTGGGTTTTGGCGGCCGAATCGACCGTGACGGTTGGGTGGAGCAAGCGAAGAGCCTTGCATCCGGGCCCAACTCCGGTTCAAAGGGTGCGGGCCGCAAGCGGTCCTGAAATGTCCCGGCCGACAAGGACGGAACGGATGGGCGGCTGATGCCGCCGGGGTTAGAGGCAAGATGGCGAAGCTCAAGGTAGACGGCAAAGAGATCGAGGTTCCCGATCACTACACGCTGCTTCAGGCGGCGGAGGAAGCGGGCGCGGAAGTGCCGCGCTTCTGTTTCCACGAACGCCTGTCGATCGCCGGCAATTGCCGCATGTGCCTCGTCGAGGTGAAGGGTGGACCGCCCAAGCCGGCTGCCTCCTGCGCCATGGGCGTGCGCGACCTTCGCCCCGGCCCGAACGGCGAGGCGCCCGAAATCTTCACCAACACGCCGATGGTGCGCAAGGCGCGCGAAGGCGTGATGGAATTCCTGCTCATCAACCACCCGCTCGACTGCCCGATCTGCGACCAGGGCGGCGAATGCGATTTGCAGGATCAGGCGATGGCCTTCGGCGTCGACGCATCGCGCTATCACGAGAACAAGCGCGCGGTCGAAGACAAGTATATCGGTCCGCTGGTCAAGACGATCATGACGCGCTGCATCCACTGCACGCGCTGCGTGAGGTTCACGACGGAAGTGGCTGGAATCTCGGAGCTCGGCCTGATCGGCCGCGGCGAGGACGCCGAGATCACAACCTATCTCGAAAACGCCATGACGTCCGAATTGCAGGGCAACGTCATCGACCTTTGCCCGGTCGGCGCGCTGACCTCCAGACCCTATGCCTTCCAGGCCCGTCCGTGGGAACTCTCGAAGACCGAATCGATCGATGTGATGGACGCGGTCGGCTCGGCCATCCGCGTCGACACGCGCGGCCGCGAGGTCATGCGGATCATGCCGCGCGTCAACGAGCAGGTGAACGAGGAGTGGATCTCCGACAAGACCCGCTTCATCTGGGACGGCCTCAGGACGCAGCGCCTCGACCGCCCCTATGTGCGCCGCAACGGCAAGCTGACGGCGGCAAGCTGGGGCGAAGCCTTCGGCGCCATCAAGGATGCCGTGGCCAAGACCTCGGGCGACCGGATCGGCGCGATTGCGGGCGACCTTGCGACCGTCGAGGAAATGTATGCGCTGAAGGGCCTGATGACGGCGCTCGGCTCGGCCCATATCGACTGCCGCCAGGATGGCGCCAAGCTCGATCCGGCCAATGGACGCGCGAGCTACGTCTTCAACCCGACCATCGAGGGCATCGAGGATGCCGATGCGCTTTTGATCATCGGCGCCAATCCGCGCTTCGAGGCTTCCGTTCTCAATGCCCGCATCCGCAAGCGCTGGCGCATGGGCAACTTCCCGATCGGCGTCGTCGGCGACATCGGCGATTTGCGCTACGATGCCGAGCGCATCGGCGGCGGCGCAGAGACGCTGCGCGAACTGGTCGCCGGCAAGCTCGACTTCGCCAAGGTGCTGAAAGACGCGGCCCGTCCGATGGTCATCGTCGGCCAGGGCGCGCTCGCGCGCGCCGACGGCGCGGCGGTGCTGGCGCTGGCCGCGGAACTGGCGGCATCCGTCGGCGCGGCAAGCGCCGAGTGGAACGGTTTTGCCGTGCTTCACAATGCGGCCGCGCGCGTCGGCGGTCTCGATCTCGGCTTCGTGCCGGGCGAGGGCGGCAAGGATCTGGCCTCCATGATGGGCGCGCTCGACGTGGCGTTCCTGCTCGGAGCGGACGAGTTCGACATGGCGGGCCTCGGCTCGGCCTTCACCGTCTATATCGGCAGCCATGGCGACGCCGGCGCGCACCGCGCCGACGTGATCCTGCCGGGCGCGACCTATACGGAAAAGTCGGGCACCTACGTCAACACGGAAGGCCGGGTTCAGATGGCGAACCGCGCCGGCTTCGCGCCGGGCGACGCGCGCGAGGACTGGGCGATCCTGCGCGCGCTGTCGCACGTGCTCGGTCACAAGCTGCCTTACGATTCGCTGCCGCAGCTTCGCGCCGCGCTTTATGCGGAGTATCCGCATTTCGCCGCCATCGACGAGATCGCGGCGGGCGACGTGGCGGACATTGCGGCGTTGAAGAGCGGCAAGGCCGATTTCGACAAGGCGGCTTTCGTGTCGCCGATCAAGGATTTCTACCTGACCAACCCGATCGCGCGTGCCTCCGCCGTGATGGCCGAGTGCTCCGCGCTCGCGCGGGACGGTTTCAGGCAGGCAGCCGAATAGGGCAGGGCAATGGACACTTTTTTCTCCACCTATGTCGGACCCGGCCTGCTGATTCTGCTGCAATCGGTCGTGCTGATCGTCACGCTGCTGATCCTCGTCGCCTATCTTCTTTATGCCGACCGCAAGATCTGGGCGGCGGTGCAGTTGCGTCGCGGACCGAACGTCGTCGGCCCGTGGGGGCTGTTGCAGGCGTTCGCCGATCTGTTGAAGTTCGTCTTCAAGGAGCCGGTCATTCCGTCCGGCGCCAACAAGGGCGTGTTCCTGCTCGCCCCGCTGGTGACGGCGGTGCTGGCGATCTCCGCCTGGGCGGTGATCCCGGTCGCCAATGGCTGGGCCATCGCCGACGTCAATGTCGGCATCCTGTTCGTCTTCGCCATCGCATCGCTCGAAGTCTACGGTGTGCTGATGGGCGGTTGGGCCTCCAATTCGAAATATCCGTTCCTCGGCGCGCTGCGCTCGGCGGCGCAGATGGTATCCTACGAAGTTTCCATTGGCTTCGTCATCGTCACCGTCCTGCTTCTCGTCGGCTCTCTCAACCTGACCCAAATCGTTCTGGCGCAGCAGACGGGCGTCGGCACCATGCTCGGCCTGCCGGGATCGTTCCTCGACTGGCACTGGCTGGTGCTGTTCCCGATGTTCGTGATCTTCTTCATCTCGGCGCTGGCCGAGACGAACCGGCCGCCCTTCGATCTGGTGGAAGCCGAATCGGAACTCGTTGCCGGTCACATGATCGAATATTCGTCGACGCCTTTCCTGCTCTTCTTCCTCGGCGAATATGTCGCGATCGTCCTGATGTGCGCGCTGACCACCATCCTGTTCCTCGGTGGATGGCTGCCGCCCTTCGACTTCGCGCCCTTCACCTGGGTTCCGGGCGTCATCTGGTTCCTGATCAAGGTCTGCTTCGTCTTCTTCATGTTCGCCATGGTGAAGGCGTTCGTGCCGCGCTACCGGTACGACCAGTTGATGCGCCTCGGCTGGAAGGTGTTCCTGCCGATCTCGCTCTTCATGGTGGTCGCGACCGCGAGTTTCCTCAAGCTGTGGGAAGCGATGGCGGCATGAGCATCGCGCTGATCGGAGGCCTGGTGGGATTGGGGATCGCGCTCGTCGATCTCGCCTTCCTGCGGCTTCTGGCCACGCGCGTCGATCTCGCCGAGACGAAGACCGCACTCAATGTTGCCGGGTTCACCCAGTTGGTGCTGCTCCCGGTCATCGGCTACTTCGTAGCCCCGTACGTGTTCGGAGACTGAAGATGTCAGCTCTTGCCCAGGCCGCGAAATCGCTGCTCCTCCTGGAGTTCGTGCGCGCCTTTTTCCTGTCGATGCGCCAGTTCTTCGCCCCCAAGGGCACGCTGAACTATCCGTTCGAGAAGGGCCCGACCAGCGCGCGCTTTCGCGGCGAACATGCGCTGCGCCGCTATCCCAACGGCGAGGAGCGCTGCATAGCCTGCAAATTGTGCGAGGCGATCTGCCCCGCGCAGGCCATCACCATCGAAGCCGGTCCGCGCCGCAATGACGGCACGCGCCGCACCGTGCGCTACGACATCGACATGGTGAAGTGCATCTATTGCGGCTTTTGCCAGGAAGCCTGCCCGGTCGACGCCATCGTCGAGGGGCCGAATTTCGAGTTCGCGACGGAGACCCGCGAGGAACTCTATTACGACAAGGACAAGCTGCTGGCGAATGGCGACCGGTGGGAGCGCGAACTGGCGCGCAACATCGCGATCGACTCGCCCTATCGCTGAGGCTTGGAGAGTGGACGGAAGCACGCCTTCCGTCTAAGAGACACGCGGCTTCGGGCGCAGGCCGAACGCCAATGGCGGGGACCGGTCCCGGCCATCGATGAAATCCGGGGGAACCCATGCTGACAGGACTAGAGGCGATCTTCTTCTACGTGTTCGCCTTCATAATGGTGGGCGCGGCATTCATGGTGATTGCATCGCGCAATCCCGTGCATTCCGTGCTCTATCTGATCCTGACCTTCTTCAACGCGGCCGGGCTGTTCCTTTTGACCGGGGCCGAGTTCCTGGCGATGATCCTGCTCATCGTCTATGTCGGCGCCGTGGCGGTCCTGTTCCTGTTCGTCGTCATGATGCTCGACGTCGACTTCGCCAGTTTGAAGCGCGGCGCGCTGCACTATGCGCCGATCGGCGGCCTGGTCGGGCTGATCCTGGCGGCAGAACTGATCATCGTCGCCGGCGGCTATGCGTTTGCGCCCGAGATCGGCGCTGAGATCGCGCAGCCCATTCCCGACCCCGCGACGCGCCACAACACGGCTGCGCTCGGCGACATTCTCTATACGGACTACATCTACTTCTTCCAGATCGCCGGGCTGATCCTGCTCGTCGCCATGATCGGCGCGATCGTGCTGACGCTGCACCACAAGCCGGGCGTCAAGCGGCAGGACATCGCCACGCAGGTCCGGCGCACGCCCGAGACCGCGATCGAGGTCAAGAAGGTCGAATCGGGCAGGGGGCTCTGATGGAAATCGGCATCGCGCATTATCTGACCGTCTCGGCGCTGCTCTTCACGCTCGGCGTCTTCGGCATCTTCCTGAACCGCAAGAACGTCATCGTCATCCTGATGTCGGTCGAGCTGATCCTGCTCGCCGTCAACATCAATTTCGTGGCCTTCTCCGCGGCGCTGGGCGACATGGTCGGCCAGGTGTTCGCGCTGTTAATCCTGACCGTGGCCGCTGCCGAAGCCGCCATCGGTCTTGCAATTCTCGTCGTCTTCTTCCGCAACCGCGGCTCGATCGCGGTCGAAGACGTCAATCTGATGAAGGGCTGAGGGGCTCATGTATCACGCCATCGTCTTTCTTCCGCTTCTCGGTTTCCTGATCGCGGGCCTCGGCGGCCGCGCGATCGGCGCCAAGGCGTCGGAATATGTGACGTCCGGTTTCCTGGTGATCTCGGCGGTTCTGTCCTGGGTCGCCTTCTTCCAGGTCGCGCTCGGCGACACGGAAAGCTTCACCGTGCCGGTGCTGCGCTTCATCCAGTCCGGCTCGCTCGACGCGGCCTGGGCGCTGCGGATCGACACGCTGACGGCGGTGATGCTCGTCGTCGTGAACACGGTGTCGGCCCTCGTCCACATCTATTCGATCGGCTACATGCACCACGACCCGCATCGGCCGCGCTTCTTCGCCTATCTGTCGCTCTTCACCTTCGCCATGTTGATGCTGGTGACGTCGGACAACCTCGTCCAGATGTTCTTCGGCTGGGAGGGCGTGGGCCTCGCCTCCTATCTCCTGATCGGCTTCTGGTACAAGAAGCCGTCGGCGAATGCGGCCGCGATCAAGGCATTCGTCGTCAACCGCGTCGGCGACTTCGGCTTCGCGCTCGGCATTTTCGGCGTCTTCGTCCTGTTTGGCTCGGTCAATTTCGACACCATCTTCGCGACGGCCGCGACGATGGCGCCGGCCGAAGGCGCGGAAGCGGGCGAGGCGGTCTGGAGCTTCCTCGGCTTCGGTCTCGACCAGACCGCTGCCGTCACTGTCATCTGCCTGCTGCTCTTCATGGGCGCGATGGGCAAGTCGGCGCAGGTGCCGCTGCACACCTGGCTGCCGGACGCGATGGAAGGCCCGACGCCGGTCTCCGCGCTGATCCATGCGGCGACGATGGTCACCGCCGGCGTCTTCATGCTGGCGCGTCTGTCGCCGATCTTCGAACTGAGCCACACGGCGCTGCTCGTCGTCACCTTCATCGGCGCGATCACGGCCTTCTTTGCGGCGACCGTCGGTCTGGTGCAGAACGACATCAAGCGCGTCATCGCCTATTCGACCTGTTCGCAGCTCGGCTACATGTTCGTGGCGATCGGCACCGGCTTTTACGCCGCCGCGATCTTCCACCTCTTCACGCACGCCTTCTTCAAGGCGCTTCTGTTCCTCGGCTCGGGTTCGGTCATCCATGCCGTCTCGGACGAGCAGGACATGCGCCGCATGGGCGGTCTGCGCCGTCTCATCCCCCGTACCTACTGGATGATGATCATCGGCACCATCGCGCTGACGGGCGTCGGCATTCCCGCCACCATGATCGGCACCGCCGGCTTCTTCTCCAAGGATGCAATCGTCGAGGGCGCGTTTGCCGCGCACAACGCATTCGCCGGCCCGGCCTTCGCACTGCTCGTCATCGCCGCGGTCTTCACCAGCTTCTATTCCTGGCGGCTGATCTTCATGACCTTCCACGGCAAGCCGCGCGCGACCGCCGATGTCATGCATCATGTGCATGAATCGCCGCCGGTCATGCTGGTGCCGCTCTACATTCTCGCAGTCGGCGCGCTGTTCGCGGGCGTTCTCTTCTACGGCTCCTTCGTCGGCGATGATTACGACGCCTTCTGGAAGGGCGCGATCTTCATGGCGGAGGAAAACCACATCCTGCACGAGTTCCATGAAGTTCCGTTCTGGGTGAAGGCGTCGCCCTTCCTCGCCATGGTCATCGGCTTCCTGACGGCCTACGAGTTCTATATCCGCTCGCCCGAAAAGCCGCGCGAACTCGCTGCCCGCCATCACGGCCTCTACCAGTTCCTGTTGAACAAGTGGTATTTCGACGAGCTTTACGACTTCCTGTTCGTGCGCCCGGCCATGCGCCTCGGCCGCTTTCTCTGGAAGACCGGCGACGGCAAGGTGATCGACGGTCTCGGCCCTGACGGCATTTCGGCGCGGGTTCAGGATGTGACGGCGCGCGTCGTCAAGCTGCAGACCGGCTACCTCTACCATTACGCCTTCGCCATGATGATTGGCATCGCCGCGCTCGTGACGTGGATGATGCTCGGGAGCTCCTTCTGATGACCGACTGGCCCATTCTTTCCACGGTCACCTTCCTGCCGCTGGTCGGCGCGTTCCTGATTCTTCTGATCCGGGACGAGGGGAATTCCGCGCGGCGCAACATCCGCAACGTCGCCCTTTTGACGACGGTCTTCACCTTCCTCCTGTCGATCTTCATCTGGACCGGCTTCGACAATGCCGATCCCGGCTTCCAGATGGTCGAGAAGGTGGAATGGCTGGATTCGGGCATTTCCTACCATCTGGGCGTCGACGGCATTTCGATGCTGTTCGTCATCCTGACGACGTTCCTGATGCCGATCTGCATCCTGGCTTCGTGGCAGGCGATCGAGAAGCGCATCAAGGAATACATGATCGCGTTTCTGATCCTGGAAACGCTGATGATCGGTGTCTTTTGCGCGCTCGATCTCGTTCTCTTCTACGTCTTCTTCGAGGCCGTGCTGATCCCGATGTTCATCATCATCGGCGTGTGGGGCGGCAAGCGGCGGGTCTACGCCTCGTTCAAGTTCTTCCTCTACACGCTGCTCGGCTCGGTCCTGATGATGCTCGCCATCATGGCGATGTTCTGGGAAGCGGGAACGACCGACATCCCGACGCTGATGACGCACGACTTCCCCGTCGGGATGCAGCAATGGCTGTGGCTCGCCTTCTTCGCCTCGTTCGCGGTGAAGATGCCGATGTGGCCCGTCCATACCTGGTTGCCTGATGCCCATGTCGAGGCGCCGACCGCCGGGTCGGTGATCCTCGCCGCCGTTCTCCTGAAAATGGGTGGCTACGGCTTTCTGCGCTTCTCGCTGCCGATGTTCACCGACGCGTCGATCTATTTCCAGCCGCTGATCTTCTGGCTGTCGGCGATCGCGATCGTCTACACCTCGCTCGTCGCGCTGATGCAGGAGGACATCAAGAAGCTGATCGCCTATTCGTCGGTCGCCCATATGGGCTATGTGACGATGGGCATCTTCGCGATGAACCCGGAAGGCATCCAGGGCGGCATCTTCCAGATGCTCTCCCACGGCCTCGTTTCGGGTGCGCTGTTCCTGTGCGTCGGCGTCGTCTATGACCGGATGCACACGCGCGAGATTTCCGCCTATGGCGGCCTCGTCAACAACATGCCGAAATATGCCGTCGTCTTCCTGATCCTGACCATGGCGAATGTCGGCCTGCCGGGCACTTCCGGTTTCGTCGGCGAGTTCCTGACGCTGCTCGGCGTCTTCCAGGTCAATACGCTGGTGGCGCTCGTAGCGACGCTCGGCGTCATTCTGTCGGCGGCCTATGCGCTCTGGCTCTATCGCCGCGTCATCTACGGTGCGCTGACCAAGGAGAGTCTCAAGGGGATGCTCGACCTGTCGGGACGCGAGAAGGCGATCATCTATCCGCTGGTCGCGCTCGTCATCCTCTTCGGCGTCTATCCGGCTCCGATCTTCGACGTGACGGCGGCTTCGGTGGATGCACTCGTCAACAATGTGAACCTGTCTATCCAGGCGGCCGAGGCCGCGGCATCGACGGGTTTCCAGACCGCAGCGCAGCAGTAAGGCGCGGAAAAGACCATGACCCTAGACCTGTCCCAGAGCCTCGCCCTCGTCACGCCGGAGATCATCATGGCGGTCGCCGCCATGGCTCTCCTGATGATCGGCGTCTTTTCGGGGCCGCGCGCCAACATGACCGTGACGGGCCTCGCCGTCGCAGTGCTGATCGGCGTCGGCGCATGGATGCTGCTCTTTTCGGACTATGGCCAAGGCTTCGCCGGCGCGTTCGTCGCCGATCCGTTCTCCCGCTTCATGAAGGTGCTGACGATCATCGGCGCGGTGGTGACGCTCGTCATGTCGGTCGGCTTCGCCAAGGCGGAGAAGTTCGACAAGTTCGAATATCCGGTCCTGATCATGCTGGCGACGCTCGGCATGATGGTCATGGTGTCGGCCAACGACATGCTGACGCTCTATATGGGCCTCGAATTGCAGTCGCTGGCGCTCTACGTCGTCGCCGCCTTCAATCGCGACAATGTGCGCTCGACCGAGGCGGGCCTGAAATATTTCGTCCTTGGCGCGCTGTCCTCGGGAATGCTGCTCTACGGCATCTCGCTGGTCTACGGCTACACGGGCAATACCGGCTTCAACGAGATCGCAGCAGTTCTGGCAGGCGGCGAACGCTCGCTCGGGCTCGTCTTCGGGCTGGTCTTCGTCCTCGCCGGCCTCGCGTTCAAGATCTCGGCCGTGCCGTTCCACATGTGGACGCCGGACGTCTATGAGGGCGCACCGACGCCGGTGACGGCCTTCTTCGCCGCCGCGCCGAAGATCGCCGCCATGGCGCTTCTGGTCCGCGTGACGGTCGGCGCATTCCAGCCGGTCGCGCCGGACTGGCAGCAGATCATCGTTTTCATCGCGATCGCCTCGATGGCGCTCGGCGCCTTCGCCGCGATCGGCCAGCGCAACATCAAGCGCCTGATGGCCTATTCCTCGATCGCGCATATGGGCTTCGCGCTTGTCGGCCTTGCGGCCAACAGCGAGGCCGGTGTGCGCGGCGTCGCGATCTACATGCTGATCTATCTGGCGATGACGCTCGGAACCTTCGCCTTCATTCTCGCCATGCGCCGCAAGGACGGGCATGTCGAGCAGATCGACGAACTGGCGGGCCTTTCCTCGACCAATCCGGTCATGGCGACGGTCCTGACGATCCTGATGTTCTCGCTCGCCGGCATTCCGCCGCTCGCCGGTTTCTGGGGCAAATGGTACGTCTTCCTCGCCGCGATCGAAGCGCAGCTCTATCCGCTTGCGATCATCGGCGTCATCGCCTCGGTCGTCGGCGCCTATTACTATCTGCGGATCATCAAGCTGATGTGGTTCGACGAGCCGGCCGGCGGCTTCGTGCCGATGGCGGGCGAACTGCGTCTCGTTCTCGGCGCATCGGGTGCGTTCGTTCTCTTCTATGTGCTGATCGGCGGCCCGATCGGCTCGATGGCCGAGGCCGCCGCGCGCAGCTTCTTCTGACCGGATGGCGTTCGCTCTCGCGCCTTCGGCCGTCGCTGCCGGTTACGGTCTGGAAGTCTTCGACACGGTCGGGTCAACCAATGCCGAGGCACTGGAACGGGCCAAGGCCGGGGGGCAGGGGCGGACATGGTTCGTCTCCGACCACCAGCTTGCAGGGCGCGGCCGGCGCGGTCGACCTTGGCAGACACAACGCGGGAACCTTGCCGCCTCGCTGCTGCTGACGCCCGATGTGCCACTCGGAAAGGCCGCAGCGCTTGGTTTCGTCGCCGGGCTTGCGCTTTCGGACGCGCTGGAGGCGGTAGTGCCGCAGGCGCGAATCGACATCGACGTCAATGGAGGATCGACCGCGGGCAGGGGGCGCTTCGAGCTCAAATGGCCGAACGACGTTCTCGCGCATGGCGCCAAGCTTTCGGGTATCCTGCTCGAATCGGCCATGCTGGACGCCGAGCGCTTTGCGCTGGTGGTTGGCATCGGCGTCAATGTCGTGACCTTTCCGCAGGACGTGCCCTATCCGGCGACATCGCTGAAGGAACTCGGCGCGGACTGTAACGCCGAAACCCTGTTTCTGGCGCTGTCGGATGCGTGGATCGACAATGAGCGTTTGTGGCGCGATGGACGCGGCCTCGACGCAATCAGGAACAAATGGCTCGCCAGGGCGGCGGGCCTCGGATCGGAAGTGGCGGTGCGCGCGGACGGACGCGTCGTGCGCGGCCGCTTCGAGACGATCGATGAGGAATGCCGGTTCGTCATCCGGGAAAATGACGGAAACATAATCAGGATCGCGGCCGGTGACGTTCATTTCGGCGCCGTCGCATCCGCAAGCCTGGACGGGAAAGCTGGAGATTGATGGCCACGGACGATAGGAACGAGCTCGTTTTCTGCCCACTTGGCGGGGTCGGTGAAATCGGGATGAACTTCGCGCTCTACGGTTTCGGGCCGGCGGCGAAGCGCGAATGGATCGTAGTGGATGTCGGCGTGACCTTTCCCGACCCGACGCTGCCGGGCGTCGACCTCGTGCTGCCGGACACGCGCTTCATCGAAGGCGAGATCGACCGGCTGCGCGGCATCGTCATCACGCACGCGCATGAGGATCACTACGGCGCGCTGCTCGACAAATGGCCCAAACTGAAGGCCCCGGTCTGGATGACGCCGTTTTCCGCCGGGATGCTGGAAGCCAAGCGCATATCGGACAATGTGCGGGTCAAGCCGCCGGTCAACGTCTACAAGGCCGGCGAGAGGTTCAAGGTCGGCCCGTTCGAGATCGAGGCGATTGCGGTCACGCATTCGATCCCCGAACCGGTGTCGCTGGCGATCCGCACGCCGCTTGGCACCGTCGTCCATACGGGTGACTGGAAGCTCGATCCGGCGCCGAACCTGCCGCCGATGACCGACGAGAACCGCTTCCGACAGATCGGCGAAGAGGGCGTGACGGCGCTGATCTGCGATTCCACCAACGCCATGCGCGAGGGCGAGTCGCCCTCCGAGCAGGCGGTCAGCGCCGGCATTCGCGGCGTCATCGAGAAGTCCGTGGGCCGCGTGGCGATCACCACCTTCTCGTCGAATGTCGGGCGCATTCGGTCGATCGCCGAGGCGGCGCGCGACACGGGTCGCCAGGTGCTCGTCCTCGGTCGCTCGCTGAAGCGCGTCATCGATGTGGCCGGCGAACTCGGCTATCTCGACGGCCTGCCGCCCTTCCTCCAGGAAGAGGATTACGGCTACATCCCGCGCGAGAATGTCGTCGTGCTCTGTACCGGCAGCCAGGGCGAGCCGCGCGCCGCCCTCGCCAAGCTCGCGCGCGACGAGATGAAACATGTCGCGCTGACGGCGGGAGATACGGTGATCTTCTCCTCGCGCGTCATTCCCGGCAACGAGAAGGCGATCCTCGAAATCAAGAACCAACTCATCGAGCAGGGCATCAAGATCATCGAGGACGGCGATGCGCTGGTCCATGTCTCGGGCCATCCGCGCCGCAGCGAGCTTTTGAAGATGTATTCCTGGATCAAGCCGCGCATTCTCGTGCCGGTCCATGGCGAGGCCGCGCATCTGGTGGCCCAGGGTTCGCTCGGCGCCGGCGCCGGCATTCCCGAGGTCGCGCAGGTGCGCAATGGCGACATGATCCGCCTGGCGCCCGGCGCGGCCGAAATCGTCGGAACGGTGCCGTTCGGTCGCCTGATGAAGGATGGCCGCATCATCGGAACCGAACAGGAAGTCGGCGTGCGCGACCGGCGCAAGCTGGCCTTTGCCGGTCATGTCGTCCTCAACGTCGTTCTCGATGACCGCTACGAGATGGCCGGCGAGCCCGACATCGTTGCCATCGGCGTCGCCGAGAGCGATGCGAAGGGCGAACTGCTGGAGGACATCATGCTGGATGCGGCCATAAGCGCTGTCGAAAGCATTCCCCGCCAGCGCCGCAAGGATCTCGACATGGTGTCCGAGGCGGCGCGCCGCGCGGTGCGTTCGGCCGCCAACGACGCGTGGGGGAAGAAGCCGATCGTGACGGTGTTTGTGACGCGCTGAGGCGCGCGGTGAATGGTGAATAGTGAATGGTGAATGGAAGCCAGCGGCGTGCTTGACACCGCTATGGTTCCCTTCCAGTTCGACCATTCACCATTCACCATTCACCAAGGGGAGAGCCGATGCTTGGACGCCTGAACCACGTAGCCCTCGCCGTGCCGGACCTTGCCGCCGCGACGGCGCTTTATCGCGACACGCTCGGCGGCAAAGTGTCGGAACCGCAGGCGCTGCCCGAGCATGGCGTGACGGTGGTCTTCGTCGATGTCGGCAACACCAAGATCGAGCTTCTGGAGCCGTTGGGCAAGGGCTCGAGCATTCGCACCTTTCTCGACAAGAACCCGGTCGGCGGGATGCACCACGTTTGCTACGAGGTGGAGGACATCATCGCCGCGCGCGACCGGATGAAGGCGTCGGGTGCGCGGGTGCTCGGCGACGGCGAGCCGAAGATCGGCGCACACGGCAAACCTGTCATCTTCCTGCATCCCAAGGATTTCATGGGAACGCTGGTCGAACTCGAACAGGTCTGACGACAAGATCGCGACCAAGCGACACGTTTGCGCAAGGGCGCATTTCCGGTAGGGGAGCGTCACTGAAGATCACGGGCGAGCGGACCGGTGATCCGCATGAGGACGACGCATGAACTGGATTTCGGCTTTCGCGGTCTATTTCATCATCTGGTGGACGGTTCTGTTCGCGATGCTGCCCCTGGGCGTGCGCACACAGGACGAAGACGGCGACGTCACGCTCGGCACGACGTCGAGCGCACCGGCGGGCTCGCATATGCGCAAGGCCGTCATCCGCACGACGGTCGTATCGGCGATCATCTATGGCGGATTCTATCTCGCGACGTCGGTCTATGGCTGGAGCTTCGACGACATTCCGCGCATCGGCCCCGGCAGCTGATATCCCGATTAATTTTTGTGCTCAAAAAAAATGCAAGGCACGAGGCCTTGCAAATTTGAACGCGTCCGATCCATTCCAGTTACAGGCGGCAGCGGGTTAATCGCGCCAGGATCGCATCCTCCCAAGACTTTGACCGCGTCGGAAAGCGAAATAATTTGCTCGCCTTCTCTGTTATGGGGGGAGCCTAGACCAATCGTCGCACCGATGTCACCTTAAATCTCGCTCTGTAAGCCTTCATTTTGTGCTGCAATGCACAATATTCCGGCAGGGGCGGGCGGCGTCGCGCCGCATCATGCGCCGGGTTTTCAAGGGGCCTTGAAATGGCTATGAAGCGCGGGCAATCGCGGCCCTAAAAGCCGTTGATTCCGCGCCCTCTCTTCTCATGGACGTCCTTGATGCGTTTGTCGCAGTACTTTCTCCCCATCCTCAAGGAAAACCCCCGCGAGGCCGAAATCGTCTCGCATCGGCTGATGCTGCGTGCCGGCATGATCCGCCAGCAGGGGCAGGGCTCGTTCTCCTGGCTGCCGCTGGGCAAGCGTGTCCTTGAAAAGGTCAACACGATCATTCGCGAGGAGCAGGACCGGGCCGGCGCGCACGAGATCCTGATGCCGACCATCCAGTCCGCCGAACTCTGGCGCGAAAGCGGCCGCTACGACGACTACGGCAAGGAGATGCTGCGCATCAAGGATCGCCAGAACCGCGACCTTCTCTACGGCCCGACCAACGAGGAGATGGTGACGGAAATCTTCCGCTCCTACGTCAAGTCCTACAAGGACCTGCCGCTCAATCTCTACCATATCCAGTGGAAATTCCGCGACGAGGTGCGCCCGCGCTTCGGCGTCATGCGCAGCAGAGAGTTCCTGATGAAGGACGCCTATTCGTTCGACATCGATTATGAGGCCGCGAAGGCGGCCTATAATCGCATGTTCGTCTCCTATCTGCGCACCTTCACGCGCGTCGGCATGAAGGCGATCCCGATGCGTGCCGATACCGGCCCGATCGGCGGAGACCTGTCCCACGAATTCATCATCCTGGCCGAAACGGGTGAGAGCCAGGTCTTCTGCGACAAGGCGTATCTCGACCTTGCGGTGCCGGGCGCGGACACCGATTTCCGCGACGATGCGGCGATGGCCGCGATTGTGCAGGAATGGACGACGCCCTATGCGGCAACCGAGGAGATGCACGACGAGAGCGCGTGGAGTGCCGTCGGCGAGGGCGACAAGCTTGCCGCGCGCGGCATCGAGGTCGGCCACATCTTCCACTTCGGCGAAAAATATTCGAAACCCATGGGCGCCAAGGTGCAGGGGCCGGACGGCAAGGAGCATTTCGTTTCCATGGGCTCCTACGGCATCGGCCCGTCGCGCCTTGTCGCCGGCATCATCGAGGCGAGCCATGACGAGAACGGCATCATCTGGCCGGAAGCCGTCGCGCCCTTCGACGTCGGGCTGATCAACATGAAGTCGGGTGACGTGTCCTGCGATGCGGCCTGCGAGCGGCTCTACGCCGAACTTGGCGCGTCCGGCCGCGACGTGCTCTATGACGACACGGACAGCCGCGCCGGCGGCAAGTTCGCCACCGCCGACCTGATCGGCCTGCCCTGGCAGGTGATCGTCGGGCCGCGCGGCGTCGCCGCCAACGAGGCCGAGATCAAGAACCGCAAGACCGGCGAGCGCCGCACCGTCTCACTCGATGCGGTCGTGCGCGAACTGGGGGCGTCCGCATGAGCGAAGCGGTGTCGAAGAAGGGCGCGGGACCGTTTTCGGCCTTCGAGCGCATGGTCGCGTGGCGCTATCTGCGCTCGAAGCGGAAAGAGACCGTCATCTCCGTCATCTCGATGATTTCCTTCATCGGCATCATGCTGGGAGTGGCGACGCTGATCATCGTCATGGCGGTGATGAACGGTTTCCGCGCCGAACTGCTGGACCGCATTCTCGGCATCAACGGCCACCTCGTCGTGCAGCCCATCGAAACCGGGCTCGACGACTATGAGGAGATCGCAGCCCGCTTCAACGGCATCGCCGGGGTGCGCTATGCGATCCCGCATGTCGACGGGCAGGTGCTGGCCTCGGGCCGCCGCACCGCCGGAACCGGCGCCCTGGTCCGCGGCGTTCGCGCCGAGGATCTTGCAAAGATGGAGAGCGTCTCCGGCAACATCGTCAATGGCTCGCTCGAAAACTATGCCGGCGATCAGGGCGTGGCGATCGGCACGCGCATGGCCGAGGCGCTCGGCATAACCGTCGGCGATCCGATCACCTTCGCATCGGCCGATGGCGACGTGACGCCGTTCGGTACGACGCCGCGCGTCAAGTCCTATCCGGTGATTGCGATCTTCCAGCTCGGCATGTCGGAATATGATGCTTCCGTCGTGTTCATGCCGATCGAGGAAGCGCAGCTCTTCTTCAATTCGGACGGTGTCGCGCAATCGATCGAGGTATTCGTCGACAACCCGGACGCGGTGGACCAGTTGCGCCCCGCCATCGAGGATGCGGCGATGCGGCCGGTCTTCCTCACCGACTGGCGCCAGCGCAACCAGACCTTCTTTTCCGCGCTTCAGGTCGAGCGCAACGTGATGTTCATGATCCTGACGCTGATCGTGCTCGTCGCGGCGCTCAACATCATCTCGGGCCTTTTCATGCTGGTGAAGGACAAGGGCCGCGACATCGCGATCCTGCGCACGATGGGCGCGACGAGCGGCGCGGTGATGCGCATCTTCTTCATGACGGGCGCGGCGATCGGCGTGGTCGGGACGATCGCCGGCGTCGTTCTCGGCGTGGTCGTCTGCCTCAACGTCGAATCGATCCGCCAGTTCTTCTCCTGGCTGTCGGGAACGACGATCTTCAACCCCGAACTCTATTTCCTGAGTCAGTTGCCGGCGCGCATGGACATCGCCGAGACGGTTTCCGTCGTCCTGATGGCGCTGGCCCTGTCGTTTCTGGCGACGCTCTTTCCCGCATGGCGGGCCGCCAAGCTCGATCCCGTCGATGCGCTGAGGTACGAATGATGGCGGCAAAGACCGTATTGCAGCTCAAGGGTGTCGAGCGCTTCTACGAGGACGCGGCGGGCAAGCTCGTCATCCTGAAGGGGGCGGACTTTACCATCAGCCAGGGCGAGATGGTGGCGCTCGTCGCGCCTTCTGGCGCCGGCAAATCGACCCTGCTCCATACGGCCGGCCTCCTCGAACGGCCCAATGCCGGCGATGTCGTGCTGAACGGCCAGGAGTGCGGGCAGTTGTCGGACGACGACCGCACGGCGATCCGCCGCAACGAGATCGGCTTCGTCTATCAGTTCCATCATCTCCTGCCCGAATTCTCGGCGCTTGAGAACATCATGATGCCGCAACTCGTCCGCGGCCTGAAATCGAAGGAAGCTTCGGAGCGTGCGGTCCAGCTTCTCGACTACATGAAGATCGGACATCGCGGATCGCATCGTCCGGCCGAACTTTCGGGCGGCGAGCAGCAGCGCGTCGCGATCGCCCGTGCGGTGGCCAACGCGCCGCGGCTTTTGCTCGCCGACGAGCCGACCGGCAATCTCGATCCTGCCACGGCCGGCTATGTTTTCGACGCCCTGGAGGCGCTCGTGCGCCAGTCGGGGCTGTCGGCGCTGATCGCCACGCACAATCACGATCTCGCCGCCCGCATGGACCGCCGCGTCACGCTGGCAGAGGGAAAGGTCGTCGAAGTCATTTCCTGATCCTTGCCAGCAAAAATTGTGCATCGCGCGGGAACGATCCCCGCGCCACGCCATTTGTCCCCTGAAGGGACGGCGCCTCGGCGCCAGCGGGACATAAGAAAATGGCAGGCAGGTTTATTTCCACCGCGCTGATTGGCGCGCTCGTGGCAGGATCGTTTTACTTCTTCGGCGATGTGCAGGCGGACCCGCAGGCAAGGCTGGCGCTGATCAATCCGCCGGTTTCGGCAAGTTCGACCAATTGACGACCTATTCGGCGTCGGGCTGCCTGGCCGGCGCCGCGTCGGCGAAGGCCGGCAATTCCATGCAGGCATCTCGGATGCACGCAATCGTCGGGTAGGGCGTCATGTCGACATTGAACCGCGCATTGTTCGCAACCTGCGCCACAAGGCAGATATCGGCGAGGCCGGGCGCGTCGCCATGGCAAAAGCGGCCGGTATGGGGGCTTTTCGCCAGCATCTCTTCGAGCGGCGCGAACGTCTCGTTCACCCAATGACGAAACCAGTCGGCGACGCCCGAATCATCCGCGCCATAGCGCGTCCTCAGAGCGTTGAGAACGCGAAGATTGTTGACCGGATGAATCTCGCACGCGATCATCTGCGAAATCGCCCGGACGCGCGCCCGGCCGGGCGCATCGGCGGGCAGGAGCGCGGGTTCGCGGATCGCCTCGTCGAGGAACTCGCAGATTGCAAGCGACTGGGTGACGACCGTTCCGTCGGTCCAGACGAGCGCGGGAACGAGACCTTGCGGATTGACCGCAAGGAAGGCCGCGTCGCGATGTTCGCCGTGTCTCAAATGGTGCGCCACATAGTCATAGGCGACGCCCTTGAGATTGAGCGCGATCCGCACGCGATAGGAGGTCGACGAGCGGAAATAATTGTGCAGGACGACGCGGCTCATGTGTCGTCCTTCATCGCCGCCAGTTCGTTCAGCATGTCGATCAGATGCTCCGTCTTCTCGCGGCCGTAGCGGGCTTCGAGAACCGAGTAGATCGCAATGCTTTGCGGGGTCACGTCGCGGATCAGGTCGAACCCGGCCTGGTTGAGGCTGAGAAGCGTGCGCCGCGCATCCGCGTGGTCGCGCTCGCGCCGGATGATGCCGCGCTCTTCCAGCGACTTGATGATGCGGGTGAGGCTGGGCGCCAGCACGCACGCCCGCTCCGCCACCTCGGTCGCATCGAGCGGGCTCGTTTCGCCGAGAATGCGGATGACGCGCCATTGCTGCTCGGTCAGGTCATGGACGGCCAGCAGCGGGCGAAAGCGCACCATGACGGCTTCGCGCGCGCGCAAGAGCGAGAGTGGCAGCGAGCGTGACGTATCGCGCGGCAAAAGCGTGTCTTCCAGGACATCGTTTTCCGTTTCGCCCATCGCTCGTCCCCCGGTTTCAGTCGCCATATGGAACCCAGACGTTCTTCACCTCGACCGCGCGCGGCAACAGAAGATCGTGCGGCTGGGCCATCCAGTCGACGGTCTTGCCGTTCGACGTCCAGATGCGTTTCAGATTGCCGACGGATTCGGCTTCCGCCGTGCGGCAGGCGTCCTTGTCGGCGACCACCCACAGGCCATCGACATCGTCATGCATGGCGAGAACCTTGGCGAGGTCGCGGGCCGGGCCGGTGACGATGTTGACCGCGCCGGCCGGCAGGTCGGAGGTTTCCATGACCTGGTAGAGATCCGTCGCGACGAGCGCGTGGCGGGCGGACGGCACGGCGACGACGCTGTTGCCCATGGCCAGTGCCGGCGCGATCAGCGAGATCAGGCCCAGGAGCGGATGGTCGTCGGACGCGACGACGCCGATGACGCCGACCGGCTCGTGCAGGGCCAGCGTGACCGCGCGGGCAGGGGGCTGGTGGACGCGGCCCTCATACTTGTCGGCAAGTCCCGCAAGCGCGAAGAGACGCTCGACCGACAGATCGACCTCGGCGCGCGATGCACGGGCGGACGCGCCGGTCAGATCCGCGATGCGGGCGGCGAATGCGTCGGCGCGGGCGTCGAGGTTCTCGGCGAAGAAATAGAGCACCTGCGCGCGGTTGTAGCCGGTGGCGGATGCCCAGCCCTTCGCGGCATGGGCGGCGGAGACGGCGTCGCGGACGTCCTTGCGGCTGCCGACGCCGACTTCGCCGGCAAGACGGCCCTTGGCGCCGGTGACCGGCATCGAATAGCCGCCGTCGGGGCGAACCTGCTTGCCGCCGATATAGAGTTTCGCGGTCCGGTCGATGCCGGCCGCATCGGAGGCGGCGGTGGGTTCGACGGCCTTGGCCGGCGCGAGATCGGCCGATTTTGCCATGGGCGCGGCAAGATATTCCGCCATGCCCTCGCGTCCGCCTTCGCGGCCGAAACCGCTTTCGCGGTAGCCGCCGAAACCGCAGGCGGCGTCGAACATGTTGGTGCCGTTGATCCAGACGACGCCGGCCTTGAGCTTGGGCGCCGCGTCGAGCGCGAGATTGATGTTCTCGCTCCAGACCGAGGCGGCCAGGCCGTAGCGCGTGTTGTTGGCGATCGAAACCGCTTCGTCGGTGGTGCGGAAGGTCATCGCGGCGAGAACCGGGCCGAACACCTCTTCCTGCGCCAGAACGTTGGCCGGTGCGAGATTGGTCGCGAGAACCGGCAGATGGTAATGGCCCTCGGTCGGAACCGCGCAGTCCGGCTGCCAGCAGATCGCGCCCTCGTCAGCGCCCTGTGCGACGAGCCTGCGCACGCGCTCCAGTTGCGTCCTGTCGACCAGCGGGCCGATATCGGTGTTCTTGTCGAGCGGATCGCCGAGGCGAAGCTTGGTCATCCGCGCTTTCACCTTCTCGACGAAGCGCTCGGCGATACCTTCCTGGACGAGAAGGCGGGAGCCGGCGCAGCAGACCTGGCCCTGGTTGAACCAGATGCCGTCGACGAGGCCTTCGACGGCGGAATCGAGATCGGCATCCTCGAAGACGATGAAGGCCGACTTGCCGCCGAGTTCGAGCGACAGCTTCTTGCCCGTTCCGGCGGTCGCCTTGCGGATGATCTTGCCGACTTCGGACGAGCCGGTGAAGGCGATCTTGTCGATGTCGGCGTGATCGACGATGGCGGCGCCGGCTTCCGGCCCGCCCTGGACGATGTTGACCACACCCCTAGGCAGGCCGACGCGGGCGCAGATTTCGGCGAAGAGGATAGCGGTGAGCGGCGTGAACTCTGCCGGCTTCAGGACCACCGTGCAGCCGGCGGCAAGCGCCGGTGCGATCTTCCAGGCGAGCATCAGGAGGGGGAAGTTCCAGGGGATGATCTGGCCCGCGACACCCACGGCCTTGTCGCCCGGAAATTCCTTGTCGAGCGCCTGTGCCCAGCCGGCATGATGGATGAAGTGGCGGATCGCCAGCGGCACGTCGATGTCGCGGCTCTCGCGGATCGGCTTGCCGTTGTCGAGCGATTCCAGCACGGCGAAAAGCCGCGCATTGCGCTGCATGGCGCGGCCGATGGCATATAGATGGCGTGCGCGCTCATAGCCCGAAAGCGCCTGCCATTTCGGCAGCGCCTTGCGGGCGGCCGAGACGGCGGCGTCGATGTCGGCAGCGCCCGCCTCGCCGAGGGTGGCGAGCAGCTTGCCCGAAGCGGGCTCGCGGGTCTCGAAGGTCTTGCTTGCGCCTGGTCTCGTCCATTCGCCGTTGATGAACAGAGAAGCGGCAAAATCGCGCGCGGCCAGCCAGCGGTCGGCTTCCGAGCGGGATTCGGGGGCGGGGCCATATTCCATGGCGTCGTAGCGTTCCAGAATGTTCACGTCTGTCGGTTCCGGTTTGGGCCGTCAGGCCATGGCGTGACGGTGGGCGGCCGAATAGCGGCCGGTCAGATGATGTTCGAGCTGGCGCTCGATGTCGGTCAGAAGGCTGGATGCGCCGAAGCGGAACAGATCCGGCTCCAGCCAGCGCCGGCCGAGCTCCTCGCGCATCAGGACGAGCCAGTCGAGCGAAGCCTTTGCGGTGGAGATGCCGCCGGCCGGCTTGAAGCCGATGAAGAGCCCGGTGCGCTCGAAATATTCGCGGATGGCGCGGACCATGACGAGGCCGACGGGGAGCGTGGCGTTGACGCTTTCCTTGCCGGTCGAGGTCTTGATGAAGTCGGCGCCGGCCATCATCGCCACCATCGAGGCGAGCATGACGTTGCGCAGCGTCGCAAGGTCGCCGGTGCCGAGAATGACTTTCAGATGCGCCTCGCCGCAGGCTTCGCGGAAGGCCGCGATCTCGTCGTAGAGTTCCTGCCAGCGGGCGCCGAAGACGAGGCCGCGCGGGATGACGATGTCGATCTCGCCGGCGCCGTCGGCGACCGAGGCGCGGACTTCGGCAAGCCGGGTCTCAAGTGGGGCAAGGCCATGCGGGAAGGCGGTCGATACGGCCGCGACATGGATGCCGCTGCCCTCGAGGGCTTCGACGGCCGTCGCGACGAAGGGGTGGTAGACGCAGACCGCGGCCGGTCGGATCGCACGTCCGGTCAGGCCGAGACCGGCGACGAGATCGCCGCGCAACGGGTTGAGCGCCTTGGCGCAAAGCCGCTTCACGCGATCGGGCGTGTCGTCGCTCGACAGCGTCGTCAAATCCATCAGCGAGATGGATCGGAGCAGCCACGCTGCCTGATTGTCGGCCTTGATCGAGCGGCGCTTCGTCAGCGTCTGGACGCGACGTTCCAGCGCGCTCCTGTTGACGTGGCGCATCGCCTCCAGCCAGCCGAGATCGAGCGGCTGGCCTGGATTGCGCTTTAGCCCGTCACTGGCTGCGCCGGCAGTGGGAAGATGGTGCAGGGTGGCGGCCTGGAGTTTTGCCGTCATCGTTCTTTTGTTCCAGTTCGTCTTGTCCGCACGATATCGCATGAAACCGGGCCAAGTGGAATGCTGGACGGCAAATCGCGGCCCCAGATTGTTTTGAAGCATAATAGTTTGGGGGCAAACAAGACGGTTGCCAGCGGTGTCGACCTCGTTATAGGCTTTGGTCTCGCCAAGGCCGGATGGGAGGAACTCCCGGCCGCGGCGCGAGCCAACGGGAGGAGGAACCCCAATGTCGAAGAAGTTGCTTGCCGCACCGCTCGTCGCTGCCAGCCTTGCAGCGCTGATGTCCAACTCCGCACTGGCGCAGGACGCGCCCGTCGAACTGCGTTTCGCCCATTGGCTGCCGCCGCAGCACCCCCTGCACACGATGGGCATGACCGAATGGATCGAATCCATCGAGGAGGCGTCCGGCGGCTCGATCACGATCACGATCTATCCGGCGCAGCAACTCGGGCAGGCAGGCGATCACTACGACATGGCGCGCGACGGCATCGCCGACATCTCTTTCGTGAATCCGGGCTATCAGCCGGGCCGCTTCCCGATCATCGCGGCCGGCGAATTGCCGTTCCTCGCGTCGAACGCGACCGGAGGGTCGGCTGCGCTGGACGCCTGGTATCGCGAATATTCCGAACAGGAAATGGCCGACGTGAAAGCCTGCCTCGTTCACTTCCATTCGCCCGGCACCTTTCATTCGCGCGAGCCGATCAGGGTGCCCGAGGACGTGCGCGGACTGAATGTTCGCCCGGCTCATGCGACCATGGCGGCCTTCGTCTCGGCGCTCGGCGGCCAGAACTTCCAGGTCTCGGCGCCCGAAGCGCGCGACGCACTGGAACGTGGCGTCGCCGACGTGATCTCCTTCCCGTGGAATTCGATCCTGATCTTCGGCATCGAGGGCGTGGCGACCAACCATCTCGACCTTCCGCTTTATGCGACGACCTTTGCCTGGACGATCAACAAGGCGCGCTACGAAGGATTGTCGGACGCGCAGCGGCAGGTCATCGACGATCACTGCACCACCGAATGGGCCGAAAGGGTTGCAACCGGCTGGGCCGGCGACGAGGATTCGGGCCGCGAGACGCTGATCGCCATGGAGGGTCACGAGGCCTACGTCCCGACCGACGAGGAGGTCTCGCTTTGGCGCGAGGCCGCGGCTCCCTTGAAAGACAACTGGACGCAGGCCGTCACCGGCGCCGGACATGATGCCGACGCGGTCTTCCAGGGGCTTGTCGACGCACTCGAAGAGCGCGACGCTGCGTATTGACGACGTATTGTCGCTCGATCGATTCCGTTGATGCGGGATCGGTCGATGCGCTCGGCTGGAGGAGACGGCGCCGATGATCAGGGGTGAAGCGGCGCTTCGGCGCATGGTTAGACTCGTCGACGGGGCGGCGGCCGTCTTCCTGGCGGTCATCACCATCCTTACCTTCGCCGCAGTGATCATGCGCTACGTCTTGCAGATGCCGTTTCCCGGCTCGTTCGATGTCAGCCGGCTGCTGCTCGGTGTGGCGATCTTCTGGGGCATCGCCGCAGCCGCTTACCGCAAGGACCACATCCAGGTGGATCTGTTCTGGCAGATCCTGCCGCCGGCGGGCCGGCGCGTTCTCGACGTCTTTTCCGACATCGTGTTCGCGATCTTCATGGCGGCGATGGCCTGGATGCTGTTCTGGCAGGTCGACCGGGTGCGTCTGTCGCGCCAGACCACCTTCGAACTGGCAATCCCGATCTGGCCCTTCTATGGTATCGCCTGGCTGGGCATCGGGCTTTGCGTGCTCGTACTCGTCGCCCGCATCCTGCGCGGCTTCGTCACCCCTCTCGGCGATCCGGCTGAAAATTCATGATGACCACCGATTTCGTCGCAGTCGGCGGCTTCGTCGCCCTGTTCGCTCTTCTGATCCTGCGCGTTCCCATCGGCGTTGCGATGGGGGTGATCGGCGTCGGCGGCTTCGGCCTGCTTGCGGCCTGGGACCCGGCGCTGAATCTTCTGGCGATCTCGCCGATCCGCACGGTGACC
Source organism: Mesorhizobium sp. YIM 152430 (assembly GCF_029210365.1). GTDB lineage: Bacteria > Pseudomonadota > Alphaproteobacteria > Rhizobiales > Rhizobiaceae > Aliihoeflea. Next base: position 234,863 of record NZ_JARGES010000027.1, read on the forward strand.
GACTATTCGCTCGGCCTGATACCGATGTTCATCCTCATGGGAGCGGTGGCTTCGGCCTCGGGCATGAGCGGCGAACTCTACCGCGCCGCCAACGCGTTTCTCGGCCACCGCAAGGGCGGACTGGCGATGGCGACTATCACCGCCTGCGGCGGCTTTTCGGCAATCTGCGGCTCTTCGGTGGCGACGGCCGCCACCATGGCGAAGGTCGCGTTGCCGGAGATGAAGCGCTATGGGTATCCCGACACGCTAGCGACCGGATCGATCGCCGCCGGCGGCACGCTCGGCATTCTCATCCCGCCATCCATCGTGCTCGCGATCTACGGCGTCATGACGGAGCAGGATATCGGCCAGCTCTTCATCGCCGGCCTCGTTCCCGGCATCCTGGCCATGGTGATGTATCTGATCACGGTGCAGCTCTATATCCGGTTTCGCGGCATCGAGATCCCGGTCCAGGAGCGGATCGGCTGGGGTGAGCGGCTTGGGGCGCTGCGCGGCGTGTGGGCGATCGTCCTTCTCTTCGTCTTCATTATCGGCGGCATCTATGGCGGCATCTTCACGCCCTCGGAAGCCGCGGGAATGGGGGCTGCCGGCGCCATCGTGATTTCCATGGTCCGCCGCAGGCTGCCGCTGAAGCGGCTGTTCGCGTGTCTTCTGGAAAGCATCCAGGTGACGGCGGGCATTTTCATGATCCTGATCGGCGCGATCCTGTTCGGCTATTTCCTCACGATCACGCAGACGCCGCAGAAGGTGACGAACTTCCTGCTCGGCCTCGAACTTGGCGCCTATCCGACCCTGCTCCTGATCCTTCTTTTCATGATCGCACTCGGCTGCATCCTCGACGCGATGGCGATGATCATCCTGATGATTCCGATCCTGTTTCCGGTCGCCATGGCGCTCGGCTTCGATCCGATCTGGTTCGGCGTCGTCATCGTGATGACGGTGGAACTGGGCATGATCACGCCGCCGATCGGCATGAACGTCTTCGTCATCAACTCGCTGGCGCGCGATGTGCCGTTGCAGAAGATCTATGCCGGCGTCATGCCGTTCGTGATGACGGACGTGGTCAGGCTGGGCCTGATCATCCTGTTCCCCGCCATCGTGCTCTTCCTGCCGCAGACGATGCGGTAGGTGCCACGCGCGGGACCGCTACCCGATCGCGACCTCGACGAGGGCGAGCTGGCGCTTTTCCTCGATATGCCGGATCGCCTTCTTCAGCGCGCGGGGCAGGTCGTCTGCGCTCGTCACCTTCACGGCATAGGCGCGGCTTGCCTCGGCGACCTTGGTGAAGTCGGGCGAGGGGTCGAGCGAAGTCAGTGGCATCCGGTTGGCCCTGGCCGCATAGCCGTGGGGGTAAAGCCCGGTCACCGAATGGCGCACCGCGCCCCATTCGGAATTGTTGAGGATGACGACGAGGATCGGCAGGGCGAGCGCCTCGGCGATCTGGTGGCAGGCGACCGGATTGGAAAACACATAGGAGCCGTCGCCCATCGTCGCCACGACGAGCTTCGAGCGGTCGGCAAGCTGCATTCCCATGGCGCAGGGAAACGACCAGCCGAGCCCGCCCGCATGTGGCTCCTGATGCCAGGAATTGTGCCTGTCGAGCGCCATCGGATCGAGCGGACAGCCAAGTTCGGAGAGGACAGTCGCGTTCTTGCCCGAGATCGCATCGGACAGGCATTTCGACACATAAGCCTTCGACATCGGCTCGCTCGAAGCGGCGGCCTGCGCGACCCTGGCGCGAATTTGCGGAACCCGTTCGGACAGAAGCGTCTGGCGCTTCATTCTCGCGCCGACGTGCCGGTTCATCATCGGCCGCATCGCGGCGGCGAGCGCGAGAAGACCGTCCTCGTTCGGGCAGGCGATCGTCACGTCGGAACGGAAATTGCGCACCGGCGTCCGGGCGAAGAGCGGGTCGGGACCCATATGGACGAACTTTGCATCGGGCGACGGCTTGTGCGTGTCCGGCCACCACGGGGCAAGCGCGTCGAGCACCAGTACGACATCGGCCTCGCCCAGCCAGGGCATCGGATCGGCGCCGACATGGCACGGATGATCGGTCGCGATGGCAGTCGCCACCGCCCACCATTGGCAGACCGGAATCGACCAGTCCGAGGCGAGTTGGGACAACGCCGCGAAACCCGCTTCGCTGCCGGCGCCGCGCTGGGCCACGATCAGCGGATTGCGCGCTTCGGCCAGCATCTTTGCGGCCTGACCGATCAGCGCCATGTCCGGCGCCGTGCGTGTGGGCTGGATGGAAGGCGGGGCTTCCAGGCTGTCGGCTTCCACATCCTCGCACAAAACTTCGCGCGGCAGGCTCAGATAGACGGGGCCCTTCGGCGTCGAATTGGCGATGGCGTGGGCACGGTCGAGAAGCGGGCCGATCTGCTCGGGATAGCGAAGTTCATAATCCCATTTCGACGCTTCGCGCACCAGCGCCGTCTGATCGCGCATTTCCTGACCCCAGCCGATCGGAACGGTCCGGGCGCCGAAGCGGCCTTCCTCGGTGACGGGGGTGCGACCCGACATCATCAGGATGGGCACCTGATCGACGGCTGCATTGATCGCGCCGATGGAACCGTTCGCCAGCCCGACATTCGTATGAAGGATCACGGCCTGCGCCTTGCCGGTCGCGAAATAATAGCCGTGCGCCATGCCCATCGCTGCGTGCTCGTGCGGCATTACGATGGCTTGGGGAAGCGGAATATCTTTGGCGGACGCTTCGGCAAGACCCTCGATGATGGGCGGAAAGTCGGTTCCCGAATTGCAGAACACATAGTCGACGCCGAGCGCCTTCAGGCGCGTGAAGAGCGCTGCGCCGGCCGTCATCGTCTTGCTACCGACGGTCTTCTTTCCGGCGAGACTCTTCAGCATCGATACCTCCCTCGATCGACGCGGATTGCGCGATCAAACTAGTTTGATATCAAACAATCTTTCGGGAGACGACGCAAGCGCGCTTACTCGATCTCGACTGCGATCCGCCGCAGAAGGTTAAGCAGTTCCGCCTTCCTGTCGCCGACGATCTGGTCGAGGCGCCGGTCGTGCTCGGCGGCATGGCGCGACAGATCCGTCAATCGCGCGGCGCCAGCGGCGGTCGCGAAAAGTGCATAGCTGCGCCGGTCGCGGGCGATGGGCTGCTTTTCGACGAAACCGTCGCGGATCATGTCGCGCAGGAGCGGCGTCAGGGTCGACTTGTCGCGGCCGGAGGCACGCGAGAGCGTCATCGGCGTGATGCCGGGATTGTCCTTGATCAGGCTGAGAAGTGCAAACCAGCCCGGCCGCAGATCGCTTTGTCCCGTCTTGCGCTGGAAGGCGCGGAACGAGGCGTTCTGGGCAAGCCGCAGATGAAAGCCGATATAATCGTCGAGCTTCCCAAGCACGATCTCTCCGCCTTGCGAGGCCTCGATCTCGCTGCGAAGCGGCTTTGCCTGATTCATGAATGCGTTCCCCTTGAACCGTTTGTCGATCTTACCGCGTGTTGGGCTGCGCGCAAATCGTGCGCTCGAACACAACCATGAGAGGCAGGGGAAGGAACCGATCACGGCAAAAGGGAGAACGTCGAAGCTACCCTGCCGGACACCCCGCGACCTATCCATTCGAGCGCCGATCGGGTAAACCGCCGTGCAAAGGATGAACGTCGTTGACAAGCCAGCTCTATAACAAATCAGTCTTCGCCATCGCCCCGATGATGGACTGGACGGATCGCCACTGCCGGTATTTTCACCGGCAGATGACCGTTCGCGCGCTTCTCTACACCGAGATGGTGGTGGCCGATGCGGTGATTCATGGCAATCGCGATCGCCTCTTGGGTTTTGCGCCGGAGGAACATCCGGTGGCCTTGCAACTGGGGGGCAGCGACCCGGACAAACTCGCCAGGGCGGCGGAGATTGCGGCCCAATGGGGCTATGACGAGATCAATCTGAATGTGGGGTGCCCGTCCGACCGCGTGCAAAGCGGCACGTTCGGCGCCTGCCTGATGCGCACTCCCGATCTCGTGGCCGAATGCGTCGCGGCGATGAAAGCCTCGGTGTCGGTTCCGGTCACGGTGAAGTGCCGGATCGGCGTCGATGAACAGGACCCGGAGATCGCCCTCGACGAGCTCGCGGACAAGGTTCTCGCGGCCGGAGCCGACGCGCTTTGGGTCCATGCGCGCAAAGCCTGGCTGCAAGGGCTGAGCCCGAAGGAGAACCGCGACATCCCGCCGCTCGACTACGACCGCGTCTACCGGCTGAAGGCGCGGCTCGGCGACGTTTTCGTGGGCATCAATGGCGGCGTCGCCGATCTCGACGAAAGCCTGCGCCATCTGGAGGCGACGGACGGGATCATGATGGGCCGCGCGGCCTATCACAATCCGGGTCTCCTGGCCGAAATCGACCGGCGCATCTTCGGCGTCGATGCAGACCCGATCGAATGGCACGAACTGATCGACCGGATGGCGGATTACTGCGCCGCCCACATCTTCGAAGGTGGGCGGCTGACGCATGTCACGCGGCACATGGTCGGGCTGTTCCATGGAATGCCAGGAGCGCGTCGCTTCCGCCAGATCCTGTCGACCGATGCCACCAAGCCTGGCGCAGGGCCAGAGGTGCTACGCGCCGCCTTTGCCGAAATCCGCCTGGACCAGTGCCGCGACGCGGCCTGAGCCGGTTTACTTTCCGCCCCCTTCAAGGTAGCGCACGGACGCAACGAATTGCGGGGGAATGCTCATGTCCGGTCTTGATCTGCCGTGGAGCGAGCTTGCGGTCTTCGCCGCCGCCATCGCCGCCTCCGGCGTCGTCGCGGGGCTGATGGCCGGTATTTTCGGCATCGGCGGCGGCGCAGTGCTCGTGCCGGTCTTCTATCAGGTCTTCGGCCTGCTCGGCGTCGACGAGGTTGTACGGATGCATCTGGCCGTCGGCTCGTCGCTGGCGATCATCATCCCGACCTCGATTCGCTCTTTCACCGGCCACAAGGCGCGCGGCGCGGTGGATATGGATCTCTTGAAGAGTTTTCTCATTCCGGTTCCGATCGGCGTCGTGCTGGCGTCCATCACCGCCGCCTACATATCGAGCGAGGGGCTGCGCGTCATCTTCGCCGTTCTGATGCTGCTCGTCGCGGTGCGGCTCCTGTTCAACCGGGAATCCTGGAAGCTCAAGGGCGATCTGCCGGGAACTGGCGGGCGCACGGTGGCAGGCGTCGTCATCGGCTATTTCTCGACGCTCATGGGCATCGGTGGCGGCGTCATGAACAACACCTTCATGACGATCTACGGCCGGCCGATGCACCAGGCCGTCGCCACCTCGTCCGGCGTCGGCGTCCTGATCGCGATCCCCGGCACGATCGGCTATATCTGGGCCGGCTGGGGCCATCCCGACCTGCCCATCGCCTCGACCGGTTTCATCAACTGGGTCGCCGTCGCGCTGATCATCCCGATCGCGCTGATCGTGACGCCCTATGGCGTCCGGATCGCCCATGCCTTGAAGAAACGCCAGCTCGAAGTCGCCTTCGGGCTGTTCTGCATCTTCATCTCGGCGCGGTTCTTTTGGAGCCTGGCCGCCTGATCCTCAGTCACGCAGGATGAGCCGCTCGCCGCGCATGTCGAAGCCGGACAGCGAGCCGATGAAATTCATGCCGAGAAGCGTGCGGTCGAGCTGACCTTCGCCAACGACGAGCGCGGGCAGGCGGGTGCGCGAAATCTCGCCGATGCGGATTTCATCGAGCGTGATGCGTGCCGCCTGTGCCTGGCCGTTTGCGGTCATGACGGGCACCGTGTAGCTGAGCGCGTCGGGATCGAGACCGATCCGGCGGGCGTCGGCGGAACTCAAAACGGTCGTCGTCGCGCCGGTATCGACGACCGTGTTGACGCTCGTGCCGTTGATCGAGGCCCGAATCTCGAAATGACCGTTCGCCATCCGCTCGATCATGACCGCCGCGCGACCGTCATCGCCGATCAGCGAGAGCGGGCTGCCGGGAATGAGTCCGGCGGTCAGGCGGCTGCCGACATCCTGCAATTCGTAGCGGTACTGGTAGCCGACCATCAGCGTCATGATGATGACGAGCCAGATGGCGAACGTGCGCGCCATCGGCCCGAAGCGCTGGCCGGAGCCGAGCAGGCCGACGGCGACGACGGCTCCGAGAAGCCCCAGATAGAGCGTGCGCGCGAAGCTGTCCCCGTCGAGACCGAAGAGCGTGCCGCTGTCGCCCGTCGCGATCAGCGCGACGAGGCCGAGCGCCATGATGGCGATAATGATCCAGAACAGGCGTCCCATCACTCAATCCTGCCCAGATCACGTTCGCGCGCCATGCGGGCACGTCGGGTTTCGCGGCGGGGGCGGCGCTCCATCGTCTCGAGCCGCGCGGGCAGTTCGGCCATCGTCTCGCGCCGCGCCTGCGTCGACATCGTCATCCACGCGCCGATTTCCTCACGCGTGCGCCCGCAGCCGAAACAGTAGCCCGTCGTCATGTCGATCGAACAGACGAGAATGCAGGGCGATTCGATCGGCGTCATGAAATGTTCCTTGCCATCCATCACAGATGGGCCAAATGGCGGGACCGTGCAAGACGAGCGGCGGCATCCGCCATTGTGATACCGACGCGACTTGGATAAGCGCTAGGGCACAGTTTGAGGAGCATTCGATGACCAGCGGCCTGCCTTTCGACGACTATCGCGACCTTTTGCACCGCCTGCCCGAAGCCGACAGGACGGCGCGGCGCGATGCGGAAGCGCGTCTGCGGCTGCTCGAAGACCAGGGGGTTCCGCTGGGCCGCATGGGCGAAATGGCCGTCTGGCTGGCCGGATGGCAGGGCCGCAGTCAGCCGCAGATTTCGCGGCCGATGGTGACGCTCTTCGCCGGCACCCATGGCATCGCGAAACATGGCATCAGCACGCGGCAGGCGAGCGAGACGCAGGCCATGGTCGAGTTCTGCGCGGCGGGGGGCGCGGCGATCAACCAGATCTGCGCGGCGAACGATTTCGGCCTGAAGGTCTTCGACCTTGCGCTACATCTGCCGGTCGAGGACATCTCGGAAGGTCCGGCCTTCGACGAGCGCGGCTGCGCGGTGACAATGGCCTTCGGCATGGAGGCGATCGCCGGTGGCGCGGACCTGATCTGCATCGGCAGCCTCGGCGTCGGCGGCGAAACGGTCGCGGCGGCTCTCCTGATGGCCCTGCACGGTAAGGCCGCGCTCGACTGGATCGAGCCGGTGGGCGAACCTGATCTGACCGAAAGGCGCATCCGCCTGATCGACAGGGCCGTCGAACTCCATGGCGGCCATGTGAAGGATCCGCTGGAAGCACTGCGCCGCCTCGGCGGGCGCGAGATCGCCGCGATCGCAGGCGCGATCCTCGCGGCGCGGATGGAACGCATTCCCGTGGTGCTCGACGGGATCGTGTCGCTGGCGTCGGCGGCGGTGCTTCACGGCGTGCGGCCGGACGCGATCGACCACTGCCTGCTCGGTCACGCCACGACCAATCGCGGCCAGCGCCATGCGGCACAGGCGCTCGCCCTGAAGCCGATCCTCGATCTCGAAATGGGCGAAGGCGAGGGGATCGGCGCGGCGATGGGGGCGTTGGTGCTGAAGAATGCGGCCCAGACATTCGGCTCGATGACGATACGGCAGAACTGATCTAGCGGCGGCCCGCTGCCGCCCTCTGACGCGTCGGAAGCGCCGGCAGAGCTTCCATGACGCGGGCCGGCGGCAGGATGGCGATGGCTTCGGTGCCCTCGCGCAGCTTGGAGCGAAGCTGGAACTCGCCGCCATGAAGTTCGAGCAGGCCCTGGACGATGGGCAGGCCGAGGCCGGTCCCCTGTTCCGCGCTCTTGATGGCAATCGAGCCCTGACCGAAGGCCGACAGAACGATGGGAATTTCCTCGGCCGGAATGCCGGGGCCGTTGTCCTTGACCGAGACATACTGCCCGCCGCCGGCCGTCCAGCCGACGCGCACCCGCACTTCCGAGCCGTTCGGTGCAAATTTCACTGCGTTCGAGATCAGATTGAGCGTGATCTGGCGTAGCGAGCGTTCGTCGGCGAGAAGACGCGGCAGGGTCGGTTCGAACTGCTGGACGAGGCGGATCGACTTCTTGTGCGCCTTCAGTTCCATCAGATGACAGCACTCCTCGACGACGCCGATCAGCGACAGCGGCTCCTCGTTGAGCTGGTAGCGACCGGCCTCGATGCGCGACAGGTCGAGTATCTCGTTGATGAGGTTGAGAAGATGCTGGCCCGACGCGTTGATGTCGCGCGAATAGTCGCGGTAGGTCTCGTTGTGCATCGGCCCGAGAACCTCGTTGCCCATGACCTCCGAGAATCCGAGGATCGCGTTGAGCGGCGTGCGCAATTCGTGGCTCATCGTGGCAAGGAAGCGCGACTTGGCAAGGTTGGCCTCCTCGGCGCGTCGGCGGGCCTCGTCCGACATCGACTTCGCCGTCTCGAGTTCGCCGATCAGGCCGTCCTTTTCCGCCTGATAGGAAAGAAGCATGACGGCCGAACGGTTCATGTGGCGGGCGACGAAGGTGAAGAAGCCGAGCGAGATGGCGAGCAACGCCACCATGATCGATTCGACCGGCATCGCCATATTGACGGTCAGATAAGCGAAGACGGCGACTGGCAGCGCGAAGGTCAGGAACAGCGCGCCGCGCAGCGTGTGCGATATCAGCGCTGTGGAGGCGATGGCGAGCAGCAGGATGACCGTCTTCAGGACAGTGAACTGGTCGAGTTGGCATTCGGCGCATTCGATGGTGGCCAGATATGCCCAGCCGAGACCGGAAACGAAATGACCGAGCAGGAAGGAACGCTTGACGCCGACCGCGTCGAGTTCGTTGATATCGGCACGGTCGACCCGGCGCGCGATCAGCGCGAGGCCGAGATAGCAGGCGACCGTGATGATCGCCCAGATGACGATCTGCGGCCCGGTGCCGGCAAACACGCCGCCCGCCATGACGACCAGCACCATCAGCGGGATCGCCGCCGCGGTGTTGATCATCGCGCGGGCGTGAAGCTTCAGGAGTTCGCGCTCGAAAACCGGGTTGCCCTCGCGCTGGGAGAGGCGTTCGCGCGTGCGCCGCACTGCCTTGGCGACATCGGTGTTGCGATGCGCCTTCCTGCGGTCCACGATGTTCTTGTCGGCAAGTTGCGTGCCTGAAAACGCCATACGAGATATCAGTCAATGCGCGCCAATGATCGCCGCGAAGTCTAGACAAAGAAGATTAAGAGACCCTTCGCTTGCCCGTTTTCCCATTCCGCAAGGTCACTTCTGGCCAACGTCGCATCGCCGGCCGCGAAAAGTTGCGGCCGCTGGGCCTGCGTGATTTTACGCTGACGGCGGGCATGTTCCTGATTCTCGGTGCGCTTGCGGTCCATTTCGAGGGCCGTGCGGCTCATGAAATCGGCGGCAATGCGCGCGTTGCCGATGGCGACAGTCTGGAGATTGCCGGCCAACGCATACGGCTGATCGGGATCGACGCGCCAGAACTCGATCAGGTCTGCCACAAGGATGGATCCGACTACGCCTGCGGGCGGCAGGCGCGCGCGGCACTTTCCGAACTGATCGCGGCACGGACGGTTGCGTGCAGCACCCGGCGCAAGGATCGCTACGGCCGATATTTGTCGACCTGCGCGGCAGGGGATCGAAACCTCAATCTTGCAATGGTGGAGATGGGCTGGGCGGTTGCATCGGGCGACTATCATGAAGCCGAATCGCGTGCGCGGGCGGCCGGACGGGGAATTTGGGCCGGCGAATTCGACCGGCCGGGCGACTGGCGTGCCCGGCGCGGCATGATCGGCGATGATGGCGGGCTGTTCGATGCGGTTCTCGACCGGCTTCGGCTGCTGCTTGACCGATCATGAACGGGAGCGGCTTTGCGGAAGCCCGCCAGTCGGTTTAGACAGGAACTCGATCAGGGAGAGAAAAGAATGAAACTTTACGATGGCGGCCGTGCTCCGAACCCGCGCCGGGTCCGCATTTTCTTGGCCGAGAAGGGCATCGACGTGCCGCTGGAGCCGGTCGACATGGCTGCGATGGGCCACAAGTCCGAGGCGGTGACGACGCGCAATCCGTTGCAGCGCCTGCCGGTGCTCGAACTCGACGACGGCACCATCCTCGCCGAATCGGTCGCCATCTGCCGCTATTTCGAGGAGCTTCATCCCGAGCCTCCGCTGTTCGGCACCGGCCCGCTCGGCCGTGCGCAGGTCGAGATGTGGCAGCGGCGCATGGAACTGCATTTCCTGTCCGCCGTCGCCCAAGCCTTTCGGCATATCCACCCGGCGATGAAGGAATGGGAAGTGCCGCAGATCCCCGAATGGGGCGAGGCGAACAAGCCGAAGGCGATCGAATATCTCCACATGCTAGACCGGCATCTTGCCGACAGCCGCTTCATCGCGGGCGAGAACTACACGATCGCGGACATCACCGGTCTCGTCGGCGTCGAGTTCATGAAGCCGGCACGGCTCGAAGTGCCGGCCGAACTTCAAAACGTGAAGCGCTGGTTCGCGGAGGTTTCCGCGCGGCCGAGCGCCAGGGCCTGATCCTGGGCGAAGCGGAAGATCTGGCCCGGCGCATCCGGCTTTGCCGGATTTGCCGGGATGCACCGCTCAAGACGCCGCTGCCGCACGAGCCGCGCCCGGTCGTCGTCGCGTCCTCGACCGCGCGCGTGCTGATCGCGGGGCAGGCGCCCGGCACGCGTGTCCATGCGACGGGGCTGCCCTTCAACGATCGCTCGGGCGACCGGCTGCGCGACTGGATGGGCGTTTCGCGCGAGGAATTCTACGATCCGGCCCTCTTCGCTATCGCGCCGATGGGCTTTTGCTTTCCGGGCCAGGACGCCAAGGGTAGCGACCTGCCGCCGCGCCGCGAATGCGCCCCTGCCTGGCGGGCACCGCTGATGGCGACCATGCCGCAGATCGAGTTCGTTCTGGCGATCGGGCTATACGCGCAACGCTGGCATCTTGGCCCCGAGTTCGGCCGCTCGCTGACGCAGAACGTCGAGAGCTGGCGCGTGATCTTCCTGCGCAACACGATCCCGCGCATGATCCCGCTGCCGCATCCCTCATGGCGCAATACGGGTTGGCTGAAACGGCATCCATTCTTCGAAACAGAATTGCTTCCCGTCCTCCGGCGTGAAATCCGATTGTCGATGCCGACCAAGGATTAGGACAGTTTTGCTTCGGTGGGTGGGAATGGCCCGCGTTCATGCTTGGCTATCGCGGAAAACTTCGCCATTTTAGCATGAGATTTCTCACCGGAGCCTCAAATGGATCGCCTCGACCGCAAGATCCTGCGTTTGTTGCAGGAAGATTCCACGCTTGCCGTGGCCGACGTCGCCAAGAAGGTGGGGCTGTCGACGACGCCGTGCTGGCGCCGCATCCAGAAACTCGAGGAAGAAGGCGTCATCCGCAAGCGCGTGGCGCTGCTCGATCCGGTCAAGATCAATGCGCGGGTGACGGTGTTCGTGTCGATCCGCACCAACTCGCACAGCCATGAGTGGCTGCGACGCTTTTCCGAGGTCATCCAGGAATTTCCCGAGGTCATCGAGTTCTACCGGATGAGCGGCGACATCGACTATCTCCTGCGCGTCGTCGTGCCGGACATCGCCGCCTATGACGCCTTCTACAAGCGCCTGATCGCCAAGATCGAGATTCGCGACGTGTCCTCGTCCTTCGCCATGGAGCAGATCAAGTACACGACGGAAATGCCGCTCGACTACATGGTGCTGGACAAGGAAAGTGGTTCGTCCAGCAACGTGGCCTGACTATTTCAAGCGCGAGATAAGCGACGACGTGTCCCAGCGCTTGCCGCCCTTACCCTGCACGTCCTTGTAGAACTGGTCGATCAGTGCGGTGATGGGAAGCTGCGCGCCATTGCGGTCTGCTTCCTCGAGGCAGATGCCGAGATCCTTGCGCATCCAGTCGACGGCGAAGCCGAAGTCGAACTTGCCGTCGCGCATCGTTTTCCAGCGGTTCTCCATCTGCCACGAGCCCGCAGCGCCCTTGGAAATGACGTCGACGACCTTTTCGATGTCGAGCCCGGCGCGCTGGCCGAAGGCGATGCCTTCCGACAGGCCCTGGACGAGGCCGGCGATGCAGATCTGGTTGATCATCTTGGTGAGCTGCCCCGCGCCGACCGGCCCCATCAGCCCGACCATGCGCGCATAGGCGTCGATGACGGGCTTCGCCTTGTCGTAAGTCGCCTGGTCGCCGCCGCACATGACGGTGAGGACGCCGTTCTCGGCCCCTGCCTGTCCGCCCGAAACGGGCGCGTCGATGAAGCCGATGCCCTTTTCGCCCGCCAGCGCCGCCAATTCGCGCGCGGCTTCGGCCGAGGCGGTCGTGTTGTCGATGAAGATCGATCCCGAAGCCATTGACGAGAACGCGCCATTTTCGCCGAGCGTGATCGAGCGCAAATCGTCGTCATTGCCGACGCAGGAGAAAACGAAATCGGCGCCCCTGGCGGCTTCGGCGGGCGTCGCGGCGGACTTGCCGGAGAACTCGGCGGCCCATTTCTCGGCCTTTGCGGCGGTGCGGTTGTAGACCGTGACGTCGTGGCCGCCCTTGGTCTTGAGATAGCCCGCCATCGGGTATCCCATCACGCCCAAACCCAGAAATGCGACCTTCGCCATCGTGCTCTCCTCCTGTGTCGTCGATCAAAGTCCCAGTCGGGACGTAACGAAATCTGCCATTGCCGCTATGTCATCGATCGGGAAGACGGGCAAGGTTTCGCCCGGCAATGCGTGATCGCTGGCGACCGCGACGATGTTGGGATCGTCCATCGAAAGCGGACGGGTGTCCTTCGCTTCGCGCCGGCGCGTCTCGATCTTGAGGTGCCCCTCGCGCTTGTAACCCTCGACGATGACGAGATCGCAGGGCGACAGACGGGCGAGAACGTCGTCGAGCGACGGTTCGCTCTCGCCGCGCAACTCGTGCATCAGCGCCCATCGATTGCCCGAAACGATCGCGACCTCGCCGGCTCCGGCCGCGCGGTGGCGGAAGGAGTCGGTGCCGGGCTGGTCGATATCGAAGGCGTGGTGCGCGTGCTTGACCGTCGAAACCCTCACACCACGCGCGACGAACTCGGCGACGAGCCGCTCGGTCAACGTCGTCTTGCCGGAATTCTTCCAGCCGGTGATGCCGATGATGCGCTGGGTCATGAAAGTCGCTTCGCGAGGTTCAGCGGGAAGAATGGCGTGTCGACGGTAACGCTGGCAAGCGTGTTGGAATGGATCGCCAACTCGTCGACCTGGCTCGCGATGCGCGAGATCGCCCTGTCAATGATTGCGCGGCCGCCGGCAAGGCCGATGCCCGTCATGCTCATCGCGCCAGCTCGCCTTTGCGCGCGGCGACATTGAGGACGTAGAGCGACGCGACGATGCCAAGGCAGGACGATGCCAGCATGATCCAGAGTAGCGGCGCCGGTCCCGTTTCCGGTCCGAGAAGGGCGCCTGCGAGCATGGAAAGCCCCGCGCCGCCGCCGATCTGCAATGCGCCGCCGAGCCCCGAGGCCGACCCGGCGATATGCGGGCGAACGCTGACGATTCCGGCCATGGCGTTCGGCAGCGTCATGCCATTGCCGAGTCCGACGAACATCACCGGAACGAAAAGCGACGCCGGCGAGACGTATCCGGCGAAATAGAGGATCAGCGGCACGGACATGCCCGTTGCCGCGACGATGTTGCCGGTCAGGAGCATCGTGTTGATGCCGAGGCGGCTCGACAGCCGCCCGGACAGGAAATTGCCGACCATGTAGCCGACCGAGACGAAACCGAAATAAAAGCCGTATTGCGAGGGCGACAGGCCGAAGATTTCGCTTGCGACATACGGACCCCCGCCGAGGAATGCGAAGAATGTGCCCGACGTGAAGGCCGCCGTCAGCGTGTAGCCCCAGAAGCGTTCCGACTTGATCAGTTCGGGATAGGAACGCACCTGTGCGAACAGCGATGAGGACGGGCGCAGATTGGTCTCGCCGAGATCGATCCAGATGATTGCGAACGCCGTCACGCCGAATGCGAGGGTCAGGAGAAAGGTCGACTGCCAGCCATAGAGTTCGTCGAGGAAACCGCCGATGACCGGTCCGATCATCGGGACCAGCGTCATGCCCATGGTGACATAGCCGATCTTGCTCGCCGCCTGGTCGGGACCGACCGTATCGCGGATGATCGCACGCGACAGAACCATTCCGGCGGCCGAGAACGCTTGCAGGATGCGGCAGAACAGCAGGATCTCGATGGTCGGCGCGAAGATTGCGGCAAGCGTGCCGACAAGAAACACGGCAAAACAGATGAGCAGCACGGGGCGGCGCCCGAAGCGGTCCGATGCGGGGCCGATCAAGAGCTGAAGCACCGCCGTGGCGACGAGATAGAGCGCGACCGCGAGCTGCACCACGGAATAATCGGCATCGAAATGCCGGGCCATCGCGGGCAGGGAGGGCAGGAATACGTTCATCGCCAGCGCGCTCGACGCCGTCGCCATCACCAGCGTGAAGATGTGCGGTGGCGTCGCGGCGCGGTGGGCGAGGGGCATCGTCATCGGGTCGAAATGAACACGTTAATCATGGCGTGTGCATAGGCCGCATCCGGTTTCGCTTCAAGCGCTTCAAACGCCATCGGGTGCCATTGCGGGGGACGTCGTGTCGGTAACGGGCTGCGTCTTGCCGGCATGGCGCTCGCGGTAGAGCGTGTAGAGCCCGGATGCGACGACGATGGCCGCGCCGAGGAGCATGGCAAAATCGGGGACTTCACCGAAGACGAGCAAGCCGAGCAGCAGCGCCCAGATCAGGGCCGTGTAGCGGAAGGGCGCGACGAAGGAAATGTCGCCCGCACGCATCGCCATGATGATGAACTGGTAGCCGACGATCAGAAGGATGGCGGCACCGAGCAGCATCGACGTGCTGGTCACCGTTAGTTCGGTCCAGCCGCCGTAGGGCACGACGAGGAATCCCCCGACGACGGTGACGAAGAGCGCGGTGGCGAACGAAACGGCGAGGGACGGGATGTCCTCGGGAATGCGCCGGGTCACGAGGTCGCGAAGGGCGCAGAAGGCGACGCAGAGCAGTGCCAGGAGCGAATAGGAATTGAAGCCCTCGAAGCCGGGCCGCACGATGATCATGACGCCCGCGAAACCGGCGAGAATGGCCGTCCAGCGCCGCCAGCCCACCGGCTCGTGGAGAAAAAGAGCCGCGCCCATCGTGACGGCGAGAGGCAGCGCCTGAAGGATGGCCGAGACGTTGGCGAGGGGCATCTGCGCGAGCGCGGCAAGAAAGCAGAGCGTGCTCCCGACCTCGCTTGCCGCGCGCACCGCTACCAGCGGACGCCGCAGGGACGACAGCGATGACAGGACGCCGCCATGCCAGGCGAGCAGGCCGATCATGATCGTGGCGAACGTGCCGCGCACCAGCATCACCTGCGCTGCGCTCATGTCGCCGATGACGGTCTTCGTCAGTGCATCGTTGAGCGTGAATCCGGCCATCGAGATGGCCATGAACAGGGCGGCGCGGAGATTGGGGGAAAGGGTCAAGATGGCGGCTCGTCGATTGGGTCGACCCTGCCATAGGCTGCCACTCGATCGCGCGCAACGGACCAGCGCGCCGAAACTCTACGCCAGATCAGCCGCCGGTAACGCTCATGTGCCGAGAGACGGACGGCCGGTTCGTGCGCCGGTCGATGACGAAATCGTGGCCCTTCGGTTTGCGTCCGATCGCCTCGTCGATCGCATTCGAAAGGAGATCGTTGCCTTCGGAGGCGCGTAGCGCGGCGCGCAGGTCGGCCGCATCGTCCTGGCCGAGGCACATATAGAGCGTGCCGGTGCAGGTCAGGCGCACGCGGTTGCAGCTTTCGCAGAAATTGTGCGTCATCGGCGTGATGAAGCCGAGCCGACCGCCGGTTTCCGCAACCTCGACATAGCGCGCGGGGCCGCCGGTCTTGAATGGTATGTCGGTAAAGGTGAATTCGCGCTCGAGTTGCGCCCGCAGGAGCGACAGCGGCAGATACTGGTCCGTCCGGTCCTCGTCGATTTCGCCCATCGGCATCGTCTCGATGACCGTCATGTCCATGCCGCGGCCATGCGCCCAGCGCAGCATGTCGGGGAGTTCGTGGTCGTTGAAGCCCTTGAGCGCGACGGCGTTGATCTTGATCTTCAACCCGGCTTCCTGCGCGGCGTCGATGCCGGCCATGACCTTGGAGATGTCGCCCCAACGGGTGATTTGCCTGAACTTCGCCGGGTCGAGCGTATCGAGCGAGACGTTGATCCGCTTAACGCCGCATTCGGCCAGCCCGGCGGCGAAGCGCTGGAGTTGCGAGCCGTTGGTCGTCAGGGTCAGTTCTTCGAGCGCGCCGCTTTCGATGTGACGCGAGAGATCGCGGACGAGATGCATGATGTTCTTGCGCACCAGCGGTTCGCCCCCGGTCAGGCGGAGCTTTCTCACGCCCTTTTCGATGAAGACGGTGCAGAGACGGTCGAGTTCCTCCAGACTGAGAAGGTCGCGCTTGGGCAGGAAGGTCATGTCTTCCGCCATGCAATAGGTGCAGCGGAAATCGCAGCGATCCGTCACTGAGACGCGCAGATAGGAGATCGCCCGCCCGAACGGGTCGATCATGCTGGTGTCGCCAAGGTTCATGCCATTGCCTTTAATGCCCATCCGGTCAATTTCGTGATCTTTTGCCCGCGGCGCAAGCCCGATGCGCCGAAAGTCTGGCGTTTGACGATGAATTGAGGCATTCGGAAGCGAATGGCGACGAGAGGACAGGATATGCGGCCACCATCGGAACTGCGCGTCTCAAAGGATCGCCGGACGCTGACCGTCCTCTTCGACAGTCACGCGCCGATCCCGCTCGAGGCGGAGTTCCTGCGCGTCGTCTCGCCTTCGGCCGAAGTGCAGGGCCATTCCCCCGAACAGCGCGTGACCGTTCCGGCCAAGCGCAATGTCGCGATCTCGAAGATCGAGCCGGTGGGCAACTACGCCGTGCGCATCGTTTTCGACGACGGACACGATACCGGCATCTTTAGCTGGGACTACCTGCACACGCTCGGCCACGAGAGGGAAACACGCTGGCAGGCTTATCTCGACGAACTGGCGGCGAAGGGTCTGTCTCGCGGCTAGTCTTCCTTCAGCGCTTCGCTGATGCGGCGCATCTGGTCGCCGAGGCGTTCGCACTGGTCGGGCGTCGACTGTGCCATCACGCGGTCGAGCAGGGCCACGTAGATTTCCATCGCCGCCATCAGCCGCGTCTCGCCTTCCTCGGTGAGATAGAGCCGCAGGACGCGGCGGTCGCTCTCATCGGGATCACGCCGCAGCAGGCCCTGGCTTTCGAGCTGCGGCAGGAGCATCGTGATGTTCGATCGGCCGACGAGGAGCCGGCGCGCCAGATCGTGCTGGGACAGGCCGGGGTGGCGGTAGAGGTTCATCAGGACGTCAAGCTGGCCGATCTTGAGCGGCGCGATCGCCTTGGCGAGTTCGCGCACGACCGCGCGCTCGGCCCGCACGACCGCAATCCAGTTGCGGAACCGGGGATTGTCCCATGGCAGGCGCGGCGCGTCTGTCGATCCGGCTGCGGTCAAGGCTTGCGCTCGGTCGGCGGATCATAGGGCAGGCCGGCTTCCTTCCAGGCGCCGAACCCGCCCTTGATATGCTTGACGGGGGAAAGACCCATATCCTGCGCGGTCTTGGTGGCAAGCGCCGAACGCAGGCCGCCGGCGCAGAAGAAGACGAAGGTCTTGCCGCTGGCGAAGACCGGCTTGTGATAGGGGCTTTCCGGGTCGATCCAGAATTCCAGCATTCCGCGCGGCGCGTGCAGCGTGTGCGGAATGCGGCCCTCCCGGTCCAGTTCGCGCGGATCGCGGATGTCGACCAGCACCACGTCGTCGCGCGCGGCGAGTTCCTGCGCTTCGGCCGGCGTAATCGCCTCGATCTCGGCATCGGCTTCTTCGAGCAATGCCTTGTAACCCTTTTTCATGGCAGACCTCCTGACCTGCCGATGATGGCCGCGCGGATGCGCCAGCGCAAGACGCTCCCGCGCGCCGTCAGCCGAGGTTCAGATCCTTGAAGAAATCATTGCCCTTGTCGTCGATGACGATGAAGGCGGGGAAATCCTCGACCTCGATGCGCCAGATCGCCTCCATGCCGAGTTCGGGATATTCGACGACCTCGACCTTTTTGATGCAGTCCTGCGCCAATCGCGCGGCGGGACCGCCGATCGAACCGAGATAGAATCCGCCATGGCGCCCGCACGCCTCGCGCACCTGGCGCGAGCGGTTGCCCTTGGCAAGCATGACCATCGATCCGCCGAAGGACTGGAACTGGTCGACATAGGAATCCATCCGGCCCGCCGTCGTCGGTCCGAACGAGCCCGATGCGTAGCCGGCAGGCGTCTTGGCCGGACCGGCATAATAGACCGGGTGGTTCTTGAAATAGTCCGGCATCGGCTCGCCGGCTTCGAGGCGCTCGCGGATTTTCGCGTGCGCGATGTCGCGCGCGACGATGATGGGCCCGGAGAGCGACACGCGCGTCTTGACGGGCTGGGCCGAGAGGATCTTGAGGATCTCGCTCATCGGCTGGTTCAGGTCGATCTTCACGACATGCGAAGTCAGCTTCTCCTCGTCGATATCTGGCATGTAGCGGGCGGGATTGGTCTCCAGCTCTTCGAGAAAGATGCCGTCCTTCGTGATCTTGCCCTTGGCCTGCCGGTCGGCTGAGCACGAGACGCCGAGGCCGATCGGCAGCGAGGCGCCATGGCGGGGCAGGCGGATGACGCGCACGTCATGGCAGAAATACTTGCCGCCGAACTGGGCGCCGACACCCATGGACTGCGTCATCCTGTGGACTTCGGCTTCCATTTCGAGGTCGCGGAAGGCGTGGCCGGCCTCGCTGCCTGATGTGGGCAGGCCGTCGAGATAGCGCGTGGAGGCAAGCTTGACGGTCTTCAAGTTCATCTCCGCCGACGTGCCGCCGATGACGATGGCGAGGTGATAGGGCGGGCAGGCGGCGGTGCCGAGCGTCAGGATTTTCTCTTTCAGGAAATCAAGAAGCCTGTCGCGCGTCATCAGGGACGGCGTGCCTTGATAAAGGAAGGTCTTGTTGGCCGAGCCCCCGCCCTTGGCGACGAACAGGAACTTGTAGGCGTCCTCGCCTTCCTCATAGATGTCGATCTGCGCCGGCAGGTTGTTCTTCGTGTTCTTCTCCTCGAACATCGACAGCGGTGCGAGTTGCGAATAGCGCAGGTTCTTGCGCTCATAGGCGTCGAGCACGCCCTGGCCGAGCGCGTCGGCGTCGCCGCCTTCGGTCCAGACCCGCCGGCCCTTCTTGCCCATGATGATCGCCGTTCCTGTGTCCTGGCACATCGGCAGGACGCCGCCGGCGGCGATGTTGGCGTTCTTCAGGAGGTCGTAGGCGACGAAGCGGTCGTTGTCCGTCGCTTCCGGGTCTTCGAGAATCGCGGCAAGCTGCTTCAGATGCCCGGGGCGCAGGAGATGGTTGATGTCCGCGAAGGCCGTTTCCGACAGGAGGCGCAGCCCTTCCGCATCGACCGTCAGGACGTCCTGGCCGCGAAAGGTGTCGACGCTGACGTGATCCGAGGTCAGCTTGCGATAGGGCGTTTCGTCGGCTGCGAGGGGGAAAAGCTCGGCGCTTGCGTAGTCGGCCATCTGCGAAGGGTCTCCGGAAAGATACAGGTTGGCAGGCTCTTAAAGCGAAACGGGCCGGGATTGAAGCCTGCCTTTGGACCGATCGCCGAGCGTTGTATTCCTGCAATGGTCGCGACAAAACCCGCATGGGCGACACGGGATGTCTTGAACCGAACGCTTCGGCATCCTTAGCATCGTCATCACGGCGGATGAACGTTTGCGATTTGGAAACCATATCGGGTCCAGTGTCGGACTCCGTGTTCGCCGGCCTCGGCCGCGCCCGACTGGAACTCTCAACGGATTGGACGACATGATCAAGCGTATGCGCCTTCGGGCTCTGGCCCTGACCTCAACCGCGCTCGCAGCGTCGCTTCTGACCGGGGTCCATGACGCGTCTGCACAGGGCTTTTTCGAGCGCCTGTTCAACCAGCCGCCGCGCCGCTATGTCGAGCCGCAATATCAGCAGCAACAGCCGCCGCAGGCGCAGCCGCAAATGCACCAGCAGGTTCAGCGCGCTGCGCCGCCACAGGCGCCGCGCGTCACCGGGCCGCAATATTTCACCTACAAGACCGATACGCTGGCGAAGGTGAACTTCGCCGCGATCTCAATCGATCCCACGCTGGTCAATACCGGCATCGATCACGGCACGGTCGGCGCGACCACGCAGGCCGCCCCCGCTTCCGCGCGGCCGGTCACCGTTGCCGGTGGAAGCCTGGAAGAGGCGGTCGAAAAGGCGCTGGAAGGCAATCAGGCGGGCAGCGAACCACGCCGGCGGATGGCCGGTCAGGACCGGCGGCAGCTTCCTTCGATCGACGGCGCGAACCCGAAGCTCGAGATCGACGTCCGCAAGCAGGCGGTCCGTTCGCCGCAGCCGGCGAGGGCGACGATCGCCAATTCGCTCGACGATCTTGCGACGTTTGAATTCTATGCCGAAGAGGCGATCGGCGATGCGGTGGTCGCCCATTATTCCAAGCATCCCGGAATGATCTGGTCCGAGGGCGGCGGGGTCAATTCCGCGGCGCGCGACGTGCTGCGCGAGCTTGCGAGCGCTGATGAATACGGGCTCAATCCGGGCGATTATGCCGTTTCCGTGCCGCGGATGCAGGATGAAGCGGCGCTTGCGCGCTTCGAGATGGCGCTGTCGGCGCGCATGTTGCGCTATGCACGCGACATACATGCCGGCCGGGTCGATCCCAACCGAATCTCCGGTTATCATGATTTCAAGTTGAAGACCGTCGACTATGGCGGCCTCCTGGCAAAGCTCGCCAAGGGCGCCGACGCGAGTGCCGCGCTTCGTGCGCTGCATCCGCAAAACGAATTCTACAAGGCGATGCAGGTTGAACTCGAGGAACTGCGGGCCAGCGAGGAAAAGAGCATCGTCATCGCGCCGGGAACGTTCATTCGCCCTGGTCAGACGAGTTCGGAACTGCCGAAGATTCTCGCTCTCATCGAGAAGGAAGCGGACCAGACTTTCCTTGCCGAGCACGCGACGACGATCGAGCTCAACCGCGCCAGCGAAATTTATTCGGACGATCTGGTGGCGGTGATCAGGGCCGCGCAGAAAAAGCGCGGCTTGCAGGTCGACGGCATCGTCGGCCCGCGCACGGTCACAGCTTTCGCAGGCGAATCGAAGGCGGCGCGGATCGAGAAGGTGAAACTCGCCATGGAGCAGCTTCGCTGGCTGCCGTCCGATTTCGGCGACCGCTACGTCTTCCTCAACGCGCCGTCGGCGATGGCCAGCTATGTCGAGGACGGGCGCGAGAAGCTGTCGATGCGCACGGTCGTCGGCACCAAGGCGACGCAGACCTATTTCTTCCAGGATGAGATTTCCTATGTCGAGTTTCATCCCTATTGGGGCGTGCCGCGCTCGATCATCGTCAACAAGTACCTGCCAAAGCTCTATGCTGACCCCTCCTATCTCGATCGATCCGGCTTCGAGGTGACGGATCAGCAGGGCCGCCGGATTTCGTCCTCGGCGATCGACTGGCCGCGTTATGGCGCGAACATCCCCTTCAATGTCCGCCAGCGGCCGGGCCCGAGCAATGCGCTCGGCGAGTTGAAGATCATGTTCCCGAACAAGCACGCGATCTACATGCACGATACGCCCGAGCGGCATCTTTTCGGTCGCGACAACCGCGCGCTGTCCAACGGCTGCGTGCGTCTTGAGGATCCGCGCGCCATGGCGGCGGCGGTGCTCGGTTGGGACCGTGCGAAGGTCGATTCGCGCCTTGCCGGCCCGCATGGCCGTGACAATCTGGACGTGAAGGTGCCGGTCTATGTCGCTTATTTCACCGCCTGGCCTGAGGCGGGCGGCAAGATGGGCTACTATCCCGACGTCTACGACCGCGATCTGAAGACGCGCGAGGCGATGGAGCGCATCGAAGCGGCGAGGGCGCCGTCGATCTGACGGCGCTCGGCTGCCCGTTTCGAACCGCGAGGTTCGCAAGCCCGACCGGGCGCCGCGCCATCGGAGGCGTGAGCGCAGCGATCTGCCGTGAGATACTTGAAAATGGTGGGCGCGACAGGGATTGAACCTGTGACCCTTCGCGTGTGAAGCGAATGCTCTCCCGCTGAGCTACGCGCCCATGAGCGCCAGGCGCTCAAAGTGATCCGGCGGACCGGACGTGGCCTGCCTATAGGAGCATCCGGCTGGGTCCGTCAAGCGGTCTTGGCGCGCGGCGCGGCTACCGCTGCGATCAGCCGGTCGGCAAGGTCGACGGTCAACTCGTCGAAATGCGAAATGACGTGCGATGGCTCGAGTTCGCGCACATGCCTGTCCGTGTAGCCGAAGTCGACGGCGACGACGGGAATGCCCGCTGCCTTGGCCGTCTTGATGTCCGTCTCAGAGTCCCCGACCATGATCGCGCGTTCGGGATCGCCGCCGGCGCGGGCGATGGTCTCGATCAGATGGCGTGGGTCCGGCTTGCGGAAGGCGAACGTGTCCTGTCCGCAGATGGCGCGGAAGCGCTCGGTGAGACCGAGCCCCTGCATCAGGCGCGTCGAGTGGAGCTCGAACTTGTTGGTGCAGATCGCCGTCAGGTAGCCGGCATCGTCGAACCGGTCGAGCGCGGCGACGACCCCCTCATAAGGCTGCGATTGGCCGGGCATGTTCGAGCCGTAATGCTCGATGAAGGTGTCGAGCAAATCCTTGAGGCGCTCGTCGGAGAGCACGCGTTGCTGAGCAGCATAGGCCCGCTTGATCATCACCTTGCCGCCCATGCCGACGAAGCGGCGAAATTCGGACGGCCCCGCTACGGTCATGCCGTCGAGCGCGAGGCAATGGTTCAGGCTCGCCATCAGGTCGGGCGCGGTGTCGACGAGCGTGCCGTCGAGGTCGAAGACAATGATGGGGGCGGTCATCGGATCGTCCATTGGTTTCCGTTGCGGCGGGTCTAGCTTGGCCATGCGGCGGACGCAAGGCGGCCTGGACGGTTTGCCAGCAACGGCGAAGATGATAAACGGCGTCTGGAAATCAGGGAGCCGGACATGGATGCGCGAGCGCTGAAGATCGAAGCGGCACGGGTCGCCCTTTCCCATGTGGAGGAGGGCATGAAGCTCGGCATCGGGACGGGTTCGACGGCGGAGGAATTCGTGCGGCTCCTGGCCGTGCGGGTTTCGGACGGGTTGACGATCATCGGCGTGCCGACCTCCGAGCGCACGGCCGAACTTTGCCGCGATCTTGGCGTACCGCTCGCCACGCTGGACGAGGAACCCGCGCTTGATCTCACCATCGACGGCGCCGACGAGATCGGCCCCGGCCTGTCGCTCGTCAAGGGCGGCGGCGGGGCGCTCTTGCGCGAGAAGATCGTCGCCTTCGCTTCCAAGCGCATGATCGTGATCGCCGACGCCTCCAAGATCGTCGACACGCTCGGGAAGTTTCCGCTGCCGGTCGAGGTCAACCCGTTCGGGCTCGGCGCGACGCGGATCGCCATCGAGGAGGCGGCAAACCGCCTCGGACTGTCCGGCGCGATCAAACTTCGCGAAAAGAATGGCGAGCGTTTCGTTACCGATGGCGGCCATGTCATTCTCGACGCATCTTTTGGCCGTATTCCCGATCCACTGGCACTTTCGGATGCCCTTCATGCGATCCCCGGCGTCGTGGAGCACGGCCTGTTCCTTGGTCTGGCCGATCTGGCCGTGATCGCCGAACCGGATGGCGTGAAGACGATCGACGGCGTATAGGCTTCGTCAACGAGAACGAGCGGCGCGAACGCGCCGGCAAAGAGGAGACTGGACATGAATTTCAGATATGCGGGCATCGCGCTTGCCGTGGGCGCGGCCATCGCACTTGGATCGGCCATGGGTCCGGCCGCGTCGCAGGAACCGTCGCAGAGCCACCTTGCCGCCGCGCGTGCGGCCGTCGATGCGGTGGGCATGACGGATGAATTCGACAACATCCTGCCGCAGGCAGCCATGGCGCTGAAGAACGAACTGACCCAGAAGAATCCCGACCAGGTCAGCCTCATTTCGCGCACCGTTGACGAGAAGGCGATTGCCCTGGCGGCGCGCCGCGGCGACCTGGAGCGGGAAGCCGCCGCCGCTTATGCCCAGTTCTTCACAGAAGAGGAGCTCGGCGAGATTTCGGCATTCTATTCGTCGCCGGCCGGACAGAAATTCATCGAGACGCACCCCGAAGTGACCAATCAGGTGTTCCAGGCCGCCAATATATGGCAGTCCGGCATCGCCCGCGACCTTGCGCGCGATGTCGCGGCCGAGTTGCAGGGACAGGTTGCCGAGCCGCAGGTCGAAGCGGCGCCGGCAGCACCCGCCCAGTCCAACTGAGCGATCTTGAGAGCGTGACGAGCCCGGCCGGAGTGCCGGGCTTTTCATTTGGGCGGCAGCGCCCTAAACCTTGCGCCGAAAAATCGTGAAAGGCCGCCGCATGACCCAGTACGACTATGATCTCTTCGTGATCGGCGGCGGTTCGGGCGGCGTGCGGGCAGGGCGGGTCGCGGCCTCGCTCGGCAAGCGCGTCGCCATCGCCGAGGAATACCGCTTCGGCGGAACATGCGTCATTCGCGGCTGCGTTCCGAAGAAGCTCTTCGTCTACGCCTCGCAGTTTCCCGAGCATTTCGAGGATGCCGCCGGCTATGGCTGGACGGTGGGAGAACGCTCCTTCGACTGGCCGACGCTGATCGCCAACAAGGACAAGGAAATCGCACGGCTCGAAGGTCTTTACCGGAAGGGACTCGAAAACGCCGGGGCTGACATCATCGACAGCCGCGCCGTGCTTGAAGACCCGCACACGATCCGGTTGCAGAAAGAAGGGCGCACGGTGACGGCCGAGACCATTCTCGTCGCGACCGGCGGGCACCCCAGCCTTCATCCCGCGCTGCCCGGACATGAATATTGCATCACCTCCGACGCGGCGTTCCATCTCGAAGAACTTCCCAAGGCGATCGCGATCGTCGGCGGCGGATATATCGGCGTCGAGTTTGCCAATATCTTTCACGGCCTGGGGGTCGAGACGACCCTGATCTATCGCGGCAAGGAGATATTGGGACGATTCGACAAGGACTTGCGGACCGCACTTCATGTCGAGATGGAAGCCAAGGGCATCAGGATTCTTTGCGGCGAGATATTCAAGAGCATCGAAAAGCGCCCGGATGGCCGGCTCGAGGCGCATACCAGCGCTGACCGGGCGCTGATTGTCGATCAGGTGATGCTTGCCATCGGGCGGCAGCCCAACACGGCCGGTCTCGGGCTCGACAAGGCAGGGGTGAAGACAGGGCGGAAGGGCGAGATTATCGTCGACGACTTTTCGCGGACCAATGTCGAGAACATCTACGCCGTCGGCGACGTCACCGACCGGGTGCAACTGACGCCGGTGGCGATCCACGAAGCGATGTGCTTCGTCGATACGGTCTATCGGGGCAAGCCGACGCGCCCCGACCACGATGCGGTCGCGACTGCCGTCTTCTCGCAACCCGAACTGGGCACGGTCGGCCTGTCGGAAGAAGACGCGGCAAAGAAGTATGACGAACTCGAAATCTACAAGGCGACCTTCCGACCCATGCGCCACACGCTCTCGGGCCGCATGGAGAAAATGGTCATGAAACTCGTCGTCGATGCCGCCAGCCGCCGCGTCGTGGGCGCACATGTTCTGGGCGTCGATGCCGGCGAAATGGCGCAATTGCTCGGCATCGCCGTCAAGGCGAAGCTGACAAAGGAAGATTTCGACGCGACGATGGCCGTCCACCCGACCGCGGCGGAGGAACTAGTGACCATGTACCAGCCGAGTTATCGGGTTAAGAACGGTGAAGTGATCGTCTAGCCGCAGGTTCCGATACTGACCGGCCTGCCGTCAAGAAGCCAGTCGGCGAGCGGCGGCCAGAGCGTCTCGGCGAAATGCGCGCGGAAGAAGCCGAGATGCCCGATCGGCCCCCCGCCATCCTGCGGCGAAAGCCAGCGGGTCTCTACCGTCGCGTTCGTGTAATGCCGCATGAGGCCGTGAACGGCAGCCGGCGTCCCCCAAGGATCGTCGGTCATGCCGAATGCGAGAAGCGGAAGGGCCACGTCCTTGAACCGTGCGGTTTCCGGCACGTTCGGATCGTCGAAGAAGTAGTTCTTCATGCGGCACCATCGCGCCCAGTCGCGGAAGGTCGAGGTTGCGATCGGCTCGCCGATCCCAAGCCAGCGTGGCATATCGCGACATGCCAGAGAAACCGGCAGGCCGACGAGATTCATCCGATACCAGACGGAGCGGTCTGCGAGGTCGCCATGATAGCCCGACATCGAGGCCACCATCGCATAGCGCTCGAAACGATGCGCGATGCCCGAAAGGCCGAGCGCCTGACCACCATAGGACTGACCGACCCCTGCCATCGGATGCCCAGGCGCCGCTTCGTCCAGTTTTCCGGCCGCCGCCACGAAGTCGCGGACGGCCCAGTCTTTCATGTTGATCCGGGCCTTCCATCCTGCCGGCCGCGCGGAGCCTGCCGTGCCGCGATAATCATAGGTCAGCGATGCGCGCGCGCCGGCCGCCACGATCTTGCGTGCGAAGCCGGCATAGAGGCGGCGGGGCACCGCTGCCGCCGACGAAATCAGCACGAGCGGCCCATTGCCCTGACCGGAATAGAGGGTTCCTTCCAGCGGGAAACCGTCATCGGCCTTGAAGGCAACGACTGATTCGGCGACGCTGTGGGGTGCCGGATTTATGTCTGCCTGCGGCGCGGACAGTGAAGCGGTTGAACATGCCAAGACGGGTATCCTCGCTTTCGATGGAGCGAAGCTACCATTTACGCTTACGTCAAAGTCAACAGGTTTTGAATGTCTGGATGTAACGCATCTGCCGAAGGACTCGTCGCCTATTTCGGTTACGGGTCGCTGGTCTGCCGGCAGACGCACCGCACCGAAATCGTTGCCGCCCATCCTGCGCGGCTGAACGGATGGAGGCGCCATTGGCGGCCAAGACCCGACATGCCGGGCTTCCCGGCCGCGCTCTTGACCGTCAGACCGCAAACCGGTGCCGGTTGCGACGGGCTCGTCGTCATCGATCGGGTGGAAAATCTTGACGCCGTCGACGCGCGCGAGTCGCGCTACGATCGGGTTCAACTCCAACGCACGTCCATCGAATGCGCGGCCGGCCTCGACGGCATTCCGATCTATCTTTACGTGGCGCAGGCGCAAATCCCGGCGCATCCGGGGACGTCTTTGATCCTGCAATCCTATCTCGATGCGGTCA
This sequence comes from Mesorhizobium sp. YIM 152430, assembly GCF_029210365.1. Classification (GTDB taxonomy): domain Bacteria; phylum Pseudomonadota; class Alphaproteobacteria; order Rhizobiales; family Rhizobiaceae; genus Aliihoeflea. Next base: position 262,128 of record NZ_JARGES010000027.1, read on the forward strand.
TGCACGGGTTTCACGTCGAGCATGGCGAGGAAGGGTTGCGACGTTTCCTGGACGAAACGGACGGCTTCGAGATCGGCCTGCACCTCGATCGCGACCAACCGCTTTATCCGCGCGCCCTTGCACCGGACGATCGGCGGGCTTCGGCCTTCGATCGCGCTCTGGCGCCATATCTGGTCGCGCCTTCGGCGAAGGAAGTGTAGAATCGCCGGCTTTCGTAGTGTAAGGACGCCGCCACGGGCAGGGCGCATTCCCCGCCCCCAGGCGATATTGGACGGGTGCGATGATGACGAAATGGTCTCCGAATTCCTGGCGTGACAAGCCGATCAGCCAAGTGCCGGCCTATCCGGATGCGGCTGCGCTCGCCGAGACCGAAAGACAGCTTGCCAGTTATCCGCCGCTCGTCTTTGCCGGCGAGGCGCGTAAACTGAAGAAGCAGCTTGCCACCGTTTCAGCCGGCGAGGCGTTCATGCTTCAGGGCGGCGACTGCGCCGAGAGCTTCGCCGAACACGGCGCCGACAACATCCGCGACTTCTTCCGCGTCTTCCTGCAGATGGCGGTGGTGCTGACCTTCGGCGGCGCGCAACCGGTGGTGAAGGTCGGCCGCATCGCGGGTCAGTTCGCCAAGCCGCGCTCGTCCGACACCGAGACGAAGGACGGTGTGGCGCTGCCCTCCTATCGCGGCGACATCATCAACGGTATCGAGTTCACCGAGGAAGCGCGCACGCCGAACCCGGCCCGCCAGCGCATGGCCTACCGCCAGTCGGCCGCCACGCTGAACCTTTTGCGCGCCTTCGCGCAGGGCGGCTATGCGAGCCTGGAAAACGTGCATAAGTGGATGCTCGGCTTCGTCTCCGACAGCCCGCAGTCCGAGCGCTACAAGGTGCTGGCGAACCGGATCACCGAAACGGTCGATTTCATGAATGCGGTCGGCATCACGTCCGAATCCCATGCCGCGCTGCGCGAGACCGACTTCTACACCAGCCATGAGGCGCTGCTGCTGGGCTATGAGGAAGCGATGACGCGAGTCGATTCCACCTCGGGCGACTGGTATGCGACGTCTGGCCACATGATCTGGATCGGCGACCGCACACGCCAGCCGGACCACGCGCATGTCGAATATTGCCGCGGCATCAAGAACCCGCTCGGCCTGAAATGCGGTCCGTCCATGACGCCGGACGGGCTGATCAGGCTCATCGATCTGCTCAATCCGGAAAACGAGGCCGGCCGTCTGACGCTGATCTCGCGCTTCGGTTCCGAAGCGGTCGGCGATCACCTGCCGAAGCTCATCCGCGCCGTCCAGAAGGAAGACCGCAAGGTCGTCTGGTCGTGCGATCCGATGCATGGCAACACGATCACGGCCGCCGGCTACAAGACCCGGCCCTTCGACCGCATCCTGAAGGAGGTTCAGTCCTTCTTCGACGTTCATGCGGCCGAGGGCACCCATGCCGGCGGCATCCATATCGAGATGACGGGCAAGAACGTCACCGAATGCACCGGCGGCGCGCGCGCCGTGCGCGACGAGGATTTGCAGGATCGCTACCACACCCATTGCGACCCGCGCCTCAACGCCGACCAGGCGCTCGAACTCGCTTTCCTGGTGAGCGAGCTTCTGGCCAAGAAGAAGCACGGCCAGGCGTCGAGACAGGCGGTCAACGCCTGAGACGCTTTGTGCTCAGGCGGCGACTTTGCGGCCTGAGCCGACGGCCGCGCCTGCCATCGCCGGCGGGGCGAAGACCCTGATCGCTGCCGGATGGACCTTGAAATGGGCCGGCGTCTGCGTGACGATTTCTCCATCCGTATTGACCGGGCGCGGCCGGTCCGTCTCGATGTCGAACTCGACGCAGCGCGCGGTGCGCACCTCGTTCCAGGCGCCGTGGCGGCCTGAGCGGAACGAGCGCAGCATCAGCGCCAGTTTCCAGACATTGGAGAGTTCGAGGCTGTAGAGATCGAGATGGCCGTCGTCGATCTCGGCCGTCTCCTCCACGACATTTCCGCCGCCATAATGGCGACCGTTGCCGACCGCGATCTGATAGGTCGAGACCCGGATCGTTTCGCCCTTTTCGGTGATCGTCGCCTTGAAAGGGCGAGCCTTGGTCATGACGCGGCTCGCCGCGACCGCATAGCCGAGTCGGCCCCAGCGCTTCTTGGTTTGTGGGTCGAGGCTCTGTGCGAGTTCGGTCGAAAGGCCGATCGAGGCGACGTTGAAGAAGGCGTGGCCATTGACGGTGCCGACATCGACCTTGCGCGTGTTGCCGTCTGCGATCACGTCCGCCGCTTCCTGCAAATCCATCGGGATGTTCAACGTGCGGGCGAGATCGTTCGCCGTTCCCATCGGCATGATGCCCATCGGCAGGCCCGATTCCATCACCGCGACGGCGGCGGACGAAACCGTGCCGTCACCGCCGCACACGATGACGAGGTCTGTGCTTTCGCGCAGCCGCACGACGTCGCGCGCGATTTCCGGCAGCGCCTCGAAGGGTTCGATCTTCACGTCAAGGCCCCCGGCCTTCAGGCGCTCCAGAATGGGTTCGACCGGCTCGCGCCCGCGGCGCGCATTCGGATTGACGAGAAAGAGGGCGCGCTTGCTGGTTTGCAACGAAAGGCTCCTTTTCCGATTTCGGAAGCTTTCGCCAGATAGGCACTGTCATTTGCGATTGCGAGCTTTTCGCCCATTTCGATTGAACGCAGTGTCGCTCTTGGTGTTCCTGGACGCGCATGTCTATCTGATTGGCCAAAGGAGCCTGCCATGGACGCCATCGAGGACGAACTTAAACTGGACGCGCGCGCCGGTCTGCCGGACGACCTGCGCTATCTGGTCGACAAATATCCCCGCGAAGGCTGGACGGCCCACCGCAACGTTCATGGCATGGCGTCGATGTGGCTCCAGCGGCACGCGATGTTCCGCGATCTGGGCGGCATTCTGACGGGATCGATCGCCGACTACCGCGAGGGCAGAACGGATGCGCAGGGCTTCGCCCAGTTCTTCGCGCCGCGCCTGAACTTCTTCCTCGGCCAGCTCGACGGCCATCACAACATCGAGGATCACCACTATTTCCCCATCTTCGCGCGCGTCGAGGCGCGGCTGAAGCGCGGGTTCGACATCCTCGATTCTGACCATCACATGATCCACGATGCGCTGGAGATGAACGCGCGGACGGCGAACGCCTTTCTCGATGCGCTGTCGGGCGACGCCGACGCCCAGCGTTATGCTGCAGACGCCTATGCCGACCAGAATGCGCGGCTGGTGGCCATGCTCGCCCGTCATCTCGACGACGAGGAAGATCTGATCATTCCGCTCATCCTCGAAAAGGGCGACCGGGAACTCGTCGGCACCTGATTGCGCGTGTGCGAAGGCCGCGCTAGACGAACGCCATGAGTGACACGCCGAACATCCTTCGCATCGCCATCGCGCAGTTGAACCCGACGGTCGGCGACATTGCCGGCAATCTCGCCAAGGCGCGCGAGGCGCGGGCGGACGCCGCACGGCAGGGCGCGGACCTCGTCCTTTTCACGGAACTCTTCATCGCCGGCTATCCGCCGGAAGACCTGGTCCTGAGACGCGCCTTCGTCGCCGCCTGCGAGAAGGCGGTGGGTGAACTCGTCGCAGACACGGCCGATGGCGGGCCGGGAATCGTCATCGGCACGCCGCTCGCCCGCAGAAGCGGATTGCACAATTCGGTGGTGGTCGCCGACAAGGGCAAAGTGGTCGCCGAGCGCTACAAGCTCGATCTGCCCAACTATGGCGAGTTCGACGAAAAGCGCGTCTTCCAGCCGGGACCGGACATGCCGGGACCGGTCAATTTCCGCGGCGTGCGGCTCGGCATCCCGATCTGCGAGGACATCTGGGGCGAACTCGGCGTCTGCGAGACGCTGGCCGAGGCCGGCGCCGAACTGCTTCTCGTGCCCAATGGCTCGCCCTATTATCGTGGAAAGTCCGACGTGCGCCAGCAGATCGTGATCCGCGAGGTGATCGAAAGCGGCCTGCCGATGATCTATGCCAACCAGCTCGGCGGGCAGGACGAACTGATCTTCGACGGCGCCTCCTTCGCGATCAATGCCGACAAGTCGCTGGCCTTCCAGATGAGTCCGTTCGAGGAAACGCTGGCGGTGACGACGTGGCGGCGCGGTGACGACGACGCCTGGACCTGCGCCGAAGGTCCGCGCGCGATCCTGCCCGACGCGCAGGAGGCGGACTACCGTGCCTGTATGCTGGGCCTGCGCGATTATGTGAACAAGAACGGTTTCAAGACGGTGGTGCTGGGTCTGTCGGGCGGCATCGATTCGGCTATCTGTGCGGCGCTCGCGGTCGATGCGCTCGGCGAGGAGCGCGTGCGCACGATCATGATGCCCTATCGCTATACGTCCAAGGATTCGCTGAAGGACGCCGAGGATTGCGCCCGGGCGCTGGGCTGCCGCTACGATATCGTGCCGATCGCCGAACCCGTCGAAGGATTTTCCAACGCACTCGGTCAGATGTTCGAGGGCACGGAAGAGGGGATCACCGAGGAAAATCTTCAAAGCCGCGCCCGCGGCACGATCCTGATGGCCGTGTCGAACAAGTTCGGCGCGATGGTGGTGACGACCGGAAACAAGTCGGAAATGTCGGTCGGCTATGCCACACTCTATGGCGACATGAATGGCGGCTTCAATCCGATCAAGGACCTCTACAAGATGCAGGTCTACGCGCTCTCGGCGTGGCGCAACACGACCGTGCCGCCCGGCGCGCTCGGCCCGTCCGGCGAGGTGATCCCTCAGAACATCATCGACAAGGCGCCGTCGGCCGAATTGCGGCCGGACCAGACGGACCAGGATTCGCTGCCGCCCTATCCGGTGCTCGACGACATCCTGGAATGTCTGGTCGAGAACGAGATGGGCGTCGACGGTATCGTCGCGCGCGGGCATGACCGCGAGCTCGTTCACCGGATCGAGCATCTGCTCTACATCGCAGAATACAAGCGCCGGCAGGCCGCGCCGGGCGTGAAGATCACCAGGAAGAATTTCGGGCGCGACCGGCGCTATCCGATCACCAACCGCTTTCGCGACCGGAGCTGAAAATGACCGTCACCGTCCGATTCGCGCCATCGCCGACCGGCCATATCCATATCGGAAATGCGCGCACGGCGCTCTTCAACTGGCTGTTCGCGAAGAAGGCCGGCGGGCGCTTCATCCTGCGCTTCGACGACACGGACGTTGCGCGTTCGAAGCAGGAATATGCCGACCAGATCCAGAAGGACCTGTTCTGGCTCGGCATCAAGCCGGACGTGACCGCGCACCAGTCGGCCCGCTTTGCGACTTATGACGCGGCGGTCGAGACGCTGAAGGCCATGGGCCTGCTTTATCCCTGCTACGAGACGGCGGACGAACTGGAGCGCAAGCGCAAGCTGCGCCTGGCGCGGCGATTGCCGCCGGTCTATGGCCGCGAGGCGCTGAAGCTTACGGACGAGGAGAAGGCAGCGCTCGAAGCCGAAGGCAGCAAGCCGCACTGGCGCTTCCTCCTTCCGAATTTCGAGGCCGACCCGTTCGCGCCGCAGCGCACGGAAGTCCACTGGGACGACGTCGTGCGCGGCCCGCAGACGGTCGACCTCGCTTCGATGTCCGATCCGGTTCTGGTACGCGAGGACGGCACCTATCTCTATACGCTCCCTTCGGTGGCCGACGACATCGAGATGGGCGTAACGCACGTCATCCGCGGCGACGACCATGTGACGAATACCGGCGCGCAAATCGCGCTCTTCGAGGCGCTTGGCGCGGTGCCGCCGGGCTTCGGCCATCACAATCTCCTGACGACCAGCACGGGCGAGGGACTGTCGAAGCGCAGCGGATCGCTGTCGATCAAGGGATTGCGCGAAGCCGGGATCGAACCGCTGGCCGTCGCCTCGTTGGCGGTGCTCATCGGCACGTCGGAGAATGTCGCAGCGGTCCACTCGCTCGACGAACTCGCCGACCGTTTCGACCCGGCCGCGACGTCGAAATCGGCGGCGAAGTTCGATCCGGCCGATCTCGACGGGCTCAATCGCGACGTGCTGCACGCCATGCCCTTCGCGACGGCAAAACCGCGGCTCGCCGAACTCGGAATCGAAGGCGAGAAGGCCGAAGCATTCTGGCTGGCCGTGCGTGGCAATCTCGATCGTTTCGATGAGGCGAAGGAGTGGTGGACGATCCTGTCGCCCAAGGGCCGCCCCGGCATTGCACCGTCCGACGAGGATCGCGCATTTCTCGAACATGCCTTCGACGAGTTGCCGGTCGAGCCGTGGGACCAGATGACGTGGAAGATCTGGACCGACCGCGTGAAGCAGGTGACGGGCCGCAGGGGCAAGGCGCTCTTCATGCCGCTGCGGCTGGCCCTCACCGGCCGGGAGTCCGGCCCGGAGCTCGCAAATCTATTGCCGCTTCTGGGGCGGGAAGAAAGCTTGGCCCGACGACCCTGACCGGAGGCTGGTCTGCAAGGTCGCGCAGTTCAGCCTCGATCATTGGCGGTGTTGCGGGAGGGGACGGCCGGACATCTGCGTCAATGGCGGATATGCCGATCACGATCAGGCTGCCCTTGGAAATCGTCGCACGGGCGCGGCCTGGTGGGCGCGCGTCGTCCCCGCCGCATCCAACGACATGGAAGGATGGCGAGGCCGCACGGCAACCAGGCGCCCCATCATTGGCCGTCGACGTGCCGGCAAAGGCAAACATGCCGAAAAGGAGCGTGGCGGCAAATCGTTTCGTTTCGTTCATCCGGCAATCATAGCGATCGCCGGTTAATCCCCGATTGCTTCGCTGGCGGTCTGGCTGGCCTCGACGACCGCGAGCGCGGTCATGTTGACCACGCCGCGAGACGTCACCGAAGGCGTCAGGATATGCGCCGGCCGCGACGTGCCGAGAAGGATCGGGCCGACGTGAAGCGAATCGGTCATCGCCTTGATCGTGTTCAGCGCGATGTTCGCGGAATCGAGATTAGGGAACACAAGCAGATTGGCTTCTCCGGTCAGACGCGAATGGGGAAAGACGCGGTTGCGTAACGCCTCCGAGAGTGCCGAATCGCCATGCATCTCGCCGTCCGCGACAAGGTCGGGGGCGGTGCGGTGCAGGATCTCCGATGCCTGACGCATTTTGAGGGCGCTCGCCGAATCGCGCGAGCCGAAATTCGAATGCGACAGCAGTGCCGCCTTGGGCTCGATGCCGAAGCGACGGATTTCATGCGCGGCCAGGATCGTCATTTCGGCGATGTCCTGGGCGCACGGATCGACCGTGACATAGGTGTCGGTGAAGAAGGTGACGCCGCGCTGCGAGATCAGCATCGACAGCGCCGACAGGTCGGCCACTTCCGGTCGCCGGCCGATGATCAGTTCGACATTGCGCAGATGCCGCTCGAAGCGGCCTTCCAGCCCGCAGATCATCGCATCGGCCTCGCCGCGCATCATGGCAAGCGCCGCAATGACGGTGGTGTTGGTGCGCACCATGGTGCGCGCAGCCTCGGTCGTGACCCCGCGCCGGCCGCCGAGCCGGATCAGGAGATCGACATAGTCGCGATAGCGTGGATCGTCCTCGGGATTGATGATCTCGAAATCGGTCTGCGGCCTGATCTTCAGCCCATAGCGCTTCAGCCGGGTCTCGATGACGGCCGGCCGGCCGATGAGGATCGGCGTCGCGATCGTCTCCTCGATGACGACCTGCGCGGCACGCAAGACGCGCTCGTCCTCCCCGTCCGAATAGATGACCCGATTGGCGCTGGCATTGCGCGCCGCGGCGAAGACCGGCTTCATCACGAGGCCGGAGCGGAAGACGAAGCGCGTCAGCCGGTCGACATAGGCGCCCATGTCCTCGATCGGACGCGTCGCGACTCCGGTTTCCATCGCGGCCCGCGCGACGGCCGGCGCGATGCGCAGGATCAGGCGCGGATCGAAGGGCGAGGGGATGAGGAAGTCGGGACCGAAGATCGGCGTCTCGCCCGAATAGGCGCGGGCCGCGACGTCGGATGGCTCCTCGCGGGCAAGCGCCGCGATGGCGCGCACGGCGGCCATCTTCATCGGCTCGTTGATCGCCGTGGCGCCGACGTCGAGCGCACCGCGGAAGATGTAGGGGAAGCACAGGACGTTGTTGACCTGGTTCGGAAAGTCCGACCGTCCGGTGCAGATCATCGCGTCGGGACGGGCCGTGCGGGCCAGTTCCGGCATGATCTCGGGCGTCGGATTGGCGAGCGCGAGGATCAGCGGCCGCTCGGCCATATGCGCCAGCAGTTCGGGCTTGAGAACGCCGGCGGCCGACAGACCGAGGAACACGTCAGCGCCGCCAATGACGTCGGCCAGCGTGCGCGCGTTCGTGTCCTTGAGATAGGGTTCCTTCCAGCGATCCATTTCCTCGACGCGGCCCTTGTAGGCGACGCCGTGCCGGTCGGTGATCCAGATGTTCTCGCGGCTGGCACCGAGTTCGACGAGAAGGTTGAGGCAGGCCAGTGCCGCAGCGCCTGCGCCGGAGGTGACGATCTTCACCTCGGCGATGACCTTGCCGGCAAGCTCGAGCGCGTTGAGGACGGCAGCAGCGACGATGATGGCCGTGCCGTGCTGGTCGTCGTGAAAGACGGGAATCTTCATCCGCGCCTTCAACTGCTCCTCGACCTCGAAGCATTCGGGCGCCTTGATGTCTTCCAGGTTGATGCCGCCGAAGGTCGGTTCCAGCGCGGAAACGGTCTCGACCATCCGCGCGATCTCAGGCGCGTCGATCTCGATGTCGAAGACGTCGATGCCGGCGAACTTCTTGAACAGGACCGCCTTGCCCTCCATCACCGGCTTGGAGGCGAGGGGACCGATATTGCCGAGGCCGAGCACGGCGGACCCGTTGGAGATGACCGCGACGAGGTTGGAACGCGCCGTGTAATCGGCTGCCAGCGCCGGGTCCTCGTGGATGGCGAGGCAGGGGGCGGCGACGCCGGGCGAATAGGCCAGTGCGAGGTCGCGCTGGTTGCCGAGCGGCTTCGTTGCCTGAATTTCGAGCTTACCGGGTGCGGGATGGCGATGATAGAAGAGCGCCGCCTCGTCGAGATCCGCAGGCGGTGCTTTCGTCGTCTCGACATCCATCATCGCTCGCCCATCCTTGTTCGCCTTCTTTTCATTTCTTGATAGCCCGCGCGGCCATCGGACATTGCTCGCCGGCGCCATGCTGAAATCGGCGCCAACCTATCGCCAGCGACCCTCGAAAGACAACCGTCATACGGCTGTGATCTGACTCACGCCATAGAGCGGGCGACGCAATGACGAGGGCCATCCATGACCGCCACGCCGCGCCGCTTCCGCACGCTCTTCATCTCCGATGTGCATCTGGGGTCCAAACCGGCGAAGGCCGACTATCTGATCGACTTCCTGCGCCATCATGAAGCGGGCCGGATCTTCCTCGTCGGCGACATCGTCGACGGATGGCGTCTGAAGCGCTCCTGGCATTGGCCGCAGGCGCACAACGACGTCGTCCAGAAGCTGCTGCGGCAAGCCCGAAAGGGCTGTCACATCACCTACATCGCCGGCAATCACGATGAGTTCCTGCGCGACTTCCAGGGCACGCATTTCGGCGGCATCGTCGTCGCCGACCGTGTGATCCACGAAGCGGCGGACGGGCGACGCTATCTGGTCATTCACGGCGACCAGTTCGACGCGGTCGTCCACAATTATCGCTGGCTCGCTTATCTCGGCGACAAAGCGTATGACGCCGCCATCGTCATCGGCCGCATCGTCGCGCGGCTGCGCCGGTTGGCCGGTCTGCCATACTGGTCGTTTTCGTCCTGGGCGAAGCTCCGGGTCAAGAAGGCGGTGAATTTCATCAGCGCTTTCCAGAGCGTGCTGGCAGAGGAAGCGCGGCGCTGCGGCGTGGACGGCGTGATCTGCGGCCACATCCACCATGCGGTGATCGAAGAGGTCGGCGGCGTGCGCTACATCAACAGCGGCGACTGGGTCGAAAGCTGCACGGCCGTCGCCGAACATTTCGATGGGACGTTCGAAATCATTCACTGGGCGACGGCCGGCGAGATTGCGGCGCCGGTCCTCGTTCCGGTCGATATCCCCGTGACCGCCGCGAGAGCCGCGTAGCCTAGCCCCAGAGCGCCGGATCGGGCGGAGAGACCAGCGAGCCCGAATAGGCGAGCGCTGGCGTGCGGTCCTTTGCAAGCAGGAGCGGCCCGTCGAGATCGACATAGTCCGCATCCTGCGCCAGCAGAACCGCAGGCGCCATCGCCAGCGACGTGCCCACCATGCAGCCCACCATGACGCCGAAGCCGAGGCTGCGGGCGCGCTCGCGCAGGATGATGGCCGATGTCAGCCCGCCGGTCTTGTCGAGCTTGATGTTGACGGCGTCATAAAGCCCGAGAAGCTGTTCCAGATCGTCGGGGCCGTGGACGCTCTCGTCGGCGCAGATCGGCACCGGATGCGGGATCGAGCGCAGGATCTCGTCCTTGCCCTGCGGCAACGGCTGCTCGATGAGCGAGACCTTGAATTCGGCTGCAACAAGAAGGTGTTCGCGGATGTTCTCCGGCGTCCAGCCCTCGTTCGCGTCCAGAATGATGCGGCTGTTCGGGGCGGAACTTGCGACCGCATGGATGCGAGCGCGATCGTCCTCGGTGCCGACCTTTACCTTCAGGAGCGGGCGGAACGCATTGGAACGCGCCTGCGCGGCCATCTCGTCCGGCGTTCCAAGCGAAATCGTCATCGCGGTCGACAGGGGACGCGGCGGCATCGCGCAGACGTCCGAATGCGCGCGGCGCCCGCCGATCTTCGATTCGAGATCCCAAAGCGCACAGTCGACCGCATTGCGCGCGGCGCCTGCCGGCATCAGGTCGATCAGCGTGCGCCGATCCGCCCCGTCGCGGATCGCGGGCATGACCGATTCGATCACGGAGCGAACCTGATCGAGACTCTCACCATATCGTGAATAGGGAACACATTCACCGCGGCCGACGTTCTGTCCTTCTGTGATCGTGCAGGTGACGACTTCTGCCTCGGTCTTGGAACCCCGCGAAATCCTGAAACTCCCCGCAATCGGGAACCGTTCTATCTCGGCAGAAATGTCACGCCGCATGAGGGAATTCTCCAGTGCTGAAATCGCGTCCCGGTTGGCAAAGTGACAGCCGAGAAAATCGTGAGTAAGACTTCCGCCATGTTCAGGAAACGTGAACCGGAAGCAAGTCAGGCTTCGGCTGAAAACACATTGGCGCGCCCTGCGGTGGAGTGGCGCGACGAGGGCGGTCGCCTTGTCGCGAGGCTGTCAGGGGACTGGGACACGCAGACCGTCGCCGCCGTCGATCGGGAGATGCGCGATCTCGAAGGCCGGAACACGGCCGGGCAACTGGCCATCGACGTGTCGCGCGTCGGGCGCATGGACACCGCCGGGGCGTGGCTGATCGAGCGGCTTGCCCACGCCCATCGCAGCCGCGGGGCCGAGGTTGCCGTGTCCGGCCAGACCGAATCGCTCGGCATCCTTTTCGATGCGGTCGGCGAGGCGCTGCGAAAGCCGGTCGAGCCCCGATCCGACGATCGAATCTCGATCTTCCTGCGTCCCATCGAGGGGCTGGGAAAGACGATGCACAGCCTCTACGGCGATTTCCTCGCCTCGATGCATATTCTGGGCGCGACGATCCGCGGCGGCCAGTTGAAGCTCGGGCGTGGCCATTCGGTGAACCTTGCGGCGATCTTCAACCAGATCGACCGGATGGGCGTCGGCGCGATACCCGTGGTCGTCCTGATGTCCTTCATCGTCGGGGCCATCGTCGCCCAGCAGGGCGCGTTCCAGCTTCGCTATTTCGGCGCCGAGATTTTCGTCGTGGATCTCGTGGGCATTCTCGTCCTGCGCGAGATGGGCGTGCTGTTGACCGCGATCATGGTCGCCGGTCGCTCCGGCAGCGCCATCACCGCCGAGATCGGCTCGATGAAGATGCGCGAGGAGGTCGATGCGCTGACCGTGATCGGCCTCAACCCCGTCGGCGTCCTCGTCTTTCCGCGGCTGGTGGCGCTGGTGATCGCACTGCCCTGTCTGACGGTGCTGGCGAATTTCGCGGCCATCGGCGGTGCGATGACGGTGACGTGGATCTATTCGGGAATCACGCCGGATGCGTTTTTGGACCGGATGCGCGCCTCGATCGACATCGGAACGATCATGGCCGGTCTGATCAAGGCGCCCTTCATGGCGCTGATCATCGGCATCATCGGTTCCGTCGAGGGCATGAAGGTCGGCGGAAGCGCCGAATCGCTGGGACGACATGTCACGACGTCGGTCGTGAAGTCGATCTTCGTCGTCATCGTGCTGGATGGCCTGTTCGCCATCTTCTACGCAGCGATCAATTTCTGAGGGCGCGATGAGCGAAGCGACGATCCAGACCGCTCCGGTCCACCTGCATCCCGCACCCGAACGCGACGTCGTGCTGCGCGCGCGCGACGTGACGGTTTCCTTCGGCAGGGCGACGGTTCTGGAAAATCTCTCGCTCGACGTCTATCGCGGCGAAATCCTGGGCTTCATCGGACCATCGGGCGCCGGCAAGTCGGTTCTCCTGCGCACGGTCCTCGGCCTCAACCGCAAGCAGGCCGGTGCGATCGAGCTTTTCGGAGTGGACATCGACAGGGTTTCCGACCAGCAGCGCGTCGCCATCGACATGCGACTTGGCGTTCTTTTCCAGCACGGCGCGCTCTTCTCCGCGCTGACGGTGAAGGAAAACATCCAGGTTCCGATGCGCGAATATCTCGACCTGCCCAAAAGGCTCATGGACGAGTTGGCGATGCTGAAGCTCGAACTGGTCGGGCTGAAGCCGGACGCGGCCGCCAAGTTCCCGTCCGAATTGTCGGGCGGCATGATCAAGCGCGCGGCCCTGGCGCGCGCGCTCGCTCTCGATCCCGACATCGTCTTCCTCGACGAGCCGACTTCGGGTCTCGATCCGATCGGCGCGGCCGATTTCGACGAACTGGTCGACAAGCTGCGCAATACGATGGGCCTGACCGTCTACATGGTGACGCACGACCTCGACAGCCTGTTCTCGGTCTGCGACCGCATCGCCATTCTCGGCAACAAGAAGGTGATGGTCGACGGGACGGTCGAGGAACTGATGAATTACGACGAGCCGTGGGTGCAATCCTATTTCCGCGGAAAACGCGCGCGCCAGATCGACATGTCCGCGCGCGGTTGAACGAGAGAAGCTGAATGGAAACACGAGCCAATTACGTCACCGTCGGCATCTTCACGCTTGTCGCCATCCTGTCCGCCTTCGCCTTCGTCTACTGGACCGCGGCGGTCGGCGAGCGCGGCGAGACGGCCAGCGTGCGCATCCTGATACCGGGCTCCGCGTCTGGCCTGGGACGCGGCAGCGCGATCCTGTTCAACGGCGTGCGCGTCGGCGACATTCGCCGCGTCTATATCGATCCGCGCAACCCGGCCGCCGCGATCGCCGACGCCGAGATCGACAGGCTGACTCCGATCACCCGCTCGACGCAGGTCGATGTCGGTCTCGCGGGCCTGACCGGACAGGCCAATATCGAACTGCGCGGCGCCAATCTCGACGAGCCGAGCCTTCTCGACGAGGCCGATGCGAACAACACCGTCGCCGAACTGACGGCCAATCCGTCGGCCGTGACGAACCTTCTCGAAAGCGCCCAGTCGATCTTTCGGAGGGCCGACTCGGTTCTGACGGAATTCGAAGGCTTCGCGACCGACGTGCGCGGCCCCCTCGTCGAATCCGCGCGCAACGCGCAGCGCTTTTCCGAGGCGCTCGGACGCAACGCGGAAGGCATCGACACATTCCTCGCCAGCGTCTCGGACCTCTCCGGCACTCTGTCGCGCGTCTCGGGCCAGCTCGAATCGACGCTCGGCGCCGCCGAGACTTTCATCGCCGCGATCGATCCCGATCGCATCAATGCCGTCGTCGGCAATGTCGAGGAATTCACGGGCGATCTGCGCGTGGCCGGCGACGGCCTTGCCAACATCATGGCCAATATCGATCGCGCCTCCGCATCCGTTGCCGAACTGACCGAGAGTGCTCAGGGCACGTTCACGCGCGTCGACGGCGCCGTCGCCAATGTCGAGGCGATCATCGGCGAAGTCGATCCGCAAGTGATTGGCGACGTCGTCGCCAATTTTTCCGCCGCCAGCGACACCATCCGCCAGGTAGCGGCCGACGTCTCATCCGTCGCCGAAACCGTCAGCGGCAGATCCGACGACATCGATGCAATCATATCCGACGCGCGTCTTCTTGGTGAGCGCCTCAATCAGGCATCTCTGCGGGTCGATTCGGTTCTCATGCGCGTCGACGATCTTCTCGGATCGGGCCAGGCGGATGGCGTGATCGCGGACACGCGTGAGACGCTCCGAAGCTTCCGCCAGGTGGCCGACACGCTCAACGAGCGCATCGACAGCCTGCTCGGCTCGGAAGAGACGGAAGGACTGATTGCCGATGCCCGCCAGACGCTCGATGCCTTCCGCGGCATGGCGAACACCATCGATGCGCGTGTCGACGACGTGCTCGGCTCGGAAAACACGCAAGGGCTGATCGCCGATGCGAGCGCCACGCTCGCCGCCTATCGCCAGGTCGCGAACACGCTCAACCAGCAGGTCGGCGTCATCTCGGGCAACCTGTCGCGGTTTACCGGTCAGGGCTTGCGCGAAGTCGATGGGCTGGTGCGCGACACGCGCCAATCGATCAACCGCATCGAGCGTGCGATCACCGATCTCGAGCGCAATCCGCAGCGCATTCTCGGCGGCGGTGCGGGCGAGGTGCGTCAGTTCGACGGGCGCCAGCGCCGATGAGGGAACCAATCATGTCAAATGATAATTCTATGTCGGCGTGCGCGCGAAAATTGCAGCCTCATGCTGCGAACAATCAGTCGGGGGTTGATCAGTGACATTGCGTTTTCGATTTCTGGCCGCTGCCGGACTTGCTCTTTCCTTGTCCGGCTGTGCGTTGCTGGGCGGCGGCCCGGCTCCGCTCGACACGTTCGAGTTGACGACGACGGCGACTGCGGCGAGCGGACCACAACGCGGGCGAACCCAGGTTCTGATCGCCGAACCGACCGCATTGCAGTCGCTCGACGGGCAGGAGATCGTCATTCGAACCTCACCCGGTTCGATCGAGTATCTGTCGGGCGCGCAATGGTCGGACCGCCTTCCGCGGGTTATCCAGGTGCGGCTGTCCGAGGCGTTCCAGGCATCCGGCCGTCTTGGCGGGGTCGGCCTGCCGGGGCAGGGGCTCGCGATCGATTATCAGATCGTGACGGAGATCCGCTCCTTCGGCGTTCGCGTCGACGGCGGCGCGCGCGCCGATGTCGGCCTCTTCGTCAAGGTGCTGAACGACCGCAACGGTTCGGTCCGCGCATCGCGCCTGTTCACCGCACAGGCGCCGGTGGCCGGAACGGGAAATATCGCTTATGCCGCAGCCCTCGATCAGGCGTTCTCGCAGGCGATAAGCGAACTGGTGCCCTGGGCCCTCTCGGCTATGTAGCGGCCGCGTCGCCGATGCAGGCGCGACGCGTGAGCGAGCGGTTCATCGCGTCGATCTGGCCGATGGCGAGATTGCGCCGCCGCACCTCCTCGGCCCGAAGGTCGGGGATCAGCGGACCGACACCCATGAAGCGCGATTCGGTCGACGGCGTGCGCTTCACCGTCTGCGACAAACCGTATTGCGCGGCCAGCGCATTGCGCTCTCCGATCAGTTGCGGGCAAGGCGTGTCGTCATAACGGATCGAATTGACCACCTCCGCTTCGAGACCCTCGTTCAATGTCGTACAGCCGGAAACTGCAAGAAGGCCGAGAGCGAAAACGAGGTGAATGGTCTGGTGCATGGATGGCGGACTTTCGTGAGTTCGGCGGCATAATGCACGGAATCCGGCCATGTTCCAGCTTGATGACGGTTCGGGATCGCGAATCTGCCGCAATCGGTGCTAGAACTCCGTAACGCAGCGGATTCGGGGTGTTTCCGCGCAATCAGGGCAAATGCTGGAGGGAATCTTGACTTCGATGAAGCTCGCCGTCGCTGCGACGGCTCTCATTTTCGCAGGCGGCTGCACGACGGACCCGTTCACCGGCGAACAACGCATGTCGAACACGGCAGGCGGTGCCGCGATCGGAGCGGGCCTCGGCGCGCTCGCCGGCCTTGCCGTCGGCGGCAGCGACCGCGCGCAGCGCAATGCCGTCCTGATCGGTGCCGGCGTCGGTGCGCTCGGCGGCGGCGCCATCGGCAATTACATGGACCGGCAGGAAGACGAACTGCGCCAGCAGCTTCAGGGCACCGGCGTCTCGGTCACGCGCCAGGGCGACCAGATCGTCCTGAACATGCCGTCCAACGTCACCTTCGATACCGACCAGGATCAGGTTCGCGGCGAGTTCTACAACACGCTGAACTCGGTCGCTCTCGTATTGCGTCGCTATGAGCAGACCGTCGTGGACGTCAACGGCCACACCGATTCCACCGGAAACCCTGCCTACAATCAGGGCCTGTCGGAGCGTCGCGCGCTGTCGGTCGCGAATTATCTCAACGCCCAGGGCATCGACGGTCGCCGCTTCGCCGTCAACGGTTTCGGTGATCGCCAGCCGATAACGTCCAACGCGACGCCGGAAGGGCGCCAGCAGAACCGCCGCGTCGAGATCTACCTCGCGCCGATCACCTGACCGGATAAGCAGACGAAACGAGAAGCCCCGGATTTCGGGGTTTTTCGTCAGAGCGCCTTGGCGATCCTGGCCGCCAGCCGGGCGTTGTTCTCGACCAGCGCGATGTTGGTCTTGAGGCTCGCGCCATCGGTGAGTTCCAGCAGCCGGCCGAGAAGATAGGGCGTCACCGCCTTGCCGCTGATGCCCTTGGGGCCGAGTTCGGCTTGCGCCTGCGCGATGTGGCCGGCCATGATGTCAGCTGGAATTTCCTGGTGCTGCGGCACCGGGTTTGCGATCAACATGCCGCCGCGCAATCCCAATTCCTGTCGCGTCCTGTGGAAGCGCGCAATGTCTTCCGCCTCGTCGAGCCTCAGCGGCGCGGGCAGGGGAGAGCGCGACGACCAGAAGGCCGGCATGACGTCCGTCCGGTATCCGACGACCGGAACACCGCGCGTCTCCAGAACCTCCAGCGTCTTTTCGACGTCGAGAATGGCTTTCGCACCGGCCGAGACGACGATGACCGGCGTGCGCGCAAGTTCGTCGAGATCGGCCGAAATGTCGAAGCTCGTCTCGGCGCCCTTATGGACCCCGCCAATCCCGCCGGTGGCGAAAACCCCGATGCCGGCGAAGTCCGCCGCGATCATCGTCGCGGCGACGGTGGTTCCGCCCGTTTTCTTCTGCGCGACGGCGAAAGCGAGATCGGCGCGCGACAGCTTCATTACATTCCGGGCCTGCGCGAGCGCGTCGCGTTCGCCATCGCTGAGCCCGATCTTTATTCGTCCCTCGACGATGGCGATCGTCGCTGGCACCGCGCCTTCCCCCCGGATGATCTCTTCCACCCGTGCCGCCATCTCGCCATTCTGCGGATAGGGCATTCCATGGGTGATGATCGTGCTTTCAAGCGCGACGATCGGTTTGCCGGCCGCCAATGCTGCGGCGACTTCGGCCGAGAGATCGAGATGAGATTGGCTTGGCGTCATTTCAGGCTCCGGGTCACTTCCGGCACGTCGGCCAGGCGGTTCAGCAATTCGGTTTCACCGAAATTCGCGACGACGGTTTCGCTCTGGATCGTCAGCGATGCGGCGGCGATGCCATGGCGCACCGCCTCGCAAAAGTCCAGCCCTTGCAACATGCGCGCCATCGTCACGCCCGCAAGCGAATCGCCGGCGCCCGTCACGTCGCGTACGTCGGGCGTGCGTGGAGGCGCGAGAATCGCGGGCTGGCCGTTGTCCAGCAGAAGCAGGTGCCCGGCGCCCGCCGTCACGACGGCACGCGCGAGATGCGCCGCATCGAGCGCGGCGATCAGCTGATCGTCGCTCGCCCCCAAGGCAAGCCCGGTGATGGCACAGGCTTCGTTGCGGTTCATGAACAGGACTGCAAACGAACCGAGGATCGGCTTCAGTCGCAATATCTTGGCCGGCGAAACGCCGATTGCAAAAAGCGGCCGCGCATCGATCGAGCCGGCCAATCGTTCCAGCGCCGTCTGTGGCAGGTTGGCCTCAGTCAGAATGCCGCTGGCCCTGCCGAGGGCGTCGCGAAAAGGATGACGACGCAACTGCTTGTCGAACGCCTGTTCGTAGAGCGCCATGTCCGCAAAGCCGCAGACGAGTTCGCCGCTTTCTTCCAGAATGGCTGTGTAGCTCGGCGTCGCGCGGTCCAGAAACGTCGCCGAAAGGTCCTCGATCTTCGCTTCGGCGATCGCCTTTTCGACCAGCCACCCGGCAGCGTCGCCGCCGCGCACTGAGAGCATCGCCCCGCTCGCGCCGATCAGGCAGGCATTTCGCAGCGCATTGAACGCGCCGCCGCCGACCTCCTCACGCATCGCTCCGGGATTGGACGCGCCAGGCCGATAGGCGCCGGCGATGACGCCGCGCCGGTCGATATGCGCACCCCCGATGGCCAGAATCGCAGGTCCCGGACTCATGGCGCGATGCTCCTGCGAAGCCGAAGATGCGCACGATATGACGATGACGCGACCCTGGGGAAGGTGGAGAACATAATTCGAACATGCATGGCGAAACGTTGATGTTTCAGTGGCTTGACCCCACTTGCAAAGTGAGAACAAAAAAGGTACAAAAATCCACGGGACACGGAACTGTCCATCTTCGCTGACCAGCACGGGGTATGTATCATGGCTCAGAATTCATTGCGGCTTGTAGAGGACAGATCTGTGGACAAGACAAAGGCACTCGACGCTGCGCTTTCGCAGATCGAGCGTGCATTCGGCAAGGGCTCGATCATGCGGCTCGGCGCGAACGAGCAGGTGGTGGAGATCGAGACCATTCCCACCGGATCGCTCGGACTCGACATCGCGCTCGGCGTCGGCGGCCTTCCAAAAGGACGAATTATCGAGATTTACGGACCGGAAAGCTCGGGCAAAACGACGCTTGCGCTGCACACGGTCGCCGAGGCGCAGAAGAAGGGTGGCATCTGCGCCTTCGTCGATGCCGAACATGCGCTCGATCCCGTCTATGCCCGCAAGCTCGGCGTCGATCTGGAGAACTTGCTGATCTCGCAGCCCGACACCGGCGAGCAGGCGCTGGAAATCTGCGACACGCTGGTCCGCTCCGGTGCGATCGACGTGCTCGTCGTGGATTCGGTCGCGGCACTTACGCCGCGCGCGGAAATCGAAGGCGAGATGGGCGATTCGCTGCCGGGCCTCCAGGCACGCCTGATGAGCCAGGCGCTGCGCAAGCTGACCGCTTCGATTTCGCGGTCCAACACCATGGTCATCTTCATCAACCAGATCCGCATGAAGATCGGCGTCATGTTCGGCTCGCCCGAGACGACGACGGGCGGCAACGCGCTCAAGTTCTATGCTTCGGTGCGCCTCGACATCCGCCGCATCGGCTCGGTCAAGGACCGTGACGAGGTCGTCGGCAACCAGACCCGCGTCAAGGTCGTCAAGAACAAGCTCGCACCGCCCTTCAAGCAGGTCGAGTTCGACATCATGTATGGCGAAGGCGTATCGAAGACCGGCGAACTGGTCGATCTCGGCGTCAAGGCCGGCGTGGTTGAAAAGTCGGGCGCCTGGTTCTCCTACAATTCCCAGCGCCTCGGTCAGGGGCGCGAGAATGCCAAGCAGTTCCTGCGCGACAACCCGGCCGCTGCCCGCGAGATCGAACTGGCACTTCGCCAGAATGCCGGTCTGATCGCGGAGAAGTTCCTCGATGAAGGAAGGCCCGAGGATGGGGACGGCGATTCCGGTTTCGATGATGCGTCGGGCATGTAGGCGCTTCGCATGATGGATGTTGAAGGCCGCCGGCTCGTCCGGCGGCTTTTTTGATGGAAAGCGCCGCCGGTCCCGGACCGTTCGGAAACGTTCCTTTCGGATTTCTGGACAGCGCCGGGACCCGAGGATAAAAGGCCTTTCCTTCCCTGATGTCGGGGCCAGCCAGCACATAAAGGTTCGCAGATGAGTGGCGTCAACGAAATCCGATCGACCTTCCTCGACTATTTCCGGAAGAACGGTCACGAGGCGGTGGCGTCCAGCCCGCTCGTTCCGCGCAACGATCCGACGCTGATGTTCACCAATGCGGGCATGGTTCAGTTCAAGAACGTTTTCACCGGTCTCGAGAACCGCCCCTATTCGCGCGCGGCCACGGCGCAGAAATGCGTGCGCGCCGGCGGCAAGCACAACGACCTGGACAATGTCGGCTACACCGCGCGCCACCACACCTTCTTCGAGATGCTCGGCAATTTCTCGTTCGGCGACTATTTCAAGGACGAGGCGATTCATTTCGCCTGGAATCTGATCACGAGAGAATATGGGATCGACGCGAGCCGCCTCGTCGTGACCGTCTATCACACGGACGACGAGGCCGCGGCGCTCTGGAAGAAGATCGCCGGCCTTGCCGACGAGCGCATCATCCGCATCGCGACCAGCGACAATTTCTGGGCGATGGGCGATACCGGCCCGTGTGGGCCGTGCTCGGAGATTTTCTACGACCATGGCGAGAGCATTCCCGGCGGTCCTCCCGGCAGCCCGGACGAGGATGGCGACCGCTTTATCGAGATCTGGAACCTCGTCTTCATGCAGTACGAGCAGATTTCGAAGGAGGAACGGATCGACCTGCCGCGCCCGTCGATCGACACGGGCATGGGCCTGGAGCGCATCGCAGCCGTCCTTCAGGGCGTTCACGACAATTACGACATCGATCTTTTCCGCGCCCTAATCCGCGCCTCCGAGGAAGCGACGGGTGTGAAGGCGGAGGGCAAGAGCCGCGCCAGCCACCGCGTTATCGCCGACCATCTGCGTGCCTCGAGCTTCCTCATCGCCGACGGCGTGCTGCCGTCGAACGAAGGCCGCGGCTATGTCCTGCGCCGCATCATGCGCCGCGCCATGCGCCACGCGCAGTTGCTCGGCGCGGCCGACCCCTTGATGTGGCGGCTGGTGCCGGCTCTCGTGCGCGAAATGGGCCAGGCCTATCCCGAACTGGTGCGCGGCCAGGCATTGATCACCGAAACGCTGAAACTCGAGGAAACGCGCTTCCGCAAGACGCTCGCACGCGGCCTTTCGCTGCTTTCCGACGCAACGGAGACCCTCGGCGAAGGCGACCGTCTCGACGGAGAAACCGCTTTCAAGCTCTATGACACCTACGGCTTCCCGCTCGACCTGACGCAGGACGCGTTGCGCCAGCGCGGCATTTCCGTCGATACGGATGCCTTCACTTCGGCCATGGAGCGGCAGAAGGCGGAGGCCCGCGCCAACTGGTCCGGCTCGGGGGAGGCTGCGACCGAAACCGTCTGGTTCGGCATTCGCGACAGGGTCGGCGCGACCGAGTTCCTCGGTTACGACACCGAAGCGGCCGAAGGCGTCATCTCGGCCATCGTCATGCATGGCGCTCAGGTCGACGATGCTTCGCAAGGCGACGAAATTGCGGTCGTCGTCAACCAGACTCCGTTTTACGGCGAATCGGGCGGGCAGGTCGGCGATGCCGGCCGCATGATCGGCGAAGGATTCGCAATCGACGTCACCGACACGCAGAAGAAAGCCGACGGCTTGTTCGTCCATTTCGGCCGCGTGACATCGGGCACGGTGAAGACCGGAGCGGCAGTCGAACTCAAGGTCGATGCGGCGCGCCGCGCGCGCATCCGCCGCAATCATTCCGCGACCCATCTGGTTCATGAGGCGCTGCGCGAGGTGCTCGGCACGCATGTCGCCCAGAAGGGCTCGCTCGTCGCGCCCGACCGCCTGCGCTTCGACTTTTCCCATCCCAAGCCCATCGCGGCCGAGGAACTGGCGCGCATCGAGGAACTTGCCAACGAAATCGTGCTGCAAAATGCACCGGTGACGACGCGACTGATGGCCGTGGACGACGCGATCGCAGAAGGGGCGATGGCGCTCTTCGGCGAAAAATATGGCGAGGAGGTCCGTGTCGTGTCGATGGGCATGGCGCTCCACGGCGACAAGGCCGGCCAGAGCTATTCGACCGAGCTTTGCGGCGGAACGCATGTCGCCGCCACCGGCGACATCGGCATCGTGCGTCTTCTGACCGAGGGTGCCGTGGCCTCGGGCGTTCGCCGCATCGAGGCGCTGACGGGCGAGGCGGCGCGGCAGCATCTCGACGAGCAGGACAAGCGCCTGAAGGCGGCGGCGACCGCGCTGAAAGTCGCTCCGGCGGATGTCGTCACGCGCCTTGAAGCCGTTCTCGACGAGCGCAGGAAGCTGGAGCGAGAACTTGCCGACGCCCGCAAGAAGCTGGCGCTCGGCGGCGGCGCAGGTCCGGCCGGCGCGCAGGAAGCGGAAACGATTGCCGGTGTCGGCTTCCTCGGCCGCGTCGTCTCGGGCGTGTCGGCCAAGGATTTGAAGCCGCTCGCCGATGACGGCAAGAGCCAGGTCGGCTCCGGCATCGTCGTCTTCGTCGGGACGGATGATGGCAAGGCGAGCGTCGTCGTCGGCGTCACCGACGATCTGACGAGCCGCTATAGTGCGGTCGATCTCGTCCGCGCTGCATCTGCGGCCATCGGCGGCAAGGGTGGCGGCGGTCGTCCGGACATGGCGCAGGCCGGCGGCCCCGATGCGGCAAATGCGGACGCGGCCATTGCGGCGGTTCGCGAAGCGCTCGCCGGCTGAATGGCCTGATGCCGGAATGAAAAAAGCCGCGGGAGTCCGCGGCTTTTTGTCCATATGAACGACCGTCGATCAGTCGTTCCAGATTTCCATCGAACCGACTGCGGTAGCATCCGCGTTGAGCACGAGCTGGTTGTTTTCCCAGGTGAACTGGTCAAGCGGGACAACGACGTCCTGATCGGCAAAGCCGCCATTGCCTTCGAAGTCGACCACGAGAGCCGTTGCGGTGCCGGCTTGCGTTCCGACCACCTCTTCGACCTCGCCGACTTTCTCGCCGCCGGCATAGACGTCCCAGTCGTCGATCTGGTCGACGGTCGCGTTGAGCGCGGGAACCTGAACATTGTCTTCGATCTCGACCCATGCCGTCTGTGCGAATGCAGAGCTGGCCAGAAGGGCGGACGAGACGAATGCGAGGGTAACGGTCTTGGCGAACATGGACTGCTCCTTGAAATTGATACTCGCCTTCAATGCACGAGGGATGGTTTGGTTCGCCGAATAACGCGGTTTGTATAAATGAAAGGGCGGCCGAGGAAGCCGCCCTGTTCAATTTACATTCAGCCTGGTCCTCAGGCGGCCATCGCCTTTTGCAGGTTCTCGTCGACCTTGTCGAGGAAGCCGGTCGTCGAGAGCCAGGGCTGGTCGGCACCGATGAGAAGCGCCAGATCCTTGGTCATGTGACCGGATTCGACGGTCTCGATGCAGACGCGCTCGAGCGTCTCGGCGAAGTTCTTCAGTTCTTCATTGTCGTCGAGCTTGGCGCGATGCGCGAGGCCGCGCGTCCACGCGAAGATCGACGCGATCGAATTGGTCGAGGTCTCCTGACCCTTCTCGTGCTGGCGGAAATGGCGGGTCACCGTGCCGTGGGCGGCTTCGGCCTCGACGGTCTGGCCGTCCGGCGTCATCAGCACAGAGGTCATCAGGCCGAGCGAACCGAAGCCCTGCGCGACCGTGTCGGACTGGACGTCGCCGTCATAGTTCTTGCAGGCCCAGACATAGCCGCCCGACCATTTGAGCGAGGCCGCGACCATGTCGTCGATCAGCCGGTGCTCGTAGGTGATCTTCTTTTCCTTGAACTTGTCCAGGAACTCGGTCTCGTAGACTTCCTGGAAGATATCCTTGAAGCGGCCGTCATAGGCTTTGAGGATCGTGTTCTTGGTCGAAAGATAGACCGGATAGCCGCGCAGAAGGCCGTAATTCAGCGAGGCGCGAGCGAATTCGCGGATCGAATCGTCGAGATTGTACATCGCCATGGCGACACCGGAGGCTGGCGCATCGAACACTTCATGCTCGATGACCTGGCCGTCCTCGCCGACGAACTTGATCGTCAGCTTGCCGGCGCCGGGAAACTTGAAATCGGTCGCGCGATACTGGTCGCCGAAGGCGTGGCGGCCGACGATGATCGGCTGCGTCCAGCCCGGAACGAGGCGCGGCACGTTTTTCATGATGATCGGCTCGCGGAAGATGGTGCCGCCGAGGATGTTGCGGATCGTGCCGTTGGGCGAGCGCCACATCTTCTTGAGGCCGAATTCCTCGACGCGCGCTTCGTCCGGGGTGATCGTCGCGCACTTTACGCCGACGCCGTACTTCTTGATCGCTTCGGCCGCGTCGATGGTGATCTGGTCGTCCGTCGCGTCGCGGCTTTCCATGCCGAGGTCGAAATATTTCAGGTCGACGTCAAGGTAGGGGTGGATCAGCTTGTCCTTGATGAACTGCCAGATGATCCGCGTCATCTCGTCGCCGTCGAGTTCGACGACCGGATTTGCCACCTTGATCTTCGCCATGAGAAATGCCTCGCTGTCTGTTGGGAGAAGGCGCGACCAGAGCGGGACGCGCCGGGAATTTGCGGCCCCTATAGCATTGTGCGCCCGGAAGGCAAAGCCGAACGGACGCAAGGCTTTGGACGCAATGGGGAGAGGTTCGAATGAGCGGCGACGTGCGGTTTTTCCGGTTCGATACCGGCCAGATTTCCCTCAATGTCGCCGAGATGGGGGATCGAGGCAAACCACTGATAATCTGCCTGCACGGCTTTCCCGAATATTGGGCGGCGTGGGAAGGCGTGATGCGCGCGCTTGCGGATGATTTCCATCTCGTCGCACCCGACCAGCGCGGTTTCAACCTGTCCGACAAGCCGCAGGGCGTCGACGCCTATCGATCGAAGCACATCGTCGCCGATCTTGCCGCGCTCGCCGACCATCTGTCGCGCGATAGGCCCTTCGTGCTCGCCGGCCACGACTGGGGCGCGTCGATCGCCTATGCCTACGCGTTCGCGCATCCCGAGCGCCTGTCGCATCTCGTCATCGCGAACGGCGTTCATCCTGCGCTTTTCCAGCGCGCGATCTCGCACGATCCGGAGCAGCGCAAGGCGAGCCAGTACATGAACCGCCTGCGTGCCGAGGGCGCCGAGTTGCGCATGGCGGAAGACGACTATCGTCGCACCTTCAACATGCTGTCGGGATTCTCGAAGACGGCGTGGATGAACGAAGACGAACGCACGCGTTATATGGAAGCGTGGAGCCGGCCCGGCGCGATGACCGGGATGCTCAACTGGTATCGCGCTTCACCGATCGCCGTTCCCGCCATCGGTCAGCCGGCCGCACATTCGCCGATCGACGACATGCCGGATGCGGCAATGCGCGTTCGCTTGCCGCATCTTCTGCTCTGGGGCGAGGCGGACGAGGCCCTGCGTCCGGTGACGATCGCGGATCTCGCCGACTATGCGCCCGACCTGATCGTTCGACGCTTTTCCGACAGCGGCCACTGGATCTTGCATGAACGTCCGCAAGCCGTGGCAAGTGCAATCCGCGAGTTCGTCGGCTGACGCCTGTTCCGTTTTTTCCGCGCCTGTGCCAGTGGTGAATCCGCATCGATGAACGGGAAAGACATGGCAGGCACCGACCGCGACCGCACGCTGATCCAGGAAGGACCGGCGATCATCCTCGTCGAGCCGCAGCTTGGCGAGAATATCGGCATGGTCGCGCGTGCCATGGCGAATTTCGGCCTGGCCGAACTGCGCCTCGTCAACCCGCGCGACGGTTGGCCGAGCGAGAAGGCCAGGGCTGCCGCTTCGAAGGCGGATCATGTCATCGACAAGGTCCGCGTCTTCGAAACGCTTGCCGAAGCGATCGCCGACCTGAACTACGTGCTCGCCACCACGGCCCGCCAGCGCGACGGCTTCAAGCCCGTGCGCGGGCCGGTTTCGGCGGCGGGTGAGCTGCGCCGACGGTTCGGCGCGGGCGAGGGGATCGGAATCCTCTTCGGGCGCGAGCGGTTCGGCCTCGACAATGAGGAAGTGGCGCTCGCCGACGAGATCGTCACCTTCCCGGTCAATCCCGCCTTCGCCTCGCTCAACATCGCGCAGGCCGTCCTCCTGATGTCCTATGAATGGATGAAAAGCGGTTCGGAAACCGAGCAGGTGCCTTTTTCCGGCCCCGTCATCGAGCAGGCGCCGAAGGCGATCTTCGCCGGTTTTTTCGACCATCTGGAATCGGCGCTCGACGCGCGCGGCTACTTTCGTCCTGCGGCGAAGAAGCCGCGCATGGTCGACGCCTTGCGCGCGGTGCTGACCCGGCCGGGCTTCAGCGTCGCCGAGATAAAGCTCCTGCGCGGGGCCCTGAACTCGCTCGACTACTACTCCCCGAAAGAGCCGCGCGGCGCGGGATATTCGAAACGCAAGGCCGAGGCGGACGCGCAGGGTCGCGAGCCGGGAGACGCGGATGGCTGACCGGCCGATCATCCTGTTCGATTCAGGGATTGGCGGCCTGACCGTCCTGCGCGAGGCACGCGTCTTGATGCCCGACCGGCGCTTCGTCTACGTGGCCGACGACGCGGCGTTCCCCTATGGCGACTGGGAGGAAGAGGCGCTCAAGGCGCGGATCGTCGAGCTTGCCGGCAAGCTGATCGCCGAGCACGACCCGCTGGTCTTCGCCATTCCCTGCAACACGGCCTCGACCTTGGTTCTCCAGGATCTGCGCGCCTCCTATCCCTCGACACCCTTCGTCGGCACGGTGCCGGCGATCAAGCCGGCTGCCGAGCGTACACGCTCCGGGCTGATCTCGGTTCTGGCAACGCCGGGAACGGTCAAGCGCGCCTATACGCGCAATCTGATCCAGTCCTTCGCGACCAGATGCCATGTGCGGCTCGTCGGCAGCCAGTCGCTGGCGCGTTTTGCCGAGGCGCACATTCGCGGCGAGCCCGTCGATACGGATGCGATCCGCGCCGAGATCGAGCCCTGCTTCGTCGAGCAGGACGGCCGGCGCACCGACATCGTCGTCCTTGCCTGCACGCATTATCCCTTTCTGGCCAACGTGTTCCGGCGACTCGCGCCCTGGCCGGTCGACTGGCTCGACCCGGCAGAGGCGATCGCGCGGCGCGTTCTGGCGCTTCTGGACAACAAGCCGGCCGGCGGCGGCGACCGCAATGTTTTCGACCACGCGGTATTCACCTCGGGCAATGCCGATTTTGCGGTCAACCGGCTGATGCAGGGTTTCGGGCTTCAATCAATCGCCCGGCCTTGAAATCACGGCTCCGTGCCAGCCATATAGGGCTTGGCCATATAGGACTTGGAATGGCGGCTGAAGCCGTGTATTGAGCCGCGTCGCCCCGCGTCACCTTTCGCGGGAGAGAAAAGATCACCCGGATTTTCTTATGCAAACCATCCTCATCGTCATCCATTTGCTCGTCGTTCTGGCGATGGTGGCCGTCGTGCTGCTGCAACGTTCCGAAGGCGGCGGCCTCGGCATCGGCGGTGGGGGCGGCGGCAATTTCGCTGCCGCGCGCGGTTCGGGCAATCCGCTGACGCGGGCGACCGGCATTCTGGCCGCGATCTTCTTTGCGACATCGCTCGGCCTCTCCCTGCTGGCCCGCTACGGCGAACAGCCGACCGATTTCCTCGATCGCATCCCGACCCAGCAGCAAGGCCAGCAGGCGCCCTCGGGCTCGGGCGGCGTGCTCGACCAACTCGGCGGAGACGACATTCCGACCGCCCCGGCAGCGCCTTCCGCACCGTCATCCGACGATGGCGCAGCGTCAGGCGCACCCGCAGCACCGGCAACAGACGAAGCGCCAGCCGCGTCTGCAACGGATACGGATGCGGCACCGGTCGAACAGGATCAGGTTCCCACCGGCAACTGATTCCATTTGGCGAGCTATCATCTGGCGGTTGTGTTCTTGTGATCACAGCCGCCCGATTTCGTTTGCGTCGCAGCATCAAGGGCCTTGC
The DNA here is from genome assembly GCF_029210365.1 of Mesorhizobium sp. YIM 152430. Lineage (GTDB taxonomy): Bacteria > Pseudomonadota > Alphaproteobacteria > Rhizobiales > Rhizobiaceae > Aliihoeflea. Next base: position 290,009 of record NZ_JARGES010000027.1, read on the forward strand.
AGCCCTTGAGGGTCGCATGGCGGTTTTGATATGATGGCGATGTCCACGCGTGTCGTGGAACGCATTGGCGCGCGCGGCGCAAAGGGGCTTTCGACATGATCAAGCGTATCGCTCTGGCAATCCTTCTTGCCGGCTTCGCAACCCAGTCCTTCGCGCAGGAGCCGCCGCCGGTGTTCGTGTTTCCGCAGGAGAAGGCGGCGCCCGTCGCGCCGCGTCAGGTCGTCAAGCCGCAGCCGGCCCGCATTGCCGCACCCGCTCCTGCGCTGCCCGTTCAGGACGTCGCTACTATCCGCACCCAAGGCAATATTGGTGAGTTGCGATCGACGGCGATGGTCTCGACCGGCTTCATGCGGCCAATGGAGACGGAGCTTCTGCCCGAAACCCGCGCGCTCGACGAAGTGCTCGGCGAGCGCGAGAAGGTCCGCAAGTTCACACCGAAGCCCGAGCAGATGCCGGTCGTGGTTCCGTTCTCCGGCTATGAGCCCGGCACCATCGTCATCGATCCGCAGGCGCGCGTGCTCTATCTGGTCGAGGATCGCCGCTCTGCACGACGCTATGCGATCGCGGTCGGCAAGGACGGTCTCGAGTTCAAGGGCACCGCCAGGGTCGGCGACAAGCAGGAATGGCCGCGGTGGTTTCCCACCAAGGCGATGCAGGAACGTGAGCCGCAGAAGTATGGCCAGTACAAGGACGGCATGAATGGCGGACCGGACAATCCGCTCGGCGCGCGCGCGATCTATCTGCACCAGGACAAGGTCGACACCCATGTTCGCATTCATGGCACCAATCAGCCCGAGACCATCGGCAGCGCCTCGTCCAATGGTTGCTTCCGCATGATCAACGAGCACGTCATGGATCTCTATTCGCGGGTCAGGGTCGGCGCCGAAGTCGTCGTTCTCTGATCCCTTCTTCCACCCCTAAATGCGCCGGCCGAAGATTTTTGGCTGGCGCATTTTCATTTGTGACGGTAAGCACCGACTCCCATGGCGCGATATGTATTCATCACCGGCGGCGTGGTCTCCTCCCTTGGCAAAGGCATTGCAGCAGCGGCACTCGCCGCCCTTTTGCAGGCCCGTGGCTATCGCGTGAGACTGCGCAAGCTAGACCCCTATCTCAATGTCGATCCGGGCACGATGTCGCCCTATCAGCATGGCGAGGTGTTCGTCACCGACGACGGCGCGGAAACCGATCTCGATCTCGGTCATTATGAGCGCTTCACCGGGCGTTCCGCAAACCAGCAGGACAACATCACCACCGGCCGCATCTACAAGAACATCATCGAACGCGAGCGGCGCGGCGACTATCTCGGCGCGACCGTGCAGGTCATTCCGCACGTCACCGACGAGATCAAGAATTTCGTCCTCGAAGGCAATGAGGACTACGATTTCGTTCTCTGCGAGATCGGCGGCACGGTGGGCGACATCGAGGCGATGCCGTTCCTCGAGGCCATCCGCCAACTCGGCAACGATCTGCCGCGCGGACAGGCGGTTTACATCCATCTGACGCTGATGCCCTGGATTCCGGCGGCCGGCGAACTGAAGACCAAGCCGACGCAGCATTCCGTCAAGGAACTGCGCTCCATCGGCATCGCGCCGGACATCCTGCTCGTGCGCGCCGACCGCTCGATCCCGACCGAGGAGCGCCGCAAGCTCTCGCTGTTCTGCAACGTGCGCGAGACGGCCGTCATCCAGGCGCTTGACGTGTCGCACATCTATGACGTGCCGATGGCCTACCACGCCGAAGGGCTCGATTCGGAAGTGCTGGCCGCCTTCGGCATCGACCCGGCACCGAAGCCACGCATGGAGCGCTGGCAGGAGGTCTCGAGCCGTCTGCACAATCCCGAAGGCGAGGTCACCATCGCCGTCGTCGGCAAATATACCGGCCTCAAGGACGCCTATAAGTCGCTGATCGAGGCCCTGTCGCATGGCGGCCTGGCGAACCGGGTCAAGGTCAAGCTCGACTGGATCGAATCGGAAGTGTTCGAGAAGGAAGACCCGGCGCCGTTCCTCGAAAAGGTCCACGGCATCCTCGTTCCCGGCGGCTTCGGCGAGCGCGGCGCCGAGGGCAAGATCCTCGCCGCCAAATTCGCACGCGAACGCAAGGTGCCGTATTTCGGCATCTGCTTCGGAATGCAGATGGCTTGCATCGAGGCTGCTCGTTCGCTCGCCGGCATCGAGAACGCGTCCTCGACCGAATTCGGCCCCGCCAAGGAACCGGTTGTCGGCTTGATGACCGAATGGCTGAAGGGCAACATGCTCGAAAAGCGCCAGGCGGCCGGAGATCTCGGCGGTACGATGCGCCTCGGTGCCTACAAGGCGGCCTTGAAGGAAGGCACGCGGATCGCCGACATCTATGGCTCGACCGACATTTCCGAGCGCCATCGTCATCGCTATGAGGTCAATGTCGACTACAAGGATCGGCTGGAGGACAGCGGCCTCATCTTCTCCGGCATGTCGCCGGACGGAGTGCTGCCGGAGACGATCGAATATGCCGACCATCCCTGGTTCATCGGCGTTCAGTATCACCCGGAACTGAAGTCGCGTCCGTTCGAGCCGCACCCGCTATTCGCCTCGTTCATCGAGGCGGCGGTCGAGCAGAGCAGGCTTGTATAAGGGCTAGGCAGCGATTGCGCGCAGGAATATCTGCGCGCAGTTTTCCCAGCGAAACCGCTCCGCCTGTCTGCGAGCGGACTCGCGCGGGATATTTAGCGCCGCGAGGCACGCCAGCCGCAGATCCTGATGCATCGCCCCGCTGCCTTCGGTCAGGATGTCGACCGGCCCGGTCACCGGATACGCCGCGACGGGAAGCCCGCTCGCCAAAGCCTCCAGGATCACCAGCCCGAACGTATCCGTGCGGCTGGGAAAGACGAAGACGTCGCTCGACGCATAGGTCCGCGCCAGTTCCTCGCCGAATTGGGGGCCGGCGAAACGCACATGCGGGTAGCGCGCCTTCAGGAAGTCCAGATCCGGACCGCCACCGACCACCAGCTTGGTTCCCGGCAGGTCGAGGTCGAGGAAGGCGGGAATGTTCTTTTCCACCGCGACGCGACCCACATAGAGGAAAACGGGACCTGGCAGCCCCAAATCCGAGCGATTCCCCGGATTGAACTGGTCGAGGTCCACGCCGCGTCCCCAGGGCGCGATGCGCGTGAAGCCACGTTCCTGGAGTTCCGTCACAAGCGAAGGGGTCGCCGCCAGCGTGGCGATGCCGGCATTGTGGAATCGGCGCAGCAGCAGATAGGACAGGCTTTGTGGAATAGGCATTCGCGCGCGAAGATATTCAGGAAGGCGCGTGTGGTAGCTCGTAGAGAACGTCCTGCCCCTCTTGAGGCAGTCGCGGCGGGCCAGAATGCCAAGCGGTCCTTCCGTCACGATGTGGATATGGTCGGCGCGCGCATCATCGATCGCCCGCGCGATGGTCTTCGGCCGCGTTATGGCAAGCCGAATGTCGCGATAGGTTGGCATGGCAAGCGATCGAAAGCCTTGTGGCGTAAGCAGCGTCGTGTGGATGCCGAATTGTTCGAGTGCCGCGATCAGACTTTTCATGGTCCGCACGACACCGTTGACCTGCGGTTCCCAGGCATCTGTCACGAACAGGATTCGCATCTGGCTTCTTTCCAGCCGAGTCGATTGGCCGCAGCCTATTCACACAATGTGACGGATGTGTAACAAATTGCAGACATGATTGGCTGCTCTCGAAGAGGCAGCCATTTTTCGCAAGAGGAACGTCGATCGGCATGATTTCGTTGAAGTCCCCACGCATGATGGCCGCAGCGTTCGTCGTCGCGCTGGGCGGCATTGCGACAATTGCTATGCAGACCGTGCCGGAACTGATCCTTTTTCGCGAAAGGCTGGTGCTCAGCGTCCTTCATCTGGAAAGCGACGCCAAGCTCGAACCCTTCGACATGAAGACCCATGACGGGCTGACCCTGCGGAGCTGGTACAAGCAGCCCGACCCCGGCAAACCGGTCATCGTCTATTTTCCGGGCCGCGTCGGCGACCTGGTCAAGAAGCCGAGCCATCTCTTCAAGCTTGCCGAAGAGGGCTATGGCCTGCTGCTCGCCGGCTATCGCGGATATGGCGGCAATCCCGGCCGGCCGAGCGAGACGCATCTTTATCGCGACGCCGCGGGCCTTCTTGCGAAGCTGGCGGTCGAGAACATGGCGCCCGACGGGACGATCCTCTACGGATATTCTATGGGCACCGGGATAGCGAGCTATGCCGCCAGCCAGATCAAGCCGCGCGCGGTCATCCTCGAAGCGCCGTTCACCAGCTTTCGCGATGCCGTGCGCCAGCAGGCGGGCAGGGCGCCGGTCTGGCTCGTGCGCACCCAGTTCGACACGCGCTCGCGGATCGGCGAGATCGACGTGCCGATCCTGCTGATGGCCGGCGGGCAGGACCAGGTGACGCCCGCGACCTTTGCCCAAAAGCTCGCTTCCCTGAACGAGACGTTCGCATCGCTGCACATTTTCAAGGAAGCCGGTCATGGCGATATGTTCGCCCACGGCGCCCTCGAAGCGGTCACCGGCTTTCTCGAGCAGTTCCGGCTGCCCGAACTCCTGCCGGATCTGGGCGGCGGAACGGCACAGGCCGCGCCGCTGGAACCGGCGACGCACTAGCCTTGCACCCGAGCCCGCTTTGGGGCAAACCGCCGCGATGACATTGACGCTGCGACTTCTCGACCACTGCGTCCTGCCGGTGCCCGATCTGGCAACGGCGCGCGCCCGCTATGAAGCTCTCGGATTCACTGTGGCGCCACAAGGCACGCACCCGTTCGGCACGATCAATTCCTGCGTCTATTTCGCCGACGACACCTTCCTTGAGCCGCTGGCAATCGGGGATGCGATCAAAGTCGCTGAGGCGATCGAGAGCAGGAACGTCTTCGTCGCCCGCGATGCACTCTATCGGCAGGCGGTCGGCGCTGACGGCTTCTCGGCGCTCGTCTTCAAGACGGACGACGCGATGGCGGATCATGCGGGCTTTGACGAAGCGGATTTTTCCGCCGGACCGGTCCTCGATTTCTCACGCGCCTTCGTCGATCCAAAGGGACGAAGCGGCAAGGTCTCGTTCCGGCTCGCATTCGCTGCGGAGCCGACAAGCGATGCCGCCTATTTCTTCACCTGCCAGCGCATCGAGGCTCCAGCATTGGCCGGCCGTGCCGCGCTCGAAACGCATCGCAACGGCGTGGCGGGCATTGCCGGCGTCACGCTGACCGCCGTCGATCCGCAGGCGCAGGAGGCATTCCTGTCCACACTCGCCAACGGGCCGGTCGGCCGGGCAAACGGCGCTCTCTCTGCGCATCTGGGCAATTCGCGGCTTGCGATCGAGCCCGCAGACGGACCGCTTCGCCTTGCCGCCATCCACTTCGCCGTCGCCGATATCGATGCGACTGCCGAAGCGCTTGCGGCAGGAGACGTGGTCTTCGAGCGGGAAGGCGGCAAGCTGACGGTGCGGCCCGCATCCGGTCAGGGCGCGATTTTCACTTTCGAGGACAGATCATGATCCGCCCCAACGCCACCGTATCCGTCGGCAACATCGTCATTGCCAATGATGCGCCCTTCGTCCTGATCGCAGGCCCCTGCCAGCTCGAAAGCCGCGACCATGCCTTCGACATGGCAGGCCGCCTGAAAGAGATCACCGACAGGCTGGGCCTCGGCCTCGTCTACAAGTCATCCTTCGACAAGGCCAACCGCACCTCGCTCAAGGGAACGCGCGGTGCGGGCCTCGACGCCGCTCTCCCGGTCTTCGCCGACCTGAAGCGCGAGTTCGGCTTTCCGGTGCTCACCGACGTCCACACCGAAGAGCAGTGCGCCATCGTCGCGGAAGTGGTCGACATTCTCCAAATCCCGGCCTTCCTTTCGCGCCAGACCGACCTTCTGATCGCCGCCGCGAAGACCGGCAAGGTCGTCAACGTCAAGAAGGGCCAGTTCCTCGCGCCCTGGGACATGAAGAACGTCGTAGCCAAGGTGACCGAATCGGGCAATCCGAACGTGCTCCTGACCGAGCGCGGCGCGTCCTTCGGCTACAACACGCTCGTCTCCGACATGCGCGCGCTGCCGATCATGGCCGGGACCGGCGCACCGGTGATCTTCGACGCGACCCATTCGGTGCAGCAGCCGGGCGGGCAGGGCGGATCGTCGGGCGGCGAGCGTCGCTTCGTCGAGACGCTGGCGCGCGCTGCCGTCGCCGTCGGCGTCGCGGGCGTCTTCATCGAGACCCATCAGGACCCGGACACCGCACCCTCGGACGGGCCGAACATGGTCCCTGTCGAGCAGATGGAAGCGCTTCTGACGCGCCTCGTCGCCTTCGACCGCATCGCGAAATCGTCGGAACATTCACCACGCTGACTGGTTTGATGCTCAACGGGAAACAACCCAAGGAGCAGATCAATGACCACCGCAACGGGCCACACGCAGGCCATCCGCGCATCGCGCGTCATCGGCACCAATGTCTACAATACCGAAGGCCAGCATATCGGCTCGATCGAGGACGTGATGCTGGACAAGACGTCCAACAACATCATGTTCGCCGTCATCGGTTTCGGCGGCTTCCTCGGCATCGGCGAAAGGTACCACGCAATTCCGTGGTCGGCCCTCGACTACGAGAAGAACCAGGAAGGCTATGTCGTCCCGTTCACGCGCGAGCAACTCGAAGCCGCGCCGACGCACGACATCGACGAACTGACCGGTTCGGACGGCAAGGCCGCGCGCGACGCGTCCTATGACTACTACAAGGTCCAGCCCTACTGGTACTGATCCTAATCGATTGATCCCGAAAGGCCCCGCTTGCGGGGCTTTTTGCGTTGGGCCGTCATTGCCTTTTCGCAGCCTTTCGCTAAGAAACCGGCACCATTCCCAGCCAAAGGTGCATCCGCCATGACCGCAATCATCGACATTACGGCCCGCGAAATCCTCGACAGCCGTGGCAATCCGACCGTCGAGGTCGACGTTACGCTGGAGGACGGTGCATTCGGTCGCGCGGCCGTCCCGTCGGGCGCGTCGACGGGCGCCCATGAGGCGGTCGAACTGCGCGATGGCGGCGCCCGCTATCTCGGCAAGGGCGTCGAGGGTGCCGTCGAGGCCGCCAACGGCGAAATCTTCGAGGCGATCGGCGGCATGGAGGCCGAGAACCAGCTTCACATCGACCGCACCATGATCGATCTGGATGGCACGCCCAACAAGGCGCGGCTCGGTGCCAACGCGATCCTCGGCGTTTCGCTCGCCGTCGCCAAGGCGGCAGCGCAGTCCGCCGGCCTGCCGCTCTACCGCTATGTCGGCGGCGCAGGCGCGCATGTCCTTCCCGTACCGATGATGAACATCATCAATGGCGGCGCCCATGCCGACAATCCGATCGACTTCCAGGAATTCATGATCATGCCGGTCGGTGCGGAGAGCTTCCGCGAGGGGCTGCGCTGGGGCGCGGAAATCTTCCACACGCTCAAGAAGGACCTGAAGCAGGCCGGGCACAACACCAATGTCGGCGACGAGGGCGGTTTCGCGCCGAACCTGAAGAGCGCCGAGGACGCGCTCGATTTCGTCACCAGGTCGATCGAGAAGGCCGGCTTCAAGCCCGGCGAGGACGTCGCGCTCGCGCTCGACTGCGCAGCGACCGAGTTCTTCAAGAAAGGCGTCTACGACTATGAGGGCGAGGGCACGAAGCGCGACGGGCAGGCCCAGGCCGAATATCTCGCCAAGCTGTGCGACGCCTACCCGATCATCTCGATCGAGGACGGCATGGGCGAAGACGACTGGGACGGCTGGAAGGCGCTGACCGATCTCGTCGGGGCCAAGGTCCAACTCGTTGGCGACGATCTCTTCGTCACCAATTCGGCTCGCCTCAAGGATGGCATCCGCATGGGCGTCGCCAATTCGATCCTCGTCAAGGTCAACCAGATCGGCTCCCTGTCGGAAACGCTCGATGCGGTCGAGACAGCGCACAAGGCGGCCTACACCGCCGTCATGTCGCACCGCTCGGGCGAGACCGAGGATTCGACCATTGCCGACCTCGCCGTCGCAACCAATTGCGGGCAGATCAAGACCGGTTCGCTCGCCCGCTCGGACCGTCTCGCCAAGTACAACCAGCTTCTGCGCATCGAGCAGGAACTGGGCCGCTCGGCGCGCTATGCCGGCCACTCGATCCTGCGTTCGGGACGCGCTTCGTAACCGTCCATTAAGCATGGCGGGTTCACATGGTTCTGTTCAAGGAATCGCCCCATGTGGACCCGTCATCACAAGCAGCGCAACACCGGCCGCCTGATCGTGCCGGTCGTCGCATCGGCCTTTCTGGCCTATTTCGGCTATCACGCCTTTCATGGGGCATACGGCATCGACGCCAAGCACCGGCTGGAAGAGCGCGTCGCCATCCTCCAGTCCGAGCTGGACCGGCTCGTCGAAGAGCGTGAGGCGCTTGAAACAAAACTCGTTCTCATCAATGATGGAACGATCGAGCGCGACATGCTCGACGAACAGGCGCGCCGGGCGCTCGATCTCGTGCGCGACGACGAGGTGGTGATCTACCTCGATCGTTGATTAACTCAAATCAAGTTAATCGTCTAATTCCACTGTTTTTTCAGCATCTTCGATGAATATCCCCTATGCGAAATCGGCATAGCGGGAACGAAGTCCCCATGCTAGCCTAAGGTCAATATCCGGGTATGCTCACATGCCCGGTCGTCCGCAAAGAGACAGGCTCCGGGAGACCAAGGCATGGCAACAGCCGCCAAGAAGGCGTCGCGCGCAAAGTCCGACGCCAAATCCGCTTCTGCGATCAAGACGCCGCCGCCTCTCGAATTTTCGAAGGAGGAAGAGCACAAGGCTTATCGCGACATGCTGCTGATCCGCCGCTTCGAGGAGAAGGCGGGCCAGCTTTACGGCATGGGCTTCATCGGCGGCTTCTGCCACCTTTATATCGGCCAGGAAGCGGTCGTCACCGGGATGCAGATGGCCCTCAAGGAGGGCGATCAGGTGATCACCGGCTATCGCGACCATGGCCATATGCTCGCCACCGGCATGACCGCGCGCGGCGTGATGGCCGAGTTGACCGGGCGCCGCAGCGGCTATTCGCGCGGCAAGGGCGGCTCCATGCATATGTTCTCCAAGGAGAAGAATTTCTACGGCGGACACGGCATCGTCGGCGGGCAGGTCTCGCTCGGCACCGGCCTGGCCTTCGCCAACCGCTACCGCGAGAACGACAACGTCTCGCTGGTCTATTTCGGCGACGGCGCGGCCAATCAGGGCCAGGTCTATGAGAGCTTCAACATGGCGGCGCTGTGGAAGCTGCCGTCGATCTACATCATCGAGAACAACCGCTACGCGATGGGCACCTCGGTCGCCCGTGCCTCCGCGCAGACCGATTTTTCGCAACGCGGCGCCTCCTTCAACATCCCAGGCATCCAGGTCGACGGTATGGACGTGCGCGCGGTCAAGGCCGCCGGCGACATGGCGGTCGAGTGGGCGCGCGCCGGCAACGGCCCGATGATCCTCGAAATGCAGACCTATCGCTATCGCGGCCATTCGATGTCGGACCCGGCGAAATACCGCTCGAAGGACGAAGTGCAGAAGATGCGCTCCGAGCACGACCCGATCGAGCAGGTGAAAGCGCGGCTGATCGAGAAGAAATGGGCCACCGAGGACGAACTGAAGGCCATCGACAAGGAGGTTCGCGAGATCGTCGCCGATTCGGCGGAGTTCGCGCAGAACGACCCGGAGCCCGATGCGTCCGAACTCTACACCGACATTCTTCTTTGAGGAGCGCGCTCGATGCCGATTGAAATCCTGATGCCCGCGCTCTCGCCGACCATGGAAGAGGGCAATCTGGCCAAGTGGCTGAAGAACGAAGGCGACAAGGTCGTCGCCGGCGACGTCATCGCCGAAATCGAGACCGACAAGGCGACGATGGAAGTCGAGGCGGTCGATGAAGGCACGCTCGGCAAGATCCTGATCGCGGCCGGCACCGAGGGCGTGAAGGTCAACACGCCGATCGCCGTCCTGCTCGAAGAAGGCGAAAGCGCCGACGACGTCGGCAAGGCGTCGAAATCTGCCGCCAAATCCTCCGACGAGCCCGAACAGACAGCCGATGCCGCCGGCGGCAAGGACAAGCAGGCGACGGAAGAGCCGTCTGCCAAGAAGGACGGCGCATCCGTTCCTGCCGCGCCGAAGACGGAAGTTGCCGCCGATCCGGACATTCCTGAGGGCACCGAAATGGTGCCGACGACGGTCCGCGAAGCGCTACGCGACGCGATGGCCGAGGAAATGCGCCGCGACGAAGATGTCTTCATCATGGGCGAGGAAGTCGCCGAATATCAGGGTGCCTACAAGATCACCCAGAACCTGTTGCAGGAATTCGGCGCCAGGCGCGTCGTCGACACGCCGATCACCGAGCACGGCTTTGCGGGCGTCGGCGTCGGTGCGGCGATGGCCGGGCTGAAGCCCATCGTCGAATTCATGACCTTCAACTTCGCCATGCAGGCGATCGACCATCTCGTCAATTCGGCCGCAAAGACGCTCTATATGGCCGGCGGCCAGATGGGCGCGCCGATCGTCTTCCGCGGCCCGAACGGCGCGGCGGCGCGCGTCGGCGCCCAGCATTCGCAGTGCTATGCCGCCTGGTATGGCCACATTCCGGGCCTCAAGGTCGTCATGCCCTATACGGCCGCCGACGCCAAAGGGTTGTTGAAGGCCGCGATCCGCGATCCGAATCCGGTCGTCTTCCTTGAAAATGAAATCCTATACGGCCAGACCTTCGACGTGCCGAAGATGGATGATTTCGTGCTGCCGATCGGCAAGGCGCGCGTTCACAAGACCGGTAAGGACGCGACCATCGTCTCCTTCGGCATCGGCATGACCTATGCGGTCAAGGCCGCCGAGGAACTGGCGGGCGAGGGGATCGATGTCGAGATCATCGACCTGCGAACCATCCGTCCGATCGACATCGACACGGTTGTCGAGAGCGTCAAGAAAACCAATCGTCTCGTCACGGTCGAGGAAGGCTTCCCGCAATCTTCCGTCGGCGAGCATGTCGCCAGCCAGGTGATGCAGCGCGCCTTCGACCATCTCGACGCGCCGATCATCACCGTCGCCGGCAAGGACGTGCCGATGCCCTATGCGGCCAATCTCGAAAAGCTCGCTCTGCCGAGCGTCGCCGAGGTCGTCGAGGCCGTGAAGGCCGTCACTTACAAGGCCTGAGGGAGAGCGGACCATGCCGATCAACATCACCATGCCCGCGCTCTCCCCGACGATGGAGGAGGGCAATCTGGCCAAATGGCTGGTCAAGGAGGGCGACAAGGTCGCGCCCGGTGACGTCATCGCCGAGATCGAGACCGACAAGGCGACGATGGAAGTCGAAGCCGTCGACGAGGGAACGGTCGCGAAGATTGTCGTTCCGGCCGGTACCGAAGGCGTCAAGGTCAACGCGCTGATTGCCGTACTCGCCGAAGAGGGCGAGGATGCGGGGGCGGCCGCCAAGGCGGAGGCGTCGAAGTCGGAAGCAAAGCCCGAAAAGGCTGCCGAGTCGGCGCCGGCGGAAAAGCCGAAGCAGGCCGAGGCAAAGGCCAAGGCGCCTGCTGCGCCGCAGAAATCCACCGGCAGCGAACGCACCTTCGCCTCGCCGCTCGCGCGCCGTCTCGCCAAGTATGCCGACATCGATCTTTCGGCCGTCACCGGCTCCGGCCCGCATGGCCGTGTGGTGAAGGCCGACGTCGAGGCCGCCGCGAAGGGCGGCGCCGCCAAGCCCGCGCCTGCCGCCCCCGCGCCGGTCAAGGGCATGTCGGACGAGGCGATCCTCAAGCTCTTCGAGGAAGGTTCCTACGAACTCGTCCCGCACGACAATATGCGCAAGACCATCGCGCGCCGCCTCGTCGAGGCGAAGTCGACCGTCCCGCATTTCTACCTGACGCTCGACTGCGAGATCGACGCGCTGCTCGCGCTGCGCAAGCAGATCAACGACGCCGCCCCGGTCAGGAAGACCGAAAAGGGCGAGGCGCCGGCCTACAAGCTCTCGGTCAACGACCTCGTCATCAAGGCGATGGCGATGGCGCTCGTCGCCGTGCCGGATGCGAACGTCTCGTGGTCGGAAGGTGGGATGCTGAAACACAAACACGCCGATGTCGGCGTGGCGGTGTCCATTCCCGGCGGACTGATCACCCCGATCATCCGCAAGGCCGACCAGAAATCGCTCTCCGCCATCTCCAACGAGATGAAGGACATGGCCGCCCGCGCGCGTAACAAGAAGCTGAAGCCGGAAGAATACCAGGGCGGCACGACGGCCGTCTCCAATCTCGGCATGTTCGGCATCAAGGACTTCGCCGCCGTCATCAACCCACCCCACGCGACGATCCTTGCGGTCGGAGCGGGCGAGGAGCGGGCAGTGGTGAAGAACGGCGAGATCAAGGTGGCCAATGTCATGTCGGTGACGCTCTCGACCGACCACCGCGCGGTCGACGGCGCGCTCGGCGCCGAACTTCTGGCAGCGTTCAAGCGGCTGATCGAAAACCCGATGGGGATGCTGGTTTAGCAGGGGCTTCATTGATGAAAACCATCCTCTGCTACGGCGACTCAATCACCTGGGGCTCCGACGCCGAAACCGGTGGACGGCATGACTTCGCAGATCGCTGGCCGAACGTATTGCAGACGGCGCTCGGGACGGACATCCAGGTGATCGCCGAGGGCCTTCGCGGCCGCACGACCGCCTTCGACGAGCATCTGGCCGATTGCGACCGCAACGGCGCGCGCATCCTGCCAACCGTGCTCTACACCCACGCGCCGATCGACCTCGTCATCATCCTTCTGGGCTCGAACGACATGAAGCCCGCCATCGCCGGCACCGCGCTTGCCGCGATGCAGGGGATGCGGCGGCTGGTCGAACTGGTGAAGTTCAACGCCATGCGCGACGGCCAGTCCGAGCCGCCGGCGGTGCTCATCGTCGCGCCGCCGCCGCTTTGCGAGACGGCCAACACCGAATACAGCGCCATGTTCGCCGGCGGCGTCGAGCAGTCGCGGATGCTTGCCAGTTTCTACGCCGATCTCGCCGACGAATGGGGCTGCGGCTTCTTCGATGCCGGCTCGGTCGCGCAAACGACGCCGGTCGACGGCGTTCACCTTGATGCGGAAAACACGCGCGCCATCGGGCGGGGGCTGGAGCCCATCGTCCGCATGATGCTCGGAATCTAGGAGCCTGCCATGGCGGATACCGACTACGACGTCATCATCATCGGCTCGGGGCCCGGCGGCTACGTGACCGCCGTGCGTTCGGCCCAGCTCGGTTTCAAGACGGCCATCGTCGAGCGCGAGCATCTGGGCGGCATCTGCCTGAACTGGGGCTGCATCCCGACCAAGGCGCTGCTGCGCTCGGCGGAGATCAAGCACTATGCCGAGCACGCCAGGAATTACGGCCTGACGATTTCCGGCGAGGTGAAGGCGGACGTTAAAGCGGTCGTCGAGCGCTCGCGCGGCGTCTCGGCGCGGCTGAATGGCGGCGTCGGCTTCCTAATGAAGAAGAACAAGGTCGACGTGATCTGGGGCGAGGCGAAGCTTGCCAGGGGCGGCAAGGTGGTCGTCTCGAAATCGTCGAAGAAGCCGATGGAGCCGCAGCATCCTGCGCCGAAGGGCACCAAGGGCGAGGGCACCTATTCGGCTAGGCACATCATCGTCGCGACCGGTGCGCGCCCGCGCGTCCTGCCCGGCATCGAGCCGGACGGTAAGCTGATCTGGACCTATTTCGAGGCCATGGTGCCGAAGGAGATGCCGAAATCTCTGATCGTCATGGGTTCGGGCGCGATCGGCATCGAATTCGCCTCCTTCTACCGCTCCATGGGCGCCGACGTGACGGTCGTCGAACTCCTGCCGCAGATCATGCCGGTCGAGGATGCCGAGATTTCCAAGCTGGCGCAAAAGCAACTCGAGAAGCAGGGCATGAAGTTCCTGCTCGAAGCGAAGGTGACCAAGGTCGAGAAATCCGGCAGTTCCGTCACTGCCCATGTCGAGACCAAGGACGGCAAGGTCCAGAAGATCACCGCCGACCGCCTGATTTCGGCCGTCGGCGTCCAGGGCAATGTCGAGAATCTCGGCCTCGAGGAAGTTGGCGTGAAGGTCGAGCGCGGCACAATTGTCGTCGACGGCCACGGCAAGACCAATGTCGAGGGCGTCTACGCCATCGGCGATGTCGCCGGCGCACCGATGCTCGCCCACAAGGCCGAGCATGAAGGCGTCATCTGCATCGAGAAGATCGCCGGCGTGAAGGGCGTCCATGCGCTCGACAAGGGCAAGATTCCCGGCTGCACCTATTGCCATCCGCAGGTGGCGTCCGTCGGGTTGACGGAAGCCAGGGCCAAGGAAGCCGGTCGCGACATCCGCGTCGGCCGCTTTTCATTCGCCGCCAACGGCAAGGCCATAGCGCTCGGCGAGGATCAGGGCATGATCAAGACCATCTTCGACAGGAAGACCGGCGAGCTTCTCGGAGCGCATATGGTCGGTGCGGAAGTGACCGAACTCATTCAGGGTTTCGTCGTCGCGATGAACCTCGAAACCACCGAAGAAGAACTCATGCACACTGTCTTCCCGCATCCCACTTTGTCGGAGATGATGAAGGAGAGCGTGCTGGATGCCTATGGCCGCGCGCTGAACGCCTAAATTAGCATTTTCAAACGATTCGCCCGGAACCGACGCCGCATTTCTGCGTTTCCCCGGCAGACTGATCCCGCAAAACTAGGAGAGTGGAATGGATCTGAACGGAATGGGCCTTCTGGGCGCAATCATCGTGGGCGGCATTGCCGGCTGGCTCGCCGAACAGTTCATGAAGTCCAATATGGGCCTTTTCATGAACATCATCCTCGGCATCATCGGTGCGGCGTTCCTGAATTTCCTGCTCAGCATCCTGGGCATCTACACCGGAACCGGCGTGCTGATCTATCTCATCGTCGGCTTTATCGGTGCCTGCCTGCTTATCGCGATCGCGCGCGCGATACGGCGATAAACGAACGCTCGATACGCATTTCGTGCAAGGCCGCCATGCTCCATGGCGGCCTTACA
Organism: Mesorhizobium sp. YIM 152430; assembly: GCF_029210365.1. GTDB lineage: Bacteria > Pseudomonadota > Alphaproteobacteria > Rhizobiales > Rhizobiaceae > Aliihoeflea. Next base: position 305,031 of record NZ_JARGES010000027.1, read on the forward strand.
TTCTTCTAGCGAAATCCTTATAGAACAAGGTGACGACAACCGGCGATAACCGAACCGGAGCATTCATGGTCACCGTACTCGACACCACGCTCAACCGCCCGCGCCCGCGCCACCCGGAAAAGGCCCACCGGCCCGATCAGGACGTACTGCGCAAGCCCGAATGGATCAGGGTCAAGGCGCCGGTGTCGAAGGGCTATCTTGAAACCCGCGAGATCGTGAAGTCGAACAGGCTCGTCACGGTCTGCGAGGAAGCGGGCTGCCCCAATATCGGCGAATGCTGGGACAAGAAGCACGCCACCTTCATGATCATGGGCGAGATCTGCACCCGCGCCTGCGCTTTCTGCAACGTGGCGACAGGCATCCCGATGCCGCTCGACCCGGAAGAACCCGCCAGCGTCGGCCGCGCAGTGGCGCAGATGGGGCTCAACCATGTCGTCATCACCTCGGTCGACCGCGACGATCTGGCGGATGGCGGCGCGCAACATTTCGCCGAAGTGATCCATGCGATCCGCGCGGCGGCGCCCGGCACCACGATCGAAATCCTGACGCCCGACTTCCTGCGCAAGAAGGGTGCGATGGAGATCGTGGTCGCGGCCCGCCCAGACGTCTTCAACCACAATCTGGAAACCGTGCCGTCGAACTACCTGACGGTCCGTCCCGGCGCCCGCTACTTCCATTCGATCAGGCTGTTGCAGCAGGTCAAGGAGATCGACCCGACCATCTTTACCAAGTCAGGCATCATGGTCGGGCTTGGCGAGGAGCGAAACGAAGTCCTCCAGTTGATGGACGATCTGCGCTCCGCCGACGTCGATTTCATCACCATCGGGCAATATCTCGCGCCTTCGCGCAAGCATCATGCGGTCAAGAAGTTCGTCACGCCCGAAGAGTTCAAATCCTTCGAGACGGTTGCATATTCCAAGGGCTTCCTGATGGTCGCGTCGAGCCCGCTGACGCGTTCCTCGCATCATGCCGGCGACGATTTCGCCCGCCTGAAGGCGGCGCGTGCCGCAAAGCTTGCCGCCGCCTGACCATGCCGAAATACGAGACCACGCGGCGGGTTCGCCATAGCCCCGAGCAGATGTTCGCGCTCGTCGCCGATGTCGAGAAATACCCTCAGTTCTTGCCGATGTGCGAGGCCTTGTCGGTGCGCTCGAAGAAGGAACGCCACGGCCTGACGATGCTGATCGCCGATATGACCGTCGGCTACAAGGCACTGCGCGAGACCTTCACCAGCAATGTCGTCCTGAAGCCCGCCGAGAGCGTCATCGACGTCTCCTATGTCGACGGTCCGTTCCGCTATCTCGACAATCGCTGGCATTTCGAGGCCATGGAAGGTGGCGGCACGGCGGTTCATTTCTTCATCGACTACGAGTTCAAGAGCCGAATCCTCGGCGCGATGATGGGCGCGATGTTCGACCGTGCCTTCCGCATGTTCGCCGAAGCCTTCGAAAAGCGTGCCGACGAAATCTACGCGAGCCCTTCAGCTTAGCGCGGAAATTCCCATCACCAGCGCGGTGCGGGCGGTCTCGGACCGGATATGGTCGCGGCCGCCATCTTCGAACTGGCGCTTTTGGACGCGCGTGGGGTGCCCCTTGCGAGCGATCGCGAACCAGACGAGCCCGACCGGCTTTTCCGCGCTGCCGCCATCCGGCCCGGCAATGCCGGTGACCGCGAGCGAAATGCCCGCGCGCGATTTCTTCAGCGCACCTTCTGCCATCTCGCGCGCCGTCTCGGCCGACACCGCGCCATGCGCTTCGAGCGTTTCCGCCTTCACGCCCAGCATCTTCTGCTTGGCCTCGTTGGAATAGGTGACGAAGCCGCAATCGATCATCGACGAGGCGCCGGGGATGTCGGTCAGGAGCGCGATGATCTGCCCGCCGGTACACGATTCGGCCGTGGCGGCCAGCACGCCCTGGCGTTTGCAGGCGTCGAGAAAGTCCTGGGCGAGTTCGGGCAGCACACTCATCATTCTGGCAGCACTCCTGGATAGGCAACGGTCGCGGTGGCGATGGCGGCGATGCCTTCGCCCCGGCCGACGAAACCGAGTCTCTCGTTCGTCGTCGCCTTGATCGAGACCCGGTCAGGCGAAATCTTCAGCATGGCGACGAGCGCATCCGTCATTGACTGTCTAAATGGACCAATCCGCGGCGCTTCGCAAATCAAGGTGATGTCGGCATTGGCAATCCGGCCCTTTCGCGCGCGAACGATCCGCGCCGCCTCTTCGACGAAGATGTGCGAAGCCGCGCCCTTCCATTGCGGATCGGACGGCGGAAAGTGCGTGCCGATATCGCCGGCGCCGCAGGTGGCCAAAAGCGCGTCGGTCAGGGCATGGAGGCCGACATCGGCGTCCGAATGACCCGACAGCTTCCTGTCGTGCGGAATCGCGACACCGCACAGGACGACAGCGTCGCCCGGCTCGAAGGAGTGGACGTCATAGCCATTGCCGGTGCGAATGTCTGGAAACATCGTCGCGTCAATCCTCAGTTTCTGGTCGGCATTGGCGATGTCGCGCGCCCAGGTCAGTTTGACATTGTCGGGCGAGCCTTCGACGAGACGCACGGGAATGCCGGCCCATTCGGCAATTGCTGCATCATCGGTGAAGTCGTCTCGTCCCTCGGCCGCGGCTCGGGCATGGGCGGCATGGAAGGCCGGCAAGGGAAAGCCCTGCGGAGTCTGCGCCCCGAAGAGCCCCGCGCGTGAAACCGTGCGCGCGACAAGACCGTCCGGGCCGGTTTCCTTCAGCGTATCGGAAACGGTGAGCGCGGGGAGACAACCCGCTTGCGCATCGATTCCGCCGATGACCCGCGAAATCATCGCCGCATCGACAAACGGCCGTACGCCGTCATGAACGAGAACCGCATCGGCCGCATCTTCGTCGAGCGCCTGCAATGCGTTCCATGTCGAAGCCTGCCGCGTCGCCCCGCCCGTCACGACGAGCACGCGCTCTCCAAACTCGCCGGCGGCCTCCTGATACAGGTTTTTGTCGTCGGCGTGGATCGCGACAACGACCGTTCCGACCTGTGGATGCGCCACAAATGTCGCGATCGTATGCCCAAGGACCGCCTTGCCGCCGATGCGCCGATACTGCTTCGGGCCTTCATGCGGATCACCTGCGCGCTCGCCCCGCCCTGCGGCGACGATGATGGCTGCGATTTTCGGCTTGGTCATGCTGGTCTCCGACTTGCCGAGCACACATATCAGCGCCTTGCAGAAATGCCAGACCGTGCGAATGCGGCAGTTGCCGTCACGCGCAAAAATGGCTATCAGATAAGCAAGAATAAATGCCTGCCGGGTTTTTGTGCATGACCGATTTTGACCTCTTGGCAAGACCACTGACGATCGGCACCGTCACGGTCCCGAACAGGGTGTTCCTGGCGCCGTTGTCAGGCGTCACGGACGAGCCGATGCGCCGCCGCGCACTCCGGCACGGTGCGGGCATGGTCGTCTCCGAAATGGTCGCAAGCGGCGAACTCGCGCGCGGCCGTGCCGAGTCGGAACGCCGCATCCGCCGTCCCGATGTCGAGACACACGTCGTCCAACTGGCCGGGCGCGATGCGCATTGGATGGCCGAGGGTGCGCGCATCGCGACAGGCGAGGGCGCCGACATCATCGACATCAACATGGGCTGCCCGGCCAAGAAGGTCACCGGCGGCTATTGCGGCTCGGCGCTGATGCGCGAGCCCGATCATGCGCTGTCGTTGATCGAAGCCGTCGTCGACGCGGTCGACGTGCCGGTGACGGTCAAGATGCGGCTTGGATGGGATTCCGAAAGCCTCAACGCGCCCGCCATCGCCGCGCGCGCGGTCGCCGCCGGCGTATGCATGATCACCGTCCACGGTCGCACGCGTGAGCAGTTCTACAAAGGCAAAGCGGACTGGGAGGCGATCCGCGCCGTCAAGGACGCGATTTCGGTACCGCTCGTCGTCAATGGCGACATCGCCGATGCTGCGACCGCAAGGTGTGCGCTCATGCTGTCCGGCGCCGATGCCGTCATGGTCGGCCGCGGCCATTATGGCGCGCCGTGGGCGGGCGCCCGGATCGTCGAGGCCTCCGGCGGCTCGCCCGTCCACGCTATTCCCGGCGAGTCGGAACTCGTCGACTACGTGGTCGCCCATTACGAGGACATGCTGACGCTTTATGGCACGGGACAGGGCCTGCGCCATGCGCGCAAGCATCTCGGCTGGTATCTCGACCGCCACGCGCCGCACACCGATCCTTCCATGAGAACCGCCATCATGACCGGCCTCGATCCGCGCGCTGTCATATCGAGCCTGCGCGAGGCGTTCGCCGCCCCGTCACTTGCAGCCGCCGCATGAGCCAGCCCGCACTCAACTCCGCTCTGTTGATCCTCAACGCGATCCGCCATCCGGTCATCATGGTCGATTCGGAAAGCCGCATCGTTTTCGCCAATGCCGACGCGGAGGACTTTTTCCGTTCGAGCGCTTCGCTGCTCTCGCGCGATCCGATCGAGCGTTTCGTGCCCTTCGGCAGCCCGCTCATCACCCTGATCAACCAGGTCCGCGAGCGGCGCGCGCCCTTCAACGAATATCGCGTCGACATCTCCTCGCCGCGCCTCGGAACCGATCGGCTGGTCGACCTCCATGCCTCGCCGATCGCCGAGATTCCCGGCGCGGTGGTCGTCATGTTCCAGGAACGCTCGATGGCCGACAAGATCGACCGCCAGATGACCCATCGCGGCGCGGCGCGCTCTGTAACGGGGCTCGCCGCCATGCTGGCGCATGAGATCAAGAACCCGCTTTCGGGCATTCGCGGCGCCGCGCAATTGCTGGAAACCGCAGTCGGCGACGAGGACCGGGCGCTCACTCGACTGATCCAGGACGAAACCGACCGCATCGTCTCGCTGGTCGACCGCATGGAAATCTTCTCGGACGAACGACCGATCGACCGTCATCCGGTCAACATCCATGTCGTGCTCGACCATGTGAAGGCGATCGCGCGCAACGGATTTGCCAGCCGCATCAAGATCGTCGAGGACTACGATCCGTCGCTGCCGCCCGTCTTTGCCAATCGTGACCAGTTGATCCAGGTCTTCCTAAATCTGGTGAAAAACGCCGCCGAAGCCATTGGAAACGAACCGTCAGGTGAAATCACGCTCTCGACCGCATTTCGCCCGGGTATGAGGATCGCCGTTCCCGGAACGCGGGAACGTATCTCCCTGCCGCTCGAATTTTGCGTTCACGACAATGGCCCCGGTGTCTCGGAAGACATCCGCCCGATCCTCTTCGATCCTTTCATCTCCACCAAGCAGAACGGATCGGGCCTTGGCCTTGCACTCGTCGCCAAGATCGTCGGCGAGCATGGCGGCGTCATCGAATGCGATTCGACAGGCCGCGGCACGACCTTCCGCATCTTGATGCCGACCTGGAGGGAGCCACGGGGCGGCGCAACGCGCGATTATCAGGAGCAGACAGCATGACCGTTCGCGGCAACATTCTTGTCGCCGACGACGATGCGGCGATCCGCACCGTCCTCAACCAGGCCCTGTCCCGCGTCGGGCATGAGGTCCGCGTCACGTCGAATGCGTCGACGCTCTGGCGCTGGATCGCGGCTGGCGAAGGCGACCTCGTCATCACCGACGTCGTGATGCCGGACGAAAACGCCTTCGACATGCTGCCGCGCATCAAGAAGGCGCGGCCGGACCTGCCGGTCGTCGTTATGAGCGCGCAGAACACGTTCATGACCGCGATCCGTGCCTCGGAAACCGGCGCCTATGAATATCTGCCGAAACCGTTCGACCTGACCGAACTTCTGCAAATCGTCACCCGCGCCTTGTCTGAGCCAAAACGCGTCAAGAGCGAGGTGCGCAGCGAGGAGCAGCCCGAATCGATGCCGCTCGTCGGCAGGTCCGCTGCGATGCAGGACATCTACCGAATGCTCGCCCGAATGATGCAGACCGACCTGACGGTCATGATCTCGGGCGAATCGGGCACCGGCAAGGAACTGGTCGCCCGCGCGCTTCACGAATATGGTCGCCGCCGCAACGGCCCCTTCGTGGCGATCAACATGGCCGCGATCCCGCGTGATCTGATCGAATCGGAACTGTTCGGCCACGAGAAGGGCGCCTTCACCGGCGCGCAGAACCGCTCGTCGGGACGGTTCGAGCAGGCCGAAGGCGGCACACTCTTCCTCGACGAGATCGGCGACATGCCGATGGAGGCGCAGACGCGCCTTCTGCGCGTGCTCCAGCAGGGCGAATACACGACGGTCGGCGGTCGCACGCCGATCCGGACCGACGTGCGCATCGTCGCGGCGACCAACAAGGATCTGCGCACGCTCATCAATCAGGGGCTCTTCCGCGAGGATCTGTTCTACCGGCTGAACGTGGTGCCTTTGCGCCTGCCGCCGCTGCGCGAACGTTCGGAGGACGTGCCGGACCTCGTCCGCCACTTCTTCAAGCAGGCCGAAAGCGAGGGGCTTTCGACCAAGCGCATCGCGCCCGCCGGCATCGAACTGATGAAGCGTTACCCCTGGCCGGGCAACGTGCGCGAACTGGAAAACCTCGTCCGCCGCCTTTCGGCCCTTTATCCGCAGGACGACATCGCCGCCGAGATTATCGAATCCGAGCTCCAGACCGCGCAGGCCAATGACGGAACGGCGGCGGGCCCGAATGGCGATCAACTGACCATCTCGCAGGCCGTCGAGCTTCATTTGCAGCGCTACTTCTCCAGCTTCGGAACCGAATTGCCGCCGCCGGGCCTCTATCATCGCATCCTGACCGAGGTCGAATATCCGCTTGTCCTGGCCTCGATGACGGCGACGCGCGGCAATCAGATCAAGGCGGCCGAACTCCTCGGCCTCAACCGCAACACGCTGCGCAAGAAGATCCGTGAGCTTGGCGTCAATGTCTATCGCGGCGCCAAGGGACAAAACGGCGGATAGCCTTCTGTCATTGCCAAAAATGTTGCACAATGGCCACAATGCGATGCATAGACTCGTCGCTTGCCGGGCACATTGAGCACGATGACGATAGAAACCACCGCACCCGAGGGCGCATTGCTGGGAACCGAAGGCCGCGCCGTCGAAGGGCGCAGGCTTGGCCTCATGCCGGGAATCGTCGCGGTCGTCTGCGCGCTTGTTGCGGCGGGGGTTTCCTTTGCCATTCTGCTCGGCCTGACGCCGGTCGCGCCCAACGCGTCGAACACGCTGATCCTGATAAGCGTCAATACCGGCTTCATTCTTCTGCTGCTCGGGCTGATCGGCTACGAGATCACGCGCATCTATCAGGCCCGCCGGCGCGGCAAGGCGGCGTCCCGGCTCCACGTCCGCATCGTCGCGATGTTCTCGCTGGTCGCCGCGATCCCTGCGATCCTCGTTGCCATCGTCGCCTCGGTGACGCTCGATCTCGGGCTGGACCGATGGTTCGAACTGCGCACCCGCGCGATCGTGTCGTCCTCGCTTTCGATCGCCGAAGCCTATGTGCAGGAGAATTCGCGCAGCCTTCAGGGCACGACGCTGTCGATGGCCTTCGATCTCGACCAGGCGCGTTCGCTCTACAGCCTCGACCGGACCGGCTTTCGCCAGTTGATGAGCAATCATGTCCGCGGCCGCGCGCTCGCCCATGCCGCGTTGGTCCGCTCGGACGGCTCGCTGATCATCGAGGCCGAGACACCGGCCGGCATTCCGATGCCCGATGCGCCGCCCGAAGCGTTGCGCGCGGCTGCCGATGGCCAGCCGGTGCTGATCGAGCCGCGCTTCCGCAATGTCGTCGGTGCAATCATCCGCCTGCAACAGATCGACGACGCCTATCTGTTCACGGTGCGCGAACTCGACCCGGAAGTGATCCGCGCGCGCCAGATCGTTCGCGCCAACACCGACGAATATCGCGGCCTCGAACAGAACCGGATGACGACGCAACTCGCCTTCGCCATCCTCTATCTCGGCGTGACGCTGATCGTGGTTCTGGCCGCGATCTGGACGGGCATCGCGGTGGCCGACCGGATCGTGCGGCCGATCCGGCAACTGATCGGCGCGGCGGACGAAGTGGCGAGCGGCAATCTCGACGTCTCGGTGCCTGTCAAGCAGACGGATGGCGATGTCGGCGCGCTTGGCCTGACGTTCAACGAGATGATCCGCCAGTTGAAGACACAGCGCAATCAGCTCGTTCGCGCCAAGGATGTGATGGACGAGCGTCGGCGTTTTTCCGAAGCTGTGCTGTCAGGCGTTTCGGCCGGCGTCATCGGCGTCGGGCCAAAAGGCGAGATCGCGATCGTCAATCGCTCCGTCGAAAAGATGCTGTCGGTGACGTCGAAATCGCTCGTCGGCCAGCGTCTCCTCGACGTCCTGCCGCAGATTGGCGCAGTCCTCGAAAAGGGACGCGAGCTCGACCGGCCCGTCTATCGCGAACAGGTCGCTTTCTTCCGCAACGGGGCGGAGCGAACCTTCAACGTTCAGGTCACGACCGAGCGCAGTTCGGCGCGCGGTGGCGGGCGGTCCTACGTCGTCACGGTCGACGACATCACCGATCTCGTCCAGGCCCAGCGATCGTCGGCCTGGGCGGACGTCGCCCGCCGCATCGCCCACGAAATCAAGAATCCGCTGACGCCGATCCAGCTTTCCGCCGAGCGCATCCGCCGCCGCTACGGCAAGGTCATCACCGAGGACCGCGAGGTCTTCGATCAATGCACCGAGACGATCATCCGCCAGGTTGGAGATATCGGCCGCATGGTGGACGAGTTCTCGTCCTTCGCGCGGATGCCCAAACCCGATATGCAGGACGTCGATCTGCGCGAGCCGCTTCGCGAGGCGTCCTTCCTCATCGAGGTCAGCCGGGCGGATATCGAGTTCAAGCGCGATTTCGGACCCGACGCGCTGATGGGCCGTTTCGACAGCCGCCTGCTGGCGCAGGCATTCGGCAACATCGTCAAGAACGCTTCCGAGGCGATCGAGCAGGTGTCGGATCGGCCCGGCGCGATCTTGGTGCGCGCCCGCCGCGCGGGTGCGAGTGCCGTCGTCGAGGTGCTCGACAATGGCAAGGGTCTGCCGAAGGAGAATCGCCAAAGGCTGCTCGAGCCCTACATGACCACGCGGGAGAAGGGCACGGGCCTTGGCCTTGCGATCGTCAAGAAGATCGTCGAGGACCACGGTGGCACGCTGCAACTCCTCGACGCGCCCGCCAGTTTCCATGGCGGCGTCGGCGCCCTCGTGCGGATGGTATTTCCCCTCGGGGAGAAACAAGAGGCGGCGGCATCGACCGCCCCCGAGACTGAAGAGGTGACAGATGGCGTCTGATATTCTGATTGTCGACGACGAGGAGGATATCCGCGAACTCGTGTCCGGCATCCTGTCCGACGAAGGTCACGAAACGCGGACCGCATTCGACAGCGACAGCGCGCTCGCCTCGATCGCCGACCGCGCGCCGCGCCTGGTCTTCCTCGACATCTGGCTGCAAGGTTCCAAGATGGACGGGCTGGAACTGCTCGACGCCATCAAGACCATGCACCCCGAATTGCCGGTGGTGATGATTTCCGGCCACGGCACGATCGAGACCGCCGTCTCGGCGATCCGAAAGGGCGCCTATGACTTCATCGAAAAGCCGTTCAAGGCCGACCGGCTGGTGCTGATCGCCGAACGGGCGCTCGAAACCTCCAAGCTGCGCCGCGAGGTCTCGGACCTGAAGAAGCGTTCGGGCGACAGCTTCGATCTCATCGGCACGTCCAGCGCGATGGCGCAGCTTCGCCAGACCATCGACCGCGTCTCGCCCACCAACAGCCGCATCATGATCATCGGCCCGTCCGGCTCCGGCAAGGAACTGGTCGCGCGCGCGATTCACGCGGCCTCGGCGCGCAAGAGCGCGCCCTTCGTCGCCGTCAACTCCGCGGCGATCACGCCCGAGCGCATGGAGATCGAACTTTTCGGCACCGAGGCCAACGGCGCCGAGCGCAAGGTCGGCGCGCTGGAACAGGCGCATGGCGGCATCCTCTATCTCGACGAGGTCGCCGACATGCCGCGCGAGACGCAGGCAAAGATCCTGCGCGTGCTCGTCGACCAGCAGTTCGAGCGCGTCGGCGGCACCAAGCGCGTCAAGGTCGACGTGCGCATCATCTCGTCGACGGCCTACAATCTGGAGGATCTGATCGCGCAGGGCCGGTTCCGCCAGGACCTCTACCACCGTCTCGCCGTCGTTCCGGTCATGGTTCCGCCATTGGCCGAGCGGCGCGACGACATCCCGTTTCTCGTCGATCATTTCATGCGCCAGACGGCGCAGCAGGCCGGTATCCGAATGCGGCGCATCGGCAATGATGCCATGGCCGTTCTCCAGGCGCATAACTGGCCCGGCAACCTGCGTCAGTTGAAGAACAATATCGAGCGGCTGATGATCCTCTCGCGCGACGGCGAGGACGACAAGCCGATCACGGCCGATCTTCTGCCGTCCGAGATCGGCGACGTGATGCCGCGCACGCCGACCCAGTCCGACCAGCACATCATGGCCCTTCCATTGCGCGAGGCTCGCGAACTGTTTGAAAAGGAATATCTGCTGGCGCAGATCAATCGTTTCGGCGGAAACATTTCGCGCACGGCCGAATTCATCGGCATGGAGCGTTCGGCGCTTCATCGAAAATTGAAGTCTCTCGGCGTTTGATGCGGGTCTGAGCCTGGGCTAGAAGGGGCGGATCTAAATGACGGGACCGGACTTCATATGCGCGTAATCATCTGCGGGGCGGGGCAGGTCGGCTACGGCATCGCCGAACGCCTGTCGGCCGAGCACAACGACGTGTCGGTCATCGACACCTCGGCGGAACTGATCCAGTCCGTGCGCGACAATCTCGATGCGCGCGGGTTCGTCGGGCACGGCTCACACCCCGACATGCTGGCGGCGGCCGGTGCCGAGGAAGCCGACATGATCATCGCCGTGACCTTGTATGACGAGGTCAACATGACCGCGTGCCAGGTCGCCCATTCGCTTTTCAACGTGCCGACCAAGATCGCCCGCATCCGGGCCCAGTCCTATCTCCAGCCGCACTATATGGACCTGTTCTCGCGCGAGCATCTGCCCATCGACGTGATCATTTCCCCCGAGCTGGAAGTCGGGGAAATGGTGTTGCGCCGCATCGCGCTGCCGGGGGCGACCGACGTCGTGCGTTTTGCGGACAACAAGATCGCCATGGTCGCGATCGAGTGCATGGAAGACTGCCCGGTCATCAACACGCCGCTGTCGCAACTGACCGATCTCTTTCCAGATCTGCCGTCGACCGTGGTCGGCGTTTCGCGCGAAGGGCGGCTCTTCATTCCGCATTCGGCCGATCAACTGGTCGCCGGCGACCTTGCCTATGTCGTCACGACCAAGGACCAGGTTCGGCGCACGCTCAGTCTGTTCGGTCACGATGAGCAGGAGGCGACCCGCATCGTCATCGCCGGCGGCGGCAATATCGGTCTCTACGTCGCCCGCACCATCGAGCTTCGCCAGAGCCGCACCAAGGTCAAGATCATCGAGGCTTCCCGCCGCCGCGCCGTCGCGATCGCAGATGAATTGCGCCGCACGGTCGTTCTCAACGGCAGCGCTCTCGACCAGAAGCTCTTGCAGGAGGCCGATATTGCCGAAGCCGACCTGATGGTCGCGGTCACCAATGACGATCAGGTCAACATCCTGTCCTCGGTGCTGGCCAAGCAACTCGGCTGTAAGTCAAATCTCGTCCTCATCAACAACCCGACCTATCACGACTTCACCGACATGCTCGGCATCGACGCGCATGTGAACCCGCGCACGGTCACGATCTCGCGCGTCTTGCAGCATGTGCGGCGCGGCCGCATCCGCGCGGTTCACTCGGTCCAGCGCGGCGCTGCCGAGATCATCGAGGCCGAGGCGCTGGAAACCTCGCCCTTGGTGGGGCCGGAGCTGCGCGAACTGGAACTGCCGGACGGAATGCGCCTTGGCGCCATCTACCGCAATGGCGAAGTGCTGAAGCCTTCTGGCACAATGCGTATCAAGCCGAAGGACCGTATCGTCATGTTCGCCATGGCCAAGGCCGTGAAACAGGTCGAACAGCTCTTCCGGGTCAGTCTCGAATTCTTCTAGGAAAAGTCGATGCCGAAAATCGCCTATGTCAACGGTCGCTACCTGCCGCATCGCGACGCCGCCGTCCATGTCGAGGATCGCGGCTACCAGTTCGCCGACGGCGTCTACGAGGTCTGCGAGGTCGCGCGCGGCTACATCATCGACATGACGCCGCATCTCGACCGGCTCGACCGCTCGCTGCGTGAGTTGAAGATCGGTTGGCCGATGTCGCGCTCGGCGCTTCAGACGATCATGCGCGAGGTCGTTTCGCGCAACGGCGTCGTCAACGGCCTCGTCTATCTTCAGGTGACGCGCGGCGTAGCACCCCGCGACCATGTCTTTCCCGCCGCGCACACGCGCCCGTCTCTCGTCGTCACCGCCAAGAAGGCGAGTCCGCAGGCCGCCGCCAGGCGAGCCGAGACCGGCATCAAGGTCATCACCGTTCCGGAAAACCGGTGGGAGCGCGTCGACATCAAGTCCGTCGGCCTCCTTCCCAACGTGCTTGCGCGCCAGAAGGCGAAGGAAGCGGGCGCCCAGGAAGCCTGGTTCGTCGATCCCGACGGCACGGTCAAGGAAGGCGCCGCCACCAATGTCTGGATCGTGACGAAGGACGGCAAGCTGAAGACGAGGCCGGCCGAATCCGGCATTCTCAAGGGGATCACGCGATCCACGGTGATGCGCGTGGCCGAGACGCTCGGGCTCGAAGTCGAAGAGCGAGGATTCACCGTCGATGAGGCGAAAGGCGCCCGCGAAGCCTTCATCACGGCGGCGACCACTCTCGTCATGCCGGTGGTCGAAATCGACGGCCAACCGGTCGCCAACGGGCATCCGGGCTCCATCACACTTTCGCTGCGCAGGGCCTTTTTTGACGTTGCGGAGAAAAGTGCGGCCTGATAACCACTTGACGGGGCCGGGATCTTCAAGTCGACGGGCTTTTCAGGCCGGTTGTGCGTTCGAAAAGAGCCGATTATCTTGGCACTTGAGCACTTTCGCATTCAGGTGTGCAGAGCCTGGATGCGTGGTTGTTCAGCCATCAATAACGATATGCTTCAGCGCATCGGCGAAAGAAAAAAACAATGGCGGAACGTACGCAAAACCTCCAGGACCTGTTCCTCAACTCCGTACGCAAGAGCAAGAATCCCCTCACGATCTTCCTGATCAACGGCGTCAAGCTGACGGGTGTCGTGACCTCCTTCGACAATTTCTGCGTGCTGCTGCGCCGCGACGGGCATTCGCAGCTCGTCTACAAGCACGCCATCTCGACCATCATGCCGAGCCAGCCCGTGCAGATGTTCGAGGGCGAAGAAAACGGCCGGGACGGCTGATTGAACGCACCTGACACCGAGGGGCGCAAGCCGCGCCGCGCACACGGTCCCGTCGATGACGGAACGATGGCGCCGCCGACGCGCGCCGTCGTCATCGTGCCCGTTCTCACCAGGGCGCCGCGCGGGCAGGAAGACGAGCGCGTCTCCGCCGCTCTGATGCAGCGCAGTCCCGAGGCGCGGCTCGAAGAGGCCGTGGGCCTCGCGCTGGCCATCGAACTCGAAATCGCCGACCGCCAGATCGTGACGATCGCCGACCCGAAACCCGCCACCCTGATCGGGAGCGGCAAGGTCGATGAGATCGGCGAGGCGGTCAAGACGCATGAGGCCGACCTCGTCGTCGTCGATCATCCGCTGACGCCGGTGCAGCAGCGCAATCTCGAAAAGGCGTGGAACGCCAAGGTGCTCGACCGCACCGGCATCATCCTTGAGATCTTCGGTCGCCGCGCACGCACCAAGGAAGGCGTGTTGCAGGTCGATCTGGCGCATCTCAACTACCAGCGCGGCCGGCTCGTTCGCTCCTGGACCCACCTCGAGCGCCAGCGCGGCGGCGCCGGTTTCCTCGGCGGCCCCGGCGAAACGCAGATCGAGGCCGATCGGCGGATGCTTCAGGAGAAGATCACCAGGCTGAAGCGCGAACTCGAAACCGTTCGGCGCACGCGCGACCTGCACCGCGCAAAACGCCGCAAGGTGCCGTATCCGATCGTTGCCATCGTCGGATACACGAATGCCGGCAAGTCGACGCTTTTCAACCGCCTGACGGGCTCCGAAGTGCTGGCCGAGGACATGCTTTTCGCCACGCTCGATCCGACATTGCGCCGCGTGCGCCTGCCGCATGGCAGCGTCGTCATCCTCTCCGATACGGTCGGCTTCATTTCGGATCTGCCGACGCATCTCGTCGCCGCCTTCCGCGCGACGCTGGAAGAGGTGGTCGAGGCCGATCTCGTCCTTCACGTGCGCGACATTTCGGACCTCGACACCGCCGCGCAGGCCGCCGATGTCGCGCGCATCCTCTCCGATCTGGGCGTCGAGGCCGGCGACAGCCGCCATGTGCTCGAAGTCTGGAACAAGATCGACCTGCTCGACGATCAGGCGCGCCAGAACCTGCCGCGCGAACAGGTCGACGAAGGCCCGATCCTGATTTCGGCGATCACGGGCGAAGGGGTCGACCATCTGCTCGATGTGGTGGAGGCGCGGATTTCCGGCTCCCTCGACGAGGCGCAGTTCACCTTCGGCCCGCAGGATGGACCGGCCATCGACTGGGTCTACCGCAATGGAGCGGTGATTGCCCGCGAGGATCGCGAGGACGGCTCGGTCGCGCTCAAGGTCCGCGCGCCATCGGCCGTCATCAGCGAGATCGCCAAGCGCCGGAAATCAGCGGAAAAGTAGAATCAGGCGCGCTTTGCCGCCTGCCAGTGACCTTCCATCTCGTCGAGACTCGCCTCATTGAGACTGCTTCCATTGGCGCTCAGCGCGCGCTCGACATGGTGGAAGCGCTTGCAGAACTTGTCGTTGGTCCCGCGCAGCGCTTCCTCTGCATCGATGCCGAGATGCCGGCCGAGATTGACCAGCGCGAACAGCACGTCGCCGAATTCGTCCTTGATCGCCGCCGTCTCGCCCGCATCGAGCGCGCCTCGCAACTCGTCGACCTCCTCGGAAATCTTGTCTAGTATCGGCCCCGGCTCCTTCCAGTCGAAGCCGACCTTCGCCGCGCGCTGCTGCAATTTCAGCGCCCGCGTCAGCGCGGCGTGGCCGACAGGCACGTCGTCGAGATAGCCGTGTTCGGCGACCGTGATGCCGCGCGCTTCGCGTTCCGCCTTCTTCTCCGCACGTTCCTCCGCCTTGATTTTCTCCCACATGCCCTTGGCCAGCTTCGCGCCACGAACGGCGTCCGGACCGAAGACATGCGGATGGCGGCGTATCATCTTCTTCGTGATTGCCTCGACGACATCGCCGAACGCGAACGCGCCCTGTTCCTCGGCCATCCGCGAATGGAACACGACCTGAAGCAACAGGTCGCCCAGTTCATCACGCAGGTCGGCCAGGTCGCCGCGTTCGATCGCGTCGGACACCTCATAGGCTTCCTCGATCGTATAGGGCGCGATCGACGCGAAATCCTGTTCGATGTCCCACGGACAGCCCGTCTGCGGGTCGCGCAGCGCGGTCATGATTTCGATCAGGCGGGAAATGTCGCGGGAGGGCTGCATATCGGGTATGTCTCCAGAAGACGCCTTGATAGCGCAGTCGCGGCACATGAAAAAGGCCGCAGTCGCGCTCGGCGGCTGCGGCCTTGCTTCCGTTTGCGGTGCCCTATTTCAGGCGGCCGCTCGCATGGGCAAGCATGGTGTAGACCTTGCCGGTATCCGATGTCAGATAGGTCTGCGACATCATGTTGTCGCGGTCGTTCTTGGCCACATCCGAAAGCAGCTTCTCGAAGTCCTGGCAGTATCGATCGACCGCACCGCGGAACTCGCCATCGTTCTGATACTTGCGGCGGATGTCGTCGAAGGTCTGCTGGCCCTTCAGCGTGTAGAGGCGGCGCGTGAAGACGTTGCGCTCGCCCTTGCGGTAGCGGTCCCAAAGTTCGACCGATGCCTCATGGTCGATCGCCCGCGCGATGTCGACGGACAGCGAGTTGAGCGATTCGACCATCTGCAACGGCGAGCGCTGCGGCTGGACCGGCTTCGGTGCGGGCGCTTCGTCCTTGGATGCACCGCGCAAGAGCGCTCCGACCCAGCTTCCACCGGCCTGTTCCTGCACCGGCTCCGCCAGCGAGCCGCGCAACTGGGTCGCGGCTTGCGGGGCCGGAACGGGCGCAGCAGGCCGCGCGGCCGGCGGTGCCTGCCGCTCGATTCGTGCCGGCGACACGTCGAAGGAGCGGCCCGATTTCGAGACGATGTCGGACAGTTCCTTCAGCGCCTTGATCTGCTCGGATACCGCCTTGCGCATGGCGCTCGTCGATTCCTTCGTCTCCTCGGGCAACTGCATCACGCCCTTTTTCAGTTCCGCGCGCGTCTGGTCGAGTTCGGTGCGGATCGTGCCGGCGGTCTTGCGGATTTCGTCGGTCGCGTCGGCAAAGCGCTTGGTGGCGCTTTCGACGACTTCCGAGATCGCATTTCGCATCTGTTCCGTCGAAACCTTGGTGCGGCCTTCCGCGCCTTCCAGCGCCTTGCCGACGACGCCTTCGAACGAGCGCATGACGCGTTCGATCTCTTCCGACTTCTTGACGAGGCCGGAGGCCAGCGTTTCGAGGGCGGTCTGCCGGTCGTCGAGCGTGGTCGCAAGGGTCGACTGGGCCGAGTTCAGCAACTCGCGCGCATTGGTCAGCATCTTGCCGTGATCCTCGAAGCGCGCGGCGATGCCGGCAACGTCGCGCAGAGTCGTGGAGGACAGTTCCGACAGCTTGCCCGCCTGCGCCTCGATGATCCGCGCAGACGAAGCGAAGGACCGCGCGGCCTTTTCGGTCGTCTCGGCAAACTGCTCCGTCGTGCCGGCGAGCTTTTCGTCGACGCCGCCAAGATTGGCCGATGCCGTTTCGACGAGTTCGCCGAGCCGCGCATTGGAGGCCGAAAGCCGACCGAGAAGGCCGTCTACGCCGCGCGTCAGATCGCCCTGCGCCCGTTCGACGGCCGAAAGCGTCTCGCTCGTCTTGGCGTCGAGCGCCGATACGAGGGCGCTGTTGCCGGACTGGAGCCGTTCGGCTGCGGCCTGCGTGATCTCTTCGAGATTGCGCTGGAGGTCGGTGCTGCTTTCGGTGAAGCGGTCGACCAGCGGCCGCGCCGTCTCGTCGAGGATCCGGGCGATCTCGGAGGAGCGCGCCGAAAGCATCGCGTTGAGCTGGCGGGTCTTCTCGTCCAGCTTGCCGGAAGCGCCTTCGGTGCTCTCGTCGATGTGGCGGTTCATCGCGGCGAAGGTCTCGGCGATCGTATTGGCGCGTTCGACGAGTTCGGATTCGACGCGCGCAACCTGTTCAGCCAGGCGATCGCCGACATTGGCCGCGCCATGTGTCAGGCGTTCCTCGGCAGAGGCGACCTGGTTTTCGATGCGCGACGTCAGGAGACTGGTGCGATCGGCAAGCGCCTGATCGGCTGCGGCAAGTGCTTCGGCGATCGCCGCGGCACGGGCGTCGAGTTCTGCCGAAGTCTGGTGCGTGCGCGCCATGATTCGCTGTTCGGCCATATCGAAGGTGCGGGCAAGTTCATTCGCGCGCTCTTGCAGGCGCTCGTCCGAACCGTCGAGCACACTCGCGATCTCGCCGGCGCGCGCCGACAATGCGGCCTGTGTCTCGTCAAGGCGAACCACGATCCGGCGATCAGCGTCGGCAAAGACGTTCGACAGGTCACTGGCGCGCGATGCGAGCGTATTCGCCGCCGCATCGGTGCGCGAGAGGAGGGCGCTGCCGGCCTCGTCGAAGCGGCCGACCACGTCGTCCGCGCGTCCTTCGAGGGCGCGGGCGGCATCTTCGGTCCGATTGGCCAGAGATTGCCCGACTTCGTCGAAGCGGGACACGACCTCGTCGGCACGCGAGAGCAGGCTGACGCGGATTTCATCGGCCTTGCCGGCAAGATCGCGGTCGGCGTCCTCGACGATCCGGGCGAAGTCGCCGGCGCGTTGCGAAAGCGAATGAGCCGCGTCCTCGACGCGCGCGGAAAGGCTGCGTTCGGCCGTCTCGAAGGCGGCAACCACTTCGAAGGACTTGGCGCCGAGAGCCTCGGCGCGTTGTTCGGCGCGGGCGGCCAGCGTTTCATCGGCCTCGGCGAAACGGTCGACCATCTCGGCTGCGCGCGCGAAGAGCGTCTGCGTGCGTTCGTCGAAGCGACCCGCAAGCACGCGATCCGCATCCTCGAGGCGGACAGCAATCTCGTCGGCCTTGGCACCGAGCGCCTCTGCCGTTTTCTGGACGCGATCGGCGATCTTCTGATCGACGTCGATGAAGGCCTGGCCGGCCTGTTCGCCCATGGCCGCGGTCGCTTCGAGAACCTTGTCGCGCAGCGAACCGGCAACGACCACGGCGCTGCTTTCGAGAGCGCTGCGGACATTGTCGACGCCGATCTTCAAGGCGCGTTCCATCGTGTGGGTGCGTTCCTCGATCACACCGGTCTGGCGACCGAACGCATCCTCGATCCGGCCGATGTCACTGGTAACCGAATCGGTGATCAGCGCGCGTCGTTCTCCCAGCGCTTCGATGTGGCGGGCAAATGTGTCCTCGACCTTGTTCATGTCGCTATTGATCGCCGCCGCAAGTTCGTTCTGCTTTTCGGCGAACAGGGCGATCTGGCGGAGGAACGTCTCGTCGATCCGTCCCATGTCGGCGTTGATTGCGCCCGTCAGTTCCTCCTGACGCGTGGCAAGCGTCGCGATATGGCGCGCGAACGCTTCCTCGACCTGCCGTGCATCGCCTGCAATGGCGTTCGACAGTTCCGACTGGCGGTCGCCGAGCTGTCGGGCGAGCTGACCGAACAATTCGCCGAAACGCTCGGCGCCGCGATGCACCGCGTTCTCCATCTCCGATTGACGCTGGGAAATCGCCTCGACCTGCCGCGCGAAAGCCTCGTCGATCCGAGCGACGTCGCCCTCGACACGGGTGCCGAACTCGCTCTGGCGGGCGGTGAGAGTGTCGAACTGGCGGTCGAATGCGGAAGAAAAGCGTTCCATATCGGCGTCGATCGCGGCGGAAAGGCCCGACTGGCGCTCGGCCAGACGTGTGATCTGCCGGTCGAACGCCTCGTCGATCCGCGAGACGTCGTTGCTTATTGCGGCTTGCAATTCGCCCTGGCGTGCACCGAGCGTCTCGATGCCCCGCAGGATCAGATCGTCCATGCGTTCCGCATCGGCCGCAATCGCCGCCGACAGATCGGCCTGGCGTTCCGCCATGCGGTCGATCTGGTTGGCGAAAGCGTCCTCGACGCGGGCCGTGCCGGAAGCGAGTGCGGTCGTCAGATCGGATTCGCGCTCCGCGATCGTGCGGACATGCTGCGAGACGGCATCGTCGAGCCCGCGACGCGTCGCGTCGAGAAGATCCATATCGTCCTTCAGCGCGACGGCAAGGCGCTCACGGCCTTCCGTGAGGCTCGAAATCTGCCGATCGATAGCCTCATCCATGCTGCGCTGGGTGTCGGCGAGGCGCACGATGTCGTCATTGAGCGCATTCGCCAGCAGCGACCGGCCTTCGGCCATGCGCTCGACATGGCTGGTGATGGCATCGTCCATTGCCTGGCGCGTCTCCGCAAGGCGCTCGAGATCGTCGTCGAGCGCAGCGCTGATCAGGTTGCGGCTTTCGCCGAGCTTGACCGAGAAGTCGGCTGTCCGCGCCTCGAGCATGGAGGAGGTCGAGGTGACGAGGTCGGAAAGGTCGGCCTCGATGCGCGCCTTGGTCTCGTCGAGCAGAACATTGACCTCCTGCTTGCCGTTGGTGAAGGTCTGCGCGATCTCCTTGGTGCGCTCGATCAGTGTGTCGTTGATCTGCTTGGCGCGCGCTTCGAGCGCGGCGTTGAGCTTTTCCGTACCGGTGTCGAGCGCCTGGGCGCGCGTTTCGAATTGGGAGAGCAGCGACTGGCCGCGTTCCTCGAGCGTCCGCTCGATGTCGCGCAGCCGCGTATCGAACTCGTCCGAGAGCGAGCGGGTCGAACTGCCCAGAAGCGAAATCATTCCGGTCGTGCGATCATCCAGCATCTGCGACAGCGAGCGGGTCGCGTGGTCGGTCGCATCCGTCAGCGAAGCGATTCGCGTATCCAGCAGGTTCGCCATCGCGTCGCCCGACGTCGATATGCGATCCGAGATCGCGCCGATGCGCAGATCGAGCGCATCGTTGAACGCCGTTCCGCTGTGATTCATGCGCTCGATCAGCGATGCGCCGCTGTCGGCGATCGTGCCGGAAAGCTGGCCGGAAACATCGACGATGTTCTTGCGAATGACATCGCTTGCCGCCGACAATTCGTCCTTGAGCGTTTCATGCGCGCCGGCGATCGAGGCGCGGACGCGCTCGGCATGGCTGACGACCGCTTCACGCTCGCTGCCGAGACCGTCGACCAGCGCCCGGATACGGGTCTCGTTCTCCGAATACGCCCGTTCAAGCTCGTTGACTTCGATGTGGACGAGGGTTTCCAGTTCGACCGCACGGGCAAGCGTGCGCTCGATTCCTTCACCCATGGCCTGCACCTCGCGGCGCACGGCTTGGCCGACCATCATGACCCGATCCGTGGCGATATGCTCGGGTTCGGCAAGGCGGAAGGCGACTTCCGTCATGGATTGCGCGGCATGGCGCATTTCCTGCGCGCGGCGGATCATCACCGCGAAACCCCAGAACAGGATGACCGGCACGATGATTCCGAGTGCAAGGCCAATCGCATAGGGCGCGGCGATCAGATCTGCGAGCGAACCGATCTGCCAGATCTGCGGCGAAAAGAGGAGGTGGCCGACGACAAGGCCGGATGCGGCCCAGACGACCGAGAGCAGCGCGACGACCCAGTAGACGGTCCTCGGCACTGGCTTTGAAATGTTCTGGACGAAGCTCTTATAGTCTTTCTGGCGATCGTCATTGGCGGCGGCGAAGGCGGAGGGCCGGGCCGACGCCTGCGCTTCGACGGGCTGAAGGTCGGCGATCCGTGTCGGCCCGTCATTGGCGGCTTTTGCGAGGACGGGTGCTGCGGCCGCGGCAGTCGCTTCGGCAGGTGCGGAGCCATCGCCATCCGTTTCGGCCTCGCGATTCTCCATTGCGAGTTCTTCGGCCGCCCGGGAAATCTGCGCCTCGAAATCCTCCATCGACGCGGCGATATCGAGGTTCTCTTCCTGTGGCGCCTCGGCCTCGTCGTCGTCCATGACGAGCTCGATATCGAGAGCGTCTTCGAGCTCCTTTTCGATATCGGTGTCGAGTTCTTTGTTCGTCGCCGGTTTCGTCGCCATGCCGCTCTACCCTGTACGATCGCAGCGGGTCACCGTATTCGGCTTGAAACCACCCGCCAGTTGAGGCCCAATTTGCCCGTTTCGTATCGTATCGGGACAGGCGCGGTATGGGAACTCGCAATTCCGGCCATGTGTAAAACTTTAAACATAAGGTTAATGGCGCTCAACGCAGATGAAAGATTCCTTGGCAGTTTGCTGCCAATGCGCCCGCCCGCGTTAACCGACCATCCATATGGCGCATACACGATCCCGGAATGACACAGATGAACGATTCGCGGACAGACCTGATCGACGGGCGGCATCTTGACCGTCAGACCATGGGCGATCCACGTCTTGCCGCCGAACTTCTGGGGATGTTCGTCGTGCAGCTCGATGCGGCCTTGCGCGAACTCGCCGATGCCGGGCCGCAAAGGCGGATCGCGATCGCCCATGCCCTCAAGGGGACGGCGCGCTCGCTCGGCATCCCGGCGGTGGCCGATTGTGCCGTTGCGCTCGAATCGCCTCTGGCAGACCGGACGATCGTGGACCGCCTCTCACGCATCACTGCCTTGCTGAGGGAAGAGGTCGGGCGGCGGGAGTCGCATCCGGGTTGACACCCGGTTTCCAGCCATTATGTCATCGCCGCAACGTGCGCCGGCCCCGCGCCGACAATGAACGCGCCACTTTTCGACAGGTTTTTCAATGACCAGGCTTACCTTTGTCGCCTTTGACGGCACGCGCTTCGACGTTGAGGCCGAAAACGGCTCGACCGTGATGGAAAATGCGATCAAGGCGGGCGTGCCGGGCATCGAGGCCGAATGCGGCGGCGCGTGCGCCTGCGCGACGTGTCATGTCTATGTCGACGAGGAATGGTCCCCGGCTGTTGGTGAGCCGCAGGCGATGGAAGAGGACATGCTCGACTTTGCCTATGACGTGCGTCCGACCTCGCGCCTGTCGTGCCAGATCCGGGTCGCCGACGCGCTGGACGGGCTCACCGTTCACGTTCCCGAACGTCAGGGCTGACGCCCGTCCTCGATCTTTTCGAGGCGGTATTCCAGAAGCCGCAGCATCCGGCTTTCGAAATTGATGCTTTCGACATTGTCGTAACGCGCCTGTTCGGCGTCGTGTTCGGCGAGCAGGCGCTTGCTGATCCCTTCCGCCGCTGCCGCAGCCTCCTGGCACGATGACGCGTGGCGCACTCCGAGCAGCGCTTCTTCCATGCGCTGCGCATAGGTTCGGGCAATCACGATATGTCCTTCCTCGTGGCGCCTGATGTCGGCCGAAAGCGTGTCCCACATCAAGGCGGTATCGATCTGCGCGCCGCGTCGGTTGCGCCATCGCGGCAGGTGGACTTCGGCCGAAATACGCACATCGGCCTCGCTCACGCTGCATCGACGGCCGTCTTCCTGGTAGCCGATGCGCGTCTTGAACTCCATGCGCGTGGCGCCGGGATGCCGATTGCCGGTCGATCCGAGAAGGGGTCCACGCCGCTGCAACTCGGTCTCGATCTCGCTCAGCGTCTGACCGCCTATGGAAAAATAGCTGTAGGAGCGCGACACCGAAGCTGCGTCGGCGACGAGGGTCGTCGCAAGAATGGCGATTCCGCCCGCCAGCATGTGCTTCATGATCGTCTCCTTGGCCCATTCATGCGGCCCGCGCCTGCATGAGGCAACGTTCGACGCGCAAAATTCGCATCACGATTGCACGCAAAGCTGAAGAATTGCTGCGCAAGGCGCGAAAACCGTTGATCTTGAGCGGTGCGTCGTTCCATAGCGACGCCATGTCGATCGATCCCTTCGCCAAACACGTCTGGCCGCTGGCTCATGGCCGCACGCTCGCACTCGGTCCGCGCGCGGTTCTCATGGGCATCCTCAACGTGACGCCGGACAGTTTTTCAGATGGCGGAAAGTTTGCCGCGCTCGACAGCGCCTTGCGCCAAGCCGAGGAGATGGCGGCCGCCGGCGCCGTCATCATCGATGTCGGCGGCGAATCCACGCGACCGGGCGCCGACCCCGTCTCGTCGGCCGAAGAGCAGGCGCGCGTGCTACCCGTGATCGAGGCGCTGGCCCGGCGCAGCGACATGATCCTGTCGGTCGATACGTATCGGGCAGATACCGCGCGTCTGGCGATTCAGGCCGGAGCTCATATCGTCAACGATGTCTGGGGGCTCCAAAAGGAGCGCGGCCTGGCCGGAATCGCGGCCGAGACCGGCGCCGGTCTCGTCATCATGCATACGGGACGCGAGCGTGAAAAGCTTCCCGATCCGGTCGAAGACCAGTTCCATTTTCTCAACCGCTCGCTTGAAATCGCGGCCGAGGCCGGTGTCCGGCCCGATCAGATTGTCCTCGATCCCGGTTTCGGGTTTGCCAAGGACACCAGTGAAAACATCACCTTGATCGCGCGGTTTGTCGAATTGCGCGAACTTCGCCACCCATGGCTCGTCGGCACGTCGCGCAAGCGCTTTCTCGGCAAGATCACCGGCCGGGAGGCGGCGGAGCGCGGCGTCGGTACGGCGGCAACGAGCGTCGCATTGCGACTTGCGGGCGCCGCCATTTTTCGTGTTCATGATGTCGCGATCAACGCCGACGCGTTAAAGGTCGCCGATGCCATTCTGGCGCGGCGCGCCTGACGGGAGATTACCTTCGACCATGTATACGATCCGATTGAAGAACTGCGCGTTCTTCGCCCGCCATGGCGTCTTCGTCGAAGAAGAAACGCTCGGCCAGCGCTTCTACATCGATGCCGAACTGACAATCGTGCCGGAGGGATCGCTCGACAGCGATTCCATCGAGGGAACGGTCGACTACGGCGCGGCCTTCGTCGAGATCGAGAAAGTCGTCACCGGCGCCCGCCGTTTCCTGATCGAGAAACTTGCGGTCGATGTGGCCAAGGCGCTGTGCGCGCGCTTCCCGCAGGTGACCAAAGCCTCGATCACGGTGCGCAAGCCGAGCGCACCTGTTCCCGGCGTCCTTGATTTCGTCGAGGTCAATATTGTCTGGCCGCAATAGGGTGCGGGCCTATCTGGGCCTTGGAGGCAATCTGGGCGATCCGCAAGCGGCCATGGCTGCGGCCCTCGCCATGCTCGATGCCGAGCACGAAATAGCCGTCATGCGCGTGTCCTCGCTCTACCGCACGCCGCCTTGGGGGCTGGTCGACCAGCCGGACTTCCTGAACGCGGTTGCTGAAATCGAGACGACGCTTGTGCCGCGCCTGTTGCTCGACGCCTGCCTTGCGGCGGAGCGGGCGCTGAAGCGCGTGCGCAACGAGCGCTGGGGGCCGCGGGCCATCGATATCGACGTCCTGATCTACGGCGATCTCTCCATTCACGAGGACGGGCTGACCGTTCCACATCCGCGCATTGCCGAGCGCGCCTTCGTGCTCGTGCCGCTGCTGGAAATCGCGCCCCACCTCATGATCGCGGACCGCCCGCTCGACGCGGCGCTACAAACCCTGGATGTGAGCGGAATCGAACGCCTCGATCTGGCCCCTGACTGGTGGCGAGCTGGACGCTAGCGGGAACCTGTTTTTTCCCTTTCCTGCGCGATGATTGCGGCAGTCTCCTCACTCAACGCCTGACCGCTTTGGCGGGGCGTTGCCAGCGGCGTTGGCGTCGGCGCGTTGCCGCGCAGAAGAGCGTTTCCGGCATAGATGCCGCCGGCGACCTGCAAATCGAGCCGCGCAGCGTCGCGCACCCGCACTTCCTGCATGATTTCGTCGATCTCGTCGTCGTTGATCCCGATTGTGCGCAGCGATTGCGCGCCGAACTGGAAAGCCGATTCCAGCGTCTCGCGCATCTGGTATTCGACCCCCGTGTCGATCAGCGCGATCGCAGAGCCCCGGTCGTAAGCGCGCGCCAGGACCGGCAACAGCGGATATTCGCCCTTGATGAGTTCGGCGATCCGAACAGCCGCCTCCGGTTTGTCGACGCAGATCATCACCGCCTCGACCTTTCCGATGCCCGCGGCGTGCAGGATGTCGAGCCGGGTTCCATCGCCGAAATAGACCTTGAATCCGAAACTGCTCGCCGCCTGGATCATCTCGACGTCATTGTCGATGATCGAGACGTCGATGCCGCGCAGCAGCAGAGGCTGGCTCGCGATCTGCCCGAACCGCCCGAAGCCGATCACGAGAACGCTGCCCTCCAGCCCATCCGCAATGTCGACGCCATCGGTGGAAAGTGTCCGTTCCGGCATCAGCCGCCGCAATGCCATGATGACGAAGGGCGTCAGGATCATCGACAGGATGACATTGGCGGTGAAGATCGCGTTCAGGGACTGGTCGATGACGCCGACCGAAGCCGCCGTCGCGAAGAGCACGAAGGCGAATTCGCCGCCCTGCGCCATCAGACCGGCGCGTTCGAGCGCTTCGCCGTGCGGCGTGCGCAGCAGCCGTGCGATCGCATAGATGCCGAAGCCCTTGAGAACCATGTAGACCACGACGAGCCCGGCCACGAGAGCGGCATTCTGCACGATGACGGAAAGATCGAGCGCCATGCCGACGCCGAGGAAGAAAAGGCCGAGCAGGATGCCCCGAAACGGCTCGATATCGGCTTCGAGCTGATGGCGGAACGTGCTTTCGGAAAGGAGAACCCCGGCAAGGAATGCGCCCATTGCCATGGAAAGCCCGCTCATCTGCATCAAGAGCGCGGAGCCGAGCACGACGAGCAGCGCCGCCGCCGTCATCACCTCGCGCGCTTCGGCCTGTGCCAGAACCCGGAAGAGGGGGTTGAGCAGATAGCGTCCGACGAGCACAAGCGCGGCGATTGCGGCAAGCGCGATTGCGATGGCGATGCCACGCGATCCGGCATCGCCGTCTTCGCCCCCCGGCGCCAGAAAGGCGACCAGAGCCAGAAGCGGAACGATCGCGATGTCCTCCAGAAGCAGGATCGAGACGATCCGTTGGCCCTTGGGCGTCGACAATTCACCCTGATCATTGAGGATCTGGAACACGATGGCCGTCGATGTGAGCACGAAGCCCGTGCCCGCGACGAAGGCGACCAGCGGGGAAAAGCCGAACGCGATGCCGGCGCCGGTCAGGAGCGCACCGCAAATGGCGACCTGCAACACACCGAGACCAAGGATTTCGCGTCTTAGCCCCCAAAGCCGCGACGGCTGCATTTCCAGCCCGATGACGAACAGGAACATGACCACGCCGAGTTCGGCTACGTGGATGATTGCTTGCGGGTCGGAAAAAAGGCCGATGCCGAACGGGCCGATGACGATACCTGCGGCCAGGTAGCCGAGCACGGAATCGAGCCCGAACCGCTTGAAAAGCGGCACGGCGATCACACCGGCACCGAGTAGCGCGACGATCGGAACGAGATCGACGCCGTGGGCAGTCTCGACGGCCATGACGGCCTCCTGAAAAGCGAAAGGACCGGGCGATGAGGCCCGGTCCGTTTCGATCTTGTCAAGCCGTCAAAGCGCTATCGTCAGTGATTGGCGACGGAGCCGACCGCACCCCTGTCGACGCGCTTCAGGTTCATTCCGATCACCGGCACCATCTGTTCGTCGACGAGGACGGAAACGGTTACGGTCATCGTGTTGTCGTCGGGCAGGCGGGCGAGCATCGCGCCGTTGAGCTGGTTGCGATTGAGCGTCAGCGTGACCTTTCGGCCATCTACCCGTCCGCCGACCACGTCGAGGCCGGTGCCGTCGGACCCGTCCATGAACGAGCCGCGATAGCCGGCGCGGCCCTGATGCTCGACGCTGGCCTGCATCTTTTGCGTGAAAAGGCCGACGCGGCAGCCGCCGTCGAGCGACATGCCGATCTTGTCTCCCGGCGTCGCGCCGGTGAAATTACAGACGAACTTGGTGCCCTTGTATTTGCCGGCGACGATCTCGCCGGGGCCGGACCACGAGCCTTCCACGGAGGAAAAGAACTTCCGGTCTTTTTCCGACGCCGTCGCGGGCGCGGCAAGACCGATCACGGTTGCGGCCGTGGCCGCCAGGACGGAAGGGGCGAGGCGTAGGACGGTCATCGAACGGGCACCTGTGAACGTGGCGTGGCTGGGCAAGCTTGGCCGCGAATGGTTAATGATTTGCACGACGAAGCAGCAATGCGCCCGACAATGAGTCAGCTTCGCGGCGGGCGCAAGCCTATTGTTGAGGCGCCTGCGCTTCGCGTCCGCGCCGTGTCGCAAAAGACGCAAGGCTTGTGATGAAGTCGGCGACGCTCGGCCGCTTGACCGCATGGAAGGGCAGGGGCCGCACGACTTCCATCGCGGCCAGGCCGACACGCACGGTCATCACGCCGTTGACGACGCCTTCGCCGAGCTTGGCCGACAGCCGCGCGGCAAGCCCCTGGCCGACGACCTGGTGGACGAATTCGTCACCTACCGCCATCACCCCCGTGACCGCCAGATGCGCGAGCACGTTCCGCACCAGACGGAAGTAGCCCAGCGTGCCGGGGCGGGCGCCGTAGAGTTCGGCGAGGCGGCGGATCAGGCGTCCCGATTCGAACAGGATGTAAGCGACGTCCACCAGTGCGCGGGGGCTGACCGCCGTCACCACGCTGACGCGTTTGGCCGCGTCGAGAATCAAGCGCTTCGCCTCGGCATCGAGCGGCGCGACGAGTTCGGTTTCGGCGAGGCGAACGAGATCGGGTCCGTCCATCACATCGTCGCGCAAGGCGTCGAGATGCGCGCGACCGGCCGCCGTCTCGGGTCGCGCCGCCAGATGGGCCTTGAGCCTGTCGGCAAAGGCGCGAGCCTCGGACAATCGCCCGTCCCGAAGAACGCGTTCGCAGTCGCCGCGCAGGCGCGTCACCGATTGCAGGCGCGCCAGCGCCACTGCCTCGCGGATGAGGATTGCAAACAGGGCCAGCGCTGCAATTGCGGCAAGTCCGATTCCGACGAAGCCGAGCGCATCCGAGCGTGCGAAAAGGTCCGCGATCACGCGCTCGGCCCACAGCCCGGCGGCCAGGCTGACGAGAAGCCCGAACGCACCGGCGAAGACGCGGCCGAGCCGCAATCCGCGTCGGCGCCGCGGCAAGGCGGGCGGCGGCGCTTCGGTGTCGACTTCGTCGAAGACGTCGATCTCGGCTTCTTCGATCCGCTCGAGATCGCGTCCGGAAATGGCACGCGGCTCGCGCGGCAGGGCGACGGTCGGGGTGGGCCTTGCACCCGGCACGGCAAAGGATTGAGGTTCACGCTCGCGGCTCATGCCAGACGATCTCCAAGCAGGAATTGGAACGCGCGGTCGAGCCGGATATGTGGGAGTGAAAGCGTCAAGCCTTCGCTCGTGCGCTCCAGTTTCGGCGGCCGGAATCGCACGAAACGGATCGGCGCACGACTGCCGCTTTCCTCCAGCGCCACTTTCGGATCATGCGGCAAGTCACCGGGAAATATCGCCGTTTCGGTTTCACCGTCAAACGTGTCGCGGCCGATCGTTTCGCCTTCGAGCGGCGTTCCGATGATGACCGGCAACGCATCGCCATTCTCGCGCACCGTGCCCTCGCGCGTCGCCCGCACCGCCGCCATCGCCAGCACCTCGATTTCGGCCCCGCTGGCGCTCGCCCGCGAGATCGCCCGGTCGGCAAGCCGCCGCACGATCGCTTCCAGCCGGTCATGGCTTTCGTGATGCAGATGGTCGGCCTTGGTCGCCGCGATCAGGATGCGGTCGATCCGGCGCAGGAAGAGGTCCGTCAGGATGCTGCGCGCGCCGGGACGAAAGCACGAGAGGATTTCCGTCAAAGCGCGTTCCAGGTCGGCGACGGCGGCAGGCCCGGCATTCAGCGCCTGAAGCGCGTCGATCAGAACGATCTGCCTGTCGAGTTTGGCCACATGGTCGCGAAAGAACGGCCGCACCACATGCGATTTGTACGCCTCGTAGCGCCGGGCCATCATGGCGTGCAGCGAACCGGGGGGCGGGCGCTCGTCTCCAAGGCCCGGCAGAGGCGAAAAGGTGAGCGCGGGAGAGCCTTCGAGGTCCCCGGGCATCAGGAACCGTCCGGGCGGCAGGGTCGACAGCGCGCTGCGGTCGTCCTTGCCGGCCTTGAGATAACGCGTAAACGCCTCCGCGAGCCGCCGTGCGGCCATCTCGTCCGCATCGCTCGCAGGATCGATGGTCGCGGCCAATTCGCGCCATTCGCCCGACAGTCCCGCGCGCACCGGCAACCGGGCGAGGGACACCGCGTCGCGTGAGAATTCTTCATAGGTTTTGGCAAGAAGCGGCAGGTCGAGCAGCCATTCGCCGGGATAATCGACGATGTCGAGCGACAGTTTCCCGGGCGAGAACAGCCGGCCCCAGCCGGAGGCGGATTCATAGTCGATGGTCAGCCGCAATTCGGAGATCGCGCGCGTGGAATCCGGCCAGACGCGCTCGCCGACAAGCGCGGCGACATGATCCTCATACTGGAAGCGCGGCACCGCATCGTCCGGCTGGTGTTCGAGGTAGCTCTTCGCGATCCGGCCGGATTTCATCGCGTCGAACATCGGCAGCCGCCCGCCATGCAGCATGTTGTGGACGAGCGAGGAGATGAAGACCGTCTTGCCGGCGCGCGAAAGGCCGGTCACGCCAAGCCGCAGCGAAGGCGACAGGAGGCCGGCGGTGCGCCCGGCGAAGGTTTCGAGTGCGAGACGGGCTTCATCGCCCAGGGTGGTCTGCGATGCCAAATGCGAATTCCCAGGCTGCCTGTCAGATCAGGAGATAGGTGCGATGGCGCGTCCGCAACAGGGGCGAGCCCTATTTCACGCCCGCAGGCGTCCAGAAGAGTTCGAGAATTCCGGCATCCGGCTCGATGGAGGAATGCGCGGCATCGAAGGCGATGACCGCCAGGCCGCAGGTTGGAAATCCGGCCTGCAAGGCATCGGCGTCTTCACCGACAAGCGCGGCCGCCAAATCCTCCATCACCGGATTGTGGCCGACGATCATCAGATCGCCGCCGTCCGATTCGGCACGCACGATTTCCAGAGCCTGGACGGCGGTGGCTTCGTAAAGCGTGTCGAGATAGGCGATCCGATCGTCCGGAACGATCCCGTCGAGCGCGGCCACCGTTTCCCGCGTGCGCCGCGACGAGGAGGCCGCGATACGCGCCGGCTTCAACCCGTGTTCTTTCAGAAAAGCGCCGAGCCGTTGGGCGTCGGCAATCCCGGAGACATCCAGCGAACGGTCGAAATCGCGCTGTCTAGGCTCGGCCCAGCGCGCCTTGGCATGGCGCAGGAGATAAAGTCGCAGCATCCGTTTCCCCTGTCGCTTCCTGCCGAAGACCCTACGAACTAGCGTCCCGGCCCGACAGGCACAAGCCTTGGTGCCGGCTCAATCTCGCCTTTCGGGCAAGCTGACAAATGCGTGAAAGCTCAATTCTTAGTGCTTGTGCGGTGCTGGCCCCCCGAATATATAGGCGCCGGATTGCTTCTGTGGGGTGAGTCTGATGAGCAAGGCTATCGAGTCTGACTATATGCCATCCGAAGATGAGCCGTTCATGAATGAACGGCAGAAATCATACTTCCGAACCAAGCTCGTTTCTTGGAAGAACGACATTCTTCGCGAGGCGCGCGAAACGCTGGACATCCTTCAGCGCGAAAACGCCAATCACCCCGATCTTGCCGACCGTGCCTCGTCCGAAACCGATCGCGCGATCGAACTTCGCGCCCGCGATCGGCAGCGCAAGCTCATCTCGAAGATCGACGCCGCATTGCAGCGTATCGACGAAGGCACCTATGGCTATTGCGAGGAGACCGGCGAGCCGATCTCCCTGAAGCGCCTCGACGCGCGCCCGATTGCCACGCTTTCCATCGAAGCGCAGGAACGCCACGAGCGCCGCGAAAAGGTCTATCGCGACGAGTGAGCGTCAGCGCCGCTCGCGCGGCGCTTCGTTGAGAAGGCGATCCATCTCGTCCTCGATCGTGGGCTCCCGACGCTGCGAAGCCTGCGTCGACTGGAAATCCCGCTCGAATTCCGAAACCATCGCTTCATCGACGGTCGGCTCGCTGGCCGCGACGCGTTCTGCGATGGCCGGTTCCGAGCGCGGCTCGGCGCGCGGCGCTCCAGTCGCGCTCGCCACCGGAGCGAGCGGCTGGCGTCGCTCGATGCGCGGTTCCTCGGCGACATGGCGGGCAGGCGCCGGGCTCGGCTCCCGATGGATGGGCGGCGAATCGGCAACAGGCGGCTCGGTCCGGGTGGGTTCGGTCTGGCGCTCGGTCCGAGGCACCCTGGCAACCGGCGCTTCGGCAACCGGCAGCGCTGCGCTGCGCCCAGGCCCGGTTATGTTCTGCTCGATCACGATGTCGGTCGGCCCGCCGATCATGATCAGATGTTCGACTTCGTCGCGACGCACCAGCACGAGCCGGCGCTGCGTGTCGACTTCGGCGGCATCCATCACCGCTAGGCGGGACCGATAGCTTCCCGCGGACGCGAACGAACCGCCCGAAACCCTCCGCACGATCTTGATGATCAGCATGATGACGCCGAGCGCCACGAGTGCGACCAGCGTCCACATGACGGCCCCCGCATATCCGGGGCCCGCAATATCCTCAAACCATGTCGGCATGTCTGTCTCCGCTCGTAAATAAGTAGACGCTAAACTCCGCAACGCGTCAGTCGTCAACCGGTTGCGTCGAGACTGGAACGAAGCTTTCCCCAACGCCGTGCCATCCTTGCAGCCGCGCATTGCGATGATGTATGCCGGTTGTCATCTCGAATGATCCGATCGGTTGGGGGACCGCCTTGATGGCGCAGAAGAATGGCGGCGATCTCAATCCGGCGCCGATCGTCGACCAGAACGCTCGCTTGTCGACCCTATCGCGGCTGATCGGGTTCATCATCGCGCTCGTCATCTGTGCGGTCGTCCTGATCGTCTTCAACGATCTGCTGAGCCCGAATACCTTGCTTGGCCTGCTTGGCGTACTGGCGATGATCGGCGTCGGCTTCCTGTTCGCTGCCGCCATCGGCTTCGTCCATCTTGCCGGACGCTCGACCTCCGACAATCTGTCGCGTGCGCTGGTCGACAGTTCGGCGCAGGGCATGGTCGTCACCGATGCCAAGGGGCGCATTCTCTATGCGAACCGCGCCTATGCCGACCTCACCGGCGCGACGTCGCCGGAGGAAACACGCACCATCGAGGCGCTTCTGGCCGACAGTCCCGAAGCCGCGCAGGTGATCTACAAGCTTGCGGCCGCGATCCGCGACGGCCGCAATGCGGACGGCGAATTCCGCCTCCCGCGTCCGCTGCGCACCGGCGGCGAGGGCGGCGCGCGCTGGTATCGCGCCTCGGCCCGCACGTTCCGAATTCCCGAGATGCGCCAGCCCGCTGCACTGTGGACCCTCATCGACATTTCGGACGAGCGCGCCGAGCAGGAGCGCTTCTTCCTGGACCTGCAAAAGGCCATCGACCATCTCGATCATGCCCCGGCGGGCTTTTTCGCATCCGATTCCGGCGATCGCCTGACCTATCTCAACGCCACGCTCGCCGATTGGCTGGGAATCGATCTTGCCAGTTTCGTGCCCGGTTCGGTGCGTCTGTCGCAGATCGTGGCCGGTGACGGGATGGCTCTGCTGTCCTCGGTGAAGGCCGAGCCTGGAACGACGCGCGACGCGGTAGTCGATCTCGATCTGATGGCGGTCTCCGGCGCCGCCATTCCCGTGCGCATCATGCACCGCGTCGCAAGTTCGCGCGAAGGCGTGGCGGCGACCAGCCGCACCATCGTGCTCAACCGCGCCGAAGGCACCGATTCGTCCGCAGAGTTGCGGGCTTCGGAGATACGCTTCACCCGCTTCTTCAATTCGACCCCGATGGCGATTGCCGGGATCGACGGCGAAGGGCGCATCCTGCGCACCAACGCGCCGTTTCTGTCGCTGTTCTCCAGCGTGGTCGACCGCGATGCGATCGACGGCCGCGCGCCTCTCGACCGCGTCATCCACGCGCGCAACCATGATGCCTTCCGTGCGGCACTGGATGCGGCCAAACAGGGCCAGGCGGACATCTCGCCCATCGATACAGTCCTGCCCGGCAACGAGGAGCGCTATCTACGCTTCTACATCAACGCGGTCGCCGATGCCGGCGGCGAGGACGGCGCGGAGGAAGCCGCGATCGTCTACGCCGTGGAAACGACCGAGCAGAAGGCGCTCGAAGGCCAGATGGCGCAAAGCCAGAAGATGCAGGCCGTGGGCCAGCTCGCCGGCGGCATCGCGCATGATTTCAACAATGTCCTGACCGCCATCATCATGGCGTCGGACCTCCTGCTCACGAGCCACCGGCCATCGGACCCGTCTTTCGCCGACATTATGAACATCAAGCAGAACGCCAATCGCGCCGCCTCGCTCGTGCGCCAGCTTCTCGCCTTCTCGCGCAAGCAGACGCTGCGCCCCGAAGTGCTGAACCTCACCGATGTTCTGGCCGATCTGCGGATGCTGCTCGTCCGCCTTGTCGGAAAGGACATCCAGTTGTCCGTCGAGCATGGCCGCGATCTTTGGCCGGTCAAGGCCGACATCGGCCAGTTCGAGCAGGTCGTCGTCAATCTCGCTGTCAATGCGCGCGATGCGATGCCCGAGGGCGGTATGCTCGCCGTTCGAACCCGAAATGTGCATATGGCCGACTGCGCCGCATTCGGCTATCGTGAACTGGCGCCGGCCGACTACGTCATGGTCGAAGTCGAGGATTCCGGCACCGGCATTCCGTCCGAAGTGATCTCGAAAATCTTCGAACCTTTCTTCACGACCAAGGAAGTCGGCAAGGGAACCGGTCTTGGCCTGTCGATGGTCTACGGCATCATCAAGCAGACAGGCGGCTACATCTTCTGCGATTCGGAAGAGGGCACCGGGACGACATTCCGCATCTTCCTGCCGCGTCACGTCGCGGTCGCGCTCGCGCCCGATACGGCTGCGGGCGAGCTTCCGGCCGAGGCTCCTGCGGCAAAGCAGAATGGCGCGGCAAAGGACCTTTCGGGCACTGCCACCGTGCTTCTGGTGGAGGACGAGGACGCGGTGCGCATGGGCGGTGTGCGCGCCTTGTCGTCACGCGGCTACACCGTCCACGAGGCGTCGTCGGGCGTGGAGGCGCTCGAAATCTTCCACCAACTCGACGGCAAGGTCGACATCGTCGTCTCGGACGTCGTCATGCCCGAGATGGACGGGCCGACGCTTCTGGGCGAACTCCTGAAGATCCAGCCCGACATCAAGTTCGTCTTCGTGTCGGGCTATGCCGAGGATGCCTTTGCCAGGAATTTGCCGCCCGAGGCGAAATTCGGCTTCCTGCCGAAGCCCTTCTCCCTCAAGCAGCTTGCGACGGTGGTCAAGGACATGCTCGACCAGCCGTGAGCACTATTCCGGCATCTTGACGGTTACCTCGATCGATTCGTACCACGCCGCGACATTCGCGATCTGCTCGGCGGTCAAATCCTTGACGACGACCGACATCATCGCATTCTCGCGTTTGCCGTCCTGGAACGCCTTCAACTGCGTGGCCAGATAGATCGCGCTTTCGCCTGCAATGTTCGGCGCGATGGGAAGCCGAGCGATGCCGTCGATGCCGTGACAGGCCTGGCAACGCGCCGCAACCTTGCGCCCTTCGGCCGGGTCGGCGGCCAACGCGCCTGACGTCGCGAGGCCCAGCGCGCCTGCGACAAGAACTGAATATTTCATGGATGCTCCCGTGATGCCGCCCCCCGACCTCCCGAGCGCAATCGCTCGGAAGGTCGTTCGGCGTCGTTTAGTTGCCGTAGGAAATGCGGTAGAGCGCGCCGACGAGATCGTCGGAGACGAGGATCGATCCGTCGCGCAGTTGCGCCACGTCGACGGGCCGGCCGAGATATTCGCCGTTCTCGTCGAGCCAGCCATCGGCGAAGACTTCCGTCTCGCCGGCGCTGCCGTCCTCGTTCACTGCGGTAAACATCACCCGTGCGCCGACGGGCGTCGTCCGGTTCCAGGAGCCGTGCTGGGCCGAGAAGATGCCGCCACGGTACTTTGCCGGAAACTGCGTGCCCGAATAAAAGCTCATGCCCAGATCGGCGGCGTGGGCATCCATCTCCACGGCCGGCATCACGGTATCGGCCGGCGGCTCCTCGCTCTTGTACTCATTGGTCCGGGTCGACCCGCCTCCATACCAGGGGAAGCCGAAATGCTGACCCGCTGCCGTCTGACGGTTGAGTTCGCCGGGCGGAATGTCGTCCCCCATTCCGTCGACCTGGTTGTCGGTGAACCAGAGTTCGCCATTGGCCGGGTTGAAGTCGTGGCCGACCGAATTGCGCACGCCATACGTATAGACCTCGCGGCCCTTGCCATCCTGGCCGACCCGGATGATGCCGCCGATGCCTTCGCGCTCGTAGAGATCCTTCTTCTCGGGCGGCGGCACGTTGAAGGGCTGGCCGAGCGAGATGTAGAGCTTGCCGTCAGGCCCGACGCGGCAGACGCGCGCGGTGTGGTTGTAGGAAACCTCCGCTTCCGGCACCAGCGTCTCCATCACCTTGAAGGCCGCGACGTCGGGGCTTTCATAGAAGAACTCTGCGGCGGGGTAGGAGAGAACCCGGTTCTGCTCGGCGATGTAGAGAACACCCTCCGGCGAGAAGCACGGCCCGTTCGGTATGGCCATGGCCAGCGAAGGCGCGAAGTCCTTGACCTCGTCGGCCACCCGGTCCTTGTCGCGGTCGGTTACGGCCCAGACCTTGGTCTTGCGCGTGCCGACGAATGTGACGATCCCCTGCGGCCCGACAGCCATGTGGCGCGCATCGGGGACGATCGCATAGAGATCGATCTTGAAGCCGCTTGGCACGCGCACCTTTTCGAGGATCCTGCGGATCGCCGCGGCCTTCTCGCCGCCCTGCTCGATCACCTGGAATTCGCTGGTTCCCGTCGTCTGGAAATTGCTCAGCCGCTCGAGATTGGAATCTTGCGTCTGTGCGAAGGCGAGCGTCGATGCACCCGCCAATAGAAGTGCTGCCGCGAGCAGACTTGTCGTTTTCATGGCTTCCTCCCAGAATTACCTTACGGAAGGAAGATCAGACCCGGCGGTTGAACAGTGGTGGTAGCCCGCTGCTACACGAAAATTATGCCGCCTCGTGCCGCAGCGCTTCCAGTTCCGCGTCCTGCGGTCGGTGACCGCGCAGATAGAGTGCGCAGGTCGTGCGCAGCATTGACGCGAAGTTCGGGATCTCGCCATTGATCTCGATCGCCTCGTCATAGAGCTTCGACAGGAATTTCGGCGTCGACAGCCCTTGGCTTTGCGCAATTTCATCCAGCAGCAGCCAGAACGTGGCCTCGAGTTGGATGCTGGTCGAATGACCGCCGATCCGCACCGAGCGGTTGACCGGCCGGTAACCTTCCGGATCTTGTCCGGCAAACACTCTGCACATGGCATTTTCCTCCGCAGATATTGTTTTTCTTGGCCCATTGATCGGCGCCGCTTCATGCCTGCCTGCCGGCTCCGCTCGAAGTGTCCGGGAAGGCAGGCTTAAGGGCAAGTCGTACTTTAGCACGGCAATTTGCGCTCCGCTTCATCCGTAGTAGCCCGCTGCCACCACAGGCCGTCACGACGGACCATAATCCTATCCACAATCATCACTCGGAGGCCGATTTGGCGAAAGCAATCCATTCGATGATCAGGGTTCTGGAGGAGGCGAGGTCGGTCGACTTCTACCGGACGGCATTCGCGCTCGACATTGCCGAGCGGTTCGATTTCGAAACGTTCACGCTTGTCTATCTGCGCAACGCCGAGGCCGATTTCGAGGTCGAGTTGACGATCAACAAGGGCCGCACCGATCTCTATGAACTCGGTGACGGCTACGGCCACATCGCCTTTTGCGTCGACGATCTCGATGCCGAACACGCCCGTTTCAAGGCGAGCGGTCTCGCCCCGCGCGACATCGTCGAGTTCAAGAACGAGGGCAGGCTCATCGCCCGCTTCTTCTTCGTCGCCGATCCGGACGGATACAAGATCGAGGTGCTGCAAAGACACGGAAGATACGTTTGAGATCGCGGCCGCGTTGGGAGGCGCGGCCGTAGCCAGTCAATCGCGCCGATGGGCGCGACCAGCAAGCCAGGGAGGAAACCATGGTTACAGTCTATCGAAGAGATCCCGGCAGGGAGCCCGTTCTTTCGCGACGGGCACTTTTGAAGGGAAGCGGCGCCGCGCTTGTTCTTGTGGTCACGGGGAGCGCCGTCGTCAGCCCGCAGCAGGCCTGGGGCATGGAGCCCGCAGCCTTGAAACCCGAAACGATGGCGACGCTCATCCAGATGGCGCGCGACATCTATCCGCACGACCATGTGGCCGAGCGCTTCTATGTGATCGCGATGAAGGATCACGACACCAAGTCGGGCAGCGACGCAGCCCACAAGGAACTGATCGAGACCGGCATCGCCGATCTCGACCGGCGGGCAGGCGAGGGCGGCTATCGTGGCATCGGCTGGGAGGAAGATCGCGTCAAGCTGCTTCATGAGATTGAGGCGACGCCCTTCTTCCAGACGGTTCGCGGCGGAATGGTCGTCGGGTTCTACAACCAGAAGGAACTGTGGCCTCTGTTCGGATACGAAGGCGAGTCCTTCTCCCAGGGCGGCTACATGACCCGCGGCTTCGACGACATCGAGTGGCTCTGACCCCGCTCGACCCGATCATTCAGCCATAGACAGGTTTCCGGGAGGATATCATGCCTGCTCCTTATGCACTTTCCGACGACACTGTCGTCGTCATCATCGGTTCGGGCGCCGGCGGCGGCACGCTGGCCAACGAACTCGCCCAGAAGGGTGTCGATGTGGTCGTGCTCGAAGCCGGGCCGCGCATCGAATATGAGGACTTCATCAACGACGAATGGGATTCATTCGGCCAGTTGGCTTGGCTTGACAACCGTACCACCTCCGGCAGTTGGCGCGTGGCGAAGGACTTTCCCAATCTGCCGGCATGGATCGTCAAGGCAGTCGGCGGCACGACGACCCACTGGGCCGGCGCCTCGCTGCGCTTCCAGGAGCACGAATTCAAGACGCTGACCAATTACGGGCCCGTCGAAGGCGCCAGTCTTCTCGACTGGCCGATCACTCTTGCCGATCTCGAACCCTACTACGAGAAGGCAGAGGACAAGATGGGCGTGACCCGGACCCACGGCATCGAGGGTCTGCCCGGCAACAACAACTTCAAGATATTGAAGGCCGGGGCCGACAAGCTCGGCTACACCGATTGCCACACCGGCAACATGGCGATCAATTCCGGCTTCCGCGATGATCGCATGGGATGCCAGCAGACGGGTTTCTGCTTCCAGGGCTGCAAATGGGGCGCGAAATGGTCGACGCTCTATACCGAGATTCCCAAGGGCGAGGCGACCGGCAAGCTGGAAGTGCGGCCTGAAAGCCATGTCATCAAGATCGAGCATGATGACAGCGGCAAGGTGACAGGCGTCGTCTATGCCGACAAGGACGGCAATTTGCAGGAACAGAAGGCCCGCATCGTCGCCGTGGCCGGCAATTCGATCGAAAGCCCGCGCCTGCTCTTGAACTCGGCTTCGTCGAAATATCCTGACGGGCTCGCCAATTCGTCCGGCCAGGTCGGCAAGAACTACATGCGTCACACGACCGGTTCTGTCTACGCCATCTTCGATCAACCGGTCCATTTCTACCGCGGCACGACCATGGCCGGCATCATCCGCGACGAGGCGAAGCACGATCCGTCGCGCGGCTTCGTCGGCGGCTACGAATTGGAGACGCTGGCGCTCGGCCTGCCCTTCATGGCCGCCTTCCTCAATCCGGGCGGCTGGGGCCGGTCCTTCGCATCCGCGCTCGACCAGTACGACCACATGGCCGGGCTGTGGATCGTCGGCGAGGACATGCCGCAGGAGAACAACCGCATTTCCCTTCACACGGAACTCAAGGACAAATACGGGATGCCCGTTCCGGACGTCGCCTTCACCGACCATCCGAACGATACCGCGATGCGCGACCACGCCTACAGCCGAGGCATCGCGCTCTATGACGCCGTCGGTGCGACCCGCACCTTCCCGACGCCGCCCTATCCCTCGACCCACAATCTCGGCACCAACCGGATGAGCAAGAAGCCCGAGGACGGCGTCGTCAACCAATGGGGCCAGACCCACGACATCGCGAACCTGTTCGTCTCCGACGGCAGCCAGTTCACGACCGGCGCGGCCGAGAACCCGACCCTGACCATCGTCGCGCTCGCGATCCGTCAGGCGGACCACATCGCCAGGGAGATGTCGTCCGGCACGATTTGATTCCGATCCCCCGCAAACTTGGGCGGTACCGCTTGTCGGTATCGCCATTTTTTGCGTGGTTATGACAAACTGCACTGCGTGAGCCCGGACGACCCCGATCTACGCCGCTTCCAGCGGCCGGATTGCCTTCCCCCTGCAACCTTCACACGTCACCTTGCGTTTTTGCCGGGCGAGGGCTTGCGGCCTTGCCGCCTTCGTCATACGCAAACGAGCCGACCGCGACCTGACCAGAAGGTCGATCCCTTCACCCGACACTCTCAAGCTCCATTCGAACACCCATGGAGGCGCCGATGACTGCCAACGACATAGAGACCGGCGGCGGCGAAGAGGCTCGGCCCGAAATCTACAATGAGGACGGCGCGATCCGGCAGGACTTCCTTGCCCGGATCACCGATGCCATCGACGGATTGGACGCCGATACGCTGAAAAGCGAAGTCGCGGTGCTCCACCAGTCGGAAATCGGCGATCTGCTCGAAGCATTGCCACCCGAAGCGCGTCGCAGCCTCGTCGTTCTCATGGGCGATGAGTTCGACTTTACAGCCCTGACCGAAGTCGACGAAGCGATCCGTCTCGACATCGTCGAGCATCTGCCCAATGCGCAGATCGCGCAGGCCGTCCAGGAACTCGATTCGGACGACGCGGTCTACATTCTGGAGGATCTCGACCGCGAGGATCAGGACGAGATTCTCGAGCAGCTTCCCTTCACCGAGCGGATCAGGCTGCGCCGCTCGCTCGACTACCCGGAGGAAACGGCCGGTCGCCGTATGCAGACCGAGTTCGTCGCCGTGCCCCCTTTCTGGACGGTCGGCCAGACGATCGACTACATGCGCGAGGACAGGAACCTCCCGGATTCCTTTCACCAGATCTTCGTCGTCGATCCGACCTTCCGACTGATGGGGGCGGTCGATCTCGACCGCATCCTGCGCTCGCAGCGCACGGTCAGGATCGAGGACGTGATGCACGAGACGCGTCACGCCATTCCGGCCACGATGGATCAGGAAGAGGCGGCGCAGGAGTTCGAGCAGTACGATCTTCTCTCCGCCGCCGTCGTGGACGAGAACGAACGCCTCGTCGGCGTGCTCACCATCGATGACGTCGTCGACGTCATCCAGGAAGAGGCTGAGGAAGATCTTCTGCGCATGGGCGGCGTCGGCGACGAGGAATTGTCGGATTCGGTTCGCACCACCTCGCGCTCCCGCGTGCCGTGGCTTTTGATCAACCTCGTCATGGCCTTTCTGGCCGCTTCGGTCATCGGGCTTTTCGACGCGACCATCCAGGAGATCGTCGCGCTCGCGATCCTGATGCCGATCGTCGCCGGCATGGGCGGCAATGCGGGCTCGCAGACCATGACGGTCACCGTGCGCGCGCTCGCCACCCGCGACCTCGACATCTACAATGCCGGCCGCATCATCCGCCGCGAAATGGGCGTCGGGCTGATCAACGGCCTTTTGTTCGCGGTCCTCGTCGGCGGTATCGCATCGTTCTGGTTTTCGACCGATATCGGCCTTGTCATCGCCGCCGCGATGTTGATCAACCTGTTCACCGCAGCCCTCGCGGGCATTCTCGTGCCCCTGCTGCTCGACAAGGTCGGCGCCGACCCGGCCGTCGCCTCGGCCGTCTTCGTCACCACCATCACCGATGTCGTCGGCTTCTTCGCCTTTCTCGGTCTCGCGACATGGTGGTTCGGCCTGCTTTAGCCATCGGACCGAAAAGTGGAATCCGGTTTTCGGGTCGTTCCGATACCCGACATTGAGCCGGCGCAATTGACTTTTACGTAAATGCCGTGGCAATCTCGCGCAGGTTTCAAGTGCTTGATCGGATAGGTGAATGCGGGAATTCTACACGATCACCGAGCTCACGCGGGAGTTCGGCGTATCGACCCGCACCTTGCGGTTCTATGAAGACGAAGGACTGGTTCTTCCGGTGCGGCGCGGCCGCACGCGCCTGTTCCGTCCTGCGGATCGCCATCTGATCAAGCAGATCATGCGCGGCAAGCGTCTCGGCTTTTCCATCAACGAGATTCGCGAAATCATCCAGATGTATCGCGAGCCGCCGGGCGAGGTGGGTCAGCTCAAGTTGATGATCAAGCGCATCGAGGAAAAACGCGAGGATTTGCGCCAGAAGCGGCGTGACCTCGAAGAAACCCTGTCCGAACTCGACGGCGCGGAGGAAGCCTGCGTCGAGCGCCTTGCCGAACTGGGCGTCACGACATAGCTAAAACCAGCGCCGTACCCGTTTCGAGTAGTCGCGATAGGCCTTGCCGAAGCGCCGGTCGAGATGGCGTTCTTCCGGGCGTATGGCTATGAAGCTGATGGCAAGTCCGGCGGCAAAACCTGCAAGGATGAACCAGGGATTGCGCGTGACCGGGGCGAGCCCGATCAGGATCGTGACGCCGCCGAGATAGATCGGGTTGCGGCTGATCGCGAACGGTCCGTCCGTAACGAGGCGCTGGGCGGCGGATGTCGGCGCAACCGGCGTTCCGGTTTTCCGGAACCGCGTGACGGCCAGCACCGCGAGCGTCGCGCCGCCCACGATGAACAGCGCACCGATCCCGGCAAGAAACTCGGCGAAAGGGCCGCGCAGCCAGGGCAGCGGCGCCATCGTGCCGAGAAGGATCGCCAGCGCCACGGCTGACAGGAGAATGACGGGCGGCCAGGAAAAACGCATCGGCGGCTGATCGGCGGTTCTCATTCATACTCTCCCGGAGCGTCCAGATCGGTCGAAATCGAGCACTGAGCGGCAATCTCGCTGAGCCACGCCGTCGCAGTCTCGCTCGGCGCACCAGTATAAATCTCTCCGGCGCGCGCGTCGCCGTCGATCTCGGCAACCACGCATCCGCAATACGCCTCGCAGAACGCTGCATCGCGCATCTGGACGCATTGGGCCTCGCAGGCCCGAAGGAAGCCGGTACGTGGCTCTTCCGCTTGTGGCGGCACGACCAGCGAGGCGAGAAAGATCAGGCCGATCAGGATCGGCTGATGCAGCAGATAGACCGCAAGGCTGTGCCGGCCGGCAAATTGCAGTGGCCCCGTCCAGCCGGGAAGCGGCGTGCCCGCCTTGCGTTCCGTCCACCCCGATCCGAGCGCGACCTTCGCCGCCGCCATGCCGAGCATAACCGCGCCGAACCATGGAAAAAGAGGCACGAAATCGTTGGACCGCGGATTGACCGACGCAAGCCCCGTCCAGGCGAGCGCCATGCCGTTGAAGACATCGCTCCGCCACACCGCAGGCAGGACGATCACGCCGGCCGCAAG
The DNA here is from genome assembly GCF_029210365.1 of Mesorhizobium sp. YIM 152430. GTDB lineage: Bacteria > Pseudomonadota > Alphaproteobacteria > Rhizobiales > Rhizobiaceae > Aliihoeflea. The sequence continues at coordinate 347,649 of NZ_JARGES010000027.1, forward strand.
GGCTGCGACGGCCACGGCCGGCAGGCGCAGGAAGAATAGCCCCACGAGGCTCGCCACTGCGATGTGATGCAGGATGCCGAAAAAGATGAAGGCGTCCGGCGTCGCGAAATAGGTGACGAGCGTGATCGCCACGGCGGCCCCGCCCACCTGAAGCAAACGCCACCAGAAGGGTTGCCACCGCACCCCCCGCACATGCGCGAGAAAGAGGCTGAAGCCGACGAGAAACAGGAAGGACGAGGCTATGGACCGTGCGAAAAGCCGCCACCCGCCGACTGCCGTCATGCCGGGCGTCGCATAGCCGAAGAATTCGAGATCCCAGGCGAAATGATAGATCGCCATCGCGACCAGGGCGAACCCGCGCGCGGCGTCGATCAGTTCGATCCGGGATTTGTTTTTGGGCGCGCTGTGCATTAGGTCGGTCATTCAAGAATCTCGATGTCACCCGTCGGTAGCATGAAATCGCCCGACGCGGCCAAGCATAAGGATAGACCGGACCATGCACAGAATTGACGCGAACGGCGCCAGCATCCCGGCCATCGGTCTCGGCACCTGGACGCTTAAGGGCGAGGATTGTGCCGATCTCGTCGCCCATGCTCTCGAAATCGGCTACCGCCATCTCGACACGGCGGCCATGTATGGCAATGAGGCCGATGTCGGCGAAGGACTGCGCCGGGCCGGGATCGCGCGAAACGAGGTCTTCCTCACCACCAAGGTCTGGTGGACCGACCTGGCCGCCGCCGATTTCCGACGCTCGGTCGAGCAGAGCCTAGAGCGTCTGAAGCTCGACGAGGTCGATCTTCTGCTGATCCACTGGCCGAACCCGGACATCCCGCTGGGCGAGACGATCGAGGCGCTCAATCAGGCCAGAAGCGACGGGCGGACGCGCCATATCGGCGTCTCGAACTTCCCGACCGGCCTCCTCTCCGAAGCGCTGGCGTTGTCTGATGCGCCGCTCGTCGCCAATCAGGTCGAGCATCATCCCTATCTGGACCAGTCGAAAGTCCATGCCGCCTGCGCCAAGGCCGGCATGGCGATGACGTCCTACTGCCCGCTGGCGCGCGGCGGCGACCTTTTCGCCGAGCCTGCCGTTGCGAATGCTGCGGCGGCGCACGGCAGGACGCCGGGTCAGGTCGTGCTGCGCTGGCACGTCCAGCAGGACGGCGTCGTCGCCATCCCGCGCACGACGCGCAAGCAACGGCTCGCCGAAAATCTCGACATCTTCGACTTTGCCCTGACCGGCGCCGAAATGGCCGCGATCTCGGGGCTTGCTGCGCGAAACGCCCGAATCTGCGACTTCGATTTCTCCCCGCAATGGGATGCCGCCTGAGGAGTGGCAAACCGCTCATTGGTCCAGATGAAATTGCGTCACCCGATGACGATTTCCTTCTAACCCGATCACCGCCGCCGCCGCATAGCTCCTTCTGGATCAGGGAGGTAGCAGTGGTTGCGCAGGTCCGTCATCCGATCTGGCTTCCGGCCGCGCCCGCCGCCGGCGCACGCACCTTTGCGGTCCTCTTCACGCTGGAATCCTTCGCCCGCGCGTCGGTCGCAAGCGTCATACCGATCCAGGCCTATGAGCTTTTGCGCAGCGAGCAGGCCGTCTCGCTGACCTATACGCTCGTCGCTCTGCTTGGCCTGTCCGCTACCCTTTTCATGCCGCTCGCGATCGATCGTTTCGCACGCAGGCGCGTCTACACGGTGGGCGTCCTTCTCTTGGGGCTGGGCTCGCTTTGCCTGGTCACCGGCACGCTGGCCGGCCAGCTCGGCGGTATGCTTGCGCGCGTCATCGGCGCGTCGGCGCTGTCGATCACGCTCAACCTCTACATCATGGACCACATCCGCAAGACGCAGTTCATCCAGTCGGAATCGCTGCGCATGGCCTGGTCCACCATCGCCTGGACGTGCGGTCCGACGCTCGGCGTCACGCTCTATGCCCACTTCGGCTTGTGGGCGGCACACGGCGCCGTGGCGATGTTCGCGGCGGTCCTCCTGTGCTTTTTCTGGTATTTTCGCCTGTCGGACAATGCCGCCATTCGCCCCGGCAAGACCAGGCCCGCCAATCCGCTGGTCAATATCGGCCGCTTCGTCGCACAGCCGCGTCTCAGGCTCGCCTGGTTCATCGCCTTCGGCCGCTCCTGCTTCTGGACGAGCTTTTTCGTTTATGCGCCGCTCTTGATGGTGGTGACTGGACAGGGCAGCCTTGCCGGCGGGCTCATCGTCTCGGCCGGCAATGCGCTGCTTTTCACGGCACTCTTCTGGGGACGACTTGGCGCACGCTTCGGCGCGCGCCGCACGATGGCCGTGGCGTTTGGCGGCATGGCGATCGGGCTCACGGTCGCGGCGATCGCGGGCGAAACGTCTCCGTGGGTCGCCGGCGCGTTCCTGCTTGTCACGGCCTTCTTCGGCGTCGCGCTCGACGCGCTCGGCTCGGTCGTCTTCATGCGCGCCGTGCGTACCCATGAACGCGCGCAGATGACGGCGGTCTACCGCACCTATCTCGACCTGTCCGAATTGATGCCGCCGCTGGTCTATTCCATCATTCTGATCTTCTTCGGCCTCGGCGGCGTTTTCGCCTCGCTCGCGGTCCTGATGGCGGTCTGTGCGGTGGTGACGTGGCATTATCTGCCACGCCGCATCTGACTACCGCCCGCGAATGCGCGGATCGAGCGCGTCGCGAATGCCGTCGCCGATATAGTTCACCGAAAGCACGGTGAGCGAGATCGCCAGTCCCGGCCAGATCACGCGCGACGGATTGATCTGCATGAAGTTTACGCCGTCGAAGAGCAACCGGCCCCAGGTCGGGTAGTCCGACGGGAAACCGAGGCCGAGGAAACTCAGCGCCGATTCCGTGATGATGGCGGTCGCTATGCCGAGTGTCGCCGACACCATGATCGGCGACAGGACGTTGGGCAGGATATGCCGGCTGATGATCCGCCTTTCGCGCGTGCCGATGCTCTTGGCGGCGAGCACGAATTCCTGCTCCTTCACCGACAGCACCGCGCCGCGCACGATGCGCGCCGTCTGCATCCAGCTCGTGATGCCGATGACGAAGACGATCAGCAGGAATATGCCCGTCTCCGGTCCGAAGGAACGCCGCAGCGTATCGCGGAAGAGCATGATGATGACGAGCAGAAGCGGCAGCAGAGGCAAGGCGAGGAACAGGTCCGTCAACCGCATCAGCGGACCTTCGAGCTTCCTGAAATAACCTGCCAGGACGCCGATTGCCGTGCCGAGCAACAGCGACAGAAGCATCGCGGTTACCCCGACGGCAAGCGAGGTGCGCCCGCCGGCAAGGATTTGCGCGAAGGTATCCCGGCCCAGATTGTCGGTTCCCATCGGGTGTGCCCACGACACGCCGGCATTGCGTTCGCGCACATTGAGCGCCGAAGGATCGACGCCGTGGATCGAGGGGCCGAAGACGACCAGGAAGATGATCGTCAGGAAGACGATTGCGCCGATAACGCCGCCCTTGTGCTGGCGGAACTGGCGCCAGACATCGGCCGTCAGCGTGCGCTGCTTGCGCGGTTCGGCGGCGACGGGCGAGCCGGGCGCGGGCGGAATGACCTTTTCGGGTGCCATCGAGACCTGATCAGTCATAGCGAATCCTCGGATCGAGAATGCCGTAAAGGATGTCGGCGATCAGGTTGCACAGGATGATGAGCACGGCGAAGATGAAGGTCAGCGTCTGAACGAGCGGAATGTCCGCGCCCTGGATCGCGATGATCAGTAGCTGGCCAAGCCCGTTCACCCGGAAGATCTGCTCGGTGATGATCGCGCCTGAAAAGATCGTCGGGATGCCGAGCGCGATGACGGTCACGACCGGGATCAGACTGTTGCGCAGCACGTGGACCAGCAGGACGACCTTCTCCTTCATGCCCTTGGCGCGGGCCGTGCGCACATAGTCCTGGTTGAGATTGTCGAGCATCGACGCGCGGACGAACCTGCTCAACTGGGCCGCGTTGTAGAGCGCCAGCACCATCACCGGCAGCACCATCTGGCGCACCTGTATCCAGAAACTGTTCCAGTCCGTCACACGATGCGTGGTGTCGTAGATCGACGGGAACCAGCCGAGATAGACCGAGAAGACGACGATCAGCACCACGCCGGTGAAGAAGGTCGGGACCGAAAAGCCGACCATCGATACGAAGGTGCCGATCTGGTCGAACCAGGAATATTGCCGGTAGGCCGAGATGATGCCGACGGGCAGGGCGATCAGGATGCCGACGACATAGGACATGCCGACGACCCAGAGCGTCTGCGGCAGGCGCTCGACGATCAGGTCGACGACCGGGCTGCGCGTCGCCCAGGAGCGGATGCGCACGCGCTCGGCCGAATTGCCGATCTCGATGCCGAAAGCCTGCTGGATGAAATTGAGCGGTTCGGCCACGAAGAACTGCTGCAACCACTTGAGATAGCGGATGTGAAACGGCTCGCCCAGACCGAGGGACATGCGGATCTGCTCGCGCACCTCAGGCGGGATCGTCAGCGGCAGGTTGCCGGTCGGATCGTTCGGCGCAAGGTCGAGCAGCGCGAAAATGATGAAGCTGATGACGAACAATGTCGGCACCGCGAACATCAGGCGCCTCAGCGTATAGTGAAACATGTGACCGAACTCCGGCCGACGCGTTCAGACGCGCGGCTTTGCTTCATGCCCGTCAAAAGGCATCCGCATGGGTCACATGCGGATGCCGGTTTCGGGTCTATTCAGCGCGGGTCCAGTCGGCCGCGTTCCACAGCTCGGAGTCCCATGAATTCATCAGGACGCCGTTGAGTGTCATCGCCCTTGCGGAAACGTCACCACGGTGGACGAGTGGGATATGCGCGCCTTCATTGGTCAGGATATCGTTCATCTGGATGGCGAGCGCCTGGCGCTCCTCGAGCGGAGCCGTCTCACCCATCTTCTTGACCAGCGCGTCATATTCCTCCGAGCAGAACCGGGGAATGTTGGCGCCCAGCCAGCCATTCTGCGGCTTCGGAGCGTCTGCGCAGATCCATTCGGCCATGTATTTCTCGGGATCGGTTCCGTCGAAATTGTTGGTGTACATCTCGACATCGGCAAAAAACTTCTGGAACGTGTCAGGGCTTGCCGGATCGCCGCCGAAGAAGACCGCCGCATCGATATTGCGCAATTCGGTCTCGACGCCGATCTGCTGCCACATGTCCTTGACGAGCGCCTGCGTCGCCTGACGCACCGAGTTTGTCGAGGTTTGGTAGAGGATCGACAGGCGAACGCCGTCCTTCTCGCGGATACCGTCGCCACCCGGCATCCAGCCGGCCTCGTCGAGCAGGCGGTTGGCTTCCTCGATGTCCTGCGTCAGGCACCAGTCGACATTGGTCGATGCGTAGGCTTCCGGCGCCGGCAGGATGTTGCAGGTCGGACGTCCCGTCTCGCCATAGCCCGCTTCCACGATGAGTTCGCGGTCGAGCGAGATGGACAGCGCGCGGCGAACGGCCGGATCGGACAGGAACGGATGCGGCCCTGCCTCGACGGTCGAGCGATCGGCGCCCTTGTCCGGGCTCGGATCGGTCATGTTGAGGTTGATGCGTTCGACGGACGTGCCGAAGGACGAAATCAGTTCGCCGCGTCCGGCAGCTTCCATCTGCGCCAGGATTTCCGGCTCGACCTGAAGGTTCCAGGCATAATCGAATTCGCCGGTTTCGAGCACCGCGCGCGCCGCCGAGGCTGCATCGCCACCGCCCTTGAGCGTCACCGTCGCGAATGCTGGTTTGGCCGCATCGCGATAATTCGGATTGGCTTCCAGCTCGATCACGTCATTGGCGGCAAAGCGCGTGACGACGAACGGACCGGTGCCGATCGGGCCGAAATTGGCCTCCGTGCATTCGGGTGCGCGCGCACCAACGCAGTTTTCGAATTGCGCCTTCTGGATGATCGGTGATTGAGCGCCGACGAACGGGCCATAGGGATAAGGCTTGGCGACCGAGAAATTGACCTTGACCGTGCGTTCGTCGACGGCCTCGACGCTCTCGACGTCGGTGAAGTTCGCGACCTGCTGGCAGCCGCCATCTTCGGCCATGCAGTATTCGGCGGTGAACTTGACGTCTTCCGCCGTCACCGGCGTACCGTCGGACCACATCAGTCCTTCGGAGATGACCCAGGTGATCGACCTCAGGTCTTCGGCGACACCGCCATTTTCCACCGTCGGGATTTCGTCAACGAGGGCAGGGACCATCTCGCCCTTCTCGTTGAACTTGGCCAGCGGCTCGATGATCAGCGAGGAGCCTTCGACATCCTTCGTGCCGCCCGAAAGGAACGGATTGAGGATCGAGACAGCCTGCCAGTAGAGAATGTTGAGATGGCCGTCGCTGCCGCGCTCGGCCTGGGCGGCGCCGGCCGTCATGGCGATGGCTGCTGCCGTTCCCGTCAGGAAAATCGTCAGTTTCTTCATTGCATTTCCCCTTACGATATTATTGATTTTGCTGGTCTTTCGCATCGCTTTGGCTCCCATCCTCCACGGTGCGACATGCGGAAATTCCTACGTCGTGCTCGACGCCTCTCCTCCTTCGATACGATGACATGCGGCAAAATGGCCTGGCTGCACCTCGCGCCAGGCCGGTTCCTCGACCCGGCAGCGGTCGAAGACCTCCGGGCAGCGTGTGCAGAAGCGGCATCCTGCCGGCGGGTTGGCCGGATCGGGAATGTCGCCCGTCAGGATGATGCGGCGCCGGTTCGCCTCGATCTTCGGATCGGGGACAGGCACGGCGGACAAAAGCGCCTTGGTGTAGGGATGCTTCGGCGACGCGAACAGGGTCTCGACATCGGCCAGTTCGACCATCTTGCCGAGATACATCACCGCGACGCGGTCGGCGATGTGCTTGACCATGGAAAGGTCGTGGCTGATGAAAAGATAGGTCAGACCGAGCTTGGCCTGCAAATCCTCCAGCAGGTTCACCACCTGCGCCTGGATGGAAACGTCGAGTGCCGCGATCGGCTCGTCGCAGACGATGAATTCGGGATCGAGCGCGAGCGCCCGTGCGATGCCGATTCGCTGGCGCTGCCCGCCGGAAAATTCGTGCGGATAACGGTTGACGTAGTCGGGGTTCATCCCGACCGCATCGAGCAGTTCGCGCACCCGCGCCTTGCGGCCCTTGGCGTCCATCACGCCATGTTCGACGAGCGGTTCGGCGATGATCGCGCCGACGGTCATGCGCGGGTTGAGCGAAGCCTGCGGATCCTGGAAGATCATCTGCATCCGGGGACGCTGACGCCGCAGGGCATCGCCTTCGAGCGACGCGATGTCGGTGCCGTCGAAGACGATCCTGCCGTCGCTGGCGCGGTAGAGCCGCAGCAGAGCGCGGCCCGTGGTCGACTTGCCGCAGCCCGATTCCCCGACGAGACCCAGCGTTTCGCCCTTCTTGATGTCGAAGGAGAGCCCGTCGACGGCCCGTACCGCCCCGGCCTTGCGGCGCAGGATGCCCTTGTGGATCGGAAAATGGACTTTGAGATTGTCGATCGCGACCAGCGTCCGGTCGGTCGGGGCATGATGCGCGGCGCGTTCAATCGTCTCAGCCGACATCGCGCGCGCCTCCGGTTTCCGGGTCCCACCAGCAGGCCGAGCGATGATCCCCCTTGACGGCGATCAGCGGCGGATTCTGTCTCAGGCATTTGTCGAAGACATGACTGCAGCGCGCGGAAAACGGACAGAAATCCGGCTGGTTCAAAAGCAGGGGCGGCTGACCGGCGATCGAGCGCAGCTTTTCGTGCGCCTGGTGGCTGCCGGGCAAGGAATCGAGCAGCGCGCGCGTATAGGGATGCTGCGGATCGTCGAAAAGATCCCCGACCGCCGCATGTTCGACGATCTGGCCGCCATACATGACGACGATCCGGTCGGCGATGCCGGCCGCCACGCCCAGATCATGCGTGATCCAGATGATCGCCATGCCGAGCTTGTGACGCAGTTCCTTGATCAGCTCGAGAATCTGCGCCTGAACCGTCACGTCGAGCGCGGTCGTCGGTTCGTCGGCGATCAGCACTTTCGGATCGCAGGCAAGCGCGATGGCGATGACGACGCGCTGGCGCATTCCGCCGGAAAACTGGTGCGGATAGTCGTCGATGCGCTGGCCGGCCGCCGGTATGCCGACGAGTTCGAGAAGCTCGATGGCCCGCTTGCGGGCCTGCTTCCTCGACAGGCCCATATGCTCGCGCAGCGGCTCCATGATCTGGTAGCCGACGGTGAACACGGGGTTGAGCGAGGTCATCGGGTCCTGGAAGACGAAGCCGATGCGCGAGCCGCGCACCTGGCGGATCTGCGAAGCCTTCAGCTTGATGAGATCCTGGCCCTGGAAAGTCACCTTGCCCGACGCGATTTCGGCGGGCGGCATCGGCAGGAGCTGCATCAGCGACATCATCGCCACGCTCTTGCCCGATCCGCTTTCGCCGACCACGGCGAGGAGTTCGCCTTCGTCCAGATGGAAGCTGATGCCGTTGACGGCGTGAACCACACCGTCCTGGGTGTGGAAGTGAGTACGCAAATCGCGAACTTCGAGGACCTGGCTTATCGTATCTACTCACGAAACGGGCTGCGGTGAGCAGCGGCTGCGGGCAATCGAAAAGTCGTCTTGCCCGCATGTGAGCATCGCCGCTCGCGCATTTCAAGCCGGGAATCGAGCAATTTCGCCGGTTGCGGAATTTTTGATCAGCTATGCTGATTTATCAGACGGTTACGGGCTGTCGGACACGTTCCTTTCCGCCGAAGACACGCAGATAGCGCTCGATTTCGCCCGCGTCGCCCGTCGCCTTTTCCGGATTGTCGGAAAGCTTCACCGCCGGCCGGCCATTGACCGATGTCACCTTGCAGACGAGCGAGATCGCCTTCAGCGCTTCGTTGCGTTCCGGCGCGCAGTCGTGGAAATCGTTGGTCAGGTTCGTTCCCCAGCCGAACGCCATGCGCACGCGGCCATTGAAATGCAGATAGGCCCGTTCGATCGTGTCCACGTCGAGCCCGTCGGAAAAGATGATCAGCTTTTCCTGCGGATCGACACCGCGCTCCTTCCACCAGCGGATGATGCGCTCCCCGCCCTCGATGGCCGGTGCGCTGTCGGGCCGGAAACCCGTCCACTGGCCGACCCAGTCCGGCGCGCCGCGCAGGAAGGATTCGGTGCCGAATGCGTCGGGCAGGACGATCAGGAGGTTGCCGCCATAATAGCTTTGCCAGTCCTGCAGCACGCGATAGGGCGCGCTCATGAGTTCGGCATCCGAATTCGCCATCGCCGCCAGCACCATCGGCAGTTCGTGCGCGTTGGTGCCGAGCGCCTCGAGGTCGGTGTCCATGGCCAGAAGAACGTTCGACGTGCCGGTCAGGGAAGGGCCGATCCCTTCCTTCAGGGCTTCAACGCACCAGCGCTGCCATAGATGCGAATGCCTTCGTCTGGTGCCGAAATCGGAAATGCGCAAATCGGGATAGGCGCGCAGCCGCTCGACCTTTTCCCAGACGCGTGCCTTCGCCCGCGCATAGGTGACGTCCAGCGCGAAGCGACCCATCGATTTCAGCGCCGCGCGCGAGCGCAACTCGTTGATGATCGCGAGTGCCGGGATTTCCCACATCGTCGTGTCGTGCCAGCGGCCGTGGAACGTCAGCTCGAACTGCCCGTCTTTGCGGGTCAGCTCGTATTCCGGCAGCCGGAAATCGGCCAGCCAGCGCAGGAAGTCGTGCCGGAAGATCTGGCTCTTGCCGTAGAAGGTGTTGCCGCCGAGCCAGATCATCTCCTTCTTGGAGAACCGCAGTGAGCGGGCATGGTCGAGTTGCGCGCGCAGTTCCCCCTCGTCGATCTCGTCGGCGAGGCGCACGGATTTCGTCCGGTTGATCAGCGTGAAGGTCGCATCCACATTCGGATAGACGCCCCGGATCATCTGCAGCATCAGCAGCTTGTAGAAATCCGTATCCAGCAGGCTGCGGATGATGGGGTCGAGCTTCCAGGTGTGGTTGTAGACCCGGCGCGCGATGTCGGTCTTGATCATGATGCGTGTCTTTTCCCTCAGCGCCTTGGGCGCTCCTTGGGAAGGCCAGCACGAAAGCTGGCCAAACTCAAGCTACGCCTTTTGGCCCAGATGGCGGTGCGCGGCATAAAGCGCGATCGCCGCCGCATTCGACACGTTGAGCGAGCGTATCGCGCCGGGCATGTCGAGCCGGGCGAGGGCGGAAACGGTTTCGCGCGTCTTCTGGCGCAGCCCCTTGCCCTCCGCGCCCAGTACGAGTGCGATACGCTCGCCGGCGAAGCTGTCTTCAAGCACGGCCGGCCCGTCGGAATCGAGCCCGACCGTCTGGAAGCCGAGTTGGGAGAGTTCGCCGAGCGCGTCGGCGAGGTTGCGCACCTCGATATGGTCGACATGCTCCAGCGCGCCGGAGGCCGATTTCGCCAGCACGCCCGATTCCTGGGGGCTGTGCCGGCCCGTCGTGATCAGCGCGCCGGCCGAGAATGCGACGGCCGAACGCATGATGGCGCCGACATTGTGCGGATCGGTCACCTGGTCGAGCACGAGAAGAAGGCGCGTGTCCTTCAAGTCCGCCAGTCGCTTGGGTTTGAGCGGCAGCGTCTCGACAAGCGCGCCCTGATGAACGGCGTCGGAGCCGACGAGCTTGTCGATATCGCGCGGCTCCACGATCTCGGCCGGGTAGGGCAGATCGAGCGGCTCGCTCAGTTCGAGACGCGCCAGCGCATTGCGCGTCACGAGCAGGCGGTTGATCTTGCGGCGCGGATTGTCCAGCGCCGCGCGAACGGTGTGGATGCCGTAAAGCCTGATCGAGCCGTCTTCGGGCTGCGGACCCGCTTCTATGGGCGCCCTCGGCCTGAAGACCGGACCGCCGGCCTTCTCGTCGCGAAACTTGCGGCGCAGCTTTGCGTAATGGGTGTCTCGGGCCGTGCCGGCCGGGGGCGTTTTCTTCTCGCTCATGGCCCTCTATAGCGAGCGCGACGACCCTTGGACATGGGGCGACGCTGGGTCATGGCGAATTTCCGGACAATCGGCGCGGGCGCGGTTGACAGCTTTTCGCCATGCCGCCATAAGGCGCATCGCAGATTTCGCTTGAACTTCGGTTCCGGTGCGGTCTGCAAGCCAAGCCTCGTTGCACGGCTCCGATGCGGTCTTACGGAGGGGTGTCCGAGTGGTTAAAGGAGACGGACTGTAAATCCGTTCGCTATGCGTACGCTGGTTCGAATCCAGCCCCCTCCACCACCGGTCCGCATCGTCAGTTGTACCTCGCAAGAGGCGGGTATAGCTCAATGGTAGAGCAGCAGCCTTCCAAGCTGAATACGCGGGTTCGATTCCCGCTACCCGCTCCAGCCTGTTTCGCGAGGATGGCTATTGGCGCCGCGACCCGGTGCGTTGCTCCAGCTTCTCCATGCGATCGTCCACGGCATCGAGCGCGCGCAAGAGCCGTAGCCGCAGCGTTTGCAATTGCTGGAGCGCGTCCTCGGAAGGCTCGTTGATCAGAAGCGCGATGGCATTTTCCACGAGCAGGTCCAGCGGACGGCCAGTCAGGCGATTTTCGCGAAACTGCGTGTCCAGCACGCCTTCCTCGAGGCCATCCGGGCAAGGGTAGACGACCCCGTCGGGATGGCAAAGCGTCGAAATGGTCAGTTCGGAAAAGACGACATTTTGCAGCGTTGCGCGGCACACGCGGTAGCTTTTGCTGTTTCCGACCTTGTTGTGGAGGGCGAGTTGCGAAAGCGGTTGTCCCGGCACGGGATGAAGGTCGGTGACCCAGACGGTCGGCGCGGACGCTTGCTTCATCGAAGATGCCCTGAACGTGAACTAAACTTCAACCAACTATCAAATGACGACTGCGGAACGCAAGTGGCCAGTTGTAAGCCATTCGGGTTAGTGCTCGTTCGGAACTGGTCGAAGGTGACCTTGCGGGTTCGCGTGCGCCCGCAGCGTCGAGCCAAGCTGCGAACTTACCACGCAGCCATCCTGAATCTTGATCCAGGCCGAATTGTTCAACACCATGCCGCAGCGCGCCAGTTGCGGGGCGCACGGAATATCAAGGCAGGCGACCTCTCCCTGACCGAAAACGAGGCCGTTCGCATGGCAGGTCGGGCCCGTGGCGACGGGAGCCTCCGTTGCCGAGCCGAGCATCATCGCTGCGATGAACAGAATATCGAACATGCCGCAACATAGCACAGTCGATGACCGTGCGTCATCTCAGGCAGCTTGCGCGAAATCCATATCGAGATCGATGACGACCGGGACGTGGTCGGACGGTTTTTCCCAGGCTCGGACGTGTTTTTCGATGTCCGACGATCGAAGCCGTGCGGCCGCTTCCGGCGACAGCATCAGGAAATCGATGCGGATGCCATTGTTCTTCTGCCAGGCACCCGCCTGATAGTCCCAGAAGGAGTAGGCGTCGCGCGCATCGGACACCGATCTGAACGCATCGATGAAGCCGAGATTTCCAAGCCGTCGAAAGGCCTGACGGGTTTCAGGCTGGAAAAGCGCGTCGCCGATCCAGTTCTCGGGGTGGCGCGCGTCCTGGGGTTCGGGAATGACATTGTAGTCGCCCGCAAGCACCAGGGGCTCTTCAAGAGAAAGCCGCGCCTGTGCCCAGCGTTCCAGCCGTTCCATCCAGCCGAGCTTGTAGGGAAATTTGTCGGTATCCACCGGGTTGCCGTTCGGCAGATAGAGCGAGACCACGCGCAGCACGCCCCGGTCCGTCGAAAACACGCCTTCGATGAAGCGGGCCTGCACATCCTTCTCGTCCCCGGCCAGCCCGCGATTGACCTCGTCGAAGCGCAGCTTGGACAGGATCGCAACCCCGTTGAAACCCTTCTGTCCGTGCGTCTCGACGTGATAGCCGAGGGCTTCGATTTCCATCCGGGGGAAATTCTCGTCGACCGACTTGATCTCTTGCAGGCAGGCGATGTCGGGCTGGCTCTCGGAAAGCCAGTGCAGGAGGTTATCGATGCGCGCCTTGACGCCGTTGATGTTCCAGGTCGCGATCTTCATTCAGATGGCAAAGCTCGTGCCGCAGCCGCAGGACGCGACCGCGTTCGGATTGCGGATCTGGAAGGACTGGCCCATCAGATCATCCACGAAATCGATCACCGATCCGCCCATATAGACCAGCGAGATCTCGTCGATCAGCACCTTGGCGCCATCGCGCTCGATGACGAGATCGTCGTCGTTCTGGCTCTCCACCAGATCGAAAGTGTAGGAGAATCCCGAGCACCCGCCGCCCTCGACGGCAACGCGCAGTGCGGTCTTTCCCGGCTCGTCGCGCAGGATGGTGGCCACGCGGCGGATCGCGGCGTCGCTCACTTCCACGGATTTCATGTCGGTCTTGGCGTCCATGCCCATGGCGTCACCTTGCGTTCGCATTCGCACCATAGGTATGAAGCCGGCGGGGACAAGTCAACGAAGCGGCAGCAGGTGACGGCAAGGTGAACACGACCGAGATCGGTTTCGGCTACCGGCCGCGAGCGGACTATGCGAGCGACCCGGCGCAAACCCGCGGCCGCCTCGTGCCGGAGCCGGAAAGCGCAACGCGCACGCCCTTCCAGCGCGACCGCGACCGGATCATCCACTCGACAGCCTTTCGGCGGCTGAAGCACAAGACGCAGGTCTTCATCGCCCATGAGGGCGACCATTTCCGCACGCGGCTGACCCATTCCATCGAGGTTGCCCAGATCGCGCGGGCATTGGCGCGCGCGCTGCGCCTCGACGAAGACTTGGCCGAAGCCGTGGCGCTCGTCCACGATTTCGGCCACACGCCCTTTGGCCATACGGGTGAGGACGCACTCGACGAGAAGATGCGGCCCTGGGGCGGCTTCGACCACAATGCGCAGTCGATGCGCATCGTCACTGAACTCGAGCGCCGCTACGCCGATTTCGACGGCCTCAACCTGTCGTGGGAAACACTGGAAGGCCTCGTCAAGCACAACGGCCCGCTGACCGGCGACATCCCGCCTGCTATAGTCGAATACAACCTGCGCCACGACCTCGAACTCGACCGACACGCCGGCCTCGAAGCGCAGGCGGCCGCCATCGCCGACGACATCGCCTACGACACGCACGACATCGACGACGGCCTGCGCGCCGGGCTGATCTCGCTCGACATGCTGGAGGAGGTGCCGCTCTGCGCCGGAATCCTCGCCGGCGTGCGCAGGCAGTACCCCGCTCTCGACCCTGTCCGCACCGCCCACGAACTGATGCGGCGCCAGATCACATTGATGGTCGAGGACGTCATCGCAACCGCAAGCGACAGGATCGAACGCCTCGCGCCCCGATCCGCCTCCGACGTGCATACCGCGGGCACAACGCTCGTGACCTTCTCCGAACCGATGCGACGCGCCGAAGCGGAATTGAAATCCTTCCTTTACGGCCACTTGTATCGCCATCCTCAAGTGATGCGCGTACGCGCCTCCGCGGACCTCATCGTCCGCGAGCTGTTTGATCGCTACATGGCCGACGACACCGCCTTGCCGGACGACTGGCGCGACCCGCGCGCGCTGCTCGACGAAGGTGCACGCGCCCGCCTCGTCGGCGATTTCCTCGCCGGCATGACCGACACCTACGCGCTGCGCGAACACCGCCGCCTGTTTGACCATACCCCCGATTTGGGCTAGGGCCGCGCCATCGCGCGGGCCTCGCGCGCGCATTTCATCTGACGAGATTGGCCTTCGATGAACATCTTCGCCGAATTCAACGCACGGATCGCACGGATCGTGCAGAGCTTCGACCTGCACACGGAGTCGGGCACGGTCGATCTTTCGCGCGTGACGGTGGAGCCACCGCGCGATCCGAGCCACGGCGATCTCGCGACCAACGCCGCGATGGTGCTGGCGAAGCCTGCCAGAACCAACCCCCGCGCGCTGGCCGAACGCCTCGCCGAAGCGCTGAAGGCGGACCCGGATGTCGCCGCGGTCGATGTCGCCGGCCCCGGCTTCGTCAATCTGCGCCTGAACGACGCCTTCTGGCAGGCCCGCCTCGGCGAAATCCTGGATGGCGGCAAGGATTACGGGCGGTCCAGCCTCGGCGCCGGGCGCAAGGTCAATGTCGAATATGTCTCCGCCAATCCGACCGGCCCCATGCATGTCGGCCATTGTCGCGGCGCGGTCGTCGGCGATGCGCTCGCCAATCTCCTCGCCTTCGCCGGCCATGACGTGACCAAGGAATATTACATCAACGACGCCGGCGCGCAGATCGACGTGCTGGCGCAGTCGGTGATGGTGCGCTATCGCGAGGCGCTCGGCGAACGCATCGGCGAAATCCCGGCCGGCCTCTATCCGGGCGATTACCTCGTCCCGGTCGGCCAGGCGCTGGCGGCCGAATTCGGTTCGAAGCTCCTCGAAATGCCGTCGGAGGAAGCGCTCGCCATCGTCAAGGACCGCACGATCGACGCCATGATGGCGATGATCCGTGAGGATCTCGCCGCGCTCAACGTCCATCACGACGTCTTTTTCTCCGAGCGCAGCCTGCACGGCGCGAATGGCGGCGCGATCCTGTCGGCGATCAATGATCTGACGCTCAAGGGTCATGTCTACAAGGGCAAGCTGCCGCCGCCGAAGGGCCAGTTGCCCGACGATTGGGAGGACCGCGAGCAGACGCTGTTCAAGTCGACCGGCGTCGGCGACGACATCGACCGGCCGCTGATGAAGTCGGACGGCCAGTTCACCTATTTCGCCGCCGACGTCGCCTACATGAAAGACAAATATCAGCGCGGATTCGAGCAGCTCGTTTTCATCCTCGGCGCCGATCATGGCGGCTACGTCAAGCGGCTGGAGGCGCTCGCCAAGGCTCTGGCCGGCGACAAGCTTGAGGTCAAGGTCCTGCTGTGCCAGCTCGTCAAGCTCTTCCGGGGTGGCGAGCCGGTGCGCATGTCCAAGCGGGCAGGGGAGTTCGTCACCCTTCGCGACGTCGTCGACGAGGTCGGCCGCGACGCGATCCGCTTCATGATGCTCTACCGCAAGAATTCCGAGCCGCTCGATTTCGATTTCGCGAAGGTCACCGAGCAGTCGAAGGACAATCCCGTCTTCTACGTCCAGTATGCTTCCGCGCGCTGCCATTCGGTGTTCCGCCAGGCCAAGGAGCAGCTCGGCACGGACTGGATCGACGAAGCGGCGATGAAGGAGGCCGCCCATCGCCTCACCGACGAGGGCGAACTGGCGCTGATCCGCAAACTCGTCGAATTTCCACGGCTGATCGAATCGGCAGCCCTTGCCCAGGAGCCGCACCGACTGGCATTCTATCTCTACGACCTTGCCAGCGCGCTTCACGGCCACTGGAACCGCGGGACGGACAACAACGACTTACGCTTTATTAAGGTTAACGACCCAGAATTGACGCGTGCCAGGCTCGGAATGGTGCAGGCGGTGTCCAACGTTCTTTCGTCGGGGCTCGCGCTGGTCGGGGCGGATGCTCCGTCCGAAATGCGCTGATTGCCTTAGAGGAAAGTGTCACCTTTTGCCCACATTGCCTTGGTAGCGGCCAAGACCCCTTGAGACGTCGCCGGCGTCCGACCGAGTGCGAGTGCGGGAAAAAGCATGGCAGACAATCCTTTCAAGCGCCCCGACGAGTCCGGCTTCCTGGACAATGATCCCTTTGCCGAATTGATGCGCATGGCCGATGCGCCGCGCCCGGCGACGCAGGAAGCTTCCTTTTCGGCCAATGAAAGCTTCGACATCGACCTGGAGCGCGAACTGCTCGGCGATTTCGACGAGCCGGACCAGGCTTCGTCGGCTGGAACCGTTGCGGATCATTGGTCGCGCGAGCCTGAAGCCGAAGCGACGGGCACCGAAGCCGAACCGCATCTCGAAGGCGATGAGCCTGTCGATGAAGCGATGCTCGACGATCTCGACATGGCGTTCGAAATCGACATGACCGATGAAGGGCCGCATTTGCCACTGTCCACGGCGGACGGCATCGACGAGCCCTCAGATATCGTCGATGAGGAAGACGATACGGTGCTTCCCGAGGATTTCGACGCGCGCTCCCATGCGCTTTTCGCGGCTGTTCCCGAACTGGCGGACGAGCCGGACGCCCGGAGCCCGGCCGCCATCGACGAGCCTGCCGGCGACGAATTCGACCAGGTCTTCGCCGATTTCGACATTGCCGGCGATCTGGAGCCTGAAATCGCCGCTGAGCCGCAGCTTGTCGCCGACCCGATTTCGTTTGATGACCTGAACGAGGAACGCGATCCGGTTCTGGAGTCGGCGCCGCTGAATCTCAGGCCCGCCGAAACCGATGGCGGGACAGTTTCCGACGACGACATCGATTTCGCATTCGACGCGGAACTGGAAATCGCCGAAGAGGATGAAGATCGGGCAGGCGCGCCGATCGCCGGTGACGCCGTTGAATGGCGCACCGAAGAAGGCGCGCTCGATCCGGCGTCACTTGCCGAGCGAGGCTGGTCGCAGGGCGACGCCGAACCGTCCGGCAATGTCGAAGCGGCAGACGCGGCTCCGTCATTCGGCCATGACGACGTTCTGCAAGCCGGTCCCGCCGCAGACCATGAACGGCAGTCCGAATATGCATTGGCACCGGAAACTGCACACGATGCGCGGCCGGATCTCGCATGGAAGCCTCTCGACCTTCAGCCGGAAGGCCCGGTCGAGCCGGTATCGTCTCATGTCGAACCTGAACGTTCGTCGCCATTCGAGCCGCAATTGCGACGCGATATCGCCGATGACGACGACATTTTGAACGACATCGAAAACTGGCTGGGGACAGATGCCAAGCCGGAAACGCCGCGGGCGGTCGAGCCTGCTCCGGCTTCCGTGCCGCCGGTAGAGCAGCCGGTTGCGGGCGCCGCACGGGCGCCTGTCGCGCCCGATCCGCAGCCGCTGAGCCTTGAAGACGAGTTGAGCGCGCTTCTGGGAGATGAAGCAGCGCCGGTTCATGCCGTCGCCGACGAGCCCGCAAAATGGGAACAGCCCTCCGCTTTCGACGCAGCGGAAATCGACCTGGCGCTCGATCTCGAATTTGACGAACCGGAATTGCAGGACGTGGAGCCTGACACTTTCGATCTGAGCGATTTGGACGCTGACGACTGGCAGGATGAAGCCGATTCCGCTTCCTTCGAACCCGATGAGACGGCGGACGCCTTCGAGGAAGTGCCCGTCACAACTCATGCGGGGAGGCCGACCGAAGAGCCGGTCGTCGCCAGGAAAACCGGTCCACTGGCGATGCTGGCCGCTCTCGCGCCGGCGGCAATGGCGCGGTTCGGTGGCGGCGAGCGGTCGAGCATCCCGCGCCAGGCGGACGCTCCGCAGCCGGCGACGCCGCTCTTCGGCATGGCACGCGCCAACCGTCCCGTCGCGCCGGAGATCGAAACCGTCGATGTCGAGGAGCAGCCGGTCGCGCTCGTCGACGATCTTGAAATTCCCGAACTGTCCGAACCTGAGGAAGTCGCGCCGCTCTTTTCGCCCGACGATCTCGAAGCGGAGCTCGATGTGGCCTTCGGCAGCCTTGCGACGGAAGACGACACAGCTACCCAGCCTGCTGCCTCGGTCTCCTCCGCGACGCCGGAGCAGATGCCGCTCCAGGGTTATTTTGTCGACGGGGAATATGCTTACGCGCCAGAGCAGAATGCGGTCCCCGGCACAGGCGAGTTCGGCGATGTCGATTTCGACGACGACCCGGATGCCGAATTCGAGGTTCAGCAGCCTGCGCCGAAGGACGGGCTGCGCCGTAAATACTTCATCCTCGGTGGCGTAGTCGCCGTCGCGATCGTCGGCGGCCTCGGATACTTCATGGCCGGTGGGCCGGCGGGCAGTGGTCTGCCTGTCGTTGTCCGGGCCGATTCCGAGCCGGTTCGCGTACGGCCCGAAAATCGCGGTGGCGCCACTGTTCCCAACCAGAACAGCCAGGCATACCAGCGTGCGACCGGCGCAACGGGTGTGCCTGGCGGCGGCCAGGAACAACTCATCACCTCGGCCGAGGAGCCGATGGATGTCCGCGCGGCCGTCACACCGTCCGAACCGATGAACGATTTTCCGCTTGTCGGCATGGAAGAAATTCCGATGCTCGACGAGGCCGAGGCGACGAACATGCTCGCTTCGGTCAAGAGCAACGAGCGTCTCGGCAGCGTCGAGGACATTATCGAGGAGGATGGCATCGCGGTCGCGCCGCGCCGCGTCCGCACCATGGTCGTGCGCCCGGACGGCACGCTTGTTCCCCGCGATGAGGTGCCTGCCGCCGCCACCCGTGAAGAACTCGAGGCGACGGCGATTGCCGCAACCGCCGGGCAGGGAACGGCCGTTCCGTTGGTCCAGGATGCGCAGCCGATCGGCACGGTCATGCCGCGGGGCGAAGTCCTCGCCGACGACCCCGTCATGCCGGATACGGTCGGCGTCGTCCCTTCGCGACCGCAGGCATCGGCAGCGCCAGCCGCCCAGCCGGCGCCCGTTCAGGTCGCCGCTGCCGCGCCTGCAACTCAGACGCCCGTGGCGCAGAGCGCGTCCGCAGCGCCGGCCGTCGGCGAATGGTCGATGCAGATCGCCTCCCAGCCGACCGCCGAAGGCGCGCAGAGCGCCTATCAGGATCTCGCTCGCCGCTATGGCTCGGTGCTCGAAGGCAAGGGCGTCAACATCGTGCGCGCCGACATCGACGGCATGGGCACGTTCTATCGGGTCCGAATTCCCGCCGCGACGCGCGACGAGGCCATCCGCCTTTGCGAAAGCTTCAAGAGCGCCGGCGGCAACTGCTTCGTCTCGCGGTAGACACCCAAGGCCGGGCCGATCGCCCGGCCTTTTGCTTCAAGGGCCGATTGACGGCCGAAAACGCCATGCCATGGTTGGGACATGACCGATTCGAAAGCTCTCATTGTGGGTGCCTCGGGCACTGTTCTGTCGCCGCATGAGCGTGACTTCTTCAGGGGCGAGGCGCCCTGGGCCTTCATTCTCTTCGCGCGCAACCTTTCCGAACCGGAGCAGATCCGCGATCTCGTCGCCGAAATGCGCGATTGCGTCGGCCGCCCGGACGCGGCGGTCTTCATCGATCAGGAAGGCGGCCGGGTCCAGCGCCTGCGCCCGCCGCTCGCCGGCCACTATCCACCGGCGAACATTCTCGGCCGCATCCATGAGTCCGACCCGCAAGCCGGCATCCGCGCGTCATGGTTGATGTCGCGCCTCCACGCGCTCGATCTGATGCAGTACGGCATCAACGCTGACTGCCTTCCCGTCCTCGACGTACCGATCGATGGCGCACATGATGTCATCGGCGACCGCGCCTATGCCCGCGACCCGCAAGCCGTCGCGGTCCTCGGCAAGGCGGCGGCGGACGGGCTTCTGGCCGGCGGCGTGATGCCCGTCATCAAGCACATTCCCGGCCACGGCCGCGCCTTCTCCGACAGCCACCACGCGCTGCCGGTCGTAGACGCAACGCTGGACGAGTTGCGCAGGCACGACTTCTTGCCCTTCAAGGCGCTGAAGGATGCGCCGGCCGCCATGACGGCCCATGTCGTCTACACCGCCATCGACGCAGAAAACCCGGCAACGACGTCGCCCCGCGCGATTCGCGATTTCATTCGCGGCGAGATCGGCTTCGATGGTCTCTTGATGAGCGACGACCTGTCGATGAAGGCGCTTTCTGGGGATTTCGCCAGCCGCACGCGCTCTTCGCTTGCCGCAGGCTGCGACGTGGTCCTTCACTGCAATGGCGTGATGGAGGAGATGGCTGCGGTCGCCTCGGCGGCGCCCCTCCTGTCGGGATCGGCCAGGGAACGGGCCGCGCGCGCCATGGCTGCCATCGCCAATGGGGGCGACGAGGACGGGATTGCACTGCGCCGCGAATTCGAGGATCTGCTCGCGCCGGCGGCTTAGAAGGACGAGGATTGGCCAAGGAGACGCCGAAAGCTGCGACGACGCTCCCCCTGGAGGAATTCTGGGACGAGAGCGGTCGCGCCGCATCCGATCCGGCGCTCGTCGTCGACGTCGACGGCTTCGAAGGCCCGCTCGACCTGCTGCTGCACCTCGCCCGTGGCCAGAAGGTCGATCTCGCCCGTATATCGGTCCTCGCCCTTGCCGAACAGTATCTGACCTTCATCGAGCGCGCGCGACATCTGCGCATCGAACTCGCCGCCGACTATCTCGTCATGGCCGCCTGGCTCGCTTTCCTGAAATCCAAACTCCTGATTCCGCACAAGAAGACGGACGAGGGCCAGAGCGGCGACGAACTGGCGGCCGTGCTGCAATTTCGTCTGCGCCGGCTCGAAGCCATGCGCGAGGCGGGAAGCCGGTTGATGAACCGCGACCATCTCGGCCGCGAAATCTTCGCGCGCGGGATGCCTGAGCCGATCGCAATCCACCGCGAAAGCACCTATACCGCCTCGCTTTACGATCTTCTGACGGCCTACGCCTCCCAGCGCCAGCGCGCGGCGGTGACCCGCGTGCGGATCGCCAAGCGCGGTGTCTGGTCGCTGAAGGACGCGCGCGAATTGCTGACGCGCCTGATGGGAAGCTTCACTGAGTGGACCGCCCTCGACCGCTTCCTGATCGACTACGCCGTTCCGGCCGAAGAACGTGCGAGCGCGATCGCGAGCTCGTTCGCCGCGACGCTCGAACTCGTCCGCGAAGGACAGTTCCAGGTCCGTCAGGACGGTGCCTTCGCACCCCTCTATCTGAAGTCGAAGAGCGCCTGAGATGGACCAGAACACCGGAAAAATCATCTCATTCTCGGGACAAACGAGCTCGAAATCGCCCGATTCGGAGCTTTTTGAAGCCATTCGGATGGCCGAAGCGCTCATTTTCGCCTCGTCAGAGCCGGTTTCAGCCCGTCATTTGAGGGACAAGCTCCCAAATGACATCGACATCGCGACCGTCCTGACGGAACTCCAGAAGCTCTATTCGGCGCGCGGCGTGAATCTGATCCGGGTGGGGGAAGGCTGGGCCTTCCGCACCGCAGCGGACCTGTCCTTCCTTCTGACGCGCGACGAGGTGCAGCAGAAAAAGCTCTCCCGCGCCGCCCTCGAAGTCCTGGCCATCATCGCCTATCACCAGCCGGTCACCCGCGCGGAGATGGAGGACATCCGCGGGGTCGAGACCGCCAAGGGAACGCTCGACACGCTGCTGGAAACCGGTTGGGTCCGGATGCGCGGTCGCCGCAAGACGCCCGGTCGCCCGGTCACCTACGGCACGAGCGAAGCCTTCCTCGACCATTTCGGCCTCGGTGAAATCCGCGATCTTCCCGGCATGGACGAATTGCGCGGGGCAGGGCTGCTTTCGGCGCGGCTGCCGGCAAATCTGCAAATTCCGCAGCCACCTGCCGATCCGAGCCTCTATGGCGAGGACGAGGAACCGCTGACCGACATCGACCTGGAGGAACTCGGCCTGTTGACACCCAGCATCGAGGATGATTGACCCGAAACACCGCGACAAGCGGTGTCGGAGGTCCGGTGGCTGAAACGCTCGAACGCAGGCAGGATGGACGCGTTACGGCGGGCGTGGCGTTTGCCTCGCGACTCGCCTTCGAGAACGTATCCCACGCCTTCAATTCTCATGCCGAGACCCTGCGGGATGTCTCGCTGGCGGCAGAACCCGGCGAAGTGCTTTGCCTGCTCGGCCCTTCGGGTTCCGGCAAGACCACGCTCCTGCGGATTGCGGCGGGGATCGAGACGCAGACGAGCGGTCGGGTCCTGTTGAACGATCGCGAGATCTCCGGCCCGAATGTCTTCGTCCCGCCCGAAAAACGGTCGGTCGGGCTCGTTTTTCAGGATTTCGCGCTCTTTCCGCACCTGACGATCCTCGAAAACGTCAAATTCGGCCTGACCGCCCTGTCGCGTGAAGAGGCGCGGCGAGAGGCGCTGATCTCGCTCGAGCGCGTCGGCCTCGAAGCCTATGCCGACACCTATCCGCACGTTCTTTCCGGCGGCGAACAGCAGCGCGTGGCACTCGCCCGCGCGATCGCCCCGCGTCCGGGCGTCCTTTTGATGGATGAACCCTTTTCGGGCCTCGATTCGCGCCTGAAGGACCAGGTTCGGGCCGAAACCCTCGCAATCCTTCAGCAGAGCCGTTCGACGGCCGTCGTGGTGACCCATGACGCGGAGGAAGCGATGCGGATGGGCGACCGGATCGCGCTCTTGAAGGATGGCAAACTCGTCCAGACCGGCACCGCGGAGGAACTCTTCGATGCGCCCGTCAATCTTTTCGCTGCAGGTTTCTTCTCGGAACTGAATATTTTCGAAAGCCGTGCGTTGTCCGGTCGGGTGGAGACGCCGATCGGTATTTTCGACGCAAACGGGTTTCAGGATGGCGTTGCCGTCGCCGTGGCGACGCGCCTTTCGGCATTCGATGTGTCGGAAAGCGTTGGCGAAATCCCGGCGCGGGTGGTATCACGCCGTTTCCTCGGGGTGGTGGAATTGTTGGAACTGGCGGTTCAAGGGGCAGAGCGTCATGTGCGGGCACGCATCCGCTGCGGCGCATTGGCCCGATCGAGCCGGGATGTCTGGCTAAACGTCAGAAAGTCTGATGTTCTCGTGTTTGAAAGCCGTTCCGAAAACGCTTAAGTCAAGAACGAACGAATTGTTCGAAAGAGAGTGATCATGGGTAGCTTTTCGATCTGGCACTGGCTCATCGTGCTCGTCGTCGTCCTTCTCCTCTTCGGTCGGGGCAAGATTCCCGAGCTGATGGGCGACATGGCCAAGGGCATCAAGAGCTTCAAGAAGGGCATGGCCGACGATGAGGATGTCGGCACCAAGACGCTCGATCATCGCGCCGACGAGCCGATGGCGCCGACCGGCAAGGACAAGGTCGGAAAGACGTCGTCCTGATCGCGAGAAGGCCGCAACGCCTGACGCGGACATGAATGATGATCGATCTTAGCTGGTCCGAAATCCTCGTCGTCGCGATCGTGTTGATCGTGGTCGTGGGCCCCAAGGATTTGCCGCGCCTGTTGCGCTCCTTCGGCAAGACCATGTCGACGGTGCGCTCCATGGCGGGCGATTTCCGCAAGCAGTTCGACGAGGCGATCAAGGAAGCCGATCTCCAGGACCTGAAGTCGCTCGCCGATGACGCGCGCAAGCTCAATCCGGCTTCGGAGATCAAGAAGGCGCTGAACCCGATGGAGCAGGCGGCGAAGGACGTGCGCTCCGGCCTCGACAAGGCAATGAAGCCGGCGACGCCGATCTCCGCCGAAAAGCCGGCCTCCACGCCGCAGCCCGCCGCCCCGCAAAAGGCAGGCGCGACGGCGATGCCCGATGCAATGACCAAGGCGCCGGCAGCACCAGCCGCTGAGGCCACGAAAGCCCCGATCAAGACGGCACGGGTTGTGGGGCCGAAATCGGTTTCGAAGGGCAATGGGGCGGCCACGCCCGCGAAGGAAGCGGTGACCAAGCCTGTCGCCGCAAAGACCAGGCCGGCGACGACCAAGACCAGAACGCCCAAGGCGAAGGCAGACAAGTGACCACCAATGACGACGACCTCGAGTCGAGCTCTGCGCCGCTGCTCGACCATCTGATCGAACTGCGTTCGCGGCTTATCCGTGCGCTGATCGGCTTCTTCGTCGCCTTCCTGGTCTGCTTCTTCTTCGCCCGCGAACTCTTCAATCTGCTCGTCATTCCCTTCCAGTGGGCGACCGAATGGGCCGGTCTCGACCCGAAAAGCGTCGACCTCATCTACACCGCGCCGCAGGAATTCTTCTTCACCCAGATCAAGCTCGGCATGTTCGGCGGCATGGTTCTGGCCTTTCCGCTGATCGCCAACCAGGTCTACAAGTTCGTCGCGCCGGGGCTCTACAAGAACGAACGCGCCGCCTTCCTGCCGTTCCTGATCGCATCGCCGATCCTGTTCCTGATGGGCGCGGCGATGGTCTATTTCTTCTTCACGCCGATGGTGATGTGGTTCTTCCTATCGATGCAGCAGGTCGGCCCCGATCAGGAAATCCAGATCTCGCTTCTGCCGCGCGTTTCGGAATATCTCAGCCTGATCATGACGCTGATTTTCGCGTTCGGGCTGGTCTTCCAGTTACCCGTGGTGACGACGCTGATGACGCGCGTCGGCATGGTCACGGCGGCCGGTCTGGCGGACAAGCGCAAATACATGATCGTCGCCGCCTTCGTCGTCGCGGCCGTCATCACGCCGCCCGATCCGATCAGTCAGATCGGTCTTGCGCTGCCTACGATCCTTCTCTACGAGGTCTCCATCTGGATTGCCCGCAGGATCGAACGCAATCGCGAACGGGAACGCATCGCCCGCGAAAAGGCGGAAGAGGCGTCCTCCAAGGTCTAGGCGCTCGCCGGACCCCTCGTCGTTCGGTTGCGGCCATTCCCTGAAATGCACCGGGACGCTCTGCCAATGCTCGACATCAAATGGATTCGCGAAAAGCCCGAAGCGCTTTCCGCAGCACTCGTGAAGCGCGGCTGGTCGCAGGAAGAGGCCGCGGCCAAGGTCGGGGAAATCATCGGCCATGACGAGGCCCGCCGCGCCCATCTCGTCGCGCTTCAGGAAAAGCAGGAACGCCGCAATGCCGCGTCGAAGGAAATCGGCAACGCCATGCGCTCCGGCGACATGGAGCTTGCCGAGCGCCTGAAGGCCGAGGTGGCCGACATCAAGATCTTCGTCCAGAACGGCGAGGCGACCGAGCGCGAGTTCGACCGGCAGATGAGCGATGCGCTTGCCGTCCTGCCCAACATCCCGCTCGACGACGTGCCCCTCGGAAAGGATGAGCACGACAATGTCGAGGTCCGGCGGATCGGCGATCCGAGGCCGAAGGCCAACTGGACGCGCGAGCATTTCGAAATCGGCGAAGCGCTCGGCGAGATGGATTTCGAGCGCGCGGCGAAGCTTTCGGGCTCGCGCTTTACGGTGCTCTCCGGGCAGATCGCGAGGCTGGAGCGCGCGCTCGGCCAGTTCATGCTCGACCTGCACACGGGCGAACACGGATATACGGAAATGCAGGTGCCGTTGCTCGTGAAGGACGATGCGCTGTTCGGGACCAACCAGCTTCCCAAATTCGAGGAAGACCTTTTCTTCGCCAGACATGGCGAGAGCAGGCTCGGCCTCATCCCCACCGCCGAAGTCTCGCTCACCAACATGGTCCGCGAGGAGATCGTCGCGAACGACCGTCTCCCGCTGCGCCTGACGGCGCTGACGCCGTGCTTCCGCTCGGAAGCGGGTTCGGCCGGACGCGACACGCGCGGCATGTTGCGCCAGCATCAGTTCTACAAGGTCGAACTCGTCTCGATCACCGCGCCGGAGGACTCGATCGCCGAGCACGAACGGATGACGGGCTGCGCCGAGGAAGTGCTCAAGCGCCTCGACCTGCCGTTCCGCACCGTGACGCTTTGCACCGGCGACATGGGCTTCGGCGCGCGCAAGACCTACGACATCGAGGTCTGGCTGCCGGGCCAGAACGCCTATCGCGAGATTTCGTCCTGCTCGGTTTGCGGCGATTTCCAGGCGCGGCGCATGAACGCGCGCTATCGCCGCGCGGACGGCAAGGGCACCGGCTTCGTCCATACGCTGAACGGCTCGGGCGTCGCGGTCGGCCGCGCATTGATCGCCGTGATGGAAAATTACCAGAACGAGGACGGCAGCGTCACAGTCCCGCAAGCCTTGCGGCCCTATATGGGCGGGCTGGAAAAGATCGGCACCAGATAAGGGAGACTAGCCTTGCGCATTCTGCTCACCAATGACGACGGCATCCACGCCGAAGGCTTGAAGGTTCTGGAGCGGATTGCCCGGCAACTCTCCGACGATGTCTGGGTGGTGGCGCCGGAGACCGACCAGTCGGGCTTCGCCCATTCGCTGTCCCTGTCCGAGCCGCTGCGGATGCGCAAGATTTCCGACCGGCATTTCGCCGTGCGCGGCACGCCGACCGACTGCGTCATCATGGGCGTGCGCGAAATCCTGCCCGAACCGCCGGACCTCATTCTTTCCGGCGTCAATTCCGGCTCCAACGTCGCCGACGACGTGACCTATTCGGGCACGGTCGCGGGCGCAATGGAGGGAACGTTGCTCGGCATTGCCTCCATCGCGCTCAGCCAGGGCTACAACGTGACCGAGGAAGGCCGCACCCTGCACTGGGAAACGGCCGAAAGACACGCGCCTGCGGTCCTGACGAAAATGCTCGACGCCGCCATTCCGGCCGATATCTTCCTCAATATCAATTTCCCGAACTGTCCTGCCGGCGAGGTCAAGGGCACGCGCGTCACCGGACAGGGCAAGCGTGTCCACGGCCTCTGGCTCGACAAGCGCAAGGACGGGCGCGGCTTCCCCTATTACTGGCTGCGATTCGGCCGCGAGCCTTCCGAAATTCGCGAAGGCACCGACCTGGCCGCCTTGCGGGACAATTACATCTCGATCACCCCGCTCCATCTCGACCTGACCGCCAACGAGATCAAGGATCAGCTTGCAAAGGCGCTCGCGTCATGACGGACCAGGTCGAGCGCGAAGGCTTTGCCGCATTTCTCCTGCGCGCCCGCGCGCTGGGAATCACCGGCCGCGAACTGATCGCCGCGATCGAGGCGACGCCCCGGCAGGGTTTCGTTCCGAACCAGTGGCAGGCCGACGCCTGGTCGAAACGCCATGTTCCGATCGAATGCGGCGAGGCGATCGAGGGCATCGACCTTCAGGCGCAGTGCCTGGCGGCGCTTAATGTCCAGCCCGGCCAGCGCGTCTGCGAAATCGGCACCGGTTCGGGCTATACGGCGGCGATCCTCGGCCGCATCGCGGGCAGGGTACTTTCGCTGGAACGCTACAGGACGCTCGCCGAACTGGCGCAGGGCCGGATCGAGACCCTGGCGCTCCAGAACGTCGTCGTGCGCCATGCGGACGGACTTTCGGGCATCAGTGCCGAAGGTCCGTTCGACCGCATCATCGCCTGGTGCGCCTTCGACGCCATGCCGCGCCATTTCGTCGACCAGCTCTCGAGCAACGGCATCATGATCGCCGCGATCGGTCCAGCCGAGGACGAGCAGGCGCTTGCACGGCTGACCAAGGTCGGCAGCCGCTTCGAGCGCGAGGATATCGGCCGTGTCCGATTCCAGCCGATCGTCAGGGGACTGGCGTCCGTCATCTGATTTCCGCTGAAATGCCACGATTATGCCGCCGAATTTAACCGTGCAGTAAGATTAACGCGCTTTAATCCAGATCAATCGGTATCGGGTAATTGCGGGTTCTGCCATGTGCTTCGGCCTTTCTCATCAGACGCGACGGATTCTCCTGCGCAGCGCCGCAATCGCGGTGGTTGGCGGTCTGGCTGCCGGCTGCAGCTCGAACGTCCAGCGCTTCCAGGATTCACTCTTCACCGGATCTTCGAACAGCACGGCTGCGGTCGCGCCGGTTTCCCAGCCTTATCCGGGAGACGTCAGGCAGGTTGCCGGCGTCGACCAGACCTACACCGGCTCCGTCGCCCGCAATGGCACGCGCGGCGCTCCGGTCCCGGCGGCGACCGTCGGCGGCGGTCAGCTCGTCTATCAGGCACAGCAGCAACCGGTCTACCAGCAGCAGCCGGTCTACGCGAACCAGGGCGTCGCCGCCTCGCCGGTGGGCCGTTCGACGCTTGCGCCGCCCTCGGGTAGCCAGATGGCGGCCGCCCCGCAAGTCAACCAGCCGGCGCCCATTCAGCCGACGTCGAACGCGCTGCCATCGCCATCGCCTTCGCAGCCCCAGCCGCAGCAGCCCAGCCAGACGCAGGTCGCGGTGTTGCCGCAGACCCCGAAGGTGGGCGATGCCGGTCAGGCGCAGCAGCCGCAGACGGCTCCCGCCCCTGGGGCCTCGGGCGGAACGAGCTACACGGTCGTCTCCGGTGACACGCTTTCGGCGATCTCGCGCCGCACCGGCGTATCGGCCGACGCGATCAAACGTGCGAACAATCTCGACAGCGGACTGATCCGCATCGGACAGACGCTCACGATTCCTGGCGGCTCAGGCCAGGCGACGACGCAGGTGGCGAGCGCCGCGCCCAAGCCCGATCCGGTCGTCACCAGCGGAACGGTTGCCCCGCAAAAGCCGGCCGAAACCGCGCAACCGCAGGCGGTCGCCTACGCTCCGGCGCAATCGGTCGAATCCGCCGTCAAGGACGGCGCGGCCGTCGCGCCCGGCTCGACCGGCGTCGGCAAGATGCGCTGGCCGGTCCGCGGCCGCGTCATCTCGAATTTCGGTTCCGCGCAGAGCGGCGACGGCATCGATATCTCCGTCCCGAGCGGCACGCCGGTAATGGCTGCCGAAAACGGCGTCGTGATCTATGCCGGAGACGGTCTCAAGGAGTTCGGCAACACGGTTCTGGTCCGCCATGACGATGGGCTCGTGACCGTCTACGGCCATGCCAGCGACCTGAAGGTGGCGCGCGGCGAGAAAGTGACGCGCGGTCAGCAGATCGCGACATCCGGCATGAGCGGCAATGCGCAGGCGCCTAAGTTGCGCTTCGAGGTCCGCAAGGACTCCGCGCCCGTCAACCCGGCAGCCTATCTGGAATAGCCGGGCAATGATTTGGCCACATTTGTGCGGTGCGAGGTACAGACGCCTCGCCGCACGGAGCGGCCGGCGTTCGACGCTGCCTGTTTAGTCTCCAGTCCAGGATCGCGTCTGCCCGTCCCGCTTGCGGGGCGGGCAATCTGCATTGCGCGTCAAAGGCTGCGGCCCAGCCGGCCCGCCAGGTCCTGCGTGAACTGCCACGCCACGCGGCCCGAGCGCGCGCCGCGCGTCGTCGCCCATTCGAGCGCGTCCCGGTGAAGCTCCTCCCGCGGCACGTCCAGCACGAAATGCGCGGCGTATCCGTCGATCATCGCCAGATAGTCGTCCTGCGAGCATTTGTGGAAGCCGAGCCAGAGGCCGAAGCGGTCGGACAGCGACACCTTCTCTTCCACCGCTTCGGACGGATTGATGGCGGTCGACCGCTCATTGTCGATCATGTCTCGGGGCAGGAGGTGGCGACGATTCGACGTCGCGTAGAAGACGACATTGTCCGGCCGGCCCTCGACGCCCCCTTCGAGCGCGGCCTTGAGCGATTTGTAGGAGGTATCGTCGTGGTCGAAGGAGAGGTCGTCGCAAAACAGGATGAAGCGGTAGGGCGTGTCCTTCAGGAGGCCGAGCAGCCGGGGCAGGGTGCCAATGTCCTCGCGGTGGATCTCGATCAGTTTCAGGCCGGGCTCACGCGCTGCGGCTTCGGCGTGAGCGGCCTTGACGAGCGAGGACTTGCCCATGCCGCGCGCGCCCCACAGGAGGACGTTGTTGGCTGCATGGCCCGCCGCGAAGCGTTGCGTGTTTTCCAGAAGGATGTCGCGGACGCGGTCGACGCCCTTGATCAGCCCGATGTCGACGCGGCTGACCTTCGCGACAGGATCGAGAGCGAGTTCCTCGGCGTTCCACACGAAGCAACCGGCTGCGTCGAACGCGGGCACGGCGACCTGGCGCGGCCCCATGCGTTCGAGGGCTTCGGCGACGCGGTCGAGTTGCGTCATCAGGCGGGCGACGTCAGGACGATCCAACTTGCTCTTCCTTAGGCTTTTGCGATGCTGCGGCTCTATCACGCAGGCACGCGAGCGCAAAGCGGTGTAACGGGCGGCAACAAGAGTTGCATTGATGGCCTTAGCGACTATATTCGCGCCGATTTCACGGGACCGCGCCATGCGGTCCCTTCGCGTATTTTCACCAGGAGCAAACGATGTTCGTGACCCCCGCATATGCGCAGGCAGCCGGCGGCGCCCCCGACATTTTCGTCAGCATTCTTCCCTTCCTCCTGATCTTCGTGATCATGTATTTTCTGATCATCCGCCCGCAGCGGACCCAGTTGAAGAAGCGTACGGAAATGCTCTCCGCCATTCGCCGCGGCGATACGGTCGTCACCGGCGGCGGCCTGATCGGCAAGGTCACCAAGGTGATCGACGACAATGAACTCGAAATCGATCTCGGCAACGGTCTCAAGGTCACGTCTCTTCGCTCGATGATCGCGGATGTGCGCGTCAAGGGTGAACCCGTCGCCAACCAGAATGCCAAGAAGTAGTCGCAATTGGGGGCCATCGAGAACCGATGGTCCCGGAGCGCCGCGCAACGCCCTGGCCGGATCGCGCCGGATTTGCTTCGATTGAACCGATAAGCCGATAATGTGTGGCGCGGGGCGGCCAAGCCCCGTCGCAAAACCGCCCTACGAGGCCCAATGCTTTATTTTGCCCGCTGGAAAACGATCTCGATCTGGCTCGTGGTGCTGTTCGGCGTCATCTTCGCTCTGCCGAACATGGCTTCGCAGTCGACGCTCTCGGCATTGCCGGACTGGCTGCCCAAGCGCCAGATGACGCTCGGCCTCGATCTTCAAGGCGGCTCGCACATGCTGCTTCAGATCGATCGGCAGGGGCTGGCCGATGATCGCCTCGAGGTCGTTCGCGACGACGTACGCACATCACTTCGCAATGCAGGCATCGGCTATACGGGCCTGACCGAAAGCGGCAGCACCGTTCAAGTGCGCGTGCGCGACGAAGCGCAGATCGAGGCTGCTCGCACGGCGCTCCAGACACTCGCCGAGCCCGTATCGTCGGGTCTTTTCGGCACCGGGGTGGTCACGGAAGTCGAACTGGCCGAGACGGAGCCTGGCCTCTTCCGGCTCTCGCTCAGCAATGAGGGCGTCGCCTACAGACTCAATTCCGCACTCAACCAGTCCATCGAAGTTGTTGGGCGGCGCGTGAACGAACTCGGCACGACTGAGCCGATCATTCAGCGTCAGGGCGAGGACCGCATACTCGTGCAGGTGCCGGGCCTTCAGGACCCTGAACGGCTGAAGGAGATCCTCGGCCAGACGGCGCAGCTCACCTTCCAGATGGTCGACCAGACCAATTCGGTGGAAGACGCGATTGAAGGGCGCCCGCCCGCGGGCACCCGCGTCCTTTATTCGACCGACGAGCCGCGTATTCCCTACCTGATCGAAAATCGCGTCATCGTGTCGGGTGAAAACCTCGTCGATGCACAGGCGACGTTCGACCAGCGGACGAACGAGCCCGTCGTCTCCTTCCGCTTCGACAATCAGGGTGCGACGCGATTCGGCCAGGCGACGCAGCAGAATGTCGGCCGTCCCTTCGCCATCATCCTTGACGGGGAGGTGATCTCGGCGCCGCGCATTAACGAGCCGATCCTCGGCGGCTCGGGTCAGATTTCGGGCAACTTCACCGTGCAGGGCGCAAACGATCTTGCCGTCCTGCTGCGCGCCGGCGCGCTGCCGGCCGATCTGACGATCATCGAGGAGCGCACCGTCGGTCCGAGCCTCGGCCAGGATTCGATCGAGGCCGGCCAGATCGCCTCGCTTCTCGCGGGCTTTCTCGTCCTGGCCTTCATGATCGTCGCCTATGGCAAGCTCGGCATCATTGCGAATATCGCATTGATCGCCAATCTCGCCATGATCGTCGCGATCCTTTCAACGCTCGGCGCCACGCTGACGTTGCCGGGCATTGCCGGCATCGTGCTGACCATGGGTATGGCGGTCGATTCGAACGTCATCATCTTCGAACGCGTGCGTGAAGAGCGCCGGCAGGGACGCTCCCTCGTCCAATCGCTCGATTCGGGCTTCCAGCGTGCGCTGTCCACCGTCATCGACGCCAATCTGACAACCTTCATCGCGGCGTCGATCCTGTTCTTCCTCGGCTCCGGCCCGGTGCGCGGCTTTGCCGTCACGCTCGCGATCGGCATCATCACCACCGTCTTCACCGCCTACACGCTGACGCGCTGGCTCATCGCCTGGTGGCTGCGCCGGCAGCGCCCGACCGAAATGCCGGCGGGCGCGGTGGGATACATTCCCAGCGACACCAAAGTCCCCTTCATGAAGTTCCGCAATTGGGGCTTTGCGATTTCGGGGGCGCTCACTGTCGCCGCCATTGCCCTGTTCTTCACCGTGAACATGAATTACGGCATCGATTTCCGAGGCGGTTCGGCTATCGAGGTGCAATCACGCGAAGGGCCGGCCGATGCCGGCGACGTTCGCGGACGACTGACCGCCCTGGACCTCGGCGAGGTCCAGGTGCAGGAATTCGGCAGCCCCAACGAGCTTCTGATCCGCATCGGCACGCAGGACGCCCAGAGTGACACCGCCGAGCAGGCCGCCGTCCAGCAGGTTCGAAGCGTTCTCGAAGCGGATTACGAGTTCCGCCGAGTCGAGATCGTCGGCCCGACCATCTCGAGCGAACTTGCACGCAATGGCACGATCGCGGTGATCGTCGCGATGCTGGCAATGCTGGTCTATATCTGGCTGCGCTTCGAATGGCAGTTCGCCGTCGGGGCCATCGTCTCGACGCTGCATGACGTGATCATGCTGATCGGCTTCTACGTGCTGCTGGGGCTCGAATTCAACCTGACGAGTATCGCCGCCGTGCTGACCGTCGTCGGCTATTCGATCAACGATACGGTCGTCGTCTACGACCGTGTGCGGGAAAATCTGCGGCGTTTCAAGAAGATGCCCATCGCCGACATTCTCGATCTGTCGCTGAACCAGACCCTGTCGCGCACGATCCTGACCGGCGTGACGACGTTGCTTGCCCTGTTTGCCCTCTATCTCTTCGGCGGCGAGGTCATCGCATCGTTCACCATCGCCATGATCATCGGCATTCTGATCGGCACTTATTCCTCGGTGTTCGTTGCGGGACCGCTGCTGATCCTGTTCAACCTTCGTCCGGCGAAGGTCGAGAAGGACGAAGCAGCCGACGCCCCGCCGGTCCAGCCAAGCCAGGCCTGACACCGGATGGCGCACGGCCTGATCATACGGGATGCCCATTTTCCCGGCCGTGCGCCGATCGACGCCTATGGCAATGGCGGGTTTCGATTTGCCGACATGTCGCATCGCGGCTCGATCCTGTGCCTGCCGTCGGGCATCCATGGCTGGCAGCCAACGGACCCCGGCGCGCTGACGATCGCTGATTTCGAGCCCCTGCTTGCCGAAAGCGATGCCATCGAAATCCTGCTCGTCGGCATGGGACCCGATCTGAAACCGTTGCCGGCAACGCTTCGCCAAAGCCTTCGCGCGGCAGGTATTTCCGCCGATCCGATGTCGACCGGCGCAGCCGTGCGAACATTCAACGTGCTGCTTGCCGAGGAACGTGCCGTCGCCGCTGCCTTGATCGCGGTCGACTGATGGACAGTGCGGCCTTCGTCCGCGACTTCGTTCGCCGAAACGATCCGGACCGGTTCTTCGCCAGCCTCTTCGCCCCTGCCGACAAACGGGCGCAACTACTGGCGCTGGCGGCATTCGATACCGAGATCACCTCGCTGCGCGGCAAGGTGCGCGAGCCGATGGCCGGCGAGATTCGCATTCGCTGGTGGCAGGATCGCATCGACGCCGAAGACGAGAGCGCAACGGGCAATCCCCTCGCGGATGCCCTCGTTGCGGTCATTCGCGTTCACGACCTGCCAAAGAGCGCCTTTTCGGCCTATCTGGAGGCGAGGTTGTTCGACCTTTACGACGACGGCTTTCCGACACGGGGCGATCTCGAAGCCTATTGCGGCGAGACGAGCGGGATCATGATTCAGCTTGCCGTGATGATCCTCGACAGGACCGAGGCAGCGCGCGCGGCCGATGCCTGTGGCCATGGCGGATGCATCCAGACGATGGCACGCGCCTTGCGGTGGCAAGGCGAGCCGGCAAGGCTGCAACCCTTTTTGCCGGGAGATCTGCTGGCTGCCCTCGGGCTCGAGCGGGCGCAGTTCGGGCAAGCCGGACATGAGGAAGCGTCGCAGGCGGCACTGGAAGGCTTCCGGGCAATCGCCCGCGAGCATCGCGCCGCGTTTCTCGGCGCCGTTTCGAGGCTTCCCCAAAAGCAGCGGACCGCCCTCATCCATCTCGCTCCAGCCCTTGTTTCCATCGGTTCGGGCAGGGCATCGACGGGGCCGCTCCGGCGGCAATGGCAGATGTTGCGGATGGCTGTCGGAGGATGGCCGGCGCGTTGACGCAAACGTCAATGCTGCCTAGACTTTCAGGGCAATCCGGATCGGGAGGAGGTCCAGACATGAACCTTATCCTGCTCGCCTCGATCGTCGTCGTCGGCATCGCGGTCGTGGTGCTCGCCGTCCATTATACGGGCGGCAGCCGGCCGGGCCGGTTCGAGACCGTCTTCGACGCGATCGCCGCCTATCGCGGCGACTACCCGGAAACCGAAGTGCTCGACGGGCGGCTGACGCAGGGACGCGATGCAGCCTTTCTTCGCCTGGCATCGCCCGACCGCGTCGGCTTCGTTCAGGTGTTCGGCCAGCATTTCCTGACGCGCGAGATCGGCCCGGCCGACCTTGCCGCGTCGGTCGCCGCGAACCATGCGACCATCAGCGTCTCGCCGCGGGATTTCACCTGGAGAGGCGGGCAGTATCTGTTCGACGACACGGCGACCGCGGCCGAAGTCGCCGGTTGGTTTCCAAAGGCTGCGCTTGACGCGCCGCGCCATCACATCGGGTCCGTCCGGCATGGCTGAGTATCAGTTTCCCTCGGTGACGCAGCTTGCGATCCCGTTCTTCGTCCTCGCCATGCTGATCGAATTGTGGCTGGTGCGCACGGGCAGGGCCAAGGGCGACTTTTCCACCCGCGACACGCTGACGAGCCTGCTCATGGGCACCGGCAACGTGGTCGCCGGCATCCTGCTCGGCATCGTCTCCTTCACCGCGCTGTTGTGGGTATGGCAGTTCCGGCTGTTCGATCTCGGCCTCGGCTGGTGGGTGTTCCTCGCCGCCTTCCTGCTCGACGATCTGCGCTACTATGTCTATCACCGCATCGCCCATCGGGTGCGCTGGGTCTGGGCAGAGCACGTCAACCATCATTCGAGCCAGCACTACAATCTGTCGACGGCGCTGCGGCAAAGCTGGACCGGGCTTTTCACCGGCATGTTCGTGCTGCAAGTGCCGCTGGTTCTGCTCGGCTTCCACCCGGCGGTGATCGCCTTCGTCTTCGGCTTCAACCTCGTCTGGCAGTTCTGGATTCACACCGAGACGGTCGGCAAGATGTGGCGGCCGATCGAGTTCGTCATGAACACGCCATCGCACCACCGCGTCCACCACGCGACCAACCCGCGCTATCTCGACGCCAACTATGCCGGGACGCTGATCATCTGGGACCGGATGTTCGGGACTTTCGTCGAGGAACTGCCGGAGGACGCGCCGCGCTACGGGATCGTCAGGAACATCGGCACCTACAATCCGGTGAAGGTGGCGTTCCACGAATGGGTCGGCATGTTCAAGGATGCCGCGCAGCCCGGGCTGACGGTTCGGGAGCGGCTGAACTATCTGTTCCAGCCGCCCGGCTGGAGCCATGACGGCTCGCGCGACACGTCTGAGACGATCAAGGCCGCCTATGTGAGGCGCCATCCAGGCGAGGCGGGCAAGCCGGGCCTGCCGCCCGCCGGATAGCTATTCGGCAGCTTCGCGCGCAGGTGCGATGCCGAGCCATTCGCGCGCA
The DNA here is from genome assembly GCF_029210365.1 of Mesorhizobium sp. YIM 152430. Taxonomy (GTDB): domain Bacteria; phylum Pseudomonadota; class Alphaproteobacteria; order Rhizobiales; family Rhizobiaceae; genus Aliihoeflea. Next base: position 383,950 of record NZ_JARGES010000027.1, read on the forward strand.
TCGACGAGTGCCCGCGCGGTGATCGCGCGGCGCCTGGCGTTGGTCTTTTCCTTGCCGCGCAGGCGCTTGCCTTCCGATTTCGGCGCCTCGATCTGTGGGAAGAGGCCGAAATTGACGTTCATCGGCTGGAACGAGCGCTTGCCCGGCTCCTCGTCGCTGACGATGTGGCCGCCGGTGATGTGATTGAGCAGCGCGCCGAAGGCGGTCGTGACGGGCGGCAACGGCAACGGCCGGCCGAGGCGTTCGGCAGCGGCGAAACGGCCGGCCAGAAGGCCGATGGCGGCGCTCTCGACATAGCCCTCGCAACCGGTGATCTGGCCGGCAAAGCGCAGCCCCGGCCGCGACTTCAGTTGCAGCGACCCGTCGAGCAGTGTCGGCGAATTGAGGTAGGTATTGCGGTGAAGGCCGCCGAGGCGCGCGAACTCTGCATTCTCCAGCCCGGGAATCATCTTGAAGATGCGCGTCTGCTCGGCATATTTCAGCTTCGTCTGGAAGCCGACCATGTTGTAGAGCGTGCCGAGCGCATTGTCCTGGCGAAGCTGGACGACGGCATATGCCTTGACCTCGGGATTGTGCGCGTTGGTCAGGCCCATCGGCTTCATCGGGCCGTGCCGCAGCGTCTCGACCCCGCGCTCGGCCATGATCTCGATCGGCAGGCAGCCGTCGAAATAGGGCGTGCCCTCCCATTCCTTGAACTCGGTCTTGCCGCCGTCGATCAGCGCCTCGACGAAGGCGAGGTACTGATCCTTGTCCATCGGGCAGTTGATGTAGTCCTTGCCTGTGCCGCCGGGGCCGACCTTGTCGTAACGCGACTGGAACCAGGCGGTGTCGAGATCGATGGAATCGAAATGGACGATCGGCGCGATGGCGTCGAAGAAGGCGAGCGCATCGGCGCCCGTCGCCTCGGCGATCGCGGCAGCGAGCGACGGAGCGGTGAGAGGGCCGGTCGCGATGATCGTCTTGTCCCATTCGGCCGGCGGAAGGCCCTCGACCTCCTCGCGCACGATGGTGACGAGGGGATGAGCCTCGAGCTTCGCGGTCACGGCGTCGGAAAATCCGTCGCGGTCGACCGCGAGCGCGCCGCCGGCCGGTACCTGGTTGGCGTCGCCGCAGGACATGATCAGCGAGTTGGCGAGCCGCATCTCGGCATGGAGCAGCCCGACCGCGTTGGTCTCGGCGTCGTCCGAGCGGAACGAGTTCGAACAGACGAGTTCGGCAAGCCCTTGCGTCTTGTGCGCGTCGGTGCCCCGAACGGGGCGCATCTCGTGCAGGATGACGGGAACGCCAGCTTCGGCGAGTTGCCACGAGGCTTCGGAACCGGCAAGACCGCCGCCGACGACATGTACGGGTTGTGTGCTCATGGCGGCGAGATAATCCACAGCGCGCGCCATTGCAAATCAAAGCTCGATTGCGATGCGTGCCGCGGATGCTACGAAGGCCAATGGCTTGGATGGCGCGATTCGTCTCTCTGATTGCACTGGCAGGAATTGCAGGCGGCTGCACCTCCGTATCCTCCAACTACAATGACGACATCGCGGACGTCTCGAGTGGTCGGTTGACGGTCTGCCACGGCTTCGACTGCCGCAACCAGACGGCGCTGACCTTCTCAGCCGACGAGGAACGGCGCTTGCGCGCGCTCTTCGTCGGAACATCGAATGACGCGGCCGAGCGCGAGGCGATCCGCAAGGCGGTACAGGTCTTCGAGAATGCGACGACCGCGCGGCTCGGCGTCGCGGACAAGCCAAAATCCGACCTGTCGCAGACCGGCCAGCACGGCCAGATGGACTGCATCGACGAATCCACCAACACCCGCACCTTCCTGCGCTATCTCTCATCGCACGGATTGCTGAAGCATCATGAGGTGCGGACGAACGTGACGCGCGGCGTCATCTTCGACGGGCGTTATTTCCACGCGACCGCCGTCATCCGTGACGGAAGCGGACAGCGCTGGGCCGTGGATAGCTGGTACGAGCCGGCTGGCGGGCCGCCGGACGTCATGCGACTGGAGGAATGGCTGGGGCGCGGCGCGATGGGGCGCAGATGAGAAAACGGCGCTCACCGGGGGAGGAGCCGGGAGCGCCGCTGATGTCGACCGACGATCGGGAGGAGGATGGCCGCCGGTCTATCGCGCTCGAACCCCGGGGAGGAGACGGGGCGAGCGGAATCTATGTCTTGTTAGACGGCCTTACGGGCGACGAACGGAATGTCGCCGCGGGCAATGCCGAGGTCGTTGAGTTCGCGGGTCGACAGGCGGCTCAGTTCGTTGACGGTGTCGCGGTAACGGCGCCAGTTGCGGTAGTTGCGGATCAGGTTCATGGTCGTTCTCGTTTCAGGTTGGCTGTTGTTCTTGCGGTATGACGTGCAGATAATCCCGACATCTGCTTATTTGAAGTGCAGTTTCTGCATGTCTGGGATGCGTTTTGTGCATTGCACCATTAACGTCCATTAGGAGCTGTGTCGAAAGCAGGCAGGTGCCTCGATTCGGGCGCAATCGTGAAGCGTATTCCGCCTGCGATTGAAGGGGTTTGAAGGGAATCCGGCATGGCGCGACGGCATCGCCTTGTGCAGCGCGAAATCCACAAATGGGAACGGCGCGGCCTGATCGATTGCGAAACCGCCGCCCGTCTTCGCGACGATATCGGGAAGCAAGGCGGCGGATTCGCCGTCTCGGGTGTGCTGATCGTGATGTCGGCGCTGCTTTTTTCGGCAGCGCTCCTGATCTTCATCGCGGCCAACTGGGAAACAATGCCGCGCCTTGCCCGCGTCGGGCTGATCGCGACCATCATTCTCGCCGCGAACGGCCTCGGCGCGTGGGCCTCGATCTTGGGCAGGCGTTATCTCGCCGACGCGTTGTGGCTGATCGGCTCGGCGGCTTTCGCGTCCGGCATGGCGCTTGTAAGCCAGATGTACCATTTGTCGGGAAGCGAAAGCGGGCTCCATCTCGTCTGGTGGCTGTCGGCAATCGTCTCGGCGATTGCACTGCGGTCCCGCGCGCTGACGATGGCCTCGATCCTGCTCGCCGTCGTCTGGCTTGTCGCTAGCCTCGGAGATCGGGGCTGGGTCGAAGCGAGCCTGCCGATCTCCGCCCATCTCTTCCCCTTGATGCTTGCCGCCGGCTGGGCCGTCTCCCTCCATACCCGCGTCGCCATGGCGCGCGACCTGGCGCTTCTGGCTTTCGGCGTCTACATCACCGCGCTGTTCGTCGCCTGGGGTGTCGTCGTGCCGATCGCCACCATGGCGCTTGCCGCGCTCGGCTTCGTCGCCGCAACCCGGATGGAGTGGAAAGACGCGGCGAACCTGGCACCGCATTTCGGCCTCGAACTGGCAATGCTTCAACATTTCCTCCTGGCCGGCGTCCTTCTTCATGTCGAATGGCATCAGGGCAGCGGGCTGGTCGTGGTTGCGAGCCTGATGATCGCGGGGCTGACGGCCGCGCTTCTTCTCGGCGGCAAGGAAAGCAGCGGCGTCAGGCGATTGGTCTATGCGGCCTTCGCGGCCGAACTGGTCTTCATCTACATCCAGACGGTCGGCACTATGCTCGGTACGTTCGGCTTCCTGACGCTCGCCGCAATAGCGCTCGCGATCTTCGCCCGGCTCGTGACGCGCTTCGAACGCCGGGTTGCGCCGGAGGCCAAGGAAAGCGCAGCGCCATGAATCATCCCGCGCGGATCCTCGTCTTCGCCCTTGGCCTTGCAGCCGTCCAGATCGGCTTTCTCGGCTCGATGATCCTCGGCCGCGCCGGCATCCTGCGGAGCGGAACCGAAATCCGCCTCGCCGTCGAGCCGGTCGACCCGCGCGACCTCCTGCGCGGCGACTATGTGGTGCTCGGCTATCCGATATCGCGCATCGAGCGGTCGTTGATCGTCGGTGCGACCGAAGACGAGTTGAAGGGACGCTGGCTCTACGTGCGGCTGGCGCGCGGAGAGGACAATTCGTTCGAGCCTGTTAGCGCTGCGCTGGACGAACCTCTGCCAGAAGCACGGCTCGACAACCATATCGACCTGCGTGGCATCGTTGCCCGCGAACCGGGTGCCGGTGAATCAGTGCAGGTCACATATGGCATCGAGCGCTACTACGTGCCGGAGGGCGAGGGCAGGGCTATCGAGGAGGCCATGCGGCAGGATCGCTTCGAGATCGTGGCGGCCATCGACGAAGACGGCTCGGCCCAGATCAAAGCGCTTCTTCATGACGGGCGTGCCATCTATCGCGAACCGCTCTTCTAGCTATCCGAAGCGACCAGAAAAAAGCCCGTTTTCAGGGCAATTTTCCTTTGATCGATGATGAGCCGGTGATATAGAACCACCCGATTTCAAGGGCTGACTGCTCGTGAAGCGGGTGTGGCGGAATTGGCAGACGCACTTGGTTTAGGTCCAAGCGCTGAAAAGCGTGGGGGTTCAAGTCCCTCCACCCGCACCAACGGACACCCGGAGAAATGAAGGTGAGCGTCGGCCCGAGCCGCACCGGATCGAAATGGGATCAGACGCTCGAGACACACGAATTCCAGCAGGCTGGGCGGCGCGCCGTCGCGACAGCAGCGCGATAGCAAAGGTTGTAAGATGCAGGTTACCGAAACGCTCAATTCCGGGCTCAAGCGCCAGATCAAGGTGTCCGTGCCGGCCAAGGACATGGAAGCCAAGCTCATGGAGCGGCTGTCCGACGCCAAGGGCAAGGTGCGCCTCAACGGGTTCCGTCCCGGCAAGGTTCCGGTCCAGCACCTGCGCAAGATGTACGGCCGCTCCTTCATGGCCGAAGTCGTCAACGAGATCATCTCCTCCTCGCCGCGCAACATTCTCGCCGAACGCGGCGAGAAGGCTGCGATGCAGCCCGAGGTCACCATGACCGAGGACGAGAAGGAAGCCGAGAAGATCCTCTCCGGCGGCCAGGACTTCGAATTCTCTATCGACTACGAGGTCATCCCGGCGATCGAGGCCAGAGACCTCTCGGGCATCAAGATCACCCGCCAGGTCTATGACGTGCCGGAAGAAGAGATCGAGGAGCAGGTCAAGAAGGTCGCCGAATCCGCGCGCACCTACGAGACCAAGAAGGGCAAGGCCGCCGAAGGCGACCGCGTCACGATCGATTTCGTCGGCAAGATCGACGGCGAGGCATTCGATGGCGGTTCGGCCGAAGACGCCAACCTGGTGCTCGGCTCCAACCAGTTCATCCCCGGCTTCGAGGACCAGGTCGTGGGCCTGAAGGCCGGCGACGAGAAGACGATCAACGTGACCTTCCCGGCCGATTACGGCGCACAGAACCTTGCCGGCAAGGAAGCGACCTTCGACGTCACCGTCAAGGAAGTCGCCAAGCCGGGCGATCTCGAAGTCACCGACGAAGTCGCCCAGCAGCTCGGCCTCGAATCGGCCGAGAAGCTGCGCGAGATCATCAAGGGCCAGATCGAGACCCAGTTCGGCGCCCTGACCCGCCAGAAGGCCAAGCGCCAGCTCCTCGACGCGCTTGACGCCGAATACAAGTTCGAAGCCCCGTCCAAGCTGGTCGAAGCCGAGTTCAACAATATCTGGACGCAGGTCACCCGCGATCTCGAACAGGCCGGCCGTTCCTTCGAGGACGAAGAGACGACGGAAGACGAGGCACGCGCCGAGTACCAGCGCCTTGCCGAGCGCCGCGTGCGCCTCGGCCTCGTCCTTGCCGAGATCGGCGAGAAGGCGAACGTGCAGGTTTCCGACGACGAGTTGCAGCGCGCGCTCTTCGAGCAGATCCGCCGCGTGCCGCAGCACCAGCAGCAGGAAGTCTACGACTTCTACCGCAACAATCCGGCCGCGCTTGCCAATATCCGCGCCCCGCTCTTCGAGGAGAAGGTCGTCGACCACCTCCTGAATGAAGTGAAGGTGACCGACGTCAAGGTGACGCGCGAGGAACTTCTGGCCGAGGACGAGGACGAAGCGGCAGGCGACAAGAAGACTGCGCCGAAGAAGAAGGCTGCCGAGAAGAAAGCCGACGCCGACGACAAGGCGGACAAGTCCGAAAAGAAGGCGCCTGCCAAGAAGAAGGCCGCCGCCAAGGACAAGGACGCCGAATAGCTCCTGTCACACGATTGAGGGAAGGGGTCCGCAAGGGCCCCTTTCTGCATTTGCGGCCTTCCATTTTGCACAATCGGGCACGACATTGACCGCGAAACGACAAGGGGATTCGCGATGCGCCGACTGATCTTGGCTTTGACGATTGCCGCGACGGCACTGGCTGCGGGCCTCGTCCAGGCGCAGGAACAGACAAGCCGAAACCTGCTCGACCTCTTCGGCTTCGGCAGCGAGCGCACGGAAGGTTCGTCCGATGCCCCGCCGAACGACGAGCGGCTCCAGCGGCGGCTTCCGTTCAGCCAGGAAGAGGTCCAACTCTCCTATGCGCCGCTGGTGGCCGAGGCCGCGCCCGCCGTGGTCAATGTCTACGCCTCCCAGCAGGTACGAAGCCGTTCGCCCTTCATGGGCGATCCGTTCTTCGAGCAGTTCTTCAACCGGCAGATGCCGCCGCGCGTCCAGTCGTCCCTCGGTTCGGGCGTCATGGTCGACGGCACGGGCTATGTAGTGACCAACAATCACGTCATCCGCGATGCCGACGAGGTGCGCGTGGCGCTGCCGGACGGACGTGAATTCACCTCGCAAATTTTGCTCAAGGACGAATCGCTCGATCTCGCAATCCTCAAGATCGAGGCCGACGAAGCGTTCCCGTCGATCGTGCTTGGAGATTCCGACGCGCTCGAAGTCGGCGACCTCGTTCTTGCCATCGGCAATCCGTTCGGCGTCGGCCAGACCACGACGAGCGGCATCGTCTCCGCGCTCGCACGCACCCATATCGGCATTTCCGATTTCGGCTTCTTCATCCAGACGGATGCGGCGATCAATCCGGGCAATTCGGGCGGCGCGCTGGTCAATATGAGCGGCGAGGTCGTCGGCATCAATACCGCGATCTTCAGCCAGTCGGGCGGCTCGATCGGCATCGGCTTCGCGATCCCGTCCAACATGGTCCGCGCCGTCGTCGACGCGGCCAAGAGTGGTTCGGACTATTTCGAACGGCCCTATCTCGGAGCGACTTTCGAACCGGTGACGCCCCAGATCGCCGAGGCGCTCGGGCTGGCACGGCCGCGCGGCGCCCTCGTCGCCAGCGTGTCGGCAGATGGACCGGCGGCCGGTGCGGGCCTGCGCCCCGGCGACGTGGTGCTGGCGCTGAACGAACGCGCGATCGAGCATCCCGATGCGCTCGGCTACCGGCTCGCAACGCTTGCCATCGGCTCGACGGCCAAGCTCGGCGTTCTCAGCCAGGCGCAGGAGCGCAATGTCGACATCACGCTGATCCGCGCGCCGGAAGGGGCTGCGGGTGGAGCGGTGACGATCGCAGGATCGAGTCCGTTCGCCGGCGCGACGGTGGAAACCCTGTCTCCGCGCCTTGCCCAGCGCCTGCGCCTGCCGGATCGGGCGCGAGGCGTGGCGATCGTCGAGATCGAGCGCTCGTCGCCCGCCGCGAGCCTTGGCCTTCGGCCAGGCGACATCGTGCACGAGGTCAACGGCGCGGAAATCGACAGTCCCGAAGCGCTTGACGAGGCCGCATCGGCGCCGACGCGCTGGTGGCGCTTTACACTCGAGCGCGAGGGGCGTTTGCTGCGCCAGGCTCTGCGCTTTTGACGGACGAACCCTTTGGCCGATCTCTTCTCCACGGATGACAATCAGGGCGGGCGGCCGATCGGCCAGCCGCTTGCCGACAGGCTTCGTCCCCAGAAGCTGGCGGATGTCGTCGGCCAGGAGCATCTGACAGGCGAGGGCGGAGCGCTGACGCGGATGGGGCGCTCCGGCACGCTCGGCTCGATGATCTTCTGGGGGCCGCCGGGAACGGGCAAGACGACCGTCGCGCGCCTGCTCGCCGGCGATACGGGGCTCGCCTTCGAGCAGATCTCGGCGATCTTCTCCGGCGTCGCCGATCTGAAGAAGGTTTTCGAGACGGCCCGCCTGCGGCGCAGCCAGGGCCGGCAGACGCTGCTTTTCGTCGACGAAATCCACCGCTTCAACCGCGCGCAGCAGGATTCCTTCCTGCCGGTGATGGAAGACGGCACCGTCATTCTCGTCGGCGCGACGACGGAGAACCCGTCCTTCGAACTCAATGCGGCGCTCTTGTCGCGGGCCCGGGTGCTGACCTTCCATCCCCTGGACGGCGACAGCATCGAGCGCCTTCTGGCGCGCGCCGAAGCGGCGGAAGGCAGGCCCCTGCCTTTGGACGAGGAAGCCCGCGCGGTGCTCCTGCGCATGGCGGACGGCGATGGGCGCGCGGCGCTGACGCTCGCCGAGGAAATCTGGCGCGCGGCCGCGGGGGACGAGATCTTCGACGCCGAGGGCATCCAGCGCATCGTCCAGCGCCGGGCGCCGGTCTACGACAAGGGACAGGACGGCCACTACAATCTGATCTCGGCACTCCATAAATCCGTGCGCGGTTCCGACCCCGACGCAGCCCTCTATTACCTCGCGCGGATGCTTGATGCGGGCGAGGATCCGCTCTATCTCGGCCGCCGTCTCGTGCGCATGGCATCCGAGGATATCGGATTGGCCGATCCGCAGGCGCTGGCAATCACGCTCGCGGCCAAGGACGCCTACGATTATCTCGGCTCCCCGGAAGGTGAACTGGCGCTGGCGGAAGCCTGCGTCTACCTCGCGACGGCACCGAAATCGAACGGCGTCTATGTCGCGTACAAGGCTGCAATGCGGGCGGCAAAGGAGAACGGTTCGCTCCTGCCGCCCAAGCACATCCTCAACGCGCCGACCAAGCTGATGAAGTCCGAAGGCTACGGCACCGGCTATGAATACGACCACGACGCGCCGGATGCGTTTTCGGGTCAGGACTATTTCCCCGAGGCGCTCGGGCGCCAAAAATTCTACGATCCGCCCGATCGGGGTTTCGAGCGGGAAATCCGAAAACGCCTCGATTACTGGCAGAAACTGCGCACCGAACGCCAATCGCGTCGCTGAAGACGTCGGATTTCAGTTTTCCAGGGCTTGAACCTCGCGCCAGCGGGTAAGCAATGCTATGGCCCGTCTTCATACGCAGGAAGAGTGGAAGAATGGCAGGCGTCGAACAACTCGCAGTCGCAAAGGACGAGGCCGGAATGCGCCTCGACCGCTGGTTCAAGGTGCATTTTCCGGGGCTTGGCTTCGGTCCCTTGCAAAAGCTGCTGCGCTCGGGCCAGGTCCGGGTCGATGGCGCTCGCGTGAAATCGGACACGCGCCTCGAAGAAGGCCAGAAGGTCCGCGTTCCGCCGATGGCCGTGGATCGGAAGATCGGGCCGGTGACCGCGCGCACGATGCGCGGCGAGGAAGACGGCGACGTCCTGGCCAAGATGACGCTCTACGAAGACAAGAAGGTCATCGTCTTCGACAAGCCGGCCGGTCTCGCCGTTCAGGGCGGATCGGGCATCACGCGCAGCGTCGATTCCATGCTCGAAGCGCTGCGCAGCCAGAAGGGCGAAAAGCCAAGGCTCGTCCATCGGCTCGACCGCGACACGTCGGGCGTTCTCGTGGTCGCGCGCACCCGCCTTGCGGCGATGAAGCTTGCCGAAGCGTTCCGTCACCGCGAGACGAAGAAGACTTATTGGGCGCTGGTCAAGGGCGTGCCGGCGAAGCGTGAGGACAAGATTTCGACCTGGATGGTCAAGGAATCGACGATCGACGGCGACCGGATGCGTGTCGCCGAGCATGGCGAGAAGGGCGCCGACCACGCCGTCTCCTTCTATCGCATCGTCGAGCAGGCCGCGCAGACCATGTCCTGGCTGGAGATGGAGCCCTATACCGGGCGCACGCACCAGCTTCGCGTCCATGCCGCCCATATCGGCTGCCCGATTCTCGGCGACCCGAAATATTTCGAAGCCGACAAGAACTACGATTTTCCGGGCGGTATGCAAAAGCGCCTGCATCTGCACGCGCGCCGCATCGTCATTCCGCATCCCGATGGCGGCAAGATCGACGTGACCGCGCAATTGCCCCCGCACATGAAGCAGAGCTGGAACCTGCTCGGCTTCGACGAGAATTCGGCGGACGACTGATGAGCCAGGCGAGCACGGCAATCGACCGTCGTGAAGCCATCGATGGCTTCGCCGTCGCGGTGATGATCATGCTGACCTTTTCGTGGGGCCTGAACCAGGTGGCCATCAAGGTCGCCAACACCGGCTATAGCCCGATATTTCTCACCATGGCCCGTTCGGCAATTGCGGCCGTGCTGGTCTATGGCTGGTGCGTCTGGCGGGGCATACGCCTTTTCGAGCGCGACGGAACCTTGTGGCCCGGCATCCTTGCCGGCGTTCTCTTCGCCGTCGAGTTCATCCTGATCTTCTTCGGCCTCGACTATACGACGGCGGCGCGCGGCGCCCTGATGATCAATACGATGCCGTTCTGGGTGCTGATCGGCGCGCACTTTCTCCTCGGCGAACGGATCACGGGCACGAAGTTTCTCGGTCTGGCGATGGCATTCGCCGGGGTGACCCTGGTCTTCGTCGACCAGCTCAGCCTTCCTGACGCTTCCGCCCTGCGCGGCGATGTTATGTGCCTCATCGCCGGCATCTTGTGGGGCGCGACGACGCTCGTCATCAAGAAATCGAAGCTCGCGGATGCAAGCGCCGAAAAGACGCTGATGTATCAGCTCGTCGTCTCGGTCGTGTTCGCGATTCCACTGCTGCCGTTCGGCGGAGCGATCCTGCGCGACGTCTCGGCGCTCGCCACAGGCGCGCTGCTGTTTCAGGCAGTCTTCGTCGTCGCTTTCACCTATATCCTGTGGTTCTGGATGATCCGCACCTATCCTGCAACGGGGCTAGCCAGTTTCGCATTCCTGACGCCGGCCTTCGGCGTTCTGTGCGGCGGCTTCCTGTTGAACGAACCGCTGTCGATCAACATATTCGCGGCGCTGACGCTGATCGCCGCCGGGCTCTTCGTCGTCAACCGTCCGGTGCGCCGCCGGATTCCGCCCGGCTGAACTTTCGAGGACCGACCATGCGCGACATCCTGAGCGATCTCGACACCCCTTTCATCTCGGACGAGAACCCGATGAAGCGGGCGCAAAAGCAGATGCGCACGCCACTACCCAAGCGATTCTACAAGGCTGCGTCGGTCCGGCAGGATGGCGAGAGCGGCAGTTTCGTCGTTGAACTCGACGGCAAGCAGGTCCGCACGCCAGGCCGCGCCGTGCTCGCCCTGCCGACCGAGGCGGCGGCCAGACTCGTCGCCGACGAGTTCGAGGCGCAAACCGACGAGATCAATCCCTTCGACATGCCGGTTCTACGGATTGCGAACACCGCGATCGACGGTGTCTCGACCGATACCCAGGCCGTGCTGGAAGACATTCTTCGCTACTCGTCGAGCGACCTCGTCTGCTATCGCGCGGATGGACCGGACTCGCTCGTCGAGCGCCAGAGCGAAGCCTGGGACCGGATCATCGACTGGGCCCGAGCGAGCCTCGGCGCCCGCTTCGTCCTTGCCGAAGGCGTGATGCATATCGACCAGCCGCGCGAGGCGATCGGCGCGGTGGGCGTTCACCTCAAAATGCGCGAGGAACCGTTCCGCCTCTCGGCACTTCATGTCATCACATCGCTGACGGGATCGGCGCTGATCGCACTGGCGGTCGACGCCGGTGAAATCAGTTCCGAAGAAGCCTGGGCATACGCCCATGTCGATGAGGACTGGAACATTGCCCAATGGGGCGAGGACGCGGAAGCCTCGAAGATGCGTGCCGCAAAAAAGCGCGACCTGCTGGCGGCAGCGGCGCTGATCGACGCCTTGAAGTCTAAGGCCGCGGCGTAAGGAACATCTGGATGGCGCGCGCGATCTCGCTTTCGAGCGGGAAGGACAACATGCCCATCACCGAATAGCCGAGCAGCCACGGCATGACGTAGAAGCGGAACAGGAAAAAGAACCACGCCACGTAAAGCGGAATCAGGGGATCGAGCAGAAAGCCGGGCGTGATCGGTCGAAACACACGCAGGATGGGGTTCGTCGAGCGCACGAAGAAGCGCATGAAGAAGAAGTTCGAATCTTCCGACAGGAACACGTTCATCGCCGCGCGGCCGATCAGCGTCCACATGACGACGCCAAGCACGTAATCGACGACGATCACCCAAAGCGGGAAATTTCCAAGTACCTGTTCCATCGACCGAATCGTTACCTGAGACAAAAGGGCAGGGGCGGGACGATGTCCCGCCCCTGCGGTGTTTTCAACCCGGATCTAGTGGGGGTCGAGGATCGGCTTGCCCGTCGGAATACGGGTTTCATCGACCATGCGCTGGATTTCGGCATCCGGTTCCGGCGTCATCAAGGTGACGACGACCATTGCGACGAGGCTGAAGGCCATGCCGATGATGCCGAAGCGCAGGTCGTTGAGACCCAGGATCGGCGTGCCGCCGGTATAGACATACCAAAGGTAGATCGAACCGGAGATGAAGCCGGCTGCCATGCCCGCAACGGCGCCTTGCGTGTTCGCCCGCTTCCACCACACGCCGAGGACGAGCGGGAAGAAGAGACCCGAACAGGCGAAGCAGAACGCCCATGCGACCGCGCCGAGAATGCCGGTGAGCTGCATCGCGGCCATGAAGGCACCTGCGGCACCGATCACCACCAGAAGGACGCGCGCGACGATCAGGCGATGCGCCGTGTCGGCCTTCGGGTCGATGACCTTGTAGTACAGGTCGTGGCTGAGCGCGTTGGCGATGGCGAGCAGCAGACCGTCCGCCGTCGACATGGCAGCCGCCATGCCGCCTGCGGCCACGAGGCCGGAGATGACATAGGGAAGGCCCGCGATTTCCGGCGTTGCCAGCACGACGATGTCTTCGCGCATGAAGAACTCGTTGAGCTGGAGAATGCCGTCGCCATTGTGGTCGACGATCGCCAGGAAGTTGACGCTGCTCCAGTTCTGGACCCAGGCGAGCGCCTGGACCTCTTCGATCGACTTGCCGATGATGGCCGTCGGCAGGGACGGATCGAGAAGCTGAAGCTTGGTCAGAGTGGCGAGCGCCGGCGCCGTGAAGTACAGCAGGAAGATGAACAGCAGCGACCATGCGACCGACTTGCGCGCCGAACGCACGGACGGAGTGGTGAAGTAGCGCATCAGGATATGCGGAAGTGATGCCGTGCCCGCCATCATGCAGATCGCAAGCGTGATGAACTGCCATTCCGCCATTCCGCCCACTGGCGCGACATGCGGCGTGGTCAGCGCCTTCATGCCGGCAACGCCTTCCGGCGGCGCCGTCAGCCCGTATTGCGCCTCCAGATCGGTAATCACCTGCACCGCTTCGCCGTAGGAGAAGTGCGGGATGATGCCGAAGCCCTGGACGTTGGACATCCAGATGACGGGGATCAGATAGGCGATGATCAGCACGATATACTGCGCGACCTGCGTCCAGGTGACGGCACGCATACCGCCGAGCATGGAGCACAGAAGGATGCCGAGAAGCCCGAACCAGACGCCGGCTGCGAACGGAATATGCAGAGCGCGCGCGGCGATCGTGCCGGTTGCGGTGATCTGCGCCGTCACATAGGTGAAGGATGCGGCAACCAGGATGATGACGGCCAGAACGCGCGCGAAATTGCCGCCATAGCGCGTGCCGATATAGTCTGGCACCGTGTAGCAGCCGAACTTGCGCAGGTAGGGCGCCATCAGCGAGTTGACGAGGATGTAGCCGCCGGTCCAGCCGACCAGAAAGGCAAGATAGCTGTAGCCGCCGAAATAGATGCCGCCGGCCATTGCGACGAAGGATGCGCCTGACATCCAGTCGGCAGCCGTGGCCATGCCGTTATAGACGGCGGGCACCTGGCGGCCGGCGACGTAATAGGCTTCCACTTCCATCGTGCGCGACAGCCAGCCGATCGCCGCATAGATGAAGATGGTGAAGGAGACGAAGAGGATGCCGATCGTATCGGCTCCGACGCCCATCTGTTCAAGGACGGCCATCAGCAGGATGAAGACGAGAAAGCCGCCTGTGTAGAGACCGTAGACCCGGCCCAGATTGTCGAGAAAACTCCCGTTCATTGCGTCAATCCCCCCTTAATCGCCGACGCCGAATTCGTCGTCGATCTGATCCTGCCGCCAGTTCTGGAAGAACACGAGCAGGACGAACGCAATGAGCGAGCCCTGGCAGATCATGTAGAAGCCAAGCGGAAAGCCCATAAACGTCATTTCGTTGAGTGGCCGCACCATCAGCGGAACCACGATGGAAAAGATGAACCAGAGAATCAAAATGACGACCGTCAGATTCCTGGTCTTGGCCCAGTAGCGATCTCTCACATCCTGGGAGATTTCCCTATTGTCAGCGGACATGGTGTCCTCCTCCCTCAAATTGTGTTAGCGACCTCTGCGCCAACAGCCCGATTGCCGCCTCCCGGCGATGGAATCGCAATCGTGACGGCAAAGTGTCGGTCAAGTACCCGGCGAATGGAATTGAGACATTGGTCGTACCCACAGGGAGGTGAGGTCGTGGCAATTTTGGAGAAGGCGCAGCAGGCCGGTCGCGTTCTGGCGGCTCTGTTCGGCCTCAAGGCGCGCTCGCAGCCGCTCGACACTGTGGCGACCTTCGAGCACTTCGTCTCGGCGCGCTCGGCCTTTGTCTCGCAGAAAAAGCTCTACGGCTATCTGAAAACGCGGATGGGAACGCGCTATCCGTCGATGTTCGAGGACGACCAGTTCATCGCCTCGGTCAACATCGCCAAGGCCCACATCTTCGCCGCCTGCCTGTCCGACATGACGATCTTCGCGGTAGCCGACGTCGGAGCGCAGGGACGGCTGTCGCGCGACGAAAAGGACATGCTCGCGCATCGTTGCCATTCGAGCGGCCTTCGGGAAAATGCCGAGCAGCTCGCCCATGCCGGCGCGGAGCAGGAGTGGCGCAGCGCGTTCGAGGCACGGATCGAGGGGCTCCACTGGGACAATGTGGCCGCCGGCGGCAATGTCTTCGATACGAGCCCGTCCACTCTGGTCGAATGGGCACCGATCGCCCCGCAGCTCAAAGCCTATGACCGGGAGATCGTCGAGAATTCGCTGAAATTCGCGTGGATCGAGATCCGGCGCGACTATCGCAATCGCGTCGACCGGGAGGCGGTTGCGGCCGATTTTCGGAACCGGACATGAAAAGGGGCGCCGCGCGGCGCCCCTTCGTCATTTCGGGAAGTCGTCGATCAGCGCTTGGCGATCGGCACGTAGTCGCGTTCGGCGTGACCCGTATAAAGCTGGCGCGGGCGGCCGATCTTCTGGTTCGGGTCCTCGATCATCTCCTTCCACTGCGCAACCCAGCCGACCGTGCGCGCGAGCGCGAACAGAACGGTGAACATGGTGGTGGGGAAGCCGAGCGCCTTGAGCGTGATGCCCGAATAGAAGTCGATGTTCGGATAAAGCTTCTTCTCGATGAAGTACTCGTCGGTGAGCGCGATGCGCTCGAGTTCCATCGCGACGTCGAGCAGCGGATCGTCCTTGATTCCGAGTTCGCCCAGAACCTCATGCGTCGTCTTCTGCATGATCTTGGCGCGCGGATCGTAATTCTTGTAGACGCGGTGGCCGAAGCCCATCAGGCGGAACGGATCGTTCTTGTCCTTGGCGCGGGCGATGAATTCGGGAATCTTGTCGACCGAGCCGATCTCCGAAAGCATGTTGAGCGCCGCTTCGTTGGCGCCGCCATGGGCGGGGCCCCAGAGGCACGCGATGCCGGCCGCGATGCAGGCGAAGGGGTTGGCACCCGACGAGCCGGCAAGGCGCACGGTCGAGGTGGACGCGTTCTGCTCGTGGTCGGCGTGCAGGATGAAGATGCGCTCCATGGCGCGCGCCAGAACCGGATTGACCTTGTAGTCCTCGCACGGCACGGCAAAGCACATGTGCAGGAAGTTGGCGGCGAAGGGAAGCTCGTTCTTCGGGTAAACGAAGGGCTGGCCGATATGATACTTGAAAGCCATCGCGGCGATCGTCGGCATTTTCGCGATCAGGCGGATCGAGGCGACCATGCGGTGATGCGGGTCTGAGATGTCGGTCGAATCGTGATAGAAGGCCGACAGCGCGCCGACGACGCCGCACATGACGGCCATCGGATGCGCGTCGCGGCGAAAGCCGGTGAAGAAGCGCGAAAGCTGCTCATGCACCATGGTGTGGTGCGTCACGCGGTAGTCGAAATCCTCCTTCTGCGCCTTGGTCGGCAGTTCGCCGTAAAGCAGCAGGTAGCAGGTCTCGAGGAAATCGCCGTGCTCTGCCAACTGGTCGATCGGATAGCCGCGGTGAAGAAGGACGCCTTCATCGCCGTCGATATAGGTGATCTCCGATTCGCAGCTTGCCGTCGAGGTGAAGCCGGGATCGTAGGTGAAGGCGCCCGTGTTCTTGTAGAGCGTCGCGATGTCGATGACGTCTGGACCGACCGAGCCTTTCCGCACCTTGAATTCGTGGGTATCGCCACCGAATTCGAGTTTCGCCGTCCCTTCAGTCATATCAACACCTCATTCATGCAGAACACTCTTTATTGGCAGCGCATCATTGTCATGGAGCATAACGGACGCGTCACGGTGCGCGCTCTAGCTAGCGCATTTGCATCGGCGTGCCAAGTTCACCGACAGTCGGATGCTGCGCTGCGGCATCCGGTTCAATTTCCGAGCTGATCGCGAAGCCGGCCAAGGCTTTCATCGCGGCCGAGAACGGCCAGAACGTCGAACACGCCGGGCGAGACTGATCGTCCCGTCAGCGCTGCACGCAGTGGCTGCGCCGCCTTCCCGAGCTTCAAACCGGCATCTTCGGCATAGGTCCGGACCGCAGCTTCGGTCTGCGACGCGCTCCACTCGCCGACCGCTTCGAGTCGCGGGAGAAGATCGCGCACGACATCGCGGCCGCCATCGGCCAGAATCTGCACGGCTTTCTCGTCCATCGGCAACGGCCGCGCGGCGAAAAGGAAAGCCGCACCGTCCTTCAATTCGACGAGCGTCCTGGCCCGGTCCTTGAGTCCCGACATGGCCGCCAGAAGCTGGGCACGACGCTCGGGCGTCAGCGCCGCAACCATTTCAGGACCGCCCGGGAGGTAGGGCAGCGTCGCCTCGAAGGCGGACAGAAGTTCGCCGTCGTCGCTCTGGCGCATGTAGACGCCGTTGAGCGCCTCCAGCTTGGCGAAGTCGAACCGCGCGGCACCCTTGTTGACGTCCTCGATCTCGAACCACTCGATCATCTGGTCGAGCGTCATGATCTCGTCGTCGCCATGGCTCCAGCCGAGCCGGACGAGATAGTTGCGCAGCGCCGCCGGCAGATAGCCCATCTCCCGATAAGCCTCGACGCCGAGCGCGCCGTGACGCTTGGACAACTTGGCGCCATCGGCGCCATGGATCAGCGGGATGTGCGCCATCACCGGCACGTCCCAGCCCATCGCTTCGTAGATGATGGTCTGGCGCGCGGCGTTGGTCAGGTGGTCGTCGCCGCGGATGATGTGGGTGACGCCCATGTCGTGATCGTCGACGACGACGGCGTGCATGTAGGTCGGGTTGCCATCGGAGCGCAGGATGATGAAATCGTCGAGATCCTTGTTCGGAAAGCGAACCTCGCCCTGAACCTTGTCGGCGACGATGGTGAAGCCGTCCTGCGGCGCCTTGATGCGCACGACCGGCTTGACGCCGGCGGGCGCCTCGGATGGATCGCGGTCGCGCCAACGCCCGTCATAGTGCGGCGGCTTGCCCTCGGCGCGCGCCTTCTCGCGCATCTCGGTCAGTTCCTCTTGCGAGGCGTAGCAATAATAGGCCTTGCCGCGCCTGACGAGTTCCTCGCCGATCTCGCGATGCCGCCCGGCGCGCTCGAACTGCGACACCGGCTCGCCGTCCCAGTCGAGGCCAAGCCATTTCAAGCCCTCGAGGATCGCGGCCGTTGCGGCATCGGTCGAGCGTTCGCGATCGGTATCCTCGATGCGCAGCAGCATTTCGCCGCCTGTGTGTCTGGCGTAGAGCCAGTTGAAAAGCGCAGTGCGCGCGCCGCCAATGTGGAGATAACCCGTCGGCGAGGGGGCAAAGCGGGTGACGACCTTCGAGGACATGACTGCTCCTGGAAATTTCGGGAGGCGCTCAGCTCGACCGCGTCGCGGGCGCTGTGGCCATTCTTGGAGGCTCATGTAGCATAGGCGGCTTGAGGCGCAAGCGGGCGGGCAGGGGATATGGCCGGGGAGACGCGTCACGACGAGGAATGGCGCGCGTTCTCGCCACCGGACGAGGCGGATGATGCGGTCGGCGTGGCGGTCGTGACGGGCAGAAGCGGGACACGGCTCGACACCGCCCCGCCTCCGCGGCAAGAGATGTCCGTTCGAAGAATTGCCGTCGGCGCCATTGCCGCCCGCGCAGTGGCCGAAGAACGGGATCGCGGAACGGGCTTCGTTCTCGTGCCGGTCGCGATGGCGTTCGGCGTCATCGTCTATGGTGCGTTGCCCTTCGAACCCTCGCTCGTCCTCGTCGTGTCTATGCTCGCCGGACTGCTTGTGCTCGCTCGTCTATTCAGGGGACGGCCGGCCTTGTCGTTCGCCCTTCTTGCGGCCATCGCCACCATGACGGGCGCGAGTCTTGCCGGGATCGAGACATGGCGGACCGGCACGGCGATGTTGGGTTCGCAGATCGGAACCGAAGTGACGGGCCGTGTGGTGCGCATCGAGCATCAGGCGACGGGGCGCACGCGATTGACGATCGACGTGACGTCGACGGCCCGGCCCGAACTGCGCCATGCCCCCGATCGCGTTCGTCTGTCCGCGCGAAACGTGCCCCCGGACCTCCAACTGGGCATGACGGTCGTCGGCATTGCCCGCCTGATGCCACCGTCCGGGCCGGTTCGGCCGGGCGGTTACGACTTCGCCTATAACAGCTTTTTCGACGGCATCGGCGCGATCGGCTTCTTCCTGCGCGATCCAGTGGTGGCAGTCTCCTCGGCACCCTCCGGTCTGCGCGAGACTCTGGCGCTTCGGCTTGAAACCGTCCGTCTCGCCATCGCCGCCCGCGTGCGGACCGTGCTCGATGGGCCGGAAGCAGACATCGCCGCCACGCTGATCGCGGGCGTGCGGGCCGGCATTCCCGAAGCGATCAACGAGGACCTGCGCAAGACCGGACTCGCGCACATATTGTCGATTTCGGGCCTGCACATGGCTCTGGTCGCAGGCACCGTGCTCGTTGCGATTCGGGGCGGCTTCGCGCTGTTTCCGGTCTTCGCCTCACGCCGGCCCGTGAAGAAATACGCAGCAGTCGTCGCCCTGATCGCCGCGACGCTCTATCTGGGCATTTCCGGCGGCGCGGTGGCAGCGCAACGCAGCTATATCATGCTCGCCGTGATGCTGGTGGCGATGCTTTTCGACCGGGCTGCAATCACCATGCGCAATCTGGCGATTTCGGCCATCATCGTCATAGCGATCAGCCCCCACGAAGTCGTGGGGCCGAGCTTCCAGATGTCCTTCGCCGCGACCGCGGCTCTGATCGGAGCATATGGCTGGTGGAGCGAGAGGCGGCGCGCATCTGCAACCGCGCGCACGGAACGCGGAGCGATCGGCCGCCTCGGTGCGGGAACGCTCAAATTCATGCTCGGCCTCGCCGCAACCTCGGTAATCGCCGGCCTCGCAACGACGCTCTACGGCGCCTATCACTTTCACCGCGTTTCCCCTCACGCTCTCTGGGTCAATCTGGCCGCGATGCCGATCGTTTCCGCCGTGGTCATGCCATCCGCCGTCTTTTCCGCCCTTCTCATGCCCTTCGGTCTGGAGGCATGGCCGCTTCGCGTCATGGGCGCCGCCATCGGCGCCGTCGCCGGCATCGCGTCCTGGTTTGCCGCCCGATCACCGATCGATGCCGTAGGATCGCTGCCGGTAATGGCGGTTGCGGTGTTGACGATCGGCCTTATGTTCATGACAGCCATGTCGGGCCGGCTTCGCCTGCTCGCCTTGCCCTTCTTGCTCCTCGGAACCGGATTGATCGCGAACCGCGATCTGCCCGATGTTCTCGTCTCCGAGGACGGGCGGCTGGTCGCCGTCGCCGGCCCCGCGCGGACGCTCTACGTCAATCGCGATCGCCCGAATGGCTTCACGATGCAGAACTGGCTGCACGGAATGGATTCGGACCGGTTCGCAAGGCCGGTCGATGTGGCAACGATCAGGGATGCCATGTTACGCGCCGAAACCTCGCCCGGCTTCGCCTGCGCGAACGAGGTTTGCATCGCGCGCGACCGCGACGGCCGGCTCATCGCACATGTGCCCGACGCGATCTCCGCCTTCGCCCTATGCACCACTGCCGCGCTGATCGTGATCGACGATGCGACGGTCGGGCAGGTCTGCCGCACGGGTAATGCCGCGATCCTCACCAGGAGAGACCTTGCACGGCGCGGAAGCGCGGAAATCCACTTCCACCGCAAGGCGGAAGGCGCAGACATCGTCCACGCGATCAGTGAACCCTACCGGCCCTGGCATTCCCACCGGGAGTTCTCGCGCGCGGCGCGCGGCCTTGCGCCCTATCGCCGCGAATAAGGCAAGCACACCCGCCATTCGATCAGTACTTGCGGATCAAACCGACGAGCTTGCCTTGCACCTTGACCCGTTCGGAACCGTAAATCTTGGTTTCATAGGCGGCATTGGCCGCTTCGAGCGCGATCGACGCGCCCTTGCGCCGGAAGCGCTTCAAGGTCGCCTCCTCATCGTCGACGAGCGCGACGACGATCTCACCTGGCGTAGCGGACGGACCGGAGCGGATGATCACCGTGTCGCCGTCGAGAATGCCCGCTTCGATCATCGAATCGCCGTGGACATCGAGCGCGTAATGCTCGCCGCCCGAAAGCATTTCCGGTGGAACCGCGACGGCGCGCGTGGCGTGCTGGATGGCATCGATCGGCACGCCGGCGGCGATCCTGCCCATGACGGGAATCTCGACCGGCGCGCGGGTGACGGCAATCGCCGGCGAACTTTCCTGTTTGGGTCCGGATTTTCCCGACAGGCTGCCCTGAATGACACTCGGCTGGAAGCGCCGCTGCGGCTGCGAGATCGATTCCGGCAGCTTGATCACCTCCAGCGCGCGCGCCCGGTTTGGCAGCCGCCGCAAGAAGCCGCGCTCCTCGAGCGCCGTGATGAGCCGGTGAATTCCCGACTTGGATGCCAGTCCCAGTTCCTCCTTCATTTCGTCGAAGGATGGCGGGACGCCCGTTTCCTTCAGCCGCTGATGGATGAAGAGCAGGAGTTCGTGTTGCTTGCGCGTGAGCATGGCAGTCCTTACAAGGAGAATCGCCGAAAAACAAAACCAGAACAAACTTAACCGTTCTTCATGTGTTCTGCAACAGGCGCTTGAAGTTCAATATTCTCGGACATCGACATGCCCCAAACCGACCGAATTCTCTTCTGCCTCGGTGCGCTCTGCGGCGCCCTGGGCGTTGCGCTTTCGGCGATGGCGGCGCACAGGGAAGGCTCGCTCGGCACGGCGGCGAACATGCTGCTCTTCCACGCACCGGCGCTGATGGTTCTTGCCGGCCACCAGTTCGGCCTGTTGCAACGGGCGGGGGCGTGGGTTCTCGTCATTGGCATGGCGCTCTTTTGCGCAGACATCGCGGCCCGCTCATTCCTCGGCGACCGGCTGTTCCCAATGGCGGCGCCTGCCGGCGGATTGCTCCTGATCGGGGGCTGGCTTCTTGTCGCCGTGTCGGCCCTCGTCAGCCGGCGCGGATCAGCCTGATCGCGTCGTCGCGCCCGAAAAGATAGAGGAGCGTGCGGATGGCTCGTCCGCGCGGAGTGGCAAGGTCCGGATCGCGCTGGAGAAAGAGCCGCGCATCGTCGCGCGCGACCGACAGGAGGTCGGCGTGATGTTCGAGGCGGGCAAGCTGGAAACCGGGCGTTCCCGACTGGCGCGTGCCCAGAAGCTCGCCTTCGCCGCGCAGTTTCAAATCTTCCTCGGCGATGCGAAAGCCGTCCTCGGTTTCGCGCATCACGGTGAGCCGCTGCCTGGCGATTTCGCCGAGCGGCGACTGGTAGAGCAGCACGCAGCTCGACGCAGCCTGTCCGCGCCCGACGCGGCCGCGCAGTTGGTGAAGCTGCGCGAGGCCGAACCGCTCGGCATGTTCGATAACGATGATCGTCGCATCCGGCACGTCGACACCGACCTCGATGACCGTGGTGCCGACGAGGATACGCGTGCGGCCGGCCTTGAAGTTCGCCATCGCCTCATCCTTCGCCGTGCCCGACATGCGGCCATGGACGAGCCCGACATCGGGACCGAAGATCTCCGCCAGCGCCTTGTGGCGGTCGGCGGCGGACATGACGTCCATACCCTCGGCTTCCTCGACCAGCGGGCAGATCCAGTAGATCTTCTGGCCTTCGTCGATCGCGCGGCGCATCCGCGCGATGAGGTCCGACAGTCGTTCGAGCGGCAGCGTGACGGTCTGGATCGGCTGGCGGCCGGCCGGCTTTTCGTCGAGGCGCGAGACGTCCATGTCGCCGAAGGCGGTGAGGACGAGCGTGCGCGGGATCGGCGTCGCGGTCATGACGAGGATGTCGGGCGCCGCGCCCTTGGCGCCGATGGCGAGCCGCTGGTGGACGCCGAACCGGTGCTGCTCGTCGATGACGGCGAAAGCGAGGTCGTGGAAACTGACGCTTTCCTGAAAGATCGCGTGCGTGCCGATTACGATGTCGATCGCCCCGCCGGCGATGGCGGCGAGCGTCTCGACGCGCTCGCGGCCTTTTTCGCGACCGGTGAGGATAGCAGCACGCAGGCCCGCCTTCTCTGCCAGCGGAGCGATGGTCGCAAAATGCTGCCGCGCAAGGATTTCGGTCGGCGCCATCAGCGCGGACTGCCCGCCGGCCTCGGCGATCCGCGCCATGGAAAGGAGAGCGACGACCGTCTTGCCCGACCCGACATCGCCCTGAAGAAGCCGCAACATGCGGTCGGGTTTGGCGAGATCGGCTTCGATCTCGCCGATGGAGCGCTGTTGCGCGCCGGTCAGAGCATAGGGCAGGGCGTCGCGGATCGCGGCGCCCTTGGTGCCGTCGCCCAGCCGCGCCCGGCCGGCGACGCGCTTCATGCGCAGGCGCACCAGCGCGAGCGCGATCTGGCCGGCCAGAAGCTCGTCGTAGGCGAGTCGGCGCCAGGCCGGGCTCGCCACGTCGCAATCGGCGGGGATTTCAGGCTGGTGAAGGTGGAGAAGCGCTTCGCGAAAGTCGGGAAAGTCGTGTCGGGCGAGCACGGTCTCGTCCTGCCATTCGGCCAGGATCGGCATCCGCTCCAGCGCCGAGGCGACCGCCTTGCGCACGAGTTTCGCGGAAAGCCCGGCCGTCATCGGATAGACCGGCTCGATCGCGGGCAGGGCGCCGGCGTCCGCCTTGGCGACGATATGGTCGGGATGGACCATGGACGGGCGACCGTTGAACCATTCGACCTTGCCGGAAACGACGATTTCGCCCCCGACCGGCATCAGCTTTTCGAACCATTGTCCCTTGGCGTGGAAGAAGGTGAGGGCGATCTCGCCGGTCTCGTCGAAGGCGAACACCCGGTAGGGCACCGATCCGCGGCCGCGCGGCGGCGGCTGGTGGCGGTCGACGGTCAGATCCAGCGTCACGATCGAACCTTCCCCCGAAAGCGCGACGCCCGGCCGGCGCGTGCGGTCAATCACCGAATGGGGCGGCACGAAGAGAAGATCGGCCGCGCGCACGTCGCGACCGGTCGTGTCGGCGGAAACGATGCGGCGCATCAGTTCGGCCGTCTTCTCGCCGATGCCGGCGAGCGATGTGACGGGTGCGAAGAGGGGATCGAGTTCTGCCGGACGCATAGCGCGGGATACTATCGACGCGACGTAGCATCGCAAAGGCTGACATCGCGTTTCCCAGGCGCTATATGCGCGGTCCAAGCAGATAGGCCATCCATGTCCGAAACATCCGTTGATCTTCTCGACATCCGCAAGCGGAAAGCGCGCTTCCGGGCGTGGCATCGTGGAATGCGCGAAGCCGATCTCGTCATCGGCGGCTTCGCCGACCGCGAACTCGGATCGTTCGACGAGGGACAACTGGACCTGTTCGAATCCCTGCTCGGTGAATCCGACGGCGACATCGTCAAATGGATCACCGGCGAGATGCCCGTTCCACCGCATCAGGACAACGAAATCGTCCGCCGCATGATCGCTGATGCCCGCAGCCTCGCCACCTGACATGACGCTTCTCAATCCCATTTACCTTCCGGCCAAGCGCACCGGCGAACCGACGATCGTCGACGGCGTCGCCGACGGCTACGAGGCGTTCGCGCTGGCCGCCGTCGCGGCTGGGCAGGAGGGGCCCGTCGTCTTCGTAGCGCGCGACGGGCAGAAAATCCCGGCCCTTGCCGAAATCCTGCAATTCGTCGCGCCCGGCCTTCCGGTGCTCGAACTGCCGGCCTGGGACTGCCTTCCCTATGACCGCGTGTCTCCCGGCAGCGACGCGGTCGCCCGCCGACTTGACGCCATGGCGTCGATCGCCGCGCTTCGCGCCACGCCGCACCGCGCCATCGTCCTCGTCAGCGCCAATGCGGTGCTACAGAAGATGCCGCCGCTCGATTTCGTCGCCGGACAGACGTTGAGCGCGAAGCCCGGCAACCAGATCGACATGAACGATCTCGTAGCAAGGCTGGAGACGAGCGGTTTCGAGCGCGTCGCGACGGTGCGCGATGTCGGCCAATATGCGGTGCGCGGCGGCATTCTCGACCTGCTCGCGCCCGGTGCGGAGGAGGCGCTGCGGCTCGACTTCTTCGGCGACACGCTGGAATCGATCCGCGCCTTCGATCCCGCCTCGCAGCGCACGACCGGCCAAAGGCGCGAATTGCGGCTCCAGCCGATGAGCGAGATCGCGCTGACGCCCGACACGATAAGCCGCTTCCGCCGCAACTACATCGAACTTTTCGGCGCCCCTTCGCGCGACGACGCGCTCTACGCCTCGATCAGCGAGGGCAGGCGCTTTGCCGGCATGGAGCATTGGCTTCCGCTCTTCTTCGAGACGGTGGAGACGATCTTCGACTATCTGCCGGACACGCCGGTAATCTTCGACCATCTCGCACGCGAGGCGATCGGTGAGCGGCACACGCTGATCCGCGACTATTACGATGCGCGCAAGCGGCAGTCGTCGGGCAGCGTCGGCGAGGCGGTTCCCTACAAGCCGCTGCCGCCGGACGCGCTCTACCTCTCGGCAGATGCGGTGAAGGCGGCCGGAGAGGGCCGCGACGTCCTCGAATTCACGCCTTTCGCCGCACCGGAAGTCGACCGCCGCCGCATCATTCATGCGGGTTCGGAAGCCGGACGCTCCTTTGCCGAGGAACGCGCGGACCCGTCGATCAACGTCTTCGACCGCGCCGCGCGCTACATCGCCGAATTGCGGGCAAACAAGCGCAAGGTCCTCGTCGCCGGCTGGTCGGAAGGCTCGTCCGACCGTCTTGCGCAAATCCTCGGCGAGCACGAACTCGAAGGCGTCGTGCGCGTCGCATCGCTTGCCGAACTCGAAAAGCTCGGGGCCGACAAGATCGGCCTTGCAATTTTGCCGCTCGAAAGCGGTTTCCAGACCGACAAGCTGGTCGTCGTCGCCGAACAGGACATGCTCGGCGACAGGCTCGTGCGTCGTTCCAGGAAGCGCAAGAAGGCTTCTGATTTCATTGCGGAAGTTGCCGCGCTGAATGCCGGCGATATCGTCGTTCACGCCGACCACGGCATCGGCCGCTTCGTCGGGTTGCAGACCATCACGGCGGCTGGTGCGCCGCATGATTGCCTGGAACTGCGTTATGCCGGCGACGATCGGCTCTTCCTGCCGGTCGAGAACATCGAGCTTCTGTCGCGCTATGGCGCCGAGGGCTCCGAGGCTACGCTCGACAAGCTTGGTGGCGGGGCATGGCAGGCGCGCAAGGCGAAGCTGAAGAAGCGCCTGCTCGAAATGGCGGGGCACCTGATCCGCATCGCCGCCGAGCGCACCTTACGGCCCGCGCCTGTAATGGCGCCGCCGGACGGCGTCTATGGTGAGTTCGCCGCGCGCTTTCCCTATGACGAGACCGACGACCAGCAGAACGCCATCGACGCGGTGCTTGACGATCTGGCGCGCGGCCGGCCGATGGACCGCCTGATCTGCGGCGATGTCGGCTTCGGCAAGACCGAGGTGGCGCTGCGCGCGGCCTTCATCGCCGCGCTCGAAGGCTTTCAGGTCGCCGTCGTTGTGCCGACGACGCTGCTCGCGCGCCAGCATTTCAAGACGTTCTCACAACGCTTCGCCGGGCTCCCGGTCAAGGTGCGGCAGGCGTCGCGACTTGTCGGCTCGAAGGAACTCGCTGAGACCAAGAAGGGCATCGCCGATGGCACGATCGACATCGTCGTCGGCACCCACGCGCTCCTGGGCTCGGCCGTCAGCTTCAAGAATCTCGGCCTGCTGATCGTCGACGAGGAACAGCATTTCGGCGTCAAGCACAAGGAACGGCTGAAGGAACTGAAGAGCGACGTCCACGTCCTGACGCTTTCGGCGACGCCGATCCCGCGCACGCTGCAACTGGCGCTGACGGGCGTGCGCGAACTCTCGCTGATCACAACGCCGCCGGTCGACCGCATGGCGGTGCGCACATTCATCGCACCGTTCGACCCGCTGGTGATCCGCGAGACGCTGCTGCGCGAGCGCTATCGTGGCGGCCAGAGCTTCTACGTCGTCCCGCGCATTTCAGACCTTGGCGAGATCAAACAGTTCCTCGACGAACAGGTGCCGGAACTGAAGGTCGCGACAGCCCACGGCCAGATGCCTGCGGGCGAACTCGACGATATCATGAACGCCTTCTACGACGGTCAGTACGACGTGCTCCTGTCGACGACCATCGTCGAATCGGGCCTCGACATCCCGACCGCCAACACGCTCGTCGTCCACCGCGCCGACATGTTCGGCCTCGCGCAGCTCTACCAGATCCGCGGCCGCGTCGGCCGCTCGAAGTCGCGCGCCTATGCGCTCCTGACGCTGCCGGCCAACAAGATGCTGACCCAGCAGGCCGACCGCCGCCTGAAGGTTCTGCAATCGCTCGACACGCTCGGGGCGGGCTTCCAGCTTGCCAGCCACGATCTCGACATTCGCGGCGCCGGCAATCTTCTCGGCGAAGAGCAGTCCGGGCATATCAAGGAAGTCGGTTTCGAACTCTACCAGCAGATGCTGGAGGAGGCCGTCGCCGAAACGAAGGGCGACGTTGATGCGGGCTCCGGCGAATGGTCGCCGCAGATCGCGGTCGGCACGGCCGTGATGATCCCCGAAAGCTACGTGCCGGACCTGCAACTGCGCATGGCGCTCTATCGCCGCCTTGCCGAACTCGACACGCCGCAGGAGATCGACGGTTTCGGCGCGGAACTGATCGACCGTTTCGGCCCGCTGCCGCAGGAGGTCGAGCACTTGATGAAGATCGTCTTCATCAAGGGCCTGTGCAAGCGCGCCAATGTCGAGAAGCTGGACGCCGGGCCGAAGGGGGTCGTCATCCAGTTTCGCAACAAGAGTTTCCCGGAACCTGCCGGCCTCGTTCGCTATATCGGCGAGCAGGGTGCGGCGGCGAAAATCCGTCCCGATCATTCGATCGTGCTGGTGCGCGAATGGGCGACGCCCGCCAAGCGGCTGCAAGGCGCGGCGGTCATCATGACGCAACTGGCGAAGATCGCGGACAAGGCTGCCTGATCAGGCGGCGGGACCGAGTTCGCCGCGTGCCTTGGCGGCGGAAACTTGCCGGATGGCATTGGCAAGGACGGCCGGGTCCTGCGCGCCCATGACCGCATAGCGGCCTTCGAGGAGGTAGCAGGGAACGCCGGTGACGCCCATCTGCTGCGCTGTTTCGATCTCGGCCCGCGTTTCGGCGACATCCGCCTCGGTTGGCAGGAGCGCCTCCACCACGGCAGCGTCCATGCCGGCTTCGCGCGCGATGTCGACGAGGACGGCACGATCTCCGATATTGCGGCCGTCCTCGAAGTAGGCCTGCATGAGCCGCTTCTTCACTTCCGTCTGGAGATTGTTTTCGGCCGAGCCTGCCCAGCGGATGAGGCGGTGTGCGTCGAGCGTATTTGGTGAAACCTGGATCGCATCGAGCGCGAAATCGATACCGGCCGAACGACCGGCTTCGCTGACCCTGGCGAAGATTTCGTTCAGCCGTTCCTCGCTGCCGAATTTCGCCAGCATGTATTGTTTCCGGTCCCGGCCTTCCGGCGGAATGGTGGCGTCGAGCTGGTAGGGTCGCCAGCGCAGGTCGACCGGGATTTCGCTCGCCTGAGCCATCGCCGCATCGAGCCGCTTCAGCCCGATATAGCACCAGGGACAAACGACGTCGGAAACGACGTCGATCGAGATCGGGGCTATGTGCTGCATGTGCGAATCCCTATTGCGCGCGCCACCAGGCAGGTAGGTGGATGCCGTAGAGCGGAAGCCTATCAGGGCGTTCGATGCGCGACCAGCGCGCGACCCAGAGCTTCGGCTGGTGGTAGAGCGGCACGACATAAGCGCCGTTGAGAAGGACGCGGTCATAGGCGCGCACCGCATCGACGAAGCTTTCGCGCGTCTTGGCGTTCAGGAGGTTTCCGATCATCGCATCGACGGCGGGCTCGGCGACGCCGGCATAGTTCATCGTGCCCTGCGGTTCTTTCGCCCCGCTCCCCCAGCGCCCGACCTGCTCGACGCCCGGCGAAAGAGACGCCGTGTAGGTGTGCAGGATCATGTCGTAGTCATAGGTCAGGAGCCGTTGCTGGTATTGCGCGTCGTCGACCGAGCGAATCGTCAGCCCGATTCCGATGGAGCGCAGGGTGCGCTGCCAGGCGGAAGCGATTTCCTCGCCGTTTCGGCCGCGCAGCATGATCTCGAAGGCGAGGGGCCGTCCGCTCGGACCGACCATGCGTCCGTCCTGCATCGTGTAGCCCGCCGCGTTCAACGCCTCGAAGCCCCTGCGTAGAAAATCGCGGTCGCGGCCGCTTCCATTGGTCTTCGCCGGTTGATGTTCGCCGACAAGAATTTGCGGCTCGATGGTCTCGGCAAATTCTCCGAGCAATGCGAGTTCGGCCTTGCTCGCCTGACGGTCGATGGAGGACAGTTCGGAGCGCGCATAGAACGATCCGGTCCGCTCATAGGCATTCGACAAGAGCGTGCGGTTGACCCATTCGAAATCGAAAAGGCCGGCAAGCGCGCGACGGACGGCAACGTCCTGGAAAACCGGCCGGCGCGTGTTCATCACGAAACCTTGCATTCCCGAAGGCAGTCCGGTCTGGAACTCTTCCTGCACGACGCTGGCGGAAGCGACCGCTGGAAAGTCGTAGCCTGTTGCCCAGCGTTGCGCATTGGTCTCGAGCTGGATGTCGACGAGCCCCTTCTTGAAGGCTTCGAACATCGTGTTCGTGTCGCGGTAGTAGGTGATGCGGATCTCGTCGTAATTGTCGAGGCCGCGCTTCGACGGATGATCTTTCGCCCAATAATCGGGATCGCGCTTGAGCACGAGGCGCTCGCCCGGACGAACGTCGGCGATCTTGTAGGGGCCACTGCCGATCATCGGCGTCAAGGTCGAACGGTCGAATGTGTCGCGGTCGATGGCATGTTCGGGCAGCACCGGCATCAGGCCGAGGATCAGCGGCAGTTCCCGGTCGGGCTCGACGAATTCGAAACGCACCTTGTCGCCCTCGACGATCGTCTGCGCGATCTTGCGCGCCGTCGTCGCATAACGCGGATAGCCTTTTTCGGCCAGGAGTTCGACCGTGAAGGCAACGTCCTCCGCGCGGACCTGTTCGCCGTCCGAAAACCGCGCATCCGGATCGATGGTGAATTCGACGAAGGAGCGTTCGTCGTCCGTCTCCACCGATCGCGCGATCAACGGATAGAGCGAGAATGCCTCGTCATAGGAACGCTGCATCAGCGTCTCGAAGACATTGTTGCCGAGTTCGAGGTCGAGGATGCCGCGCGCGCCAGACCCCTGAACGATGAACGGGTTGAGGCTGTCGAACGAACCCTGGACCGCATAGTCGATGCGCCCGCCCTTTTTCGCGTCAGGGTCGGCGTAGGGCAGGTGCGCATAGTCTTCGGCCAGCGCCGGTTCGCCATGCATGGCGATGGCGTGGCGCGGCTCGCTTTTCGCCTGCGCGAACGGCAGCGCCATGACCATGGCCGCGGCTGCTATGCCCAGAACTCCTCGCATTCCTGTTTCTCCGAAAAATCGCGCGCTGATTCGGGCAAGCCTAGTCGATACGCGGCATGGTTTGAACCGATCGAGCGCTTCGCGCGACGATCTGCACGCCCTTATGGGCAAAAAGGCGGAAGGTCTGGATTTCGGCTGGCATAAGGTGTAGACGCCCCCCGCAGTCATGCTCTGGCCGCATTTGGCCAACACGACGCCAGTCTATGGACCACGGCCGGTACCGACACTCAGTTTCTTACGCGAAAGGATCGCTTCGGATGACGACCCTTACCACCGCATCCACCATCTCCACGATTGCCGCTGGCCTGATGGGGCTGGCGCTTTCGACATCGGGCGCCAGCGCCCAGCAGCAGCCCGAATTGCCACAGGGCTGGTTCAAGGCTTGTAGCCAGCAGGAAGAGACCAATATCTGCAACGTGCAGAACATCATGGTCTCCGAATCCGGCCAGTTGCTGACCGGCGTCAGCCTGATCCAGATCGAAGGCGGTCAGGCCCGTCGCGTTTTCCAGGTCACCGTTCCGCCCGGCCGCCTTCTGCCTCCCGGCATTGGAATGCAAATCGACGGCGGCGAGACGCAGAAGCTCGACTATGTGATCTGCCTGCCCGACCGCTGCATCGCGGAAGGCCAGTTGACCGACAATCTGGTCAACTCCTTCAAGCGCGGCTCGAATCTGCGCCTGACCTCGGTGAATTTCCAGAACCAGCCGAACCCGATTCAGGTTTCGCTGTCAGGCTTCACCCAGGCTTTCGACGGTGCGCCGTTGCAACAGTCCGACATCGAGGACCGCCAGCGCCAGCTCCAGGACTTCGTCAGCCGCAACACGGAAGACTTCAACCGTCGCCTGCGTGAAGAGCAGGAGCGCGCCAAGCAGGGCGCCGCCGGCGCGGCAACCGAGACCGACTAGGCTCGGCTAGGGCCGATGAATCGAAACGGGCGGCCACTGGGTCGCCCGTTTTCGTTTCAGTGACTTGCGCGGGGCTTCGGCTCGTAACGCCCACCGCTGAGTGCGCCGAAATACTCGCGCAGTTGCGGGTGACGCACCGGCTCGCCTGTCTCGTCGGGCAGGAGGTTCTGCTCCGAGACATAGGCGACATACTCCGTCTGCGCATTTTCGGCGAGCAGGTGGTAGAACGGCTGGTCCTTGCGCGGACGCACATCGGCAGGAATGGCGCGATACCATTCCTCGGTGTTGGCGAATTCGGGATCGACATCGAAGATCACGCCGCGGAACGGGAAGATGCGGTGGCGAACGACCTGGCCGATGGCGAACTTTGCGTTTCTTGTCTCAGGCATTGTCTGACCTCACAAGTCTATCTGGCGCAAGAGGGAGCCGAATTCAATCCCGCGCGGGTTGACGCCCGGCCGATCGCTGCGTAAGCGCGGCGATCCGCACCGATCGCAGGCCCCATGTCCGAAATCATCGCACTCGTTCTGCCCTTCTTCGGCGTGATCTTCATCGGTGGGCTTGTCGCGCGGCTCACGAGGCAGCCGGTCGAGGCGCTCGGCTGGATGAACTTCTTCATCATCTACCTCGCCCTTCCGGCACTTTTCATCCAGTTGCTGTCGCGCACGCCGCTCGAGGATCTGACCAACTGGCGTTTCATTTTCGGCGCGGTCGCCGCGACCTATTGCGTGTTCTTCCTGATGTTCGCCATCGCCTGGATCAGGACCCGCGATCTGCGCCAGACCACGATCCAGTCGCTCGCCGCGTCCTATGGAAACATCGGCTATATGGGTCCGGGCATCGCCATCCTGGCCTTCGGTTCCGAAGCCGCCGTTCCGGTGGCGCTCATCTTCTGCTTCGAAAATGCGGTTCACTTCGCCATGGCGCCGTTTCTGATGGCCGTCGCCGACCGCAGCCGACAGTCCTTTTCAGGCGTGGCGATGGATGTCCTGCGCAAGATCGCCCTTCATCCCTTCATCATCGCCTCCGCGATCGGTGTTGCGCTGGCATGGTTGCAGTTCCGCCCACCGCTTCCGCTCGAAACGCTGATCGATTTTTTCGCCCGCGCCGCCGCGCCATGCGCGCTTTTCGCCATGGGCGTGACGATCGCGCTCCGGCCCTTGAAGCGGGCGCCGATCGAACTGTTGCCGATCACATTGTTGAAGCTCGTGATCCATCCGGCGATCTGCTACGCGATGCTGACGGCGATCGGCGGCTTTCCGCCGATGTGGATCTATACCGCCATGCTGCTTGCCGCGCTGCCAACGGCCACCAACGTCTTCGTCATCGCCCAGCAATATGGCGTCTGGATCGAGCGAGCCTCGGCGAGCGTGCTCGTCACGACAATCGTGTCGATCGCGACCCTGACGCTCACTCTTTATGCCATCAAGTCCGGTCTCCTGCCCGCCGATCCTTGGTCTTGAAGGAAAACATGGACCGCAACCCGTTGCCGGGCCGCATTCCTTCATGCATGAAGAACGCACGCATGGGCGAGAAGGCGCGAAGGGCTTCGAAGACCGTGCTGCGGGCAAGTTGCGCGGGCAGAAGATCCGAAAGCAGCGAGCGGTTGAGCAGATTGACCGCATTGGCGCGCATCGCAACGTCTGGCCGGCGTCGAATTTCGTAGTCGGAAAGCGCCGCCGATGCCCCCGGATCGGCGCGGTGCCTTGACGCGACGGCGACGAGGCTTTCGACATCGCGAATGCCCAGATTGAGCCCCTGGGCCCCGATCGGCGGAAAGACATGGGCCGCCTCGCCGATCAGGGCGATGCGCCTGTCGGCGTAGCGGCGGGGTTGCGAGGTCGAGAGGGGATAGGCTTGCGGGTCGGTCTCGACAGTGACGCGTCCGAGCATCGACCGCATCCGGCGTTCGACGCGCGTTGCAAGCGCGGTCCGGTCGAGCGCGAGCAATTCTGAGGCATCCTGGGACTTCACGACCCAGACGAGGCTCGATCGGCCTCCTCCGAGCGGAACCTGCGTGACCGGCCCCGATTCGGTATGAAATTCGGTCGAGATACCTGAATGCGGGCGCGTATGGGAAAAGGTCAGAACGATCGCCGTCTGCCCGGTCGGGCGTGCGTCGACTTCGATCCCGGCAGCAATGCGGGCAGGGGAACTGCGCCCATCGGCAGCGACGACCAGCCTCGCGACGAGTTCCGAACCATTCGCGAGCCTTGCGGCGACACGGTCTTCGCGAGGGTGCCACCGCTCCACCAGCGCCTCGTGCCGGGCGACATTGGGTCGCGCGACGGCGGCAGTTTCCAGCGCGGCGTTGAGTTCGGAATTGGCGATGTTGAGACCGAAGGCGGGAAGGTCGATCTCGGCCGCCCGGAACGTGACCGTCGGGCTGCGTACGAGCCGCGACGTCGCATCGACGATGCGCATGGTCTTCAACGGTTCGCCATGCTCTTCGAGAAACGGCCCCATGCCCAGCGATTCGAGATGGCGAACCGCCGGTTCCATGATCGCGGTCGTGCGGCCGTCGCTTGCCGACGCCTTCGGCCCGACCAGCGCCGTCCGGAAACCGGCATCGGCAAAGGCAAGCGCCGCGATGAGGCCGACAGGCCCGGTTCCGGCGATCAGGACCTCATGCTCGCTCTGTTCCATCGTTTCAGCCCGTTTTCCGTTTGATAGGAGCTATATGTTCTCACGGGCGGGATTGATCAACGGGGCGATTTGGCCCATTGCGGAGCCTCGACTTTGATTGGACGGCCGCCCGGCCATCCCTCGCAAGCTGGACTGGCCTCGACCCGTGAGCAAGGACACCAACCGAAAGCCGCTGTCGCAGCGCATCCCCAAGCCGAAGAAAAAGGTGACGTGGCCGCAGGCTCGCGCCTTCTCGGTGCATCTCCTGACGGCGTCGGGCTCGTTCCTCGCCTTCCTGTCGCTGGTTGCGGCTGCCGAAAAGCAGTGGACGGCGATGTTCCTGTGGCTGGGCCTCGCGCTCTTCGTCGACGGCATCGACGGCCCGATCGCCCGCAAGCTCGACGTCAAGGAAGTGCTGCCGACATGGTCGGGCGAACTCCTCGACAACATCATCGACTACGTCACCTATGTCCTGATCCCCGCCTTCGCACTTTATCAGAGCGGCTTCATGGGCGAGGGGCTGTCCTTCCTGTCGGCGGCGATCATCGTCGTGTCGAGCGCGATCTACTATGCCGACACCGGCATGAAGACGAAGGAGAACTTCTTCAAGGGGTTTCCGGTCGTCTGGAACATGGTGGTCTTCACGCTCTTCGTCATTGAGCCCGGCGAGTGGGTTTCGTTCGCCGTGGTCCTGATCGCGGCCCTGCTGACCTTCCTGCCGCTCAACTTCCTCCATCCGGTGCGCGTCCAGCGCCTGCGCCCGCTCAATCTGGGAATATTCCTGGGCTGGTGCGCTCTGTCGGCCTATGCGCTGCTGATGGACATGAATCCGTCCGAATTCGTGCAGATCTCCATCGCCATTCTCAGCATTTACCTGTTCTGCATCGGCATCGTCATGCAGATCTTCCCGAAGCTCGGCCTCAAGAGGGACTGAAGGCGATCGGCGATCACACGGTTGAAGCTTGAAGCACTTTCAAATTCAGGCAAGCTTTGCGCGTTGGCTTCGCCAAGCATAAGGTCACGACAGGGAACAGAAAAAGGCAGGCCAAAGGCCGCCGCATGGGGGTTGAGTGGATCAGTCCGATCCGAGCCATACCGATGCCTTGCTCGCGGTTCGCGGGCTGACGAAGATTTTCGGATCGCTCAAAGCCTGCGACAATGTCGACCTGACCATCGGTCGGGGAGAAATCCACGCCCTTCTCGGCGAGAACGGCGCGGGAAAGTCCACATTGGTCAAGATGCTGTTCGGCTCGCTGGAGCCGGCCTCCGGCACCATATTCTGGAAGGGCGAACCCGTTCGCATTGCGAGCCCGGCGCAGGCACGCGCGCTCGGCATCGGCATGGTCTTCCAGCATTTCTCGCTGTTCGAGGCTTTGACTGCCGCCGAGAACATTGCGCTTTCCATCGACGACGACACCCCGATCATGAAGATCGCGGAACGCGCGCGAAACCTTTCCAAAGCCTATGGTCTGCCGCTCGACCCGTTCAGCCATGTCGGCGACCTGTCGGTCGGCGAGCGCCAGCGCATCGAGATCATCCGCTGCCTCTTGCAGGAACCCGAACTCATCATCCTCGATGAGCCGACCTCGGTCCTGACGCCTCAGGAAGCCGACAAGCTGTTCGAGACGCTGGAGCGGCTGAAGGGCGAGGGCAAGTCGATCCTCTACATCTCGCACCGCCTCGAAGAGGTGAAACGCATCTGCGACCGCGCGACCGTGCTGCGGCACGGCAAGGTGGTCGGCCACTGCGACCCGAAGCAGGAGACGGCCGCGTCTCTGGCACGCATGATGGTGGGGCTCGAAGTCCAAAACGTCACCCGCGACGTGCCCGCCATCTCCACAGACCGCAAGCCGCTGCTCGAAATCGAGATGCTCAGCCGCAAACCCGCGACGCCGTTCTCGGTCGCGCTGCGCGACATCTCCGTCACGGTCCATGCCGGCGAGGTGCTCGGCATCGCGGGTGTCGCCGGCAACGGTCAGGGCGAGTTCTTCGAGGCCGTCTCCGGCGAGGCGTTGCAGGACCGGGCCGACACGGTCCGCGTTGCAGGTCACACGGTCGGACGCCTCGGCATCTCGCAGCGCCGCCTGAAAGGCGCGGCCTTCGTGCCCGAGGAACGGCTCGGCCATGGCGCCGCGCCTGCCATGCGGCTTTCGGAGAATCTGTTCCTGTCGCGCTACCGCACCGACGCGCGCGACTATATCGGCGCGGCAGGCACCATCCGCACGAGCCGGATCGCTGCCGCTGCCAGGCGCATCGTCGAGGCGATGGACGTCAGGAAAAGCGCGGAAGACCCTGAAGCGTCGGCGCTTTCCGGCGGAAATCTGCAAAAGTTCATCATCGGGCGCGAGCTTGATCGCGATCCGAAAGTGATGGTCGTCAACCAGCCGACCTGGGGTGTCGACGCCGGTGCCGCCGCGCGCATCCGTCAGGCGCTGATCGACCTCGCCCGCTCCGGCTCCGCCGTGCTCGTCATCAGCCAGGATCTCGACGAACTGTTCGAGATGTCGGATGCGATCGCCGTCATGCATGACGGGCAATTGTCCGCGCCGATCCCGATAGGCGAGGCAACCTACGAGAAGGTCGGGCTCCTGATGGGCGGCGCCGATGCGGCGCACCCGCCACGCCCGTTCGAGGAGGAGGCAGTCTGATGCGGCTCGAACTCGTCAAGCGGCCGCAGCAATCGACGCTGTTCAGCGCGCTGTCGCCTTTCATCGCATTCGGCCTGACAATCGTCGCCGGCGCAATCCTCTTCGCCGCCCTCGGCAAGGACCCGATCGAGACGCTCTACTACTATTTCATCGATCCCCTGACCGAGACGTGGTCGTTGCACGAACTGGCGATCAAGGCCGCACCGCTGATCCTGATCGCGGTCGGCCTGTCCGTCTGTTTCCTGTCGAGCAACTGGAACATCGGCGCCGAGGGTCAGTTCATCATGGGCGCGATCGCCGGCTCCATCCTGCCGGTGCTTTTTCCCGACTTCCAGTTCTGGTTCGTGCTGCCGCTGATGCTGATCATGGGCATGGCCGGCGGCGCGGCCTATGCGTTCATCCCGGCCATCCTCAAGGTGCGGTTCAACACCAACGAGATCCTGTCGAGCCTGATGCTGGTCTACGTCGCCCAACTCTTTCTCGACTGGCTGGTGCGTGGTCCGTGGCGCAACCCGCAAGGCTTCAACTTCCCCGAAACGCGCAACTTCCATGAATACGCGATCCTGCCGGAAATCTGGTCGGCATCGGGCCGCGCGCACTGGGGATTTGTCTTTGCCCTGGTTGCGGCTTTTGTGCTCTGGTTCATGCTGTCGAAGACGCTGAAGGGCTTCGAGGTCAAGGTCATCGGCCAGAGCCCGCGGGCAGGGCGCTTCGCCGGTTTTTCGGCCGGCCGCATGGTCGTCTTCGCCTTTCTCGTCTCCGGCGCCATGGCGGGCCTTGCCGGCATTTCGGAAGTCGCCGGCGCCATCGGACAGCTTCGTCCCACCATCTCGCCGGGTTACGGCTTTACCGCCATCATCGTCGCTTTCCTCGGCCGACTGAACCCGCTCGGCATCGTCGCCGCCGGCCTGATCCTCGCCCTTACCTATCTCGGCGGCGAGGCGGCGCAGATTTCCGTCGGCCTGTCCGACAAGGTGGTGCGCGCCTTCCAGGGCTCGATCCTGTTCTTCGTGCTGGCCTGTGACACGCTGATCCACTACCGCGTTCGCCTCGTGCGTCCCGCTCAAAAGGCGGAGGCCGCCCATGCTTGAAGCCATCCTTCTCACCGTCTCGATGGCCGCGACGCCGCTTTTGCTGGCGGCGATCGGCGAACTCGTGGTCGAGCGCTCGGGCGTCCTCAATCTCGGCGTCGAAGGCATGATGATCATGGGCGCGGTCACCGGCTTCGGCGTCGCGCTGATGACCGGCAACCCGTTCCTCGGTGCGCTCGCCGCAATTATCGTCGGCGCTCTCTTCTCGCTGCTCTTCGCCTTCCTGACCTTGACGCTCGTCACCAACCAGGTCGCGACCGGCCTCGCGCTGACGCTCCTGGGATTGGGGCTTTCGGGCATGATCGGCGAAAGCTTCGTCGGCCAGCCGGGCGTGCGCCTGCCGCGGCTCGACGTGCCGTTCCTGTCCGAACTGCCGATCGTCGGGCGGCTGGTCTTCAGCCAGGACATGATCTTCTACGTATCCGTCTTCCTGACCGTTGCCGTCGCCTGGTTCCTGTTCTACACCAAGGCGGGGCTGACGCTGCGCTCGGTCGGCGACAACCACAATTCCGCCCATGCGCTGGGCATCAAGGTCGTGCGCATCCGCTATCTGGCGGTTCTGTTCGGCGGCGCCTGTGCGGGGCTCGCTGGCGCACACCTGTCGCTCGTCTACGTACCGCAATGGGTGGAGAACATGACGGCCGGCCGCGGCTGGATCGCGCTGGCGCTGGTCGTCTTCGCGTCATGGCGCCCTCTGCGCGTCCTTGCGGGCGCCTATCTTTTCGGTGCGGTGTCGATCGGCCAGCTTCATGCCCAGGCGCTGGGTATCGGCATTCCTTCGCAGCTTCTTTCGGCACTTCCCTATATCGCGACGATTGTCGTACTTGTACTCATCTCTCGAAACCGGCGACTGACTATGGTGAACACACCGGCATCTTTGGGGCGGCCGTTTGTTCCAGATCGCTAGAAATCAAAAACGCGGGATATGCCCCTTGGTGACCAACAGAGGACGAACTTCAATGAAAAACACCCTTATTGCCCTGGCAGCCTCCGTTGCCGTGCTCATTCCAGCGGTCGCCTCCGCGCAGGACGATCCGACCAAGGCCTGTTTCATCTATGTCGGCCCGATCGGCGATTTCGGCTGGTCCTACCAGCACCATCAGGGACTGCTCGAAGCCGAGGAGCATTTCGGTGACAAGCTCGAAACCGCCTATCTCGAAAGCGTGCCGGAAGGCGCCGACGCCGAGCGCGCCATCGAGCGTTTCGCGCGCTCGGGCTGCGACATCATCTTCACGACGTCGTTCGGCTACATGGACCCGACCAACAAGATCGCGGCCCGCTTCCCGGATGTGAAGTTCGAGCACGCGACCGGCTACAAGCGCGAGCACCCGAACGTCGCCACCTACAATTCCAAGTTCCATGAGGGTCGCTACGTCCAGGGCGTGATCGCCGCCAGGATGTCGGAAGCTGGAGTTGCAGGCTATATCGCTTCCTTCCCGATTCCCGAAGTTGTCATGGGCATCAACGCGTTCATGCTCGGCGCGCAGTCGGTGAATCCGGACTTCCAGGTCAAGGTCGTGTGGGCGAACACCTGGTTCGACCCGGCGAGGGAGGCTGACGCGGCCACGGCGCTGATTGATCAGGGCGCCGACATCATCACGCAGCACACCGACTCGACCGGCCCGATGCAGGTCGCGGCCGACCGCGGCATCAAGGCATTCGGCCAGGCGTCCGACATGATCGAGTTCGGCAAGGAAACCCAGCTCACCTCGATCATCGACGACTGGGGTCCGTATTACATCGAACGCATCCAGGCCGTCATGGACGGCACCTGGGAGCAGCACGACGTCTGGGAAGGCATGGCGGAAGGCCACGTCGTCATGGCGCCCTATACCAACATGCCCGACGATGTGAAGGCGGAAGCCGAGGAGATCGAAGCCAGGATCAAGTCCGGTGAGTTCGACCCCTTCACCGGCCCGATCAAGAAGCAGGACGGCTCGGACTGGCTCGCCGAAGGCGAAGTCGCGGAGGAAGGCGTGCTCCTCGGCATGAACTTCTACGTCGAGGGTGTCGACGACCAGTTGCCGCAGTAAAGCCGGTCTCGCATACGATTAGGAAAAGGGCGCTTTGTTCGGCGCCCTTTCTCGTTTCCACTGACGACGCTCCTGACAATCCGCTGTCAGGAGGGGTGGAGTAGGGTGCGCCATCCAACGCAACGATGAGGACGCACCCGATGCTGAAATTCTACCACGCCCCGTGGTCCCGCAGTTCCGGCATACTCTGGCTTCTTGAGGAAATCGGCGCGCCCTACGAGATGGAGATCGTCGACATCCGCAGGCAAGGCGGCGTCGATGAGGCTTACCGCGCCATCCAACCAAGCAAGAAGGTGCCCGCGATCGTCCATGACGGCGTCACCATCACCGAGCGCGCCGCGATCACGGCCTATCTGGCGGACCGCTTCCCAGACGCCGGGTTGGCACCCGCGATTGGCGATCCGCGTCGGGGACCGTACTTGACCATGCTCGTCTATTGCGATTCCGTCTTCGACCCGGCACTGGCAGCCCGCGCCCACGGGCTCACCTATGAGAGCAACGATTATTCGTTCGGGCTCTTCGACGACATGGTGCGCTATGTCGAGAGGCAACTGACCGAGCACGACTATGCTGCCGGCAACAGTTTCACCGCCGCCGACACGCAGCTTGCATCTGCCATTGGCTACACGATGAACCATATGGAGGTGCTGCCCGAAAAGCCAGCCTTCGTCGACTACATGGCGCGTGTAGCGGATCGCCCGGCGAACAAGCGCGCCGCGGCAAAGGATTACGAACTGGCAATGGCGACGCCCTTCTTTCAGACGCAGATGGCGTCGAGCCGCTGATCAGACCGCCGTGCCGCTCAGGTCGTAGGCGCCGGCGCTGTCGATCTTGACCGTCACGACGTCGCCGACCCGCAGCGGACGGCGCGACGTTATGGAAACCGAGCCGTCGATCTCCGGCGCGTCATAGCGCGTGCGCCCCTTGGCGGTCAGGCCCGTCGTTTCGTCGATGATGACGGGCAACCGCTTGCCGACCTTCTTTGCGAGCAGTTTGGCGGAAACCTTCTGCTGGCGCTCCATGAACCGGTTCCAGCGGATTTGCTTCACCTCGGCCGGCACTTCGGGAAGGTTCATCGCTTCGGAACGCGCACCGCCGACTGGCTCGTATTTGAAGCAGCCGGCGCGGTCGATCTTCGCTTCGTCCAGCCAGTCGAGCAGCATCTCGAAATCCTCCTCCGTCTCGCCCGGAAAGCCGACGATGAATGTCGAGCGCAGGGCGAGGTCCGGGCAGATCTCCCGCCATTTGCAGATGCGGTCGAGCGTCTTTTCCTGATGCGCGGGACGGCGCATGTTCTTCAGCACCGCCGGCGAGGCGTGCTGGAACGGAATGTCGAGATAGGGCAGCACCTTGCCATCCGCCATCAACGGAATGACCTCGTCGACATGCGGGTAGGGGTAGACGTAATGGAGCCGCACCCACGCGCCCATGTCGCCGAGTTCGCGGCAAAGGTCGAGAAAGCGCGTGCGCACGGCGCGATCCTTCCACTGGCTCTCCTGATATTTCAGGTCGACGCCATAGGCACTGGTATCCTGCGAGATGACGAGGATTTCCTTGACGCCCGCCGCGACCAGCTTTTCCGCCTCTCGCAATACGTCCGCAGCCGGACGTGAGGCGAGGTCGCCGCGCAACGCCGGGATGATGCAAAAGGTGCAGCGATTGTTGCAACCCTCTGAAATCTTGAGATAGGCGTAGTGGCGCGGCGTCAGCTTGACGCCCTGTGCAGGAATAAGGTCCAGGAATGGCTCGTGCGCCGGCGGGACTGCCTCGTGGACCGCGCCCATGACGCTCTCATAGGCTTGCGGACCGGTGATCGCGAGCACGTTGGGGTGCTTTTGGCGGATCAGTTCCGGCGTCGCGCCCATGCAGCCGGTGACGATGACCTTGCCGTTCTCCTTCATCGCCTGGCCGATCGCCTCGAGCGACTCGTCGCGCGCGGAATCGAGAAATCCGCAGGTATTGACCACGACCACGTCCGCGCCGTCATGCTTGCGCGCAATTTCGTAGCCCTCGGCGCGCAGCCGCGTGATGATCCGCTCGGAATCGACCAGCGCCTTCGGACACCCAAGGCTGACGAACGAAACGCGCGGCGCTGACATGATCTGCGGACCTTCCGGATATCTGGCGATTTTGGAGATGTGGCGGCGCCATAGCACAGAAGAACGCGGCGGGAAACGCGCATTCACTCCTGCGGCGATTTGGGCTCGTCGGCGGCGAGGTCCGCTGCGCGAAGCGTCCGCGTGAAGGTCCTGCCCGCAAAGATGACTGTCGAAAGGTCGGGGGCCGACATCTCGTGGACGGTTCCGTCCATGCAGACATAGGAGGGCCATCCTGCGGGTTCGCAAAAATGGTAGCTGGTCCAGTTGGTCGCGGCTGACCAGATCTCCATGCGGAAGGTGCCGTCCGGCATCCTCCTGATCGTCGAGCCGTCATCGGCCTCCCAGAAGAAGGGAATGATGCTCGGCCTGGGCCGCGCCGGATCGACGGCGACCGATAACGGTTTGGGGCCGTAAATGAACCAGTTGAGCCGCGCGCGGGTCATCGCGGCCGCAAAACGCTCGGGCAGGGCGATCGGTCGCGGCGGCTCGATGAGCCGCGCGCTGTCCGCCCGAGTTTCAAGGGACAGAAGCAGCGCCGCAAGCGCCAGAGAACATCGCAAAGAGGTCGCCAATTCGTCCGTCGCTCCCTTCGCCCCCAATGAGAAGCGATACGCCATCACGCATATTTGCGCCAGTTTGCGGGAAACCAAAACCCACGCAGGTGCGTATCGGTAGTTCGTTTTCAAAATAG
Source organism: Mesorhizobium sp. YIM 152430 (assembly GCF_029210365.1). Taxonomy (GTDB): domain Bacteria; phylum Pseudomonadota; class Alphaproteobacteria; order Rhizobiales; family Rhizobiaceae; genus Aliihoeflea. The sequence continues at coordinate 426,146 of NZ_JARGES010000027.1, forward strand.
CGGGATCTGCCTGATGAAGAGCAAAATATTGGCCGCCGCGCTCGCTGCGCCGATTATCACGCCGGCATTCGCACAGTCTTTGGGCGGACCGGAGATCGAAAGCCTGATCGGTGACAAGCGTGTCTTGCTGTCGACACCCTACGGTCTTGAACTTCCACTGCGCTATGGCTCGGGAGGCGAGGTTTCGGGCGACATTTCAGGCTTCACCATGGCGGCGATGTTCACGCCGAGCGAAACCGGCCGGTGGTGGGTCGAGAGCGACCAGCTCTGCCAGCAATTCCCCACCTGGTACAATGGCGCGACCTTCTGCTTTGCGATCGAACAGACGGGCGAAAGCTCGATCTCGTGGACACGAAACGATGGTCTTTCGGGAACGGCGCGGATCGAAGGTTGAACGGGCGGCAATTTAGTCGAAATTTAACCATGCCGGCAGGGTGAATGCCGGCAGACACAATCCTGCCCGGTTCCAAACACAATCGATTAATACGCAGCTAAACAATTCGTGCGATCCACAGGATTGCTCGACTGTGGACGCAGGCAACACGTCCAAATAGATTTTGGCTGCGCATATACGTCGCATTGGGGATCGGGGACACGAGATATGGCCGAACTTGGGCGCCGCAGGACGAAGACGCTTGGCTCTCTCCTGCTTGTGACCTGTGGCGCAGCTGTGCTGGCCGCCTGTTCGTCCGGCCCATCCCAGGTCGCAAGCGACAAGCCGAAGCGCTCCAAGGAATATTTCGCCGAGTCCGAATATGGCGTGAAGGCCAGCCCCCGCGTCTCGACCCTTGCCACGAACCTGCCGCGCGGCGGCGGTCGTGATCAGGTTGGCCGGCCCTACAAGGTGCGCGGCCAATGGTACACGCCGAAGGAAGATCCGAACTACCGCAGTTCGGGTCTGGCAAGCTGGTATGGCGATGCCTTTCATGGCCGCCTGACCGCCAATGGCGAAGTCTACGACAAGACCCACCTGACGGCGGCACATCCGACCATGCCATTGCCCAGCTATGCTCGGGTCACGAACAAGAAGAACGGACACTCCGTCATCGTGCGGGTCAACGATCGCGGGCCCTTCGCCAAGGGGCGCGTGATCGACCTGTCGCAGCGGGCGGCCGAAATGCTCGACTACAAGAACAGCGGCGTCGCGCAGGTTGCCGTCGAATATGTAGGGCGGGCGCCGTTGCACGGTCTCGACGATCAGTTCCTTTTGGCGTCCTATCGCCCCGGCGGCGCGGCGCCGAATCCATCGAATGACGGCCTGCCGACCGGCGTGATGATCGCCATGAACGGCACGACGCCAACCGCGCCAGTTCCCGCCAGCCCGACGCCTCAGGCGGTTCCCTTCCCCGGTCAATTGACGGCAACACCGGCTTCGGATGGCCATATCGTCCTTCCCGACGTGGCACCGATCGCGCCGGCACGACCGCCGGTCACGCTTGCATCGGTAAATGGCGCCTCCAGTCTCCTCCTGTCTTATGCGGACGAGCGGATCAGCGCGGCCAGCGCGGTGTCGAGCTTCGGCGCACACCGGCTCGACGCCGATGCCGTCATCGCGTCCTTTGCCCGCACCAGCGCGGCGCGCGAGGGAACCGGCGCGCCGGGCTACGTCAATGCCGGCACGTTCGCCTCGAAGGTCGAGGCCCTGACCATCGCATCGCGCTTCAGCGACTTGGCACAGGCGCAAATCGAGACGGACCCGTCGGGCCAGTGGTTCGCGATCAGCGTCGAGCAGAACGGCGGCGCCACACTCGACCAGATCCTGCGTCATGCATGGGCGAATGGCGCACCCGAAGCCATGATCATACGCGACTGATCGCTTTTCATTGCAACCCGGAACGCATCGTGATGCGATGCGTTAGACTTCGTGTTGCTGCTCGAAATTGAACCAGTCTGCACGCAGATCGGTCAGATGGCAGCACGAGACTGTCAATCGGGGAGCTCCATCATTTCAAACACTTGCTTTTTTCGTGTCGAAGCTTTCGAATGCGGCGATAGGGGAGTTGTCGCGTGGTAGCCTTCGACGAAATGCGCCCGGAAAGCGCCGGGCTTCGCAACCCATACTCCGAATATGACAACTGGCTAAGCGAGCAGGACACCGCACGCCTCGGCCAGAAAATGAAGGATGCCGAAAACGTCTTTCGCCGCACCGGCATCACCTTCGCCGTCTATGGCGAGCAGAACGCCGCCGAGCGCCTGATTCCCTTCGACATAGTTCCGCGCATTCTCGCCGGCGCAGAATGGCGGCGGTTGACGCAGGGCATCGAACAGCGCGTCCAGGCGCTGAACGCCTTCCTCGAAGACATCTACCACCGCCAGGAAATTCTTCGGGCAGGACGCATCCCGCGCGAATTGATCGCCGGCAATGTGGCGTTTCTGCCCGAGATGATCGGCGTGCGCCCGCCGGCAGGCGTCTATACGCACATCATCGGCACGGACATCGTGCGCACGGGCGAGAACGAATTCTACGTGCTCGAGGACAATGCGCGCACACCGTCGGGCGTGTCCTACATGATCGAGAACCGCGAGACGATGATGCAGCTCTTCCCCGAGTTGTTCAAACGCATCAAGGTCCGCCCCGTCGAGAACTACCCGCAACTGCTGCGCCAGTCACTGGCCGCAGTCGCCCCGCGCTCGGCTGACGAGCAGCCGACCATCGCCGTGCTGACGCCCGGCAGCTTCAACTCGGCCTATTTCGAGCACGCCTTCCTGGCCGACCATATGGGCGTGGAACTCGTCGAGGGGCAGGATCTGCGCGTCGTCGACGGCCATGTCGCCATGCGCACGACGGAAGGTTACAAGCGCATCGACGTGCTCTATCGCCGGGTTGACGACGATTTCCTCGATCCGCTGACCTTCAATCCGGACTCCATTCTGGGTGTTCCGGGCATCATGGATGTCTACCGCGCCGGCAACATCACAATCGCCAATGCGCCGGGCACCGGAATCGCCGACGACAAGGCGATCTATTCCTACATGCCCGAGATCGTCGAGTTCTACACAGGCCGCAAGGCGATCCTCGGCAACATCCCGACCTGGCGCTGTTCCGAGGCAGACAGCCTCGCCTATGTTCTCGAACATCTGTCCGAACTCGTCGTCAAGGAAGTGCATGGGTCGGGCGGTTACGGGATGCTGGTCGGACCGGCCGCCTCGAAAAAGGAGCGGGAGGCGTTCGCCGACAAGCTTCGTGCGCGACCGGGCAACTATATCGCCCAGCCGACGCTTGCCCTTTCGACCTGCCCGATTCTGACCGACGCGGGCCTTGCTCCCCGACACGTCGACTTGCGACCCTTCGTGCTCGTGTCGGACCGGATTCGCATCGTTCCCGGCGGGCTGACGCGTGTCGCCCTCAAGCCCGGCTCCCTCGTGGTCAATTCTTCGCAAGGAGGCGGCACGAAGGACACCTGGGTTCTGGACGACTAGGGGGAACGAATGCTGCTCGGACGAACCGCCAACGGCCTTTACTGGATGGCCCGCTACATCGAGCGGGCCGAGAACATGGCACGCCTCGTAGATGCGGGGCTGCGCATGGCGCTGACACGCAACGAAGGGGACGTCGAGGAATGGACCTCGGTCATCGTGTCGAGCGGCGTCGAGGCCGGGTACCGGCAAAAACACGGCGAATTCAACGCCGCCAATGTCTGCGACTATCTCCTGCGCGACACGGAGAACGGCTCGAGCGTGCTGTCGTCGATTGAGACCGCACGGTCGAATGCCCGAATGGTTCGCACTGCGCTCACACGCGAGACATGGGAGAGCATCAACGATGCCTGGATGTCGTTTCGCCGGATGCTTGCAGCGCCCATCGACGAGCGCGAGGTGCCGAAGGTCCTCGACGCCATCAAGCGTGAGACGGCGCAGATTCGCGGCGCCTTCCAGGGGACGATGCTGCGCAACGAGATCTACGATTTCTGCCAGCTCGGCCTCTATGTCGAGCGCGCCGACAACACCGCCCGCATCCTCGACGTCAAATACTACGTCCTCCTGCCGTCGATCTCTTGGGTCGGCTCGTCGATGGACAATTATCAGTGGGAGTCCATCCTGCGCTCGGTTTCGGCGCACCGATCCTACCGCTGGGTGTACGACGCAGCCTACAAGCCGACCAACATCGCCGAGTTTCTCATCCTGTCGCGCCGGATGCCCCGCTCGCTCGCCTTTTGCTACCGCATGATCGACGAGAGCCTGGAGGGCCTTGCCAACGACTACGGCAACCGGCACGCCTCGCATGAGATGTGCGAGAACACTCTGGCCCGAATGAAACGGATGACGATCAAGGACGTGCTGGACGAGGGGCTTCACGAATACCTGACCGACTTCCTCATCCGCACCAACAATCTGGGCGACCAGGTTGCGCGCGACTACAGGTTCTTCTGAGATGCTGCTCAACATCGTTCACCAGACGACCTACCGATACGACCAGAGCCTGCCCTATGCCTTGCAGCGTGTGCGCCTGATTCCGCGGACCGACGCGCTCCAGACCGTCGATCGCTGGGATCTTTCATACGAAGGCGCGCGCGAGGAGGTTCGTTTCGTCGATCATTTCGGCAACCAGTGCCGGCTCCTGAGCACCGAACCCGGCGCCATGCAGATCGTCATCACCGCAAGGGGCCAGGTGACGACACGCGACCAGACCGGCGTCGCCGGCCAGCACGCCGGTTTCGCGCCTCTGTGGCTGTTCGAACGTGAGACGCCGCTGACGATGCCGTCCGCCGCAATCAGCACCCTGTCCGAACCGCTTGGCGGTCAGGAAACTCTGGGGCTGTTGCACGACCTGATGGACACGATCCAGAAGCGGGTCGCATACGTTTCAGGGTCGACCACGTCCGAAACGACGGCCGACGAGGCGCTGGCGGCGGGGCAGGGTGTATGCCAGGACCACGCCCATATCTTCATTTCCGCGGTGCGCGCGCAGGGCCTGCCGGCCCGCTATGTCAGCGGCTACCTGATGATGGATAACACGACCCAGCAGGTCGCCACCCACGCCTGGGCCGAGGCGCATGTACCGGGTCTCGGCTGGGTGGGATTCGACGTCTCCAATGGCATCTGCCCGGACGAGCGCTATGTCCGCGTCGCATTCGGCCGCGACTATCGCGACGCCATGCCGGTTGCCGGAATCCGTCAGGGACAAGCGCACGAACAGCTTGAAGTCCATGTGACCGTCGAGCAGTAATCGCCAGTACGCAGTTTACGCGGGCAGCGATTCGATGACCTATTGCGTTGGCCTCAAGATCGATCGGGGGCTCGTCTTCATGTCCGACACGCGGACGAATGCGGGCATCGACAGCATTTCGACGTTCAGAAAGATGACGGTGTGGAAGAAGGACGGCGAGCGCGTCATCGTCCTTCTCTCGGCCGGCAATCTGGCGACGACCCAGTCCGTCGTCAGCCTGCTCGACGAACGCTCCAAGGCACATGCGGACCGGGCTCCGTCCATCCTCGAGACGCCATCGATGTTTCAGACCGCACGCCTCGTCGGCGACACGGTCAAGGAGGTCATCTCGAACTCGGCGCCGGTCGGCCAGCGTGCGGACGCCTTCGGAGCGTCCTTCATTCTGGGCGGTCAGATGAAGGGCTCGGAGCCACGCCTTTTCATGATCTATCCGGAAGGCAATTTCATCGAGGCATCCGACGACACGCCGTTCTTCCAGATCGGAGAGACCAAATACGGCAAGCCGATTCTCGTTCGGGCTTACGATCCGCAAATGACATTCGCCGAGACCGCAAAGCTCTTGATGGTGTCGTTCGACTCTACGTTGAAGTCGAACCTGTCTGTCGGTCTTCCGCTCGATATGCTGTTTCTGGCGCGCGACACCTACAGGATCGAACTGCAAAGGCGCATCGGAGGGGATGACCCCTATTACCGGCAGATTTCGGAGGGTTGGTCAGACGCGCTGCGCAATGCGTTCAAGAGCCTGCCTGATTTTCCCGGATAGACGCGAAAGGCGACCAAAGCCGCCTCCCGTAATTTCAATCCGGCTTGAGTGCAGGTCAGTAGTAGGGCGAGCGGCACTCACGACGCGGCCCGTTATAGGGCTGGAACGTATTGTCCGACGCGCGATATGAACGATAGCGATCATAGCACCACTGCACATGCGCGCTGCTATAGCCGCGATAACGCACCCGCGGTGCAGGCTGGGATGCAATCGCACCTCCGACGATCGCGCCCGTTATGAACGCCGCAGCCGGATACCAGAAGCCGTCGTTGTAGCGCCGATATCCCGGCCGGTAGTCGCGATAGCCGCGATACCCACGGTAATATCCGCCGCGGTCACGACGGGCAAAGCGCCGATCGTCGCGATAGTAGCGACCGGAACGATCCCAGCGACGATCGATCCGCCGCTCCACATTGCCGGCCCATGGGCTGAACTGACGGTCGGGATTGACACTGCGGAACGATCCTGGAAACTGACCCTGGTTGGTTTGAACCTGCTGGACTGCGGACGGAACCGACGTTTCGACGCGCGGCAATGCCGACGCGTTGCCCGTCATGCCGAGCGGCAGCGCCATAGCAAGCGCGATGAAACCGGACATGATCTTCTTCATGGCGACCTCCGAATTGATCTCGAACATATGTCCCTTTGTCACGAAATGAAATGACGCGACGTAAGTTCCGGCATAGCTGGGCGAAAACGGGCGGGTGCGATCAAAACCCGGTGATCAGTCGATGGGGCGCAGCAGCAATAGCCGGCATGGGTCGCCAACGCTCTGCGGCAGCGCGAGCGGCTCGCGCACGATCAGGCAGTTCGCGCGTGCAAGCATCCGCAGCATCGACGAATCCTGCACGTTCAGCGGCGTGACCACGAGTTCGCCGTCATCCTCCAGCCGGACAGTCGCTCGAACATAATCCTGCCGGCGGTCATTCGGACCCAGATTCCCGTCAAGCACCGCGCGGAACAAGCGCCGGCGGTGACGCTGACCTTGCAAGGCGGCCAGAAGCGGGCGCAGGAAAAGTTCGGCGCACACCATGGCTGAGACTGGATTTCCAGGCAGACCGAGTAAGGTCGTCGCGCCCAATCGTCCGGCCATCAGAGGTTTGCCCGGACGCATCGCGATCTTCCAGAAGGTAAGATCCACCCCCTTGGCGCTGAATGCCTTGGCCGTCAGGTCATGGTCTCCGACAGACGCGCCTCCCAGCGTGACGATGACATCGCTCCGCTTTGCAATCGCCCTGTCGAGCGCTGCCGCAATCGCCGCCTCGTCGTCTCCGACGATCCCGAGGTCGATCGCCTCGCCCCCCGCATCGTGAACCATCTGCGCGACACCGAAGCTGTTTGAGGCGATGATCTGGTCATCCGTTCGCGGCGCGCCAGATTTCACGAGCTCGTCACCCGTCGCGATGATCGCAACCCGCGGCCGACGCACGACCTCGACCGAAGTGGCGGCGGCGGCGGCGATCAGCGCAAGTGCCTGCGGATCGACCCGCCGGCCGGCTTCAAGCAGTACGTCGCCCTTGTGGAAATCCAGCCCCGCCCGTCGGATGTGCCGTCCCGCCGCAACCGTCTCCGTCGCGGTGATTACATCGCGGTCGCGCTCGGCATCCTCTTGGATCAGGATGGTATCGGCGCCTTGCGGAACGGGCGCCCCGGTGAAGATGCGCACGGCGTCGCCTGCACCCACGGTTCCTGCGAAACGGCGGCCGGCTGCGGATTCGCCGATCACCGCCAGCCGGGCAGGGACGGTTTCGACGTCAGCCGCGCGGACGGCGTAACCGTCCATGGCGGAAGCATCGAATGGCGGATGCGTCCGCCCGGCAACGATGGGGCCTGCAAGCACGCGATGCCCGGCCAAATCCAGCGGGACGGTTTCCACGTCGAGCCGCTCGATGCCGCCCAGCAACAGATCGAGTGCCTCGTCGACGGGTATCATTTCCGCCGCTCGTCGCGCTGGAAGTCGCCCGACTTGCCGCCGGTCTTTTGGATCAGCCGCACATCGCCGATGCTCATCGTTTTATCGAGCGCCTTGGCCATGTCGTAGACCGTCAGGCAGGCGAGCGAAACCGCCGTCAGTGCCTCCATCTCGACACCGGTCTGCCCCTTCAATCGAACCTCTGCGACCACGCGCAGACCCGGCAGGGTGCGGACAGGTTCGATCTCGACGGTAATTTTCGTCAGGAGCAGCGGATGGCAGAGCGGGATCAGGTCTGACGTCTTCTTTGCGGCCATGATGCCGGCGAGTCGTGCCGTGCCGAGCACGTCGCCCTTCTTGGCATTGCCGGCAAGGATCGCGTCGAGCGTGTCCGGTTTCATGCGGACATGCCCTTCCGCGACGGCGACGCGATGCGTCTCGTCCTTGTCGCCGACATCGACCATATGTGCTTCTCCGGCAGCGCCGATATGGGTGAGGCCGCTCATTCGATCTCCAGAAGCGCGCGCGTGGCGCCTGCGACATCGTCCCGGCGCATCAGGCTTTCACCGACGAGGAATGTATTGATCCCCGCTGCGCGCAATCTGTGGCAATCGTCGCGCGTGAAGATGCCGCTTTCCCCGACGATGATGCGATCCTCGGGAATCAGTCTCGAAAGGCGCTCGCTCGTCGCGAGATCGACCTCGAACGTTCGCAGATTGCGGTTGTTGATGCCGATCAGCGGTGAATTCAGTTTCAGCGCACGCTCGGTCTCCGCTTCGTCATGAATTTCGATCAGCGCCGCCATTCCAAGCTCATGCACAACGTCTTCGAGCTCGCGCGCGAGATCGTCATCGACACTGGCCATGATGATCAGGATTGCATCGGCGCCCCAGGCACGGGCCTCATGCACCTGATACGCGTCGAAGAGGAAATCCTTGCGCAGGGCGGGCAGGGTACATGCCGCCCGCGCCGCCGTCAGGAAGTCCGGCGAGCCCTGAAAGGACGGTGCGTCGGTCAAGACCGAAAGGCAGGCCGCGCCGCCGGCTTCATAGGCTCGCGCCAGCGACGGTGGATCGAAATCGGGTCGGATCAGACCTTTGGAGGGGCTTGCCTTCTTGATCTCGGCGATCAGGGCCGGCTGGCCGTCGCGGTGCTTTGCCCGCAGCGCGCCGGTGAAGTCCCGCGGTGCCGGCATATCCGCCGCGGCCCTGCGGATATCGCCGAGCGGGATCGCCGACTTTGCCGCGGCAATCTCGTCGCGCTTGTAGGCTTCGATCTTTTGAAGGATATCGGCCATCACACAGCCCTGCCACGGTTGGAGACCTCGATCAGGTCGATCAGGCACTGGCGCGCCATGCCTTCGTCGATGGACTTGCGGGCCAGCTCGAGGCCGGCTTCAAGGCTGCGTGCGCGTCCGGCGACAACGAGCGCACCGGCTGCATTCAGCACCGCGATGTCACGATACGCGTTTTCGGCGCCGTCGAGAACGCTGCGCAGCGCATCGGCATTGGACTGCGCGTCGCCCCCCTTGAGTTCTTCCGGCCTGGCACGGCGCAGGCCGAATTGCTCGGGCTCGATCTCGAACGTATGGATTTCGCCGTCCTCGAGCGCGGCGACCTGCGTCACGCCGGCCGTCGTCATCTCGTCGAGGCCGTCGCCATGGACGACCCAGACCCGCGAGGAACCCAGCTTCTTCAGCACCTCGGCGATCGGTTCGAGCCAGACCGGCGAGAAGACGCCGACGAGCTGGTTCGCTACGCCGGCCGGATTGGAAAGCGGTCCGAGGAGATTGAAAATGGTGCGCGTGCCAAGTTCGACCCGGCTCGGGCCGACATGGCGCATCGCGGCGTGATGGGCCGGCGCGAACATGAAGCCGAGCCCTGCCTCGCGGATGCAGGCCGATATTTCCGGCGCCCCAAGATCGATATTGACGCCGAGGGCAGCCAGCGCATCGGCAGCGCCGGAGCGCGAGGACAGTGCGCGATTGCCGTGCTTTGCGACGGGCACGCCCGCGCCCGCGACGATGAAGGCCGCGCAGGTCGAAACGTTGTAGGACCCCGACGCGTCGCCGCCCGTGCCCACGATGTCCACCGAATCGGCAGGCGCATCCACCCGCAGCATCTTGGCGCGCATTGTCGCCACCGCGCCCGAGATTTCCGGCACCGTTTCTCCGCGAACCCGCAAGGCCATCAGGAAACCGCCGATCTGGCTGGGCGTCGCTTCGCCCGACATCATGATGTCGAACGCCTTTCGCGCATCCTCGAAGGACAGCGTGTCTCCTGAGGCCACGCGCGCGATGTGTTCCTTGAGATCGCCCATCGATCAGAAACTCAAAGCCTGTTGCACGGCGCTCTGGTTCACCGTCACCGAATATTGCGATTGCAGCCGGGTGACGAGTTGGTCGAGCAGGTCGTCGCCCAGACCGCCCGCATAGGTTTGCGCGACATTCTCCGGAAGCGTGTCGCCCGAAGCATTCGCGGGTGCAAACACCTCGCTGACCTGAAGCACGATCTGGCGGTCGCCTTCATTGGAGCCGATGGTTTCCACACCGCGAACCGGAATGGAAAAGGCTGTGGCCACGCCCTCGCGGCCAAGATCGGCATCGTCGGCACCGCGGCGCAAGCCGCGCTTCGTCTGCACGTCCATTTCCAGTTCTGCCGCCACTTCGCTCATCGCAGCGCCGCCTTCGAGCCGGCTTGCGATCTCATTGGCGCGTTCTGCCAGAAGACGGCGGCCTTCCTGCCGGCGCCATTCGGCAAGGACCTCGTCGCGAACCTCGTCGAGTTCGCGGTTACGGGCAGGGGTCACGTCCGTGACTTCGTAGAAGACATAGCCGCTGGAGCCGAGGGCGATCGGGGCATTTTCCATGTTCGGCTCCGCCTCGAAGGCAGATTGCAGCACCTCCTCGCCAGCCGGTATGGCCGCGACTTCATTGCCCTCCGGGTCGAGCCCGTTGGCGCCGACGGCCGGGACGCTGACGACTTCGAGATTCTGCTGTGCCGCGGCTTCGCGCAGCGTCGCGCCTCCCGCGCGCGCATCCTCGTAGCCGTCATAGACGTCGAGAAGAATGCGGCTCGCCTCGTCCAGGGCCATTTCCTCGCGGATCTCGGCCGACACTTCGTCCACGGGGCGCACCGATTCGGGCACGATGTCGTCGACTCGGATGAGAAGCGAGCCGAACGAGCCCGCAACGACGTCGCTGACGCCGCCTTCCTCAAGGGCGAAGGCCGCCTCGGCGATGGCCGGATCCGGCACGTCCTCGCGGGCGAAGGTCCCGAGCGTCAGGTCGCCGGTCGAACGGCCGAGCTCGGTCGCGATCTGGTCGAATGTCGCTTCGCCGGACGAAATGCGCGCGGCCGCCGCCTGCGCGGCTTCCTCGTTCGCAAACACGATCTGGCTGATGGTGCGCTGCTCCGCCTGGGAAAACGAACTGCGATGTGTCTCGTAGAACTCGGCCACCTGCGCGTCGCTGATCGCGGCAGGGTCGGCAATGTCCTCGGGTTCGAGCTTGACATAGTCCAACGCGCGATATTCGGGCGCGGCGAAGCTTGCCGCGTTCTCATCGAACCAGGCCCGCAATTCACCGTCCGAAGGGTCTGCGATCGGCTCGACAAGCGAGCGGTCGAGGACGAGATATTCAGCCGTTCGATCCTCGCCCCGATAGAGCGCCACCGCATTGAGGAAGGTGTCCGGCACGCCCATCCCGTCGGCGACGGCATCGACGATCTGCTGGCGGATCGCCAGTTGCTCGCGATTGCGCAGATAGTCGTCCGGACGCATTCCGACCTGCCGCAGGACGAATTCGAACTGGTTGCGGTCGAATTGGCCGCTCGCATTGCGGAAGGCCGGGTCCTCGGCGGTCAGGGTGGCCAGACGATCCCGTGACAGGCCCAGATCCATTTCACGCGCCTGTTCGTCGAGAACGGCGCCGGCGACGAGTTGCGCGAGAACCTGTTGCTCCAGTCCGAATGCCCGTGCCTGTTCGCGCGAAATGCGGGTGCCGAACTGTTGAGACAGAAGCTGGAGCTGGCGATCATAGGCCAGCCGGTATTCGTTGACCTGGACACGCGTTTCGCCGACCGCCAGAACATGATTGCCGACGCCCGTCAGCATCTGGCCGGACATGCCCCAGACCGCGAAACTGATGACGAGCAGGCCAAGCAGCAGCTTCACCATCAGGGAACCGGATTTGCCGCGCAGCCAAGTCAGCATTTTCGACCTTCCATTGTCGGTCCATCATCAAACTGGCTGACGGAATACCGTCACTGACCGGCGCTGTCGATTGCTTTGTCGACGCATTTTGCTACCAAACAGCGATCCGAACCTGGAACGAACGCCGGAATGAAGAAGGAACACCGATGAGCGCGCGCATTCGACCCGTACTGGCCGGCAACTGGAAAATGAACGGAGTGGCCGCATCGCTTCCCGAACTCCAGGCGATCGCCGCCGGTTCGCAAGGCTTCGCCAGGCTCGATCTCGTCGTCTGCCTTCCAGCAACGTTGATCGCGCGGGCCAGGCAGGTGGTTGACGGCTCGCCCGTCCATCTTGGCGGGCAGGATTGCCATGCAAACGCCTCCGGCGCCCATACCGGCGACATTTCCGCCGACATGCTCAAGGATGCCGGCGCCGATCATGTGATCGTGGGCCACTCGGAGCGCCGCACCGATCATGGCGAGACGAGCGAAGGCGTCGCGGCCAAGGCGAAGGCTGCCTGGGGCGCGGGCCTCAAGGCCATCATCTGCATCGGCGAAACCCGCGCCGAGCGCGAAGCAGGTGAGACGCTGGATGTCCTTTCGGCGCAGATCGCCGCTTCGGTGCCTGACGGCGCGACGGCCGACAACACCATCCTCGCCTATGAACCCGTCTGGGCCATCGGCACCGGCCTGACCCCGACCGTGGAGGACGTCGCGATCGCGCACACCCATATTCGTGCCCGGCTGGAGGCGAGGATCGGCGCAGTCGCGCAAGCGATCCCGCTTCTTTATGGCGGTTCGGTCAAGTCCTCCAATGCCGGGGAATTGATGGCGGTGGCCGACGTGGACGGCGCTCTCGTCGGCGGCGCAAGCCTCAAAGCCGATGATTTCCTGTCGATTGCAGGCGCATTCTAGACATTTCGATTCAATTCTGCCCGGCGCTGTTCGCCGTCGCTTCACCACCTGACAACACGATACATCTGGTTACCTGACGCAGACAGGGTCGCGCACTAGCATAGTCAAATGGCGAATCGCTCGAGGCATGACCCTTGGCGGCGAGTTGCCATTTGTATTGATGCGGCGGGAGTATGTCCATGAGCAATGAAGACATGTCGAGTTCCGGCGGCAAGGTCGCGCCGGATCGGCTTTTGGAACTGACCACTCAGATCGTCTGCGCCTATGTCAGTCACAATCCCGTTCCGGCAACTGAAGTATCGGGATTGATTGGCTCGGTTCACCGGTCGATCTGTGCTCAGGGGCAGTCCACAGCGCCGGAACAGCAAATGGAGCCGGCCGTGCCGATCCGCAAATCGGTCACGCCCGACTACATCATCTCGCTTGAGGACGGGCGAAAGTTTCGCACATTGTCGCGCCATCTGATGGCACGATACGGCATGACGCCGGAACAGTACCGACGCAAATGGGGCCTGCCGGACGATTACCCGATGGTCGCCCCCAATTACGCCGTGGAACGCTCGAAGATCGCCAAGTCGATGGGGCTCGGCCGGCCCGACTCCGCCAGCACCGACGAATAGCCGGCCTCAACTGATCAAGGGACAATGCGGCGCGCGGCCGAACACCACCCACACGCGTTCGCCGCGGGAGCGGCCGATGATCTCGATCGAACGCCGACCGACGTCGACGATTTCGGCCCGCCGGATACCCATGCGATCGGCCTTGCGCAACGCATCGCGCGGCGAGCAACCGCCTCGACCGCGCCACTCGTCGCGGTCGCGATAGCCGCCGCGATTCCAACGCTCCGGCCCGCGGTCGCGGCCACGGTCGGGCGCGAAGAATTCGGCGCCCGGCCTCTGCCCGCCACCGAGCCCGTAATATCCACGATCCTGCGCCCCTGCGGGCAGGGAAGTCAGCACGCAGGCTGCAAGCAATCCCAGAACAGCGAATTTCTTCATTTCAAAACCCCTCGGCGACATCGCATGATCGCGATGGAAGCCACACTACCTGCACGAAGCTGAACGTGCGGCCTACGGATCATTCATCGGCCGTTCATTACGGAAAAGCAAATTTTCCAGGAAGCCGTCATTCATCTTAACACACTGAAACTTTATGCGTTTTTCTGTTCGTCGTCACACGGAAAAGGCGGGAAACGAGCGCTCGGCAAGAAATGTGTCGAAGGGGGATTGATTTTAGAACAAAACAAGAACATTATTGGGTCGTATCCAAGGAAAAACACCATGTCCGATCTCGTTCACGACCTCGTCTCCTTTGTTTCGATCGGTGCCTTCATCACCACGCTCGCGCTTTGGCTGGTGGTGGTCTGATCAATCGCCCAGTGCCGTGCCTTCACGGCGCGGATCGGCGGCGCCTTCCAGTCCGTCCGGCGTGAATTCGATGCCGTGCAGGCCGGAATTGAGTTCTCGCGTCTCGGTCTCGTAGCCCAGCGCCCGAAGGGCAGGGGCGAATTCCTCCGCGCCCGTGCCAGCCTCCAGCCAATAAGGGCCAGCGATGTTGGCCAGGTGGGGCAGGGCGATCGCTTCGTTGATCGGCATGTCCCAGTCGATCAATGCGATCAGAGTCTGGGCGACGTAGGGAATGATGGTCGCACCGCCGGGCGAACCAAGCGCGAAAACCGGCTTGCCATCCTGAAGAACGATCGTCGGCGACATCGATGAACGGGGCCGCTTGGAAGCTTCGACACGGTTGGCCACCAGTCCCGATCCGTCTTCGGATACGAACGAGAAGTCGGTCAACTGGTTGTTGAGAAGATAGCCGTTCGCCATTACCCGCGAACCGAAACCATTTTCGATCGATGACGTCATCGATATGACATTGCCGGCTGCATCGGCGACGACGAAATGCGTCGTCGCTGGCGCCTCGTATGAGAATCCGTCCAGCCGGTTCTCCGTTCGCCTGGTCGACGGTTCGCCGGCCGCCACTTCGTCTGGGCGCAAGGCATTGGCTGATTGCAGAAGTAAAGAGCGTTCCGCAAGGTAGGACGTGGCGAGGAGACCCGACGGAATGTCCACGAAGTCGGGATCGGCGAGGTAGCGGTTACGGTCGGCGAAGGCGAGGCGGGTCGCGTCTCCGATAAGCCGCCAGGATTGCGCGTCGTCGGGACCGAGCGCACGCAGGTCATAGGGCGCGACGAGGCCCAGTATCTGCCCGACGGCGATGCCGCCGGACGAGGGCGGCCCCATGCCACAGACATCGAATTCGCGATATGAGACGCAGGCCGGTTCGCGTTCGACGACCTCGTAGTCGGCGAAATCCGAAAGCGTCAGCGAGCCCGGATTCGGGTGAGTGCCGACCGCATCGACGATGGCGGCGGCAAGGTCGCCGCGATAGAACGGCGCCGCGCCTTCCTCGGCCAGAAGCCGCAAGGCATCAGCATAATCCGAGTTCCGGCGCTGGTCACCGGCGGTAAGGGCAGCGCCGGAGGGAAAAAAATATGCGGATGCCGCCGGATCGGCGTCGAGACGACCCGATTCACCCTCCAGCAGGCCGGCAAGCCTTGGCGAAACGGTGAAGCCGTCTTCCGCCAGCCCGATCGCGCCGGCCAGCGTTTCGCGAAGTTCGAGTTTGCCGTGCCGCTCGGCCAGGAGTTCGAGCAGCAACGGAACACCGGGAACCCCGACCGATCGCCCGCCGACGACCGCCTCGAAGAACGGCATCGGGTCGCCATTCTCGTCAAGGAAGAGATCCGGGGTTGCTGCCGCCGGTGCCGTCTCGCGCGCGTCATAGGTCGTCAGCTTGCCTGTCGCGCCATCCAGCCACAATGCGAACGCGCCGCCACCAAGTCCCGACGATTGCGGCTCGACGAGGCCGAGCACGGCCTGCACCGCGACCGCCGCATCCGCCGCCGATCCGCCCTGGCGCAAAATTGCCAGTCCGGCTTCGGTGGCGAGCGGGTTCGCCGCGACGACCATCGCCTCCTTGGCCGTCACCAGCGGCGCCGATTGCAATCCGGTCGCCGTTTCGGGCGCGATGAGATCGCTTTGGCTCTGGGCCGTTGCCGGCGCGACGATCGAAAGCAGCATAAGGGCGAGAACGGGCAGGGATGCTCGAAGCTTCGACATGGCTGATCTCCTTTGCCGAAATCAGTCTACGTCGCCGAACACATCTTCGAAAGCGGCCTTCATGGCCATGTCGACATCCGTCATGGTGACCGGCAGGCCGAGATCGACGAGGCTCGTCACGCCATGGCCGCGAATGCCGCATGGCACGATGCCGTCGAAATGCGACAGGTCCGGCTCGACATTGAGCGCGATGCCGTGGAACGACACCCAGCGCCGCAGCCGGATGCCGATGGCCGCGATCTTGTCTTCGGCCGCCGACCCGTCCGGCAGTGGAGGCCGTTCGGGGCGCACGACCCAGACGCCGACGCGATCGTCGCGCCGCTCGCCCTTCACGTTGAACCGGTCGAGCGTGCGGATGATCCATTCCTCGAGAGCGGCCACGAAGGCCCGCACGTCCTCGCGGCGGCGCTTCAGGTCGAGCATGACATAGGCGACCCGCTGGCCCGGGCCGTGGTAGGTGTACTCCCCACCGCGCCCTGCGGCGAAGACGGGAAACCGCTCGGCCGCAAGGAGATCGGCAGGATTTGCGCTCGTCCCGGCCGTATAGAGCGGCGGGTGCTCGACCAGCCAGACGAGCTCGCCGGCCGCGCCGTCGCGTATCGCGCCCGCGCGCGCTTCCATGAAGGCAAGCGCGGCCGGATATTCCACAAAGCCCGGCTCGATCCGCCATTCGACGGCCGGTGATCCGGGAAACGCCAGAAACTGTGCGGGCAGGGCGTCGCGCGTGGTCATGATCAGCCGGATGTATGGGATCGGACGGCACGCGTCCACTCGTTGACGCAGCGTCTTGTCGCAATCGGCAAAATAATCGGCAATTCCATGCCCGCGCTCTTGTGCGGTGGGGGGCGATTTGCTAATTGCGCCGGGCCGGTCGAGACCGGCTGGTCATGGCGTGCGGTCGTGGCGGAATTGGTAGACGCGCAGCGTTGAGGTCGCTGTGGGGCAACCCGTGGAAGTTCGAGTCTTCTCGACCGCACCAATGCCATGAGGGCGCTTGCTTCCGGATCGCGCCGTCGGGAGAAATCCATCGCTCAGGGTCTCAGCCACATCACCTTCATCGTTCGCGATCTCGATCGCATGGAAACGATCCTCGTCGGCGTCCTGGATGCCCGGAAGGTCTACGATAGCGGGTCCGACACGTTCTCCTTGTCGCGCGAGCGCTTCTTCCTGATCGGCGAAGAACCGGACGCGGTCTGGGTTGCCGTCATGGAGGGCGAACCGCTGCCGTCGCGAAGCTACAATCACGTCGCATTCGCGATTCCCGATTCACGCTACGAAGAATATTCGGCACGCGTCCGGTCATTCGGTCTCGACCTGCGCGAGGGGCGCAACCGTGTCGCGGGCGAAGGGCGGTCGATCAATTTCCACGATCACGACAACCATCTTTTCGAGTTGCACACCGGCACGCTTCACGACCGCCTGCAACGTTACGCAAAGGGCAAGTAGGGGGAGCAAGTAAGGATGCATTTTCGAGCATGAAGAAACAGGCGACTACACAATCCAGTCGCATAAGATGGATTATGGAACTGACGACTGTCGACGAAAGCCTGCCTGATCGCCAAACTCGATCGTCATTCCGTCATAGGCAGGCTCGACATGAGCCGGCGTCTCCGCCGCTACCGTATCGTAGTCGAGCGGAATGTGCATGTGCGTCAGCACCGCCCGTTTCGGTTTCACTCGCTCGATAATCTCCAGCGCTTCGGCGAGCGAAAAATGGCTCGGATGACGCTTGTATTGCAGCGCGTCGACGATCAGCACGTCCAGCCCGTCGAGGCGCGCCATCGTGTCGGACGGAAACGCGCTGACGTCCGAGCAGTAAGCCAGATTGCCGATCCGGAAGCCGAGCGAGATGATGTCGCCATGAATCTGCGGTAGCGGCAGGAACTCGATCGCGCCGCCCGGACCCTCGATCGCGAAGGCGTCGTCATGCGTGATGACGTGCGGATTGAGGATCGGCGGATAGGAACTGCCGGGCGGCGTCTCGAAGCAGTAGCCGAAGGAATCGCGCAACCGGTCGAGCGTCGGCCGGTCGGCATGAATGTCGATGCGCCTGCGCTGGACGAGCGCGAAGCCGCGCAGATCGTCGATGCCGTGAATATGGTCGGCGTGCGGGTGCGTGTAGACGGCCGCATCGACGGCTTCGACGCCGGCCGCGATCATCTGGTCGCGAAAATCCGGCCCGGTGTCGATGACGATCCGTGTCACGCCATGGACGCCGATCCGCTCCACCATGGCCGCCGCGCGCCGTCGCCGGTTGCGCGGATTGGACGGGTCGCAATTGCCCCAATCGCCGGTGATGCGCGGCACGCCCGGCGACGAGCCACACCCCAGGATCGTGAAGCGGTATCCAGCGCTCATCCCGGCCGCGGCATCTTCGAAAACAGGCGGAAGAAATTGTCGCTCGTCAGCCGGCCGATTTCGGTTTCGTCGACGCCGACCGTCTCCGCCAGCACGCGCGCGGTGTCGACGACGAAAGCCGGCTCGTTGCGCTTGCCGCGATTGGGCACCGGCGCGAGGAAAGGCGCGTCCGTTTCGACCAGCAGCCGGTCATGCGGAACGCGCTGCGCGATGTCGCGGATCTCCTGCGAGTTCCGAAATGTCAAAATCCCTGAAAACGAAACATAACCGCCCAACTCGGCGCCGATTTCGGCAAGCCGGGCGCCGGACGAAAAGCAATGCAGAACAAAGGGAAAGGAACCTGTCTTCGACTCGTCTTCCAGGATCGAGATCATGTCCTCGTCGGCCGCGCGCGCATGGATGACGAGCGGCAGGCCGGTTTCCCGCGCCGCCTCGATATGCACGCGCAATCCATGCGCCTGAGCATCGCGCGGCGCCTTGTCATAGTGATAGTCGAGCCCCGCTTCGCCGATGGCCACCACTTTCGGATGCTCGCTGAGTTGGATGAGTTCAGCGGCGGTCACGTCGCGTTCCTCGCCGGCATTGTGCGGATGCGTGCCGACGGAGCAATAGACCGCGTCATAGGCCTCTGCGATCGCCCGGATTTGGTCGAAACGGCGAACGCGCGTCGATATCGTGACCATGCGCTCGACACCCGCTGCGCGCGCGCGCGCCACGACCGCGTCGCGCTCCTCGGCGAAGTCGGGAAAGTCGAGATGGCAATGGCTGTCGACCAGCATCGTCAGGCGCCCTGCGCTTCCTGCTCCACATAACGCGGGAAAATGCCTTGCGGCGCGGGCAGTTCGGCACCCGGCTTCAGCCAGCCATCGGCCAGATGCGCGAATGTCCGGTCCTCGTTTTTCACCCCAAGCAGATCGAGCAGTTTGTCGGCCGACTGCGGAATGAAGGCAAGGCACAGAATACCGACACGGCGCAGCACTTCAGCCGTCGTGTAGAGCACAGTTTCCATCCGCGCCGGATCGGTCTTGCGCAGCGCCCAGGGCTCCTGCCCGGCGAAATAGCGATTGGCTTCGGCAACGACGCCGAAGATAGCGGCCAGCGCCGTGTGCAGAGCCTGCTGCCCCATCGCTGCGCGCGCCGTGGCCAGCGCTTCCAGCGCCAGGTCGAGAATCGCCCGATCCACATCGGCCAGTTCGCCGCGTTGCGGCACCCTGCCCGCGCAATTCTTGGCGATCATCGACAGCGACCGCTGTGCAAGATTGCCGAGGTCGTTCGCAAGGTCCGCATTGGTGCGGTTGACGATCGCCTCGTGGCTGTAATTGCCGTCCTGTCCGAACGGCACTTCGCGCAGCAGGAAATACCGCAACTGGTCGAGGCCGTAATGCTCGACCAACGCGGACGGATCGATGACGTTTCCGACCGACTTCGACATCTTCTCCCCGCGGTTGAACACGAAGCCGTGGCTGAAGACACGCTTGGGCAAAGGAATGTCTGCCGACATCAGGAAGGCCGGCCAGTAGACGGCGTGAAACCGTGTGATGTCCTTGCCGATGACATGCAGATCGGCCGGCCAATAGCGCCAGAGCTCTGCGTTTTCATCAGGATAGCCGGCGGCGGTGATGTAGTTCGTCAGCGCGTCGACCCAGACATACATCACGTGTTTTTCGTCGCCCGGCACCGGAATGCCCCAGTCGAACGTCGTCCGGGAAATCGACAGATCCTTCAGTCCCGAACGCACGAAGCTGGCGACCTCGTTGCGGCGCTCGGCGGGACCGACGAAGTCCGGCCGGCGCTCGTAAAGATCGAGCAGCCGGTCCTGATAGGCCGACAGGCGGAAGAAGTAGCTTTCTTCCTCGACCCATTCGACAGGCGCTCCCTGCGGGCCGTAACGCACGCCATCGTCGCGAAGCTCGGTCTCGTCCTCGCCGAAATAAGCTTCGTCGCGCACCGAATACCAGCCGGCATAGCCGCCCTTGTAGATGTCGCCACTGGCTTCCATCGCCTTCCAGATCGCCTGCGAGGCGTGCTTGTGACGCTCCTCGCTGGTGCGGATGAAGTCGTCGTTAGACGCGTTGAGAAGTGTCGCCATCTGCTTGAATTCGGACGAATTCCTGTCGGCGAGTTCCTTCGGCGAGATGCCTTCCTTGCGAGCCGTCTGAAGCATCTTGATGCCATGCTCGTCCGTGCCGGTCAGAAAGCGGACGTCCTTGCCGTCGAGCCGCTGAAAGCGCGCCAGCGCGTCGGTGGCGATCAGCTCGTAGGCGTGACCGATATGAGGCTTGCCATTGGGATAGGAAATTGCGGTCGTGATGTAGAATTTCTCGGCTGCCATGCGCTCGCTCGGTCACTGGAGCATCGGTCCGGGAGAAAACACCGGTATTTGAATCGTCCGATGCTCAATCGGATCTGGTCGCGGTCACATAGACCACGAACCGGCATTTGGCCAGACGCTCAATCAGTGCGCGCCGCAAAGCTGGCCGAGCAGCCCGACGACATGTTGGCGCTTGTCGAGATTGTAGGTGTCGGCGTCGATGATGCGCTGGCGAAACGCCGCCCACTGCGCTGCAAGCCGCGCAGCCAGTTCGGCGTCGCCCCCATACCCGGCGGCCTGTGCCCTCGCCTCCGCGATCCCCGCGACATGCTCGTTGAAGAGCCGGAACTGAACCGTCGCGTCACGGCCGCCGACGGCATCCGCAATTCGGTAGGCGGCGGCGGCATCGAACTTTCCGCTGGAGACCAGGGCATCGACCGCATTGGCGATGTCGAGTCCGCCGAACTGCGTCAGCAACAGCGCCTGGCGAACGCTGCCGGCGGCCTTTGCCGCAAGATCATCGGCCGGAACGTCTTCGGTCGCTTCCGACCCTGGCGAAACCGCACGCAAGGCAGCGATGAGATCGTCGCTCGCCAGGGGCCTCAGTTTCAGAAGCTGGCAGCGTGATCGGATCGTCGGCAGCATTCGGCCGATCGAATGAACGATCAGCAGAAAGAGTACACGCGGCGGCGGCTCCTCGAGGCTCTTCAAGAGCGCATTCGCCGCATTTCGGTTCATGTCGTCGGCAGCGTCGACGATGACGACCCTGTGGCCGCCGTCATGGGCGGTCATCGACAGGAACCGCCCGACCCGGCGAACCTCGTCGACGGTGACGGCCGACTTGAAACCGGCGCCGCGGTCGGCGGCGGGCCGCGTCAGGTGCAGAAGCGAGGGATGCGCGCCCTGCGCCATCAGGCGAAACAGTGTGGACGCGGTGTCCGGCCGCGCGAGCGTCGATGGCGCGTGGGCCGGATCGGGATTGGCGAGAAGGTAATGGGCCAGGCGAAAGGCAAAGGTCGCCTTGCCGATCCCGCGCGGTCCGGAAAGGATCAGCGCATGGTGGAATTTGCCGGATCGGTAGGCGCGCGCCAGTTCGTCGCCTTCCTCGACATGGCCGAACAGTTCGGCGTGCTCTACCGGTTCGGGCACTTCGGGAATGCTGTCATACTGTTCCGGCGCAGTGCGTTCAAAGGTCATCGGCAACCTGCAACAGGCTCCCGGCGGGCGCGATTACCTTGGCGACGCGGTCCCATATGGCGTCGGCCACATCGTCCTGGTCTTTGGAAGCATCGATGATGATGCAACGGGCAGGCTCCGCGCGCGCGATGTCGATATAGGCTTCCCGGCGCTCTTCATGCAGCGCCAGGTCTTCCTTTTCATAACGATCGGCGTCGTCAGAGCCGCGCCGGCTTGCGGCGCGGCGCATTCCCTCCACCGGGTCGAGATCGAGGATGATGGTCAGGTCCGGCATCATGCCGTTGATGGCAATGCCTTCCAGGGCACTCATGAATGTCTTGTCGAGCCTTCCCGAGACGCCCTGATAGACGCGCGAGGAATCGAGAAACCGGTCGCACAGCACGGTCTTGCCTGCGGCGATCGCCGGGCGGATGATCTGCTCGACATGGTCGGAACGTGCGGCAGCGAATAGCATCGCCTCCATCGCCGGCCCGAACGGCTCGGCCGCGCCGGAAAGGAGCACATGGCGCACCGCCTCGCCGCCGGCCGAACCGCCCGGTTCGCGCGAGACGACGACTTCGTGGCCCTCCGCCTCCAAGCGATCGGCCAAAAGCCGGATCTGCGTCGACTTGCCCGCCCCCTCGCCGCCCTCGAAAGTGATGAAATGTCCTCTTGGCAATGCGCATCCTTTCGCCGGTCACCGACTCGCATCAGCGCCTAACAGATAATGGCTTCGGGTGCCAAATGCGACGAACCCGCGCAAGCAGGCGAGCAGATCAGCGAATCCAGCCGATCGCCAGTTCCTCGATGGCGTCGAGCGCGCGCTGGTGCAGCTTTCCGGTCGCGACCGATTCGGCGGCAAAGAGCGGCGTCTCCTGGCTCATCGCCTCTCCGATCCAAACGCGCAGCGTGCCGATCCGCGCGCCCTCCTCCACCGGCGCGATGACCGGGCCGTCATAGACGATGCGCGCGACGAGGCGGTCGCGATTGGTCAGCGGCACGAACAGCGAGATCGGTCCGTTCGAGCGCAGGCCGACGCCCCCCTTCGCGCCGCCATAGACCTTGGCCTCGCCGACGATCTCGTCGGCGGCGAAGACCTGATACTTGTCGAAGGCGCGCATTCCCCAGTCGAGGATCTTGCGCGCTTCCTCCGCGCGCTGCGCGTCGCTTTCCATGCCGCTGAGCGCCACGAAGAGACGCCGGTCGTCGCGTGCGACCGAACCGACGATGCCATAGCCCGATTCCTGGGTGAAGCCGGTCTTCATGCCGTCGGCGCCGATATTCATGCGCAAAAGCGGATTGCGGTTGCGCTGCGTGATGTTGTTCCAAGTGAATTCGGGCTGCGCGTAATAGGCGTAATAGTCCGGATACTCGGTCCAGATATGATGCGCGAGCATGGCAAGTTCGCGCACCGTCACGACCTGCCCTTCGGCCGGCAGTCCGGTCGAATTCTTGAACACCGACCGCGTCATGCCGATTTCGCGCGCGCGCTCGGTCATGAGTTGCGCGAAATTCTCCTCCGAACCGGCCATTCCCTCGGCAATGATGATGCAACCGTCATTGGCCGACTGGACGATGACACCCTGGATCAGGTTCTCGAGCGTGATCGATGAGCGCACCTCGGCGAACATGGTCGACCCGCCCGACATCGCCCCGCCCGTCCGCCACGCATTCTCGGAAACGAAGAATTCGTCCTGCAATGTCAGCCGGCCAGTCTTCAATGCGTTGAAGACGACTTCCATCGTCATCAGCTTGGCGAGCGAGGCGGGTGGGATCGGCGCGTCGGGATTTTTCGAGAAGAGGACTGTCCCGGTGTCAGCGTCGATCATGAAGCCTGTTTGCGCGCGGGTTTCGAAAAGCTGTGCCGACGCGCCGGAGGCAAGACCCGTCAGCAGCAGGAATGCGGTCAGGACTACGCCCAGAATTCGCCGATCATACATTGCCCTACCCCATAACTGCCCCTTGCCTGAAGGCTAGCACCGGGTCGGGCGATTTCGCAACTCAACCTGGCGCGATCAGTCGATCTGGCCGAGCCATTGCAGGATCGCCACCGTACCGCCCGCGACGACCGCGCCCATCGCCGTGCCCCAGCCGGTATCGACCAGCGCGACGATGCCATCATAGCCGCGCAGGACCGACAAATTGGTGAAATTATAAGTGAGATAGGCGAAGAAGCCGAACAACGCTCCATTCAACGCCGCTGCCTGCCACGCCCCTGCCGCCATGCCGGCTGCAACCCCGAAATAAACGAGGCCGATGATGTAAATTGCATAGAAGATGGCCGCGACACCCCAGCGCGGCTGATCGAGCAGAAGGTCGCCCATCCGGCTCGCATAGAAATTGCGGGCAACGACGCCAAGCCAGAGCGCGTCGAGGATGAGGAAGAGGACCAGGGCGATCCCGTAGGCGGAAAGATATTTGGTCATCTGGCGATCCCGGTTGCTGAGACGAACCTGTCTACGCCGTCAAAGCGCCGGCAGATCGCCCCGCGCCCAGTTTTCCGTGATCTCGCCTGCCCTGTCCGCAAACCGCTCCGCCTCGATGGCGCTTCTGATATCGGCCATAAGCGACTGATAATAGGACAGATTGTTCCAGGTCAGGAGCATTCCGGCAAGCGATTCGCCGGATTTGACGAGGTGATGCAGATAGGCGCGGCTGTAGTCCCGCGCGGCAGGACAGTCGCTTTCCTCGTCGAGCGGGCGATGGTCCTCGGCATGGCGCGCGTTCTTCAGGTTGATCTTGCCGCGCCGCGTATAGGCAAGCCCGTGGCGGCCGGCGCGCGTCGGCATCACGCAGTCGAACATGTCGATGCCACGAGCGACCGATTTCAGGATGTCGTCGGGCGTGCCGACGCCCATCAGATAGCGCGGTTTGTTCCCCGGAAGCAGCGGATTGGTCACCTCCAGCATGTCCAGCATCACCTGCTGCGGCTCGCCAACTGCCAGCCCGCCGACTGCATAGCCCTTCAGATCGAGATCGCGCAGCGCCACTGCCGAGCGCTCGCGAAGGGCCGGCACGTCGCCGCCCTGCACGATGCCGAACATCGACTTGCCGGGCTGCGTGCCGAACGCCGCCTTGCAGCGCTCCGCCCAGCGCAACGACAGTTCCATCGCCTTCTCGATCGCCTTGTGCTCGGCCGGCAGCGCCGTGCATTCGTCGAGCTGCATCTGGATGTCGCTGTCCAGAAGCCCCTGGATCTCGATCGACCGCTCCGGGGACATCTCGTAGACGGTGCCGTCGATATGCGAGCGGAACTTCACGCCCTGTTCGGTGATCTTGCGCAACTGCGCCAGCGACATGACTTGGAACCCGCCCGAATCCGTCAGGATCGGGTGCGGCCAGCGGGCGAATTCATGAAGGCCGCCCAACCGCGCAACGCGCTCTGCGCCGGGACGCAGCATCAGGTGATAGGTGTTGCCGAGGATGATGTCCGAGCCGAGGTCGCGCACCTGGTCGAGATACATCGCCTTGACCGTGCCGCCCGTCCCGACCGGCATGAAAGCCGGCGTGCGGATCGTGCCGCGCGGCATGGTGATCTCACCGCGCCGCGCCGCGCCGTCGCTCGCAAGCACGCGGAACTCGAAATTCTCGGTCATCGATCATCCGATCTGAAGAGCAGGCTCGAATCGCCGTAGGAGTAGAACCGGTAGCGGTTCTCGATCGCATGGGCATAGGCCGCACGCATCCGCTCGGTGCCGGCAAAGGCCGAAACGAGCATGAAGAGGGTCGAGCGCGGCAGGTGGAAATTGGTCATCAGCACGTCCACGGCCTTGAAGCGGTAGCCGGGCGTGATGAAGATGTCGGTCGGGCCGGACCATGGCGCGATCGTGCCATCCTCGCGCGCGGCGCTTTCGAGCAATCGCAGCGATGTCGTGCCGACCGCGACGATGCGTCCGCCCCCGGCGCGCACGGCGTTCAACCGTTCGGCCGTCGCGGCGTCGATCGTCCCGATCTCGGCGTGCATCTTGTGGTCGTCCGTGTCGTCGGCCTTGACTGGCAGGAACGTGCCTGCGCCGACATGAAGCGTGACGAAGGCGGTCTGCGCGCCGGCCGCGCCCACGGCGGCCAGCAGGTCCGGCGTGAAGTGCAGCCCCGCCGTCGGCGCGGCGACAGCCCCCTCCTCGCGCGCATAGACCGTCTGGTAGTCCTCGCGATCGCGCGCGTCCTCCGGGCGCTTCGAGGCGATATAGGGAGGCAGCGGAATATGGCCGACGGCGTGCAGCGCCTCGTCGAGAAACGCGCCCGACAGGTCGAAGGCGAGCGTCACCTCCCCCGCCTCGCCCTTCTCGCGCACTTCGGCGGTCAGCCGTCCGGCAAGGCACATCGATCCGCCGTGGCCGAATTCGATCCGGTCGCCGACCTTCAGCCGCTTGGCGGGGCGTGCAAACGCCTTCCAGCAATCGGGCGCCATGCGCATGTGCAGCGTCAGGTCGATCTCGCTGACCGCATCGCCGCGCCGGCGCAGGCCCGTCAACTGTGCCGGAATGACCTTGGTGTCGTTGAATACCAGCATGTCGCCAGGCCGCAAGAACGAGGGCAGGCCTCGAACCGCGTGGTCGGCAAGACCCTCCGGCTTGACGACCAGCATCTTCGCCGCATCGCGCGGTTCGGCCGGCCGCAAGGCGATCCGGTCCTCCGGCAGTTCGAAATCGAAAAGATCGACGCGCATGGCGGTCAGGGCCCCACGCAGGTCAGCGCATGGGCGCCCTGACCGGCGATCCGCAGCGTGCCGGCCGTCACTTGATCATGTTCTTCGGTGGCGGACAGAAGCCGCAGTTCGGCGACAATCCGCTCGATGTTCGGGTCGGTGAAGTCGACGACGACAAGATCTCCGTGTCGCGCCGCCTGGCCGACGACGACCGGCTGGCCGTCTCCGTCCTCAAGCGTCGTCCAGCCTCCCTCGCCTGCCGCGATCGTGGCCCCGGCGACGGAGAGCACCGGCAGGCTGGCGAGCGTCAGTTCGACCGAAGCGCCGTCATCGGAGACGCAAGCAATCGTGCCGGAAGCGTGGGCGCTCCCGGCACAAAGGGCCATCATCAATAGTGTGGCCGCGCGTCGCATCACGCGTCGGCGGCGACCTTCATCGACACGATCGAATCGGGATCCTGCACCGGCTCGCCGCGCTTGATCTTGTCGACATTGTCCATGCCTTCGATCACCTGGCCCCAGACCGTGTACTGGCGGTTGAGGAAGCCGGCATCGCCGAAGCAGATGAAGAACTGCGAATTGGCCGAGTTCGGATTCTGCGAACGCGCCATCGAGCAGGCGCCGCGGCCGTGATTGGCGTTCGAGAACTCCGCCTTCAGGTCGGCCATGTCGGATCCGCCCATGCCGGCGCGCCCCGGATTGAAGTCCTTGCCGCCCTTCTTGCCGAACTTGACGTCGCCGGTCTGCGCCATGAACCCTTCGATGACGCGGTGAAAGACGACACCGTCATAGGCGCCGGCACGCGTCAGTTCCTTGATCCGCGCGACATGACCGGGTGCCAGATCGGGATAGAGTTCGATCGTGACGCTGCCCTTGGTCGTCTCCATGACGATCGTGTTCTCCGGATCCTTGATCTCGGCCATTAGCGGTTCCTTCCGTGTCTGAATGAAGAATTGTTCGCCCGCGCTCATGCGCAGGCTATTCGGCCGTGCCCATACGGACGCTGACCATGCGGTCCGGGTCGGTCACCGAGCCGTTCATGGCCGGGTCGCCCTTCTTGATGTTGTCGACGAATTCCATGCCGCTCTCGACTTCTCCGACGATCGTATAGGCCCCGTCGAGCGGCGGCGCGGCGTCGAACATGATGAAGAACTGCGAGTTGGCCGAATTCGGATCCTGCGCGCGGGCCATCCCGACGGTGCCGCGAACGAAGTTCTCCGCCGAGAATTCGGCCGGAATGTTGCCGAGGTCGGAGCCGCCGGTGCCGGCGCGCTGGCTGTTGTAGCCGTTTTCCATGTCGCCATACTGCACGTCGCCCGTCTGCGCCATGAAGCCGTCGATCACGCGATGGAACGCGACGTTGTCATAGGCGCCCTGCCCGACAAGGGTCTTGATCTGCTCCACATGCTGCGGCGCAAGATCCGGGCGAAGCGCGATCCTCACCTCCCCGTCCTTGAGCGTGATGATCATCGTGTCCTCCGGCTCTGCGGCGAGCGCCGAGGTCGCCATGAAGGCGGCGATGAGCGTGGACGAGGCGAAACGGACGAAGGACATGTCGGACTCCCTGGGAACCTAGCTGAATTTCTGGCGCAACACGGGAGCGACGCTCTTCGGCACGAAGGCCGAGATATCGCCGCCCATTGACGCTATCTGGCGGACGAGTGTGGCGGTAATCGTGCGGACGGACGGACTTGCCGGAATGAAGACGGTTTGCAGTTCCGGCGCGATCGTTTCGTTCATGCCGGCCATCTGCATCTCGTAGTCGAGATCGGTGCCGTCGCGCAGCCCCCGGATTATGATCGATGCGCCCTGTTCGCGCGATGCATTCACGACGAGACCGTCGAAGGCGACCACCTCAAGCCGGGCGGAATCGGTCCCAAGCTCGTCCGCGCAGGCGCGCTTGATCAGGTCGACGCGCTCCTCGAACGAGAACAGCGGCTTCTTGGAAGCCTGCACGCCGATGCCGACGACGATGCGGTCGGCAACCGCAAGCGCGCCCTTGAGAACGTCGAGATGGCCGTTGGTCAGGGGATCGAACGATCCAGCGTAAAAGGCAATGCGTTCAGTCATGGGAAGGCTTCTACTCAGACGAAACGTGGATGGCAAATGCGGGGCGCGGCGTGAACCGCAGATGAACGGTCCTCTCAGAACGCGTTCAGCGGGAAATGACGATTGTCAAGACGGTCGATGAAACCTTTTGAGTCATTCGTCGTTAATTCGGCAAGGAGACACACCATGATCATCATCATGCTCGCAGCCACCATGACCCTTGCAATGCTGATCGCCACGGCGTTCGGCCTGCATCAGGAAGCCCAGCGCGTTCGTGTTGAGAACCGGCAGCAGAAGATCAACCGCTACCGGTACTGATCCCTGCTATGACTGCTCGTCCGCGTCTCCTGCGGCATCAGCCGCGGTCTGCGCGACGATTTCGGCTTCGCTTTCCAGTTCCTCTTCGCCGTTCTGCGGGTCGGAAATCCGCTCCACCGACACGACCTTTTCGTCCCTCGCCGTATTGAAGATCGTCACGCCCTTCGTGGCGCGGCTGGCGAAACGTATCCCGTTGACCGGCACGCGAATGACCTGACCCGCATTCGACACCAGCATGATCTGGTCGTCGTTCTCCACCGGGAACGCCGCGACCAGCGGCCCGATCTCGCCCGTCTTCGACACGTCGGTCGCCCGAATTCCCTTGCCGCCGCGGCCGATGACGCGGAAATCATAGGACGACGACCGCTTGCCGTAGCCTTTCTCGCTGACCGTCAGGACGAATTCCTCGCGCGCTTTCAACTCGTCATAGCGCTCGGCCTCGATCTGCGCGTCTTCCGCGACCTCTTCATTCGTCAGCGCGATTTCCTCATCCTCGCCAGTCACCGCGCGACGCTCGGCCGCCGACTGTTTCAGATAGGCGGCGCGCTCGGCGGGGGTCGCGTCGACATGGTGCAGGATCGCCATCGAGATGACCGTGTCGCCCTCGCCCAGATTGATGCCCCGCACGCCCGTCGAATTGCGGCTTTGGAACACGCGAACATCGGTAACCGGGAAGCGGATGCACTGCCCGGAGCCCGCCGTCAGCAGGATGTCGTCATGTTCGGTGCAGGTATAGACGCCGAGGATCTCGTCCCCGTCCTCGTCGAGCTTCATCGCGATCTTGCCGTTGCGGTTGACCTGCGTGAAATCCGACAGCTTGTTGCGCCGAACCGTGCCCCGCGTCGTCGCGAACATGACGTCGAGATTGCCCCAGCTTTCCTCGTCCTCCGGCAGCGGCATGATCGTGGTGATGCGCTCGCCTTCCTGCAAGGGCAGCATGTTGCGCAGGAACTTGCCGCGCGATTGCGGCGTGCCGATCGCCAGACGCCAGACCTTTTCCTTGTAGACGATGCCACGCGAGGAAAAGAACAGGATCGGCGTGTGCGTGCTGGCCACGAACAGCCGCGTGACGAAATCCTCGTCGCGTGTCGACATGCCCGAGCGCCCCTTGCCGCCGCGCCGCTGCGCCCGGTAGATCGAAAGCGGCACGCGCTTGATGTAGCCGGAATGGCTCACCGTGACGACCATGTCCTCGCGCGCGATCAGATCCTCGTCGTCCATGTCCGCGCCGCCTTCGGCAAGCTCGGTGCGCCGCGGCGTGCCGAACTCGTCGCGAACCGCGATCAACTCGTTCTTCACGATCTGCTGGATGCGCGCGCGCGACGACAGGATGTCGAGGAAATCCTTGATCTCCTCGCCGATCGCATTGAGTTCGTCTGCGATCTCGTCGCGGCCGAGCGCGGTCAGCCGCTGCAAACGCAGTTCGAGGATCGCACGCGCCTGCTCTTCGGAAAGGTTGTAGGTGCCGTCCTCGTTGATCCGGTGGCGCGGATCGTCGATCAGGCGGATCAGCGCCTCGACGTCATGAGCCGGCCAGCGCCGGGTCATGAGTTGTTCGCGCGCCGTCTGCGGGTCCGGCGCCTTGCGGATGAGCGCGATGACCTCATCGATATTGGCAACGGCGATAGCGAGGCCGACCAGCACATGCGCGCGCTCGCGCGCCTTGCGCAGGAGATACTTCGTCCGCCGGCTGACGACGTCCTCGCGGAAGAAGACGAAGGCGCGCAGCATGTCGAGCAGGTTGAGCTGTTCCGGCTTGCCGCCATTGAGCGCGACTATGTTCGCACCGAACGAGGTCTGAAGCGGCGTGAAGCGATAGAGCTGGTTCAAGATGACGTCGGCGACGGCGTCGCGCTTCAATTCGATGACGACGCGGTAGCCCTGCCGGTCGGATTCGTCGCGAATGTCGGAAATGCCCTCGATGCGCTTGTCGCGCACGAGTTCGGCCATTTTCTCGATCATCGACGCCTTGTTCACCTGGAACGGGATCTCGGTGACGATGATGGCTTCGCGGTCGCCGCGGATCGGCTCGACGTGAACCTTGCCGCGCATCAGGATCGAGCCGCGGCCGGTCTCATAGGCACTGCGTATGCCGGCCTTGCCGAGCACGAGGCCGCCGGTCGGGAAATCCGGACCGGGAATGATTTCCATCATCTCGTGCAGTTCGATCGCCGGATTGTCGATCATCGCGACGCAGCCGTCGACGACCTCGGACAAATTGTGCGGCGGAATGTTCGTCGCCATGCCGACGGCAATGCCGCCCGAACCGTTGACCAGAAGGTTCGGAAAGCGCGCCGGGAGCACCTTCGGTTCCTGGCCGGACGAATCGTAGGTGTCCTGCCAGTCGACCGTTTCCTTGTCGATGTCCTCGAGCAGTTCGTGGGCGACCTTGGTCAGGCGCGATTCCGTGTAGCGCATCGCCGCCGGCGGATCGCCGTCGATCGAGCCGAAATTGCCCTGCCCGTCGATCAGCGGCACGCGCAGCGACCAGTCCTGCGCCATGCGCACAAGCGCGTCGTAGATCGAGGCGTCGCCATGCGGGTGATACTTACCCATCACGTCGGCGACCGGCCGGGCCGATTTCACATATTTCCGGTTCCAGTAATAGGCGCTCTCATGGCTGGCATAGAGAATGCGCCGATGCACCGGCTTCAGCCCGTCGCGCACGTCCGGCAGCGCCCGGCTGACGATCACGCTCATGGCGTAATCGAGATAGGAACGCTGCATTTCCTCGATGATGGAAATCGGCTCGATGTCGTCCGGTCCGCCCTGCGGCCCGCGCGGTGTCGTCAAATCGGTCAAGTGGGTTCACGATCGTGCTGATGAATCACAGGCAACTTATATAGGAACGGCATCGAAAATGCCAAACCGACGCCCCGTTCGCGGTGCCAGATAAGCCACGCTTTATCAACATGTTAGTTGAAAAGGTTCGATTTACCGCGACAAACTGGGGAAAACGCGGCGATCGTGTGGCGATCGGGCCTACCTGCCGTCCGACTGCACGAGGATGCAGTGCCGGTCCGAACATGCGATAAGAGCGCTCCTTAGAGCCACTCGCACCACGGATCTCGACGTGTTCGACGCCATCTTCAATGCCTTCGTTACCCTGCTCGTGACGATCGACCCGCCGGGTCTGGCGCCTCTCTTCCTGGCGCTGACGGGCGGCATGAACCGCGCCGAGCGCGCGCAGGTCGGCCTGAGGGCCAGCATCATCGCCTTCGCCATTCTGGCCCTGTTCGCCGTGGCCGGCACGACGATCCTCGCCGTCTTCGGCATCACGCTTCCCGCGTTCCGCGTCGCCGGCGGGTTGCTGCTCTTCTACATCGCCTTCGAAATGATCTTCGAGCGCCGCAACGAGCGCAAGGAAAAGAGCGCCGACGCCGCCATCACCGTCGACCACATCCGCAACATCGCCGCGTTCCCGCTGGCGCTGCCGCTCATCGCCGGTCCGGGCGCCATCTCGGCGACCGTCCTGTTGTCGGGCACATTCGAATCGGCCCCCCACCGTGCCCTGCTTGTCGCGATCATCGCCGCCTGCATCGGGCTGACCTGGCTCGTCTTCATCGCCGCCGAACGGATCGACCGGTTTCTCGGCGAAACCGGTCGATCGATTCTCACGCGCCTTCTCGGCGTCATCCTGGCCGCCCTTGCGGTCCAGTTCGTCGCCGATGGCGTCAAGGCGCTTATGGCAGTCGCCTAGCCGTTATTGGGCCGGCGCGGGCTCCGCTGGAGCCGCCGGCTCAGCCGGCTGGCCGACAGCGGCCTGGATATAAGTGTTGATCTGCTCGGCGAGCGCGGGATCGGTCTGCGCCTGCTGGATGATCGTGCCATACTCCTCGACCGTGATGCCGTCGACGGATTCCACCGCCTCGACCATCTCTTCGCTGGCCTGCTCGCGCACGGTGTTCTGCGCGTCCTCGCCCTCGGCCTCTTGAAGCTGCGGCGCATAGGTGCGGTTGATCTGGTCGACCTGGAGGAAGGCGACGACGAAGGATTGCAGCTTCGCCTCGTCATAGTTTGCGGCCGGCGCCGTCTGTTCGGCGGGGGCCTGTGCTGCAGGCGCTTCCATCGTCTCCTGCGCGATCGCAGGCAGCGCGGTCGCTCCCGCAAAGCCCAGCGTGGTCGCGAGAATTGCTGCGCGGATCTTCATGTTCATCGGCATGTTAAGCCCTTCCATTTCGATTGCCGGAAGTATTTCGCAGTTCCGGCATGTTTGGTCGCATCGGCTCGAAAGGCTTGGGAGAAAGCCGATCGATGAAAACACAACCATGTATTCATCCGACGACGTCGGTGATTTCAGCAACCCGGAGATTGGCATCGATTGTTCGAATTGCCACTCAATTGATCTTTGAAGGTGAGATAAAAATTCAAAAAGGGCCGGTGCAGTGTGCACCGGCCCTTTGCGAAATCATAACGAATGGAAAGATCAGAACGGAATTTCGTCGTCCAGATCGCGACCATAACCACCGCCGCCGGACTGCCCGCCGCGGCCGCGATCGTCTGACGGACCCGACTGGCCGAAATCGCCGCCCCGACCACCCGATTGGCCTCCGCCATAACCGACCTGACCCTGGTCGCCGCCCTGCCCGCGCGAATCCAGCATCTGGAGTTCGCCGCGGAACTTCTGCAACACGATCTCGGTCGTATAGCGCTCGACGCCGTCCTTCTCCCATTTGCGGGTTTGGAGCTGGCCCTCGATATAGACCTTCATGCCCTTTTTCAGATACTGCTCTGCAACCTTGGCCAGATTGTCGTTGAAGATGACGACCTGATGCCACTCGGTCTTTTCCTTGCGCTCACCCGAATTCTTGTCGCGCCAGCTTTCCGAGGTCGCAATGCGCAGATTGACGACCGGGTCGCCGGAGTTGAGGCGGCGCGTCTCCGGATCGGCCCCGAGATTACCCACCAGAATGACCTTGTTGACGCTGCCTGCCATCTCGCTCTCCAAAACACGCAATTCAATCTTTGGCCGGCACCATAGTGGATGAGGCCGTGCGGTGCGCCGGTGAAGTTCGGGCGGTCCACAACAAACATGTTCCGCTTTTGTTCTAAGCGAAACAAAGCCGCCGTCAAGCGAAGTTTTGCTGCGTGCCCGCCAGAACGACGAAGGCCCCTGACCATCGAGGGTTCAAGGGGCCTTCTTGTCACCGCATGGGTGACTATATCGATAGCCGAGTATCGATCTATAGATTCGAAAGCGACTTTACGTCGTTCGACACACGTCTCTGATTTTGAGTTGTTCGTCGACAAGCTGTCGACGTGACCGCATCGAAGCGGTCAGATGAGCCTATCCGGTGGAGTCATGCCTCACCTCATGATTGTCTCACGGACGTCACCGAGCCGATCGGTTGACCATATGATGGTGCCCCCGCCCCGCCCCTGCGTCAAGCCGAAATCGATGTCAGGAGTATGTTCATTGTTCGTTCTTTCCGCTTGAAGGTCGCCCCGAAAAGCCGCAAAAAGACCTCGACTGCGCGCTCCGCTCTCGACGGAAGCGCTTGACTACCTAAATGTGCGGCTTGGCCGGACGGCTCATTCCCGGCATCGCAATCAGGAAGGCGACGTTCGGCTCATGGCGGACCACAAATTCATCTCCGTGCGCGGCGCGCGCGAGCACAATCTGAAGAATCTCGACATCGACCTGCCGCGCGACAGCCTGATCGTCATGACCGGCGTTTCGGGGTCGGGCAAGTCGTCTCTGGCCTTCGATACGATCTATGCCGAAGGCCAGCGGCGCTATGTCGAGAGCCTGTCGGCCTATGCGCGCCAGTTTCTCGAGATGATGCAGAAGCCTGACGTCGATCAGATCGACGGCCTGTCTCCGGCCATTTCGATCGAGCAGAAGACGACGTCGAAGAACCCGCGTTCGACGGTCGGCACCGTTACCGAGATTTACGACTACATGCGTCTGCTCTTCGCGCGCGTCGGCATTCCCTATTCGCCCGCGACCGGACTGCCGATCGAGAGCCAGACGGTCAGTCAGATGGTCGATCGGGTGCTGGATATCGAGGAAGGCACACGGCTTTACATATTGGCGCCCATGGTTCGCGGTCGCAAGGGCGAGTACCGCAAGGAACTTGCCGAGTTGATGAAGAAAGGCTTCCAGCGCGTCAAGGTCGACGGCACCTTCTACGAGATCGCCGACGTGCCGGCGCTGGACAAGAAATACAAGCATGACATCGACGTGGTGGTCGACCGCATCGTGGTGCGCGGCGATCTGGCGACGCGGCTCGCGGATTCCATGGAGACCGCGCTGCGCCTCGCCGATGGCCTCGTCATCGCCGAGTTTGCCGACAAGCCGCTCGGCGAGGAGATGACCGGCGCGGACGCCGTCAACAAGTCGAAGAACGAGACGCATGAGCGCATCCTGTTCTCGGAAAAATTCGCCTGCCCGGTTTCGGGTTTCACCATTTCCGAAATCGAGCCGCGGCTGTTCTCCTTCAACAACCCTTTCGGCGCCTGCCCGACCTGTGACGGCCTTGGCAGCCAGAAGGCGATCGACCCGTCTCTGATCGTTCCCGAAGACCATGTTTCGCTGCGCGAGGGTGCCGTCGCGCCGTGGGCGAAGTCCTCTTCTCCCTATTATGTCCAGACTCTGGAGGGTCTTGGCCGTGCCTATGGCTTCAAGATCGGCGATCGCTGGCGCGACATCGACGAAGAGGGCCGCAACGCCATCCTGCACGGCACCGGGACGCGCAAGATCGAGTTCGCCTATGAAGACGGGATGCGCAGTTACAAAACGTCGAAGACCTTCGAAGGCGTGATCCCTAATTTGCAGCGCCGCTGGAAGGAGACCGAATCCGCCTGGATGCGCGAGGAAATCGAGCGCTTCATGTCGGCCACGCCCTGCCCGGCCTGCAACGGCTACCGCCTCAAGCCCGAGGCGCTGGCCGTCAAGATCAACGGTCTCCATATCGGACAGGTCACCGAAATGTCGATCCGCAAGGCGGTCGGCTGGTTCGAGGACCTGCCGAACGCACTGAATGAAAAGCACAACGAGATCGCCGTCCGCATCCTGAAGGAAATCCGCGAGCGGCTGCGCTTCCTGAACGATGTCGGCCTCGACTATCTCACCATGTCGCGGAACTCCGGGACGCTTTCAGGCGGCGAAAGCCAGCGCATCCGCCTTGCCTCGCAGATCGGCTCGGGCCTGACCGGCGTGCTCTACGTGCTCGACGAGCCGTCCATCGGTCTCCACCAGCGCGACAATGCGCGCCTGCTCGACACGTTGAAGCACCTTCGCGATCTCGGCAACACGGTCATCGTCGTCGAGCATGACGAGGACGCGATCCTCCAGGCGGATCATGTCGTCGACATCGGTCCCGCCGCCGGCATCCATGGCGGCACGGTTATCGCCGAGGGCAAGCCGTCCGAGATCATGGCCAACCCGAACTCGCTCACCGGCCAATATCTGTCCGGTTCGATGGGCATCGCCCTGCCGGCCGAGCGGCGCAAGCCGAAAAAGGGCAAGCGCATCAAGGTCGTCGGCGCGCGCGGCAACAATCTGCGCGACGTGTCGGCCGAAATCCCGCTCGGCACGTTCACCGCCGTCACCGGCGTCTCGGGCGGCGGCAAGTCGACCTTCCTCATCGAGACTCTGTTCAAGGCGGCTTCCCGCCGCATCATGGGTTCGCGCGAGCACCCGGCCGAGCACGACCGCATCGAGGGCCTCGAATTCCTCGACAAGGTGATCGACATCGATCAGTCGCCGATCGGCCGCACGCCACGTTCCAACCCGGCAACCTATACCGGTGCATTCACGCCGATCCGCGACTGGTTCGCCGGCCTGCCGGAAGCCAAGGCGCGCGGCTACCAGCCGGGCCGTTTCTCCTTTAACGTCAAGGGCGGCCGCTGCGAAGCCTGCCAGGGCGACGGCGTCATCAAGATCGAGATGCACTTCCTGCCCGACGTCTACGTCACCTGCGACGTCTGCCACGGCAAGCGCTACAATCGCGAGACGCTGGACGTCACCTTCAAGGGCAAGTCGATCGCCGACGTGCTCGACATGACGGTCGAGGAAGGCGTCGAGTTCTTCGCCGCCGTGCCGGCCGTGCGCGACAAGATGGAGACTCTGAAGAAGGTCGGCCTCGGCTACATCCATATCGGCCAGCAGGCGACGACGCTTTCGGGCGGCGAGGCCCAACGCATCAAGCTCGCCAAGGAACTGTCGCGCAGGGCGACCGGCAAGACCCTCTATATCCTCGACGAGCCGACCACCGGTCTGCATTTCCACGATGTCGCCAAGCTGCTCGAAGTGCTGCACGAACTCGTCGACCAGGGCAACACGGTCGTCGTCATCGAGCACAATCTCGAAGTCATCAAGACCGCGGACTGGGTCCTCGACCTCGGCCCCGAAGGCGGCGACGGCGGCGGCCGGCTCGTCGCCTCCGGCACACCCGAAGACGTCGTCGCCGAACCGAACAGCTACACCGGCCAGTTCCTCAAGGAACTCCTCGAGCGCCGCCCGGTGATCGGCAAGGCTGAGGCGGCTGAGTAATCAGCCTCCAAACTGCTTTGCGAGCAAAATACTCACTGCAATCAGCGCCAGAAGAAGAAGAATTGCGGCACCGTTACGAGAATATCGATAGTTGCGTTCCCCTGATTTGACACGGTTCCACTCTTCTTTGAGGATTGGCCGGGCCAAATCATTGAGTTCGTCGGCTGCTACTGTTGCTTCCGAGTATTGATCTTTTCGAACCAAATTACGAACTTCGTTTAATTTGACTAAAAACTGTTTATTGACGTCCACGCGCTCTGAATTTAACTCATCTGGATTTAAGCGAAGGCATATCGACGTAAATGCTCGAGCTGCATTATCGTAGGGAATCTGCATTGCCTTCCAATGATCCTGCCAAGTTGAGGCAGTCGGAGTCTTATCATTGTTCCAAATCTCGTTAGCGCCGGCGATAAATCGTATTGAAGCAACATACTGGGCAATTTCGGAGCGCAAACAATTAATCCAATCTTGCCGGAATTCTGATATCTTCTGTTCTTTTGAAATTACCAAATTTAGAAAGGAAAAAAATCCAGCGATAAGTGCAGCGGTAACAGCGCCAATAGCAATTATCTGCGAGTTCGCTCCCATATATCCCTCCCCCAAAAAAATGATTTGATACTTGGTCAAAAAGTCAGTCAAGAAGAAAATTTCGCGTCCCAAATGAAGAGATTGGACATCCGTTATGGCAAATTCAATCCGCGCGGGCATCGGTGGCTGGACGTTCGAGCCGTGGGAAGGCAGCTTCTATCCCGACAAGCTCGCTAAGAAGAAGCAGCTCGAATATGCCAGCCGTCAGATCCCGACGATCGAGATCAACAGCACCTATTATCGCGGCCAGACGCCCGAGACCTTCGCCAAATGGGCGGCGGACGTGCCCGAGGGCTTCGTCTTTTCGGTCAAGGGCAACCGCTTCGTCACCAACCGCAAGGTGCTGTCGGAAGCGGGTGAATCGATGCAGCGCTTCTTCGGCACCGGCCTCGCCGAGATGGGCGACAAGCTTGGCCCGATCGTCTGGCAGTTCGCGCCGACGAAGAAGTTCGAAGCCGACGACTTCGAAGGCTTCCTCGAACTGCTGCCCGAGAGCCGTGACGGCGTTTGCTTCCGCCATGTGCTGGAAGTGCGTCACGACAGCTTCGCGGTGCCGGAATTCGTCGCGCTCGCGCGCAGGCACAAGGCCGCGATCTGCTTTGCCGACCACCACACCTATCCGGCAATCGCAGACCTGACGTCCGACTTCGTCTATGCGCGCCTGCAAAAGGGCGAGGACGACGTGCCGACGGCCTATCCGCCCGCCGAACTCGACCAGTGGGCGAAACGTGCGCGCATCTGGGCCGAAGGCGGCGAACCGGGCGATCTGCCGAAGGCTGACCCGTCGGCGAAGCCGGAACGACGGCCACGCGACGTCTTCGTCTATTTCATCCACGAGGGCAAAATCCGCGCGCCGCAGGCGGCGCAGGCATTCATGCAGCGCGTTGCCTCATAAAAGTTCGCGCAGGATCGCCGGCAGCATGTCCGGCAGGTCGTCGGCGATCAGTCCCGGTCCGAAGCGCGCCCCGGCTTCCGCATGAATCCAGACGGCGGCGCACGCCGCCTCGTAGGTGGGCATCCCCTGCCCGGCCAATCCCGCGATCATGCCCGCCAGAACGTCGCCGGAGCCGGCGGTCGCCAGAAAGGGTGAGCCGTTGCCGTTCACCGCAACGCGTCCATCCGGTCCGGCAATCGTCGTGTCCGGCCCCTTGTAGACGACGATCGCCCCCGAGCGGCGCGCCGCTTCCATCGTGCGGCCTGCCTTCGATTCCTCCTTGATATCCGCGAACAGACGCCTGAACTCGCCCTCATGCGGCGTCAGCACCACCTTCCATCCTGATCCGGCAACCAGGCTGAACAGGCCCTCCGGCTCATCCTCGAACGCGGTGATCGCGTCTGCATCCAACACCAGCGTCGCGTGCTTCTTGCCCGGCGCGCTTGACAGGATCGCCTCGACGAATGCCCGGCATTTGACGCCGACACCGAAGGCCGGGCCGATCACGACCGCCGCAGGCGATCGTTCAGTCAGGAACGCGGTCAACGCGGCCGCGTCTTCGATTTCCGCCAGCATGGTCGACGTCAGATGCGCAGCGTTTGTCGAAAGCGCGTCCCGCGGCGACCCCACAGTAACCGCACCGGCGCCGGCGCGTGCCGCCCCTTTCGCCGAAAGCCGCGCGGCTCCGGTATTGAGCGGTCCGCCCGAAAGAACCAGCACATGCCCCCGTCGATATTTATGCGCATCACGCGCTGGTCGCGGCAATGACGCCGCCCACAGGGCGGGCAGATTACGGTTATCAGACATGACGGTCGGATCATTCATTGCACACTATCGCTGCATGTTGCCCGAAATTTAGGCATCGATATCCTTCTCCTCTGCCACCTCCGGTCTTCGGTTTCCCGTTGCCCTCATGCGGCCCGCCTGCGGCCAGCGCGGCAATCGCTGCATTCTGCAAAAAACCCGAAAACGGGACGCGGATTCGCCAAAACTGGCATGAGTCGTGCATACTTTTCGCCGAAACGGGACTGTCAGCCTCGTTTTTATCGTATCGGAGGCCAATTTCGCATGAAAAAGATCGAGGCGATCATCAAGCCCTTCAAGCTCGACGAGGTGAAGGAAGCTCTTCAGGAAGTCGGGCTCCAGGGCATCACCGTGACCGAGGCGAAGGGCTTTGGTCGCCAGAAGGGCCACACCGAGCTCTATCGCGGAGCCGAATATGTCGTCGATTTTCTTCCCAAGGTGAAGATCGAGGTCGTGCTTGGCGATGACCATGTCGAACAGGCGATCGAAGCCATCCGCAAGGCGGCCCAGACGGGCCGGATTGGTGACGGCAAGATCTTCGTATCCAGCGTCGAGGAAGTCGTACGCATACGGACGGGAGAGACCGGCATCGACGCCATCTAGGCGCGGGCCGATCTGGGATTTCAAAGTTCAACTACAGGGAAACTGAAAATGACCACTGCAAATGACATCCTCAAGCGGATCAAGGACGAGGACGTCAAGTTCGTCGACCTGCGTTTTACCGATCCCAAGGGCAAGCTTCAGCATGTGACGATGGACGTCACGGCTGTCGATGAAGACATGTTCGCCGATGGCGTCATGTTCGACGGCTCCTCGATCGGCGGCTGGAAGGCCATCAACGAGTCCGACATGGTGCTGATGCCCGACACCGAGACGGCCCATATGGACCCGTTCTTCGCGCAGTCGACCATGGTCATCGTCTGCGACATTCTCGATCCGGTTTCGGGCGAGGCATATAATCGCGATCCGCGCACGACCGCCAAGAAGGCCGAGGCTTATCTTCGTTCGGAAGGCTATGGCGACGAGGTCTATGTCGGCCCGGAAGCCGAATTCTTCGTCTTCGACGACGTGAAGTACAAGGCCGATCCCTACAACACCGGCTTCAAGCTCGATTCCTCGGAACTGCCGTCCAACGACGATTCCGAATACGAAACCGGCAATCTCGGCCACCGTCCGCGCGTCAAGGGCGGCTACTTTCCGGTTCCGCCCGTCGACTCGCTCCAGGACATGCGCTCCGAAATGCTCTCGGTCATGTCGGAAATGGGCGTGGTCGTGGAAAAGCACCACCACGAGGTCGCGGCCGCCCAACATGAGCTCGGCATCAAGTTCGATGCGCTGACCCGCAACGCCGACAAGATGCAGATCTACAAATACGTCATCCATCAGGTCGCCAACGCCTATGGCAAGACGGCGACCTTCATGCCGAAGCCGATCTATGGCGACAACGGTTCGGGTATGCACGTCCACATGTCGATCTGGAAGGGCGGCAAGCCGACCTTCGCCGGCAACGAATATGCCGGTCTGTCGGAGAACTGCCTGTTCTTCATCGGCGGCATCATCAAGCACGCCAAGGCGCTCAACGCCTTCACCAACCCGTCGACCAATTCCTACAAGCGCCTGGTCCCCGGCTTCGAAGCCCCGGTCCTGCTCGCCTATTCGGCGCGCAACCGCTCGGCCTCCTGCCGCATTCCGTTCGGCAACTCGCCGAAGGCCAAGCGCGTCGAGGTCCGCTTCCCCGATCCGACCGCCAATCCGTATCTCGCCTTCTCGGCGATGCTGATGGCCGGTCTCGACGGCATCAAGAACAAGATCCACCCTGGCCAGGCCATGGACAAGGATCTCTATGACCTGCCGCCGAAGGAGCTGAAGAAGATCCCGACCGTTTGCGGTTCGCTGCGCGAAGCGCTGACCTCGCTCGACAAGGATCGCGGCTTCCTCAAGGCCGGCGGCGTGTTCGACGACGACCAGATCGACTCCTACATCGAGCTCAAGATGGCCGAAGTGCTGCGTTTCGAAATGACGCCGCACCCGATCGAGTTCGACATGTATTATTCGGTCTGATCGGACCGCATCGAAATGCGCAAGGGCGGCTCTCGGGCCGCCCTTTTCGTTTCCGTATCGTTATGGCCAGTGCCGGTGCTGCGCCTCGATCGTCGCCAGCACGGCCTCGGCGCCGATCTCGCCGGCCGGCCGCTCGGTATGAAGGCGCTGCGCGACGATGTCGAAACCGTGCATCTGCGTCGCGCGCGCCGGCGTTGCCGCCCAGACCTGCTCGATCGCGCGCGCCAGATTTCCGGGCCGCACATACTCGTTGTAATATTCAGGAACGACCGGCCAGTCGGCGATCAGGTTCGGCAGCGATGCCGACCAGGTCTTCACCAGGCTCATCAGCGCGCGCCAGACCGCGTCCGTCTTGTAGCAGGCGACCAGCGGCACCCGCGCGAGCGCCAGTTCCAGCGACACCGTTCCCGACGCGGCCAGAGCCGCATCGGCCCGCGCGAAGGCATCGTACTTGCCTTCGGCATCCTCTATGATGCGGGTCGGAACCGGCCAGTCGGCAATCGCCTGATGAACCAGCGCCGCCACCTTCGGCACGGTTGGGATCTCCACTTCGAAGCGGTTGCCGCGCGCCACGAGTTCCTTGACCGTATCACCGAAAGGCCCGATCAGGCTCGACACTTCGGCCCGGCGCGAGCCGGGAAGAACCAGAAGCGACTTCGCGGCCCAGGCCGGATCGCCCCGGTTCATCTGCGCGGCAGCCGCGTGGCGCAGCCCCGCATCCTGCGTCAGCCGATGGCCGACGAATGTTCCCGCAGGTCCGCCGAGCCGTTCCAGTTCACCCGGCTCGAACGGCAGCAGGCACAGTATATGGTCGATATAAGGCTTCATCTCCACCGCCCTGCCCGGCCGCCACGCCCACACGCTCGGGCAGACATAATGGATCGTGGGCAGGGTCGGCAGGATTGCCCGCACCTTGCGCGCGACGCGCAACGAGAATTCCGG
The DNA here is from genome assembly GCF_029210365.1 of Mesorhizobium sp. YIM 152430. Taxonomy (GTDB): domain Bacteria; phylum Pseudomonadota; class Alphaproteobacteria; order Rhizobiales; family Rhizobiaceae; genus Aliihoeflea. The sequence goes on from NZ_JARGES010000027.1 coordinate 468,903, forward strand.
GCTGTCGATGGTGATCAGGCAATCCGGGCGCTCGGCCGCGATGGACTTTGCCGTCTGGTTGAGCCGGCCGATCAGGCGCGGCAGATCCTTGACGACTGCGGTGACGCCCATCAGCGCGATCTGCGACCCGTCGAAAAACGAGTTCAGTCCCCGCGCTTCCAGATGCCGCCCGCCAACGCCGACCAGTTCGATCGGCCGACCCTTAAGGCGCCCAATGGCGTCGATCAGGTCGGTTCCGAGAAGGTCGCCCGATTCCTCGCCAGCGACGATGGCGATCTTCAATGCCTGCATCAATCGTCACCCTTCAGGCCATAGATGAAGACGCCCTGCGCCTTGGCGCGCGCCACGGTCGTTGCGAAATCCAGGATGAAGGCCCGCTCCGCATCGAGCGCGATACCCTTCAAACCGGCCGCAAATGCGGCGTCGACCGTGTCGGGTCCTATCGCCGGAAGATCGGCGCGCAAATCCTGGTCGGGTTTGGCGCATTTGACCAGAACGCCGCCAGACCGTCCCGCCAGTCGGCCGTGGCCACGCATGGCCGCGACGCGTTCGAGCAGGCCCTCCGTCCCCTCGATGCCCTCGAGTGCCACCGCCCGACCGCCGATGGCAATGGCGGCTTGCCCGATATCGAGCGCGCCGATCGCCTTGGCCGCAGCGGCGGCAGCACGAATGTCGCGCATGTCGATCGCCGACGGTTTTGGCCCGGCTATCAGCCCCGCATCGGCCAGAAGGTCAGCCGCCAGCTCATGCGCGCCGATGACGGCGATTCCATGTGTTTCGAGATGGCCGATGATCGTCCGCAACAGGCCGTCATCGCCGGATGCGAGCGCCCTGACGAGCCGCGGCAGCATCGAAACGAGAGACCATGACCAGCGGATCGCGCCCAGCGCAGGCCGGCGGGCGACACCGCCCGCCATCACCACCTTGTCGACACCGGCATCTTTCAGCATCGGCACGAGCCTGCCGAAATCCTCCACGCGCAGCCAGCCATGATCATGGCCGACAAGCTGCGGTAGCGGCTTTGCCTCTCCTTCGATCAGGATGAGATAAGGCCGGATGCCGCGCGCGTTGAGACTTTCGACGATTTCGACGGGGAGACGCCCGCTACCCGCGATCAGCCCGATCCGCCCTTCGGCGCGATCAGTCCGCGTCATCGGTTTCGACACCGCGCTCGTTCAGAGCCGGCACCGTGAAATAGCGTTTGCCGCGCGCCTGAAGGAAGGAAAGAATGTCGGCGACCGCAGGCGAGCGCCCATATTCCGCCGCAACCAGCGGGATCGCTTCGGCAAGCGTCCGGCCCGGCGCGAAAAGCATCTTGTAGGCGGCGCGCATCTCCATCAGTTCGGCGCGCGAATGGCCGGATCGCTTGATGCCGATCACATTCAGGCCGCGCAGCTTGGCCCTGTCGCCCACCGCCATCCCATAGGGGATGACGTCGCCGACGACGGCCGCATATCCACCGATGAAGGCATGATGGCCGACCCGCACGAACTGATGCACCGCGGCAAGCCCGCCAATGGTGACAAAATCGCCGATCTCGCTGTGCCCGCCGAGCGCAGTGGAGTTCGCCATGGTGACATTGTCGCCGACGATGCAGTCATGCGCGACATGCGAAAGCGCCATGAAATAGCCGTTCGAGCCCACCGTCGTCGCGCCGCGCGACGTATCCGTCCCGACATTGAAGGTCACGCCTTCGCGAATGTCGCAATTCGCGCCGACCGTCAGCGTCGTGCGTCCGCCCTTGTGCTTGACGCTCTGCGGTGGCCCGCCGAGAACGGCATTCGGCGAGATACGGCAATCCGCGCCGACCGTCGTCGCGCCGAGCACGCTCACATGACCGACCATCCGCACCCGGTCGCCGATCTCGACCTCCGGTCCGACATGGCAGAACGGCCCGACATGGACACCGACGCCGAGCCGCGCACCCGGCTCCACAACGGCCGACGGATGGATGAATGTCTCGTCGGCCATGCCGTCAGCCCTGCTTGGCCGACATCATGGCCGAAATCTCGGCTTCCGCGACCTTGGCGCCATCAACGATCGCCTCGCAGCCGAAGCGCCAGATATTGCCACGCTGCTTCAGCTTCTTAACATGCATTTCGAGCCGGTCGCCGGGAACGACCGGCTTGCGGAACTTCGCCCCGTCGATCGTCATGAAATAGACCAGCGAAGGCGTCGAAGCCGCCGTCTTGTTGATGCAGATCGCACCGGCGGTCTGCGCCATCGCCTCGATGATCAGCACGCCCGGCATGACCGGAAATTCGGGGAAGTGCCCGGTGAAATGCGGCTCGTTCATCGTCACGTTCTTGATGCCGATGGCCGATTCGTCGCCATTGATCTCGATGATCCTGTCGACCAGCAGAAAGGGGTAGCGATGCGGCAGAAGCTTGAGCAAATCCTGAATGGTCAAACTGTCGAGCGTGGTCGAATTCGCGTCAGTCATCGCCGCCTTCCTTGGTCTTTCGCGAGCCGGATACGAGTTTGCGGATATAGGTGACTTCGCGGAAGAAGTCCTTCATCGGCTGCGCGGGCATACCGCCCCATCGGCCGCCATCGGGAATGTCGTGCATGACGCCGCTCGCGGCCGCGACCGCCGCGCCGGTCCCGATGGTGACGTGGTCGGCAAGGCCGACACGTCCGCCCAGCATCACGAAGTCGCCGAGCGTCACCGACCCCGACAGCCCGCAATGGCCGGCGATCACGCACCCCCGACCGAGCCGGACGTTGTGCGCGATCTGGACGAGATTGTCGATCTTGCTGCCCTCGCCGATTACCGTGTCGGACATCGCGCCGCGATCGACGGTCGTGTTCGCGCCGATTTCGACGTCATCCTGAATGATGACCCGGCCGATCTGCGGCATCTTTTCGGGACCGCGCGGCCCGGTCACGAAGCCGAATCCGTCCTGACCGATCTGCGCGCCGCCATAGATCAGCACGCGATTGCCCAGCAGCGCATACTGCACGGACACATTGGGCCCGATATAGCAGTCGCGTCCGATCCGGCAGTTGCGGCCAATGACGGCGTTCGGCGCGATGACCGTTCCAGAGCCCACATGCGCGCCGGCGCCGACCACGGCGCCCGGCTCGATGATCGCGCCATTCTCGACCGAAGCTGTCGAATCGACATAGGCGCGTTCGGAAATGCCGGTCTCGGAGGTCAGCGGCGCCGGTTTGGCAGCCGTCGGGAAGAGCAGCCGCCCGATCGTCGCGAATGCGTGTTGCGGCTTGCGGGTGACGAGAACGGCGACGCCGGAAGGAACCTGGTCGGCGATATCGGCAGTGCACAGCACGGCCGTCGCCTGCAATCCGGTCAGATGATGCGCGTTGCGCTTGCCATCGACGAAGACGAGCGCGCCCTCGCCTGAATCGGACACGGGAGCGATACGGCTGACCGGCGTTTCGGCGTAAGCGGCATTGGCGAGATCCGCGCCCGTGAGCGCGGCGATCTCGCCAACCGAAAAGGTTCTTGCCGGCTCAAAGAAGAGCGGATCTGTCATTCATGCCTGCACTTTCGGGGCGCGGACCGCCCCGAAAAGCGTCCCACCCTCTAGAACCGGGTCGAGATGCCGAAGCTGAAGTTCTGGACGTCGTCGGTGTCTTCCTTGGCGACCGGCACCGCGTAGTCGACACGGATCGGCCCGAAGGGAGATGCCCAGAGGATGCCCGCACCGACGGAGGCACGAAGCGACGCGCCGGTTCCCCCGACATTGGCCGCGCCGGCGATACCGCCTGGGAACCCATGCAGCGAGGCTGCATCGGCAAAGACTGCGCCGCGCAGGCCAAGGCTTTGCGGCAGGGCCGGGAATGGGAACTGCGCTTCAGCCGAGGCGTGAAAATATGTCGTTCCGCCCAGATGATCGCCGGTCGCCGTATCGATCGGTCCAATGCCGTTGAAGTCGAAGCCGCGAATGATGCGGTCGTTCGAACGGAACAGGTCGAAGACGCGCAGGCCGTCGGTTCCGAACCCTTCGATATGTCCGGCACCCGCGGTCAGAACACCGACGAGATCGAATTCTTCGGACAGCGTGTGATAATAGCTGCCCCGAGTTGTGAACTTCACCCAGTTCGCATCACCGCCGAGACCGGCGACTTCCGTCGTGAACGTGGCATAGAAGCCTTCACGCGGGTTCTGCATGTTGTCGATCGTGTTGTAGATGAGACCGGCGCTGACCGAAGACTTGACCCATGGGCTCTGATTTTCGATCGCATCCCGCAGGACCGGCGAAATGCCGAGCGCGCAATCAGGCGTCAAAACCCCATTGGCATCAAGGCAACCGTCGCGATAGTTATACGACTCCCGCGAGTAATTATAGGCCAGTTGCGTGCTCAGCGCCTCGGTGACCGGCAGGCCGAAGCGAACCGTTGCCCCGTCGACTTCGCTCTCATACCGGTCGAACCGACGGGTCTGGCGATAGATGTCGAACCCGGCCGCGATGCGGCGCCCGAGGAAATAGGGCTCCGTAAAGGACAGCGAATAGTCGCGCGAATCGCGACCACCCGAGGCGGCGACACGGATGAACTGGCCGCGGCCGAGGAAGTTGCGCTCACTGACCGAGCCTTCGATCGACACGCCGGCGCCGCGGCTGATCGTCTCGCCGGTCGAGTAACCGGCACCGATCGAGAATTCACCCGTCGCCTTTTCGACGACTTCGACGATGAGCACGACCTGATCGGGCTGCGAACCGGGCGCGGTTGCGATATTGACCGATTCGAAGAAGTCGAGCCGCTCGAGACGGCGGCGGGCACGCTGCACGAGGATCTGGTTGAAGGCATCGCCCTCGCTCAGGTCGAACTCGCGACGGATGACGTAGTCGCGCGTGCGGGTGTTGCCGCGAATTTCGATTCGCTCGACATAGGCGCGCGGACCTTCATCGACCGTGTAGACCACGTCGATCGTGCGGGTCTCGAAATTGCGGTTGCCGCGCGGCGTGACCTGGGCGAATGCATAGCCGGAGCCAGCCACATCCTCGGTCAGGCCGACGATCGAGCTTTCCACATCCGCCGCATTGTAGACGCGGCCTTCGCGGGTGTCGATGCTGCGCCGATAGGTCTCGGGGTCGACGCCGGGGATCGAGCTTTCGATGGCGACATTGCCGAACGTGTAGCGCTGGCCTTCGTCGATGGTGAAGACGATCGAATATTCGTTCGTCGCCTGGTTGAACTGGGCGTCGGAGGACAGCACCCGGAAATCGGCATATCCGCGATTGTAGTAGAAGCGCCGAAGGGTTTCCTCGTCCGCACGCAGGCGGTCGGCATCGTAGATGTCGTTGCGCGTCAGCCAGGAAAGGAAGTTCGACTGGCGCGTCGAAATGACGTCGCGCAGGCGGCCGTCACTGAACGCCTGATTGCCCTCGAAGGTGATAGAGCCGATCTTGGTGCGGTCGCCTTCCTGGATCTGGTAGACGACGTTGACGCGGTTGTCGCCGAGATCGACGGTCTGCGCGGTGACCGTGGTGTCGTCGCGGCCGACGCGGGCATAGGCCTGGCGAATCGCTTCGATGTCGGAATTCATCGCATCGGCCGAATAGGCACCGCGCGGCCGAAGCTGGACGGCGGCCGTCAGCGCGTCGTCCTTGACGCGCGAATTGCCCTGGAACAGCACCTGGTTGACGATCGAATATTCGGAGACTTCGACAACCAGCGTGGAGCCGGACTGGTTGATGCGAACGTCGGAAAAGAGCCGCGTCTCGAATAGGCGCACGACGGCCGCGTTGATGTCCGCGCTGTCGAACTGGACGCCCGGCTGGATGCCGAGATTGCCGATCACCGTCTCGTCGCTGACGCGCTGATTCCCGCGAACGTCGATCCTGCTGACGACTGCTGCATATGCTGCGCCCGCCCCCGCGAGCTGAACTGCAACCGATCCGGTCGCGACGATCGCGGCGGAAAGTGCCATCGCCGACACGGCGCTCTTGAAACTCGAAGCTGCCTTCATTTGGCTTACAAACCTTTTGTTCTCGTTGTCCCCGTGGCGAGAAGAGACCGGACTGGGCCGCAAAACCCCATACGGTAATAACCGGTTTTTCCCTACACGCAAGGCTGCCGGTTAATTTGCATTTACTAAGTCCGCAAGCGTGGCATTCGCGTCACGCAAATTCCCATCCATGGTAAATGGAGCCTGAATTTTCAGGGTGTTGCGCCGTCAGCAGCCGAATATGTCGTTCCAGAAAACGAACGCCATGAAGCCCAGAACGGCCAGCATTCCCACCTTGTAGAACCCCTCCATCACCCGTTCCGAAACCGGTCGTCCACGAACGGCTTCAGCGGCATAGAAGACCAGATGCCCGCCGTCCAGTGGGGGAATCGGCAGAAGGTTGAGGAAACCTATCCCGACCGACAGGAGCGCGATGAGCTGCACCAGCCACAACGGGCCGAGCGAGGCTGCCTGCCCCGACATTTCGGCGATGCGAACCGGCCCGCCGAGCTGGCACCTGTCTTCGCGACCGGCGACGAAACGTTGCAGAAAGTGCCCTGTCCGCGCGATGATCTGGCCGGTTTCGGTGACCGCTGCGCCCAGCGCTTCGACCGGTCCGTAGGTGATCTGCCGCGGCTGGCCGAGTTCCTCATTGTTGACGACGCCGATGATGCCGATGCGAATCGTGTTGCCGAGAGCGTCGGTCTGTTCGGACAGTTCCGGCGTGGCCCGAAGCTCGATTTCGCGCCCGTCGCGCAGCATGACGAAGGCAAGCTCGTCGCCCGCGCGTGCCGAGACGACGCGCTGCACGTCGCCGAAGGTCGAGATTCGCGTGCCGTTGACGGTGACGAACCGGTCGCCCGGCTCGAATCCGGCCTCGGCGGCCGGACTGTCGGGTCGGATCTCGGCCACGGTCGGCTCCGAGACGAAGCGGCCATAGGCCGTGAACATCACGGCGAAGACGGCGATCGTCAAAAGGAAGTTGAAGATCGGGCCGGCCGCAACGGTCGCGGCCCGCTTCCAGACCGGCTGCGTGTGGAACGCCACTTGGCGCTCTTTCTCGGTCAATTGCGCAACTGCCTGCGCGTCCGGCTCGCTCGTCACGCTCATGTCGCCGACGAACTTGACGTAGCCGCCGAGCGGCACCGCCGAAATCTTCCAACGCGTTCCGCGCCTGTCCTTGAAGCCGAATATCTCGGGACCGAATCCGATCGAGAAGGCTTCAACGCCGATCCCGCACCAGCGGCCGACCAGATAATGGCCCATCTCATGCACGAACACGACGACCGCGAGCACCAGGATGAAGGGAACGAGCGTGCCGAGGATGAGGCCGCTGGTTCCGAATATGCCCGTCAGGAAGTCCAATTCACCGCCCCTTCAAAATCATCGCGCGTCATGCCCGTTGCGGACAAATCGCGGCGTTTCGGTGGCTATGCCGGCAAATGCCGCGCCGCCGATCAAAAGAATGCCAGCGCCGGCCGGTCCGGATCGGCCAGCACCGCTCCCACGACGTATAGCAGCAGGCTTGCGGCCACCAGACCGTCGACCCGATCCATGACCCCGCCATGACCGGGGATGAGCTTGCTCGAATCCTTGACCTGGAAACGCCGCTTGAGCCACGATTCGAACAGGTCGCCGATCTGCGAGGCGACGGACAGCACGAAAATCAGCGCGAAGAGCGCGCCGACGGCCATCCGCGTTTCCATCATGAAGGCGGCGAACATGCCCAGCACCAGCGCGAACACCGCCCCGCCCACGGCTCCGCTCCAGGTCTTGCCGGGCGAGATGGCGGGCGCGAGCTTGGGTCCGCCGAACGTCCGGCCCACGAAATAGGCCATGATGTCGGTCGACCACACCACGATGAAGACGAAGACGACCGTCTTCAGGCCCTCGACATCCTCTCCGCGCAACAGCGCCAGCGAAAGCGCAGCAAAGCTCGCATAGGCAAGACCGATGGCATTCCAGCGCGTCGAGCCGAGCATCGGCGCCGCGAACAGCGCGAGAACGGCAAGCGCGGCGACCATGACGAGACTGAGCGCTCCGCCCGGCGCCGTCAGGACGATGATGCCGGCCGTCGCCATCAGGAGGCTCGACAATTGCCGCTCGGGCGCCGTGCTCTGGGCCTTGGCCATCTTCAGCCATTCGTAGAAGACGGCTGCGCCTATGCCGGCGCACAACATGCGGAAGGAAAAGCCACCGACCCATGTGACGATCAGCGTCACGGAGATCATCACGATCGCCGACAGGATGCGCAGTCGCAGTTCCTTGGTCAGGAAATTCTGGCCTGGCTCGCTCAAGAGACTGCCCCGCGCGCGTCGACAGCGCCGAAACGGCGCTCGCGTCCGGCGAAAACTGCCAGCGCGCGGTCGAGTTCGCTCCGGTCGAAATCCGGCCAGAAGCAGGGCAGGAACACGAACTCGCTGTAGGCCGCCTGCCATAAGAGGAAATTGGACAGTCTCTGCTCTCCGCTCGTGCGGATGATCAGATCGGGGTCCGGGATGTCGGATGTGTCGAGCGCGCCGCTCAGCATTTCCGGCGTGATCGATTGCGGATCGAGATGCCTGCCCGCCGCCAGTTGGGCCAGATGCCGCGCCGCGCGGACAATCTCGTCGCGCGAGCCGTAATTGAAGGCGATGACGAGGTTCATCACATCGTTGCCGCGCGTCAAGGCTTCGGCATCGTCGATGAGTTGACGGATATCGGGCTCCAGCGTGTCACGCCCGCCTATCATGCGAACGCGCACGCCATTGCGATGAAGGTCGGCAAGATCGCGGCGGATGAACAGTTTCAGGAGCCCCATCAGGTCGCTGATCTCGGACGCGGGCCGCGACCAGTTTTCCGACGAGAACGCATAGAGCGTCAGCCATTTGACGCCGCTTTCGCCGACATTTCGAACCGTCTTGCGCAGCGCCTCGACGCCGGCGCGGTGGCCTGCTGCGCGCGGCAGGCCACGGGCCTGCGCCCAGCGGCCATTGCCGTCCATGATGATCGCGATATGCGCGGGAATCGTCACCGGCTCTCCAGTTCCCAGGCTCGGGGAAAAGGTCCTGTTCGACCTAGACCTGCATGATCTCGGCTTCCTTTTCGGCCAGAAGGCCGTCGATCTGCTTGATCGTTTCGTCGGTCAACTTCTGCACGCGCTCGGACTGGACCTTGGAATCGTCCTGGCTGATCGCGCCGTCCTTCTCCGCCTTCTTGGCAATTTCCATGCCGTCGCGGCGGACATGGCGCGCGGCGACCTTGGCCTGCTCGGTATACTGGTGGGCGATCTTGACTAGGTCGCGGCGGCGTTCCTCGTTGAGTTCAGGCAGTGGAATGCGAAGATTGCTGCCGTCGACGATCGGATTGAGCCCGAGATTGGACTCGCGGATCGCGCGGTCGACGGCGCCGACCAGTTGCTTGTCCCAGACGGAGACGGCGAGCATCCGCGATTCCGGCACGGTCACGGTCGCGACCTGGTTGATCGGCATCGGCGAGCCATAAGCCTGAACGAGGACCGGATCGAGAAGATTGCTCGACGCGCGGCCGGTCCGCAGCGATGCGAGATCGTGCTTGAATGCCGTGATCGCGCCATCCATCCTGCGCTGCAGATCCTTGAAGTCCACGCCTTCGCTCATCTTTGTCTCCTCTGCCGGCAATGGCCGGTTCTTCTTTTCATCGCACGTCGAAGCGGTCAGGCGTCGTCGACGACCGTGCAACGTCCTTCGCCGCGCAATATGGCGCCAAGACCGCCCTGCTCGTGAATCGAGTAGACGATTATCGGAATGTGGTTCTCGCGCGCAAGCGCAATCGCCGCCGTGTCCATGATCGCGAGCCCCTTCACCAGCACGTCCTCATGGCTGATCCGGTCGAAGCGCGTCGCGGAGGGGTCCTTCTTGGGATCGGCGGAATAGACGCCGTCGACCTGCGTGCCTTTCAAAAGCGCATCGGCGCCGATCTCGGCAGCGCGCAGCGCGGCGGCGGAATCGGTCGTGAAGAACGGATTGCCGGTTCCGCCGGCGAAGATCACGACCTTGCCCTGATCCATATATGCCGTCGCCTGGCGTTGCGAAAAGCTTTCGCAAAGCTCGGGCATGGCGATGGCCGACAGCACCACCGCATCGACCCCGAGCTTGATCAGCGAGGTCCGCAATGCGAGCGAATTGATCACGGTGGCGAGCATCCCCATGTGGTCGCCGGTCACCCGGTCGCCACCCTTGGAGGCAACCGCCACGCCGCGGAAGATGTTGCCGCCGCCGATCACCACTGCGACCTCGACGCCCATCGAGCGCGCTTCGGCAATATCCGCCGCGATCTGGTCGGCAACCGAAACATCGATGCCGAAGCCCTGCGATCCCATCAGGGCCTCGCCCGATGCCTTGAGAAGGATGCGCTTGTATCGCGGGTCCTGGTTCATGAAACTCTCTTCTTGCAGTGGTGGGATCGCAACCGGGTGTCAGATACATGAAAGGGCACCGCCGTGTCACCCGGCGATGCCCTTCGTTCCTGTGCAGGAAGGCGGCTTATTTCTTGGCGACCGCCGCGACTTCGGCCGCAAAGTCGCTTTCTTCCTTCTCGATGCCCTCGCCGAGCGCGAAGCGAACGAAGCCGGTCAGCTTCGCCGGCGCGCCGATTTCCTTCTCGGCATCGGCGAGCGCCTTCTCGACGGTCACGTCGGGGTTCATGACGAAGGCCTGCTTCAGGAGCACGACTTCCTCGTAAAACTTGCGCAGGCGGCCTTCGACCATCTTCTCGATGATGTTCTCCGGCTTGCCCGACTGGCGGGCCTGTTCGGAGAAGACCGCCTTTTCACGCTCGACGGCGGCCGCGTCGACTTCCTCGGCGGTCAGTGCCAGCGGATTGGTCGCGGCGACGTGCATTGCGACCTGACGCGCGAAGGCGCGCGCGGCGTCGGCACTGCCCGTCGTCTCGATGGCGACCAGCACACCGAGCTTGCCGAGATTGTCGGCGACGGCGTTGTGGACATAGGTCGCAACGGCACCGCTCGAAACCGAAAGCTTGGCCGAACGGCGCAGGCTCATATTCTCGCCGATCGTGCCGATGGCGTCCTTGATGGTGTCGGTCACCGACTTTTCCGAACCCGGATAGGTCGCCGCTCCGACGGCATCCGTCGAGCCGTCGGTGGTCAGAGCCACGCCGGCGATGTTGCGCACGATGTCCTGGAAGGCATCGTTGCGGGCGACGAAGTCGGTCTCGGAATTGACCTCGACGACGACCGCGCTGGTCGCCTCGGCGGCAACGCCGATCAGCCCCTCGGCTGCCGTGCGGCCTGCCTTCTTGTCGGCCTTGGCGATACCCTTGGAGCGCAGCCAGTCGACCGCGGCCTCGATGTCGCCATTGGTTTCGGCCAGGGCCGCCTTGCAGTCCATCATGCCCGCGCCCGTCATGTCGCGGAGCTGTTTGACCTGTGCAGCAGAAATGCTCATCGTCGCCTCTTCAATTTCGTCAATTCATAAAATGGCGCGGCGCACCGTGGAGAAGTCCAGGTGCGCCGTTCGCCTCGTCCAATGCAGCGGACGGCTTTAGCTGGCCTTGCCTTCTTCGGCAGGCGTCTCGTCGAGGGCCGGCTCGACCGGTGCTTCGGCCGAAGCGCCGACATCCACGCCCATCGCGCCCTGCTGGCGCGCAATGCCGTCGATGGCGGCCTTGGCGATCAGGTCGCAATAGAAAGAGATCGCGCGCGCGGCGTCGTCATTGCCGGGAATCGGATAGTCGACCTTGTCCGGGTCGCAGTTCGAATCGATGATCGCGACGACCGGAATGCCGAGACGGCGCGCTTCCTGGATGGCGATCGCTTCCTTGTTGGTGTCGATCACGAACATCAGGTCCGGCGTCGAGCCCATGTCCTTGATGCCGCCGAGCGCGCGGTTGAGCTTCTCGCGCTCACGGTCGAGCGTCAGGCGCTCCTTCTTGGTGAAGCCCTGAGCTTCGCCGGCGAGCAGGTCGTCGAGCTTGCGCAGACGCTGGATCGAGTTCGAGATCGTCTTCCAGTTGGTGAGCATCCCGCCCAGCCAGCGCGAATTGACGTAGTACTGCGCCGAACGCTCGGCAGCGTCGGCGACGATTTCCGAAGCCTGGCGCTTGGTGCCGACGAACAGCACGCGTCCGCCGCGGGCAACCGTGTCCGAAACGATCTTCAGCGCCTGGTTGAGGAGCGGAACCGTCTGCGACAGGTCGATGATGTGGATGTTGTTGCGGGCGCCGAAGATATAGGGCGCCATCTTCGGGTTCCAGCGGTGGGTCTGGTGGCCGAAGTGGACACCAGCTTCGAGAAGCTGGCGCATGGAGAAGTCTGGCGTAGCCATTGTTGGTTCCTTTTCCGGTTAGCCTCCACGGATGTCAGGCGGTAAAACCGCCACCGGAGGTCGAGGCCGGATTTCTCCCGGCACCAAACCCATCACCCGTGTGTGGAATGGCCGCGCATATAGCGGCAATAGGGACGCGACGCAACCCGCTTCATTCGGCGCAGTCGGCCGGTGCCTCGAACAGCTCCAGATCGACCAGCCGGCCGCTGATGGCGAAGTCGCCATAGTCCATGGTCAGGTCGCGCGTCACGCCGTTGTCGTAGAGCTTCATGGAAATCCTGTAGGTCGGCGTCTCCTCGCCGCTCACGTCCGAAAGGTCGAAATAGGCGATGTCGACCGGCCAGAATTCTTCCCCGGCGATCGCCTCGACCGCATCCGCTTCGCCGTCGCCCTCTTCGATCCCGGTCTTCTGGCCGAGGATCACCGTCGTTGTCATCAGCTTGTCGCCGTCCTCCGAGCCGTCATAGATCGTGGTCTCGTAGAAATTCTCGCCCGCATTCGCCTTTTCCAGCACCTCAATCAGATGATGGGTCGGAAACTGCGATCTCTCCAGTTCGTGGGACTGCGGCTCCGGCATCTCGATCGAGACCTGCGTCCCGTCATCGGTCATCTGCGCCGATCCGCGTGTTTCCTTGTCGAGATTGCGGTCGACGAAGGAGCGGGTGACGAAGGAGAATTCCGAGCCGTCGCCGGCCTCGAACGTCGTCGTCTGCTGGTCGGTCATCCGCGACGTCTCGTTCGCCTCGATCTGCGTGACGAACCGGAAGGTCACCGTGTAGCCCTCGCAGGCCGAGCCGTTGAATTCGTAGACCATGCGCCCCGAAAGCCCGGTGATGCCGGAACTGTCCGTTGCATCGTCGAGCGCCAGGTCATAAACCGCACGGTGCGGGAGGAGCGGCGCGGCCGACGCCTGGCCTTGCAGGAACGGCACGGCGATCGTCGCCAGGAGTGCAAGGCGTGGCAGGGACATTCGGTTCTCCCGGTTGGGTGCTGGGTCGGTTGGCCGGCACCTGAATGCGTTTTCATGGCAGAAGCGAGGCGATTCAAGCGCCGCTTTTCTTCCGACAAGGATCACAGGATGACCGATACAATCAATAGCCGCCTGGAGAAGCTGGGGATCGCCCTGCCCGCTCCCGCTGCCCCTGCCGCCAACTATCTGCCCTTCGTGGTGAGCGGCGATCTGCTCTTCACCTCCGGCCAGCTTCCGTTCGAAGACGGCAAGCTCACAGCCACCGGCCGCCTCGGTCGCGAAGTCGGGATTGCCGCCGGAAAGACTGCCGCGCGTCACTGCGCCATTAATGTCCTGGCGCAGGCGAAAGCCGCGCTCGGCGACCTCGAGCGCATCGCCCGTCTGGTCAAGATCACGGTCTTCGTTTCCTCCGATCCCGAATTCACCGAGCATCACCTCGTCGCCAATGGCGCGTCCGACCTGTTCGCGGAAGTTCTCGGCGAAGCCGGCCGTCACGCCCGCGCCGCGGTCGGCGTCGCCCGCCTGCCGCTGGATGCAGCCGTCGAGGTCGAGGCGATCTTCGAGATCGCAAAGGACTGAGCGCGCATGTCCGACATCTCCTGGCTCACCGCGCGCCCCATCGCCCATCGCGGCTTCCACGATCTGAACAAGGCGCGCTGGGAAAACACGCTTTCCGCCTTCCAGGCCGCCATCGACCGCGATTATGCGATCGAGTGCGACGTCCATCTCTCGTCTGACGGCATCCCCGTCGTCTTCCACGACCACGACCTGAAGCGTCTGACCGGCACCGAGGGCCATGTCCTCGACCGCACCGCGCGCGAGATGGCCGACCTTCGCATCGGCGGCACCGACGACCACGCGCCGACCCTCGAGGAACTTCTGGACCTCGTCGCCGGCCGCGTGCCGCTGGTCATCGAACTCAAGGGCACCGAAGGCCGCGACGACGGCCTCGCCGCCGCCGTCCTGTCGCTGGTCAAGGCATATGACGGCGACGCGGCGGTCATGTCCTTCGACCACTGGCTCATCCGCCAGCTTGTGGCCGATGCGGGCGACGTTCCGGTCGGCCTGACCGCGCATGGCAACAAGCCCGAAGAGTTGGAAGCGCATTTCTCGATGCTCGCCCATCCGATCGACTTCGTCTCCTTTGGCGTCCACGATCTGCCGAGCCCCTTCGTCGCCTTCGTGCGCGACAAGCTTGCCCTGCCGGTCATCACCTGGACGGTGCGCGACAGGCAGTCCGAAGCCCTGACGGCCGCCAACGCCGACCAGATGACATTCGAGGGTTTCGATCCTGACGGTCGCGGCAGCCTTTGACCTTGCAACCTTCATCCCGGCTCGTATCTAAACAGCAATGATGCGGGTCGGGATGTCTGGTCGATGAGTGAACGTGAAGCCGGGTTCGTCATCCGGGTCGTGGACGGGATGACGGGCATCGCGGCGGCCGACTGGGCGAAGTTGGCCGGTGCCGCTCCCGGTGGAGTCGAACCCTACAACCCGTTCCTGTCACATGCCTTCCTGTCGGCGCTCGAAGAGAGCGGCTGCGTCGGCGCTCGCTCCGGCTGGCTGTCGCACCATCTCGCGCTCGAAACGGCGGCCGGCAACCTTGTCGGCGCCGTCCCCTGCTACCTGAAATCCCACAGCCAGGGCGAATATGTCTTCGACCACGGCTGGGCGGACGCGTTCGAGCGCGCCGGTGGCAGGTATTATCCCAAGATTCAGGTTTCGATCCCCTTCACGCCCGCCACCGGCCCGCGCCTTCTCGCCGACGCGGCGCTCGATCCAGAACCCGTCCGCCTTGCGCTTGGAGAAGGACTGAAGACGCTGTGTGACCGGCTCGACATCTCTTCGGTCCACGTCACCTTCGCGCCGGAGGCGGAAGCCGCAGCGCTGGCGAGCCTCGGCTACCTTCAGCGCACCGACACGCAATTCCACTTCGTCAACGAAGGCTACGCCACCTATGACGACTTCCTCGACACGCTAGCCTCGCGCAAGCGCAAGGCGCTGCGCAAGGAACGGCGCGAAGCGCTCGGCGGCGGCATCGAGATCGAGTGGCTGACCGGGCGCGACCTGACCGAAGCCGTCTGGGACGAATTCTTCCGCTTCTACATGGACACGGGCAGCCGCAAATGGGGCCGGCCCTATCTCAACCGGACATTCTTCTCGCTCATCGGCGAGCGAATGGCCGACGATATCCTTCTGGTGATGGCCAGGCGCGATGGCCGTTACATCGCGGGCGCGATCAACTTCATCGGCGGAACCCGCCTCTTCGGTCGCAACTGGGGCTGCATCGAGCACCACCCCTATCTCCATTTCGAGGTCTGCTATCATCAGGCCATCGACTTCGCCATCGAACGCAAACTGGCCGTGGTCGAGGCTGGCGCACAGGGAGAGCACAAGCTCGCGCGGGGCTACCTCCCCGTCACCACCCACTCCGCCCACTGGATCGCCCATCCGGGGCTAAGGAATGCCGTGGCCGATTATCTCGAGCGGGAGCGGGAAGACGTAGCGGAGGTCGGCGAGTATTTGAGCGAGCGCGCGCCGTTTCGCAAACGGTGAGTGGTGAGTGGTGAGTGGTGAGTGGTGAGTGGTGAGTGGTGAGTGGAAGGGATTCCAATCCTCCCCTTGCCGTCAACGCCGCCATCGCTGACGGTTGCAATCCCCCCGCCCCATTCACTATTCACCATTCACCATTCACCGAACCCGGAGCCACCGATGAAGACCGCCTACGACGACACCAACATCTTCGCGAAAATTCTCCGTGGCGAACTCCCTGCCCAGAAGCTCTACGAAGACGACGCGACCTTTGCCTTCATGGACATCATGCCGCGCGGCCACGGACATTGCCTCGTCATCCCGAAGGCGCCGTCGCGCAACATCCTCGACGTCACACCCGACAGCCTGTCGGCGGTCATGGCGACGGTGCAGAAGCTCTCCCGGGCGGTCGTCAAGGCGTTCGACGCCGACGGCGTGACGGTGCAGCAGTTCAACGAACCGGCCGGCGGGCAGGTCGTTTTCCATCTCCATTTTCACGTCATTCCGCGTTTCGACGGCGTGTCGCTCAAGCCGCATTCGGGCGATATGGAAAAGCCCGAGGTGCTTGCCGCCAATGCCGACAGGATCAGGAAGGCGTTAAACGACGCGTGAGGCGATGCGCCGTTGCTCGGGCGCACCCGGCACCAGAACGCGGGCAATACCGAGGGCCATGAAGAAAACGACCACGCCTCCGGCAAGATCGACCAGATGATGCCCGCCATGCGCGAGAATTGCAGGCATCATCAAGACGTTGACGGCAAGAAACGGCAATCTCAGAGGCGTCGACCAGGTAAACCACACCGCCATGAGTGCCATCACGGTATGAAAGGACGGAAAGGCGATGACGCCCAACGTGTCCTTGGCCGTGATCAATGCCGACCCCTCGATCGCCAGCCGCTGAAGCTCCGCACCATAGTCGTTGCGCACTACAAGATCGATCCTGTCGGCCAGATCCTCCGGTATGTCGTACATCGTGGAAGGTCCGAAGCTGGGGGCGAGCCACCAGAACGAGATCGAAAGGGCGGCGCCGAGCATTCCCGTCAACAGGAAGCGGTGCAGCGCCACAGGCTTTTCCATGAAGCCGAGCAGGATGATCACCAGCACGAGTTGCGGCAGCGAACTCAGATAGACACGCGCAAGCAGCGAGCCCAGCCAAGGCATAGTCCCAACCATGGCGACGAAATCGGGCCAGTGATAGCCGAAAATATCGTCTATTCGCGTCAACACGGCATCGATTGTCGGGGCGGCGAACGGAAACAGCAGATAATTCAGGATCGACGCGGCAATCGTGAAAAGAACGAACAATCCGGTCGCGACCGCCCCAAGTGCAATGCCCTCGCTGCGGTCGAGCGCACGATAAGTCAGTCCCACTGCCATCGCCACGAAGGCGGCAAGGATGCCCGGCGCGTAACTTGCCCAGTCGATTGCTTGCGCCTTGACGAAAATCAGCAGGCCGTCTGCGACCCCCAAGACGGCAACGATCAGGATGGCCGTGATTTCAGCTTGGCGCAGATACATTTCGGTCCTCGTCTGAAAACCGATGCTAGACGAATTTCGTGAATTTCCGCCTAACCCGCCGCAAGGATCATCCCGGCAATCAGAACCGCCTCGGTCACGAAGATTCCGACCAGCACCCGCTTGCCGAACCACAGGAAGGCGCAGAAGCCGACGAGCGCGGAGAACACCCGCAGTTCCAGCGTCGTGTCGGCAAGCGGTCCGTTCGGGTTGACGATCAGATTGGCGATGACCGCGGCGACCAGCGCGGTCGCGACACAACGTACGAAGACGAGCGCGTCCGATTCCTCTGATATCCGCCCGCCGAGATAGACGCCGAGAAAGCGCCAGCTATCCGTCGCCAGCCAGCCAGCGACGAGGATGAAGACATAGGGCCACCACCAGGCATCGAGCGCATCGAAGGTCATGTCGCCTTCCTGCGTTTCGAGATGATGTGGAACAGATAGGCCAAAAGCCCACCGACGATCCCGGTTGCCAGAAGACTGAAGTCAGGCACCAGGATATGGAAGAGCGGACCGAGCAGCAGGCCGAGGACCATCGCCACATGCCCTGCCCGCTCCCGCGCCGAGACCCAGAGCGATGTCAGGAAGTAGATCGGCGTCAGCATGAACAGGGCGGCGGAGACGATCGGCGGCAGGTTCTGCGCCAGCGTATAGACCAGCGCCACGATGATCATGTTGAGCACGACCAGCGACGAGCCGACGCCGGCATACCAGCTCGTGCGCAATTCGCGCGGCACATGACGGATCTGCTCGAGCGCGATCACCCAGGACGTGACCGCCACGAAATGCGAAAGGAGATAGAGAACCCACGGACGGGTGCGCGGCCCGCGAAGCTCGGGGACCAGCACCACGACCATCGGCGCGAGCCGCACCGAGGACAGCGCCACCGCGAAGGCCGCGCCGGCGATGCCGTTGCCCGCCAGAACCGCACCGATCAGCACCACCTTCGCCGGCAGCGCCCAGACGATGCCCGTCATGAAAACGGTCTGCGCCAGCGTGAATCCAGCCTCGAGCGCCAGCGCGGCAAAGCCGATGAAACTGCTGGCAAGGATCAGCGCCGGCACCGACATTGAAGCACGGCACCCGCGCCCGAACCATTTCAGGCGGGTGGAGAAGTCGTGGGCGGTAGCGTCGACAAGTGACTCGGCAGGCGAAGGCATGTCGCGCCGATAGCACAGGCCCCGGAAACTTGCGATGTTAAAAAAACGGCATCCGAAGACGCCGCTTTTGAGTTTCGCTGAAGGCTGGATCAGCTCTTGCGCGGCAGTTGCGGCACGCTTGCCCGCTTCCCGGTCTTGTCCGGGCCGCCATCCGCGCCGACTGCCGCGACCGTCTTGGCCTTCGGTTTGCGCGGCGCGGCCTTCTTCGGCTTTGAAGCTGGTTCCGGGTCTTCCTTCTTCGGCTTCACCGGAGCGTTTTCGGCGAGGCTTTCGAGAATGATGGCCTTGGAGCCATCTTCCTTGGTCTCGACCAGCACCCGCACCGTGCCGCCCTTCTTGAGCTTGCCGAACAGCACTTCCTCGGCCAGCGGCTTCTTGATGTGCTCCTGGATGACGCGGCCGAGAGGCCGCGCGCCCATGCGCTCGTCATAGCCCTTGTCGGCCAGCCACTCGATCGCCTCGGGCGTCAGTTCGAAGGTCACGCGCCTCTCGGCGAGCTGCGCCTCGAGTTGCATGACGAACTTCTGCACGACCTGGTGGATGACCGGCACCGGCAGCGAGCCGAACGGGATGATCGCGTCGAGGCGGTTGCGGAACTCGGGCGAGAACAGGCGGTTGATCGCCTCCATGTCGTCACCCTCGCGCTTGGTCGAGCCAAAGCCGATCGCCGGCTTGGCCATGTCCGAAGCGCCCGCATTGGTCGTCATGATCAGGATCACGTTGCGGAAGTCGATCTTCTTGCCGTTGTGATCCGTCAGCGAGCCGTGATCCATGACCTGCAACAGGATGTTGAACAGGTCCGGGTGCGCCTTCTCGATCTCGTCGAGCAAAAGCACGCAATGGGGATGCTGGTCGACGCCGTCGGTGAGCAACCCGCCCTGGTCGAAGCCGACATAGCCGGGAGGCGCGCCGATCAGCCGCGAAACCGTGTGACGCTCCATGTATTCCGACATGTCGAAGCGCAGCAGTTCGACGCCGAGCGACGTTGCAAGCTGTTTGGCCACTTCCGTCTTGCCGACGCCCGTCGGGCCGGAGAAGAGATAGGAGCCGATCGGCTTGTCGGGCTCGCGCAGGCCGGCACGCGCCAGCTTGATCGAGGACGACAGCGCGCTGATCGCCGTATCCTGGCCATAGACGACCCGCTTCAGTTCGTCCTCCAGCGTCGCCAGCACCTTCTCGTCGTCGGCCGAGACCGTTTTCGGCGGAATCCGCGCCATGGTGGCAATCGTCTGCTCGATCTCGCGCACACTGATCGTCTTCTTGCGCTTGTTCTCCGGCAACAGCATCTGCGAGGCACCGGTCTCGTCGACCACATCGATCGCCTTGTCCGGCAGCTTGCGGTCGGAGATATAGCGCGCCGACAGTTCGACAGCCGCCTTGATCGCCTCGTTGGTGTACTTGACCTTGTGGAAGTCCTCGAAATAGGGCTTCAGCCCCTTCATGATCGAGATTGCATCCTCGATGGTCGGTTCCTTGACGTCGATCTTCTGAAAGCGGCGCACCAGCGCGCGGTCCTTCTCGAAGAACTGGCGGAACTCCTTGTAGGTGGTCGAGCCGATACAGCGGATCGCCCCCGACGAGAGCGCCGGCTTCAAAAGATTCGACGCATCCATCGCGCCTCCCGAGGTCGCGCCCGCGCCGATCACCGTATGGATTTCGTCGATGAAGAGCACCGCGCCCGGATAGTCCTCGAGTTCCTTGACGACCTGCTTCAGTCGTTCCTCGAAATCGCCGCGATAGCGCGTTCCGGCCAGGAGCGAGCCCATGTCGAGCGAGAAGATCGTCGCGTCGAGCAGCACTTCCGGCACGTCGCCCTCGACGATGCGCTTGGCAAGGCCCTCGGCGATGGCCGTCTTGCCGACGCCCGGATCGCCGACATAGAGCGGATTGTTCTTCGAGCGGCGGCACAGCACCTGGATCGTGCGGTTGATTTCCTCGGAACGCCCGATCAGCGGATCGATCTTGCCGGTCTTCGCCTTCTCGTTGAGGTTGACGCAATAGGCCGTCAGCGCGTCCTGCTGCTTCTTCTTGGTGCCTTCTTCGTTCTCGGAAGCCGGGCTCGCAGCCTCCTCTTCCGCCCCGCGCGGCGTGCGCACTTCCGCGCCGCCCGGTCGCTTGGCGATGCCATGGCTGATATAGTTGACCGCGTCGTAGCGGGTCATCTGCTGTTCCTGCAGGAAATAGGCCGCATGGCTTTCCCGCTCGGCGAAGATGGCGACGAGCACGTTGGCGCCGGAAACCTCCTCGCGGCCCGACGACTGGACATGGATGACGGCGCGCTGGATCACGCGCTGGAAGCCTGCGGTTGGCTTGGAATCCTCGTCATAGCCGGTGACGAGATTGTCGAGTTCGGTGTCGATATAGGTCAGGACGGTCTGCTTCAACTCGTCGACATTGACGTTGCAGGCACGCATGACGGCCGAAGCGTCGCCGTCGTCGATCAGCGCCAGCAAAAGATGCTCGAGCGTCGCGTATTCGTGATGCCGTTCGTTGGCGAAAGTCAGCGCCTGGTGCAGCGCGCGCTCGAGGCCTTGGGAGAATGCCGGCATTCAGTACCTCATTTCTTTTCCATCACGCATTGCAGCGGATGCTGGTGTTGGCGGGCGAAATCCATGACCTGGGTCACCTTGGTCTCGGCCACCTCGAAGGTGTAGACGCCGCATTCGCCGACACCGTGATTGTGAACGTGGAGCATGATGCGGGTCGCGGCCTCGCGATCCTTCTGGAAGAAGCGCTCCAGCACATGCACGACGAATTCCATCGGCGTGTAGTCGTCGTTCAGGATCAGGACGCGGTAGAGACTGGGCTTCTTGGTCTTCGCTTTCGTGCGGGTGATGACCGCCGTGCCGCGACCGGGGCCGCCATTGCCGTTTTCCCCCGCCTGAGCCTTAGGCGCATGTTCGCCGGAACTTATGCTCGTCACTCGCCTTCCCAATCCAACCACTCCCGCCTCGGAAGCGTCATGTAGGTGCTTCGTGTTCGATTGTAAGCCCTCAGTCGATGGTGACAATACGGCCGGGCTTCACGTCCTCGACAATATTTTTGACGCGTCGATGCTACACGAAAAAGGCCGCACAATCGCACGGCCTCGTCATCATTTCATCGATGTGGCTCGCGGTCACCGCGCCTTCACGCCCAGCATCTCGAAAGGCTTGTAGACCTCTTTAGCCATGTCCGCGTAGAGCTCGCTCATGCGTGTCGCCTGACCGACGAAACCCTCATAAGCCTGGCGTGCGAAATCCATCTGGATTTCCATGGCCTTGTCCGGCGACTTCGCCTGGACCAGCTTTTCAAGCGCCGATCCCGACTGCTCGAATGCGCGACGGGAATATTCGGTCGCCTCGACGGCGATAGCCTGCATGTTCTTAGAGACCGAAGCGAAACTCTTCAGTCCGGTATCCGTCATTTCCTTGCCGAACTTGCCGGCATCATCGAAGGATTGCATCATCAGTCGAACCTCTTGCTCCACGGAAACGCACAGCAATGCTGCGTTGCGAAAAATCTATCGTGCGACGCAGCACTCGTCAATTGCGGCAGAATCCCGCGCACAAGAGTCGGATTTGGCCGGATTCGTGAACGAAGCGGTTACCATAAACGGATCGGTAACTTCCGGTGGCTAGGTTGGCAGAATGTAAAACCTCGCCAGAATGCGACCGACAAAATCTGTATGGGTGTAGTTGTGCGTCAGCCGTTCGCCGGACTCTCTTCGCGTTACCGGGCCGCTTTCAGGGTCCTGCTTTCCTTCCTCACCGCTCTCGCCTTGATCGCCGGTTCCGCCGGCCACGCATCAGCGAATCCGCGCTACGCGGCCTATGTTATGGATGCGAAGACGGGTCAGGTTCTGTTCTCGCGAAACGGCGACGCACAAAGATACCCCGCGTCGCTGACCAAGATGATGACGCTTTACATGCTGTTCGAGCAGATGGAGTCCGGTCGCGTCGCCAAATCGACCCCGATTCCGATAAGCGCCAAGGCCGCCGCCGAGCCGCCGACCAAGATCGGCCTGCGCGCGGGTGCCACGATCACGGCCGAAAACGCAATCTATTCGCTCGTCACCCGTTCCGCCAATGACATCGCCACCGCGATCGGTGAGTTCATCGGGGGCTCCGAGCAGAATTTTGCCCGTCTGATGACCACCAAGGCACGCCAGCTCGGCATGAATTCGACGACCTTCCAGAACGCCCATGGCCTGCCGAACAACAGGCAGGTGACGACCGCGCGCGACATGGCGATCCTTGGCATCGCCCTGCGGGAGCATTTTCCGCAATATTATTCCTACTTCGGCACGCGCGAATTCACCCTCGGCAAGCAGCGCTTCGGTAACCACAACCGCGTCCTCGGCCGCGTTCGCGGCGCGGATGGGATCAAGACCGGCTATATCCGCGCCTCGGGCTTCAATCTCGTCTCGTCGGTGCAGGACGACGGTCGTTCCATCGTCGCAGTCGTCATGGGCGGACAGTCCGGCCGCTCGCGCGACGACCATATGGTCAATCTGATCCGCGAACACCTGCCCCGCGCCTCGCGCGGCAGCAAGCAGCTTCTCGTGGCCCGCGGCCCGGCCAGCCCGATCGCCGCCGCCGCCTCGGCCCAGAGCCTGCCCCAAACCGTCGCAGCGCCGCCGTTCCGCCCGGCCGAGCCTGCCGGCGCCGCCCAGCTCGAACTGGCGCTGACATCCACCGCTGCCGCCCAGCCGGCAGTTCAGGCCCCGGCCGTTGCCCTCGCACCCGCCGCGCCCGCAGGCGACGACGATGCCTCGAACCGGATCCAGATGGCCTTCGCCGGCGCCGTGCCCTCCGCCCGCCCGACGCCGCCCGCTCCCGTTCCCTCGCAGGCCGTTCCGGCGGCTCTCGGCGCCATCAAGGAACGGACGACTGTCGACCCGGTCCAGACCTCGTCGACCGCACCGTCCAGCGGCTGGGTCATCCAGGTGGCATCCATGCCGTCGGAAACCGAAGCCAAGTCGTTCCTGGCCTCGGCAAAGTCCCGCGCGTCGAAAGTCCTCGGCAACGCTGATCCGTTCACCGAGACGTTCCAGCACAATGGTCAGACCTACTACCGTGCGCGCTTCTCGGGATTCGCTGGCAAGGATGCGGCATGGTCCGCTTGCGGCTCGCTGAAGAGCTACGGCATCGCGTGCTATGCGGTGCAGATGTAAGTTTCCCGTTCTCCGGGATGTATCGTTTCGAAGGAGAATCAGTCGTGACCGGACAACAGAACGTCCTTGGCTTCATTGATCCGCGCAGCCAGGAAGGAACTGCCTCCCAGATCGGGATGAAGCCTCTGCATCAGGCGCCGATGCGCCTTGCGGATATCCGCCGCGCTAGCGCCCGCTTCAAGACCAAGGACCTGGTAGGCCTCCTGCTTGCTCATGGGGCCAGAAGCTGGCGCGCGAGTTTCCCCATCGCCGACATCCGCCTGCGCGTGGTCGCGCCAGAGGGGAAGTCGGCCGTCAAGATACGTCTCAAGTAGCTGGCGGCTCTCGCCGTCTTCGGCCAGTTCTGCGAGCAGTTCGTAGAGTTCGAGTTCGCTCAGTTCCCCGAGCGGCTTGCCGTCGAACCGGCCCGCCAGCACCACACCGTCCAGTTCGCCGGTATCGTGGTCGAGTTCCATTTCGAGCGCCGCCGTGCGGACATGGGAACGTTTTCCCGGTGTCGGGCTTGAGCGCCGGCGCATCCGCCCCGCTCCATACCAGGCGAGCGCGCTCGAAAGCGCCATGCCACCGAGGCCGACCCGGCCGATCAGGATCAGTCCCACACCAACGATGCCGAGCACGACGGGTCCGACAAGCCGAAGGCTGGATGCGATCTTCGCGGCGTCTGCGCGCAGGAGAACGAATACGAGGAAAAGCGCAAGCGCACCGCCGGATATGACGTAGATCATGTTTCGCTTCTGCCGCGCATGTTCTCGATGAGCAGGCGATCCGCGCCGCGCCCCCTCGCCTCCAGCGCCGGATAGCCGCCGGTGGCATAGACCGCGATCGCCGAGAGCAGTTCGGCGAGCGCCTTCGCCGAATTGCGGTCGAACCGGAACCACGCACCTCTCGTCAGCCGTGCGATTTCCTTGAACGCCCGCTCGGCAGACGGATCGTGGCCTTCCTGGAAAAGGAAGACCGGCACGCCCTTGAGCCCCAGCCGGCCGGCCTTGTCGGCGAGATCGTCGATTTCTTCCTCCATCGCATCGCCGATATAGACGAGCGCATTCACCTTCTGCGCCTCGGTCTCGATGAGCGCGTGCGACAGGACCTTGCCGATCTGCGTGTGCCCGCCGCGGCAGTCGATCTTCACCATCAGTTCCTTGAGCTTGGCGGTGTCGGCGACGAATTTCGACGATCGGCATTCGCCGAAGCCGCGAAAATAGACGAGCTGGACTTCCAGCCGCCCGGTCTTGCCGACGGCGTCGAACATGTCCGCCTGCAACGTGCAGGCAAGATCCCAGGTCGGCTGGCGGCTCATCGTGGCGTCGAGCGCCAGAACCAGCCGTCCCTTGGCAGTGCCCGACCCGCGCCCGCCGCCAAGCGCCCGCGCCTGCCTCAGGAAGGTTGCGATGGCATTCGGGTCGCTGCGTGGCGTTTCGGTCGGCAGCGATGCCGGTTTGGCGGGTGTCTTTTCACTCATGACAATGAAAATGAGGCTCCCGCCCGCTCAAGACAAGACGGCGCGCGATCACAGAAGACCGAGGTCGGCCAGTTCGCGGCGAAGCTGCGCGGGCATCTCGCGCATGTCGGAGCCGCTGCCGACGTCCTGCGGAGCGTCTTCGGTTCGCAGATAGCGCCAGCCCTGGAACGGCCGGCGCGGCTGCCAAACGGTCGGCGTCAGTTCATGGTCTAGGACCAGGTGGCATCGGCCGATCCCGTCGCCATCGGTGAAGGGACGCACGTCGATCAGTTTCTGGCGGCACTGCACGCCGCCCTTGATCACCCAGTAAAGCGATCCGCCGTCGATCAGTTCATCGACCCGCTTCGGCACCATACGTGTCGTGTGGAAATGCTCGACCGGCCGGCCGGCCGCACGCATCCGCGCACTGCGCTCGTCGATCCAGGATTGAAGATCCTCGATCGAATCGCATCCGACGCAGAGCTTGAGAATATGGAGTGCCATGGCCTCTAGATAGGCGCTCGTGCGTAGCAACTCAAAGGCGCGACGCCGCGCCGTCCACAGAAACCGCGCTCAGCACTCCACGACATTCACGGCGAGCCCGCCAAGGCTCGTTTCCTTGTACTTGTCGTTCATGTCGAGCCCGGTCTGGCGCATCGTCTCGATCGCCGCGTCGAGCGGCACGAAATGCTTGCCGTCGCCCTTGATCGCGAGCGATGCCGCCGTCACCGCTTTCACCGCGCCGAGCGCGTTACGTTCGATGCACGGCACCTGGACCAGCCCTGCGATCGGATCGCACGTCATTCCGAGATGATGTTCGAGCGCGATCTCCGCGGCATTCTCCACCTGTTCGGGCGTCCCGCCCATGACGGCGCAAAGTCCCGCCGCGGCCATCGCCGAGGCCGACCCGACCTCGCCCTGACAGCCGACCTCGGCGCCGGAAATCGAGGCATTGTGCTTGATGATCCCGCCGACCGCCGCCGCCGTCAGCAGGAAATCGCGGATGCCGGTCTGATCGGCCTCGGGGTGAAAATGCAGCCAGTAGCGCATTACCGCCGGCACCACGCCCGCCGCGCCATTGGTCGGCGCCGTCACCACGCGCCCGCCGGCCGCATTCTCCTCGTTCACCGCCATCGCGTAGACCGACAACCAGTCGTTCGCCAGAAGCGGGTTCGGCCGGTTCTGCCGCCATTGTTCCTGAAGCGCATCGTGCAGATGACGCGCGCGTCGGCGTACTTTCAGCCCACCGGGCATGATGCCGTCCTGGCTCAGTCCCCGCTCGATACAGCCGCGCATCGCATCCCAGATCGCGTCGAGCCCGGCGTCGAGGTCGCCACGCGACTGCCGCGTCTCCTCATTCGCCCGCTTCATCTCCGCGATCGACCTGCCCGAAGCCTCGGCCATCGCCAGCATCTCGCGCGCATTGCGGAACGGATGCGGCACCTCGCCCGCCTTGCCTTCCGGTCCTTTAGCCGCAAGCCGCTGCAATTCCTCCTCCGAAACGACGAACCCGCCACCGATCGAATAATAGATCCGCTTCAAAAGCAGCCGGTCGTCGCCGTCATGGGCGAAGAACGCCATGCCGTTCGCATGGCCCGGCAGCGGCTGCTTGCGGTCGAGCACCAGATCGCTCGCCGGATCGAAGCGATAGCTCGGATGGCCGGGCGGCGTGACGCGCCTGGTTTCCGCGACTTCGGCCACCGCCGCGTCCATCCTGTCGGGATCGACCGTCTGCGGCAGCGCGCCCGTCAGTCCGAGGATCACAGCCCGGTCCGTGCCGTGCCCGATGCCGGTGAAGGCGAGCGAGCCATGCAGGCTGACGGCGAGCCGTGCCACCGTCGCGCCCTGCGGCTTCGGCCAGTCGCCGGAGGCGATCTCGTCGAGAAAGCGCACGGCCGCCGACATCGGCCCCATCGTGTGCGAGCTCGACGGGCCGATGCCGATCTTGAAGAGGTCGAAGACGGACAGGAACATATGCTTCTCCGGTAGCTGCGCGCGCACTCTTCGCCAGCCACGCAAAGCGCGCAAGGCGCCTGCCGACCTTCGCTGATCCGGTTGCGACATGGCAAAGAAAAAGGCTGCGGAAACCATCCCGCAGCCTCTCGAATTTTCAGTGCAGGCCCGCGGCCTGCCTGGCGGTTTAGCTCGCGGCGATCGTCGCCACGCCTTCCGCGCCTGCGCCCCCGACCAGCCAGGCCAGGAGAATGATGCCTGCAAAGCCGATCACTGCCTTGGCGGTTACGCCCCAGCAGGATTTCTGAACGGTGTCGTCCATGGAATTCCCGTTATTGAGATCTTGGTTTGCCATCGCCACCGAAAAACGCGGATCGCGTCCCTGCTCAAGCAGGCTTCTGGGTAGACGTATTCGCGGCGCCTTGCAATGCCGAAAGACGGCAAATTCAAGGCATAAGCTTCCAGGCAGCCGCGCCGCTTCGAACAATTCGAGACAAATCATCAGGTTAGCTGCAACGCGATGTTTGCGAATTCGTAACGCATCGGGCGAAAGGATGACGCTCGCATGTCCGGAGAAATCGGCTAGGCTCGCCACATGATCCTCGACTCCACTCTCCTCGATCCTCTCGATCTGGCGGCGCTCGCCTATTTTCTGGTCGGCTGGATCGTTTTCGCGCAGGCGACGCAAGGCCGGCTCTTTTCGCGCCCGACGCTCACCTCCGCCATGAACCGCGAGCGTGAGACCTGGATGCGCACCATGGCCAGACGCGATCTGCGCATGATCGACACCGGCATCATGATGGGCCTCCAGCAGGGCACCGCCTTCTTCGCGTCGAGCTCGCTTCTTGCGCTCGGCGGCTGTTTCGCGCTTCTCGGCTCGACCGATCAGGTGATCGCCGTTCTCGGCGACCTGCCGGCGGGCGACGACATCGCCCGGCCGGCCTTCGAGGCCAAAATCTTCGGCCTGACCGGCATCCTCGCCTATGCCTTTTTCAAGTTCGGCTGGGCCTACCGGCTCTTCAACTATTGCTCGATCCTGATCGGTGCCGTCCCGATCGTGAAGGACGGCATCGAGGACGCCGAAACCGAGCGCGCCGTCATGCGCGCGGCGCGCATGAACCAGCTCGGCGGCAAGCACTTCAACGCCGGCCTGCGTGCCATCTTCTTCGCGCTCGGCTATCTCGGCTGGTTCGTCGGTCCGTGGTTCTTCCTCGCCACGACCAGCTTCACGCTCTTCGTGCTGGTGCGCCGGCAGTTCTTCTCCGCCGCCCGCGCCGCCGTCATCGACGGCTAAGGCAGGAGACGGTCGGTGCGCCCGGTCAGCCGATATGCCAGCAGCCCGATCCATTCGCGAATGGCGACGGTGGTGTTTTCCAGGCTATCGATCGCGTTGTCCTGCGCCAGTCCCGGCGTCTCGATGCCCGCGGTGCGATAGTCGGCCGGCCAAGGCACGACGTCGAACCCTGCCTTCTCGAACAGCAGCACCGAACGCGGCATGTGGAACGCGGATGTGACGAGCAGCCAGGTCTGCCCCGGCTGCGGGTCCACGAGATCGCGCGAGAACCGCGCATTCTCGTCGGTGTTGCGCGAGCGGTTTTCCAGCACCAGTCGGCTTTTTTCGATGCCAAGCGCGTTCAAAAGCCTTGGCGCCGTGTCCGCATCGCCCTCGCCTTCGAGAACCATCGTCCCCGTCCCGCCTGAAACGACGACCGGCACTTGCCGATAGCGCCGCGCCAGAATCGCGGTCTCGACGAACCGGTCGCCACTGGAATTCAGCTCATACCCGCCCCGCGCCAGATTGACCGCCCCCTCGAATCCGCCGCCCAGAACGATGATCCCGTCGATGCGCTCGGGCACCGGATCGGGCCGCGCGAAGCGATCCTCCAGCGGATGCAGCATCAGCGCGCCAAGCGACGTCCATGTCGAAAGCGCCACGACGACGAACGCGACCGAAAATGCGGCAGCGGCCAGCCGCGTCCATTGCAGGAACAGCAGAATCAGGCCGACAAAAAGCAGGATGCCCGTCATGTTGAGCGGATGAGCGAACAGCCAGAAGATCTTGGAAAGGTAGAAGAACACCGTTCCGCGACCCGACCTACCACCACTTCGCCGGCTCGAACCGCCCGGCCGCCTGCTCGATCACATGCGCCGTGCGGAACAGCGTTTCCTCGTCGAACGGCCGGCCGATCAGTTGCAGCCCGAGCGGCAGTCCTTTCGCATCCAGGCCCGCCGGAACCGCGATGCCGGGAAGGCCGGCCATGTTGACCGTCACGGTGAAGATGTCGTTGAGATACATCTTCACCGGGTCGGCGGCCATGTCCTGATCGGCGATGCCGAAGGCTGCGGACGGTGTCGCCGGCGTCAGGATCGTGTCGATCCCGGCCGCGAAGACCTTCTCGAAATCCTGCCGGATCAGCGTGCGAACCTTCTGGGCCTGCAAATAATAGGCGTCGTAATAGCCGGCCGAGAGCACATAGGTGCCGATCATGATGCGCCGCTTCACCTCGCGGCCGAAGCCGGCGGCGCGCGTCTGCTCATACATGTCGGCAATGTCCTTGCCCGGCACGCGCAGCCCGTAACGCACGCCGTCATAGCGCGCGAGGTTGGACGAGGCTTCCGCCGGCGCCACGATGTAATAGGCCGGCAGTGCATATTTCGTGTGCGGCAGCGAGATGTCGACGATCTCCGCCCCCGCATCCTTCAGCCAGGCGATGCCCTTTTGCCATAGGGCTTCGATTTCTTCGGGCATTCCGTCGACGCGGTATTCCTTCGGAATGCCGATGCGCATTCCTTTCACCGATTGGCCGATGGCCGCCTCGTAGTCCGGCACGGGAATGTCGACCGAGGTGGTGTCCTTCGCGTCCACCGACGCCATCGACTTAAGCATGATCGCCGCGTCGCGCACGTCGCGCGTGATCGGCCCGGCCTGATCGAGCGAGGAGGCGAAGGCGACGACGCCCCAGCGCGAGCAGCGGCCATAGGTCGGCTTGATGCCGACCGTGCCGGTGAAGGCCGCAGGCTGACGGATGGATCCACCCGTATCGGTCGCCGTCGCGCCGGCGCAAAGCCAGGCCGCGACAGCGGATGCCGAACCGCCGGACGAGCCGCCGGGAACGAGGTCGAGATTGGAGCCTTCCGCGCGCCAGGGGTTCTTCACCGGGCCGTAATGGCTGGTCTCGTTGGAAGAACCCATGGCGAATTCGTCCATGTTCAACTTGCCGAGCATCACGGCGCCGTCGGCCCAAAGATTGGCTGTCACGGTCGATTCGTAGCGCGGTTCGAAACCGTCGAGGATATGGCTTGCCGCCTGCGTGTGGACGCCCTCGGTGCCGAACAGGTCCTTGATGCCGAGCGGAATGCCTTCGAGGTCGCCGCCATTGCCGCTCGCCAGCTTCGCGTCGGAAGCCTGCGCCATCTCGCGCGCCTTGTCCGGCGTCACCTTCACATAGGCGTTGAGTTCGCCATTTGCGGCGTCGATTGCGGAAAGATAGGCGTCCGTCAGTTCGGCCGAGGTGAATTCCTTCGCGCGCAGCTTGGTGCGCGCCTCGGCAATCGTCAGGCGGGTCAGGTCGGTCATGGGGTAAGCTTCTTTTCGTAGAAACGGGAAAAGCCGGAATCGGGATAATCGAGGACGGCGCCGCAGACCGCGTAGCCGCCGCGCTCATAGACGCGCCAGGCTTCCTCGAAGCCCGGCGCTTCGCCTGTTTCGAGCACCAGCCGCGCCAGCCCTTGCGCGCGCGCCTCGTCCTCGACGCGGGCGAGCAGCCGCGAACCGACGCGCTGGCCGCGCACGACGGGCAGCGTGTACATGCGCTTGACCTCGCCCAGCGTCGCATCATGGACCTTGAGAGACGCCATGCCGACCGCGCGGCCGGCCTCGTCTCGCGCGACGAAGACGGTCACGCCGGGCGTTGCCATCTGCTCGACGGTCAACTGGAACTGGAATTCGCGCGGCGTCAGCGGCATCATATAGGCGTTGAGTTCCGCCACCATCTGCCGCACGTCGTCCTGCAACGGCGTTTCCTGCGTGATCGTGACCGACATCCTATTCGATGACCTTTGGCACGAGGAAGAAGTTCTCGTCGGACGCAGGCGCATTGGCGACGATGGCTTCGGCCTTGTCGCCGTCGGTGACGGCGTCAGTGCGCTTCTTCATCTCCATCGGCGTGACCGAAGTCATCGGCTCGACGCCCGAAACGTCGACCTCGCCCAGTTGCTCGACGAAGCCGAGGATGGCGTTGAGTTCGCCCGTCATCCGCTCGGCTTCCTGATCGGTGACGGCAATGCGTGCGAGATGCGCGACGCGGCGGACGGTGGCGAGATCGACGGACATGGTTGCTCCGCGGCAAAGGGCAGGAAGAACACGAAACCCGCGCTATAAAGGCGCGGGCTTGTGCGTGCAACATGGGTCTGCAGGATGGCGGGAAATTCCCGCCCGCAGATCAGGCGTCGAAGGCTTCGCCGATGGTGGGCACGACCACCTTGGCTTTGGTCCCCTTCATCCCCTCGACGAACTTGTCGGCGTTCTGGTCGATGATCGGGAACGTCCCATAGTGGCAGGGAATGACGGTTTCGAAGTCGAAGAAGCGCTGGCACGCCATCGCGGCCACCGCGCCGCCCATGGTGAACCGATCGCCGATCGGCACCAGGCCGATCTTCGGCTGGTGCAGTTCGTTGATCAGCGCCATGTCGCCGAAAATGTCGGTGTCGCCCATGTGGTAGACCGATTCGCCATTGGCGAAATGCAGCACGAGGCCGTTCGGGTTGCCGAGATAGACATTGCCACCGCCTTCCTTGCTGAAGGACGAGGAATGGACGGCGTTGACGAAGGTGGTGGTGAACCCGCCGCAATCGACCGTGCCGCCGTGATTTCCGGGGTTCACCTTGTTCGGGTCCGCGCCTTGAGCGACCAGATATTCGTAGATCTCGAAGTTCGAGACGAGCATCGCGCCGGTCTTCTTAAGGATCGGCAGCGCGTCGCCGAGATGGTCGTTATGGCCATGGGTCAAAAGCACATGGGTCACGCCTTCGGCCGCTTCCTCCCAGCCCTTCCCCCAGGACGAATTGCCGGTCAGAAAGGGATCGATCAGGATCTTGGCGTTTCCCGTCTCGATCCTGAACGCCGAATGTCCGTACCATGTGAGTTTCATGTCCCGTCCTCTCTTTGATTGGATTGCGCGGAAGGATAGGACGGAGACATTCGAAGTCAAAGCGGCCTGACCATGAACCTCATCGATCTGGAACAATTGCTGACCATTGCCGATGGGCGCGCGATCGCCGGGCTCGACCTCGGCACGAAGACGATCGGTGTCGCCGTCTCCGACCGCCACCACGCCTTCGCCCATCCCCGGCCGGTCATCATGCGCACCAGGTTCACGCAGGACGCGGCCGCACTGCTGGCCCTCATCGAAAAGGATCAGGTGGCGGCGGTCGCGATCGGCTGGCCGATCAACATGGACGGCTCGGAAGGCCCGCGCGCCCAGGCGACTAAGGCTTTCGTGCGCAACATGGCGCGGATGACGAAGCTGCCCTTCGTCCTCTGGGACGAGCGCCTGTCGACGGTCGCGGCCGAACGCGCGCTTCTGGAGATGGACGTGTCGCGAAAGAAGCGCGGCGAGCGGATCGATTCGGCTGCCGCATCCTTCATCCTGCAGGGCGTTCTCGACCGGCTCCAGACGCTTCGACCCGAGCCAGATGGCGCTCATGGCGACGAAGCGCCCAGATCCTGATCTGATGGCGCCGCCGGAAGGCGAAGATCGCGAAGATCAGCACCGTGTCGATGATGCAGGCGCGGATGACGAGCGGCATGATCGAGGCGGGGTCGATGCCGAGGATCTGCCCGTAGACCTCGAACACATGATCATGGACCAGCCGGCTCAGCATCAGATAGCCGAAATGCATGTCGTGATAAGAGAGATAATACCAGCTCCAGAAGAGGCCCATCGGCAGACCCCAGAAGATCAGGATGTATTTCATCGCCAGAATTCTCCCGGCGTGCCTGCGCCCGACCGGGTCATGCGATTGATCTTGGCATCGCTCGCGGCCAGCATCGCCAGAAGGCGGGCGGCGGCGCGGCTGTTGTCGTTGGCGCCGACCGGCTGACGTGTCGGCGTGCGCTCGGCCTGCATGATCAGGTGGCTGACGAGCAGCCCGGCGAACTGGAGCGCGGCGAGTTGGAGAAGCGCGACATCGCCTGCCAGCGCCGGCCCGATCGCGCCCGCCGTCGTCGCCAGAAGCCCGACCGCCACGGCGATCCTGGCGACATTGCCCTGACCCGCTTCCTCATTGTCCGAACCGATCAGCACGGAAACCATCGCCCAGAAGAATGCGAGCGCCGCCATGAAATGGATGGCCGCGACGGAGCCGGTCGCGATCACGTCGCCCAGCGCCGCCGTGCCGGGCTCCGCCACGCCGCGCGCGCCCGAAAGGCACATAAGGACCGCCCAGTGGAAGGCGATGATGATGGTCAGAGCGCGTGGCATGGAATCCCTTTCTTAACCATCCGGGAAACTGGACCTCGCACTGGTTACCGGCAATCGAAACCTTTCGTTAAGGTTAACGCTGCCCGGCCCTGCGCGGTTTACATCGCGGGCGCCTGCTCTTAAGCGGAGACCTCCTGCCGCGAAAGAACTTCCCAAAAATGCTCGCCATCTTCGAAAGTACCCTGCCGATCTTCCTGCTGGTCGTTCTGGGGATCATCCTCAAACGGCTGCCGATCATCGACCAGAAGGTCTGGCCGGGCCTCGAACAGATCGCCTACTGGTTCCTGTATCCGGCGCTTCTCTTCATCACGATCTACAATGCCGATTTCGCCGGCTTGCGCCTCGACGCCATGCTGGTGGCGCTGCTCTTGTCGTTCCTGATCATGGTCGCGCTGCTCGGCCTGCTCTGGCCGATCCTGAAGAGAAACGGGCTCGTCGCAACGACGGAGTATTCGTCGGTCTTCCAGACGGCGATCCGCTGGAACGGATTCATCGCGCTCGCCATCGCGCAGAAAATGTTCCCGCCTGCCGGCAGCGCGGTGGTCGCGCTGGTGATGGCGGTGATCATTATCCCCATCAACATCTTCTCGGTCTTCGTCGTGACGAAATTCGCCGATTCCAGTGCCAATTGGGCCCGGATCGGGCGCACAATGGCCTTGAACCCGCTCATTCTGGCCGCTTTTTCCGCCGTTCTTCTACGTTTTGCGCCGTTCCGAATCTACGATCCAATCAACGAGACACTTATCCTCGTCGCCAATGCGGCGCTCGGGATGGGGCTGATCACCATCGGCGCGGGACTGCGCATCGCCGACATCGTCTCGCTGCGTTTCCCGCTTTGGCTGCCGGTCTTTCTCAAGCTCGCCGTCTTTCCCGTGATCCTGATCACGCTTGCCTGGAGCTTCGGCATCGACGGCGCGCAGCTTCAATATCTGGCGCTCTGCGCAGCGGTGCCGACCGCGATGAACGGCTATCTTCTGGCCAAGCAACTGGGTGGCGACGCGGAGCTTTACGCCGCCGTCACCACCTTGCAGACCGCCCTCTCCTTCTTCTCGATCCCCGCCGTCCTGGCGATCACCGCTCAGTTGACTTCCGGGTAGAGCGAATCGACGATCATGCGCGCATCGTACCGCGCGCCGAGCATTCCGTAGGTCGTGCGCCATTGGCCGCCGAGGCGCGTTTCGGCGAAGGCGTCGGCGATCTGCCCTGCCCCGAGGCGCTTGAGTTCGGCGGCTGCGGCGGCGAGCGCCAGTTGTTCGGTCAGGATGCGCGCGGAGCCCTCGTCCTCGATGGCGACGTCCATGGCGGCACGCAGCACCTGCGTCGTGCCGGGACCGCTCGGCCCGAGCTCGCGTTCGATCCAGCCCAGAACCTCCTCGAACGGCCCGGTGCCGCGGCGAAGGACGCGCAGGACGTCGAGCGCCATGACGTTGCCCGACCCTTCCCAGATCGCGTTGACCGGCACCTCGCGATAATGCCGCGCGAGCGGCGCTTCCTCGACATACCCATTGCCGCCGAGGCACTCCATCGCCTCGTAGATCAGCGCCGGCGCTATTTTGCAGGTCCAGTATTTGACGACGGGCGTCATGGCGCGGGCGAAGGCGGCTTCGGTGCGGTCGTTCGCCGCCTCGTCGAAGGCGCGGGCAAGCCGCAGCGAGAGCGCCGTGGCGGCCGCGACGTCGAGCGCCATGTCGGCAAGCACGCGGCTCATCAAGGGCTGGTCGATGAGAGCCGAGCCGAAGACCTGCCGGTGGCGCGCATGGTGGACGGCCTCGGCAAGGCCGGCGCGCATGATGCCGGCATTGCCGAGCGCGCAGTCGAGCCGCGTCAGCGTCACCATGTCCATGATCGTGCGGACCCCGCCCCCCGGTTCCCCCACCATCTCGCCGATCGCGCCGTCGATCTCGACCTCGGACGAGGCGTTGGAACGGTTGCCGAGCTTGTCCTTCAGGCGCTGGAAATGAAGTCCGTTGGCCGAGCCGTCCGAAAGAATGCGCGGAACAAGAAAGCAGGAAAGCCCCTCCGGTGCCTGACCCAGAACGAGGAACGCGTCGCTCATCGGCGCCGACATGAACCATTTATGCCCGGTGAGGCGGTAAAAGCCGTTGCCGACGCGCTCGGCCTTCGTCGTGTTTGCCCGAACGTCCGTGCCGCCCTGCTTTTCGGTCATTCCCATGCCGATGGTCAGGCCCGACTTTTCAACCGGGGGCTTGGATGCGGGGTCGTATTTGCGTGTGGTGACGCGCGGCGCCCATTCGCGGAAGAGCTTCGGGCTCGCCATCAGCGCGGCGAGCGAGGCGCTGGTCATGGTGACGGGGCAAAGATGCCCGCATTCGAGGCCGGCCGTCATGTAGAAGCGTGCAGCGCGGACCTGGTGTCGGTGGCCTTTTTCGGATTCGTTGTTTTCCCAGATGGACGAGTGAAGGCCGAGCGAAACGGACCGACGCATCAAGGCATGATAGGCCGGGTGAAACTCGACCTGATCCTGCCTGCGGCCCTGCCGGTCGTGGGTGCGCAGCTTCGGTGTTTCGCAATTGGCCAGACGCGCAAGGTCGAGCGCTTCGGCATTGCGGGCGAATTTGCCAAGCAGATCCATATCCTTGCGGGCGATTTCGGAGAAGTTTTCGCCAAGCTGCATCAACAGCGGATCGGAGCGCCAGGCATTGGTGCCAGCAATCGGGGGTGTCTGATTGGTGACCTCGTGGTTCAAGTCGCTTCCTTCCGCATCATCTCGAATCCGCCGCGCGCGGGCTTTGGCGCGATCAAAGCATGGCGGGGCGCAGGATGAAAACCCGCGGAGGAAATTTGTCGCGAGCAAGGCCGTGCTTGCCCCAAGGGCGGCACTTGCCTATAGGCCGTGATCGTCATGATATCGCCAGCGACCTTCCCGCCCTATCCGCATCGCCATCTTCTCGGCATCAAGGGCCTGTCGCCGCTTGATATCGAAAACCTGCTCGACCGTGCGGAGGCCGCCGTCGCGATCTCGCGCGGAGCCGACAAGAAGCGCGCGACGCTGCGCGGGCGCACGCAGATCAACCTCTTCTTCGAAGCATCGACCCGAACGCAAGCCTCCTTCGAACTCGCCGGCAAGCGGCTCGGCGCGGACGTGATGAACATGTCGGTCGCAAGTTCGTCGGTGAAGAAGGGCGAGACGCTGATCGACACGGCAATGACGCTCAACGCCATGCGGCCGGATATCCTCATCATCCGCCACGGATCGGCGGGCGCGGCCGCCCTTCTGGCGCAAAAGGTCGGCTGCTCGGTCGTCAATGCCGGCGACGGTGCGCATGAGCACCCCACACAGGCATTGCTGGACGCGCTGACGATCCGCCGCGCCAAGGGACGGATCGCCGGGCTCACCGTGGCGATCTGCGGCGATGTGCTTCACAGCCGCGTCGCGCGCTCGAACATCGTTCTTCTGAATGCGCTCGGCGCACAAGTGAAGGTCGCGGCCCCATCGACGCTGCTGCCGTCCGGCATCGGGCAGATGGGCGTCGAGACCTTCTCGCGGCTCGGGGATGCCATTGCTGACGCGGATGTCGTGATGATGCTGCGGCTCCAGCGCGAGCGCATGGCCGGCGCATTCGTCCCGTCGGTGCGCGAATATTTCCGATTTCACGGCCTCGACGCCGCCAAGCTTTCCAGGGCCAGGCCCGACGCGCTCGTCATGCATCCCGGTCCGATGAACCGCGGCGTCGAGATCGCATCGGCCATCGCCGACGGCCCGCAAAGCGTGATCCAGGAGCAGGTCGAAATGGGCGTCGCCGTTCGCATGGCCGTCATGGAAGCGCTTCTCGAAGGAGCGCCGACATGAATCCGGTGGTTCTGAAGGGCGGCCGGATCATCGATCCGTCGCGCGGAATCGACGAGACAGGAACCGTGATCGTCCTCGACGGACGGATCGCGGAGGCTGGAGCCTCTGCCTTGAACCAGGGCGCGCCCGAAGGCGCCGAGATCGTCGACTGCGCCGGGCTGACGATCATGCCCGGACTGGTCGACACCTCGGTCCATATCGGCGAACCCGGAGCGGAACATCGCGAGACGATCGCCTCGGCAAGTGCGGCGGCCGCGGCAGGCGGCGTGACGACGATCACGATGATGCCCGACACCGACCCGGTGATCGACGACGTCGCCCTCGTCGAGTTTGTCCGGCGAACGGCGCGCGACACGGCCGTCGTCAACGTCATTCCGACCGGCGCGATCACCAAGGGTCTTTCCGGCGAGGAAATGACCGAGATCGGGCTCCTGTCGCAGGCGGGCGCGGCCTTCTTCACCGAGGGCCGCAAGACGATCGCGAATGGGCTCATCATGCGCCGCGCGCTGACCTATGCACGCGACTTCGACGCCGTGATCGCGCATCGCACGCAGGACCGCGACCTCGCCTCGCAAGGCGTCATGAACGAAGGGCTCTTCGCAAGCTGGCTGGGCCTGCCCGGAATTCCGCGCGAGGCCGAACTGATCCCGCTCGAGCGCGATCTGTTGCTGGCGCGGCTGACGAAAGGCGCCTACCACGCCGCAATGATCTCGACCGCCATGTCGGCCGATGCCGTCCGACGCGCCAAGGCAGACGGCGCGGACGTGACGGCGGGCATTTCGATCAACAATCTGGCGCTGAACGAAAACGACATCGGCGAATACCGCACCTTCTTCCGCCTCGCCCCGCCCTTGCGCGCCGAGGAAGATCGGCTTGCGATGATCGAGGCGCTGCGCGACGGGACGATCGACATCCTCACCTCCGCGCATGACCCGCAGGATGTCGACACCAAGCGCCTGCCATTCGCGGAAGCCGCGAGCGGGGCGATCGGGCTCGAGACGCTGCTCGCGGTTGCGCTACGGCTTCATCACAATGGCGATGTCCGGCTGATGCGGCTCGTCGAAGTGCTGTCTACCGCCCCAGCAAAGCGCTTCGGCCTCGATTCCGGCACACTCAAGCCAGGCGCGCCGGCCGACATGGCAGTCGTCGACCTCGATGCCCCCTGGGTCGTCAGCGAGGCTGGTATCGTGTCCCTGTCGAAGAACACCTCCTTCGAAGGCGCTAAATTGCAGGGCCGGGTGATGCGCACGCTGGTTGCGGGGCGCACGGTCTTCGCGCAACAATGACCACCGACATCGCATCGACGAAGGGCGGACAATGATTCTGCTGGCAGCGCTCGGCTTCGGCTATCTCCTGGGCTCCATTCCGTTTGGACTTCTGCTGACGCGTATGGCCGGCCTCGGCGACGTGCGCGCGATCGGCTCGGGCAATATCGGCGCGACCAACGTGCTGCGCACCGGCAACAGGAAGCTCGCCGCCGCGACATTGCTGCTCGACGCCCTGAAGGGCACCGTGGCCGTGGTTGTGGCGGAGCAGTATGGCGTGGGGCTGGGCATCCTTGCCGGATCCGGCGCTTTCATCGGCCATCTGTTCCCGGTCTGGCTCGGCTTCAAGGGCGGCAAGGGCGTGGCGACCTATCTGGGCGTCCTGCTGGCGATCTCCGGCATCGCCTCCCTCGTCTTCGCGATCATCTGGACCGCCACCGCCTTCCTGACGCGCTATTCGTCTCTTTCCGCGCTGATCGCCTGCGTGGCGGTGCCGATCACGCTTCTCCTGCTGGGCTTCGGCGATGCGTCGATCGCATTCTCGCTGATGAGCCTGATCGTGTTCTGGAAGCACCGCGAGAACATCAAGCGCCTGATGGCCGGCACCGAGAGCCGGATCGGCGCCAAGGGATGAACGGCTCGCCCGCCCCATCGTTGAAACTCAGCGATACGCAGAAGCTGAACTGGTTGCGGCTATTGCGCTCGGACAATGTCGGACCGGCCACGTTTCGCGACCTGATCAACCGCTTCGGCTCGGCGAAGGCCGCGCTGGACGCGCTGCCCGACCTCGCAGCGCGCGGCGGCGGCCGGAAGATCCGCATTGCGACCATGGAGGAAGCGGAAGCCGAGATCGACAAGGTCGCGCGCTTCGGTGGGCGGATCGCGGCCATCGGCGACGCGGACTATCCGCCGATGATGCGCCACATGGACGTGCCGCCGCCGCTCGTGACGGTGATGGGGCGAAGCGACATCTTCTCCTCACCGGCCGTTTCGATCGTTGGCGCGCGCAATGCCTCGGCTTCCGGCGCGAAGATGGCACGGCAACTGGCGGGCGAAGTCGGCAAGTCGGGCTTTGCCGTCGTCTCGGGCCTCGCACGCGGCATCGACGCCGCGGCGCATTGGGCCAGCCTCGAAACCGGCACAGTGGCGGTTCTGGCCGGCGGTCTCGACAAGCCCTACCCGCCGGAAAACCTCGAACTCGTCGGCAAGATCGCCCGCTCGGGCGCCGTCATCACCGAGATGCCGTTCGGCTGGGAACCTCGCGCGCGGGACTTTCCGCGCCGCAACCGACTGATCGCGGGGCTGGGCCTCGGGCTGGTCGTGGTGGAGGCCGCGCAACGCTCGGGCTCGCTGATCAGCGCCCGGCTGGCCAGCGAACTCGGCCGTCTCGTCTTCGCCGTTCCCGGCTCGCCGCTCGATCCGCGCGCGGCGGGCTCGAACGGGCTGTTGAAGGACGGCGCGATCCTGACGCTGGACAGCGAAGACGTCATCGAGCAATTGCGGCCGATGATCGGGCGCGCGCCGCCCGCCGCTTTGCGCGAACCCGACGCAACGCAGATCGAGCCGGCTTTCGACGATGAGCCGGTCGAGCCCGAACGGGACGAGCGAACCCGTCTGATCGAGGCGCTGAGCCCGAGCCCGACCGCCATCGACGAGATCGTCCAGCATAGCGACCTGCCCGCGCGAACCGTTCGGATCCTGCTTCTCGAACTCGATCTCGCCGGCCGGCTCGAGCGGCATTCAGGCGGCGCTGTCTCGCTGGTTACGCCGGACCCGTGACGGACGCGCGCCGCGCAGAATGTCGTTTGCCTCGATGCAAGCCATCTCGATCAGATAGGCGAGCATTTCGTGCTGTTCGTCGGCAGCCATGCGGCGCAACTGCCCCAGCATGGAATGGACATATTCCAGCTTGTCCGTCTTCGCAGTAAGTGCCTCCCGCATAGGGCTCCCTTCCGGCTAAGACTTCGACCCCGAAGGGTCAGTTTCGCCGGATGCAAACTTGCCTGCACCGCAACCGGCAGTAATATAAGGATATACGAAAACACCATAAATTGCAATCACAAATCACTGCAACTTATGCGTGCATTACAGGGAATGCAGCGGGCGACCAATCCGTTTTCCCTTGACCGGACGGCCCCGCACCGCCATGTCACGCACCGAGAACGAAAAGAAATTTGAGGGCCGCACGCGATCGTGGAGGCTCGGGGATCATACGGTAATATGGACGTCGTCGTCGTCGAATCGCCTGCCAAGGCCAAGACAATCAACAAATATCTGGGCTCGCGCTACAAGGTGCTGGCCTCGTTCGGCCATGTCCGCGACCTGCCGGCGAAGGACGGTTCGGTGCGCCCGGACGACGATTTCGCCATGTCCTGGGAAGTGGATTCGCCCTCCTCGAAGCGGCTGAGCGACATCGCCAAGGCGATGAAGGAGGCCGACAGCCTGATCCTGGCGACCGACCCGGATCGCGAGGGCGAGGCGATTTCCTGGCATGTGCTCGAAGTCCTCAACCAGAAGAAGGCGATCAAGGACAAGCCGGTCAAGCGCGTCGTCTTCAACGCGATCACCAAGGCCTCGGTCACCGAGGCGATGGCCAATCCGCGCGAGATCGACGGCCCGCTGGTCGACGCCTATCTGGCGCGCCGCGCGCTCGACTATCTCGTCGGCTTCACGCTGTCGCCGGTTCTGTGGCGCAAGCTGCCCGGCGCCCGCTCGGCCGGCCGCGTCCAGTCGGTCGCATTGCGGCTGATCTGCGACCGCGAGGCCGAGATCGAGCGCTTCGTGCGCGAGGAATACTGGCAGGTCGCCGCCCTGCTCGACACGGTGCGCAAGGACCGCTTCGAGGCGCGGCTGACGGCTTATGAG
The DNA here is from genome assembly GCF_029210365.1 of Mesorhizobium sp. YIM 152430. GTDB lineage: Bacteria > Pseudomonadota > Alphaproteobacteria > Rhizobiales > Rhizobiaceae > Aliihoeflea. Next base: position 510,270 of record NZ_JARGES010000027.1, read on the forward strand.
GGCAAGAAGCTCGCCAAGCTCGACATCGGCACCAAGGCGCGCGCCGATGAGATCAAGGCGATGATGGAGGGTGCGACCTTCACGGCGGCCTCGGTCGAGGCGAAGCCGACGAAGCGCAACCCCGCCCCGCCTTTCACCACCTCGACACTGCAACAGGCGGCGTCCTCGCGCCTCGGCTTTTCGGCCTCGCGCACCATGCAGGTGGCGCAGCGGCTCTACGAGGGCGTCGAGATCGGCGGCGAGACGACCGGCCTCATCACCTATATGCGAACCGACGGCGTGCAGATGGCGCCCGAGGCGATCGCAGCGGCGCGCGAGCAGATCGGCAAGGGCTTCGGCGACCGCTATCTGCCGGAAAAGCCGCGCTACTATTCGACCAAGGCCAAGAACGCGCAGGAAGCGCACGAGGCGGTGCGGCCGACCGAGTTCTGGCGCACGCCCGACCAGGTTCGCAAATATCTGGATGCCGACCAGGCGCGGCTCTACGACATGATCTGGAAGCGCGCGATCGCCAGCCAGATGGTGCCGGCCGAGATCGAGCGCACGACGGTCGAGATCGACGCCGTCAATGGGGCGAAGACGGCCAATCTGCGCGCGGTCGGCTCGGTCGTGCGCTTCGACGGCTTCATCGCCGCCTATACCGAGCAGAAGGACGAGGACGCGCCGGACGCCGACGACGAGGACAAGCGTCTGCCGGAGATTCGCCAGGGCGAGGCCATCGCGCGCCATCAGATCAACGCGACCCAGCACTCGACCGAACCGCCGCCGCGCTATTCGGAAGCCTCGCTCATCAAGCGCATGGAAGAACTCGGCATTGGCCGGCCGTCGACCTATGCAGCGACGCTCAAGACGCTGGAAGACCGCGATTACGTTACGAACGAGAAGCGCAAGCTGGTGCCGCAGGCCAAGGGGCGGCTGGTGACCTCCTTTCTCGAAAGCTTCTTCGACCGCTATGTCGAATACGACTTCACGGCCGCGCTCGAAGAAAAGCTCGACCAGATTTCGGACGGCAAGCTCGCCTGGAAGGACGTGCTGCGCGACTTCTGGAAGGAATTTTCCGGCCATGTCGACGGTATCAAGGAGTTGCGCGTCACCGACGTTCTCGATGCGCTCAACGTCGAACTCGCACCACTCGCCTTCCCGCCGCGCGAAGACGGCAGTGACCCGCGCGTCTGTCCCAAATGCGGCTCTGGCCAGTTGTCGCTGAAGCTCGGCAAGTTCGGCGCCTTCGTCGGCTGCTCAAACTATCCCGAATGCGGCTTTACCCGCCAGCTCGACGGACCGGGAGCCAACGGCGACGGCACGGCGGTCGACGGCGACAAGGAACTCGGCAAGGACCCTTATACGGGCGAGGAAATCACGCTGAAGAGCGGCCGTTTCGGCCCCTATGTCCAGCGCGGCGAAGGCAAGGAAGCCAAGCGATCCAGCCTGCCGAAGGGCTGGACGCCGGATTCGATCGACCATGAGAAGGCGCTCGCGCTGCTGTCGCTGCCGCGCGATGTCGGCAAGCATCCCGAAAGCGGCAAGATGATCTCGGCCGGGCTCGGACGCTACGGTCCGTTCGTGCTGCATGACGGAACCTACGCCAATTTGGACACCATCGAGGACGTGTTCTCGATCGGTCTCAACCGCGCGGTCACGGTCATCGCCGAGAAGAAGTCGAAATTCGCCAATGGCCGCGAGCGCGGTGCGGCGACGGCGCTGAAGGAACTAGGCGAGCATCCGGACGGTGGTGGCAAGATAACCGTGCGCGACGGGCGCTACGGCCCCTATGTGAACTGGGGCAAGGTCAATGCGACGCTGCCCAAGGGCAAGGCGCCGGAGAGCGTGACCGTCGAGGAAGCGCTGGCGCTGATCGCAGAGCGCGCGGCCAAAAGCGGCACGAAGGCGCCGAAGAAGAAGGCGGCACCGAAAGCCAAGGCGAAGGCCGCCAAGGCGAATGGCGAGGCCAAGGCGTCCGCCAGGAAGCCCGCCGCCAAGAAGACGGGTGCGAAGAAGGCGGCACCGAAAGCCAAGGCGAAGGCCGCCAAGGCGA